>NZ_JBNPXX010000006.1:0-496017 GCF_050433085.1 Pseudomonas sp. RC10-4-2
ACCAAGGCGCTGCTGAATGTGATCGCCGACGCCAAGACCAAGGTCTACGGCGATGCCGATCCGAGCCTGACCTACCAGGTCAGCGGCCTGAAGAATGGCGATACCGCTGGCGCGGTGCTCAACGGCGGCAGCCTGAGCCGCGTGGCTGGCGAGAATGTCGGCGTGTACGGCATCAACCAGGGCGACCTGGCATTGAACAGCGGCAACTACGATCTGAGCTACCAGGGCAACAACCTGACCATCACCAAGGCGCTGCTGAATGTGATCGCCGACGCCAAGACCAAGGTCTATGGCGATGCCGACCCGAGCCTGACCTACCAGGTCAGCGGCCTGAAGAATGGCGATACCGCTGGCGCGGTGCTCAATGGCGGCGGCCTGGTTCGTGTCTCCGGCGAAAACGTAGGCAACTATGCGATTCAGCAGGGTGGCCTGGGTCTGGTCAGCGGTAACTATGACCTGGCTTACCAGGGCAACAACCTGACCATCACCAAGGCGCTGCTGAATGTGATCGCCGACGCCAAGACCAAGGTCTACGGCGATGCCGATCCGAGCCTGACCTACCAGGTCAGCGGCCTGAAGAACGGTGATACCGCCGGTTCGATCCTGACCGGTGGGTTGAACCGCGCCGCAGGCGAGAACGTGGGTGTGTATGGCATCAACCAGGGCGACCTGGCATTGAACAGCGGTAACTACGACCTGAGCTACCAGGGCAATAACCTGACCATCACCAAGGCACTGCTGAATGTGATCGCCGACGCCAAGACCAAGGTCTACGGCGATGCCGATCCGAGCCTGACCTACCAGGTCAGCGGCCTGAAGAACGGTGATACCGCTGGCGCGGTGCTCAACGGTGGCAGCCTGAGCCGCGTGGCTGGCGAGAATGTCGGCGTGTACGGCATCAACCAGGGCGACCTGGCATTGAACAGCGGTAACTACGACCTGAGCTACCAGGGCAATAACCTGACCATCACCAAGGCGCTGCTGAATGTGATCGCCGACGCCAAGACCAAGGTCTACGGCGATGCCGACCCGAGCCTGACCTATCAGGTCAGCGGCCTGAAGAATGGCGATACCGCTGGCGCGGTGCTCAATGGCGGCGGCCTGGTTCGTGTCTCCGGCGAAAACGTAGGCAACTATGCGATTCAGCAGGGTGGCCTGGGTCTGGTCAGCGGTAACTATGACCTGGCTTACCAGGGCAACAACCTGACCATCACCAAGGCACTGCTGAATGTGATCGCTGATGCCAAGACCAAGGTCTACGGCGATGCCGATCCGAGCCTGACCTACCAGGTCAGCGGCCTGAAGAACGGCGACAGCGCCGGTTCGATCCTGACCGGCGGGCTGAACCGCGCCGCAGGCGAGAACGTGGGTGTGTATGGCATCAACCAGGGCGACCTGGCATTGAACAGCGGTAACTACGACCTGAGCTACCAGGGCAACAACCTGACCATCACCAAGGCACTGCTCAATGTGATCGCCGATGCCAAGACCAAGGTCTACGGCGATGCCGACCCGAGCCTGACCTACCAGGTCAGCGGCCTGAAGAACGGTGACAGCGCCGGTTCGATCCTGACCGGCGGGCTGAACCGCGCCGCAGGCGAGAACGTGGGTGTGTATGGCATCAACCAGGGCGACCTGGCATTGAACAGCGGCAACTACGATCTGAGCTACCAGGGCAACAACCTGACCATCACCAAGGCACGGTTGAATGTGATCGCCGACGGCAAGACCAAGGTCTACGGCGATGCCGATCCCAGCCTGACCTACCAGGTCAGTGGCCTGAAGAACGGCGATACCGCTGGCGCGGTGCTCAACGGTGGCAGCCTGAGCCGCGTGGCTGGCGAGAATGTCGGCGTGTACGGCATCAACCAGGGTGGACTGGGCCTGGTCAGCGGTAACTATGACCTGGCTTACCAGGGCAACAACCTGACCATCACCAAGGCACTGCTGAATGTGATCGCTGATGCCAAGACCAAGGTCTACGGCGATGCCGATCCGAGCCTGACCTACCAGGTCAGCGGCCTGAAGAACGGCGACAGCGCCGGTTCGATCCTGACCGGCGGGCTGAACCGCGCCGCAGGCGAGAACGTGGGTGTGTATGGCATCAATCAGGGCGACCTGGCATTGAACAGCGGCAACTACGATCTGAGCTACCAGGGCAATAACCTGACCATTACCAAGGCGCTGCTGAATGTGATCGCCGACGGCAAGACCAAGGTCTATGGCGATGCCGATCCGGCACTGACCTACCAGGTTTCCGGGCTGAAGAACGGCGATACCGCTGGCGCGGTGCTCAATGGCGGCGGCCTGGTTCGTGTCTCCGGCGAAAACGTAGGCAACTATGCGATTCAGCAGGGTGGCCTGGGTCTGGTCAGCGGTAACTATGACCTGGCTTACCAGGGCAACAACCTGACCATCACCAAGGCACTGCTCAATGTGATCGCCGACGGCAAGACCAAGGTCTATGGCGACGCCGACCCGAGCCTGACCTACCAGGTCAGCGGCCTGAAGAACGGTGACAGCGCCGGCTCGATCCTGACCGGCGGGCTGAACCGCGACGCAGGCGAGAACGTGGGTGTGTATGGCATCAACCAGGGCGGCCTGGTGCTGACCAGTGGCAACTATGACCTGGCCTACCAGGGTAATGACCTGACCATCACCAAGGCGCTGCTCAACGTATTCGCCGATGCCAAGAGCAAGCAGGTCGGCACCGCCGACCCGGCGCTGACCTATCAGGTTTCCGGCCTGAAGAATGGCGATAGCGCCGGTCAGGTGCTCGCCGGCGGGCTCGGTCGGGTGGGCGGCGAAGCCGTAGGCCAGTACGACATCCTCCAGGGTGGGCTTGCCCTCACCAGCGGCAACTACCAGCTCAACTACCAGGGCAACCTGCTGAGCATCCTGCCGCTGCCGGTCACGCCGGGCGACCTGGGGCAACTGGCAGCGCTCTCCGACTTGCGCGAACTGCAGAAGGGGCGCGATCCGGATACCCCCGGGGATGCGGTCTACCGCACCACCACGCTGGAAAACCCGTTCCTCGAAAACCCGTTCCTGCGCGCCTACGCTCTGGGCATGGACGTCAGCGATCCTAACCTGCTGCCGGCTACCGCCGCGGGTCCGGCGGAGGACGCCAGCGCCAAGCGGGTGGGGCAGTTCACCGATCGTCCGCTCAGGGCAGAGGCCGAGAGTGGGGCGGGTTGCTCGAACCAGAGCTACCTGGCCGACTACTGGAGCTGCTTCAACAAGCCTCTGAATTTCTAACCCTTTTCGCAATGCGCACTATCGTCTCCGGGCGGTAGTGCGTCATCTGCCCGAGGTGAATGATGAAACCTTCGCAATGGACGCTTCGCTGGGTGACGCTCTGTGGCTGCGGGATGCTGGCAGCTTCCGCCGCCGCCGTGGAGTTGCCAGGGACTGTACAGCCATCCCAGCTCGATGAACGCTTCAAGCCCCGCAGCGAGCCGCAGGCCAAGCCCGAGGCGCCGCTGGTGGTGCCCAAGCAGGTCGCGCCGCAAGGCAGCGAACAGATCCGCTTCGAACTGCGCGAGATACGCATCGAAGGCAACACCCGCTATGACAAGGCGGTGCTCGAGTCCTATTACCAGCATATGCTCGGCAAGCAGGTGTCCCTGGCCGAACTGGTCGACCTGGCCAACCGCCTCACCGCCAAGTACCGCCAGGACGGCTACCTGTTGACCCAGGTAGTGGTGCCGGAGCAGAGCATCGAGGGCGGCAAGGTACGCCTGCAGGTGATCGAGGGTTACCTCGAACACGTGCAGATCAAGGGAACCGTCGATGGGCCGCGGGTGCGGGTGGAGGAACTGCTCGCACCGCTGACCGAAAAACGTCCGCTGGATGCCGATACCCTGGAGCGCGGCCTGCTGCTGGTCGGCGACCTACCGGGGGTCAACGTGCAGAGCGTGCTCAGCCCGGGTCAGGCGCTGGGCTCGTCGAACCTCGACGTGGCCTTGCAGCAGCAGCGATACGAAGGCTTCGTCAGCCTCGACAACCGCGGTTCGCACTACACCGACCCGACCACCCTGGCCTTCGGCGCCACCGAGTTCTCCCGCCTGGGCTTCTACGAGCAGATCGACGTGCTCGGTGCGATCTCGCCGTTCAGCGATGCCACCCGCTACATCCAGTTGCGCGGCACGTTGCCGCTGGGCGGCATGTTCGCCGGCGATACCCTGCAGATCATGGGTTCCTATTCGAAGGTCAACCCGGACATCCCGGACTCGGTATTCCCCTTCGACAGCGTCAGCAAGAGCACCGAAGGCAGCATTTCCTACAACCATCCCTTCATCCGCTCGCGCTCGCAGAACCTGAGCGGCGGCCTGGCGTTGCAGTGGAAGGATACCGAGACCCGCCTGCGCGACTTCGCCAGCGACGCCTCGAACCCCGGTCGTGACCATGTGCGGGTGTTCCAGCAACGCCTGACCTATGACTGGGTCGACCGTTGGATGGGCATCAACCTGGCGGAGGTGCGCAACAACATCGGCCTGGACATGTGGGGCGCGACCAAGAAGGACGATGAACGTCGTTCCCGCGAAGTGGCCGACGGACGTTTCGTCTATCTCAACGGCAACATCGGGCGTCTGCAAGGGCTCGGCGGACCCTGGTCGGTGTATGGCGAGTTGCAATGGCAGTACAGCTTCGACCCGTTGCTGCCGAGCGAGCGCTTCGGCGTTGGCGGCAGCGGGATCGGTCGCGGCTTCGCCCCGGGCAACATCACCGGTGACCGTGGCTTCGCCCTGAAGCTCGAACCGCGCTATGGCCAGGCGGTGGGCTATAGCTGGCTGCGCAGCTACCAGGCCTACGCTTTCTACGACTGGGGCAAGACCTACAACCTCGACGTGGACGATGACGAGCAGCAGAAGCTCGGCTCGATCGGTGCCGGGGTGCGCTTCAACCTCACCGACCAGTTGTCGTTCAACCCGGAGATTGCCCGCCAGGTCATCGGCGAGCCAGCCGACCAGCGCGATGGGAAGCGCGAGACGCGGGTCCTGTTCAACGTGGTGGCGCGCTTCTGAACCCTGCCGGCCTCCGTTCCGGAGGCTGCTGACGGAGCCCCTCTCCGGTTCTGCGGAGAGGGAGGTCCGTGCTCAATTCCGAGTGTTTTTCTCAAACTTTCGATTTCTTCGATTCTTCATATCGATGCCGTCAATCCGTGTCGAGGTCGGTCGGAGAGGCGTATTCTTGCTGTAACTGCTGTGCTAGAGCGGTTATTCGCACTATTTCAAACGTCGATGAATACTATTGGCGCGCTTCGTTTTCCAATCGAGTTTCCCGAACAGAGAATGGCCCCACGTAACGAATACCTGGAGCCACTGCCATGAAACGCCCGCTGATCCTCGCCATCGCCCTTGCTACCCTGACCGCCAATGCCGCCTTCGCCGCACCGCGGGTCGAATCCATCGCCCTGCGCGGTGCCCAACAACTGATCGCCTCCGACGGTTCCGACCGTACCCTCGAGCGCCTGCGCAAGACCCAGGCGCCGCGCGTCCAGGAAGAACGCCGGGTCGCCGAAAGCGGCAGCGAGCAGACCATCGATCGCTTGCACCGCGACATGACCAGCCGCGAGGCGCGCCTGGCCGAGAACGGCAGCGAACAGACCGTCGACCGTCTGCACAAGGACATGGGGCGCGTCGATCTGCGCCTGGCCGACAACGGTAGCGAGCGCACCGTCGACCGCCTGCATCGGGAGATGCGGCGCCCCGCCTGACACCGCGGATCACGCCGCAAGGTGCGAGAAAAGCCCGGCTCGATGCCGGGCTTTCTTATTGCCGAGAAGGTGCGGTGTTCCATGGGGAGGACGGATAACGCCCCAGGCGTTATCGCCGATACGCCGCTGTCGGGGCAGCGACGCGCGACGGCATTGGCCTCAGTGCAGGCGGTCGCGTTGCGCCAGGCTAGGGAACAGCTTCATCCATGCTCCGGTGACCACCAGGGTGCCGATCCCGCCGAGGACCACTGCCGGTACCGTGCCGAACCAGTGTGCGGTGAGCCCGGACTCGAACTCGCCGAGCTGGTTCGAGGCGCCGATGAACAGGCCGTTCACCGCGCTGACCCGGCCGCGCATCTCGTCGGGGGTCTCGAGCTGCACGAAGGCGCCGCGGATGACCATGCTGACCATGTCCGCGGCGCCGAGTACCACCAGCACGCCGAGGGACAGCCAGAACGATTTCGACAGGCCGAAGGCGATGGTTGCCAGGCCGAAGATGCCCACGGAGAGGAACATGATCCGCCCGACGTTGCGTTCGATGCTGAAGTGCGCCAGCCAGAACGACATCGCCAGGGCGCCCACCGCTGGAGCCGAGCGCAGCAGGCCGAGGCCCCAGGGCCCGGTGAGCAGGATGTCCTTGGCGAACACCGGGAGCAGGGCGGTGGCGCCGCCGAGGAGCACGGCGAACAGGTCGAGGGAGATTGCGCCGAAGATGTCCGGTCGGCTGCGGATGAAACGGATGCCGGCGAGCAGCGAGTCGAGGGTGGCCTTGCCCTGGGTGAGCGGCTGGTTGCGTACCGGCAGGCTGAGCGTCAGGACGCAGGCGAGGACGTAGAGAGTCGCGGTCGGCACGTAGACCCAGGAGGCACCGAACGCATAGAGCAGGCCGCCGAGGGCCGGGGCGGCAATGGTCGCCGCCTGCATCGCCGAAGCCGAAGCGGCCACCGCGCGCGGGAACAGTCCGGCCGGTACCAGGTTCGGCAGCAGCGCCTGGGTGGTCGGCATTTCGAAGGCGCGGGCGGTACCGAGGGCGAAGGCGAGGACGAAGATCATGTTGCGGGTGATCTCTCCCGAAGCCGCGCCGAGCACCAGCGCCACCGCCACCAGGGCCTGGCCGGTCTGGCAGAGGGCGGCGATTCTGCGTCGGTCGTAGCGGTCGGCAACGTGCCCGGTGTGGAGCATGAACAGTACCCGCGGGAGGAATTCGACCAGGCCTACCAGGCCCAGGTCGAGGACATTGCCGGTCAGTTCGTAGATGTGCCAGCCGATGGCCACGGTGAGCATCTGGAAGCCGCTGGCGGTGCAGACGCGGGCCAGCCAGAAGGCGAGGAAGGGACGATGGCGGAGCAGGGAGCTGGGTTGGCTGGACATGCTGGGGTCGGGCGTTTCGAGAGGAGGGCGGAGAGTAACATGCGGTTACCTCTTGGCTGTTGCCATTGCCGAAATCGAAGATTCAGAGAAGCGCACGAAAAGGTTGGAGCCGACCTGGCGGACGACCAAAGTCGAGTGTCCATGGGGCCTTCCAGCGGTAGACGGGACTTTTCCTCGGGTGCGACTTGTCGCTAAAATTAACTACTGAGTCAGGTTTTTCCGCCTGCGTGCTCCACCTCGTCCGTCCGGACGAGCTGTTCAAGCCTGAATAACGACATGGGTGGGAACCGTACCACCCAGAGGAACTTGCATGTCCAACCGTGATATATCCCGGCGCGCCTTTCTCCAGGGCGGGTTGATCGCCGGCGTGGGTGTCACCCTGGCGCCGCTCGGCAGCCAGGCGTTCGCTGCCTTGTTCGAGAACCAGGTGACCGTTTCCGCCCAGCGCTGGATGGCGGGCAACGGCCAGGTCCGTTTCCGTAACGACGCCTTGTCCAAGGTCTGCGGCAACAAGGTGTTCGCCCGCGATATCCGCGCCAGGGACATGCCCGGCTGGCCGCAGCAGCAAGGCCACGCCATGTTGCTGAAGACCGTTCGCGCCGACCGCATCTACGAAGGCCACGACCTTTCCTGGCTGGGCGCCGAATTGCAGCCGGACCGTATCGTCACCGCCGCCGACCTGGAGAAGGACGGCATCGTCTTCCCCGAGGCGCATTCGCCCGATCCGCTCCTGCCGCCGGGCAAGGTGCCGATGTTCATCGGCCATCCGGTGGCGATCCTGATCTGGAACGACTTCGAGCGCTTCCGCCGGGCCAAGCTCAAGCTCAAGTTCAACGACAAGGCGATCCGCTATGGCGCCCAGGCCCCGCTGTACCAGGGCGATCCCTACGGCAGCTATCGCTTCGTCCGGGTCGGCGGCAAGACGCCCTACGAGGACGACGAGTTCTCCAGCCTGAAGGACTCGATGCTGTTCCCCACCATCCTCAACCGCAAACCGGTATGGACCCGCGAGCCGAAGCTGCACGGCGACCTCACCGAGCAGGGGCTGTTCCATGCCAAGCGCATGGCCGAGCAACTGGAAAACCCGCCGCAGGACTGGCTGGTCTTCGACGAGCGCTACAAGACCCCATCGATCGAGCCGGCGGCACTAGAGCCGGACAACGGCAACGGCTGGTACGACGCGGCGAGTAAGACCTTGCACTTCGTGGTCGCCACCCAGTGCCCGTTCGAAGTCGCCTACGAAAGCGTGCACATGATCAAGCCGTCGCGCTTCGCCCTGGAGAAGCTCAACATCCATCCGGGCTATACCGTCGGCTACGGCTCCAAGGACAACAACATCTTCGTCTTCTATGCCGCGCTCGCCGCGCTGTATGGCGAGGGTGTGCCGGTGCGCCTGGCCAACGACCGCTACGAGCAGTTCCAGAGCGGCATCAAGCGCCACCCGTTCGACATCCGCTACCAACTGGCGGTAGACAGGAACGACCTCGGCTTCCGCATCTTCCGCGCCGACATGAGCGCCGACGGCGGCGGGCGCGCCAACTACAGCGCCTCGGTGGCGGCGGTGGGCGCCACCGCCGCGCAGTCGATCTACTACATGCCGCAGAACGACCTGGCGGTCACCGCCTATCATTCGCGCGGCGTGGAGGCCGGCTCGATGCGCGGCTACGGTACCCTGCAGACCATGGCCGCGACCGAGATGATGGTCGACGAGATCGCTGGCCGGCTGGGCGTCGACGCCATCGACCTGCGTCGTCGCAACGCCCTGCGCTCGGGCATGAAGAACACCCAGGGCGCGGTCCCGGCCGGTGCCCTGCGCCTGCACGAGATCCTCGACAAGGCCGCTGCCCACGAGGTCTGGAAGGACCGCGACGCACGCAAGAAGCGCTACGACGCGGAGGACCCGGACAACTGGTATGGGGTCGGCTTCGCCATTTGCCAGAAGGACTTCGGCACCGGTGCCGAGGCGCCGATGGCGAGCATCGAGTTCAGCGCCGACGGGCGCATCAGCCTGCGCCACATCGGCACCGAGATCGGTACCGGGATGTCCACCTCGCAGGCCTTCGTGGTCGGCGACTTCCTCGGCCGTCCGGCGGACGAGGTGAAGACCGCCGAGACCGAATGGCCCGAGCTGCGGCTCACCACCAAGGGCAATCCCTACCTGATGAGCCAGGCCGAGCAGGACGCCGCGCTACGCGATCCGCGCTGGGTCGGCAAGCTGGCCTCGCCGTCGTCGGCGACCAACTCGGCGTTCTATTTCAGCCACGCCACCCGCGAAGCCGCGCGCGTGCTGTTCAACCACGGCCTGTGGCCGGCGGCCCTGGAGCTGTGGCGCAGCGGTCCGTTCGGCGGCCAGGCCAATCCCTATGTGGTGCGCCGCGAAAACGCGGTATGGGTCGACGGCCAGTTGACCGGCAACGGCCTGGCGCCGATTCCCTTCGCCGAGCTGGCGAAGAAGGCCCACGAGATGGGCCTGGTCACCGGCGTCAGCGTCCACGGCTTCAACCGCTGGAGCTGGGCCGAGGCGGACTTCGTCATCGATGGCGTGCGCGAACGCCTGCCGCTCGACGCCATGGCGGTGAAGTACGGCGACGGTGCGCCGGGAGTGAAGAAGGCGATGATGAACAGCGCCGGCTTCCACCTGCTCGACCGGCAGAATCCGGCTTATCCGGCGACCCAGCTGAACAACGCGATGGTCACCTACTACAGTCCGGTGGCGACCCTGGTCGAGCTGAAGGTGAACAAGGGCAGCGGCGAGGTGCAGGTGCTCGACCACCATTCCTGGATCGAGTGCGGCCGGGTGCTGGTGCCGGAGCTGGTCAAGGGCCAGCTGGAGGGCGGCATCGCCATGGGTATCGGCCATGCGCTGCTGGAGGAAATGCCGCTCTACGAGGGCGGCCCCGCGGAAGGGGACTGGAACTTCAACCGCTACCGATTGCCGCGGGCGAAGGACGTGGCGGTGTGGAACCAGACGGCGGAGATCCTACCGCCGCTGTCACCGACCGATCCGGCCAAGGGCATCGCCGAGGTGGTGATGATCCCGGTGGTCGGCGCCATCGCCAACGCCGTGGCGCACGCCACCGGCAAGCGCGTCCGCGACCTGCCCATCACTCCCGCCCGCATCAAGGAGGCCCTCCATGGCTAACCGCAAGCTCCAGATGACCCTCAACGGTCAAGCCGTCGGTCCGGTGGAGGTCGCCGAAGACCTGCCGATGATCGACTACCTGCACGAATACCAGAACCTCACCGGCTCGCGCCTGGGCTGTGGCCAGGGCATCTGCCATGCCTGCGTGGTGATCGTCGACAATCCGGACGGCACCAGCGAGGAAGTGCGCACCTGCATCACCGGCGCGCACTACTTCGACGGCAAGAAGGTTCGCACCATCGAGGGCCATGCCCAGCGCGACGAGAACGGCGACATCCGCGAGCTGAGCCCGATCCAGCAGAAGTTCGTCGACCAGTTCGCCTTCCAGTGCAGCTATTGCGCGCCGGGCTTCGTCAACGCCGCCACCGTGCTGGTGGAAAAAGCCCAGCGCCAGCCGATCAAGCGCAGCGAGCTGGAGCAGGCGATCGAGGACAGCCTCGGCCATCACATCTGCCGTTGCACCGGCTACGTGCGCTACTACAGCGCCACCCGCGACGTGCTCGACGAACTCGGCCTGGTCAAGGAGGCTTGAGGATGAAGTGCACCCTTTCCGGCCTCGCCCTGGCGCTGGCCGCGCTGTCGCCGTTCCTGGCCTCCGCCGCCGGCGCCGACGCGGCGCTGGTCAAGCGCGGCGAATACCTCGCCCGCGCCGCCGACTGCATGGCCTGCCATACCGCCGAGGGCGGCGCGCCGTTCGCCGGCGGGCTGCCGATCCAGTCGCCGTTCGGCACCATCTACGGCACCAACATCACCCCGGACAAGGAACACGGCATCGGCGCCTACAGCGCCGACGAGTTCTTCGCCGCTCTTACCGAGGGCAAGCGCAAGGACGGCGCCTACCTCTATCCGGCGATGCCCTACACCTCCTATCACCTGATCGAGCGCGAGGATGCCGACGCCATCTACGCCTACCTGATGGCCCAGGAGCCGATCGCCCGGCCGGCGCCGCAGACCAGCCTGAGCTTCCCGTTCAACGTGCGCATGGGCCTGGCCGGCTGGAACCTGCTCTACGGCAAGAGCGTGCGCTTGCAGCCGGAGGAAGGGCGCAGCGAGGCCTGGAAGCGCGGGCAGTACATGGTCGAGGTGCTCGGCCACTGCGGCGAGTGCCATACCCCGCGCAACCTGGCCGGCGCCCTGGAGCAGGACAAGCGCCTGAGCGGCGGCCTGCTCAACGGCTACCTGGCGCCCAGCCTGCTGCCCGGCGACCTTGCCGCGCGCGGTTGGACCCAGCCGGACCTGGCGAGCTTCCTCAAGCACGGCATGAGCGCCCAGGGCAGCATGTTCAACGAGATGTTCCCGGTGGTGCACCACAGCACCCAGCACCTCGACGACAGCGACCTGGCAGCCATGGCCACCTACCTGCTCGGCGACCAGCCGCCGCCGGCCAAGGTGGTCCAGGCGCTGCCCGAGGCGCAGCTGAACGACAGCGGCAAGCGCGGTCGCCAGCAGTACCTCAACGTCTGCGCCGGCTGCCACGGCGGCGAAGGCGAGGGCAAGCCGCATATCGCGGTGGCGATGAACGGCAACACTACCCTGCGCCTGCAAGACCCGCGTAATCTGTTGCGAGTGATCGAAGACGGCATCGTCGAACAGCAGTTCACCGGCTTCGAACGCATGCAACCGATGCCCGGTTTCGCCGGGAAACTCGACGACGAGCAACTCACGGACCTGCTCAACTACCTGCGCCAGACCTGGGGCGGATTGCCCGGTGACCTCGGTCCCCAACAGGTCGCGCAATTGAAGATGGAGAGCGCTTCGGCGCATACCGTCAAGGTGAAGTGAATCGTGCAACACCTCGATCTACAGGTGGTCCGCAAGGCGCTGAAGTGGTCCGTGGGCGGCGAACGGGTGTGGTTCTGTACCGTGCTCACGACCTACGGCTCGGCGCCCCGCGCGCCGGGATCGCTGCTGGCGGTGAACGCCAGCGGTGAATGGATCGGCTCGCTGTCCGGCGGCTGCGTCGAGGATGATTTCCTCGAGCGGGTCGCCGCCGGCGGTTTCCCCGATCCCGCGGTGATCGTGCGCTACGGCGAGGCCGACGACCCGAACTCGAACATCCGCCTGCCCTGCGGCGGCATCCTCGACGTACTGGTGGAAAACCTGGCGCCGGGCTGCGATGTCCAGGCCCATCTGCGCGAGCTGGAGTCGGCGTTGCTTGGTCAGCGCCGCCTGCTGCGCGAGGTCGAGCTGGGCAGCGGCGCGCGCAGCCTGCGCGACGATTCCAGCCACGGCCCTCGGGCTGAACGCGACGGCGAGTGCGTGCGCTTGCGCGTCGGCGCTGCCCAGCGCCTGCTGCTGGCCGGCTATTCCAGCGTCGCCCATGCCTGCGCCGAGTTCGGCAAGGGCCTGGGCTTCGAGGTGATCCTCTGCGACCCGCGCGAAGAAGCCTTGCGCGGCGTGGTGCTGGAGGGCATCGAGATCCGTCGCGAGCTGCCCTCGCTGTTCATCGCCGACGGCGGTTGCCACGCCGATACGGCGGTGGTGGCGTTGACCCACGATCCGAAGATCGACGACCTGGCGATGCTCGAGGCGGTGCGTACCGAAGCCTTCTATATCGGCGTGATGGGATCGCGGGCGACCTCGGAGAAACGCTTCGAGCGCCTGCGGCGCATCGGCGGCCTGGGCGATGCCGAACTGGCGCGGATCCACGCGCCGATCGGCCTCAACCTCGGCAGCAAGACGCCGGCGGAAATCGCCCTGGCGGTGCTGGCGGACATTCTTCGCATCCGCAACGGCATTCCCCGCGAGCGGCTCTGATGGTCGCCGCCGACGAGGTGCTGTGCCTGGTCCTGGCGGCCGGGCAGGGGCGCCGCTTCGGCAGCGACAAGCGCCTGGCGCGCCTGGCTGATGGCACGACCCTGCTGGCGGCCAGCGTGGCGCGGGCGCGCGAGGCGTTCGCCGAGGTGCGGGTGGTGGTGCGTGCCGGAGACACCCCGGCGAGCCTGGGCCTGCCGGCGCAGCAGCGGCTTGTCCACAGCCTCGATGCATCGTTGGGCATGGGCCACAGCCTGGCCGCCGGCGTCGCGGCGGCGAGGAACAGCACGGCCCGGGCCATCGCCGTCCTGCTCGGCGACATGCCCTGGATCGCCGCCGATACCCTCGAGCGTCTGGCCGCGATGGCCACTCCCGAAGCCATCGTGTTTCCCCTGTACGACGGTCAGCGCGGCCATCCGGTGCTGTTCGGCCGCGCTTTCTGGGACGCGCTTGCGCAACTGGACGGCGACCAGGGCGCGCGCCGTGTGCTGCAGGCCTATCGTCCGGCCTGGTGCGAGGTGCCGTGCGACGATCCGGGCGTACTCCGCGACGTGGACACCCCGGCGGCGCTCGGCTGACTATTTTCCCGCTTTCAGGATCACGAACTTCGGATTCGCCGCGACCTGCTCGACCCCGCGGAACAGCCGCTTGAGCTTGGCGTGGTAGCCCAGGTGGCGGTTGCCGACGATCCACAGTTCGCCGCCCGCCGCCAGGGCATCGCGAGCCTGGAGAAACATGCGCCAGGCGAGGAAGTCGCCGACCACCTGCTGCTGGTGGAACGGCGGGTTGCACAGGACCAGGTCCAGCGAGCCCGCCGCCTGGCCGGCCAGGCCATCGTCGGCGCGGAACGTCGCCGGCCGCTCGCCCAGCGCCGCTCGCCAGTTTTCCCGCGCCGACTGCACGGCCATGTACGACTCATCCACCAGGGCCAGCTCGGCCTGCGGGTTGAGCAGCGCGTAGGCGATGCCGAGCACCCCGTTGCCGCAGCCCAGGTCGGCGGCGCGTAGCGCGCCGAGGCTGCGCGGCAGGTGCGGGAGGAAGGCGCGGGTGCCGATGTCGAGACCTTCTCGGCAGAATACGTTGGCGTGGTTGAGCAGCGTCAGCGGCGGCTGCTCCAGGCGATAGCGGGTCGGATAGGGCGAGCGCGGTTGCGGGCGCTCCGCTGCCTCGGCGATCAGCAGGCGGGCCTTCTTCACCGCCAGCGAAGCGTGCATCGGGCCGATGTAGCGTTCCAGCAGGTCGCCGGCGGCGCGCGGCAAGTGCTTGACCATCCCCGCGGCGACGACCTGCGCGCCCGGTGCCAGTTGGCCGTGCAGGCGGATCAGTTGCTCCTCCAGCAACGCGAGGGTCTTCGGCACCTTGACCAGCACGTGATCGAAGGGCCCCACGGCGGTTTCGCTGGCCGGGACGAAGCGCACCGAACCCAGGTCGAGGCCGTTGCGCGCGAGGTTCTTGCGCAGGGCGAGGAAGCCCAGGTGCGAATCGCCGCTGCTGGTGACCTGGACGTGCGGCGCCAGGCTCGCGGCGAGGGCGCCGAAGGCGTCGTTGAGGACCAGCACCCGGCATTGCGCCGTCACGCCCCGTTCGTGCAACTGGTTGAGCAGGTATTCGTCGGCGGCATCGAACGCCTGGAGGGGCTCGCCGTCCTGCTCGGGCTGGCGGACCAGGTCGAGCTGGGCGAAGGGGGTGGCGAATAGAGGCATCGGGTTCCCGGCGGGGCGAATCCCGCTCGTCAATTAACAATCTGTCGAAACTGAGAGCTGGTTGGAGTTCTCCAGCTTGTGCGGCACACGGATATGCCGAAAAATTCTTTACCCGGCTCTGGTTAGTCGTTTCCTTACCGACGAGTCATCCAGCCGGGCACGCCAATAATAACCGGGCTAGGGCTTCGATAGCGCCTGTCATGACCCGGTAGCGCCTGGACGGGCGCCTTCGCCACTTCGAGCGGTGACCGTCACCCAACCCGTTTTCCGAACGAGACCCGTGCGAGCCGTCGCGGGGCTCGTCGTTGCCATCGCACAGGTACATCGATGTTCAAGCCGTTTGTCGGTGTGGCGCTCGCCGCACTGTTCGCCGTTTCCGCCGTCGCCCATGCCGAGGACGCCGGCCCGATCGTGATCAAGTTCTCCCATGTGGTCTCCGACGACACGCCCAAGGGCAAGGGGGCGCTGTTGTTCAAGAAGCTTGCCGAGGAGCGTCTGCCGGGCAAGGTCAAGGTCGAGGTCTACCCCAACTCGACGCTGTTCGGCGACGCCGATGAGATCGAGGCCCTGCGCGCCAACAAGGTGCAGATGCTGGCCACCTCGCTGTCCAAGTTCGAGCCCTATACCAAGCAACTCCAGGTGTTCGACCTGCCGTTCCTGTTCGATGACCTGGAGGCCCTGAAGCGTTTCCAGAAGCGCGACAAGAGCCGCGAACTGCTGCGCTCCATGGCCAAGCACGGTATCTATGGCCTGGCCTACTGGAACAACGGCATGAAGCAGCTTTCCGCCACTCGCGAGCTGCACCGGCCGGACGATGCCAAGGGCCTGGTCTTCCGTATCCAGCCGTCGTCGGTGCTGGAAGCGCAGTTCGCCATGCTCGGCGCCACCGCCAAGCAGTTGTCCTACGCCGAGACCCTCAAGGCCATGCAGGCCGGCAGCGTGCAGGGCACCGAGAACACCTGGTCGAACCTCGCCGGACAGAAGATCGACAGCGTGCAGCCGTACATCACCGAGACCAATCACGGTGCGCTCAGCTACATGCTGATCACCAGCTCGGCATTCTGGACCAGCATCCCCTACCAGACCCGCACCGAACTGGAGAGCATCGTCGACGAGGTCACCCTGGTGGTGAACAAGGAAGCCGAAGCGCTCAACCAGAAGGAGCGCGAGCACCTGCTGGCAGCCGGCAAGAGCCGCCTGGTCAGCCTCAGCGCGGAAGAGCACGAGGCCTGGCGCAACGCCATGAAGCCGCTGTGGAAGAACTACGAGGCGCAGATCGGTAGTGACGTGTTGCGCGCGGCCCAGGTGGTCAACCGCAAGCGCTGATCGGCCGCTGGCTATTCCCGTCAGCGGGGATAGCCACAAGCCTTGCGGGTGTTTCTGCCGGGTGCTTTGCGGGACACTAGGGGAGTATCGGTATCCGGAGCGGACCATGACCGCCAGCGAAGAGAAATTCACCCGCCAGACGCTGCTCGACGTGCAGCCTCTGACTCCCAACCTGTTCACCCTGCGTACCAGCCGTGACGCGGGATTCCGGTTCCGCGCCGGGCAATTCGCCCGGCTCGGCGTGTACAAGCCCAGCGGCAGTATCGTCTGGCGCGCCTACTCGATGGTTTCGGCGCCTCATGACGAATTCCTCGACTTCTTTTCCATCGTCGTCCCGGACGGCGAGTTCACCAGCGAACTCAGCCGCCTGCGCGAGGGCGACCAGTTGCTGGTCGATCGCCAGGCCTTCGGCTTCCTCACCCTCGACCGCTTCGTGGATGGTCGTGACCTTTGGCTGCTGGCCACCGGTACCGGTGTGGCGCCGTTCGTCTCGATCCTGCAGGACTTCGAAGTCTGGGAGCGCTTCGAAAGCATCAAGCTGGTCTACAGCGTGCGTGAGAGCAAGGAGCTGGCCTACCGCGAGCTGATCGCCGGCCTCGCCGAGCGCGAATACCTGGCCGAGCATGCCCACAAGCTGCAGTTCATTCCGGTGGTGACCCGCGAGCAGGTACCCGGTTGCCTGAACGGACGTATCACCACGCTGATCGAGAACGGCGATCTGGAGCGTGTCGCCGACCTGGAATTGACCCCGGAGCATTCGCGAGTGATGCTCTGCGGCAACCCGCAGATGATCGAGGACACCCGCGCCGTGCTGAAGGCTCGCGGCATGAACCTCAGTCTGACGCGGCGCCCGGGGCAGGTGGCGGTGGAGAACTACTGGTAGGTGCGTGCCCGCGCAGTAGCGGCGGATAACGCTGCCGCCCGGCGTGTTGTCCGGCAATGAAAAAGGGCCCGTTCGGGCCCTTTTTCATTGTTCCGCCGACGCGATCACGACTTGTTCTGCTGGGCTTTCAGCAGATCGCGGATCTCGGTCAGCAGGGTTTCCTCGGCACTCGGCACTGGCGGTTCGGACGGCGCGACGGCTTCTTCGCGCTTGAGGCGGTTGATCGCCTTGACCCCCATGAAGATGGCGAAGGCCACGATGACGAAGTCGAGTACGGTCTGAATGAACTTGCCATAGGCCAGCACCACCGCCGGCACGTCGCCTTCGGCGGCCTTCAACGTTATTGCCAGGTCGGAGAAGTCGACTCCGCCGATCAGCAGTCCGATCGGCGGCATGATCACATCGCCCACGAAGGACGAGACGATCTTGCCGAAGGCCGCGCCGATGATGATACCGACAGCCATATCCACGACATTGCCCTTGACGGCAAAGGCTTTGAATTCACTCAGAAGACCCATGGGTTCACTCCCTGTATTTCGCTAATAGGTAAAGGCAGTCTAATGCAGCCTTCGGCAAGTTGCTCAGGCTGGAAGATTGGTGTTTTGGTTCCCCCCGGCAACGCGAAAATTCGCAAGGCATACGTTTGCGTCGGGTCTTGTGGGGAGAAACGAAGTTTAGAGGAAAAACATTACACTCATGTCGATTTTCAGGAATTCGCCAAGAAAGAAGACAAAGCAACTTCGGCAACTTGGAACTGCGCCATGCAGATGCCGGAAGTTGAAGTTGGAGTGGCGAGGTTCTCCGACCTAACTTCGCAGGCAAATAACGAAGGTGAACTCGTTTACCGGCGAGCGAACTGGGAGTGCCTGGTGCACCAGCGCGGGCTTTCTTCGGCTGGCGGTCTTTTTTATTTCTTTTTGCGATTCATGGGCGCATTGATATTCCTAATCGGCGCGGTGAGGTTTTTCAATTTAGCGTCGCCGGCGGCGCTCCTTACCTTGGTCGGGCGCAACAAGACGCCTGACAAGCCATTAGGAGCTCTTCCATGAACCCTTCCCTGAACGCCTTCCGTCCCGGCCGCCTGCTGGTGGCGGCAAGCCTGACCGCCAGCCTCCTGTCGCTGTCCGTGCAGGCCGCGACCCTGACCCGTGACAACGGTGCGCCAGTGGGCGACAACCAGAACTCGCAGACCGCCGGGCCCAACGGTTCGGTGCTGCTGCAGGACGTGCAACTGCTGCAGAAGCTGCAACGTTTCGACCGCGAGCGTATTCCCGAACGCGTGGTGCATGCCCGCGGCACCGGCGCCCATGGCGAGTTCGTCGCCAGTGCCGATATCAGCGACCTGAGCATGGCCAAGGTCTTCCGCAAGGGCGAGAAGACCCCGGTATTCGTGCGCTTCTCCGCGGTGGTGCACGGCAACCACTCCCCGGAAACCCTGCGCGATCCGCGCGGTTTCGCCACCAAGTTCTATACCGCAGACGGCAATTGGGACCTGGTGGGCAACAACTTCCCGACCTTCTTCATCCGCGATGCGATCAAGTTCCCGGACATGGTCCATGCCTTCAAGCCGGACCCGCGCAGCAACCTCGACGACGACTCGCGACGCTTCGATTTCTTCTCCCACGTGCCGGAGGCGACCCGCACCCTGACCCTGCTGTATTCCAACGAGGGCACCCCGGCCAGCTACCGGGAAATGGACGGCAACAGCGTGCATGCCTACAAGCTGGTCAACGCCAGGGGCGAAGTGCACTACGTGAAGTTCCACTGGAAGAGCCTGCAGGGCCAGAAGAACCTCGATCCGAAACAGGTGGCGGAAGTCCAGGGGCGCGACTACAGCCACATGACCAATGACCTGGTGAGCGCGATCCGGAAGGGCGACTTCCCGAAATGGGACCTGTACATCCAGGTGCTCAAGCCCGAGGACCTGGCGAAATTCGACTTCGACCCGCTGGACGCGACCAAGATCTGGCCGGGCATTCCCGAGCGCAAGATCGGCCAGATGGTGCTGAACCGCAACGTCGACAACTTCTTCCAGGAAACCGAACAGGTCGCCATGGCGCCGTCGAACCTGGTGCCGGGCATCGAGCCCTCCGAGGATCGCCTGCTCCAGGGACGGCTGTTCGCCTACGCCGATACCCAGATGTACCGGGTCGGCGCCAACGGCCTGGGCCTGCCGGTCAACCGCCCGCGCAGCGAGGTCAATACCGTCAACCAGGACGGCGCGCTGAACGCCGGACACAGTACCAGCGGGGTGAACTACCAGCCGAGCCGGCTCGATCCGCGCGAGGAGCAGGCCAGCGCCCGCTACGTGCGGACCCCGCTGAGCGGCACCACCCAGCAGGCGAAGATCCAGCGCGAGCAGAACTTCAAGCAGACCGGCGAGCTGTTCCGCTCCTACGGCAAGAAGGACCAGGCCGACCTGATCGCCAGTCTCGGCGGGGCGTTGGCGATCACCGACGACGAGAGCAAGTACATCATGCTTTCCTACTTCTACAAGGCTGACAGCGACTACGGCACGGGCCTGGCCAAGGTGGCCGGGGCCGATCTGCAGCGCGTCCGGCAACTGGCGGCGAAGCTCCAGGATTGATCGCAACCGGGGCGGCCATCCAGGCCGCCCTTCCTCTATCGGTTTGGTGGGAGATGACGACGATGCGAGGTTGGATTCTGGCAGGCTTGCTGCTCGCGGCGCTGGCCGCGCAAGCTGGCGAGGTGCATGGGGTCGAGGTCGAAGCGCGGTTGCGCGACTACTTCTTCGATGCCGCCCGACGCGGTGACCAGGCCATGCTGAAGGAGTTCGTCGAGGCCGGCTTCGACCTCGATGTGCAGGATGCCAAGGGCTATACCGGGCTGATCCTGGCCGCCTACCACGGCCATGGCGGAGCGGTGGAACAATTGCTGGAGGCCGGGGCCGACCCCTGCGTCCAGGATGCGCGCGGCAACACCGCCCTGATGGGCGCCATCTTCAAGGGCGAGGTCCGCATCGCCCGGCGCCTGATCGGCGCGCAATGCAGCCCCGACCAGCGCAACGGCGCAGGGCAGACCGCGGCCATGTACGCGGCGCTGTTCGAGCGCGAGGAGCTGCTCCAGGCGCTGTCGGCGCGCGGTGCCGACCTTGGCGCCCGCGATGCGCTGGGCAACAGCGTGGAAAGCCTGCGACGCGGCGAACTGAACGGCACTGCGGCGGCGAGGTGATCGGGGGCAATGTTCGGAGGAGGCCTGCTGGGCTAGTCTGGAGGTGTCGTATACAACGTCAGAGGAGGTCCGTCATGCCGCTCGAGCAACATCCGCTTTCCCGGGAGTTTCCGGATTTTCATGCCGAACTGAAGCAACTTCATGGCAACGACGCCCACTTCACTCGCCTGGCGGCGGACTATGAGAGCCTCGACAAGCGCATCTATGAGGTCGAGGGCGGTCGCGAACCCCTCGACGACCTGGCGCTGCAGGGGTTGAAGCAGCAACGGGTGCAACTCAAGGACGAAATCGCCGAGAGGCTGAGGAAGGCCAACGGAAAAGGCCATTGATTCATTCACGACAACGGCATGAAAAAGGGCGCCTCCGGCGCCCTTTTTCATGTGGGCATGCTCAGAAGGCGCCGCCGAAACGGAAACTCTGTCCGACCGCGACGAAACCCAGGCCCACCAGGGTGATCGCGGCGATGTGCCAGCCCAGCTTCGGCAGGCTCTCGGCGTCCAGGTTCGGGATCAGGCGCAGGCGCGCATGCACGCCCAGGGCGGCGGTCGCCGCCAGGAGCAGCAGCTTGAGCTGCAGGGCACGGGCCACCGACGTGGCGCCGAACCAGTGGTCGAACGGCAGCCACAGGCTGGCCAGCCACAGGCCGCTGACCACCTGCAGCAGCAGGGCGGGGATGCCGATCCGCTCGTAGACCTGCTCGAAGGCGCGGATCGCCTGGGGATCGCGGCGGCGCAGGGCGCCGGGGAGGATGCCGAGGGCCAGGACCAGGTGGCCGCCGACCCAGATCGCGGCACCCAGCAGGTGCAGGAACAGCAGTGTGCGCATGGAAGTCTCCTTGTCCGGCCATCAGTGTCGCGCGAAGCGCGGTCGATCGAGGCTGATCGGAATCAAGCCAGCGGCTATCATCTGCGCTTTGCCCGCGAGAGGAGTTCCCATGGCCAAGGCCAAGCGCATGTACGGCTGCACCGAGTGTGGCGCGACCTTCCCGAAATGGGCCGGCCAGTGCGCGGACTGCGGGGCCTGGAACACCCTGGTGGAGACCGTCGTCGAGGCCGCGCCGAGCGGCTCCGGCCGCGGCGGCTGGGCCGGCCAGCAGGCCAACCTGAAGACCCTGGCGGAGGTCAGCGTCGAGGAAATGCCGCGCTTCACGACCGGCTCCACCGAACTGGACCGGGTTCTCGGCGGCGGCCTGGTGGACGGTTCGGTGGTGCTGATCGGCGGCGATCCCGGCATCGGCAAGTCGACCATTCTCCTGCAGACCCTTTGCAACCTGGCCAGCCGCGTCCCGGCGCTGTATGTCACCGGCGAGGAATCCCAGCAGCAGGTGGCGATGCGCGCGCGGCGCCTGTCGTTGCCGGAAGACAAGCTCAAGGTGATGACCGAGACCAGCATCGAAACCATCATCGCCACCGCGCGCCAGGAGCAGCCGCGGGTGATGGTGATCGACTCGATCCAGACCATCTTCACCGAGCAGTTGCAATCGGCGCCGGGCGGCGTCGCCCAGGTCCGCGAGAGCGCCGCGATGCTGGTGCGCTATGCCAAGCAGAGCGGCACGGCGATCTTCCTGGTCGGCCACGTGACCAAGGAAGGCGCCCTGGCCGGCCCGCGGGTGCTCGAACACATGGTCGACACCGTACTGTATTTCGAGGGCGAATCAGACGGCCGCCTGCGCCTGCTGCGGGCGGTGAAGAACCGCTTCGGCGCGGTCAACGAACTGGGAGTGTTCGGCATGACCGACAAAGGCCTGAAGGAAGTGAGCAACCCTTCGGCGATCTTCCTCACGCGGGCCCAGGAAGCGGTGCCCGGCAGCGTGGTGATGGCCACCTGGGAAGGCTCGCGGCCGATGCTGGTGGAGGTCCAGGCGCTGGTCGACACCAGTCACCTGGCGAATCCGCGGCGGGTGACCCTGGGCCTCGACCAGAACCGCCTGGCGATGCTGCTGGCGGTGCTGCACCGGCACGGTGGTATCCCGACCTACGACCAGGACGTGTTCCTCAACGTGGTGGGTGGGGTCAAGGTGCTGGAAACCGCCTCCGACCTGGCGTTGATGGCGGCGGTGATGTCCAGCCTGCGCAACCGCCCGCTGCCGCACGACCTGCTGGTGTTCGGCGAGGTCGGGCTGTCCGGCGAGGTGCGTCCGGTGCCGAGCGGCCAGGAGCGCCTGAAGGAAGCCGGCAAGCATGGTTTCAAGCGTGCCATCGTACCCCTCGGCAACGCGCCGAAGGAGGCGCCGGCGGGATTGCAGGTGATCGCCGTGACGCGCCTCGAGCAGGCCCTGGACGCCCTCTTCGAGTGACCCGCCTCAGTCGTCGTGGGCGCTGACCAGCAGGGCCAGCTCGCGCTCGAGGAGTTCCTCGTCGCCCAGGTTCAGTTCCACCAGGCGGCGCAGGTGGCTGATGGAGTCGAGGTCGATGTGCTGGCATTCGAAGCCGAGCAGGCCGTCGCGAGCCCAGGCCAGGCTGATCTCCATGCGGATCAGTACATCCAGGCCCAGGTACAGGCGGGCCTCGAAGGGCCGTTGCGGGTCGCCGTTCCAGTCCTGCGGCTGGCCGACCAGGATGCCGTGCAGGGAGACGTCGTGGAGCAAGACCTCCCAGCGCCGTTCGCCCTGGAGGATCTCGCTGTCGGCGTCGAAGGCGATCCGGTGGAAACGTCGACGTTCGTCGTGCTGGTCACTCATGTCGCGATCCCTCGGTGCGCGCTGCTGGATACCACTATAGCCAAGCCATGCCGGCGGGGAAGTGGCGGAATTCGATCGGCGGTGCCGTCCGTCCCCGCCTGTGCGGCTGGATCGGCGGCATGTGTCCGAGTTTGACAGTTCGTCAAGTCTCGCCAAAGCTGCTAAAGCGTTTTTCTCCAAAATACAACTGCGGAGCGCAGACATGGACAAGCGACTTTTGAGCAAGGGGTTGGTTCTGGGGCTGCTGAGCCTGGGCAGCATGACGGCACACGCCGACGCGGCAGGCGGTAATGGCTGTGGTTGGGGCAACATGGTGTTCGAGGGCCAGCGCGGCCTGTTCCCGCACCTGCTGGCCACCACCACCAACGGTACCTCGGGCAACGCCACCTTCGGCATGACCTCCGGGACCAACGGTTGCAACACCAATGCACGCCTGGGCTATGGCGGCCGCTCGATCTTCGCCATGAACGGGATGCTCGACAACATCGCCGAGGACATGGCCAAGGGCCAGGGCGAAGCGCTCGACGCCTATGCCGTGCTGCTCGGCGTGGAAGCCAAGGACCGGGCGCACTTCGCCCAGGTCACCCAGCAGCATTTCGGCGAGATCTTCGCGAGCAAGGATGCGACGGGCGAACAGGTCCTGAGCAACACCCTGGCGGTGATGAGTCGCGACGGCACCCTGGCGCGCTACGCCAAGCAACCGGCCTGAGACCTCAGGCCCAGGAAAGAGCCCGCTACGGCGGGCTTTTTCGTGTGCGCGTCCTGCCCGCCGGAGGTTGCCGCCTTCGTTGCCACGGCAGACGAACGGCTTGGGCATGCGGCGTTTTCCCAGGGCGCTTCCTACGGAGAGGGCAAGGCCGCGCCGAAGCGTTTTCGCCTGGCCGGCCCTTGTCGGCCATGGACTTTTCCGGCGGATTCCTGCGACATTGCGCCTACCGCCATCGCGCGGTAACCGCTCTAGACTAAGGTCGTATGACCCCTGGTCGGTTCGCGGCTAGAATTTTCGCTGCAGAACTGCGCCCTCCATCTGTCGGAAGCCAAACACTATGAACAATAACAATAGCCTGCTACGTCACCTCGCCTGGCTGGTGGTGGCGATCGTGGGCGCCGCGGCCCTGGGCGTCGTCGCCCTGCGTCGTGGCGAAGCGATCAACGCCTTGTGGATCGTGGTGGCGGCGGTGGCCATCTACCTGGTCGCCTACCGTTACTACAGCCTGTTCATCGCCAGCAAGGTGATGCAACTGGACCCCAACCGCGCCACTCCCGCGGTACTCAACAACGATGGCCTGGACTACGTCCCGACCAACAAGCACATCCTCTTCGGCCACCACTTCGCCGCCATCGCCGGCGCCGGTCCGCTGGTCGGTCCGGTCCTTGCCGCGCAGATGGGCTACCTGCCCGGCACCCTCTGGCTGATCGCCGGCGTAGTCCTCGCCGGCGCGGTGCAGGACTTCATGGTCCTGTTCATCTCCAGCCGTCGCAACGGCCGCTCGCTGGGCGAGCTGGTGCGCGAGGAAATGGGCCAGGTGGCCGGGACCATCGCGCTGTTCGGCGCCTTCCTGATCATGATCATCATCCTCGCGGTGCTCGCGCTGATCGTGGTGAAGGCTCTGGCCGACAGCCCCTGGGGCATGTTCACCGTCCTCGCGACCATTCCCATCGCGCTGTTCATGGGCGTCTACATGCGCTTCATCCGCCCCGGCCGGATCGGCGAGATCTCGATCATCGGGGTGTTCCTCCTGCTCGGTTCGATCTGGCTCGGCGGGCAGGTCGCGGCCAGTCCGGAATGGGCGCCGCATTTCACCTTCAGTGGAATCCAGATCACCTGGATGCTGATCGGCTACGGCGCCGTCGCCTCGGTACTGCCGGTGTGGCTGCTGCTGGCGCCGCGCGACTACCTGTCGACCTTCCTCAAGATCGGCACCATCATCGGCCTGGCGATCGGCATCCTGATCGTCATGCCGGAACTGAAGATGCCGGCCCTGACCCAGTTCACCGACGGCACCGGCCCGGTCTGGAAAGGCAGCCTGTTCCCGTTCCTGTTCATCACCATCGCCTGCGGCGCGGTGTCCGGCTTCCACGCGCTGATCTCCTCGGGGACCACGCCGAAGCTGCTCAACCGCGAGCCCGACGCCCGCTACATCGGCTACGGCGGCATGCTGATGGAGTCCTTCGTGGCGATCATGGCGATGGTCGCCGCCTCGGTGATCGAGCCGGGCATCTACTTCGCCATGAACAGCCCGCCGGCGGTGGTCGGCGCCGACGTCAACGCGGTGGCCGCGACCGTCAGCAGCTGGGGCTTCGCCATCACGCCGGAGCAACTCACCCAGACCGCCCAGGACATCGGCGAGACCACCATCCTGGCCCGTGCCGGCGGCGCGCCGACCCTGGCGGTGGGGATCGCGCACATCCTCCACCAGGTGCTGCCGGGCGAGAACACCATGGCCTTCTGGTACCACTTCGCGATCCTCTTCGAGGCCTTGTTCATCCTCACCGCGGTGGACGCCGGCACCCGTGCCGGGCGCTTCATGCTGCAGGACCTGTTGGGCAACTTCGTGCCGGCGCTGAAGAAGACCGAGTCGTGGACCGCCAACATCATCGGCACCGGCGGCTGCGTGGCGCTGTGGGGCTGGCTGCTGTACCAGGGCGTGGTCGACCCGCTCGGCGGGATCAATACCCTGTGGCCGCTGTTCGGCATTTCCAACCAGATGCTCGCCGGCATCGCGCTGATGCTCGCCACCGTGGTCCTGATCAAGATGAAGCGCCAGCAGTATGTCTGGGTCACCATCCTGCCGGCGGCCTGGCTGCTGATCTGCACCACCACCGCGGGCCTGATCAAGATCTTCGACAGCAACCCGGCGGTCGGCTTCGTCGCCCTTGGCGAGAAGTACGCCACCGCGCTGGATGCTGGCCAGGTGCTGGCGCCGGCCAAGGATATCGGCCAGATGCAGCACGTGGTGCTGAACGCCTACATCAACGCCGGTCTGACCGTGCTGTTCCTGCTGGTGGTGTTCAGCGTACTGTTCTACGCCATCAAGGTCGGCATCGCGGCCTGGGGCAAGAGCGAGCGGACCGACAAGGAAACCCCGTTCGAGCCCATTCCCGACGCCTGACCGGCCGCGCTCCCCGGTTCGCCGGGGAGCCTTAACGAGGAACTCGCCATGTTCAACGACCTCAGCCGCATGGGCAAATACCTGGGCCAGGCCGCCCGGATGCTGGTCGGCATGCCCGACTACGACACCTATGTCGAGCACATGCGCAACAAGCACCCGGACAAGCCGGTGATGACCTACGAGGAGTTCTTCCGCGAGCGCCAGGAGGCGCGCTACGGTGGCGGCAAGGGTCGGCCGATCCGCTGCTGCTGAATCCCCATCCTTCCGCGGGCCACGTCTGACGTGGCCCGCGTCTTTTCTGGAAGTTGCGCATGTCCGAAGTAGCCAACGACAACCACGCCCCGATCCCCGTCACCGTGCTCACCGGCTTCCTCGGCGCCGGCAAGACCACCCTGCTCAAGTACCTGCTGCAGGCCGAGCACGGCATGAAGATCGCGGTGATCGAGAACGAGTACAGCGAGACGCCGATCGACGGCCAGTTGCTCGGCGTCGAGCCGGTGCAGGTGATGACGCTGTCCAACGGCTGCGTCTGCTGCTCGATCAACACCGACCTGGAAAAGGCCCTGTTCCTCCTGCTGGAGCGCCGCGACAACGGCGAGATCGACTTCGACCGCCTGGTGATCGAGTGCACCGGCCTGGCCGATCCGGCGCCGGTGGCGCAGACCTTCTTCGCCGACGAGGAACTCTGCCAGCGCTACGTGCTGGACGGCATCATCACCCTGGTGGACGCCGCCAACGCCGAGCGTCACCTGCAGGAAACCATCACCCAGGCCCAGGTCGGCTTCGCCGACCGCATCCTGGTGAGCAAGACCGACCTGGTCGACGCCGCCACCTTCGAGGCCCTGGGCCAGCGCCTGCAACGGATCAACCGGAGGGCGCTGGTGCATGTGGTCGAGCACGGCCGCATCGACCTGGCGCACCTGCTCGACGTACGTGGCTTCAACCTCAACGCCGACCTCGGTCCTGGCATCGGCCTGCGCCCGCTGCGAGCGGTGGCAGCCAAGGACAGCCGCGATCGCATCGGCACCCTGGTACTGCGCAGCGACACGCCGCTCGATCTCGAAAGGCTGAGCGAGTTCATGGATGACCTGTTGCAGTGGCATGGCAATTCCCTGCTGCGCTACAAGGGCGTGCTGAACATCGCCGACGAGCCGCGTCGCCTGGTGTTCCAGGGCGTGCTGCGACTCTACGGCTTCGACTGGGATAGCGAGTGGCGGGACGACGAGGTGCGCGAGAGCGTGATCGTGTTCATTGGCGACAACCTGCCGGAGGACAGTATCCGCGAGGGCTTCGAACGCATCGTCGAAGGCCGCTGAGACGCATCGACGCCAAAGGAGCGTGGAAATGGACAGGGACGCATTGATCGGCGCCTGGCGGGACTGCATCCGTGGCGCGGACAAATCCTGGGTGCTGTTCGCCCAGGGCACTTGCGTGATCCTCACGCAGCCGGAGCCGGACCTCGCGGCCCAGGCGCGGGCATTGCTGGCCGAGTGGGGAGCGGTACAGGTCGGCACGCCGGCGGGCGACTTCGGCGTGATTACCCTGGACAACGGCCGCGGCTGGGTGGTGACCGGGCATCACCCGGACATCCTTACCTTCGTCCCTCGCGAGGAACTGGAGGAGGACGCCGGCGAGGTGCTCGTCGGCATGCACGGCCGCTCCCGGCGGGGCGAGGATGCCGAGGCCTTGGCGGTGATCCATGTCGAGGACCGGCGATAACGCTACCCGGCGCCTCCTCCCTCGGAGGAAATGAAAAAGCCCGGCATTTGCCGGGCTCTTTCGTCTTGCCTTGTCGCTTAGTTGCCGTAGACCGGGAACTTGGCGCAGATCGCCTTGACCTTCTCGCGTACGCCGTCGACCACGGACTCGTCGCCCATGTTCTCGAGGATGTCGCAGATCCAGCCGGCCAGCTCGCGGCACTCGGCTTCCTTGAAGCCGCGGGTGGTCACGGCCGGGGTACCGATGCGCAGGCCGGAGGTGACGAACGGCGAGCGCGGGTCGTTCGGGACCGAGTTCTTGTTCACGGTGATGAACGCGCGGCCGAGGGCGGCGTCGGCGTCTTTGCCGGTGATGTCCTGCTTGATCAGGGAGAGCAGGAACAGGTGGTTCTGGGTGCCGCCGGAAACCACGTCGAAACCGCGGTCGAGGAAGACCTGGGCCATGGTCTGGGCGTTCTTCAGGACCTGCTGCTGGTAGGTCTTGAACTCCGGCTGCAGGGCTTCCTTGAAGCACACCGCCTTGGCCGCGATTACGTGCTCCAGCGGACCGCCCTGGGCGCCGGGGAATACCGCGGAGTTGAGCTTCTTCTCGATCTCCTCGTTGGCGCGCGCCAGGATCAGGCCACCGCGCGGACCGCGCAGGGTCTTGTGGGTGGTGGTGGTGACCACGTCGGCGAACGGCACCGGGTTCGGGTAGACGCCAGCGGCGACCAGGCCGGCGACGTGGGCCATGTCGACGAACAGGTAGGCGCCGACCTTGTCGGCGATGGCGCGGAAGCGGGCGAAATCGAGGACCTGGGAATAGGCGGAGAAGCCGGCGACGATCATCTTCGGCTTGTGCTCCACGGCCAGGCGCTCGACTTCGTCGTAGTCGATCAGGCCATTGGCGTCGATGCCGTACTGCACAGCGTTGTACAGCTTGCCGGAGGAGGAGACGCTGGCGCCGTGGGTCAGGTGGCCGCCATGGGCCAGGCTCATGCCGAGGATGGTGTCGCCGGCCGACAGCAGGGCCAGGTAGACCGCGGCGTTGGCCTGGGAGCCGGCGTGCGGCTGGACGTTGGCGTAATCGGCGCCGAACAGTTGCTTGGCGCGGTCGATGGCCAGTTGCTCGACGATATCGACGTACTCGCAGCCGCCGTAGTAGCGCTTGTGCGGATAACCTTCGGCGTACTTGTTGGTCAGCACCGAACCCTGGGCTTCCATCACCGCCGGGCTGGTGTAGTTCTCGGAGGCGATCAGCTCGATGTGCTCTTCCTGGCGCTGGGCTTCCTGCTCCATCGCGGCAAAGAGTTCGGCATCGTAGCGGGCGAGGGTCAAATCACGGCTGAACATGGCGGTCCTCATAAGGATCGGTGCTGGGAAAAGGCGCGCATTCTAACCCATGCGGCGGGTGCTGGCACATGAAAGGCCATCATGTCGCGGACAAGCGGCGCTCAAGCGCGCCGCACGGCGGCTCAGCCCTCGTTGAACATGAACAGCACGTCGCTGGCGTAGAGCATGCCGAACTGCTCGGCGGGCATCGGCCGGCCGAACAGGTAGCCTTGCACCTCGTCGCAGCCGTGCTCGCGAAGGAAGTCCAGCTGGGCCTGGCTCTCCACGCCCTCGGCGATCACCATCAGGTTCAGGCTGTGGGCCATGGCAATGATCGCCCGGGCGATCTGTGCGTCCTGTTCGCCGTGGGGCAGGCCGTCGACGAAGCTGCGGTCGATCTTCAGCACGTCGATGGGGAACTGCTTGAGGTAGTTCAGCGAGGAGTAGCCGGTGCCGAAGTCGTCCACCGCGATGGCCAGGCCGAGGCGCTTGAGCCCGGAGAGGATCTGCATGGCCTCGGCGACGTCACTCATCAGGATGCTTTCGGTCAGCTCCAGCTCCAGGCAGGCCGGCGGGATGCCTGTCTCGTAGAGGATCGCGGCGATCCGCTCGCCCAACTGGCCATCGGCGAACTGCCGTGCCGAGAGGTTCACCGAGACCTTCGGCACCCGCACCTTGGCCTTGTGCCAGCTGCGCAACTGCTTGCAGGCTTCCGCCAGCAGCCAGTCGCCGACCTGGGCCACCAGGCCGATCTCCTCCAGCACCGGAATGAACTCGCTCGGCGGAACCAGTCCGCGGCGCGGATGCTGCCAGCGCAGCAGGGCCTCGGCGCCGGTCAGGCGGCGGCCGTCGCCGGTGAACTGCGGCTGGTAGTGGAGGACGAACTCGCCCAGTTCAAGGGCGCGGCGCAGGTCGCTTTCCAGTTCCAGGCGCTCCAGGGCGCGAGCGTTCATCTCGGCCTGGTAGAACTGGAAGTTGTTCTTGCCCATCTCCTTGGCGTGGTACATCGCCGTGTCGGCGTTCTTCATCAGCAGGCTCAGTTCGGCGCCGTCCTGGGGCGACAAGGCCACGCCGATGCTGGCGGTGACGAAGAATTCACGGCCTTCCAGGGTGAACGGCCGGGCCAGACGGCCGAGGATCAGCTCGGCGACCTGGATCGCCCGTTTCAGGGCGATCTCGCGGTCGCCCTGGGAAGGCAGCAGCAGGGTGAATTCGTCGCCGCCCATGCGCGCCACGGTATCGTCCTGGCTGACGCAGGCGCTCAGGCGGGTCGCCACTTCCTGCAGCATGCGGTCGCCGGCGGCGTGGCCGAGGGAGTCGTTGATCGGCTTGAAGCGGTCGAGGTCGAGGAACATCAGCACCACCCACTGGCCGTTGCGCTCGGCCTGCTGCAGGGCGGTATGCAGACGGTCCTGGAACAGCGTGCGGTTGGGCAGGTGGGTGAGGGCGTCGTAGTAGGCCAGGCGGTGGATGCGCCGCTCGCTGGCCTTGCGCTCGCTGATGTCGCTGAAGAAGCAGACGAAGCTGACCAGGTCGCCTTCCTCGTCGCGCACCGCGGTGATGCCGACCCAGGATGGATAGAGCTCGCCGGTCTTGCGCTTCTGCAGGATCTCGCCTTCCCAGCTGCCGCTGTGCTGCAGGCTGGCGAGCACGTGCTTGAGCTGGTTGGCTTCCTGGCGGTCGGCGGTGAGCAGGCGCGGCTGCTGGTCGAGCACGTCGGCCGGGCTGTAGCCGGTCAGGCGCGAGAAGGAATCGTTGACCTGGACGATGTAGCCGGCCGGGTCGGTGACCATGATCGCCGCCGTGGAGTGTTCGAATACCGTCGCCGCCATCCGCAGCTCGCGTTCGGCGCGGCGCTGCTGGCTGATGTCGCGGGCGATGCCGAGCAGGCCTTCGAAGCGGTCGTGCTCGTCCCACATCAGGACGATCCGCAGTTCGATGGGAATCTTGCGTCCGTCGGCGCGCAGGCAGTCGAGGGCGAACAGATGCTGGCCAGGGTTTTCCCGCAGCTCGGCGAGCTTCTGGCGGTCGCCGATGGCGTGCCGCACGCGGCGCAGCAGGCCGTTCAGGCGGCCGAGCTGGCGCGGGTTGGTGGCGGTCTGATGGAGGCCGTTGAGCAGCGCCCATTCCGGGCTGTAGCCGAACACGTGCTGTACCGAGGGGCTGACGTAGCTGGCGTTGAGTTCGGCGTCGGTGGAGAAGATCACGTCGCTGATGTTTTCCGCCAGCATGCGGTAGCGTCGGCCGTTCTCGCGCAGCGCGTTGTTCGCCTCGACGGTGAAGGTGATGTCCTTGGCCACGCCGATCAGGCGCGCCACGCGACCGCTGCGGTCGCGGCTGAAGGCCTGCTCGCGGATGTCGAACCAGTGCCAGCGGCCGTCGCGGTGGCGCCAGCGCAACTGGCTGTCGAGCAGCAGGCCGTCGCCGACCACGTGCTGCAGGTTGCGGATGCGCCAGTAGTATTCCTGGTCGTCGGGGTGCAGCAGGGTTTCCCAGAAGTTCTCGCCCATCCGCGCCAGTTCTTCCTGGTTGTAGCCCAGTTGCTGGCCCAGGTGATGGTTGCTGAAGATCACCCGGCGCGCGTGCAGGTCGTGGATGTAGAGGGTATCGGGCACCGCCTGGACCGCGTCCGACCAGAACTTCTCGCGCTCGATCAGCGACAGTTCGACTTCCTTGCGACTGGTGACGTCGGACAGGCTGAGGGTCACCGCATGCCATTCGCCGGGGTTTTCCGGCAGGCGCAGTTGCAACCACAGGTGCCGCGGCGTGCTCTTGCCGCAGCGCAGCGTGGCTTCAAGTTCGAGTACCGGCCGGCGCTCGATGAGCGCCTCGATCACCTGCAGGCGCAGGCTGTCCGGTTGTAGCGGGCCGTGGTCGAGCAAGCGCTGCCAGGCCTGTTCGGTGGAATCGATCTGTAGCAGGCGGCGACTGACATCGTTGATCTCGGTGATGCGGATCCGCTCCAGCAGCGCCTGCTGCCGCCCGGGTTCGCCGGCGAGCCAGGCGCGCAGTGCGGCGCAGCTGTCCAGGCCTTGCTCCACAAGAGCCTGGCGCAGGGCGGAGAGGTCGAGCACGCAGAGGGCCACGCCGACCCCTTCGAAGATGTCCTGGTAGCGCCGCCGGGTTTCCTCCAGGACGCCGAGGGCGTGCTGTTCCTCGGTGACGTCGCGCAACACCCAGACCTGCCCGCCCTGGAGGATCTGCTCGCGGAGGGTCCAGGCCTGGTCGGCGAGCGCCGGATAGCTGGCCAGCGGATGGCGGCTGAGGGTGAACGTCCGCGGCTCGCCGCGCACCCGCAGCGGCAGCAGCTCGCTACGGGTCTCGCCGTCGCCACCGGCGTCCGTCAGCCAGCCTGGCTCGAGGTCCGGCAGCAGGCCCAGCAGATGATGCTGGCGGGCCTGGGCCGAACTGATGCCGAAGAGGCGTTCGGCCTGGGGATTGAGGTAGCTGAGGCGGCCGTCGGCGCGGGTCACCAGCACCCGCTCGTCGATCGCCGCCAGTGCCGTGGCCGCCTGGCGCAGGCTGCGCTGCGAGGCCAGGGTCATGGCGCGCAGGCCCTGTTGCTCGCGGTGCAGGCGCAGCAGCATGTACACGGTGACGCCGACCAGCAGGAGGAAGATCGCCAGCTCGCCGCCGATTCCCGGCAGCAGGCCGAGCCGCACTCGCGTGCTGTCGTAGAGCCCGCGAAGCTGCCAGTCGCTGTTGCGCAGCGGTTCCACGCCGAGGGTCTGCATGTCGTCGAGCAGCGCCGTGCTCCCCGGGGTATGCCAGAGCACCCGCCCGGCGTATTGGTCTTCCAGGCGCCAGAGCAGGTTGCCGGTGGGCAGGTCGGGACTCCACTGGGCGAGGCTGTCGCTGGCCAGGTGCAACAGCCAGAAGCCACTGTCGCGGCGGCTGCCGGGTTCGCGCAGGGTCAGGTAGAGGGATTCGCCGTCGCGCGGGTCGAGGCAATAGTGGTAGAGGCCGGAGCCGGCGTGCTGGCGCAACTGCTCGGGCAGCGTCGTTTCCGGCGACGGGCTGTCCGTCTGCGGGGCGCTGTCCACCCATTGCAACTGGCGGACCTGCGGCAGCGCATCGCTGATGCGCGGCAACAGCCTGCCCTGTATCTCGCCACGCTCGCTGGGGGGCACGCCCGGGAGCAGGGCGAGGGCGGTGCGCGCCTTGAGTTCGAGGGTCAGGGACAGGCGGTCGTTGAGACGATCGAGCTGGGCCGCGGCTCGCTCGTGTTCGAAGCGTTCCTGCTGGCGCAGCTCCTGGCTCATCTGCCAGAGCAGCAGGCCGAGCATCAACAGGACCAGCAACAGCAGGCCAGCCTTGGCTGCCGGTCGGTCGGGTACGGTCAGTGGGTCGCCGGCGGGAGGCGGCGACGGGGTTAGCGAGGGGGTCGACACTGACCGGAATTCCTGGGGGAGGTGTGATTCGGTAGACAGTTAGGATGCCCGGAAGCAAGGCCAAGTGCCAGTATCGCCGACGAGCGTCACGGTCCTTTCCGGCTGTCGAGGCACTTTGTCGCAGGACCGGTGACGACTGATCTTCCCGAGTGTCGAGCAGGCCTCCGGGCGGCCGAAGTCGACGGCACGCGGATCGGTCCGTGCCATGCGGCGACGAGAGGGGCGCCGCCGCGGGCGCGAGGGTCAGGAGCGCGCCGGATTGGAGGCGCCATGGAGGAACATCTGCTCCAGGGTATGCGCGGAATTGGAGCTGGCCGCCCGTCCGCGACGTTCCGCATCGACCATGCCGTAGACCAGGGTGATGAACAGTTCGGTGAACACGGCCGCCGTGATGTCGATGCGAAACACGCCTTTCTGCTGTCCGCGCAGGAAGAAGGCGTCCAGCGCTTCCAGGTAGGACTGCCAGCGTGCGCCTTCGCCGTGCGGGTCGAGGAAGTCCGGGCGGTACTGGAATACCAGGAATACCAGCAGCTCGCGGTGGGTGAGGTGTTCCTTGATCAGGCGCTGCAACGCCTCCAGAGGCTCGGCATGCTCCAGGTCGCAGGCCTGGATGATCTGGTTCAGTACGGTCTCTCCGTGATCCTCGAGCATCTGCACCAGGTTGTCCCGCGTGCCGCAGAAGCGGTGCAGGGTGGCCTTGCTTACGCCGGCCGCCTCGGCCAGTTCCTTCAGCGTCGCTCGTGGGCGGTCGACGATAGCGACTGCCAGCGCCTTGATGAGTCGCTCGTCATGGGAAATCAGGGTCATCGATGGGTCCCGGTTGGTTTTTCTGATTGTGCGCATTGTGCAGAAAACTGGCCTCGCGTCCAAAGGAATTAGCTGTCAAAAGATCATTTGAGACAATATTGACTCAATTAGCTCGAAAAAGTACCATTCGATCCGTTTTCAATCAACGGTCGGGTGTGTCATGGCTGATTTGCGTGCAATAGGAAGGATCGGGGCGTTGGCTATGGCCATCGCGTTGGCGGGTTGTGGGCCGGCGGAAGAGCGACAGGAGGCCGCCGAAATGGTGTTGCCGGTGGAGGTCCTGACGGTGCAGGCCGAGCCCCTGGCGCTGAGTTCGGAACTGCCTGGGCGGATCGAACCGGTGCGTGTCGCCGAGGTGCGCGCGCGGGTGGCCGGCATCGTCGTGCGGAAGCGCTTCGAGGAGGGCGCCGACGTCAAGGCTGGCGACCTGCTGTTCCAGATCGATCCGGCACCGCTGAAGGCTGCGGTGTCGCGCGCCGAGGGTGAGCTGGCGCGGAACCGCGCGGTGCTGTTCGAGGCGCAGGCGCGGGTGCGTCGCTACGAGCCGCTGGTGAAGATCCAGGCGGTCAGCCAGCAGGACTTCGATACCGCCACCGCCGACCTGCGCAGCGCCGAGGCGGCGACCCGCTCGGCCCAGGCCGACCTGGAGACCGCGCGCCTGAACCTCGGCTACGCCTCGGTCACTGCGCCGATCTCCGGGCGCATCGGCCGCGCGCTGGTGACCGAGGGCGCGCTGGTCGGGCAGGGCGAGGCGACGCTGATGGCGCGCATCCAGCAGCTCGATCCGATCTATGCGGATTTCACCCAGACCGCGGCCGAGGCCCTGCGCCTGCGCGACGCCCTGAAGAAAGGCACCTTGGCCGCCGGCGACAGCCAGGCGCTGACCCTGCGCGTCGAAGGGACGCCCTACGAGCGCCAGGGCGCGTTGCAGTTCGCCGACGTGGCGGTGGATCGCGGCACCGGCCAGATCGCCCTGCGCGGCAAGTTCGCCAACCCCGACGGGGTCCTGCTGCCGGGCATGTACGTGCGCGTACGTACGCCCCAGGGCATCGACAACCAGGCGATCCTGGTGCCGCAACGGGCCGTGCACCGCTCCAGCGACGGCAGCGCCCAGGTGATGGTGGTGGGCGCCGACGAGCGCGCCGAGGCGCGCAGCGTCGGTACCGGCGTCATGCAGGGTTCGCGCTGGCAGATCACCGAGGGCCTGGAGCCGGGTGACCGGGTCATAGTCGGCGGCCTGGCTGCGGTGCAGCCGGGGGTGAAGATCGTGCCGAAGCCGGATGGTGCCCAGGCGCAAGCCCAGTCACCTGCGCCGCAACAGTAAGGGCGGGTTCGCCCCGAGGATTTTCCGATGTCCGAATTCTTCATCAAGCGGCCGAACTTCGCCTGGGTGGTGGCCCTGTTCATCTCCCTGGCCGGCCTGCTGGTCATTTCCAAATTGCCGGTAGCGCAGTACCCCAATGTCGCGCCGCCACAGATCACCATCACCGCCACCTATCCCGGCGCCTCGGCGAAGGTGCTGGTGGACTCCGTCACCAGTGTGCTCGAGGAGTCGCTGAACGGCGCCAAGGGCCTGCTCTACTTCGAGTCGACCAACAACTCCAACGGCACCGCCGAGATCGTCGTCACCTTCGAGCCGGGCACCGATCCGGACCTGGCCCAGGTGGACGTGCAGAACCGCCTGAAGAAAGCCGAGGCGCGCATGCCGCAGGCGGTGCTGACCCAGGGCCTGCAGGTCGAGCAGACCAGCGCCGGTTTCCTGCTGATCTATGCGCTCAGCTACAAGGAAGGCGCTCAGCGCAGCGACACCACCGCCCTCGGCGACTACGCCGCGCGCAATATCAACAACGAGCTGCGGCGCCTGCCGGGCGTCGGCAAGCTGCAATTCTTCTCTTCCGAGGCGGCCATGCGGGTCTGGATCGATCCGCAGAAGCTGGTGGGCTTCGGCCTCTCCATCGACGACGTGAGCAATGCCATCCGCGGGCAGAACGTGCAGGTGCCGGCCGGCGCCTTCGGCAGCGCACCGGGCAGTTCCGCGCAGGAGCTGACGGCGACCCTGGCGGTGAAGGGCACCCTGGACGATCCGCAGGAGTTCGGCCAGGTAGTGCTGCGCGCCAACGAGGACGGCTCGCTGGTCCGGCTCGCCGATGTCGCGCGCCTGGAACTCGGCAAGGAGAGCTACAACATTTCCTCGCGACTGAACGGCACGCCCACCGTGGGCGGGGCGATCCAGCTGTCGCCCGGGGCCAACGCGATCCAGACCGCTACCCTGGTGAAACAGCGTCTCGCCGAACTGTCGGCGTTCTTCCCCGAGGACATGCAGTACAGCGTGCCCTACGACACCTCGCGCTTCGTCGACGTGGCCATCGAGAAGGTGATCCACACCCTGATCGAAGCGATGGTCCTGGTGTTCCTGGTGATGTTCCTGTTCCTGCAGAACGTCCGCTACACCCTGATCCCGTCCATCGTGGTGCCGGTGTGCCTGCTGGGTACGCTGATGGTGATGTACCTGCTGGGGTTCTCGGTGAACATGATGACCATGTTCGGCATGGTCCTGGCGATCGGCATCCTGGTGGACGACGCCATCGTGGTGGTGGAGAACGTCGAGCGGATCATGGCGGAGGAGGGGATTTCCCCGGCCGAGGCCACGGTCAAGGCGATGAAGCAGGTATCCGGCGCCATCGTCGGCATCACCCTGGTGCTCTCGGCGGTGTTCCTGCCGCTGGCTTTCATGGCCGGTTCGGTGGGGGTGATCTACCAGCAGTTCTCGGTGTCGCTGGCGGTCTCGATCCTGTTCTCCGGCTTCCTCGCCCTGACCTTCACCCCGGCGCTGTGCGCCACGCTGCTCAAGCCCATTCCCGAAGGGCACCACGAGAAGCGCGGCTTCTTCGGCGCCTTCAACCGTGGCTTCGCCCGCGTCACCGAGCGCTATTCGCTGCTCAACTCGAAGCTGGTGGCGCGCGCCGGACGCTTCATGCTGGTGTACGCCGGCCTGGTGGCCATGCTCGGCTACTTCTACCTGCGCCTGCCGGAAGCCTTCGTGCCGGCGGAAGACCTCGGCTACATGGTGGTCGACGTGCAACTGCCGCCTGGCGCTTCGCGCGTGCGCACCGATGCCACCGGCGAGGAGCTCGAGCGCTTCCTCAAGTCCCGCGAGGCGGTGGCTTCGGTGTTCCTGATCTCGGGCTTCAGCTTCTCCGGCCAGGGCGACAATGCCGCGCTGGCCTTCCCGACCTTCAAGGACTGGTCCGAGCGAGGCGCCGAGCAGTCGGCCGCCGCCGAGATCGCCGCGCTGAACGAGCATTTCGCGCTGCCCGACGATGGCACGGTCATGGCCGTGTCGCCGCCACCGATCAACGGTCTGGGTAACTCCGGCGGCTTCGCATTGCGCCTGATGGACCGTAGCGGGGTCGGCCGCGAAGCGCTGCTGCAGGCTCGCGACACTCTTCTTGGCGAGATCCAGACCAACCCGAAATTCCTTTACGCGATGATGGAAGGACTGGCCGAAGCGCCGCAACTGCGCCTGTTGATCGACCGGGAGAAGGCCCGTGCCCTGGGGGTGAGCTTCGAGACCATCAGCGGCACGCTGTCCGCTGCCTTCGGCTCGGAGGTGATCAACGACTTCACCAATGCGGGGCGCCAACAGCGGGTGGTGATCCAGGCCGAACAGGGCAACCGGATGACCCCGGAAAGCGTGCTCGAGCTATACGTGCCTAACGCTGCTGGCAACCTGGTACCGCTCAGCGCCTTCGTCAGCGTGAAATGGGAAGAGGGACCGGTGCAATTGGTGCGCTATAACGGCTACCCGTCGATCCGCATCGTCGGTGACGCCGCGCCCGGCTTCAGTACCGGCGAAGCCATGGCGGAAATGGAGCGCCTGGCCGCGCAGCTGCCGGCCGGCATCGGCTACGAGTGGACCGGCCTGTCCTATCAGGAGAAGGTCTCCGCCGGGCAGGCCACCAGCCTGTTCGCCCTCGCCATCCTGGTGGTGTTCCTGTTGCTGGTGGCGCTCTACGAGAGCTGGTCGATCCCGCTGTCGGTGATGCTGATCGTGCCGATCGGCGCCATCGGCGCGGTGCTCGCGGTGATGGTCAGCGGTATGTCCAACGACGTGTATTTCAAGGTCGGCCTGATCACCATCATCGGTCTTTCGGCGAAGAACGCGATTCTCATCGTCGAGTTCGCCAAGGAACTCTGGGAGCAGGGGCATAGCCTGCGCGACGCCGCCATCGAGGCCGCGCGCCTGCGCTTCCGGCCGATCATCATGACTTCCATGGCGTTCATCCTCGGCGTGATACCCCTGGCCCTGGCCAGCGGTGCCGGCGCGGCGAGCCAGCGTGCCATCGGCACCGGAGTGATCGGCGGGATGCTCAGCGCCACCTTCCTCGGCGTGCTGTTCGTACCTATCTGTTTCGTCTGGCTGCTGTCGCTGCTGCGCAGCAAGCCGGCACCCATCGAACAGGCCGCTTCGGCCGGGGAGTGAACGAGATGCGCAAACCTGCTTTCGGCGTATCGGCGCTGCTGATCGCCCTGACCCTCGGCGCCTGCTCCATGGCGCCGACCTACGAACGTCCCGCCGCGCCGGTGGCCGACAGCTGGAGCGGCGCCGCCGCCCAGCGCCAGGGCGCGGCGATCGACACGCTGGATTGGAAGAGTTTCATCGTCGATGCCGAACTACGCCGCCTGGTGGACATGGCCCTGGATAACAACCGCTCGCTGCGCCAGACCCTCCTGGATATCGAGGCGGCCCGCGCGCAGTACCGAATCCAGCGCGCCGACCGGGTTCCGGGCCTGAATGCCGCTGCCACCGGCAACCGCCAGCGGCAGCCGGCCGACCTGTCCGCCGGCAATCGCTCGGAAGTGGCCAGCAGCTACCAGGTCGGGCTGGCCCTGCCGGAGTACGAACTGGACCTCTTCGGTCGGGTCAAGAGCCTGACCGACGCAGCCCTGCAACAGTACCTGGCCAGCGAGGAGGCAGCGCGCGCGGCACGGATCGCCCTGGTCGCCGAGGTCAGCCAGGCCTACCTGAGCTACGACGGCGCCCTGCGGCGCCTGGCGCTGACCCGTCAGACCCTGGTCAGCCGCGAGTATTCCTTCGCCCTGATCGACCAGCGCCGCGCGGCCGGCGCCGCCACCGCGCTGGACTACCAGGAAGCCCTTGGCCTGGTGGAGCAGGCGCGCGCCGAGCAGGAGCGCAACCTGCGGCAGAAACAGCAGGCATTCAACGCGCTGGTGTTGCTGCTGGGCAGCGACGATGCCGCGCAGGCGATTCCGCGGAGTCCGGGGCAGCGGCCGAAGCTGCTGCAGGACATCGCTCCCGGCACGCCGTCCGAGCTGATCGAGCGACGCCCGGACATCCTTGCCGCCGAACATCGTTTGCGGGCGCGCAACGCGGATATCGGCGCGGCGCGCGCGGCGTTCTTCCCACGCATCAGCCTGACCGGCAGCTTCGGCACCTCCAGCGCGGAAATGTCCGGCCTGTTCGATGGCGGCTCGCGCTCCTGGAGCTTCCTGCCGACGCTGACGCTGCCGATCTTCGATGGCGGGCGCAACCGTGCCAACCTGAGCCTGGCCGAGGCGCGCAAGGATTCGGCGGTGGCTGCCTACGAGGGGACCATCCAGACCGCTTTCCGCGAGGTCGCCGACGCCCTGGCGGCCAGCGATACCCTGCGTCGCGAAGAGAAGGCCCTGCGCGCCCTGGCGAACAGCAGCAACGAAGCCCTGAAGCTGGCCAAGGCACGCTACGAGAGTGGCGTCGACAACCACCTGCGCTACCTCGATGCGCAGCGCAGCAGCTTCCTCAACGAGATCGCCTTCATCGACGGCAGCACCCAGCGGCAGATCGCCCTGGTCGACCTGTTCCGCGCGCTCGGCGGAGGCTGGGACGAGGGACGGAGCCTGGTGGTACATCGAGGCGGCAGGAGTTGAGCGGGTAAACGTGTGGGAAACGGTGCTAGCGGGTGGCAACTGCCGCCCGCTCAAGGGCTGGCAGGTTGTGCGGGGTTCGACGCGCCACGCAGGAACAGCTCCTCGAGTGTGGCGGACAACCCGGCGCTGGCCGCGCGACCGCGGCGCTCGGCATCGACCATGCCGTAGATCAGGACGATGAAGAGTTCGCTGAAGGTCGCCGCGCTGATATCGATACGGAACACACGCTTCTGCTGGCCGCGCAGGAAGAAGGCGTCCAGGGCTTCGACATAGGACTGCCAACTGGCGTCCCCATGCCCGGCGTGGCGTCCCGGGTTCTGCTCGAACATCAGCAGCGCCAGCAGGTCGCGCTGGGCGAGGTGTTCCCGGATCAGCTCGCGTAGCGCTTCCCGCGGCTCCAGGCGCTGCAGGGCGGCGCTGTGGGTGAGGCGTTCGAGGGTACTCCTGGCATGGCTTTCCAGGCGCCGCTTGAGACCTTCGCGGGTACCGCAATGACGGTTCAGGGTTGCCCTGCTCACTCCTGCCAGTTCCGCCAGTTCTCCCATGGTGGCGCGCGGATGATTGACCATCGCGGTGGCCAAGGCCTTGAGCAGGCGCTGGTCCTGAGACGACGGGGTTGGCGCTGGGTCGAGACTGTCCCTGTGCGGGGAGTCGGGTAGCTGGGCGGATCTGGGAGCGAGTGTCATTTTTGAGGTTTTTTTTGTTCTTTTGAGACTGATTTGGATCAATTGTAGCAGGCTGGATCTCCCCACGCCTTGCTTCGCGTCAGGTCTTGAGCGGCAGCACCATGGCCGCGAGCAGTGCCAGGCCCACCCAGACCTCGCACGGGGCGATGGTCGCCGCCTCGCTCAGGCAGAACGCCTTTGACAGGACGAGGGTGGCGGAGACAGTAAGGGCGGCCAGTACGCTGCTCAGCGTCACCGTAGCGGCCTGGAATCGGACGGCGAACATCCGCCGGCAAAGCGCCCCGCCCCACGAAAACCGGGGTGGCTGGCCAGCTTTCTCTCGGTCTGTCATATACTTGGCCGAGTTTTTTTCCTTTTCTTCATGAGGTGCTCGTTTTGGCTCAGTACGTCTACACCATGCATCGGGTCGGCAAGATCGTTCCGCCCAAGCGTGAAATCCTCAAGGACATCTCCCTGTCGTTCTTCCCCGGCGCCAAGATCGGCGTGCTCGGCCTGAACGGCGCGGGCAAGTCCACCCTGCTGCGGATCATGGCCGGCGTCGACACCGAGATCGAAGGCGAGGCCCGGCCGATGCCGGGGATCAACGTCGGCTACCTGCCGCAGGAGCCCAAGCTGGACCCGCAGGCCACCGTGCGCGACATCGTCGAAGAGGCCGTCGGCCAGATCAAGCAGGCCCAGGCGCGGCTGGACGAGGTCTATGCCGCCTATGCCGAGCCGGATGCCGACTTCGACGCCCTGGCCGCCGAGCAGGCCAAGCTGGAGGCGATCCTCCAGGCATCCGACGGACACAACCTGGAACGCCAGCTGGAAGTCGCCGCCGACGCCCTGCGCCTGCCGCCGTGGGATGCCAAGGTCGAGCACCTGTCCGGCGGCGAAAAGCGCCGCGTAGCGCTGTGCCGTCTGCTGCTGTCGGCTCCCGACATGCTGCTGCTGGACGAACCGACCAACCACCTGGACGCCGACTCGGTGGCCTGGCTGGAGCATTTCCTGCACGACTTCCCCGGCACCGTGGTGGCGATCACCCACGACCGCTACTTCCTCGACAACGTCGCCGGCTGGATCCTCGAACTCGACCGTGGCCATGGCATCCCGTTCGAAGGCAACTACTCCGGCTGGCTGGAATCCAAGGCCGCCCGCCTGGCCCAGGAAGCCAAGCAGGAAGCCTCCCACGCCAAGGCCATGAAGGCCGAGCTGGAGTGGGTACGCCAGGGCGCCAAGGGCCGCCAGGCCAAGTCCAAGGCGCGCCTGCAGCGCTTCGAGGAACTGCAGTCGCAGGAATTCCAGAAGCGCAGCGAGACCAACGAGATCTACATCCCGGCCGGTCCGCGCCTGGGCGACAAGGTCATCGAACTGCACAATGTGACCAAGGGCTACGGCGACCGCGTGCTGATCGACAACCTGTCCCTGAGCATTCCCAAGGGCGCCATCGTCGGTGTGATCGGCGGCAACGGCGCGGGCAAGTCGACCCTGTTCCGCATGCTCACCGGCAAGGAGCAGCCGGACTCCGGCACCATCGAGATCGGCGAGACCGTGCAGATCGCCAGCGTCGACCAGAGCCGTGACAGCCTGGAAGGCAACAAGACCGTGTGGGAGCAGGTTTCCGACGGTTTCGAGCAGATCAAGATCGGCAACTACGAAGTCCCGTCGCGCAGCTATGTCGGTCGCTTCAACTTCAAGGGCGCCGACCAGCAGAAGTTCGTCAAGGACCTCTCCGGCGGTGAGCGTGGCCGTCTGCACCTGGCCCTGACCCTGAAGCAGGGCGGCAACGTGCTGCTGCTCGACGAACCGTCCAACGACCTCGACGTGGAAACCCTGCGTGCGCTGGAAGAGGCGCTGCTGGACTTCCCCGGCTCCGCCATCGTGATCTCCCACGACCGCTGGTTCCTCGACCGGATCGCCACCCACATCCTCTCCTACGAGGACGATGGCAAGGTGACCTTCTTCGAAGGCAACTACACCGAGTTCGAGGCGGACCGCAAGAAGCGCCTGGGCGACGCCGCGGCCCAGCCGCACCGCGTGCGCTACAAGAAACTGGCGTAAGCGCGCCCTCGAGAAACCGCCCGCCGGCGTTGCCGGCCGGCGGTTTTTTCATGCCTGGAATTCAACGAGCCATGCGCTGGGGAACATGGGAACTGCGCAGGGACACCTCCATCGGCGGTACCCGGGGGAGGCTCCCACGCAGCATGCCTGAGCCTTCACCTAACTAAAGATGGGGGTGCATCGACGGCCGCGATGGTGTCAGCTCTGCTAGTGGTCTGCGCAGCCGATCCGTGCGCTCAATACCGCCTGCCCGGAGAGGCCGCGCCATATGGCGAAGCCCGGCGGAATCGAGTACCGGCATTGGCCGGGCGGACCAGCCGCTACCTTCGCTCGGCGCTGGCGCCTCGGGGTAGCGTTGCCGGTGGTGGCGGCTTGTGCGCTGTCTCCATCATCAGCAGTATGGCCGTTCGGCCTGTATCGCCGGCCTTGCGGCGGTACGACCGGGCGGGCCTTGAAGGGATGCGAGCGGTCGGGTGCGAATGCCAACAACAAACAAGCACGAATCATTGATCTCCCTGCGGGGGATCGGCAAGGGCTACCTCCTGGGGGGGCAGCCGCTGCAGATACTGAAAGACGTCTGCCTGGACATCTTTCCCGGAGAAAGCTGCGCGATCGTCGGCGCGTCGGGCTCGGGCAAGAGCACCCTGCTGAATATCCTCGGCCTGCTCGACCGCCCGGACAGCGGTGCCTACCGCTTCGCCGAGCACGACATCTTCAGCGTCGACGGGGACCGACTGGCGGCGATCCGCAACCGCCTGATCGGCTTCGTCTTCCAGAGCTTTAACCTGTTGCCGCGGCTGAACGCGCTGGACAACGTCGCGCTGCCCCTGAGCTATCGAGGGATGCCGCGCCGCGAGGCACTGGAGCGGGCCGAGGCGATGCTCGCCCGGGTCGGCCTGGCCGAGCGCGCCGGCCATCGTCCGGCGGACCTCTCCGGCGGCCAGCGGCAGCGCGTCGCCATCGCTCGCGCGCTGGTCGGTGAGCCGGCGCTGATCCTCGCCGACGAACCAACCGGCAACCTCGACGCGAGCACCGCGAAAGAAGTGCTGGAGCTGCTCCTCACCCTCAACCGCGAGCGCCAGGTGACCCTGGTGGTGGTCACCCATGATCCCAGCCTGGCCGCCCGTCTCGGGCGCCAACTGACAGTGCGGCATGGCGAGGTGCACGAGGACCTGGCGGAGGCCTGCCGGTGAGCGCCAGCCCGTCGCCCCGGCAATTGCTTCACGAGGCCCTCGCCAGTCTTCGCGGGCTGGGGCGCCGCTCGCTGCTGGCGTTGCTGGGTATCGTCATGGGCTGTTCATCGGTGATCGCGATGCTGAACATCGGCAGCAACGCGACCGACGAAGCGATGAGCATCTTCAAGGACATGGGCACCGACACCCTGGTGGTGCAGTTCCCGTTCGCCCCGCAGGCGCCGATGCCGATGCCGGCGTCGCTCGACACCGAACCGCTGCTCCGCGACGTGGCCGGTCTGGAGCACCTGGCGGCGCTGGGCCTGTACTCGGCGCCGGTGACCTTTCACGGACGCACCAGCAACGCCAGTATCGTCGGCGCCAGCGCCGGGCTCGCGGCTGCCGCCAGGCTGCGGCTGCGCGAAGGACGTTTCCTCTCGCGCTTCGACGATCACGACACCTACGTGGTGGTGGGCGCGACAATCGCCGAGGCCCTGGGGGCGCCCGGCGATCCGCTGCGCCTCGGCGAGCAACTGACGGTCAACGACTATCTGTTTCGCGTGATCGGCATTCTCCAGCCGCAGGCCAGCGCCGCTCTCTTGCCGTTCGCCGCCAACGACTCGCTGTTCGTGCCGGCGCCGGGCATGCCGCGCCTGCAGCCGGCCGCCGAGGTCAGCCATGTGGTGGCGCGGGTCTCGCCGGGAGCGGACGTCTATAGCGTCGGCGCGGCCCTGGGCGCGGCCCTGACGGCGCGGTTGCCCGGCCACGAGGCGCAGGTCCAGGTCTCGCAGCAGGTGCTCGATGGACTCAAGCGGCAGACCCGGACCTTCACCTACCTGCTGGCCGGACTGGGGATCATCTCCCTGCTCGGCGGCGGCGTCGGAGTGATGAACGTGATGCTGATGAGTGTCGCCGAACGCCGCCGGGAAATCGGCGTGCGCATGGCGCTGGGCGCGCGCCAGCGGGACATCCGCAACCTGTTCCTGATCGAGGCGGTGACCCTGACCGCCGCGGGCGCGCTGTCGGGCGCGGTGCTCGGCGTGGCGGCTGCGTATCTCTACGCCAGGTTCTCCGGCTGGACCTTCTCCCTGGCCTACGCGGCCCTGCCGCTGGGGATGGGCAGTACCCTGCTGGTGGGGCTGTTCTTCGGGCTCTATCCGGCGGTCTCGGCGGCTCGCCTGCAACCGGTCGAGGCGCTGCGCGATGAATAGGTGGGGCCTGGGCGTGCTGTGGCTGGTCGCCGCTCTTCCAGTGGCGGCCAGCTTCAACCCGGCGCTGAGTCCGGACGTACCGAGCATGGCCCGCGAGCAGGGCAGGTCGGTGCTGCTCAGCGAGCAGGTGATCGACCTCAGCCTGAGCGACGCGGTCTATCTTGGCCTGCGCAACAACCGTGGAATCCGTAGCGCCTACCTGCAACGGATCGCGCAGAAGTTCGACCTGCGCGTCGCCGCCGACGCCTTCAACCCTAAGCTGGTGGTGCGCGGCGACTATCGCGCCAACCGCGCCACCGAAGACCGCACGAGGACCAGCAATGTCTCGCCCACCGCGACCCTGCTTGGCGAATATGGCACTCGCTTCAGCCTGGCCTGGGTCAAGCAGTTCCGCACCGCCGACGAGGCCGGGCGCTACCGCAGCGATGGCCTCGACCTGACCGTCGTCCAGCCGTTGCTGCGCGATGCGGGCTGGGACGTCACCACCGCGCCGCTGCGCCTGGCACGTCTCTCCGAAGACGCCAATCGCCTGCAACTCAAGGCCAGCGTGTCGCAGACCATCAGCCAGGTCATCGGCGCCTACCGGGAGCTGCTGCGCGCCCAGGAGCAGGCGCGCATCGCTCGCGAAGCCCTGGCGCGGACCCAGGAGCTGCTCGAGGTCAACCGGGCGATGATCCGCGCCGGGCGAATGGCCGAATTCGAGATCGTGCAGACCGAGGCCGACGTCGCCAGCCAGGAGCTCAATGTCGAGGAGTCCACCAACCAGGTCGACAGCGCACGCCTGGCCCTGCTGCAACTGCTGGCGCTGGACCTGTCGACGCAAATCCGCGCCAGCGATGCGCTGGCCGCCACGCCGATCGAGGTCGACCGCCAGCAGGCGATCAGGACCGCCCTGCAGCAGCAACCGGAATACCTGCAACGCCTGATCGGCAGTCGCCAGGCCGACCTCAACCTGGTGCTGGCGAAGAACCAGCGCCTGTGGGATGTCTCGCTGGTGGGCGGCGCCAGCCAGATCCGCGACCGCTACAGCGAGGGCGGTGGTGACAATTCACGCAGTTGGGACAGCTACGCCGGGGTACAGGTGGAAATTCCCATCGGCGACCTCAGCCGCCGGCAGGCCGAGGTGCGCGCCCAGGTCGACGTGGAGAACCAGAAGATCCTGATCGAGGATGCCCGGCAGACCCTGGAGCAGAACGTCATCGATGCGGTGCGCGACCTCGGCACGCGCTGGCGCCAGTACCAGATCGCCCAGCGCGCCACCGCGTTGTCGCGGCGCAAGCTGGAGATCGAACGGGAAAAGCTGCGCGTCGGGCGTTCGAGCAACTTCCAGGTGCTGAGCTTCGAGACCGACCTGCGCAACGTCGAGAACACCCAATTGAATGCCCTGATCTCGTTTCTCAATGCGCAGACGCAGCTCGACCTGATCGTCGGCATGACCCTGGATAGCTGGGAGATTTCGCTCAATGACCACTGACCGGTTTTCCTTCCTGCGCCGGCCGGCATTGTCGCTCGCCGCCGGCCTGGCGGTTGTCGCGGCGCTGGCCTGGCTGGTCCTCGCCGGCGGCACCGCGAAACGCACGGAAGGGGAGCGCTGGGTCGCCGTACGGGCGGCCCCGCTGGTGCATCAGATCGGCCTGGTCGGACGCCTGGAACCGGGGCGCGTGGTGACCCTGGCGGCGCCCTTCGCCGGCAATGTCGAGGCGCTGCTGGTGGAGCCGGGACAGCGGGTCGCGGAAGGACAGGAGCTGCTGCGCATGGACACCCGCGAGATCGCCGTGCAGGTGCGCGAGGCACAGTCGGCGTTGCTCAAGGCCCGTCGCACCCTGCAGGACCTGCGCGACTGGGAGCGTGGCGAGGACATGGCGCGGGTCCGTCGTGCCCTGCGCAGCGCGCAGCTGGCGCAGAGCAGCACCGAGCGCAAGTTGCGCGAGACCCGCGAGCTGTTCCAGCGCGGGATCGTCCCGCGCAACGAACTCGACGATCTCGAACAACAGGCCAGCCAGCAGCGCATGGACCTGGAGGCGGCCCGGCGGGAAGTGGAGTCGACCCGCGCCAAGGGGCAGGGCGAGAATCGCCAGATCGCCGAAATGGACCTGGCCAACGCCAGCGTGAAATACGAGACGCTGCAGGCCCAGCTGGATGGCCGTACGGTGCGCGCGCCCTTTGCCGGTATCGTCGTCGTGGCGCCCGGCCTGGCTGGCGAGCAGGGCAGCCGCGAACCGGTGCAGGCCGGTAGCAAGCTGGGGCAGGGCCAGGCGTTGTTCGGCCTGGCCAGCGTCGAGCGGCTGAAGGTATCTGCGAAGGTTTCCGAACTGGATATCAACCAGTTACGCGAAGGGCAGGCGGTGGAAATCAGTGGCGACGGCTTCGAGGGCACCACGCTGGCGGGCGTCATCGCCGCCCTCGGTGGTCAGGCTCTGCCCGGCATGGCCCAGGGAGGTAGCCCGCAGTTCGAGGTGACGGTGTCGGTAGCGCCGCTCGATCCCCGCCAGTTGCAGAAGATTCGTCTGGGAATGAGCGCCAAGCTGACGGTCACCACCTATCGCAACGAACAGGCCATCGTCGTGCCGCCGGAGGCGATACGCCACGAGGGTGACCGGCTGTTCGTGGACTTTCGCCAGGCTCCCGGCGCCAGCGTGATGGCGCAACAGGTCAAGATCGGACGCTCCACGCCGGAGGGCGTGGAGGTGTTCGAGTTGCAGCCGGGTCTCGTTCGCGTGCCGTCCTCGTCCGACCGATAGTTGGCAACCTAACTTTGGGTTGGCTGGGTCGCTTCGCGAGCTGCCAATTCTGGTAGGTACGCCCCGTCATGGTGCGTTTCTTCCCGACGCGGATGTTGACAGAGGTATCAGGATTCCTTCGCGACGACGCTTCGTCCGCCCTCCACGGCATTCACCGACCTTCCTTCGGAGGGTCAACCCCCTTCTTTCGCTAGGCTTTTCCAGAGCCGTGCTGACCGTACTCTGGCCCCCGTCGTTGACTGGTCCACTGCCCCTTCGTGGTGATTGCCAGCCCTGTCAGGCCTGCGTTCGCGGAGGTCGGCCAGGAGGGCATCTCGAGGCGCGGCGGGTTGGCAAACCCTATCGGATCTTTCCGATATCCGGTCTGTCCCGGCTCGTCGTGGGAACCGTCAGCGTCGGCACCGGATAGGACTCATGAGGTAAAGCCTCTCCCGATCCCGGTACGCACGGCCAAGGCGGGTGGTGTGGTTCGCCTGGCAGGTGGATCGGACGGGAAGGCACAAGGTGGTCGTGGGGGCGGGTCGGTGACGATCCTGCCGCATGATCAAGGCTCGGCAACCGCGAGCGTTGCCAACTCACTGGAAGGATACAAAACAATGAAATCCATCAAGTCCCTGCCGTCCTTTGCTGCTCTTGCTCTCTGCCTGAGCGTTTCGTCCATGGCCAGCGCGGCCACCATCACCCCGGTCAACTCGGCCTTCACCGCACCTGGCACCATCAGCGTGAGCTCGCCGGCGTCGCTCAATCTGCCAGTGACCTGCAACATCACCTTCAAGGGCAAGACCGCCGCCGATGGCTCCTATGCCTCGATCGACAGCGTCACCGTCAGCGGCAGCAACACCCTGTGCAGCGTGCCGCAGATGACCGGCCTGCCGTGGAAGCTGACCGTTTCCAGCACCACCGCCGGCAAGGTCGATGGCGTCGGCTTCAAGATTCTCTCCTCTACCTGTGGCCCGAGCACCGTCAACGGTTCCTGGAGCAACGCCACCAATACCCTCAGCGCCAGCAATCAGTCGCTGGCAGGCAACTGCAAGATCAACAGCCTGAGCGTGAAGCCGACCCCGGCCTTCGTAGTCAACCCGTAATCCGGGCTGCCGCTGGCGCCCTCGGCGCCAGCGGTTTCGCGCTCCCGCTGCCAGGCGTCCTTCGCGGGCCGGCAGGTCCGAGGGAGTTTCCGCCGGAAGCGGCGCAGAATCTCGTTCGCACATGGAAAACGGTCTGGGGGAGGGTGTCCGCCAGGACGCTCAAGCAGGCCGACCATCGTGCCCCGTGCACTAGCAGTCCACCAGGGGTGAAACCTTGAACAACAAAAACGATATTTCCTGCCTGTTTGCCAGAAAACCATTGCCATTGCTCTGCGCCCTGATCGTCGGCGGACTGTTCGGCACGTCCCAGGCGCAAGCCGGCGGCTTCATGGTGCCGACCACCAACACGGCGGGCTGGGGCCGTGCGATGGCAGGCGGTTCGCTGTTTCCCAACGATCCGAGCGCCGCGTTCAACAACCCGGCGGCCATGGCGTTCATCGACAAGCGGATCGCCCAGTTGACGGTCAACTACGCCGATATCGACATCAAGTACAACGGCGATGCCTACGACTACCAGGGTAATCCCATGACCGGCGGCTACCAGGACGGGCCGGGCACCCCCGAGCTGGGTACCAACGATGGTGGCCAGGCTGGATTCGGCGCGTGGCTGCCGACCGGCTTCCTGGTCGTACCGATCAACGACCGCTTCGCCTTCGGTCTGAGCCAGGTCGTTCCGATGGGAATGCGCAGCACCTGGGACCCGAACTGGAAAGGCCGCGATTTCGCGGTGGACACCAAGATCGAGACGATCGGCCTGACCGGCTCCCTGTCGTTCAAGGTCAACGACAACTTCTCCCTGGGCGCCGGGGTGATCATCCAGCGCACCTCCGGCTTCGTCAGCCAGAACCTCGATCTCTATGCCTCGGCCGCCAACTCCCCGGGCATGGGCGGGATTCCGTTCCCGGCCTCGAACTCGTCCGCGCTGATGCGGGTCAAGGTGGACAACACCTCGCCCGGCTTCTTCGCCGGCGCGGTGTGGAAGCCGACCGACCGCGACACCCTGGGCTTCGCCTACCACGCGAAGATCCGCAACAAGCTGAAGGGGCACTACAACCTCTACGACCACGACGGTGGACTGACCGAGGGCGCCATCGAGGGCGGCACCCCGGGCCTGGCCTATCCGGGCCTGGACCTGCGCATGGGCGCTTCCGCCTCGGCGCGCCTGGATATCCCCGCCTACGCCTCGCTGGATTGGGTACACCAGTTCAACGACCGTCTGAGCCTGGGCGCCAGCGCCACCTGGACCGAGTGGTCGTCGTTCCAGGACCTGACCCTCAAGTCCCACGGCAACACGATCGTCTCCATCCCCTACACCTACCGGAACACCTGGACCCTGGCGGTGGGCGGCGACTACAAGGTGACCGACCAGTGGACCATGCGCGCCGGGGTCGCCTACGACCAGACGCCGACCCACAATGCCACCCGCGACCCGCGGATTCCCGACGGCGATCGCTACTTCGCCTCCCTGGGCGCCGGCTATCGCTTCCAGTCGATGCCGGAGTTGTCGATCGACGCGGCCTACTCGCGGCAATTCGTCAAGGAGGTGCCGTTGAAGACGGTCAACCAGGATCGCCTGGGCGGCGGGCGGCTGGATGGCAGGGCAACCAGCAAGGGACAGGTGTTCAGCCTGTCCGCGACCTACGACTTCTAGACCCGGCCGTAGGTAGAGGAAGGGCCTCCCCCTGGCGGGGGAGGCCCTTTCGCATCTGGCGCCGGGATGCACGCGAACGGTGCTTTCGTCGCCCTTCAACAGTGCGTGGCCAGCCCGGGAGGCAGCCTGGTTCCGGGCGCGTGCTCTGGCCCGAGCCGTTCTGGCGGACCCGGAAAGTTTCAGTTTTGCACCATAAAGATTCATCAATGCGTCATTTCGCACTTTCTAGGTGCTGCCTGGCTTGTTAGAGTCACGCGCAAAAAATTGTTCACAAAACTAGAAACCGGTGAGAAAAATGACGCAATCCGTCGACGCTTTCCTCGAGCGCCTGAAGCGGCGCGATCCCGATCAGCCCGAATTCCACCAGGCGGTGGAAGAGGTGCTGCGTTCCCTCTGGCCGTTCCTCGAGGCCAACCCGCACTACCTGGAAGCCGGCATCATCGAACGCATCGTCGAACCCGAGCGGGCGATCCTGTTCCGCGTACCCTGGGTCGACGACCAGGGCCGGGTACGGGTCAACCGTGGCTACCGGGTGCAGATGAGCAGCGCCATCGGCCCCTACAAGGGCGGCCTGCGCTTCCATCCCTCGGTCAACCTCGGGGTGCTGAAGTTCCTCGCCTTCGAGCAGGTCTTCAAGAACTCCCTGACCACTCTGCCCATGGGCGGCGGCAAGGGCGGCTCCGACTTCGATCCGAAGGGCAAGAGCGACGCCGAGGTGATGCGTTTCTGCCAGTCGTTCATGAGCGAGCTGTACCGCCACGTCGGCGCCGACCTGGACGTGCCGGCCGGCGACATCGGCGTCGGCGCGCGTGAGATCGGCTACCTGTTCGGCCAGTACAAGCGCCTGTCCAACCAGTTCACCTCGGTGCTGACCGGCAAGGGCCTGAGCTATGGCGGCAGCCTGATCCGCCCGGAGGCGACCGGCTTCGGCTGCGTCTACTTCGCCCAGGAAATGCTCAAGGATCGTGGCCGCGGCTTCGACGGCCAGCGGGTGGCGATCTCCGGCTCGGGCAACGTCGCCCAGTACGCGGCGCGCAAGGTCATGGAAATGGGCGGCAAGGTGATCTCGCTGTCCGATTCCGAAGGCACCCTGTATGCCGAGGCGGGGCTCTCCGACGAGCAGTGGGAATACCTGATGGAGCTGAAGAACGTGCGCCGCGGGCGCATCCGCGAGATGGCGGAGCAGTTTTCCCTGCAGTTCCTCGAAGGGCGCCGGCCCTGGGGCCTGGCCTGCGATATCGCGCTGCCCTGCGCGACCCAGAACGAACTGGATGCCGAGGATGCGCGGCGCCTGCTGGCCAACGGCTGCGTCTGTGTCGCCGAAGGCGCCAACATGCCCTCGACCCTGGAAGCCGTCGACCTGTTCCTCGAGGCCGGCATCCTCTACGCGCCGGGCAAGGCGTCGAACGCCGGCGGGGTGGCGGTGAGCGGCCTGGAGATGTCGCAGAACGCCATGCGCCTGCGTTGGAGCGAGGGCGAGGTGGATACCAAGCTGCACGGCATCATGCAGTCGATCCACCATGCCTGCCTGCTGTACGGCGAGGAGCAGGGGCGGGTCAACTACGTGAAGGGGGCGAACATCGCCGGCTTCGTCAAGGTCGCCGATGCGATGCTGGCGCAGGGCGTGGTCTGAGGTCGTCCCATAGAGGAAAAACGGGGCTCCAGGGGAGCCCCGTTTTTCCTTGTGCCGGTTATTCCGCGGGACGCGGCGTGGTCTCCGTGCTGGCCGGCAGCAGCGGATATTCGACGCGCGGCTGCTTGCCGCTCAGGCTGTGCAGGAAGGCGACGATGTTCTCCACGTCGTCCGGCGCCAACTGCTTGCCGAGCTGGGCGTTGCCCATGATCGCCACCGCGTCCTTGAGTTCCCAGACCTGGCCGCTGTGGAAGTACGGCGCGGTGAGGGCGACGTTGCGCAGGGGCGCGGCGCGGAATACGTACTCGTCGCTCTGGGTCTTGGTCACGGCGAAGCGGCCCTTGTCGCCGCTGGGCAGCACGCTGGCGTCGGGCTTCTTCACCAGGCCGAACGGGAAGTAGGCCTGGCCGCCCAGGTTGATGCCGTTGTGGCAGGCGCTGCAGCCACTGTCCATGAATGCCTTGAGGCCTTTCTTCTGCTGTGCGTCGAGGGCCTTGTCGTCGCCCTTGAGATACAGGTCGAAGGGCGAGTCCGGAGTCACCAGGGTCGCCTCGTAGGCCTCGATGGCCAGCGCCATGTTGTCGAAGCTGACCGGCTTGCCGGCCTTGGGGAAGGCCTTGCGGAAGGCGTCCACGTATTCCGGGATGCTGCCCAGGGTCTGTTCGACCAACTGCGGGGTACTGTGCATCTCGACGCTGTTCTGGATCGGACCCTTGGCCTGCTCCCCCAGGTCCTTGGCACGGCCATCCCAGAACTGCGCGGCATTGAACACGGCGTTGAAGACCGTCGGTGAATTGCGTGGCCCCTTCTGCCAGCCGTGACCGACCGACGTCGGTACGTTGTCGGCGCCGCCGGTGCCGACGTTGTGGCAGGTGTTGCAGCTGAGCACATGGCTGCGTGACAGGCGCGGGTCGAAGAACAGTTTCTTGCCGAGTTCGCGCTGTTGCTCGCTGATGGGCTGGCCGCGTAGCTCGGTGACCTGCTCGGGGATGGGTTTGAACAGCGCGCTGGCCTGGTCATGCAGGGCATCGGCCTGGGCGAGGGGCGTGGCGAACGACAGCAACAGGCTGCCAAGCGGGAGCAGTTGCGAGGACTGCATCTTTTTTTCTCCTTATCAGGCGTTACAACCGGTCCTGTGAGGAGAGGCCAGCGGCGCGCTGCTCGGCTTGACGTGGATCAAGCGCACCGGGATCGGTGCTGCGGATGGTTGTCGCAGCGTGCTTCAGCGCTCGCGCAAGGCCCGGGCCAACGCGCGGTCGCGGTCGCGCTGCCAATCGTCGTCGCGGTCGTCCCACTGGCGCTCCTCGAAACGCCGCCGCTCTTCGCTCCGCGCCATCGACCGGCATTGCTCGAAGCCGTCGCCCCAGCCGCTGGCGTAGATCGCCTCACGCAGGTAGCGGGGGACGTCCTTGCGGAATTCGCCGCTGATCGAGCCGGCCGCCTGGCGGCCGCTACCGCAGCCATCGTCGAAACCGTCGGCATAGGCGGGCGGGTAGCCCTTGGCGAGCAGGTACTGGTGGGTGCTTTCGCAGCCGCCGAGCAGGGTGGCGGTGAGCAGGATCAGGGCGAGGACAAGCACGCCGAGACGCGAAGAAGACATGGCCGGGACTCCTCGACCGCCGGGATGGGGCTCCCGGAGATTCGCGCCGGGCCCGCTGGCAGGTCCGGCGCGAGTCTAGGTCGGCATTGGTGAGGAATTCGTCAAGCCGATGTGATGACGATGCGATGACCGCCGCCGTCCAGCGCCTGGTCGCCGATCCTCACCGGCAGGAAGCGTTCGATAACCCGGCGGTTGCTTTGCAGATGGGCGCTCAGCCGCGGCGTGGTGAAGCTGCCGGCGCCGGCCAGGGCCATGGGCAGCAGCAATTGGTCGGCGAGGTGCTCGTCCGCCGCGCAGCCGCTTTCCATCCAGCCGATGGCTTGCGTCGCGACCTGTTCCGCCACCCGTTCGGCGCTGACGCCGGCCTGGCCGAAGGCGCAGAAGGTCGCGCAGATGTGCTCGCAGTCGATCCGCAGCAGCAGGGCGTTGCCCGGCCCCTGGTCCTCCGCGAGGAACTCCAGCTGGCGTTCTTCGTCGCTCCAACCGAGGCGCTGGCGGACCCTCTCCAGCTCACGCTCGCCGACGTGCCCGGGAATCCCGGCGAGCAGCGCCCGCGCCTGGCGCCGCAGCGCCGCGCCGGGATGCTCCAGTTGCAGCGGCCGCCAGCGTGCCGGGCGTACCCGCGCCAGCAGCTCGCCACCGCCGGCGGGTACGAAGCCGTGGCGCAGCAGTTCCAGGTCGACTTCCGCGCCCATCCGCTGCAACAGCGGCAGCCAGCTGTCGCGGAGAAAGTCCGCCGGCGGCGCCAGTGGATTGTGGGTGCCGCCGCTGATCCTCACCCGGCTTTCGCCGTTGGCCGCGAGCAGCGCCGGCAGCAGGGTTTGCAGTACCAGCGAGCAACTGCCGGCGGAGCCGATGGCGAAGGCGTAGTCGCCGGCGCGGATCGCACCGGGCCGGAACGCCAGCTCGCGTGAGCCGAGCTCGGCACCCTCGACCTCGGCCGCGCAGATTTCCGCCGCCGCGCGCACCGCGGTGAGGTGCTGCCGCAGCAGCCCCGGACGGCTGCGCCGGCCACGGATGTTGCGGATGCGCAGCGGCTGGCCGCTGGTCATCGACAGGCTCAGGGCGCTACGCAGGATCTGCCCGCCGCCTTCGCTGCCGTCGAGTTCGATGAGGTCCTTTCTCATGAGGTTTCCCTTGTGTATTGCCATATCTTGTCGTGGAGGTAGCGATCCAGCAGTCGGCTGTCCTGGCGCGCGCCGGTTGGTTGGGTGGCCCCTCGTTCGGCCTGGAGCAACTCCGCTTCGATGAAGCGTTGCAGCGCCAGGCGCGGAGGGCCGTAGGCCGATTCGTCGCGCTGACGCTTGAGGCTCAGCAGGGCATCCAGTTCTTCGCGCAGCGACGGATCGTCCAGCGTGGCTTCCACTAGCCTCTCGAACGCCACCGGCGGCAAGCCCAGGCCTGCATCCAGCCAACGCACCGCGAACAACGGACGCAGGACGTAGAGGTATTTCTTCAGCCGGACGCTGTCGCCCTTCAGGTAGCCCCGGTAGTTCTTGCGTGCCATCGACAGGTAGTGATGGCGACTGCCTGGTACGGAGTGAAAGGCGCTGCCCAGCCAGAGCAGTTCCTCGCGCACGCCAGGCTCTTCCCGATACACCAGCGGCGAGCCGAGCCACTCCAGCAGGGCCGGGTTGGATTTGCGCATCAGGCGCAACGCCTTGCGCAGTTCCCAGCCGCTGATGTCCAGCTCGTCGCTCAGCGGACGTTCTATCACGTCGCGAGGTTCCTCGACGCGCTGATACCACTCGGGCTGATGCACATAGACGAAGCGTACGTCGTAGTCGCTGTCCGGCGAAGCGAAGCCCCAGGCCCGGCTGCCCGACTCGCAGGCGTAGAGCACGACTACGTCGTGCTCGCGTTCGATCCGTTCCAGCTCATCCAGTACCCGCTCGCGCATGGCGGCGGGGAGCGGATGGCGTTCTTCCCTGTTCATTTCGATTCTTCCCCAGCGGGCGCCACAGGGCGCCCGTCATCCTTTCACGCACACCACCTGACGCAGGGTGTGCAGCACTTCCACCAGCTCGCGCTGGGCTTCCATGACCCGGTCGATGTCCTTGTAGGCCATCGGGATCTCGTCGATCACGTCGGCGTCCTTGCGGCATTCGACGTGGGCGGTGGCGCGCGCCTGGTCGGCGACGCTGAAGACCTTCTTCGCCTTGGTCCGGCTCATGGTCCGCCCGGCGCCGTGGCTGCACGAGCAGAACGCTTCCTGGTTGCCGAGGCCGCGGACGATGAAGCTCTTCGCCCCCATCGAGCCGGGAATGATGCCGAGCTGGCCCTTCTGCGCGGACACCGCGCCTTTGCGGGTGACCAGTACCTCCTGGCCGAAGTGGCGCTCCTTCTGCACGTAGTTGTGGTGGCAATCGACCGCCTCCAGGTTGGCTTCGAACGGCTTGCGGATCACCTGGCGCGCCGCCTCGATCGCCGCGTGCATCATCAGCGCGCGGTTCTGCCGGGCGAAATCCTGGGCCCAGCCGACCGCTTCCACGTAGTCGTCGAAGTGCCGGCTGCCTTCCTCGAAGTAGGCCAGGTCCTTGTCCGGCAGGTTGGCGATGTGCTGGCGCATGTCCGCCTTGGCCAGTTCGATGAACAGGTTGCCGATGGCGTTGCCGACCCCGCGCGAACCGCTGTGCAGCATGAACCAGACGCGGTCGGCCTCGTCCAGGCAGACCTCGATGAAGTGGTTGCCGGTGCCGAGGGTTCCCAGGTGCTGGCGGTTGTTGGTCTTCTCCAGCCTCGGGTGCTTGTCGGTGATCGCCTTGAAGCGACCGGCGAGCGCCTTCCAGGCCTGGTCGGCGGCCTCCGGTACCTCGTGCCAGGCGCCGCGGTCGCGGCGGCCGAAGGTCTTGCCGTGGGGTACCGCCTGCTCGATGGCGCTGCGCAGGCCGTGCAGGTTGTCCGGCAGGTCGGCGGCGACCAGCGAGGTGCGCGCGGCGATCATTCCGCAGCCGATATCCACGCCCACCGCGGCCGGGATGATCGCGCCGAGGGTAGGGATCACGCTACCGATGGTCGAGCCCTTGCCCAGGTGTACGTCAGGCATCACCGCCAGGTGCTTGAAGATGAAGGGCATCTTCGCCGTGTTCAGCAACTGCTGGCGCGCTTCCTCCTCCACCGGGACGCCCTGGGTCCAGAGCTTGATCGGCTTGCCGCCGGCCACTTCGAGGATATTCATGTCTTTCATCGTGCTTTCCTTGTGCTCCGCGCCGTCTTGTCGACGGCGCGGCTATCGTTCGTGATCAGGCCTGCTTCAGCGTGACCAGTCCGTTCAATACCTGGTCCAGGCCACCGAATACCGAAATCCGGTCGATGCGCTCGGCCACCCGCTCCAGGGTTTCCAATTCCTTCAGACGCAGCGCGGTCGGGTTTTCCTCCATGACCTTCGCGGTATTCAGCAGCGAGCGGGTCGCCGAGGTTTCCTCGCGGCGGCGGATCACATTGGCCTGGGCCGCCTTCTCCGCCTCCACCACCTGCGCCAGCAGGGTCTTCATTTCGCCCGGGAGGATGATGTCGCGTACGCCCAGGCCGCTCACTTCCAGGCCGCTGTCTTCCAGCTTGGCGGCCAGGTGGGCGCTGACCGCTTCGTCGATCGACTGCTTGTTCTCCAGCAGTTCGTCGAGGGTACGGGTGCCCACTGCCGCCCGCAGGCCGAACTGCAGCTCGCGGTACAGATACTCCAGCGGTTTGCTCAGCCGCGAGAAGGCGGTGAGCACGTCGCTGTAGCGCCAATTGGCGGCGAGGTTCAGGCGCAGGCTGACCTTGTCGCGGGTGAGGATCTCCTGGCCGCTGACCTCCAGCGCCTGGATACGGGTGTCGACCAGTTCCACGCTGACTTGCCGGTTGTAGCGCCAGAAACCGTATTGTCCAGCTTGCAGCAGGCCGGCAAGGGCGCCGTCGACCTTGAGCACGCCGACCTGGAACGCCGGCACCTGGACCAGCAACACTGCGTCCAGGCCCGCCAGGGCGCGGTCGCGCAGGTTCGGCTGGTGCAACTGGGCGACCAGCGCGGCGGACAATCGATAGTCCTGGGTCAGGTCGATGCGCTCCAGGCGCTGCTCGGTCTGGCCTTTCCAGTACAGTCGGCGGCTGCCCGGTGCGAGCAACTCCACCAGCACGCCGTCCTCGTAGCGCAGGCCGGCCTCGTTGTCGCCCAGGTCCATCCGGGTGAAGTAGCGCTCCACCAGTTGCGGTTCGCTCTGCCGCAGGTAGCCGGCCAGGCGGTGTTCAAACTGCGGGGTGTTCAGGCTGAAGCTTTCCAGGCTCAGGCGGTCGTACGGATCGAAGCGGCGGTAGGTGCCCGGTTCGAGCACGGCGAGGAAGTCGCCTTCGGAATGCAGCAGGCCGCGTTCGTTCTTCTTCACGATAAAGCGCTTCAGCATTTTCATCTCTTCATTCCTTTCATTCTTCCGTGGTGCCGGTGTTGCCGGCCCGTCGAGCGTCGTGGGTGGAGCGCGGAGGAGGTTGGCCTGGCGGACGTCCTGTCCATACGATCGATTCCCTCGATCCCCGGCCTGCCTTGCCCCGTGCCCGAACCGCGGGCCGGACGGGCCGGCGGCGGCTTCGGCTCCCTTGCGTTCTCCGGCCTTCCTGGCCGCTTGCGCAGTTCGCCTCGGCCACACCGGCGGGTGTTGCCATTGAGTGATTGCCGTTAAGGCAACGTTCGAGCGGGAGTCGAACCCGCGACAGACCATTTCGTGGATGGTTGCTCTACCAGGCTGAGCTATCGAACCGCGAAGCGGCATTGCCGTCATTCGCGAATGACCGTCGTTGTTGCGGGCGGCATGCACGACGCCGACACCAGGGGTGGGCTCGGGCACCGGCGGGACTGGAGTCCCGACCCGTCGGCCTGCATGGGCGATGCGGTCGAAATGGATATAGCGAGCGGCGTGCCAGGTTTTTATCGATGAGATTGTTTCTTGATTAACTGTTTGATTTTAAAGGTGAATAAATTTTTTATTGCGCTTCGTCGGCGAATTCGATGGAGAGATGCCTGGCTATTTCTATATATTTTCATATCGATCTTTATCTTGAAGGATAAGCAGTGATGAAACGCACGGTCGCCATCGGCTTCATCGGCGCCACCCTCGACCGTCTCGGCAAGGGCGCGGCGCGCTGGCAAAAGTGGCGGCCGAGCATCGGCCTGTGCCAGCAGCCGGACCTGCTGATCGACCGCCTCGAACTGATCCACGGCAACGACGCCCGCGACCTCGGCCTGGCCGAGCGGATTCGCGCCGACATCGCCGCGGTGTCGCCGCATACCGAGGTCCGCCTGCAGCAGATGGAACTGCGCAACCCCTGGGACTTCGAGGAGGTCTATGGCGCCCTGCACGATTTCGTCAGCGCCTACCCCTTCGACACCGAGCGCGAAGACTACCTGGTGCATATCACCACCGGGACCCATGTCGCGCAGATCTGCTGGTTCCTCCTTACCGAGGCGCGCTACCTGCCGGCCCGGCTGGTGCAGACCTCGCCGTCGCGGCGCAAGGACGAGGCGCGCCATCCCGAGGGCTCGGCGACGCTGATCGACCTCGACCTGTCCCGCTACGACCGCATCGCCTCGCGGTTCCGCCGCGAACAGGAGGAAAGCCTGGCTTTGCTCAAGTCGGGAATCGCCACGCGCAATGCCGCTTTCAACCGCTCCATCGAGCAGATCGAGCGGGTCGCCGTGCGTTCGCGGGCACCCATGCTGCTGGTGGGGCCGACCGGTGCCGGCAAATCGTTCCTCGCCCGGCGCATCTATGAACTCAAGCGCAGCCGGCACCAGCTCGACGGGCGTTTCGTCGAGGTCAACTGCGCCACCTTGCGCGGCGACGGCGCGATGTCGGCACTGTTCGGTCACGTCAAGGGCGCCTTCACCGGCGCGCAGAATGCGCGCGAAGGCCTGCTGCGCGCAGCCGACGGTGGCATGCTGTTCCTCGACGAGATCGGCGAGCTGGGCGCCGACGAACAGGCGATGCTGCTCAAGGCTATCGAAGAGAAGCGCTTCTTCCCGCTGGGTTCGGACCGTGAGGTGGAGAGCGACTTCCAGCTTATCGCCGGGACCCACCGCGACTTGCGCGGACGAGTGGCCGAAGGCCTGTTCCGCGAGGACCTGTTCGCCCGCATCAACCTGTGGACCTTCGAGCTGCCGGGCCTGGCTGGACGCCGCGAGGACATCGAGCCGAACATCGACTTCGAACTGGAGCGGCACGCCCGCGAGCAAGGGCGGCAGGTGCGTTTCAACCTGGAGGCCAAGCGTCGCTACCTGGCCTTCGCCGGTTCCAGCGAAGCGCGCTGGGCCGGCAACTTCCGCGAGCTGTCGGCTTCCATCACACGGATGGCGACCCTGGCCGACAGCGGGCGGATCGACGAGGCGCTGGTCGAGGAGGAGATCCTCCGCCTGCGCCAGGCCTGGGGGCTCGATGCGGGCCGGGAGCCACTGGCCGATCTGCTGGGGCAGCGGGTGGAGGCCCTGGATCTGTTCGACCGCCTGCAACTGCAGGCGGTGCTGGAGGTGTGCCGCGGGGCTAAGACCCTTTCCGAGGCGGGACGCCGGCTGTTCGCCGTTTCGCGCCAGGACAAGCGCAACCCCAACGACGCCGACCGGCTGCGCAAGTACCTGGCGCGTTTCGGCCTGGACTGGGCGCAGATACGCGCCTGAACACCACTTCGGGATATCCTTGGCGTCTTTTCACGGGCTCCAGGGACGAATGCCGATGAGCGAGATAATGGACGTCGAGCGGCTGCGCCAGCGCTGCGCGGCCGGCGAAAGCTTCAAATACCTGTATTTCTGGGGACATCGCCCGGCGACGGATGACAAGGTCGGCAAGAGCTGTTTCAGCCAGTGGTACGAGGCTTCGTTCAAGCTCGACGGGGTGCGCTACCCCAGCGCCGAGCATTACATGATGGCGGCCAAGGCACGCTTGTTCGACGACCCTAGGTTGCTCGAGCGCATCCTGGCGGCGCGCAGCCCAGGCGAGGCGAAGGCCCTCGGCCGCGAAGTCGCCGGCTTCGACGAGGCACGCTGGAACGCCGAGCGGGTGGAAATCGTGATCGAAGGCAACCTCGGCAAGTTCGGCCAGAACGCTTCGCTGAAGAAATACCTTCTGGGCACCGCCGACCGGGTGCTGGTCGAGGCCAGCCCGGTGGACGCGATCTGGGGCATCGGCCTGGCCGCGAGCGATCCCCTGGCAGCCGAGCCGGCGACCTGGCAAGGCCTCAACCTGCTCGGCTTCGCCCTGATGGAGGTGCGCCGGAGGCTGGCTCAGTAGTAGTACCAGCGCAGCTCCAGCTTCACCTCGTTGATCGGCTTGCCGACATGGCTGAACTCGCGTTCGGCGCTCAGGCGCAGGCCGAGGTCGCGGCCCAGCTCCACCTGCTGGACGAAGCCCAGGCTGCGGCGCACTTCACCGTTGTGGAAGTAGTCGCCCTTGGCCTCCAGGGTCAGGTTGCCCAGCGGGTTGCGCCACAGCAGGCCGCTGTCGAAGCCCACCGCCGGGGCGATGGCGGCGGCGAAGTCCCTGTTGTTCTCGATCCGCGCGGTGCCCATGGCGTAGAGCAGCAGGTCGTCGCCGAACATCCAGCTGCCGCCGGCGCCGCCGTTCAGATGGCTGACCAGGTTTTCGTCGCCGTCCTCGCCCGGCACCCGCTCCAGGCCGCCGGCGACCTGCCAGGACAGCGGCTTGAGCAACTGGTTGCGCGGGGTCAGCGAGCGGATGGTGACCAGGTCGAGATTCTGCAACTGCCAGCGGTTGCCTTCGTACTGGCGCAGCTTGAGCTGGCCGATCTCGATCTGCGCGCCGAGGGGGAAGCCATAGGCGTTATCGGCGAGGTCATGGTAGGCCATGCGCAGGCCGTATTCGGCGAAGGCGCGGTCATCGCGGCTGCCGACGCCGAACTGCCAGGTCCGTGACTCGTGGCCGTCCTCCGGCTGGCCGGGGCGCTCGACCTGGAGGTCCGGCGGCGGGTTGCGGTTGATCGCTCGCAACAGGTTGTAGCTGCGCGAGGCGATGCCGCTGTCACGCGCCTGACCGGTGGCGCGGTAGCGCACCAGGCGGAAGGCGGCGTCCTGGATCAGCGCCTGGCGCGGCATCGGCAGGGCCTTGAAGTCGGGAGCGTCGAGCAGGCTGTCGTCGTCCGCCAGGCGCTTGGCCCAGTCGCGCTCGGCATGGTCGAGCGGTTCGGCGCGGGCGAGCAGTTCCTTCTCGCGCGACGGCCGGTAGTCGATGCGCTCGATCAGCCCGGCGTTCTTCACCGCGCGGACGGTGTCGGTGGGGATCGCGGTAAGCGGGAACTGCTCGGTCAGCTCGATGCCCGGGCGGGCGATCTCCATCAGTTCGAGCAGGCGGAACGAACAGTTCTCGTCGAAGAAGTAGTAGTCGAAGCGGACCTGCTTGAGTTCCCAGACGTGTTCGACCATGCGCCCGGTCTCCTCGGGCGTCAGGTTCAGCTTGTATTCCCAGAGGTCGCGGTTCTCCAGGCGGCTGTATTCGGCCAGCTTCTCCCGGTACGGGACCAGCGCGAACAGGCCGGGATAGCCGCCCATCAGGCCTTTCCAGGCATAGAGGATGCTGTTGTCCATGCCTTCGATGTAGGCGCCGAAGTTCAGCGCGTAGCTGAGCAGGGCAGTGTTGTTGCTGGTGACGTCGGCCTGGTCGATGCGCAGCAGGGTGTGGCCGAACATCGACGACGGGCTGTTCAGGTAGGCCGCGGGGAACACCAGCACCGCGCTGTGCGGGTTGATGTCGCGGTACCAGTTGTCGTATTCGCCGCACTGCGGCTGCGGCAGGTCGTCGAGTTGCAGTTGCTGGCGCAGCCAGCGGGTGCGCGCCGGGTAGACGCACTGAGCGTGCTTGTCGCCAAGGCTGGGCGAGGCATAGAGCGCCTTTAGCGTGGCCGCCAGTTCGGCGTCCGGGTGGCTCTCGCCGTTGTCGGCGAGGAAGAACCGCTCGTCGTCGACGTAGCTGCGCCAACCGCCGAGCTTGCCGCGTTCGTAGTGGCCGAGGGCGATCCAGTAGGGATCGGCGGCCAGTTGCTGGAGGCGGGCCTCGGGAACCGTGGGCGCAGCCAGAAGGGGGGAGCAGGCGCACAGCGCCATCCAGGGCAACAGGCGTTTCGGCATCGGCAAGGCTTAATGCTTGGGGAAAGGGGCCTGCCCGCGAACGGGCAGGCGGCGAGGCTCAGGCCTGCTCGGCGTACTTGGCCAGGCGGGCGTCCTGTTTCAGGATCGCCTGGGTGTTGGCATAGACGTCGGCGGCGGTGGCGTCGGACTTGTTGAAGATTTCGGAGAAATGCTCATGGGTGACGGCGGCGAAGTGCTCGCGGTCCTGCGGTTGCACGCCCAGCACCACGGCATAGGTGGTCAGCGCTTCGCCATTGCCCTTGGCCATGTCTTCGGACAGCTCGTCCATCATGCTGCCGAGCACCAGCAGGGGCTTGCCGCCATAGGACAGCGCGCCGTTGGTATGGCAGCCGTTGGTGCCGGTGGTCATGCCGAAGGTGTTGTTGCCGGAAGTGCCGTTGGTGGTCGCCGCGACCACGTGGGTGGCCACGCCGCGCTGGCCTTTGAAGAGCATGTTGCCCCAGCCGCAGCCGGCGCCGCCGGGAGCGTCGGCGAAAGCGTTGAAGGAGGCGGCGGCGAACAGGGTACCGAGCAGAATCCGTTTCATCGTTTGTTCTCTCTTGAGGTGGATCGGAGCCATCTGGAGCGGGCCAGCGACGCCGTGAGCTTTTCGGAATGCCACCGGGGTGTCAAGGCACCGAATGGGTGGCAGCGCGCAATGCCGGGCGAAAATTGACCGGCGTCAGCGGCAATCCGCTTGGAACCGTCCAGACTTGGGAAAGTTCTGGTCGGTCTGAGCGAAACCGGCCTTGGTCAGCCGTTCCTCATGCAGGAGGTGGATATGAGCGCTTTCGACCCCGCTACCGCCCTGGAAACCCTGGCGACCGAGTACGCGGCACGCGCCGCGGCGATCCGTCGGGACCTGGCGCGCAGCCATTCGCCGGACTTCGCCGAGCAGGCGGTGCAGCGCCAGAACGACGAAGTGCTCGAAGGCCTGCTCGCCGAGGCGGAGGCGGGGATGCGTCAGGTCGGCCTGGCCCGCCTGCGCCTGGCGGAAGGTCGCTACGGCTACTGCGAGCGCTGCGGCGAGGCCATCGAACCGGCGCGCCTGGCCGCCCTGCCTGCGGCGGAATACTGCCTGCGCTGCGCCGACCTGGTACATCGGTGAGATAGCGCCATCCGCGCCTTGTCAGTGGCGCGAGGCTGGGGGGAGAATGCGGGCGACGACACCCCGCGGCGATCTGCCGCCCGATGCAAGGATTCCCGATGCCCGATTCCGTCGCTGCCGGCCTGCGCCTGGCGCCAGAAGAACTGACCCGCCCGTTCGCTCCCGAGCAATTCGCCTTCGACACCACCGATGACCTGGAGCCCTTCCGCGGCGTGCTGGGCCAGGAGCGTGCGGTCGAGGCGCTGCAGTTCGGTGTGGCGATGCCGCGTCCGGGTTACAACGTATTCGTCATGGGCGAGCCGGGGACCGGACGCTTCTCCTTCGTCAAACGCTATCTGCAAGCCGAGGGCAAGCGCGTCGCCACGCCCTCCGACTGGGTCTACCTGAACAATTTCGACGAGCCGCGCGAACCTCGGGTGATCGAGCTGCCGCCGGGCAGCGCGACCGAATTCAGCGCCGACATCGACCGTCTGATCGACAACCTGATGTCGACCTTCCCGGCGGTCTTCGAGCATCCGGCCTACCAGCAGAAGAAGAACGCCGTCGACCGCGCTTTCAACCAGCGCTACGACCGCGCCCTGGACTCGGTGGAGCGGCGCGCCCTGGAGAAGGACGTGGCGCTGTACCGCGACAGCGCCAACGTCGCCTTCACCCCGATGAAGGACGGCAAGGCCCTCGACGAGGCCGAATTCGCCCAGTTGCCCGAAGCCGAGCGCGAGCGTTTCCACAAGGATATCGCCGCCCTCGAGGAGTACCTCAACGAGGAACTGGCGAGCCTGCCGCAGTGGAAGCGCGAGTCGAGCAACCAGTTGCGCGAGCTCAACGAGGAAACCATCACCCTGGCCCTGCAGCCCCTGCTGGCGCCTCTGGTGGAGAAGTACAACAACAACCCGGGCGTCTGCGCCTACCTGCAGGCGATGCAACTGAACCTGCTGAAGACCGTGGTCGACCAACTGGTCGACGACAGCCGCACCGACGCCCAGCGCAAGCAAGGGCTGATCGAGCAGTACGCGCCGAACCAGGCCATCGTCCACCACGCGACCAGCGGCGCGCCGGTGGTGTTCGAGTCGCACCCGACCTACGACAACCTGTTCGGCCGCATCGAGTACAGCTCGGACCAGGGGGCGCTCTACACCAGCTACCGGCAGTTGCGTCCGGGGGCGCTGCACCGGGCCAACGGCGGCTTCCTGATCCTGGAAGCGGAAAAGATGCTTGGCGAGCCGTTCGTCTGGGACGCGCTCAAGCGTGCCCTGCAGTCGCGCCAGTTGAAGATGGAGTCGCCGCTGGCCGAACTCGGCCGCCTGGCTGCGGTTTCCCTGACCCCCCAGGTGATCCCGCTGCAACTGAAGGTGATCATCATCGGCTCGCGGCAGATCTACTACACCCTGCAGGACCTCGATCCGGACTTCCAGGAGATGTTCCGGGTGCTGGTGGACTTCGACGAGGACATCCCGCTGGGCGAGGACAGCCTCGAACAGTTCGCACAGTTGCTCAAGACGCGCACCTCGGAAGAGGGCATGGCGCCCCTCAGCGGCGCGGCGGTGGCGCGACTGGCGACCTACAGCGCGCGCCTGGCCGAGCACCAGGGGCGGCTTTCGGCACGGATCGGCGATCTGTTCCAGTTGGTCAGCGAAGCCGATTTCATCCGTCAGCTGGCGAACGAGGAGGTGATCCAGCTCGGCCACATCGAGCGTGCCCTCAAGGCCAAGCAGACCCGCACCGGACGGGTGTCGGCGCGGATCCTCGACGACATGCTGGCGGGGATCATCCTGATCGACACCGCTGGCGCCGCGGTCGGCAAGTGCAACGGACTGACCGTGCTGGAGGTGGGTGACTCGGTGTTCGGCGTGCCGGCGCGGATTTCCGCGACCGTCTATCCGGGCAGCAGCGGCATCGTCGATATCGAGCGCGAAGTCAACCTCGGCCAGCCGATCCACTCCAAGGGCGTGATGATCCTTACCGGCTACCTGGGTAGCCGCTACGCCCAGGAGTTCCCCCTGGAAATCTCCGCCAGCATCGCCCTGGAACAATCCTACGGCTACGTGGACGGCGACAGCGCCTCGCTGGGCGAGGTCTGCACGCTGATCTCGGCGCTGTCGCGGACGCCCTTGAAGCAGTGCTTCGCCATTACCGGCTCGATCAACCAGTTCGGCGAGGTGCAGGCGGTCGGCGGCGTCAACGAGAAGATCGAGGGCTTCTTCCGCCTCTGCGAAGCGCGCGGCCTGACCGGCGAACAGGGTGTGATCATCCCGCGCGCCAACGTCACTACCCTGATGCTCGACGAGCGCGTGTTGCAGGCGGTGCGCGCCGGGCAGTTCCACGTCTACGCGGTGCGCGAGGTGGACGAGGCGCTGGCGCTGCTGGTGGGCAAGCCGGTCGGTGGCCAGGACGAGAAGGGACGCTTCCCGAAAGGCAGCGTGAACGATCTGGTCGTGGCGCGCTTGCAGGAGATATCCGAACTCGGCATGGAAGAGGACGACAAGGAAAAGGACAAGCCGGCGGAGAAAGAGACCGTCGCGGCGAAGGACAAGGCCGCGGCGAAGAAGGACTGAGTCCGGCGCGTTGCCGGAACCTGCCGAGGGCGGGGCTAGAAAGCCCCGCCCTCGTGCGTTTCAGCCCTGTGGACAAGTTCCCGCCGGCGCTATGCGGAACCTGGCGGCAGGTGTAGGCTCAAAATTGGGAACCCCCGTGAGGATGCCGCCATGCCGCGTAACCTCTGCCTCATCCGCCCTTGTCTGGGGCTGACCACGCGAATTGAATGCGTGGTCAGGCCGCTGGCCGGAGAGAACGGACTCTGGACCCTGCTTTGCGCCGCCGGCATGTCCGGCTCCCAGCCTTCGGCGATCAAGGCCCAGGGCCCCTTCCACGGACCGCTGGTGGCCGAAGGGGTGTTGCAGGCGATTGCCGACTGCCTGGCCCAGCAAGGCTATATCGAAGCCGTCGACCCGCCGATCTGGCGCCTGCACCTGCAGGGCGAACTGCGCCGACTCAATGGCGAACGACGGCCGCATGTCGGCGACTACCTGTTTCGCCCGGAATCCTGAGCGGCGCCTGGGCAAAGCCTGAACAATCCGGCCGAGGCCCCGTGCCATCATCGCTGGCGGGATCCATCCCGGCTCGGTGCACATATTTATCCACAGATTTTCTGGATAAAAACCGCCGGCCGCTGCGTTATACTCGCCGCCCCATTTTCCCCTGCACATACACACAAGAGACCATGGAACGCTTTTTCGAAAACGCCATGTACGCCTCGCGCTGGCTGCTGGCTCCCATCTACATGGGCCTGTCGCTGGCGCTGCTGGCGTTGACCATCAAGTTCTTCCAGGAAATATTCCACGTCATCCCGAACATCTTCGCGATGGCCGAGGCCGACCTGATCCTGGTCCTGCTCTCACTGATCGACATGGCTCTGGTTGGCGGCCTGTTGGTCATGGTGATGATCTCCGGCTACGAGAACTTCGTTTCGCAACTGGACATCGACGAAGGCAAGGAAAAGCTCAGCTGGCTGGGCAAGATGGATTCCGGCTCGCTGAAGAACAAGGTGGCCGCCTCCATCGTGGCGATCTCTTCGATCCACCTGTTGCGCATCTTCATGGACGCGAAGAATGTGCCGGACAACAAGCTGATGTGGTACGTGATCATCCACATGACCTTCGTGCTCTCGGCGTTCGCCATGGGCTACCTGGATAAGCAGACCCGTCACTGACGACCCTCTCCAGTGTTTCGCTCGCGCCGCCCGGCCGTTGTAAAACGGACGGGCGGCGGCGTTTCCGGCTTGCGTTGCCTGCCGCCTGGGCAAGACTTTCCTGTGATATCGGGCGGACGCCGGGAGCGGGCGTCCTTCGCATCGTCGGGGCCTGCCGGCCGGACGATGCCGGGAATCGGGCCGGCGCTGTCGGGACCGAGGCGGTTGGCGGAAACCTGGAGGCTTCCGCTGCCTGCGCAACCTCGAGAGGTTCGCGATGAACATGCAGGATCTCGCCGGCCGGGTCCAGGCCGGACATATCGACGCCTTGCACCTGGTGTCGCTGGAGGGCGGCATCTATGTCCTGGAGGCGCAGATGGGCGACCGCGCCTATCCGGTGGAGGACGATCTCGGCCAGCCGGTCAGCCTGCGCTCCGTGGAGCATGCGCGCCAGGTACTGCGCGGGCTGGACAGGGTTCCGGTGGAGTTGGTGTGCGCCGATGTCGATGACGAGATGTGTGGACTCCTGGCCGAGTCGGGTTCGTTTATCGGCGGGCTGCCGCTGTCGATCCGCCAGGGTTGAGCACAAGCGGCTGCGCTGGTAGGGGGGAAGGGCCTTCTGTGCTAGGCTGGCCGCCCTTTTTCGACCCCACAGCGGAGCAGCGCCATGAGCGAACTCAACCTGACCACTGACGAAGCCCGTGTCAGCTACGGCATCGGCCGTCAACTGGGCGACCAACTGCGCGAGAACCCGGTTCCGGGCATGACCCTGGACGCAGTCCTGGCCGGCCTGTCCGATGCGTTCGCAGGTATCGACAGCCGGGTTTCCGGCGAGGCGCTGTCGGCCAGCTTCCAGGTGATCCGCGAGCGCATGCAGGCCGAAGCCCAGGCCAAGGCCGAAGCCGCCGCTGGCGAAGGCCGCGCCTACCTGGCCGAGAACGCCAAGCGCGAAGGCGTGACCGTGCTGCCCTCGGGCCTGCAGTTCGAAGTGCTGAGCACTGGCGAGGGCGCCAAGCCTTCCCGCGAGGATACCGTGCGCACCCACTACCACGGCACCCTGATCGACGGCACCGTATTCGACAGCTCCTACCAGCGCGGCCAGCCGGCCGAGTTCCCGGTGGGCGGCGTGATCGCCGGCTGGGTCGAAGCGCTGCAACTGATGAACGCCGGCTCCAAGTGGCGCCTGCACGTACCGAGCGAACTGGCCTATGGCGGCCAGGCGGTCGGCAGCATTCCCCCGCACAGCGTGCTGGTGTTCGACGTCGAACTGCTGGAAATCCTCTGAGGCGCATCGGCCCCAGGAAGGAGCGAAACGCCCCGTCGACGCATCGACGGGGCGTTTTTCATTGCGGCATCAGTAGCGGGCATCCAGCGGACGCTTGTCCTTCGGCCAGTCCTTGATCTTGTCCGGGAAGTCCGGGCGCGGCTGGTGCGAAAAGTACTCCGCGACGTCCACTGCGTCCTGGTCGCTGAGGCCGCCCTGGCCGAGCGGGAAGCGTTCCTGGAAGCCGATCGGCATGTTGTGCTTGACGAAGGCGGCAGCGGTGAAGGTCCGCGCCATGCCGGCGCCAATATTGAACGACTCGTCGCCCCACAGCGGTGGGAAGAGCATCTCGCCGGCGCTGTTCCTCAGCCCCTCGCCATTCTCGCCATGACACACCGCGCATTGTCGGGCGTAGACCTTGCGGCCGTTCTCCGGGTCGGGCTTCAGCGCCGGGTCGACCTTGCCGACGCCGCGGCCGGCGACCTTGTCCTGCGGCCGGGTGTTGTTCTTCATCCAGTCGAAGTAGGCCACCATCGCCTGCATGTCGGCAGAGTCCGGCGGCAGAGGCTTACCGTTCATCGAGCGCCGGAAGCAGCCGTTGATGCGTTCCTCCAGGCCGATGACCTTGCCCGCCCGTGGCGCGTAGCTGGGGAAGAACGCCGAGACGCCGACGAAGGGCGAGCCGTCGGCTACGGTTCCGGCGTTCAGGTGGCAACTGGTGCAGTTCAACTGGTTGCCGACGTTCGCCGGCAGCAGCTCGCGGGTCTCCAGGTGCAGGCGCATGCCGCGTACCACCTGTTCGGCGTTCGGCGCCGCGAGCATGTCCGCCAGGCGTGGAGAGACGAAGGTCGTGGCCGGGCCGTTGCCGGCCTCGATCTGCTGGCGCAGTTTCTTCACCTGGCCGGCATCGATCGACGAACCCTGGTTGCCCCAACTGCTGCGGACGAAGCTGAGGATTTCGGCGATTTCGCGGTCTTCCAGCTGGGCGAAGCCGGGCATGGTGTAGACCCGCGAGTGGGTTGCGGTCTGCGCGGTTTTCCAGCCGGTAAGGGTGATATGCAGTAGCGTGCTCGGGTTGGCCGAAGCGACCGTGGGGTTGCCGGCCAACGGCGGGAACATGCCCGGGACGCCGCTGCCGTCCTTGCGGTGGCAGTCGGAGCAGAACTGCGCGTAGCCGAGGCCGCCCCGCGAGCTGTACAGGTCGACCGGTGCTGCCAGCGGGCGTTCGCTGTCGGGCATGGGCAGGTCGTCCTTGCCGGCCGGCAGGGACTTCAGGTAGCTGGCGATGGCCAGCAGATCGTCGTCGCTGAAGTGCTGGGTGCTGTGGTGGATGACATCGGTCATGCTGCCGGACACCGTGGCGAAGCGGTTCTGCCCGGTCTTCAGCAACTGCACGGTGTCCTCCACCGTCCACAGGTTGCGCAGGCTCAGGGCTTGCCATTGTTCGACGGTTTCTCCGGCGAGGTAGAACTGCCCGGAACGACCGGCTTCGCTCATGGCTTTTTCCTGGAAGGCGATGCCGCGCGGAGTATGGCAGGCGCCGCAGTGACCGAGCCCCTGTACCAGGTAGGCGCCGCGGTTGATCGCCGGGTCCGCGTCGCTGGAGGGGATGAACGGCGCGTCGTCGAGGAACGCCCAGTTCCACAGCGACAGGCCCCAGCGCTGGTTGAACGGCCAGCTCATCGCGCTCGGCGTATTCGCCTGGGTGACGGGTTGCACGCCGTGCATCAGGTAGGCGTACAGCGCACGCATGTCTTCTTCGCTGATCTTGGCGTAGGACGGGTAGGGCATCGCCGGATAGAGATTCACTCCCTCGGCGGTCACCCCCTTGCGCATGGCGCGGTCGAACTCTTCGAAGCTGTAGCGGCCGATGCCGGTCTCCCGGTCGGGAGTGATGTTGGTCGAGTAGATGGTACCCATTGGCGTCTTCAGCTCCAGGCCGCCGGCCATCGGCGCGCCCTGCGGGCCGGTATGGCAGGCGATGCAGTCGCCGAGCTGGGCCACGTAGCGGCCTTTTTCGATGAGCGCAGCGTCCGTGGTCGGTTCGCTGGCATGGAGCAGGGGAACGATGGAGCACAGCGCGCCGAGCAAGCCGAGGCGCGGGAAAGAAGCAGGCATTTCCTCATCCTTAGGCGTAGGCCTGGGGCGGTCCCCTCGGCCACGGTCCATTCTTTTTTTCGTTATGCGGCCGTCGACAGGACGACGGCCACGCCGCTGTTGTAACGGCTTTCAGGCGAGGTCGGCTTGATGTGGATCAGGCAGGAATCCCTATCGCGGCGAGGGGCTGCCGGCGTGCTCGGGCGAGGCGTTACGGAAAGACCGGGACATGAGGAAAGTGACTCCGGGAAGGTCGTCCGTGACCTTCCCGGAACCGGCCGGAGGCGCCTTTGCCTCCGTTCGTGCGATCCGCCTCCCGGGCAGCGGCGCACGGATGACGCGTCCTGGCGTCATCGCAAAGGCTCAGCGCAGGGCGCGGGCGTAGCAGAAGAGGAACAGGTTGCGTACCAGCTCCTTGAGGATCAGCGGTTCGCTCGAGTTCAACTCGTGCAGGTCCAGGCCGCCCTGGTCACGCAGTTCGTCCAGCGCGTCTTCTTCCAGGACTGCGCAGATTTCCCCGGTTTCCCGGTGCAGGATCCGCAGGTAGGGGTGTGGCCGATCAAGCCAGGCATCGATCAAATAAGTCATGGCGCTCATCTCCGTGACAAGACTGTGAGATGAGAATAATTCTTATTATCGTAATAGCAAGTCTTGATCGTGCCTTTCGTCGCAAAACGAAAACGCCGCCGTGAAAACGGCGGCGTTCGTCACAAGTCGAGCCCGGTTCAGTGGGTCCGGACGACAGCGAATTCGCTGAGTTCGACCAGGGCGGAGCGGTATTCGTTGTCCGGCAGCGTATCCAGGCAGGCGATGGCGCGGGCGGCGTAGTCGCGGGCGAGGTTGGCGGTATAGTCCAGGGCGCCGGCAGCCTCGACGGCGGCACAGACGCTCTCCAGGTCCTGGCTGCCGCCTTGCTGGATGGCCTTGCGTACCAGCGCGGCCTGCTCCTCGGTGCCGTCGCGCATGGTGACGATCAGCGGTAGGGTGGGCTTGCCTTCGGCGAGGTCGTCGCCGACGTTCTTGCCGAGGGTCGCGGCGTCGCCGCGGTAGTCGAGCAGGTCGTCCACCAGCTGGAAGGCGATTCCCAGGTAGTCGCCGAAGCGGCGCAGTGCCTCGGACTGTTCCTCGCCGGCCTGGCACAGCGCGGCGGCGCTGTGGGTCGAGGCCTCGAAAAGCATCGCGGTCTTGCCGCGGATCACTTCCATGTAGGTCTCTTCGGTAGTGCTGGCGTCGCGTACCTTGGACAATTGCAGCACTTCGCCCTCGGCGATCACCCGGGTGGCCTGGGATATGATGCGCATGACCGGCATGGAACCCAGCTCGACCATCATTTCGAAGGAGCGGGCATAAAGGAAGTCGCCTACCAGCACGCTCGGCGCGTTGCCCCACAGGGCATTGGCGGTGGAGCGGCCGCGGCGCAGGCCGGAGGCGTCGACCACGTCGTCGTGCAGCAGAGTGGAGGTGTGCAGGAATTCGATGGTGGCGGCCAGCAGGCAGAGGTCGTCGCCCTTGTAGCCCAGGGTCTTGCCGGCGAGCAGGACCAGCAGCGGGCGCAGGCGCTTGCCGCCGGCGGAGATGATGTAGTCGCCGATCTTTTCCACCAGGGGAACGCGGGAGGTGAGTTGGCGACGGATGATCCCGTCGACGGCGGTGAAATCTTCCGCCACCACGCGGTAGAAGGCCTGGGGTTGCATCAGTGACAATAGCTCCACAAAGATTGCGCGGCATGCTAGGTGGCAGGGGGGGGACTGTCAAGGAAAGGCCCGTGGCACTTGCCTCGGCCTGGACCTTTCCGTACAATCGCGGGCCCTGAACTTCCTTGGCATACCCTGCCTTACGCAATTGCACGGGCGTCCGATCCGACCCCATGCAGCCATGCCGGCCGATTCCTACTTCTATAAAGCGTCGGGTGAGCAGGTTTAACGGAGATACACATGTACGCAGTGATTGTTACCGGTGGCAAGCAGCACAAAGTCACCGAAGGCGAATTCCTCAAGGTCGAGAAACTCGACGTCGCTACCGGCGAAGCGATCGATTTCGACCGCGTCCTGCTGGTTGCCAATGGCGAAGACGTGAAAATCGGCCTGCCGGTCGTCGAAGGTGCGAAGGTTACCGCTGAAGTGGTTTCCCACGGCCGTCACGACAAGGTCCGCATCATCAAGTTCCGCCGTCGTAAGCACCACATGAAGCGTCAGGGCCACCGCCAGTGGTTCACTGAAATCAAGATCACCGGCATTCAGGCCTAATTCCTTTCTGGAGGATATGACTCATGGCACACAAAAAAGCTGGCGGTTCTACCCGCAACGGCCGCGACTCAGAAAGTAAACGCCTTGGCGTGAAACTGTTCGGCGGCCAGGCTGTAAAGGCTGGCAACATCCTGGTTCGTCAGCGCGGCACCAAATTCCACGCCGGTTACGGCGTTGGCCTGGGCAAGGACCACACCCTGTTCGCGAAAGTGGACGGCGTGGTCAAGTTTGAGACCAAAGGCGCCTTTGGTCGCAAATACGTGAGCATCGTTGCTGCCTAAGCAATAGCTCGCTGAAAAAGCCCTGTCTCGCGACGGGGCTTTTTTGTTTCTGCGCCGGCTTCCGGCCATGCCCTGCTTTCGGGGCATCCTGTATCCTATGTTTTTTTCTGTTAACCCGCCCTCGTGGTGGGAGGCATATCCATGAAATTCGTCGATGAAGTATCAATCCACGTGAAAGCCGGTGACGGCGGCAATGGCCTCATGAGCTTTCGTCGCGAGAAGTTCATCGAAAAGGGCGGTCCCAACGGCGGCGACGGTGGCGACGGCGGTTCCATCTACCTGGAAGCCGACGTCAACCTGAACACCCTGGTCGACTATCGCTACACCCGCCGTTTCGATGCCCAGCGCGGCGAGAACGGCGGCAGCAAGGACTGCACCGGGGCCAAGGGCGACGACCTGATCCTGCCGGTGCCGGTCGGTACCACCGTGATCGACGCCAATACCCAGGAAATCATCGGCGACCTGACCGAGCCCGGTCAGCGGCTGATGGTCGCTCAGGGGGGCTGGCACGGCCTCGGTAACACCCGTTTCAAATCCAGTACCAATCGGGCGCCGCGCCAGACCACCCCGGGCAAGCCGGGTGAGGCGCGCGACCTCAAGCTGGAACTGAAGGTGCTGGCCGACGTCGGCCTGCTGGGACTGCCGAATGCCGGCAAGAGCACTTTCATCCGTGCAGTGTCCGCGGCCAAGCCGAAGGTGGCCGACTATCCGTTCACCACCCTGGTGCCGAACCTCGGCGTGGTCAGTGTCGGTCGCTACAAGAGCTTCGTGGTCGCCGACATTCCCGGCCTGATCGAAGGTGCCGCCGAAGGCGCCGGGCTGGGCATCCGCTTCCTCAAGCATCTGGCGCGGACCCGCATCCTCCTGCATCTGGTGGACATGGCGCCGCTGGACGAAAGCGATCCGGCCGATGCCGCCGAGGTCATCGTTCGCGAGCTGGGTCGCTTCAGTCCGGCGCTGACCGAGCGCGAGCGCTGGCTGGTGCTGAACAAGATGGACCAGATCCTCGATCCGGCCGAGCGCGAGGCGCGCAAGCAGGCGGTGATCGAGCGGTTGGGCTGGGAAGGCCCGGTCCATGTGATCTCCGCCCTGGAGCGCGATGGCACCGAGGCGCTCAGCCAGGACATCATGCGCTATCTCGACGAGCGTACCCTGCGCCTGGAAGAAGATCCGCAGTATGCCGAGGAACTGGCCGAACTCGACCGGCGTATCGAGGACGAGGCGCGGGCCCGTCTGCAGGCCCTGGACGATGCGCGCGCGCTGCGGCGTTCGGGTCTGAAGAACGCCGGTGCGGTGGATGACGATGATTTCGATGATGAGGAAGACGACGGCGACGGTCCGGAGATCTTCTACGTTCCCTGATGGCGTGATACCCCGCCGGGCGGGCCGGCGGGGCTGAAGAGTCGAAGCCTGGGCTTCTAAGGTTGAGGGTATGCGGGACAAGGTGACTGGCGCGCGGCGCTGGGTGGTGAAGATCGGTAGCGCCCTGCTGACGGCCGATGGCCGTGGGCTGGATCGCAATGCCATGGCCGTTTGGGTCGAGCAGATGGTGGCGCTGCATTGCGCCGGCATCGAGCTGGTGCTGGTGTCGTCCGGCGCCGTCGCCGCCGGTATGAGCCGCCTGGGCTGGGTGTCCCGACCTAGCGCGATGCACGAACTCCAGGCCGCCGCCTCGGTGGGGCAAATGGGGTTGGTGCAGGCCTGGGAGTCCAGCTTCGCCCTGCATGGCCTGCAGACCGCCCAGGTGTTGCTGACCCATGACGACCTCTCCGACCGCAAGCGCTACCTGAACGCCCGCAGCACCCTGCGGACCCTGGTCGAGCTGGGCGTGGTCCCGGTGATCAACGAGAACGACACGGTGGTCACCGACGAGATCCGCTTCGGCGACAACGACACCCTGGCGGCACTGGTGGCCAACCTGGTCGAGGCCGACCTGCTGGTGATCCTTACCGATCGCGACGGGATGTTCGACGCCGATCCGCGCAACAATCCCGATGCCCAACTGATCTACGAGGCGCGTGCCGATGATCCGCAGCTCGATGCGGTGGCCGGCGGCAGTGCCGGCGCCCTGGGGCGCGGCGGAATGCAGACCAAGCTGCGGGCGGCGCGCCTGGCGGCGCGTTCCGGCGGGCATACGGTGATCGTCGGTGGGCGTATCGAGCGTGTCCTCGACCGCCTGCGCGCCGGCGAACGCCTCGGCACCCTGTTGACCCCTGATCGCAGTCGCAAGGCGGCGCGCAAGCAATGGCTGGCCGGCCACTTGCAGATGCGCGGCACCCTGGTGCTGGACGATGGGGCGGTGAAGGCGGTGAGCCAGGATCACAAGAGCCTGTTGCCGGTTGGGGTCAAGGCGGTCCAGGGCAGCTTCCGTCGCGGCGAGATGGTGGTCTGTGTGGACCAGGGCGGGCGCGAAGTGGCGCGCGGCCTGGTCAACTACAGTGCGTTGGAGGCGCAGAAGATCCTCGGTCAGCCGACGGATGCCATCGAGGCCTTGCTTGGCTACGTGGATGGGCCGGAGCTGGTGCATCGCGACAATCTGGTTCTGGTCTGAGGAGAGGGCGAATGCGCAAGCTCGCGGGGTTGCTGGGTGGTCTGCTGCTGTTGCCGGCGCTTGCCGGGGCGGAGGAGATCGGCGAGGTTTCCACGGTGTTCAAGTGGGTCGGGCCGAACGACAAGATTGTCGTCGAGGCTTTCGACGATCCCAAGGTGCAGGGCGTGACCTGCTATCTGTCGCGCGCCAAGACCGGTGGGGTCAAGGGCGGCCTGGGGCTGGCGGAGGATCGCGCCGAGGCGTCGATCGCCTGTCGCCAGGTGGGGCCGATCCAGTTCAGTGGCGAACTCAAGGATGGCGAAGAGGTGTTCAAGCAGCGCACTTCGCTGGTGTTCAAAAGCATGCAGGTGGTGCGCTTCTTCGATCGCAAGCGCAATGCCTTGGTCTATCTGGTCTACAGCGACCGGGTGATCGAAGGTAGTCCGCAGAACGCGGTGACGGCGATTCCCCTCATGCCATGGCCGACCGCTCGCTGAAGCGAGCGAGTCGCGGGCAATAAAAAACCGGCCATTGGCCGGTTTTTTATTCGAGCAAGGCGTGCCTTAGGCGGCAGCGGTGCTGAGGGCCTTGATGTGGCCGCTCAGACGGCTCTTGTGACGAGCAGCCTTGTTCTTGTGGATGATGCCTTTGTCAGCCATGCGGTCGATCACCGGTACAGCGGCGGTGAAGGCGGCCTGGGCTTTTTCCAGGTCCTTGGCGTCGATGGCTTTCACGACGTTCTTGATGTAGGTGCGCACCATGGAGCGCAGGCTGGCGTTGTGGCTGCGACGCTTCTCAGCCTGTTTGGCGCGTTTTTTGGCGGAAGGTGTGTTGGCCACCGTCGAGCTCCTCGAAAAAAACTGGGTAAATAGCGAACAAATTAAGGCCGCGAATAATGCCGTCGCCTCCAGGGGTTGTCAAGGGGCTGCACATGCGGCCGGAAAGATCGGCGACGGATGTCGCCTGCTTTCTTGCGGGTGATTTATTCCGGCGCGCATTCTACACTCGGCGCGCCCTTGCGGACCGCCGTTCGGCGGCGAGGGCGTACTCGCGCGATGAACCGGCCCGGCCGGTCGCGGTCTTGGACAGGATCAATTTCGACATGCCGGCAGCCCGACATCCATGAATCTTCTCAAATCATTGGCGGCGGTGAGTTCCATCACCATGCTGTCGCGGGTCCTCGGTTTCGTCCGCGATACCATCCTGGCGCGGATCTTCGGTGCCGGCCTCGCCACCGACGCCTTTTTCGTCGCCTTCAAGCTGCCCAACCTGTTGCGGCGGATCTTCGCCGAAGGGGCGTTTTCCCAGGCTTTCGTGCCGATCCTGGCAGAGTACAAGAACCAGCAGGGCGAGGAGGCGACGCGGACCTTCATCGCCTACGTTTCCGGCTTGCTCACGCTGGTGCTGGCGCTGGTCACGGCGCTCGGCATCCTCGCCGCGCCCTGGGTTATCTGGGTCACCGCGCCGGGCTTCGCCGATACCCCGGAAAAGTTCGCCCTGACCACCGACCTGCTGCGGGTGACCTTTCCTTATATATTGCTGATCTCGCTGTCGTCCCTGGCCGGCGCGATCCTCAACACCTGGAACCGCTTCTCGGTGCCGGCCTTCGTGCCGACCCTGCTGAACGTCGCAATGATCGGCTTCGCGCTGTTCCTCACGCCTTATTTCGATCCGCCGGTCATGGTGCTGGGCTGGGCGGTGCTGGCCGGCGGCCTGTTGCAGCTCCTCTATCAACTGCCGCACCTGAGGAAGATCGGCATGCTCGTGCTGCCGCGCCTGAACCTCAGGGACAGCGGCGTCTGGCGGGTGATGAAGCTGATGCTGCCGGCGATCCTGGGGGTCTCGGTGAGCCAGATCTCGCTGATCATCAACACCATCTTCGCCTCGTTCCTGGCAGCCGGTTCGGTGTCCTGGATGTACTACGCCGACCGCCTCATGGAGCTGCCTTCCGGCGTATTGGGCGTGGCGCTGGGGACGATCCTCCTGCCGATGCTGGCGAAGACCTATTCGAACAAGGATCGCCATGAGTACTCGCGCCTGCTCGACTGGGGCCTGCGCCTGTGCTTCCTGCTGGTGCTGCCCTGTTCGCTGGCCCTGGCGATCCTCGCCGAACCTCTGACTGTCTCGCTGTTCCAGTACGGCAAGTTCACCACGGTGGACGCGGCGATGACCCAGCGCGCGCTGGTCGCCTACTCCGTCGGCCTGCTCGGCATCATCCTGGTCAAGGTTCTGGCGCCGGGCTTCTATGCCCAGCAGAACATCCGTACGCCAGTGAAGATCGCGCTCTTCACCCTGGTTTCCACCCAACTGATGAACCTGGCCTTCATCGGCCCGCTTCAGCATGCCGGCCTGGCCCTGTCCATCGGCCTGGCCGCCTGCCTGAATGCCGGCCTGCTCTACTGGCAACTGCGCAAGCAGCGTCTGTACCTGCCGCAACCGGGCTGGGCGAAGTTCCTGGTCAAGCTGGTGGTCGCGGTGCTGGCGATGTCGGCGGTGCTGCTGGCCACGATGCACTGGCTGCCGGCCTGGGAGCAGGGCGCCATGCTGGAGCGATTCCTGCGCCTCGGCCTGCTGGTGGTTGCCGGTCTCCTGGCCTATTTCGGTATGCTCGCGCTGCTGGGTTTCCGCCTGCGCGACTTTTCCCGCCGGGCGGTGCTGTGAAGCGCGTCCGGGCTGGCGGCGGGATCATGCCGTTTTGCCTGTTGTCCGGCGCCCGGTACGCGTATAATCGACCACTTTCTGAGCAATAAGCGTGCTATGCAGCTGCTTCGCGGACTACACAACCTGCAGCCCCTGGCCGGGGGCTGCGTCGCCACCATCGGTAACTTCGACGGCGTCCACCTCGGGCACCAGGCTATCCTGGCGCGTCTGCGCGAGCGCTCGCTGGAGCTGGGCGTACCCAGCTGCGTGGTGATTTTCGAGCCGCAGCCGCGCGAGTTCTTCTCCCCCGATTCGGCGCCGGTGCGTCTGACCCGCCTGCGCGAGAAACTCGAGTTGCTGCGTGGGCAGGGCGTCGACGTGGTGCTCTGCCTGGCCTTCAACCGCCGCTTGCGCGAGCTGTCGGCAGCCGAGTTCGTCCGCCAGGTCCTGGTCGATGGACTGGCGGTGCGGCATCTTGAAGTGGGCGACGATTTCCGTTTCGGCTGCGACCGCTCCGGTGACTTCGCCTTCCTGGTGAACGCCAGTCGCGAGCAGGGGTTCACCGTCGAGGCGGCCACCACCGTCGAACTGGACGGTGTGCGGGTGAGCAGCACGCGGGTCCGCCAGGCCCTGGCCGAGGGCGACCTGCATCTCGCCGAGCGCCTTCTGGGGCGTCCCTTCAGCCTGAGCGGACGGGTCCTGCATGGACAGAAACTCGGCCGGCAACTGGGCTCGCCCACGGCCAACATTCAACTGAAACGGCGCAAGGCGCCGTTGAACGGGGTCTACCTGGTCAGTACGCTGGTCGATGGCCAGCGTTGCCAGGGGGTGGCGAACATCGGCACCCGCCCTTCGGTGAACGGCGACGGCCGTCCCCATCTGGAAGTGCACCTGCTCGATTTCGCCGGCGATCTATACGGCCGGCATCTGCAGGTGACCTTCCACCAGAAGCTGCGCGACGAGCAGCGTTTTGCCTCCCTGGAGGCACTCAAGGCGGCGATTCTCGCGGATATCGCCGCCGCCCGGGCCTACTGGCTGGGCCAACCGCTTGATTGAAGAGATCCTGAACAGGCCCTGAGATGACCGACTACAAAGCGACGCTAAACCTTCCGGAAACCGCCTTCCCAATGAAAGCCGGCCTGCCCCAGCGCGAGCCGGAAACCCTGAAGTTCTGGAGCGACATCGGTCTGTACCAGAAGCTGCGGGCCATTGGCGGCGACCGTCCGAAGTTCGTCCTGCACGATGGCCCTCCGTACGCCAACGGCAGCATTCACATCGGTCACGCGGTCAACAAGATTCTCAAGGACATCATTGTCCGCTCCAAGACCCTGGCGGGCTACGACGCGCCCTATGTGCCGGGCTGGGATTGCCACGGCCTGCCCATCGAGCACAAGGTCGAGACCACCCACGGCAAGAATCTTCCGGCGGACAAGACCCGCGAACTGTGCCGCGAATACGCGGCCGAGCAGATCGAAGGGCAGAAGGCCGACTTCATTCGCCTGGGCGTGCTCGGCGAGTGGGACAACCCCTACAAGACCATGAATTTCGCCAACGAGGCGAACGAAATCCGCGCCCTCGCGGAAATGGTCAAGCAGGACTTCGTGTTCAAGGGCCTGAAGCCGGTCAACTGGTGCTTCGACTGTGGTTCGGCGCTGGCCGAGGCCGAGGTCGAGTACGCCGACAAGAAGTCGCCGACCATCGACGTTGGCTTCCCGGTGGCGGATGCCGACAAGCTGGCCGCGGCCTTCGGCCTGGCGGCCCTGGACAAGCCGGCGCAGATCGTCATCTGGACCACCACGCCCTGGACCATCCCGGCCAACCAGGCGCTGAACGTGCATCCGGAGATCGACTACGCGCTGGTCGATGCCGGCGATCGCTACCTGGTGCTGGCCGAGGCCCTGGTCGAGTCCTGCCTGGCGCGCTACCAGCGCGAGGGCAAGGTGGTCGCCACCGCCAAGGGCGAGGCGCTGGAGCTGATCAACTTCCGCCATCCGTTCTACGAGCGCCTGTCGCCGGTGTACCTGGCCGACTACGTGGCCCTCGATGCCGGCACCGGTATCGTCCACTCGTCGCCGGCCTACGGCGAAGACGACTTCTATACCTGCAAGCGCTACGGGATGAGCAACGACGACATCCTCAGCCCGGTGCAGAGCAACGGCGTCTACGTCGACTCGTTGCCGTTCTTCGGCGGCCAGTTCATCTGGAAGGCCAACCCCAACGTGGTGGCCAAGCTGGAAGAGGTCGGCAGCCTGCTGGCCCACGAAACCATCAATCACAGCTACATGCACTGCTGGCGGCACAAGACGCCGCTGATCTATCGCGCCACCGCGCAGTGGTTCGTCGGCATGGACAAGCAGCCCAGGCAGGGTGCTTCCCTGCGCGAGCGAGCGCTGGAAGCCATCACCCAGACCGAATTCGTCCCGGGCTGGGGCCAGGCGCGTCTGCACGGAATGATCGCCGGGCGTCCCGACTGGTGCATCTCGCGCCAGCGCAACTGGGGTGTACCGATCCCGTTCTTCCTGCACAAGGCCAGTGGCGAACTGCATCCACGCACCGTGGAGCTGATGGAAGAGGTCGCGCAGCGAGTCGAGAAGGAAGGCATCGAAGCCTGGTTCAAGCTCGACGCCGCCGAGCTGCTCGGCGAGGACGCCGCGCAGTACGAGAAAATCAACGACACCCTGGACGTCTGGTTCGACTCCGGCACCACCCATTGGCACGTGCTGCGTGGTTCCCACCGGATCGGCCATGCCAGCGGCCCGGTCGCCGATCTCTACCTGGAAGGTTCCGACCAGCACCGCGGCTGGTTCCACTCCTCGCTGCTGACCGGCTGCGCGATCGACAACCATGCGCCGTACCGCCAGTTGCTGACCCACGGTTTCACCGTCGACGAGTCCGGCCGCAAGATGTCCAAGTCGCTGGGCAACACCGTGGTGCCGCAGACCGTCATCGATACCCTGGGCGCCGACATCCTGCGCCTGTGGGTGGCTTCGACCGATTACTCGGGCGAGATCGCGGTATCCCAGCAGATTCTCCAGCGTAGCGCCGATGCCTACCGGCGGATCCGCAATACCACGCGCTTCCTGCTGTCCAACCTGAACGGTTTCGATCCGGCCACGGATCTGCTGCCGCCCCAGGAAATGCTGGCCCTGGATCGCTGGGCGGTCGATCGCGCCCTGCTCTTGCAGCGCGAGATCGAAGAGGCGTACCGCGAGTACCGCTTCTGGAACGTCTATTCCAAGGTGCACAACTTCTGCGTACAGGAGCTGGGCGGGTTCTATCTGGACATCATCAAGGACCGCCAGTACACCACCGGCGCCAACAGCGTCGCCCGGCGCTCCTGCCAGACCGCACTGTTCCACATCGCCGAGGCCCTCGTGCGCTGGATCGCCCCGATCCTGGCGTTCACCGCCGAGGAAGTCTGGAAGTTCCTGCCCGGCGAGCGCGCCGAGTCGGTAATGCTCGCCACCTGGTACGACGGCCTCAGCGAACTGCCGGCCGACGTGACGCTGAATCGCCAGTACTGGGAACAGGTCATGGCGGTGAAGGCCGCGGTCAACAAGGAGCTGGAGAACCAGCGCGCGGCCAAGGCCGTGGGCGGCAACCTGCAGGCCGAGGTCACCCTGTATACGGAAGACGCGCTGCAGGCCCAATTGGCCAAGCTGGGCAACGAGCTACGCTTCGTCCTGATCACCTCGACCGCGACCCTGGCGCCGCTGTCGGCGGCTCCGGCCGACGCGGTGGACAGCGAAGTCGCCGGCCTCAAGCTGAAAGTGGTCAAGTCGACCCACGCCAAGTGCGGTCGTTGCTGGCACCATCGCGAGGACGTCGGTCAGCACGCTGCGCATCCTGACCTGTGCGGTCGCTGCATCGAGAACATCGAAGGCAGCGGCGAGGTTCGCCACTATGCCTGACGTCGATCGTTTCGGGCGCTTGCCCTGGTTGTGGATCACCGTGCTGGTGTTCGTCCTCGACCAGGTCAGCAAGGCGTTCTTCCAGGCCGAACTGAGCATGTACCAGCAGATCGTGGTGATCCCCGATCTGTTCAGCTGGACCCTGGCCTACAACACCGGTGCCGCCTTCAGCTTCCTGGCCGACAGCTCGGGCTGGCAGCGCTGGCTGTTCGCCCTGATCGCCATCGTCGTCAGCGCGATCCTGGTGGTCTGGCTGAAACGCCTGAAGAAAGGCGAGACCTGGTTGGCCATCGCCCTGGCGCTGGTGCTCGGCGGCGCCCTGGGCAACCTTTACGACCGCATGGTCCTTGGCCACGTGGTGGACTTCATCCTGGTGCACTGGCAGAACCGCTGGTACTTCCCGGCGTTCAACCTGGCCGATAGCGCCATCACCGTCGGCGCCGTCATGCTGGCGCTCGACATGTTCAGATCGAAGAAATCCGGAGAAGCCGCCCATGGCTGAGTCGACCCGCATTGGCCAGGAGAGCCGCGTCACCCTGCATTTCGCCCTCAAGCTGGAGGACGGCAACGTCGTCGACAGCACCTTCGACAAGCAGCCTGCCTCGTTCAAGGTCGGCGACGGCAACCTGCTGCCGGGCTTCGAACAGGCGCTGTTCGGCTTGAAGGCTGGCGACAAGCGCACCCTGAGCATTCTTCCCGAACAGGGCTTCGGCCAGCCGAATCCGCAGAACGTGCAGATCATGCCGCGCGACCAGTTCCAGGACATGGAGCTGGCCGAGGGCCTGCTGGTGATCTTCAACGACGCGGCCAAGACCGAACTGCCGGGCGTGGTCAAGGCGTTCGATGAGCAGCAGGTGACCGTCGACTTCAATCATCCGCTGGCCGGCAAGACCCTGGCCTTCGAAGTCGAGATCATCGACGTCCAGCCGGCCTGAACCGTCGGTCGCTGCGCCCTTCCCAAGCGGGGAGGGCGGTAGCAAGGTTCATTCGTCCAATCACCGCGTCGCCCACGAGACCGCCATGCAAATCAAACTCGCCAATCCCCGCGGCTTCTGCGCCGGCGTGGATCGCGCCATCGAGATCGTCAACCGTGCCCTCGATGTCTTCGGCCCGCCGATCTACGTGCGTCACGAGGTGGTGCACAACAAGTTCGTCGTGGACAACCTGCGCCAGCGCGGCGCCATCTTCGTCGAGGAACTCGATCAGGTGCCGGACAACGTCATCGTCATCTTCAGCGCCCACGGCGTTTCCCAGGCGGTCCGCAAGGAAGCCGAGGGGCGCGGCCTGAAGGTTTTCGACGCGACCTGCCCGCTGGTGACCAAGGTGCACATGGAAGTGGTGCGCTACAGCCGCGACGGCCACGAATGCGTGCTGATCGGGCATGAAGGGCACCCCGAGGTGGAAGGCACCATGGGCCAGTACGATGCCAGCAACGGTGGTGCCATCTACCTGGTGGAGGACGAGGCCGACGTCGCCGCGCTGGAGGTGCGCAAGCCCGAAGCCCTGCACTACGTGACCCAGACGACCCTGTCGATGGACGACACCTCGAAGGTCATCGATGCCCTGCGCGCCAAGTTCCCGCAGATCCAGGGACCGCGCAAGAACGACATCTGCTATGCCACCCAGAACCGCCAGGATGCCGTGAAGGAACTGGCCGACCAGTGCGACATGGTCTTGGTGGTGGGCAGCCCCAACAGTTCCAACTCCAACCGCCTGCGCGAACTCGCCGAGCGGATGGGCACGCCGGCCTACCTGATCGACGGCGCCGAGGACATGCAACGCGGCTGGTTCGACGGTGTGCGTCGCATCGGAATCACCGCAGGCGCTTCCGCGCCGGAAGTGCTGGTGCGCGGCGTGATCGCCCAGCTACGCGAGTGGGGGGCGTCGGAGGAGCAGGAACTGGAGGGGCGGGAGGAGAACATTACCTTCTCGATGCCCAAGGAACTGCGGGTCAAGGCTTTGTGAACCGTGCGCAATGAAAGAGCCCCTCTCGTAGAGGGGCTCTTTCGTTTCAGCGCCAGCAGTCGTTGACGGTGCTGTTGTTGCCGGTCTTGCCGGCTGCGCCGCGTTCGCCGAGCTGATTGAGGGTCAGCTTGCCGCAGGTCTTGTCGCGGGTCTGCGAGTTGATCGGCGTGGCGGTCAGGGTATAGGTGGTGCTGGTGGGCGTCGCTATGGTGAGGTTGTACAGGTTGTTCGGCGAGTTGGCCGAACTCATGCCCAGCTTGGCCACGTCCTTGGTGTAGCCGACCCCGGGGTTCTGCGAGTAGTAGCGTTCCTGGCGCGCGGCCGCGTCCGAGAGCAGCGCCTGCCCCTCGGTGCGGTTGGAGCGGATCACGTAGTTCTGGTAACTGGGAATGGCGATGCCGAGGAGGATGCCGATCACCGCCACTACCACCACCATTTCCAGCAACGTGAAGCCCTTCTGTCTTGTCCTCATCGGGGCTGCTCCTCCCCGTCCTGGCGGGGCTGTTCTTTCTCGATCATCTCGGCCAGCTCCTGTTCGCTCATCTGTTTGTGAATGTAGATATCGGTGATGGTGGACCACGGCTGGCTGACGGTGCCAGAGTAGGACACCACGGAGCCCGGCTTGACCTGGAACAGGCTGGGCATGCCGTTCCTGACGGTGCTGTTGGGCAGGCGGTAGAGCCGGTGGTCGATGTCCACCAGGTTCTTCTCGACCTGGACTTCGAAGACCACGCCAGCGCCTTCGAAGGTCTGGGGATCTTCGGCCCAGCAGAGGCCGGGAACGGCCAGGGCCAGCAGCATAGGCAGCACTTTCATATCAGTTCTTTCCTTCGATGGGGCGCCAGTTCTGGCGGCCACGGGTGTTCGGACCGGGGTTCACGGTCAGGCATTCGCCCGAGGAGCAGACTTCCGGATTGCCCTGTTCGTTGGTGCTCAGCGTCAAGCCTCCCAGGCCTTTCTGCTCGGTACCGGATACCGCGACGTTCTGCTTGTTGTAGCTGTAGTCGGATTTCGAGTCCACGACGCCCTGGCGTGCCAGGTCGAACACGGTGAAGCTGGTGCGACCGCCGGTATAGGGATCGAGGCCATAGGTCCAGTTGCTGGCGCCGTCGGCACAGGGGTCATCGTTCGGGGTGATGGTTTGCAGCAGCACCACCTGGCCGATGGCGATCATGTCCTCGATCAGCATCTCGCCCTTCAGGGTGCCGTTGACCATGAAGTCCAGATACCAGCCGGACTGCTTGGTGCTGCCGTCATTGTTCAGCCAGTTGACCGGGTTCTGACTGGCGATGCGAATGGTGCGAGCGGTCGAGGCGAAGGTCGAGTCGGCCTGGAGGTCCAGGGTCTGCTGCTGCAGGTTGCCGCGCGTCAGTCGGGGTGTGCTGCCCGCGGCTTCGCCCTTGGTTTGCTGGTCCCAGATGCCGTAGAGCGTCTGGGCGCGGCTGGTATCGGCCCGGGCGTCGGCGTTCTCGAAATACTTGCCGGTACCGAAGATCACGATGTAGCCCTTGCGTGTCGGATGGCGAACCAGCGAGGGCGCGGCGGTGATCGCTTGCGCCGCGCCGGCGGAGTCGACTGCCGAATAGAGCGGCTGGCCACCGAAAGACACCCTGAAGCTCGAGGCCACCGCCGGGCCGTCGTTGGCTCGGCTGAACGGATCGTCCTGGTTGACCTTGCCGGCGATCAGGTCGAAGCGCCAGAGGTTGCCTTGCAGGTCGCCGGCGTAGGCGTAGTCGGCTACGCCGTCGCTGTTGTTGTCTGCCAGGCGAGGGCTGGATAGGCCGTTGGGCACGCCGGTCCTGCCGGTGACTTCCAGTTTGCGGGTGATGGCCCCGGTCTCCAGGTCGATGATCAGCAGCGCGGCCTTGTCGTTCAGGCTGGAATAACCGTTTCCGGTGACCACGGCCCACTTGCCGTTGTGCAGCCGGGCGACCGTGGGTTTGGGGAAGCTGTAGCCAAGGTCGGGCTCCTGGTCCACGCCGATTTCCCAGAGCAGCTTGATGTTGGCGGGATCGGTCACGTCGAGGGCGAACAGGCCCTTGCCGCCGGCGCGCAGGCTGCCGATCAGCACGGTATGCCAGGCGCCGCCGAAGAAGGCGTCGGCGACCACCGGCGAGCCGTCGACGTAGAACTGGTGGGCGCCGCCCTGGTAGCCGCGGGCGGTCAACTTGTGGAGCTTCTCGAAGACCGCGCTTGGGATGAAGGCGAAGGTCTCGTTACCGTCGGTATCGAAACCGTGCAGCATGCCGTCGTTGGCGCCGACGTATACCCGCGGGGCACGGGTTTTCTGTGCTTCTGCGAACGTGGAGTAGTTGCCGCTGGGCTCGATCGGCTGGGCCAGGTAGGTCAGGTACTGGGCCTTGCCGACCGTCGCCGGCGAGGAGTTGATGATATCGCCGAGGATCGAGTTGCGGGTGCGGAAGTTGTCGCTGTTCTCCTTGCTGCGATCGCCGCGCAGGAAGGCCACGCGGTCCTGGCCCTTGGTGTCGGCGACATCGTTGCGGTCCGGATCGCGGTTCAACTGCCGCTGCTGGTCGGCGCTGAGGCTGCCCCAGGTGAACTCCTTGAGGCCCGAGGTACCGGATCCGGCCATCATGATCTTGCGGCCAGCTCCACCGTTGGGCATCGCGTCGAGGATGCTCTGCGCGCTCCACAGCTTGGTCTGCACGGTGGCCTTGTCCTGGGTGGTCAGGCTGTAGCGGGTCAGGTCGCCAGCCCAGTTCTTGTCGCTGGCGAAGCTGGTCTGGTAGGCGAAGCGGGTCAGCTTGTCGCCAGTGTCGTCTTCCTGCAGGGACGAGCTGATGGCGGGGCGGGATGCCGGCAGGTCCTTGCCCGAAATTCGGTTGAGGATGTCCTGGAAGGCCGCGACCAGTTGGTCCGGCGAGTCGGCGCTGAAGAACTCGCCCCGGGAGTTCACTGCGGCGTGCCACAGGTCATAGACGTTGTTGCTATGGTTATTCGAAGCGTTCGGCCAGCTGAGGCGCCCGGCGGCGATTTCGTCATAGCCGCCGGAGTAGGTGGAACCCTCCCACTTCGGGCTGGTGAGGCTGGTGGTCAGGCCCAGGCCCAGGGTATAGGTCACCATGTGCTGCCAGGTCGCCGGATCGTTGCGCGGATTCCAGTACTCCGCCGAGGGATTGGCCTGGTCCGGGTAGGGAATGTACGGCTTGATGTTGTCGTCGATATCCGGCCGGGCATCGGTGGCCCAGTAATGGAAGGCCTGGTCGGCCAGGGTATTGGACGCAGCATCCCTGTAAGGCGTCTGGCTGCTGTAGCTCTTGCCATCGGGGAGGCTACGACTCGTGCTGTCGGCATTGCCTACGTTGGCCGAGTCGTTGTTCCAAAGACCATCGGTCATCAGAATGTGATAGCTGCCACGGCAGCTGTATTCCGGCGAGGCCTGGGTACCAGGTCGATAGGCATAGGGGCCGTTGACGCCGGTCTTCTTGAGAAACTCCCCCGCTCGAGTCATGGCCTGACGCAGCGGAGTACCACCTCCGACCGACAGGTTCTCCAGCCAGTTGAAGAAGTTCACCCGATGCTGCCCGGTGAAGTCTCTCAGGTAGTTGTTGTAACAGTTACTGGAGCCACTGCCGATCAGGCACGAGGAACTGTTCAGTAGTTGCCAACTGATCCGGGCGTTTTCAGGCAGGCTGTAGAACGCCAGGTTAGCGGCGGTCTGGGTGGCCAGGGCGCGGGTACGATAGAAGGAGTACCAGTTGGCGAAGTTCTGCTGCTGGGCCGCGCCGCTGATTTCCACACGGGTGTAGCAACTCGAAGTGGTGAGGCTGCAACCGCGGCCCCCGCTGTATTGGTAGTAGAAGGCAGGAGCCCCGTACCAGTCGATGCTGGACTCGGTGCCTGCTCCCGATCCGCCCTGGTACTGCACCGTTGGCCTGTAGTCACGGGAAAGGTTTACCCGGCCTTCCTGAGTGAAACCGTTGCGCCATGCCGCGGTGAAGCTGGGCTTGGAATAGTCCTGCACCTGGATCTGGCCATTGGAAAGGGTCACCTTTTTCGGCAGCTTGTACTGGGTATTCGGGTCGAAGTACATCGGGTTGTAGCTGTTCGACGCGAAATAGACGTTGTTGCGGCTGTTGACCAGGCTATCCGGTGCATAGGCATAAGCCATACTGCCCGAGTCGTCGAGAGTCACCAGCATGTTCGGGGCGACGCCCTGGATCAGCATCAGCGGCTGCTGGCTGACCGACAGGGCGGCGGCGTGGGTGGTCTGGGCGGAGAGCAGGACGGCGCCGCTGAGCGCGGCTGCCAGCGAGGTCTTGCCGATCTGGTGGAGTGCCGATTTCATGCGAGGCTCGATCAGTTGGTATAGAGACGGGCGAGAACGGTCTGCAGGACGGTTTCGCTGTTGGTCTGGTTGCGCGCGACGCTATTGGTCTCGTAGTAGAAGGTGCCGATGCCGCGCATCAGGTTGCCGTATTCGGGGCTTTCCGCTTCGTTGACCTGGCCGCCCGAGGGAATGGGCAGGTTGTTCCACTGCACGCTGTAGAGCGTGCCCGCGGTGGTCGCGCTGCTGATGTCGCTGCCGCGGTAACTCATCCAGGTATTGGCGATGCCCTTCAGCACGCCGACCGGATTCTGGTGGGTGTCCGCCAGCTTCAGGTTCAGCGCGGCGAGGTCCAGCAGGCAGGGGCGGGCCACGTTGTCGGCCGTACAACCGGTGCCGGGCTCCGGCGGACGCAGGGTGTTGACGAAGCGCCGCTCGCCTTCGCGGAGTCCGGACTCGGCGGCGTTCTGCAAGCGAGTCTGTTCGATGACGTTGCCGGTGATGCGGCTTTCCAGTACCACTTCGCGCATGCTCGAGACCGCCAGCAGGGTGACGATCACCAGGATCGCCAGGGCGATGACCAGCGTGGCGCCGCGCTGTTGTGCAGGGAAGTTGTTCATGGCACGAGATTCCTGAGTGTCTGGCTGCCCTTGGCGATCTGGTAGAGGCGGTCCTTGTCGTTGCCTTGCAGGCTGGTCTTGGACGAGGGGTAGAGCGTGATCCAATCGTCCAGGGTCTTGCTGTCGCCCTGGCGCAGGTTCTTGTCGCTGGCCATCAGCGCGGAGTAGCGCAGGGCACGCACCGGACGGTCGGCGATGTTGGCCTGTTCGACGAAGCTTTCCACCTCGCGTTTGCCGGCCATGGTCGGGCCGACGCCGTACTCGAGCTTGAAGTCGACCAGGCCGCTGACGATCTCCTGGCCTTTTTCCTTGATTGTCTGCGCGGAGCAGGCGAGGCTGCCGGGGACATCGGCGGTCGCGGGAACGAACAGAACGCGTGCGGTGATGGCCTGGGCGGTAGCGAAGGGATCGCTAGGGGTGGTGATCGAGTTGCCTTCGCAGTCGTAGGCTTCGCCTGGCGCCGGTTGATAGCGGTAGCAGAATCCGCTCTGGCCGGCCTTGACCACGGCGGGCACCAGGGTCGAGCCGGCTTTGAATGCCTCGCAATAGGCGGTTTTCTGCTGCGCCGGGAAGGCAAACTCGTTGGGGTCGTCCGCACGCCTACGGAAACCCACCTTGGCCAGTTGCTGGTCCAGGAACATCATGGCGAAGCGTCCGTTTTCCTGGTTGCCTGCCTGGCCTTGCTGGAACAGGTAGTTGCGCTTGTTGTCCAGGTAGATCTGGGTAATCCCGAGAATCAGGAAGCTGCTGATGGCGAGGGCCACCAGTAGTTCGATCATGGACAGGCCCGATTGCCGTCGGGAGCGGTTGTTCATGCTCATGGCTCGACCCTGAGGGTGTAGTAGCAGAGGGAGGTGTCGGCGCTGCTGTCGGCGGCGTTGACGCAGGCGCCTTGCTTGCCGCGCCAGGCAAGGCGGATTTCCAGCATGGAGCCCTTGCCGTCGCAGTCGCCCGGCTTCGAGCTGCGGCAGATGTAGTAGTCGCTCTTCAGCAGGTCGCCAGCGCCTGGCAGTTCGTTCTTCACCTGTTCCGCCCAGCATCCCAGGCGGTCCTTGATCGCGTCGGGCAATGGCGTGCAGGAGGACGGCGCGGTGGGGAACGCCGACCCCTTGGCCTTGAAGAAGTCGGATTGCGTGGCCATCTGGTCCTTGACGTCGTACAGCGCCTTCGGGCTCGCCCGCATGCTTTCCAGCAGGTTGCTGCCGAGCATGGCTGCCTTGTTGCGCTCGACCGAGTCGGCGGTGTACTGGATGGTCTTGCCCTGCATGGCGATCATGCCCAGCACGCCGATGCTGATCAGCAGCAGGGCGACCAGCACTTCGATCATGCTGAAGCCGGATTGGTGCAGCGACCTGTGTCGCGATTTCAATAGCATGACTGGGGCGCCTTGGAGGAAGGTTCGAGTTGGATCCGGCCGGCCTGGCTGATGCTCAGCACGCGGCCCCCGTCGGTCTTGCCGTTCTGGCAGATTGCGAAGGTTCGTTCCGTTGGCGGTACGAGGGTACCGTTGGCCGTGAAGGTCAGATGTTCCACGGCGCTCTTTTCCTTCGCTGTCAGCGTGGCGGCACGGAAGCCGTCGTGTTTGCGCAGAGGCGCGGCGATCGAGCCGGAGGCCAGGACACCTATGCTCAGGCCCTTGCCCCAGTCCTTGTCCTTCAGCGCCTGGATGCTGATCGCGCGCCTCTGGGACACGGCTTCGCTGCGAGCGTACTGCAGCATCGCATTGAGTTCCTCGGCGGCGCTCTGCAGTTCGTTGCGTTCTGTCAGCTGCTTGAAGTTCGGAATGGCGAAGCTCGCCATGATGGCCAGCAGGACGACGATGATCAGCAACTCGATCAGGGTGAAGCCGGTCGAGTTGGAACGATATGACATGCGGTTGCTCCAGGGGGTCTACGCCTGGAAAGCATGCCAAACGGGCCTGGGAGCGTCTTGCGGTCGTTGACGGTCGGCCCGTGGGGCAGGACAACTGGTCCATGATCATCCGGAAGTGCTGCATAGCTCACGTTTCTCCCGGTTCTCCCTGGCGCTCGCGGTACGGAGCCGGCCCTGCCGGTTGAGGATCAGTTGCCAGGCAACGGTATGCCTTCCGCAGAGCAGAAACCGCCCGTTGTGAATGTTGAGCTGGCCGCTGGGGAGGAACCTGAGGCGGTTCGAACGGTTCCAGCGGAGCCTTTCCTTCTTTGCAAGCGCGCGTCCCACGAGAAGCCGTTCCCCACCGTCTTCCGCAAGCAGCCAGCCCTCTCCCCAGTCGCTGCCGCAGTGACGGCCATCGGTCGACGGACAGAGCGTCACCGGGCGCTGGTAGGCGACGGCATGGGTTCTGCCCAGCTGGATGCTCGCGCTCAGCTCGTGCAACACACTTCGCTCGCGATTGCCGTCCAGCCAGGCTGCCATCCCAGGCAGCGCCAGGCTTCCCAGTATTCCCAGCAGAACCAGCGCAAACAGCAGCTCGGTGAGCGTCAACGCTCTCTGCGACCTTTCGACCATGGCAGGCGGTCCTTTTGCTCGTATCATTCCGCGACGGTCGTATCTCGCCGGATTTTCCCCGTTGCCTCAATCAGCTGCGGGATGAGGCGTATGACCGACTTTTCTGCAACCCCTGTGTGATCGTGGAGGCCCTGGTGTCGGAAAGAGTTGTGGTAGTGGGCGCTGGCGTCATCGGCCTGTTGACCGCCCGGGAGCTGGCGCTCGCCGGACTGCGGGTGACCCTGGTGGAGCGGGGCGAGAGTGGGCGTGAGGCATCCTGGGCGGGAGGCGGGATCGTCTCGCCGCTCTATCCGTGGCGCTACAGCCCGGCGGTGACCGCCCTGGCGCACTGGTCGCAGGACTTCTACCCGGCCCTGGGGCAGCGTTTGCTCGACGAGACCGGGCTCGATCCCGAGGTCCATACCGTTGGCCTGTACTGGCTGGACCTGGACGACCAGACCGAGGCACTGCAGTGGGCACGCAAGCACACCCGGCCGTTGAAGGAAGTGCCGATCGAGGAGGCCTACGCGGCGGTGCCCGGGCTGGGCGCCGGCTTCCAGCGGGCGGTCTACATGTCGGGCGTGGCCAATGTGCGCAATCCTCGCCTGGCGCGCTCATTGCGGGCATCCCTGCAACAATTCGCCAATCTCGAACTGCATGAGCAGACGGAGGTGCGCGGCTGGTTGCGCGACGGCGATCGAGTGCTCGGCGTGGCGACCTCGCGTGGCGAGATCCGTGGCGACAAGGTGCTGCTGGCGGCGGGCGCCTGGAGCGGCGAGTTGTTGAAGCCGCTTGGCCTGGAACTGCCCGTGGTACCGGTGAAAGGGCAGATGATCCTCTACAAGTGCGCGGCGGATTTCCTGCCGCGCATGGTGCTGGCCAAGGGGCGCTACGCGATTCCGCGGCGCGACGGCCACATCCTGATCGGCAGCACCTTGGAACATTCGGGCTTCGACAAGACGCCGACCGACGAGGCGCTGGAAAGCCTCAGGGCGTCTGCGGCAGAACTGTTGCCGGAACTGGCGGACATGCAGCCGGTGGCCCACTGGGCAGGGTTGCGCCCGGGCTCTCCCGAAGGCATCCCCTATATCGGTCCGGTGCCTGGCTTCGACGGGCTCTGGCTGAATACCGGGCACTACCGCAACGGGCTGGTCCTGGCACCGGCGTCGTGCCGTCTGCTGGCGGATCTCATGAGCGGGCGGGAACCGATCATCGACCCGGTCCCCTACGCCCCGGCTGGTCGCCTCTGAGGAGCGAAAACCAAAAGGCCTGTCTTCGGACAGGCCTTTTCACTTTCAGTCGATGCCCAGCTTTTTCAGGCGGTAGCGCATCGAGCGGAACGTCAGGCCCAGGCGCTGGGCCGCGGCGGTGCGGTTCCAGCGGGTCTCCTCGAGCGCCTGCATGATCAGCTTGCGCTCGATGTCTTCCAGGTAGTCCTCGAGGTTGTCTATTTCGCTCAGGCTCGCGGCGCCTTCCTGGCTGGCACCCGGCGCATCGGCCAGGCGCAGGTCGTGAGGCTGGATCTGGTCGTCTTCGCACAGGGTGTAGGCGCGCTCCAGCATGTTTTCCAGCTCGCGGACGTTGCCCGGGAAGCGGTAGTTCTTCAGCTTCTCCTGTGCGTCGCCGGTCAGCCTGGCGGCCGGCAGGCCGGTGTCGCCGGCCAGGCGCTTGAGGATGCGTTCGGCGAGCAGCGGGATGTCCTCGCGGCGTTCGCGCAGCGGCGGTACGCGCAGCTCGATGACGTTGAGGCGGTAGTAGAGGTCCTGGCGGAAGCGCCCGGCGCCGACTTCGGCGGCGAGGTCCTTGTGGGTGGCGCAGAGGATGCGCACGTCGACGGCGACCTCCTGCTGGCCGCCGACCGCGCGCACGGCCTTTTCCTGGATCGCCCGGAGCAGTTTGACCTGCATGGCCATCGGCAGGTCGGCGACTTCGTCGAGGAACAGGGTGCCGCCGCTGGCGGCCTGGAACAGGCCCTGCTTGTCTTCGATAGCGCCAGTGAAGCTGCCTTTCTTGTGGCCGAAGAACTCGCTTTCCATCAGTTCGGAGGGAATCGCGCCGCAGTTCACCGGCACGAACGGCCGCTCGATACGTGGCCCCTGCTCGTGGATCAGGCGCGCCACCAGCTCCTTGCCGCTACCGGACTCGCCACTGATGTAGACCGGCGCCTGGCTGCGCGCCAGCTTGCCGATCTGGTTGCGCAGGGCGCGCATCGGCGGCGACTCGCCGAGCAGGCGGTTGTCCACCGGCGCTTCCTCGGCTTCCGGGTTGCGCAAGCGCAGGGCGGTTGCCACCAGCTCCCGCAAGCGACCGAGGTCGACCGGTTTGGTGAGGAAGTCGAAGGCACCGGCCTTGAGCGCCTGGATCGCGGTGTCCAGGCTGCCGTACGCGGTGATCATGGCCACCGGGGTCTGTGGATGGCGCTGCTGGATGTACTGGACCAGATCGAGGCCGCTGCCGTCCGGCAGGCGCATGTCGGTGAGGCACAGGTCGAACGGCTCGCGGGCCAGCAACTCGCGGGCTTCCTTGACGTTGCGGGCGCTGCGGGTGTCCAGCTTCATGCGGCCGAGAGTGATTTCCAGCAGTTCGCGGATATCCGGTTCATCGTCGACGATCAGGGCTTTTTGTCGGCTCATGCGTGCGGCTTCCGTCAGCTGAGTTTGCGCGGGTGGGCGAAGGTGATGCGGAAGCAGCCGCCGCCTTCCTCGCGATTGCGGTAGTCGATCCGTGCCTGGTTGCTCTCGCAGAGCTCGCGGGAGAGATAGAGGCCCAGGCCGGTGCCTTTGCTTTCTGTAGTAAAGAAGGGTTCGAACAGGTTGTTCAGTTTGTCCGCCGGTACGCCGGGACCGTCGTCGATGACTTCCAGCACCGGCAGGTCGCTCTCCGGGTCGCGCGCGAGGCTCAGCCAGACCTGGCCGCGCCCGTGCGCCTGGGCGCTGTAGCGAAGACCGTTCTGCACCAGGTTGCTCAGCACCTGGTTCAACTGATGTGGGTCCATGCGGGTCTGGATGTCGCCGGCACCGAGCTGCAGGTGCAGTTGGCTGTCGTTTCGCAGCCTGCCGGGGTATTCGTCGACGAACCGCTGAAGCCACTCCTTCAGGTCGAGCTGCTGCGGTTCGGCCTGGCGGCGACGGGAGAGCTGCAGGACGTTCTCGATGACCAGGTTCATCCGCTTCGACTGGTCCTGGATGATCTGCGTCAGGCGTCGGTCCGGGGCATCCAGTTCCTCTGACTCCTGCAGCAGTTGGGCGGCGTGGCTGATCGCGCCCAGCGGGTTGCGGATCTCATGGGCGATGCCGGCGGTCAGGCGGCCGAGACCGGCCAGCTTCATCTGCTGCGCCTGCTGGGCGATCTGCGAAATGTCTTCGAGGAAGATCAGCACGTGCTGGTCGTCTTCGCGGTTGAGGCTGATAAAGCTGGGTTGCACCGTCGGGCCATCCGGCACCACCTTGAGCGTCGGCGGACGGAGGCTGGGATTCAGGCGCCATTGCTTCATGCAGTGCATCAGCATCGGGCTGTGGCGGCCCAGGCTGGCGCCCTGCACGTCGTCCTGCCTGAGCAGGCCGAGGGCGGCCTGGTTGGCGAGGAGGATGGCCTGACGGCTATCGACCACGAGGATGCCGGTGCGCATGCGCTGCAGGATCAATGCGTTGAGTTCCTCCAGGTTGGCGACCGTCTCGGCGCGTTCTTCGGCCAGCGTTTCGGTCTGCTCCTGGCGCCGCACCAGAGCCTGGATCACCAGCGCGGCGGCGAAGCACAGGGTGCCGAGGCCGCCGGCCTGGACGTAGTGGTTAGTGGCGTCCGGGCTGCTCAGGCTGAGGAAGAAGGTCAGGTAGAGCAGGCCGAGGCTGGCCGCCGCCGCGATGACCAGGCCGATGCGCCCGCGCAGCAGGATGTTGGCAATGGCCACCGCCACCACCAGCAGGCTGCCGATGCCGCTGGGTACGCCGCCACCTGCGTAGAACAGGCCGCAAAGCATCAGTACGTCGGTGAGCGCGAGGATGAAGATCGGCAGCAATTGCCGTGACGGCGGCAGGAACAGCGCGACCAGGATGTTGAAGACCAGGTAGCACCAACTGCCGACATGGAACAGTTCAGGGTGGACGAGCTTGAGGACCTGATCTTCCAGGTCGCTGGAGATCAGCAGGACCAGTACCAGGCCGATGGTCAGGCGGTACAGGTGGTACAGACGGAGGATGCGTTGCCCCTGCTCCTCGCTCAGCCGTAGCCGTTCAGCGCGCACGGTCGCCCTGGTCCTGGCGCAGGTGCGCCTGGCTGCAATACCAGCGTTGTTCGTGGGCGAGGGCGTTGGCCTGCGGCACGTGGACGCCGCAATGGGCGCAGCGGACCATCGGCGATGCGCTCGGCTCGTCCTGCGGACGTTGCTGCTGGCGCGGAGTGGGACGGGTAAAGCGACGCCAGAGCCAGAACGCGATGGCGATCAGGGCGATCCAGAACAGGAGGCGGAAAAGGCCCATGGTGATCTCGGAGGCTGGAGAAAGCTGCAGTTTAGCCAAGCCGCCGGCTCGATCCCAGCCGGGAAGGTCCAGGCTGTGCGGCGTTTGGCGCTGGGAGAGGCATGGCGGCGGGCAAAAAGAAGGGAGGCCTGCGCCTCCCTTCGGTGTTTCGTGCGATCAGTCGAAGAGACCGAAGGTCATGTAGCTCCACCAGGAGCGGCCGGAGTCTTCGTCGTCATCGCTCTCCGGCTTCTCGTCGTCGGCGCTGTGATCCTGGTTTTCCGGCTTCAGTTCGGCGGGGATCTCCCGCTCGGCATCCTCGTACTGCTTGATCACGTCCTTGGCGGCCTGGGTTTCCATGTGCGGCGGCGGCTCGCCGCCCTCGATCAGGCCCAGGGTGGCCTTGGCCAGCCAGGAGCGGGTGTCGGCCTCGCTTTCGCGGGCGACGAACTCGCCATCCTTGAGGCTGGCGTTATCCGGATAGTTGAGCTTGAGGGTTTCCAGGCTGGTGCTGGCCAGGTCGTCGAGACCCAGGCGACGGTAGGCTTCGACCATGATCGCCAGGCCATCGCCGACGGCCGGGGTTTCCTGGAAGTTCTCCACCACGTAGCGACCGCGGTTGGCGGCGGCGACATAGGCCTGGCGCTTCAGGTAGTAGTGGCCGACGTGCACTTCGTAGGCCGCCAGCAGGTTGCGCAGGTACACCATGCGCGCCTTGGCGTCCGGGGCGTAGCGGCTGTTGGGGAAGCGGCTGGTGAGCTGGGCGAACTCGTTGAAGGAGTCGCGGGCGGCGCCCGGGTCGCGCTTGGTCATGTCCAGCGGCAGGAAGCGCGCCAGCAGGCCGCGGTCCTGGTCGAAGGAGGACAGGCCCTTGAGGTAGTAGGCGTAGTCGACGTTGGGGTGCTGCGGATGCAGGCGGATGAAGCGTTCGGCGGCGGCGCGGGCGGCTTCGGGCTCCATGTTCTTGTAGTTGGCGTAGATCAGCTCGAGCTGGGCCTGCTCGGCGTAGCGGCCGAAGGGATAGCGCGACTCGAGGGCTTTCAGCTTGGTGACGGCGCTGTTGTAGCTCTTGTTGTTGAGGTCGTCCTGCGCCTGCTGGTACAGCTGGCTCTCGCTCAGGTTCTCGTCGACAGTCTCCTTGTTCGAGGAGCAGGCTGCGGTGAGGGCGAGGATGGCGATCAGCAGCAGGTGTTTCACTTGCATGGCGGCTTGCGTCCCTGGGACGGTCGGCTTGGCCTCAACCGTCTGTTATGATTGGCGCCCCAGGCACCCCCTGGGACAAAGACCCCGTATTTAACCACAGCGCGTAGCCGATTCCAAAAGCCGCGCTGAGCATCGTCTCCTACTCATGTCCGATATGATTCAACGCGCGGCCGAGGTGCCGTTCGAGCTGGGTGGCCAGCGTCTCGACCAGATCGCCGCCCAGCTTTTTCCCGAACACTCCCGCTCCCGTCTGGCCGGCTGGATCAAGGACGGTCGCCTGACCGTCGACGGCGCCGTGCTGCGCCCGCGCGACATCGTCCACAGCGGCGCGCAACTGGTCCTGGAGGCCGAGCAGGAAGCCCAGGGCGAGTGGCTCGCACAGGACATCGAGCTGGAAATCGTCTACGAGGACGAGCACATCCTGGTGATCGACAAGCCCGCCGGCCTGGTGGTCCATCCGGCTGCCGGCCATCAGGACGGCACCCTGCTGAATGCCTTGCTCTACCATGTCCCGGACATCGCCAATGTGCCGCGCGCCGGGATCGTCCACCGCCTGGACAAGGACACGACCGGCCTGATGGTAGTGGCCAAGACGCTGGAGGCCCACACCAAGCTGGTGGCGCAACTGCAGGCACGGTCGGTCAGCCGCATCTACGAGGCGATCGTGATCGGCGTGATCACCTCCGGCGGCACCATCGATGCGCCGATCGGACGGCATGGCGTGCAGCGGCAGAAGATGGCGGTGGTCGACGCCGGCAAGGTGGCGGTCAGCCATTACCGCGTGCTGGAACGCTTCCGTGCGCACACCCATACCCGGGTCAAGCTGGAGACCGGGCGTACCCACCAGATCCGCGTGCACATGAGCCATATCGGCTATCCCCTGGTCGGCGATCCGGTCTACGGTGGGCGCTTCAGGATTCCCCCGGTGGCCAGCCAGACCCTGGTCCAGACTCTTCGCGAGTTCCCCCGGCAGGCGCTGCACGCGCGCTTCCTCGAACTGGATCACCCGGCCACCGGCGTGCGCATGAAGTGGGAGTCGCCGCTGCCGGAAGACTTCCTCTGGCTGCTCAGCCTGTTGCGCCAGGATCGCGAGGCGTTCGTCGGATGAACGCCTGGCTGACCCCCGGCTGGCCGGCGCCGGCCCGTGTGCGGGCCTGCGTGACCACGCGCAGTGGCGGGGTCAGCCAGGCACCCTTCGACAGTCTGAACCTTGGCGCCCACGTCGACGACGATCCGCGCGCCGTGGAAGAAAACCGCCGACGCCTGACCGAGCGCCTGGAATGCCGGCCGAGCTGGTTGGACCAGGTGCACGGAGTGACGGTGGTGGAGGCCGACCCGAGCCGGGTGCTCAGGGCCGACGCCAGCTGGAGCGCGATGCCGGGCGTCGCCTGTACGATCATGACCGCCGACTGCCTGCCGGCGTTGTTCTGCGACCGCTCGGGCACCCGCGTGGCCGCGGCCCATGCCGGCTGGCGCGGGCTGGCGGCGGGCGTGCTGGAGGCGACGGTGGACAGCCTGGGCGTGCCCGGCGACGAACTGCTGGTGTGGCTGGGGCCGGCGATCGGCCCGCAGGCCTTCGAGGTCGGCGGCGAGGTCCGCGATGCATTCGTCGCTGCGCACGCCGAGGCGCGCTCGGCTTTCGTACCTAGCGCCAATCCGGGCCGCTTCATGGCCGACATCTACCGACTCGCGCGGATCCGCCTGGGCGCCCATGGCGTCACCGCCGTGCATGGCGGCGGCTTCTGCACCTTCAGCGATACCGCGCGCTTCTATTCCTACCGCCGCTCGTCGCGTACCGGCCGTTTTGCCAGCCTGGTCTGGCTCCAGGACTAGGCCCGCGCAGGTTATCCGGCGGCAACTGACCGATGTCACGGTCCGGTCGCTTGAACCGCGGAAAATCGCCCTTATCTACTGAGTCATCTCGGCGGGCTTTTCTTCATCAGGGACACCCATCGTTCCGGCCCGCTCTATAGAAGGAAGGACGACCCATGCGAATAGACCGTTTGACCAGCAAGCTGCAACTGGCGCTCTCCGACGCCCAGTCCCTGGCCGTTGGCCATGACCATCCGGCCATCGAGCCGGTGCACCTGCTTTCCGCCCTGCTCGAGCAGCAAGGCGGTTCGATCAAGCCCCTGCTGATGCAGGTCGGCTTCGATATCGCCGCCCTGCGCAGCGGCCTCAACAAAGAACTCGACGCGCTGCCGAAGATCCAGAGCCCGACCGGCGACGTGAACCTGTCCCAGGATCTCGCACGCCTGCTCAACCAGGCTGACCGCCTGGCCCAGCAGAAGGGCGACCAGTTCATCTCCAGCGAGCTGGTATTGCTGGCCGCGATGGACGAGAACACCAGGCTCGGCAAGCTGCTGCTCGGCCAGGGCGTGTCGCGCAAGGCGCTGGAGAATGCCGTGGCCAACCTGCGTGGCGGCGAAGCGGTGAACGACCCGAACGTCGAGGAGTCGCGCCAGGCGCTGGACAAGTACACCGTCGACATGACCAAGCGCGCCGAGGAAGGCAAGCTCGACCCGGTGATCGGTCGCGACGACGAAATCCGCCGGACCATCCAGGTCCTGCAGCGGCGGACCAAGAACAACCCGGTGCTGATCGGCGAACCCGGCGTCGGCAAGACCGCCATCGTCGAGGGCCTGGCCCAGCGCATCATCAACGGCGAAGTGCCGGACGGCCTCAAGGACAAGCGCCTGCTGGCCCTGGACATGGGGGCGCTGATCGCCGGTGCCAAGTTCCGCGGCGAGTTCGAGGAACGCCTGAAGGCAGTCCTCAACGAACTGGGCAAGCAGGAAGGCCGGGTCATCCTGTTCATCGACGAACTGCACACCATGGTCGGTGCCGGCAAGGCGGAAGGTGCCATGGACGCCGGCAACATGCTCAAGCCGGCTCTGGCGCGCGGCGAGCTGCACTGCGTCGGTGCTACTACCCTCGACGAGTATCGCCAGTACATCGAGAAGGATGCCGCGCTGGAGCGCCGCTTCCAGAAGGTGCTGGTGGACGAACCGAGCGAGGAAGACACGATCGCCATCCTCCGTGGTCTTAAGGAACGCTATGAAGTGCACCACGGGGTGAGCATCACCGACGGCGCGATCATCGCCGCGGCCAAGCTGTCGCACCGCTACATCACCGATCGGCAACTGCCGGACAAGGCCATCGACCTGATCGACGAGGCCGCCAGCCGCATCCGCATGGAGATCGACTCCAAGCCAGAGGAACTGGATCGTCTCGACCGTCGCCTGATCCAGCTGAAGATCGAGCGCGAGGCGCTGAAGAAGGAAGACGACGAAGCCACCAGGAAGCGCCTGGCCAAGCTGGAGGAGGATATCGTCAAGCTCGAGCGCGAATACGCCGACCTCGAGGAGATCTGGAAGTCCGAGAAGGCCGAGGTGCAGGGCTCGGCGCAGATCCAGCAGAAGATCGAGCAGGCCAAGCAGGAGATGGAGGCGGCGCGGCGCAAGGGCGACCTCGAGAGCATGGCGCGCATCCAGTACCAGACCATCCCGGACCTGGAACGCAGCCTGCAGATGGTCGACCAGCACGGCAAGACCGAGAACCAGTTGCTGCGCAACAAGGTGACCGACGAGGAAATCGCCGAAGTGGTTTCCAAGTGGACCGGTATCCCGGTGTCGAAGATGCTCGAGGGCGAGCGCGAGAAGCTGCTGCGCATGGAGCAGGAGCTGCATCGGCGAGTGATCGGCCAGGACGAGGCGGTAGTCGCCGTGTCCAACGCCGTGCGCCGTTCGCGCGCCGGCCTCGCCGATCCGAACCGGCCGAGCGGCTCGTTCCTCTTCCTCGGCCCGACCGGGGTGGGCAAGACCGAGTTGTGCAAGGCGCTGGCCGAGTTCCTCTTCGATACCGAGGAGGCGCTGGTGCGGATCGATATGTCCGAGTTCATGGAGAAACACTCGGTGGCCCGCCTGATCGGCGCGCCTCCGGGCTACGTCGGCTTTGAGGAAGGCGGCTACCTGACCGAGGCGATCCGCCGCAAGCCCTACTCGGTGGTGCTGCTGGACGAGGTGGAGAAGGCCCATCCGGATGTATTCAACATTCTCCTCCAGGTGCTCGAGGACGGACGCCTGACCGACAGTCACGGGCGTACGGTGGACTTCCGCAACACCGTGGTGGTGATGACCTCCAACCTCGGTTCGGCACAGATCCAGGAGCTGGCCGGCGACCGCGAGGCGCAACGTGCCGCAGTGATGGACGCGGTCAATGCACACTTCCGTCCGGAATTCATCAACCGGATCGACGAAGTGGTGGTATTCGAGCCGCTGGCTCGCGAGCAGATCGCCGGCATCGCCGAGATCCAGCTCGGTCGCCTGCGCAAGCGCCTGGCCGAGCGCGAGCTGAGCCTGGAACTGAGCCAGGAGGCGCTGGACAAGCTGATCGCCGTCGGCTTCGACCCGGTCTATGGCGCACGCCCGCTGAAGCGGGCCATCCAGCGCTGGATCGAGAACCCGCTGGCGCAACTGATCCTGGCCGGCAAATTCGCGCCGGGTGCCAGTATCTCGGCGAAGGTGGAAGGAGACGAGATCGTCTTCGCCTGACCTCTTCGTGGACGGACAGGGAAAGCCCCGCTTCGGCGGGGCTTTTTCATGGGCGTCCGGTAGGAGCGAGAGCGCTGCCGCATGCAGTGGAAGGGCCGTTTTGCCGCTCGTGGAAAAAGAAGAAAAACTTTTTGGATCAGAGGGTTGACATGCCCGCGCGCATCCGTAAAATGGCGCGCCTCTGAGACGCGAATCCAGCAACACCGGAAGCGTCCAGGGTTGGAAGAAAGACGTTCCGCGATAGCTCAGTCGGTAGAGCAAATGACTGTTAATCATTGGGTCCCTGGTTCGAGTCCAGGTCGCGGAGCCAACTTCCAATCGGGGTATAGCGCAGTCCGGTAGCGCGCCTGCTTTGGGAGCAGGATGTCGGGAGTTCGAATCTCTCTACCCCGACCACCTCATACTTGGGTCGTTAGCTCAGTCGGTAGAGCAGTTGGCTTTTAACCAATTGGTCGTAGGTTCGAATCCTACACGACCCACCATTTTCGAGGGGCGAGTTGCGTAGGTCTAGGAAGGGGGTGTTGCACCGTTCTAGCCTTGCAGCCGTCTGGGCCGAACATTAGGCCCGCATTGACGTGATGTCAATATGGAATAGCCCGCCTTTTTAGGTGGGCTTTTCTGTTTCTAAGGCCCTGAAACCATTCTGCAGGCGTAGCAAACGCCCCCGACGTAATCAGCGATTACAGAGGGACGCGCGGTTTGGACCGCGAAATTGCGGGGCTCTGCCAGCATGCCGGCGCTGGAATCCAGACGCTCCCGGTAATTCAAGATTTTTCCTGCAGGCCTAGAGATCTGCTGGGAGGCGCGACTACCTTTCGTCCGGTAGCCGGCCCCTCAGTACAGGTATCGCTAGGTGAGATTGCTTCGGGCGGCAGATCCCCATCCACCAGATCCACTTGTTGCGGCGGGAGCCGCGGGTGCCGTGGCGGCACGGTTCGATAAGTGTTGAGCCATCAGAGTGAACAGCACGCTTTGCTCGAAGGTGTCAGGTGGTTGTGGTAGCGCTTCTGCTTCCCACGCGGTTGGACCTCCGTGAATGCCTGTCCCCGGTGTGTGCTCCCTTGGTTCTGCAGGCTCTGTCCTGGCCTCCGGTGGCGGTACTCCACCCTCTCGAGCGAGAGGTTGCCCGCATGGCTTCGGTTTGGCAGAGGCTTGCGGGGAGCCGCTGTAATCCACCTTCCTGACATTCTCCAGCGCGCCTTGGGCCAGGCTTCTAGCATGCAGCACGGCACGCATGTGGTCGTAGTCGGCCTCGATGTAGCTCATCGTGGTCTGGATATTCGAGTGGTTGAGCAGGCACTTCGTGAGGTGGATGTTCCGCTCAGGTGCCTTCATCAAGTCGGTGGCCAGGGTGTGCCGGAAACGGTGCGGGGTCATCCGCACCCCAACCTTCTCGGTCAACTTCCGGTACATGGCTTCGACCTGGTCGGAGTTCATTACCTTGCTCTTGTAGTGCGGTGAGAACCGGTTGACGTTGAACAACTGATCGTCATCGGCGAATCCGGCTCTATCGGCCTCCTGCAGGAGCCTCGATAGGTGAGGCACAAGCCCCTCCGTTATTGGCACTACGAACTCTTTGTGAGTCTTCTCTGTCTCGCCACGGATGAGGATCAGTTGATTATCCCAGTCGATGTCACGCTTGCGGATGCACAGCAGCGCATTCAACCGGATGCCGGTGTAGTAGAAGACCTCGAACGTGCAAAGCCAGAACCAGGCGGGTGTGATCCGTGCGCGTTCGCCGGTGCAGCGCTCGGCGCCGTCCTGCATGTTGAGCCAATTGCGAGCGCGCAGGATGGCTTCGGCGGCGACGGTTTTGCTTGCTCGCCTGGGGGGAATGACGGTGGTCTTTCTGAACGGGTTGACTTGGGAGTGTGTCACCAGCTCGTGCTCGATGGCATAGCCCCAGATCGTTCGCAGATGATTCGAATACGTGTTCCAGCTTCGCTTCGACAGGCCTTGTTCCAGTACCTTGCGCCGCCATCCCAGGGCAGCCCTGTGGTCCACGTCCTGTACGGTTGCCGTAGGACCGAAGTGCTTCAGCAGCGCCTTGGTCGCGGCGCGGTAGATCTTCGCGCTGGCTTCCCGGAGATCGTGCGCGAAGATGTACTCTTCGGTGAGCTGCTGCGGCGTCATTCCACACCTCCTTCGGCATCGGTGATGACCGTGAGGCTTGGGTTGTCCAGAGGCTGCTCAGGGAACAGCAAGTTGGGATCCTGGAGCAGGTAGGCCTTGAGCTCCTTCGTCTTGCGAGGACCAGAAACCTTGATGGTCCAGATGTTCAGATTCTTACTGGTCTTCCGGTGAAGACCCTGTTTCTCGAACGCGCGCTGCACCAGCTTCCAGCTGGTAGTCTCCTTGGCTTGGGCCAGTTTCTCAAGCTCCGGATGCTCCTGGACATAGCGTTTGAAAATTCCTGGCGTGACCAGCATGGCGGTCCCATCGACGGTATGTACCAAGGCTTTGGTGTCGTTGATGAACAGGCGACGGGCCGCGATGCCAGATTTCATCCAGCCAACGAATCCCTGTCCCAGATCAGTGCTTCTACTAGGCATAAATACATCTTCAATTGCTTCAGGAGCGCAATCTATTGGCTCCGTGGTCCTTAGTGGCTGCTGTAGGTTTTCCTCCCCGCGCGTGTTCGTAGGAGAAGTAGCCGGCGAGTCGTGGCTAGTGTCTAGTTCTTCTGGTGGCGAATTGATATTACCAAGAAGTGCGTATAAATCGTCCGTTTCTTCCTGATCAACAATTGAGGGCTTCGCAATCGCCCGCATCTCGTTTGACGGTTTCGCAATGCTTGGCGAAGGCTGGCGGAGCGTCATCTTGGTTTCTGGTGCTTGCTGCTGTTCAGCCGGTTCGTTGGGAATCTCACAGGTCGTTTCCGACTTTTCCGTTGAGGCGGTTCCATCCTCAACGACGACTGATCCGCTGTAGGGTGAGGGGCGCTCGGCAGGGTCTGTCCAGATCAAGGCTGGAGCAATCTTGAGCAGCGTGAACTTGTTTCTCCATCCAGCACCGTTGTCTACCGTGGCCGTCCAGATGGCCTTGTCCTCGGCATTTGTCTGGATGACGGCTTGGTCCTGGAGCATGTTGAAGAACGGCGCGTTGGAGGAGGGCACCCCATCGATACCCTGGGCCAGCAGGTAGGCTCTTAGTTGATCGGCTGCTGGCTTGCTCACCAGCCAGAGTGCGTCCTGGGTCAGCCATCCATCGGACGGGCCGCCAGGTTGATTCAGCTTGAACTTGTCCTTCACCAGGAAGCGAAGGCCGTCTGCCAACTGCCGCTGCAGCGACTGCTTCGGTGCAGCCAGAGCTCGATCCGGATTACCTCCTAGCTCCTGTGCGACTGAGGCCTGGTCTGCCTTCACGATGATCTCGCCGAGGATCCCTGCGTGCTCGTACTGCCCAGCGAACAGGTAGATCAATTGAGCCCACAGCTCTGGAAAGCGACTGAGCCAATCGAGTGCAGAGCGCGGTAGCAGTTGGTGGATGAGGAGTGCTGAGGCAGCGCCGTGGAGCTGGTATTCGCGGGACTTCACGTACTTGAAGCGGTAAGGCTGGTTGATCGGTCCGTTCCAAGGGTGCCAGGTGCTGCCGTCCTGCAGCTCAACCTGCAGGTCTACGACGATCTTGCCTATGTCGTGAGCCAGGGCGCCATACGCCGCGGCGGCCGACCAGGCTTCAGCCTGGGCTGACTGTGACTCCGGCGCTGCGCCGATCGGGAGCAGGTAGGTCTGCCGTACCTTGAGTGCGTAGGCCACGATCTCCATGCCGTGATCGATCATCCCGCCTGGATGGGCATGGTGATGGTTTTCTGAAGCTGGGAGCTGCTGGACCAGCTCGGCATAGTTGGCCAGTGGCCGCCGGTAGATCTCCTCGAATTGCTGCTTGGATAGCGAGGCACGTTGCCAGATGTTCTCCAGTAGCTGCCGGCGCCGAGGCGTGCCGAGCAGTTCTATGCTGCTCAGAGGGGGGAGGAATCCCCCTGGGGCAGCTTTGGTTGGTGGGGTGGGGGACGGCTTCCTGGATATCCAGGAAAGGAGTTGAAACATGGGAAGCTCCATGACGATTCATGGAGCGGGCTTTTCCGCCAGATCAGGGGCTGGCAACAACGATAAAACTACGGCAGCGGGGAGTGGTATTTTGTTGGCAATGTGCCATCTTCAGACAGTGCTTCCTACCGGTTTCGGTATTGAACAGCACACAGCATGGTGATTTCGAGTGCTTGGGGTTCCCGAAGATCCAGTGAAGACTGGCAGCAAGCGGCCAAAAGCCGCCCCCCTCAGGACTAATACCGTGGTCTGTCCCCAATTGTTCCGCTGATTGTTCAGATGTTTTTAGCGGGCTGGAGGCCTTGCGATGTTCCGCACGCTATCAGGCGATAGCAGTCACCCAATGAAAAAGAGTACTACTTTGGTTGCAAGAATTACCGCAACGCCTAATACGGGCAACCACGAAACCTTGCCCAATATTTCGAAAGTATTATTTAACGATCTTACTTGCACCTCAAGTTGGGTTGCGGTTTCTGCAAGCAACTCCTGAATTCTTCTAGGATATGTATTAATCCTAGACTCAAAATCTTCAAACGCCATGGTAAAACTGTGCTGAAGCCTCTTTACCTGAAGCTTCTGATTCTTAATCGTTGACAGTAGAATGAACGAAACAACCACTAGTCCAACTGATAGCACCCACACTTCTAGGGGGTCATTGCTCTTGTATACCAATAAAATCCCGGCGACAGACACAGGCAGCGCAAGTAGCTTGCCTGCAATATCACCAAGAATCTCGCTTAAGCTCTTCGCATACTCCAGCTCAGCGCGAGCGACCTCCTGCCGAACCTTCTCGAATGAAAATCCATGAACATAAGACTGAAGATTAATTCGGTATTGAGAGAGAATCTTACTCCATTCTTGAACTACAATCATGAATGGGTTACCACAGTCCCCGGCCGTATCTAAAACATCAGCTATGGACAACCTGAACATCATCACGCGCTCAAGTAGGTTAGGCTTGCTGGAATTTTTAGGGTGGAGAATCTGCTCCAGTAGGTCCAAATGATTCAGCCGTACCTCTGCCATCTCAGGAGTAACCTTGGTAGCAATCAGGAACGTGCGCGGAGGCTTCACTCCATCTTGAGGTAGGGCGAAAAATAGATTGAAAAAGGCCCGATTCGTTTCCCGGTCAACCCCTATGGCCAACTCTGAGAGCAGATGCACCAGCCTACAGACCTTCTTGAGGTTTGCTATTGGCTCGGGTGCATTCTTTTCTGAAAACATCCAGTTCAGATCTACTATGTAGATGTTTTCAGGAAACACGCCCTTATTAATAGAAGTACTACCAGCCAAGAGCGTCTTGATATCTGGAAAGAACTTACCGTACTCATTAGATGGTAGCTTAAAAGTAAATGAGCACCCTTTTTCAGGTGAGGTCTCCACTTCCAAAAAACGGCCAAAGTGCTGAGGTAGCTCTTTCAGAGCTTCAAGCTTATCTGCAAGGCCTTTGTCGTATCCCCCCTCATAGGAAAAGGCGCCATCTACAACTGGCTTACGACCTGTTGATCTATATAAGTCAACGACATTGGCGAACATTATTTATCCCTGCTTGCTATCTCTTCTTCAATCAGAGAGATTAGAGAATCAGGCAAGTTAGTCAAGATTAGCCTCTTGGATTCCTCATCATAAAAAACATCTGCAACTTCCTCTTTGCCTAAGGCACCGCGCTCGAACTGAATAGACCAACTTGCAGCCTCAGATTTAATTCGGGTCTTCTCTTTAAGGCCTTTTGCGTTAACAGAGAACTCTACCGGAACCTTATATTTCTCATCATTAAGGAAGTCCTTAATGCCTTCAATATGCTCGGCAAGGTCCTCGGGCACATTCTTTACAGCCGCGAGGCAAACACCATCCAGTCGCGCTGGCTTTTTATCTTCCAGTTGTCTTTCGAGGTACTTAATTACCGCTTCTTTGGCTTTGTAGCTAAACCCCTTTAGCGCTGGTTTGGACTGAAAGAACGCGACGACAGCATCGATTGCTCCTTTCGTAGCTCTGCCAGATGCAACGCCTTTCGCACACCCAAGCGCGTAGATGAAATAGTCAGACGCTTGGCTGTCTCTCCCGCGGCTTACGAAGCAGAGGTAAGTCGTATCAATACGCTCTTCCAGAGCTTCTTTAGCCTCCGCATCATCCTCAATTTCAGCCTCTTCCTGAGCAAGCTGGTGCGTGATGTATACAAAGTCATTGACGTTGATACGGGCAGCCTGCTGGACCTTATTCAGATCAATTTCCTGAATCTCTTTGGGTACATAGTTCTCATCGAGCTGGATGCCTCCCCTCTGCTTCATGCTGGCGACCAGGAAGAACTGGGACCCTTGGGACTCATATAGAGCGCACAGGATATGGCCGCCGGTCGACAGCACGCGCTTTGCTGCCTGCTCGACCAGTTGATCCATCACGAGATGTGAGAGCGAAAGAAATGCTGTAGCGTCAGGCAGGTTGCCGGTGTACGCATCAAAGGCAGCAGGGAAAGGCCCTTGTCGCCCATCATTGGAAAACTGGCCGTAAACAACGCTATTGCCAGTGGTGCCAATCAGACCATTAATGCCTTGCGCCAACGCGATTAGCGCCCGGTTCTCGGTATCTAGAACGATGTCTTTTTTGACGACATTACCAATTACGTCGGTGTGAGCTTCTTTGGTGAAGCTATGGATGATGGCGTGCTTGAGGAAAAACATTTGGAGATCCTTCTCTGGTTGATCTTCAATAGTGTCATAACGGCACTACAGCAAGAACTGTATATCCATCCAGAAAAGAATATCAAATAACCATCTCAGATCTCCAGCGCCAAGAATAGAAAGAGCGCCAAAGGCGCCCTGTCTATGCCATTTACGTTCCATGCCAAGCCGAGCCCAAGCTAACCAGGCCGGGACTAGCTATTCCTCGGCGTGCCTAGCAATTGATGTTTGCGCACCGCAATTCCCTCTCAATGAAAGGGAATAACGCTGCCTTAATCGCCGGCCAATGCCCTTTTGGCCATACTCTGGAGCGACGAAAGCCACTCCACCGCATCGACGTTGCTCTTGCATAATCGGGGACAGACTACGATTAATTTCGCTCTACCTATATTGTTCAAGCCAAACCGTAGTCTGTTCCTGTGGGTAGTAATCGCTGGTTGGTCGGTTTGGGGGCACGCCGGAGACACTGGCGATGCTCGTCATGGCTGGTGCCGCTGCCCCACTTGGCCTTGCCTTGTTGCGGCAGTCCAGTTCTCTTCGTGCTTGGCCTGTTGGGCGATGGGGGTACTGGTTCTATCCAGGTCACCCAGCAGTCCTGTCCCTGTTGAGTCTCTGAAAGGGCGTTCGTCCGCTTCTGGCCGAGTGCGGCCCTTGGCTGCGACCAGCTTCTGATCCAAAATCGCCGAAACCACGGGTGGTAATCCCAAAGCTCTCACGGCCTGGAGGACCGAGTACAGCAGTGAAACGATGGAGTCCTGGCTCAACGCTTGAAGCGCGGATGCTTGATGACCGGCATTGCATCGCGACGTTAGTTTGTTAAATGGCGCTGAGCCGAGTAGTAGTACGCCAGTACGCTACCGATCAAGGGGCCGGCGAATGCTAGTACTTCGCTAAAGTAGCGGCTCTGTAGAACTCCGCAAATCAGTACGCCGCCAAGCAGCATAAAAACAACTATGAATCCGACGAGTGCTGGAATGCGCTTATTGATGCGTTCGGTCTTCGGTTCAGCCTGGCCGATCCCACCGCACACCATGCAGGGCAATCCTGCAAAGCTTTTTCCCTTCAGCTCGCTCTCCTTGATGCATCCCGCGCAGGACAGCTGCTGCTCTCCGTTGCGGCAGGTTCCGCTGCCTTCGCAATGGGCGCAGGGATGAAGATTGGACTTGATGTCATGCATTGTCATGTTCTGGTCGTCTCGCCTCTGGTCAAGGAATGCGGATGCCGAGCGCATTCAGCGTCGCTGTATCCATCCGGCCGTTGATGTCCAATCCACTGTCCATCTGAAAGGACATCAGCGCGCCGCGAGTTGTCTTGCCCAAGATTCCGTCGATCGCACCTTCGTAGTATTTGCGCACCATCAACGCGGTCTGCACACGCATCACCAGGTTGGACAGCTCGCCCGCCGCGGGACGCGCGGGTACGGTCTTGGTCGTCGTATCCACGGAGGGCGATGGGGGGCTGTTGAAGTTAGTACTTGATCGGCTGCTGTTGCTCGAAGTACTGGGCGTGCTGTAGTAGCTGTTCGGGGTGTAACTCGGCGTGGGAGCGGCCGGTGGGCTGTAGTAGCGAGGGGCGCTGTACCCACCCGATCCGCTGTAATGCGAGCTGTGTGAGCTATGCGACCGGTGGGAACTGTGCGAGCGGTGCGCGGCATAGATGTTTACGGCATCTGGGGCGTTCAGAGTGTTCATGAATACGGGCGATTGCGCGTCGCTGCGTGGCTCCCAGGTTGTATCGGCGAGAGGCAGCTGGCTGGCTTGAGCAAAAGCAGTGCCGGCGACCGGCAGGAGGGTGATGTGGCCGATCAGAGTCTTCCAACGATCAAGCAAACTCATGAAGCACTCCTTGCATAAGTGGCGACCTCTTCCGTGGAAAACGGACGAATACCGCGGCTTTGCCAGCGGTCGGTGTGGGATTTGAAGAAGCCTGCACAGTGACTTGCTGCAGCGCAGCTTTGGCAGGCGTTGATGAACAGGTTCTTCCAGTCGGAAATGCTTTGCCGAGCAAAGTGCGACAACTGCGCAGGCAATACGCACAAGGGCAGGTTGTAAATAGAAACCGGGATGCCACGGTTGTGCAGGAAAAAGGCGGACTGGCTGAGCTGCTCTTGATAATCCAATGGGTCTATCCAGAGCTCCTCATAATGCTTCTTCGCCAGGCCGGTACTTTCGATACCCATCAGAGCCACGTGGCGAACGAAAGGAAGGTTGCGAAATATGAAATGGGCCAGCTCAGGTAACCTGGGTGTGGTCAGACGATTGAGGACCACGCGGATTTCTACGATCTGGTTGGCTCGGGTGAGGTTGTATAGCCCCTGCATGGTTTCGCTGAAGGCTCCAGGCGCCTGGACGACGTGATCGTGGTCGTCGGCATTATCGCCATAGAGTGGGACTCCCCAGCTCAGGCTCGGGTGCTCCAACTGTTTCAATTCGGGTATCCAGCTGGAGTCCTTTAGTAGCCGGCCATTACTGAGCAAGTGGATCGATTTCTCCGGCAGCACGGCCCTGCACTTGGCGAGAATCTCCAACAAGCCTTCGCGATACAGTGTCGGTTCGCCGCCGCTGATGCCGAGGTGCTCCCCACCTGCATCCATCAGGTCGATCAAGCGAAGGTTTTCCTTGATGTGCCAGCGGTCATCGATGTCCTTCGGTGGCTGTGAGCACATCAGGCACAAGCTGTTGCAGCGATCGGTGATGAACAGCAGGTTGGAGTTGGCCCCACGCCGATACAGCACACGCACAAGGTTGCTGGCCGGCGAGAGCGCAATGACGTCCCCGGGACGCACGACATGTGGATCTTTCGGCGCCCGAAGCTGCAATACCGCATTGGGCAAATCCGGCGTGTCTTGGTCCGGGCACAGGAAGGCGCCTACCGGTAGCGCTCGTAGACCAGGGTGTCCTCGTAGTTCATGTGCCTCGACCCAGAGTGCCAGGTCGTTGAACGTTGCATGACCGGCACAGACGGCTGTGCCTTTCTCGATGAGCTCGCTGGTAGTGATGACTTTTAACAGGCGCGGGCCGGACAGGTTCTGGATGTCGAATTGAGTCTCTCTGCGCAGCATGAGCTACCCCCTGTAACCGACGTGAGGGATATCAGCGAAGGAACGGCGAGTCAGCCAGGACAGCAGGACACGCTGGGTACTCTCGTCTCCATCCCGCAGCAGACCAAACAGGTGCTGAAGCAGCCCCATGTTCTTTTCACAGAAACTACTGAAGGCGCGATGCCCAATCGGGTCACCCTGGCGGGCAAAGTGTTCAACGGGGTCGGCGCCGCAATATGGGACCAACGCGCAATCGCTGCAGCCAGGCAAGGCTTCCGCGATGCCTGCTTCGAGCAGCAGACTCATCACGGGCGCGTTCAGCAACTCGCGCAGCGGTTGTCGAACAGTGCCCAGTCGCAATCCGTCTTCGCCCATCTCCAGGAGCATCCGGGCTTCATCGGATGGATAGACATAGCCGTCGTAGTTGTAAACGAGAGCTCCAATTCCAGCGCCCATGGGGGAACGTAAGTCGACGTAGCTGGATGAGAAAGGCGTCAAGACGTTGTTCAGCAGTAGTGCGGTATAGCCCTCGGAGAGGTAGATGCCTTGCTGGTTCAACTCCAGCAGATAGGCAAGTGCTTCCTTGTAGAAACGAACGTACCGCTCCATCGGGTAGTCGAGACGCTGCGCACTTTTGGAGGCGAAACCATAGGGGCTGAGCGGGCGGAGAGAGATGCTGGAGAAGCCCTCCTTTACGTACTCGTCGATGATTGCTCGCGGCTGTTCCAGGCTTTTGGCGGTTAGTGTCGTGAGTGCAGATACTGCATCGTGACCTAGACGCTCGCGAACGCGATGAATGCCTTCAAGGGTTCGTGCGTAGGAGTCGCGCGTCGGGGTGGGCCGGTTGGCATTGTGAAGCGCGGCAGGCCCATCCAGTGACGTCGAAAACTGGATGCGATGCTCCTGAGCAAAATCCAGGATCTCATCAGTCAGGTGATGCAATGTGCTGGTGATGACGAACTGGATGTCGCGCTGTTCGGTCTCGTTTTGCCCGACCACACGCTCGATGATCTGACGTATGCGCTCGAAGGCCAGCAAAGGCTCACCACCCTGAAACTCGACAGTGAGAGTGGGGGTTGCGGATTCGAACAAGCGCTCCACTGCGTCCATAGCGTCTTGTTCGGACAGGTCGTGACCGCTACCGGCAAGCGGTGCTCGCGAGACCTGGCAGTACTGGCAGGTATGGTTGCAGCGCAAGGTGACGACGAAGAGGTGCAGAGCGGGACCCTGTAGAAGAAAGTCCTTACGACTGCGGTATTGTGCGGCCATCTCCGGCAGCGGGTCATGCCTGCCGGGCTCATAGATGAAATGCCTGGCTAGTAGGTCTTTGTACAGCGAAGTTCCTGGACGCAGACGCTTGCTCAGCAGTTCACGCAATTGCGGGTCCGAGATGAACAGGTGTTCGCCGGTATCCCCGGTGATCAGCACATTCTTTGTGCTATCGCCGTTCAAGCGCATGAAGCGGAAGGGCAGTAGTCGGTAGCTACCGTCCGTGGCGATGACGCTCCCCATTCAATAGCTACAGCCGACCAGTGCCGTGCGGATCAGAACCTCTCTGATGCCGGCGGTTTCCTGCTGGATTCGTTCGCGCAGGACGAAATCATTCAGCTGCTGGAGCAGCAGGGATTTGACCTGCTCGGGGCAGAACGTGGCTGCGTTGGCTGAGGTCGGATTGGGGGTGACCAGAAGGGTGGTTCGCTGGCCCTGCATCCGGACTTCTGTGACAAAGTCCCTGGCGATGCTGTAGGCCGCTCGTTGTACGACGCCGGGCGAGTAGGCTTGCTCGTCGAGTTGGAGTATGACTTGCCATGCCATCGTATTCTTCCCTGAAATCCCTATCTATTGTGGGGATCTTGCACTGTTCCAGGGCAAATGGCCACTATCCGATCTTGTAGTGGTCAACCCATCCCGGACAGTGGGTTGAGTTTTTCTTCGGCCACCGCAGGCGGTAGCCCGTTGTTGAATTGATGCGGCCTGATCCAGTTGTAGCGGTGCATCAGGTAATGACTGATGTCCCGTTGGGCCTCCTGCACCGTCAGGTAACCCGTTGACGGGACCCACTCCGACTTCAGACTGCGGAACAGGCGCTCCATCGGCGAGTTGACGCTCCTATGTCAACCAGAGTTCGTTCAATCGACCAGGTCAGCCCGTATTAGCGGATATAGTTCTCTGACGATGTAGCGTTTCAGGCAGCGATGGATCTCCCTGGTAGTTCGTCCTTCCCGTGTGCGTCGCTCCACATAGGCCTGGGTACGTATGTCACCACGCATCCGTACTAGGGCGATAGTCCATAGGGCGTTGTTGGCGGAACGGTCGCCGCCGCAGTTCAGCCGATGACGAATGGTTTTGCCGGATGAGGCTTGCAATGGGCTCACCCCGCACAGGGCTGCCAAGGCCGCCTCGTTGCGCAAACGCTCGGGATTGTCGCCGGCCACCGCGAGGAGGGTCGTGGCAGTTTGCGGGCAAATCCCGAATCGGCTTCGCAGACGTTTGGCATACAGTTGTGTCAGGCACTCGAGCATGGCATCAAGGACATTAACTTCTCTATCTAGTAGCAACCAGCGCTTGGCCAGCAGGCGCAGTGTTGCCGTCAAGGCTTGCAGGAGATGAGTCGCCTTTTCGCGGGGGCGCAAACATCCGGCGATGCATTCGGCTGGCTTGTTCCGCCAGAGGCGTTCACGTAACGGTTGCGGGGCACTGATGAGCAAGGCCTTAACCTGGTTGATGGCTTGGGTTCGCGCCTTGACCGCGCTACGTCTCGCCACCAGCACCGCGTGCATGGACTCTGCTACCCCCGACTGGGTTTTGGGAATCGCCGTGGCCTTGCCAGACAGCACCGCGCGTGCAGCGCTTTCGGCATCGGTAGGGTCGAACTTTCCCTGAAATCGACGTGCAGCCCGATCAGGGCGGTTGACCTCCAAAACCTCAATATCGTGTTCGCGCAGCAGGCGTGTTAGCCCTGCAACGTACGTACCGGTACCCTCGACGCCGGCACACCGGAGATCACCGTAGGGCATGGCCCACGCCAATAGCTGTCGGAATCCCTTGGTACTGACGGGAATTGTCAGTGTTCCAAGCAAATTTCCAGCTCCGCTCAACACCACCCCCACATGTGTATCGAGGTGGGTATCGACGCCAAGTACCACTTCATAGCTCTTCATCGTCAGCGCTTGCATGCGAGATCCTCCACTATGGAAGTTGCATCGCTACCCCACTCGCAGGACAGGACACTCAGGGTGCAGCACAAGGCTCCTATCAGGTCACTGACGGCAGGCCTAGCAATGCTAGGAAACGTCAGCAGCCAATCGACAGGTCAACGCGAAGGCAATCCAGCAGGCCAATCCCAGCACGAGTCAGATTGGGCTGACGTTCAGGAGGATAGTGAACTGAGTGAAGGACTCCTATGTGGGAGTGAAGCCGTAGCCTTTTCGTGTTCGCTGGTGCGAACGTAGCCATTTCTGCCTTCCGGCAGGCCCTTTCGAGTAGGGCTTTTACCCTTGTGACCCCTTCCATTCACCCTTTCATCCTTTGGGCTATTTGGCCATTTGTGGCTTGGGCTGCAGGAAAAAATACTTCATGGGGCAAGCGTGGTTTTTTCGCGGCACCGCACCCGGCAGCAGGTCATCCTCTTGATGCGGACCTGGTCAGCCTGACTGGGTCAGACCGGAGACGGAAACGATGAACCATGACGACATACTGGATAACCGCGCAGAACTGCTCCACAAGCAGGAGGCGGATCCGGATGACAACGACGATCTGCGCCACAGTGAGCTGGTTTTTGCGTTGCAGGATAAACACCACATCTTCTCGCTTAGCTTGAGTACCATCCTTCAGTGCTTGAAAATGGCCGAGCATGAAGGTGCAGTCCCCGAACTTCCCGAGGGTTGGTGGAGCCGGATGGCTAATCGATACAGGCTGAATTGATTATTTTTATGGAGGGTAGGGGGTGGATGTCTACAAGTTGAAGCCAGAGGAAATCGATGAACGTCTAATCGAGCGCGAACGTTTCGAAGAAGAAACTCGACGGCAAGAGCCTTGGTTCTCCACTTCGGACAATGGCACGGTGGGACACTTCGCCGTTTGTCCTGCCTGCGACAACCCAGTACAAATCATAGGTCTTTATCATTTGCCCGCCAATGTGTCTCGTCCCTATGGGCGTCATTACGCTCGTTCGGTTCAAGATCTTGCCCCGGCGGATGAAGAGGCGCGAGAGAACTGCCCTTATTTCAAACCAAGGGTACACCAAAAGACAGAGCGGAAAACCTCGGTAAACGGCACGCCTCTGAAGATACTTAAAATACTAATCGCACAATTCGACAGGGTTGTCTACCTGTTGCAGAAAGAACTAGGTGTGAAATTCTCTAAAAACCTTGCTCTCCGGATGCTGGAACAGTACAGAAGGGAAAGAGGATATCTTTATACCGGGGCAACGCTGACCAATATACCCTGGGTATTTGCCTATATGGCTGATTCTCAGAGTCTTTTTGGACAGCTTTTGCTCGATGGTGAACTCGTTAATACAGTCTCCGCTGAAGTGCCGGCAGCCTCGATTGATGAATATGGCCGAGTTTCCTCGAAGGTAGATGAATCAGGGAGAAAGGAGTATTTCGATCTCAACATGTGCTTTGTGAGGCACCGATTTCGTAAGGACAGCCTTGAGGGTGAGCTGGTCGAGGGGATGGAAATGCTGGTTTCCACAAGGCGGAAAGGAAAGGCTATCGATATATATAAGAAGTCGATTGTATTTAACCGTCAGTACTTCCAAAGTTTGATTGCTTTGCCCGAGGATCATCCGCACAGAGACAATAGCCTGGTCGAGGCGGCGCGGCGGGTGCTGGGAGACTTGCTGCACGAATGAAAGGTTTGGCTGCGAGGTCATCTGTTGCGAGGCAGGTGTTGATCCAGATCCATGGAGTCGTGAAGCACGCGAACCACCTCGAGCACCTGGTCTGTCGCCACCCGGTAGAAGACGAAGTGCCTGGGCCGAACAACCTTACCGACGTTGGGCATCGAGCGGTAGTAAACGAGGTGGATGCTGCGCAGGCCAGCTCCCAGTTCTTCACGGCTGATGCTGCCTACCTGTTGTGGGTCTGTCGCAACTGCTTCCAGCGCCGCCCCTATGAGTGCCTGGTAACGTTGGCGTGCGGCATCGCCGAAGCGGTTGTGGGTGAAGCGCAGGATATCGACGATGTCCGCTTGGGCATCATGGGAGATGCGGTACTTGGCCATGCTTCAGTGGCTCGCCTGGTTGCCGAGCTCGTCGAGGTATTGGGCCAGGTCGTCGCTGGTGATCTCGTCGTACTCGCCGCGTTCCAGTTGCATCAGTCCACTGGATGTTGCGTTGCGGAGGGCTTCGAGCTTGGCGCTGTTCTGGGCTTCCTGCTGCAGCAACAGGCGTAGGCCTGCCCGGATGACCTCGCTGCGGTTTTGATAGCGGCCGGTCTCCACCAGCTCGTTGATGTCCTGCTCCATCGGATCAGGAAGGACGACGTTTCGAGTTGCCATGGGGGGCTCCAGTCCACAGATAGCTAGTGGCATAATATGCCATAAGGCTTGCCAGATCATCTTTTTCGTCGTATAGGTGATAGCAGGATGCCTCCCTCTGGGAGCCAGGAGATTGATGATGAACGCGCACACCAACAAAGGTTTTGCCTCCCGGATCGGTTTTGGTCTGGGTACGCTTGTGCGTTTCTGCCTGCATGATCCTCGGCCTGTAGTGCGCTGGGTCAAACGAGCCTGCCTGGTCGTGGTGCTGTTCGTTATCTTTGCTCAGAACTTTACCTGGCTTGCCAGCGCCTTCATGACCTTATTGTCGTTTGGGTTGATTGGGTGGGTGTTGGTTAAAGGTGACTTTTCGATCTTCCAACAGTTGGAAAAAGATGAAGCCCAAGCAGCTCCATATGGCCGAGATGTTTTCGGTAATGAGTTGGATTGGATGGGGCGACGAGATGATGGAGTTCTTTCTCGTGAAGACTAGTAAAAAAGGGGCCTTTAGCCCCTTCTCTGTCAATCCCCTTTGGGGGAGAACGACGATATTGCCTGCTTAGCTACGCCACCACCCTGTGCTCCTGCCTGTTGGACCCCTTTGACCCCGTTACTGAGATCGCTGAGGAGAGCTCCAACTTGGACGCCTGCCCAGCCTATAGCAGTTATCCACAGCATGGGCAATATAACGAACATTGCCCCCATCACGAAGTTCAATATTGCATCTTGAGTCGCCGTATTGAGGCCCATGACTGGGTTGAATGAAAGATGTGGTGATCCCGAACCATAGAAGGCATCAAGTATCGTGCTGTCGATATATCTGGCTAACTGAAACCAGAAATCGACGAACATCATCGCAAAGAAGACGACCGTCATCGTCATGGCAACTTTCAGTTGATAGGTGCCGATGACCAGGACCATCGGAATGCAGATGACCATGGCCATCTTCAGGAACGACATCACCATCGGCAGCGCCTGGCGGACCATATCCATCGCCGGGAAGTAGGCCAGGCTGCCCATTGCCACTCCGAGGGTGCCTCCGGCACGAGCCAGTCCATTCCAGACGGTTCCGCCTACCTGCCCACCGTAATCGGTGTAGACGTTGCCCTTGACCTGGCTGGAGGGGGAGATCACCTGGCGAATGACTGCCTCGGTTACCTCGTCCTGGTTCAGCCATTTCGCCCACTTGAGGAAGCTGGTCATCAGGTCCGGATCCACCTGGCCCTTGATCCGATCACGCAAACCAATCCCTGAGTCAGCCCACCACTGCTTGCAGGTTGGGTAGCCGCCACCACTGCCCACCTGAGGCAGGCCGGCATCGCGGGTGGCGTTGTAGGGCCACGACTGACGGGGACTCTTCGAGTAGTCGGTGTCGTAGTACCCCGGGGTGTTCAACAGGAATCGGGAGCCGATCCAGTTCAGGTCTTGCAACGCCTTGTTGTCCTCGGCGACGGAGCCCAGGTCGGGTTGTCGCATGAACAGCCGCGCACGGGAAGGCCCGTAGCAGTCCCTGGAGAAATCAGCGATTTCTTGTGCCAGCAGCGGGTTGTTCACGCGCGTGTTGTCCACTTCCATTCGCATCTGCCGCAGATCCGTGCCGCACGGAATGGCCGCGATGGCGCCGCTGGTGAAGCCCTTGGACAGGGCATGCATCATCGCCCACCAGAGCGGCATCTGCGCACTCTTGCCAGCCAGGCTGCTGAAGGAGCTCGACCAGCCGGTGTCCGCCGGTGCCGGCAGATTGTATTGGCACTGCTGGGCGCGGGCCTGGTCGAACTCGATGGTGTCGAAGCTCACGTTGACGACCGGGATCCCCGCCAGGGCGACCACGATGTAGCCGACGTAGATATGCGTCTCGATGCGGGCCAGAGACAGCACGCCCTTGTTGCCCTCGTCGGCGCCTTCCCCGCGAACTTTCAGCCATTCGCGCATCACGATGGCCGCGAACGGCACCGCGAATAGGCCAGTATCCGAGATCATGTTCCAGATCCCGTTGTTGATGATCCAGCCGAGGAGGGTGAGGTAATACTCCAGGTAATCATTGGTCATGAAGGTCATGCTGCGCCTCCAGTACGGAAGTACGCTTTGCTGAATTCGATGAGCAGGACCAGCAACAGCACCAGGATCTCGATCCGCCGAATGCGCCGCCGCTCATGCGCGCTCAGTTCCTTCTGCTGCTTGTGCTGCTTGAGCCGGAACCAGGCGATGGCCAGGGCGCAGTACAGCAGCGCCCGCCAGGCGAACAAGCTCCAGTAGTTGCTTTGCCGCCAGGCCTCCAGGCCCTGGATGCCACCGAAGTGGTTCAGGGCGAAGAGGCTGAGCAGCGTACCGAGCACTGCCAGGCCGATGACGATCAGCACTCCGACCAGTAGCTGACCGAGAAGCTTTCGGGTGGTGAGCGTATCTGCCATCACGGTCTCCCTCCCGACTTGCCGCCGGCGGCAGAGGGGGCCTGCAGGCGATCGAGGCGATCAGCATCGGGCGCCGACTCGAACACGCCACTGGACCCTGAGGCGCGTTGTTGCCCGCGCTCGATGACCCGCATGGGGGAATTGCTGGCCAACTCGCGACGGAGTTCCAGTTCGGTCTTGAGATTGGAGATCTCCTGCTGCAGGAGGCTGGTCTGCTGATCGACGGCTTGGGTGGCCAGGCCGTTGGCGGCGACGTTGGGCTCCTTGGCGCCGGCGAACATCAGGCGCTGCAGTAGCAGTGCCTTGCTGAGCACGTCCATCAGGGAGACATCGGACGCCAGGCGGCGCGCCAGGACGTCCTGGTCACGCTCGTCGCGCAGCGCCTCGATGACGCCGCGGGTAATTGGCAGAGCATCGGTGCCGGCCGCAGCCAGGTTCTCTGCAGTCAGTGGTTTGCTCTTCGACAGCAGCTCCTGCAGCGACTGGAGTTTCTTGTCGTAGGTCTCCTGGATCAGCGGGGTGAGGCCGACGCCCGCCGCCGTCACCGTCTTCTGGCAGCCTTCGCAGGTCTGTTGCTGTTGCTCCCCCAGTACCCGGGTGGCGAATGCGGCGGCTTCCTGGGGGGAGGACCAGGTGTTGCAGACCAGGCCGTTGTTGCAAGTGGCGGAAGGCACGCTCGACGAGTCATTCACTGAGCGGCTGGTCAACAGGTTGTAGCCCGCCCGGGTCACGTCGTTGACGATGCGAATGGGCTTCTGGCCGGAGCCGCCGGCCTTGTCTCCACCGACCCAGGTTACGCCATCGTTGCCGCCCTTCTTCTCCACTGCTTCGAGGGCGGATACGGCGTCTTTCCCGCCAGAGGCCAGTGTGGCGCCCAGGGCCTGGCCTTCGGCGATTTTCCCCCAGCCAGTCTGCTCGCCAGCGATGTCAGCCATCTTCTCGGCGATCGCTCTGCAAGTCCCTTTCGAGCGGTCGTAGTCGATCCGCGCCTGCAGGATGCCATTGGTGATCAGGTTGTAGAGCTGAGGGTTCGCGCGCTGGATGATCAACGCCGGCAGAGACATGACCGCGCCGGTCGCGTTCTGGATGACTGAGCCCATGATGTTCTGGAAACCCTGTGTGGCACCGTTGAGCTGGTTCTCCAGGGTGGTGCTCAGGTTCATGTTTCCGCACATCATGTCGTTGTTCCAGCCGAAGCCGACGCCGATCGAGTCCATCTGGCCGGCGCTGCCCATGCTCACCGCACTGCCGCCGCCAATGCTGTAGAGGACCTCGTCGCTGAGCACCGTGCCGGTCTTGGACACGTTGATCGGGTCGTCGGCCTGGGCAAGTTGCGCTGCGAGCAGCCACGTCAGCGCGACCGAGGTGATGTTCATTCGCATGATTCGTCTCCGTGTCCTTATTGGAAGTCGGTACTGCCGAGGAAGATCTGCCCCTTGCGCTGGCAGCAGGAGTAGGGGCGCCAGAGTGCCCAGGCGTAATCGCCGTCGACGGCTTGCGTCTTCGGCCCTGAGTTGGGAAACACCGCGCAGTTGAGGCTCAGGGACGGGGTCAGCTCCTGCCATTTACCGGTCGAGGCATCGCCCTCTCTCAGCTCGCCCGCCGGCCAGTAGCCGTCCTTCGGGGCTGCGCGCATGGGGAGGTAGACGTGGAGCTGGCCGATTCGCGTGGTGATGTCGCCGGCGCGCTGGGCGATGACGGCCGCCGTCTTGTAGTCGTCGGTCTGGTGCAGGAATCCGCTGCGCGGATAGAGGTTCCCCCACATGTCGCCGGAGAAGATTCCACCCACCTCGCGCAGCCCTGGGATCAACGCTTCGGGGTACACCTGCTCGGGGATTCCATGCCGCCAGCCAATGGCGTCCAATGTGCTGAGGAAGTAGGGCACCAGCGGGAAGGTGGCGCCAGGACAAACGTACCCAGAGGCGCTGGCGAACCGGCTGAACGTGGCCCCGCCAGGATGGCCGATCACATCCGCTTCCTTGAAGCGGCCGATGCTGTTCTCGGCCTTGTAGTTGGTGGTCGCGTCATTGCCGGCCTGGGCGAGTGGATTCGGTGTGCCCAGCGCCGACACCTCGGTCCAGGGGTTGCTCCCGGTATTCGCGTAGCTGGAGACGACTGCGTCAGGCACGTAGTGGCGGACCTTGACCGACGTCTTCACTTTGCAGCCATGCGGGCCGCAGAGCAGCCAGTAACAGATCCCGACGACCTTGTATTCGAGGCACTGAGGGGAAAGGGTGGAGGAGACGATGGCAGCGCTGTTGATCGCGGCCGAGGCCGTGAACGAGAGGCTGAAGGTAGCGGCCGCCGCTGCCAGGCGGCGGAGGTTGAGGCTGGTCATCAGCGCGACCTCCTGGCTTTGGCGATCAGCTCAAGAGCGCGCGAAACATCCGGTTCGCCGTAGACCACGTACTGCCTATCGACTACTACGGCAGGGATCTTCTCGACACCGAGACTCCACGCATCGGCGACGTCTTGTTGTGCCTTGACCAGCTCTGCCTGCAGGCGGCGCCCATCGGGGCTTTGTAGCAATCGCTTAAACGCCGCTTGAGCATGCTGTGGATCCTGGGGCAAGGCCGCAGTCAGTTGCTCTTCGAGGTGTTCCTGGGCGTCCAGAAACAGAACGCGCGACGATCCGGTGGCAGAGACCGGATGAGCCTTGTCGGTGATGACCCAGGTTTCGGCCTGGCTCGCGCCGCTCAGCAGTACCAGTAGTAAGCCAACGGCCAGCGTTTGTGGCCGCCAGCCAGGGGGGGAGTGATGAAGAGGCATGGGTCTGTACCGGTTCGAGGAATGTACAGACAGGAGACAGGATCGCTTGTGATGAAGCAGCAGGAAATCATCAGTGCGACGACGGAGTATTTTTCTAACGGATTTTCGGTTGTTTTCTTAGAACTGTACGTCAAAGCTTAAGCTTCAAATTTAGGGCGGAAGTCAGCCCGAGTCTTCAGTTTTGCGAGCTACGCGGGGAGCGTGCCAGATAGAGAAATTGGTGGTTAGGGAGCGAAAGCTCGCCCCCTTATGAAGCGCTTTGCTTATGCAGCACTTTGTAAGTCGACTTGATTGCAGAAGAACGGCAGCAGGACCATCCTAGCCCTTCGATTTCGATTCCCTGATGATGTTGGTTTGCAAACTCAGCGTGTTGACTTCAGATACCAAGCAAGTCCTCAACTACCACCCAGCATCGCTTGTGCCTCTCGTAGTTCGGTCGCTATTTCATTTAAGTCATCCTGCTTTTCCTGCAGTTTCCTTCGGGCCTTGGCAATTTTATTGCGTGTGCCCGTAGTTTGAGCTTCGTGTAGTTTGATCTGGGCCTCTCGCACGTCCTCCTGTTTATCGTGCAGTTTGCTTTCGAGTTTCATCACTCTCTTCTCCACGCTCGTGATCTGTCTGACGTAGCTGTGGTCTACACAATAGGCGTTTGTTCTACTCAGCGCCCTTTTCATTCCTTCCACTCGGTGGGTATTGCCGTACTTCTCCGCTTGCAGGATCTCATGTTCAATGGCAGCACGTTTATGTGCGCAATCAGCAGAGGCTGGAATAGAGATTACTGCCCCCATGGTGAGTACTAATGGAAATACTGAAATTTTCAGGTTTTTCATGGTTAAGTCCTTAACTGAAACTCAAAAGTAGGGCAATTGTCCCACCTCCCGCTTATTTGGTGCGGTCAGGTATACCTACAGATTCGCTTCCATCTAAGCCGTCGCAGTCAGGAGCGGGGCTGCTTTGATGTAGATGCCGGAGCACTGCCTGCAGCTCAACGCGACACAGTGACGTGTTGGGTGACCGCTCCATGCATGCACTTAAGCAACTACCTAGCATGTTTCCTCGCCCCACAGATCCTGAGTATGCCACTTTTTAAAGGATTATTGGATTCTAAGATGCAGAGAAGACTAACGGAACTGTTTGTCATCAAAAGTTCTCGCCACTTATCCAATTCGAGAGATAACTCGCTGCTTTCCAAGAAATTTCTTGTTAACACTGATCAGCTTGCCTCATAGAATTTTCTGGCGCTGAAACATAGCGTCATTTTTTGATATAAACCTGCACGGAAGTTTTGTTTCCATGAAAGCAATCAAGTCCCTGATGTTCTTCTCCGCCGCCAGCGTACTGAGCAGTAATGCTATGGCTGCCGACGGCACTATCAACTTCACCGGCGAGATCACCGCCGCATCCTGCGTTGCCTCCGCGGGTGCCGGCTCCTCCGTTGGCGGTACCAAAGGCCAGCAGATCGTCGATGTGAATCTGGGCAAGGTCAGCATGGACACATTGGCTGGTTCGAGCGAAGCGGGCCTTGCCGCCGGCACCTCGATCAACCTGAATCTGGATTGCGGCAATACCGCTGCCGGCCTGACCACCGTCAAGTTCGGTTTCGACCCGATGTCCGGCTCGGGCGTCGATCCGAAGAACAATAGCCTGCTGAAAATTACCGGCACCGCCACTGGTGTGGGAATCGGCATGTATGACGAGAACAGCAAGCTGATCAACTTGTCGGCGAACGAAGCCTATCGTGCGCCACTGACCGTCGTCGGCGAAGGCACAGAAGCCAAATACTCCGCCGCTCTAAACATGCGTGCCTCCTACGTCGCCAACGGCGACGTACTTGCGCCGGGCACCGCCAACGGCACCCTGCCGTTCACTCTCACTTACGAGTAAACCGCTGTAGCGGGCGGGGGCGCATCACGCCCCCGCGTTTTTCTATTCGCACCTTTGACTTTTTCCGAGCCAACCATGAAGCCTGGATTCCTTTTCCGTCTCTACACGCTGCTGACGCTGTCCATGATCGCTGGGACCTGCCTGGCCGGCATCCAGGTCGGCGGTACTCGCATCATCTTTCCCGCCAGCGACCATGAGGCGTCCATACAGGTCAGCAACCTGGGTGCCGAGGACATTATGATCCAGTCTTGGATAGAAGCCGAACCGGGCCGTGCTGAAGCAGATGTACCCTTCGCCGTTACGCCTTCACTTGCGCGACTGGGCCACCGCAAACAACAGACGCTGCGCATTTTTTACCAAGGCAAGGGCCTCGCGCAGGATCGTGAATCGGTGGTCTGGTTGAACATTCAGGAAATCCCGCAGATATCCGAATCCAGCAACAACCTGCAGGTCGCGTTCCGGCAGCGTCTCAAGTTGTTCTACCGACCCAACGGCCTTCCCGGTAGCGCAGACGAGGCCGCGAACCAATTGAAGTGGAACCTGCTCAAGACCGACGGTACGCCGACGGTGTTGGCCATCAACGATTCAGCCTTCCACGTTTCGCTGGCTCAGGTCCGCGTCATTGCCGACCACAAAGAATACCCAGTTGAGTCCGCTATGGTCGGCCCGCGGGACACACGCAAAATGATTATCAAGGGACTTCCCGCCGGCTTCAGTGGCGCTGCGGAGATTCGCTGGGAGTCGATCAACGACTACGGCGCCCTGAACAGGCACAACGCTCCACTCCAGTTCTGACGTCCTCCCCGTTCTCATCTCCGTTCAAATCTCGCGCACGCTGAGCTCTCGGCTCGCGTTCTTATGCGCACAGGAAAGTGCTGTTCATGAACATGAATGAATACAAGAAGAGGCCTAGAAAGAAGCGAACCTGGAAGTGTTCGAGCACCGGAATTCCTCTCCTCACCGCGGCCAGCCTACTGGGCACTACTTCGGTCTCTGCCGCGCAGTTCAACCCCATGTTCCTGCAGAACAAGGGCGCCGAAATCGATCTGCGCTACTTCGAACAAAACAATGGTGTTGTTCCGGGCAAGTACAGCGTAGATCTGTACCTTAACCAGCGTTTGGAACGCCGTGAGGATATCAGCTTCCGCGCAGATGACGAGGGTGGCTCCAACGACGCTCAGCCGGTTCTGAGCCTGAGCCTGCTGCGCGAAATCGGCGTGGACGTCGAACGCCTTAAGCGTGAAGGCATTGTTTCGTTTGACAGTGCGGACAATGACCCGGTGATCCTGCTACGCATCGAGGGGGCGTCCATAGAAATGGACGCCTCCCGACTCGCGCTGTACGTAAGCGTGCCACAAGCGTACATAAAACGCCGTTCGCGCGGCTACGTCGATCCCTCCCTGTGGGACGATGGCGTGACTGCCGCTTTCACCAACTATCAGCTGAACTTCAACCGTAACCGCGGCGATGGCTTCAAGAGCGACTATGCCTACTTGGGCCTGCGCAACGGATTCAACATCGGCCAGTGGCGCTTTCGCAACGACTCGTCGATCAGCCAGAGCACCGGTCTGTCGCGTCACTTCTCCAGCAACCGGACCTACTTGGAGCATGACATCACCGTGCTGAAAGGACGCTTCGCCATCGGTCAGCTCTACACCAGCGGAGATATCTTCGACAGCAGTCGCTTCCGGGGGCTGCAGTTGGCTTCGGACATCGGCATGTTGCCGGATAACGAATCTGGCTATGCTCCGATGGTGCGCGGTATCGCGGAAACCAATGCCACGGTAGAAGTTCGCCAGAATGGCTACGTCATTTACTCGACGACCGTGTCGCCTGGCGCCTTCGAGATCAGCGATATCTATCCCAGTGGTTCCAACGGCGATCTGGAAATTACGATCATCGAATCGGATGGCCGCGAGCGCAAGTTCACCCAGGCCTACTCTTACCTGCCGGTGATGGTGCGCCGCGGGACCTTCCAGTACAACCTGTCCCTGGGTCGCTACGACAACGAAGGGGAGGAGAATCCAAATCTTTGGCAAGGCACGGTGGTCTATGGAGCCAGCGACAACCTCACCACCTACGGCGGCTTACTCGGGGCCGACGGATACAATGCCGTCAATCTAGGACTGGGCCTTAACACGCCGGTAGGCGGTATGTCGCTGGACGTGACCAACAGCGATTCACACCCGGACCATGGTAAGGCCAGTACTGGGCAGAGTGCGCGATTCCTCTACTCCAAAACGCTCAACAGCACTAACACGACATTCACCATGGTCGGTTACCGCTATTCTACTTCCGGCTATCGCACACTCAGCGAGCACATTCAGGAAATGGCCGAGGCCAATCGCCAGAGCTTTATCAGCGCCAGACCCAAGAACCGCCTCGACCTGAGCATCAACCAGACCGTGTATAACAACGACTCGGTGTTTCTTAGCGTCGGTGAAACCACCTACTGGAACCGCAGAGGCAATACTCGCCGCATTCAGTTGGGCTACAGCGGCAATGTTGGCGAGGTCAGCTACAACATTTCCGCGTCACGTACCCAGAGCGCCGGGCGCTCGAAAGGCTCGGATGACCAAGTGGCGCTTTCGGTGAGCATTCCGTTCGGCTCCCGCTCGCGCTCGCAGCGCGTGTACAGCAGCTACACGACTGCAGGCAAAGGTGACGATAACCTGCAGGCGGGGGTCTCCGGGTACCTAAACGATGCCAGCACCCTGTCATACTCGGCACAGGCCGGCCAGGCCGGCAGCGATCACTCGGGAAGCGTAGGTCTGGGCTGGGATGCGCCCTCGGCCAAGCTCGCCGGCAACTATGCGAAATCCGGTTCATCTCGCCACTTGGACCTGACAGCTACCGGCTCAGTGGTCGCCCACAGCGGAGGGATCACCTTCGGTCAGCCCGTGGGTGAAACCTTCGCCCTAGTCGAGGTACCAGGCGTCAAAGGTGCCAGTCTGGAAGGCGCAACGGCGCGCACCAATGGCGCCGGCTATGCCATCGAAGGCTACGTGCAGCCTTACCGCTACAACGACCTCAGCCTCAACACCCAGACCCTGGGAACGGAGGTGGATGTCAGCGAGACCTCGACGCGGGTCGTGCCCCGCCGGGGCGCCGTGGTCAAGGCGCACTTCGACGCCTCCTCCGGACGACGCGTGCAATTCGACCTACTGCAGGCCAATGGCACGCGGATTCCCTTTGGCGCGCAGTTGTTCGACGGACAGAAACTGCTGGCCGTGGTGGACAACCAGTCCCGAGCGCTGGTGTTCGGCGTTACCGAGAAAGGCAAGTTGCAGGTGCGCTGGGCGGGGGGTAGTTGCAGCCTTCCCTATACATTACCTGAGCGCGATGCGTCCTTGGTGTACGACCAGGTGAAGGCGGTATGCATCGCTCAGCCAGCAACGGAGTCCTGAGATGAAATTGAAGCTTTTAGCCCTGGCGGCGACCTGCGCCGTGCTGGGTTCAAACTTGGCACAGGCGGCCAATCCGGATGGGTGCAGCTGGAATCCGCAGCAGAGCGCTGGTGTTGGCGACCAGAAAAGATACTTCACGATGGCTGCTCCGAGCCAGTTGGTGCTGCAGAGCGTGGCTATCGGCGGTGTCATGGCTAGTTCACCTAAGAAGAACATCCATAACGAAATGTTGCAAATAAAATGCCCTTATCCGGCCGCACAGGCCTACCGGGGCGAATATTACGTTTCCGACGCTGAACTGGCGGACGGGTTCACCGATGTGTACAAGACCGGCATTCCTGGTGTCGGCGTGCGTTTCAAGAGTGACATCAGCGGCACCGTTGGCAGCCTGCCGCGGGTCGACACCTATATGAACGGCAACACCATGTACATCAACGTGATCAAGGAGCTGCAGCTCGAATTCATCCGTACCGCGCGGGACGTCGCCCAGGGCATGGCGTTGATGAACTTCACCATCGAACAGGACATTAACGGCTGGGGTGCGGCGCAGATTAAGGTCGGAGGCAGCACCAATCTGGAAACCCGCAGCTACTTCTCCGGCTGCGCAGGCGTCGAGAAGCTCACTATTCCCCTCGGGAAGGTTTCCATCGGGGAAATCGGCAAACAGCAGAAGCAGTTCAATCTCGACGTGCTATGTTCCGGGCTGCCAGCGGGCACAAAGATTCCTGTACGAGTCTATTTCGAAGGTAGCTCCAATGGACCGGGGCGCCTGAACCTTGATGCAGGGGGAGCGAAAGGTGTGGAGATCGCACTTAAAGATGGGAGAGGTGCTCTACTGCCTTTCTCCAAGGGCAGCGCTCTTGCCATGGACTGGATCAACAGCCAGCCCGGCGGCGAGCTTTATCGGCTGTCCGTCAGTGCTGGCTATGCCCATAAGGACGTACAGACCGTTGAAGCCGGTATGGCGAACGGGACGCTGAACTACATTATCGATTACGACTGATCCAAGTGGGAGGCGGCGGGGCCGGGGTTGAAAATCCCGGCCTTTTTGTTTCAGAAGGGTGGGGCGATCACGGGGTCTACCCCGTTTCCACGGACGGTTTGAAAAGGGCTGAAAACTTCAGATCTTGCCGGACGGCTCTACGACGCATTCGTGGGTTATGAAACCGCTCGATGTAATCGAATAGATCCCCCGTGCTTCATCACGGGTCCGATACGATTGATGGGCAACCCGCTCTCGCTTAAGCAGACCGAAGAAGCCTTCACAGGCCGCGTTATCACCACAATGACCGACTGCACTCATGCTGCAAATCAGCGTGTTGCGATTCAGAAAGCGTTGGTAATCCGCACTGGTGAACTGACGGCCTCTATCGGAATGCAGAATTACCGACCAGTCGCCGTGGCGCTGCCAGATCGCCATCTCCACCGCTCGGATCACCATCTGCCGATCCTGGCGATGATGCATCGACCAACCGATCACCAACTTGCTGTACAGGTCGAGCACCACGCATAGGGACAGCTTGCCTTCCAAGGTGGCACTCCGCGATGTCCGTGACCCATTTGCGCTCCGGCTCAAGGGCGGTGAAGTTTCGTTCTAGCAAGTTGCTCACGCCGGCTGGACGGCTGGAGGCTGATCGACCAAAGTCACGCTTCTTCCGGCGCGGCCAGCCTTGAATGCGCTCTGCTGCCATCAGGCGGGCAACGTGGTTCAGACTGATGGTTTCGCCTTCGTCGAGCAGATCCTCGTGCATACGTGGCGCTCTGATCACGCCACGGCTGTCCTCGTGGATCTCACGAATACGCTTCACCAGACGCGCATTCGCTTGGGCACGCGGGCTTGGCGAAGCGTAATCACTGGCGGACCCTTTCAGACATCGGCACATCAATCGCACAGGGTACTCATTGCAGCAGCGCTGGATCACCGTGTACCGCTCGATGACTCCTTGGCAAAGTACGCTGCCGCGTCTCTTAAAAAATCACGCTCCTTGGTCACTCGGGCCAATTCGCGCTTGAGACGAGCAAGTTCCTCATCTCGCGGGCTTCCCGTGCCGAGAAAGGCCTTTTCTCCACCTGATTGTGCCTCTCGAACTCAGCGTGTGAGCAGGTTCGGAGCAACGCCAACCTCCAGGGCTACCTGCCGGCAGCTCGCCTCTGAACGGCGAACCAGCTCGATGGTTTCCCGCTTGAACTCTGGGCTGTCTCTCTTGCGCTTGGACATGAACACTCCTTCAGCTCAGCGTGAGCTTACTCGAAAATGTCCGTGGTAACGGGTACAACCCAGGCACGATGGCTCATTGTCGGCTCAGACCAGCTCATACCGGCGCGCGATATCGGCCAGCTCGATCACTGAGACTACCCCCAACTTGTTCTGAATGTTCACCTTGTGCCCGCTGACAGTCTTGCTGCTCAAGCTCAGCCGGGCAGCGATCTCGCCGTTGGAAAAACCCTCAGCCAACAGCTTAAGTATTTGCAGTTCCCGATCCGTGAGGTCTTCCAGGTCCCCCGTTGACTCTGGCTTTCCGAGCAGCGGCATACAACCCTTCGGGAAAAACACATAACCATCGGCAATCATTTCGATTGCTTTGATAAGCTTGCCGATAGATTCACTTTTGCTTATGAAACCACTCGCGCCGGCATGAAGGCAGCGTACTGCGTAGCTTTCCTTGGCCTGGGAGGTGAAAACTAGAACACGGGTATCGAGCTTCTCGCGGGTGATGCGCTTGAGTACGCTGAGGCCGTCAAGTTTCTCCAAGCCGATATCGAGAATGACTATGTCTGGCGACAACGTCTGAATCATGTGCAGCGCAGTCACTCCATCGCCTGTCTCACCAACAGCCTCGATCCCGATAGATACAAGGGCCTGGCTGATTGCCTGGCAGACTACAGGGTGATCATCGACGATTAGGGCTTTCATACTCATGCAACCACCGGAGTTATAAAGGCTTGAACACTTTGAAAAGCGGTAAAAGAAATCTCGGCGCGTCTCAACGTTACGCTTACCAGTATGGTCTATCGGATTTTTTTGACTAGGAGGTTTTTCCTGTTACATGGCTGGTTAATTCTGCCGCCCAAACTCCCTGGTCAGCGTCAAGATAGGTCCGTACATGCCTCCAGAAACTTCTTGATTTTTGAGTCAGGCGCAAGAAATTGGGTATCTCCAAGACCTCCACTCCCCGCTTGCACATCTTGCTGACGAGATAGAAGTGATTGTGCTAGGCCTAACTCAACCAGGCACATCATCGAACGGCAGTTAGTTTTAGGTGCTGGGCGCAGGCCGCTGGTGGGCTAGGGCTGGCGGACAGACCATCACTTTGTGCAATTTGCCGGTTTCGGAAGGGCACCTAGCTTGGTTTCTGTAGTACTTCTAGATACTTCCAATATACCTCACGATGGTCGGACTCCCCTTAATAAATCAAGGTTCTCAAGTATTAAACTCGGAATTTTGGAAAAACGCATGACATGTATCAAAATCGAGTGGTGCGAAAGGTGCCGGCGGTCGCTCTCTTGATAGGAAGCTTGTAGGAGCCACGCGGCGAAGACCCTTCGTCATCGAAATCAAACCGCCAATACCCCCACATCATGCCAAGCATCGAGCTTGAACCTGACCTGCGGAAACGTACCGATATGCTGAAAGCGTAGGCTGGGGACGTCTATCGTATCGGGGGTAGTCCAGCCGTTACCGGCGGACTGAGCGAAGATCGCGTCGATAGCGCTCCAAAATGCTTGGATTCTTGCGCACACTACCAGGCGAGCCTGGTAGTGTGCAGTCTCGCCACGCATCTGCAGCGGAGGATGGTACCATATCAGCTTAACGTCCGGATGGCTGTCTACCCAGCGCTTCAGCCGCGGGGTGTAGACCGTGCAGAAGGGGCACTCCAGGTCGGCGTATTCATTGATCGTCCAGCGCGCTTTCGCATCGCCGTAGAGGCTGTGGTTGGCTGGCAGGCCCTTCACCAGAAGCTCTACCCCTACGGCGGATGCAGCCAGCAAGACCAGCAGCAGCCCCGCCCAGGGCAGGGCGGGACCTTGAAATCGCTTCGCTGCCCAGCCGCCCTTGAACAGTCTCACGCTTGCCTCCGCTGTAGGATTTCCGCGCGGTCCACGGCCTCGATGAGCGCCTGTTGGGCCGTATCAGGCTGTGGATGTTGTTGTAGCCATTCATCCAGGAGCTGCTTTATCTGCGGGACGATATCCCGGCGATCGACTGCCCTCAGTTGAATCTGCTGCAGCTCCTCTATCAGTACAGGAGCGCATATCCTGAGCGTCTGCAGGGCATCCTCTTCGGGGTTCTGCAGGATCTGGGTCAGGTTGTCGATCAGGTTCTGGGTCAGCGAATTCAGAGCTCTCATTCGTCCTGGCACTCCACTGCCGGTTGGTCTGGGAAAACAATGGGGAAGGGTGGCAGGCCGCGCGCCTTGTCGAGATCCGCTGCGACCTGCAAGGCCGCCTCGAGCTCGTCGCAGCCGGTGGCTTGCATGATGTTGTAGCGCTGGTTCTTTTCTTCGTTTTCGGTCATGGCCAGGGCCAGGTAGAGACTCGGGGGAACCACACGGACGAGGTATTCTTTGCCCTTGGCCAGGAGCACGCCCTCGGTGAACTTGCCGCTTTCCTTGCGGGCCGAGAGCATCATCGACTTCTGCGCCGGCGACAGCTCGCGGAACCTGGAGATCTTCTCTACTTCGTCGGGGGGCATGTTCAGGCACAACCACCACTCGATCATGTTCAGCATCGGCGCCCCGGAGGCTGGGATGTCGTCGATGTTCTGGGTGGCGAGCCAGAACCAGGCGCCCAGTTTCCGCCACATCTTGGTGATCTTCATGGCGTAGGGCAGCAGCAGCGGGTGCTTGGTGATGATGTGCCCCTCATCGGTGATCTTGACGATTGGCCGGCCCTTGAACTGGTCGCGTTCGGCGATGTTGTTCACGGTGTTCAGCAGCGAGATGTAGGCGATCCCGAGCTGGGCGGCGTAGCCTTCGCGCGCGTAGGTCGCGAAATCCACCACGGTAAGGTCGGCCTCAGGCCAGGGCGTGCCTTCGCGATTGAACATCTCGCCGTCGGCGCCCATGCAGAACATCTGCATGGCTTCCGCCATTTCGGCGATCCGCGCGCGGCGTTCTGGCGCGGTGCTATCGCTCCTGGAGGCCTCGTAGAGCGCATCGCGCACGTCTTGGGTCAGTACCGTGCGGTTCGCGGCGGCGCAGGTCCTGGCCGCCGCCAGGATCGCCTGGCGGACGGCGCTGCGATCGGCACGGGTCAGGCGCGCATCTTCCTTCTCTTCGCCACCGGTAATCATGAGGCGGGCGACGATCTCCATCTCGCCCAGGATGTCTCGCTGGTCGTCGTCGAGGTCGGCCTTGCTGCCCTGGACCGAGTCCGAGGCCTCGATGTCTTCGGCGTCCAGGACCTTCACTTGGTCGGGGCTCTCGACCAGCTTGATGGCGTCCGCGAACGGCGCCAGGCTGACGCCGGAGCCCGGGGCGAGGCGCACCCGGTGGACCGAGAGGCCAAACCGCTTGGCGAAGTCGGCCAGCAGGCCGAAGCTGTTGCCCGCTTCCGCGACGAACATCCGCGGCAGGTACATGGCGAGCATCTGGCAGATGAGGTTGGTCAGGGACGCCGACTTGCCGGAGCCAGTTGGCCCGAAGATGAAGCCGTGGGCATTCATCTGCCGGTCCAGCTTGTTGAACGGGTCGAAGGTCAACGGCGCGCCGCCACGGTTGAACAGCGTGAAGCCAGGGTGTCCGGTACCGGTGGTGCGCCCCCAGATGGGCGACAGGTTGGCGATGTGCTGAGCGAACATCATCTGGGTGTACCACTCCAGGGCCCGCTTTTCGTTCGGATCGAAGTTCGAGGGCAACCAGCGCAGGTAGCTGTTCAGCGGTCCGACTTCGTTCTGCGGTTCGACCGGCACCAGGCCGGAGCCGAGCAGTACGTTGCTCAGGGTGATGCAGCGTTCCTCCAACTGGGTGTGGTCGCGGCCGCGCACGAACAGAGCGATCGCTCCGCGATAGAGCTTGTGCTCCCGGCCGATCAGGCGTCGAACGGTGGCCACGTCCTCGCGGGTGTGGATCGAGGCCTGGGTGTCACCAACGGCCTTTTTCGAGAGCTGCTGCAGATGCCCTTCCAGCATGTCCTGCGGCGTCACGACCATGGTGATGCACAGCAGCGTGTCCTCGGGCATTCGATCGAACAGGGCGTTGAGGCCATCGCCTTTGAGCGTCTCGCCGGTGAAGTGGCCTGTCAGCGGCGCTTTGTTCAACTGGTCGACCACAATCACTCGGTGCGGCATGGCATCGAAGAGCCATACGCCCTGGGTGGCATCGGAAACAGGCTGCCGATAGAACAGGTTCTGGGAGAAGTCAGTGCCGTCGGCCAGTGGCAATTCATCCTGCAGGATCGGTTCGTCCGGACGGCATACCAGTTCGTAGAAGCGACGTAGGTCCGCCTCGGCCTGGCCGAGGTGATCCGGGTGCGGGTTGAACCAGCGGATCAACCAGTTCCTGATCTCCTGTCCGCCCATGCGCGAAGCGACGATGCCGGCGTTCGCCAGGCCGCCTTGGATACGCTCGCAGATGGATTTCAGGTACGCCGCCGGGTCCTGTCCGCGAATCTGCGCATCCTCCTTGCGGATCCGGCGGTAGACGACCATCCGCACGCGGCGCTGTTGTCCTCGCCAGGGCAGCTTGCTGACGGCGGTGTCGACGAACAGTCCGCCCGGCTTCGAAATGCCCTCCAGGTGATGCTTCATGAGCGCCAGGTACATCTCGCTGAAGGCCGATCCTCGCGCTCGAGGATGGACGTACTGCCTCAACTGCTCCTGGAAATTGTCCCAGCTGATCTCGTCCTGGGCGTAGAACTGGACAATCCAGGGTGAGGTTTCGTGCTCGTCGAAGGAGTTCTGCAGGGCTTCTTTCAATGCGTCCCGGGCGTTCTGCATCCAATTGGGATCGCGGCCCTCGGTGCCCAAGGGCACCAGTTCGAAGAATGCGGCGCGCGAACGCCCATCCTCCAGGAGCATCACTTGCTCGTCGGGCAGGTACTCAGCCCAGGGCAGCAGGTCTACGAACGATGGGTCGTGATCGTAGAGGCGTGACGCTTCAGCCTGCGTGGCGCCATTCTTGCTCCCGGTGTTGGGCAGAGGAATACCCATGGCGGCCAGTCGCGCCAGATAGCGCTCAGTCGCTTCTTCCGCGGCCGCTACGTCCAGCGCTCCTGAATCTTCGGGAGCGTCTGCCGGTACCGACTGAGGCTGTGTGCGACCGCGCAGAAGGGTTTGAAAAAAGCCCATCAATAGTCCTCCGTGCGTTCGCCCGGCATGGCGTACTGGACTCGCTGGTAGAAGGGGAACACGGTGGTGTAGCCCGGTACCGGGGCGGGATCGCTGCCGGCCAGGTGCGGGAACACATACATGACCAGGTCGGGATTGGGCAATCGTTTGAACTGGCTGTGGATTTCGTTGCTGGCCGTGCGGGTGTAGTCGGCCTGGTCATTCGCGGAGGCAGCCTGCTGCGGATCGATTGGGCGCCGCAGCGTTTGCCTGGCATCGAGGAGTAGCCGGCCACGGCTGTTGCCTATCGAGCTGGTCGCACCTCGCTCCCAGACGTCGAGCATGTTGGCCTCGCCGTGGGGAAGCATCTCCTCCTTGCTGGTGGAGCACGCTGCCAGAACCAGCGTGCAGGCCAGGCCGGCGCAGAGACGAAGAAGGGGGTTAGTCCAGGTCTGCTGTTGCATGAGCGGCTCCAGAGCTGTAATCGACCTTGCGGCCCTTGAGTTCATAGTCGATCGCCAGTTGCTGATCGAGATGCACTGCGACCCGCGCACCTGGCTGCACGTAGACGGCGGCGAAGGCCTCCCCGTACAACTTGTTCATCCACTGCCGGATGTCGCTGACGCCGCCGGAGAGGATGCTGTTGAGGGCCGAGTTGCTGTTGGTTCCGGTCGTCCCGAAGCTGGTGCCGTTGCCGCTGAAGACGGTACTGGTGTTGTTCTCGTCGGCGTCCAGGAGCTTGGCGATGCCGGCCCCGGCAGCCGTGAGTAGGCTCTGATTGCCCAGGTACTCCTTGGCATTGGATCGGCGATCACCTGCGATGCATGGGATGCCGTAGGGGTCGCTGATCCAGCCGAGGCCGCCCTGGATGGTTTTCTGGTCGGCGCTGGCGGTCTGGTTGTTGTTGCTCTGGTTGTCATTCACCTCCTCGGCCGGCGCCGGGAAGGTGCGCACGGTCCCGTCGTTGAACACGAAAGTGAGGCTGCGGATCTGCCCACGCACGCAGGAGAGTGTCCAGTCGCCCGAGGCGGTCCCGCTGGCTACCGCGCCGGCGACGTCCGGCAGCTCGATGCCGTTGGCGGTGAGGTTGTCCGGGCCGATGAGGATTTTGAACGGGTAAGGATCATTGACCGTCCCGTCGACCGGCACACGACCGATCAGCGCAGACATGGCCACCGAGCCCATGAGCGTCGAGTTCTGCGGCAGCGTGTAGGTCTTACGGACGAGCTTGCGGTTTTCCAGGTCAGATCGCTGTTGGCCGACGGGGTGCAGCCCGTCATCGATCCGCTCCAGCGCGTTCTGTCCGCGATCGACCGCATTGCCCAAGGAGGTCGGGAAGCTGAATCCGCTCGGTTGGGTGGTGGAGCCGGCGGCCAGCGGTTGGCCATTGGCATCGACCGCGCGGGCGTCCTGGGGCTCGATCCAGACGATATCCGATGACGACGAGCCCGCTCCCTGAAAGTGCTGGCCATCCTCTGGTCGCACGCCGAATCCTACGGGCAGGTCGGTGTCGCCGGCCTCGGGAATGTGGGTTAAGTTCTCGAGCCGTTTCTGTACCTGGTCCAGGATCGTCTGGCTACGGTTCTCCTGCTGTTGCTGCAGCTCCTGGGCGGTGTTGTTGAGCTTCTGCTCTATGTTCTGATCGATGTTGCGCAGGCGGCCCTGCAGGTTCTCATTGGCGGCTTTGAGCGAGTCATTCTCCTGGATCACCTTGCTGATCTGGTCCTTGAGCTGCCGGCTTTCTGCCACGATGGTGCGTAGTGTGTCGGCGGGCGTGTCGCCGTCGATGCCCAGGGTTGCCGCTTCTTCCGACGTTACCGTCGGGGTTGCGGCGCCTTGTGACTGCGCGCTTTCCTTCTTGCCCATCATGCTCACGCCGATCAGGATGGCGCCGATCACGACGGGGATGACCAGCAATTTCAGGAGGGGATTACCGGTCAGCGCCACGACGGCCTCCTTTGGGATCGATCTGGCTGATGGAGGAGGGCAGGAGCGCGTCGGCAAGGCCGCGGCCGCGCGTCACCAGATACACGGTAGTAGTGTCGGAAGCGTCGCCCCGGGCCCCCAAGTACGGGTGCTGGAAGGTCGCGGCGACGAAATTGCCCATCAGGTCCCTGGGATCCAGGGCCAGGTGCTGGGCGCTGGCGTTCTGCAGCTTCACCGCCGTGACGTAGTAGTCGTCCAGCCGCCAGGCGCCCAAGGCGGTAGCCGTGATGGGTAGGCTGGGGAGCAGGGTGGTCAGGTCGAGCTGTCGCTTGACGCGCACCTGACCGACGCCATCCACCGGTTCCACCGTGCGAAGCGGGGCATAGAGCATCTGCGCCGCATAGCGCGTCAGAACCACGGGGACGGGCGTTTCGCGCGCGGCCTTCGGTACTTCTGCCTGCTCGGTCTGTTTCGCTGCTGCCGATGGCTGGGCTTCCCGGGGCTGGCCATAGTGCGGAGCCACGGGCTCGCCGGCGACGATCCTGACCGGCTCGCGCGGCTGTTGGTCGGCCGCTGCCTCGGTGGCGGCGATATCGATGAGCATCTGCTCGCCATTGGTCGCGTCCTGCAGGCGCAGGCGCGCTGGAGGAATCGGCTCGTTGGCAAGCAGGTAGAGTGCACCGCCGGTACTCTGGACGCGCAACTTGCCCTGCAGGTCCCGAGGAACGCCAACTCGCACGTTCTTGTCGACAAAGACAATACGTTCTTGGCCGACCGTCAACGGAATGGCCAGCGGAATGCGCTCCCAGCGCAGAATCTCCACCGCGTGGGCCAGTGTGGGTAGGGCAAGCATTAGCAAGAGCGAGCCTGTCGACTTCCGGATCATAGACCTCCCTCCCGCTTGGTGGGGGCGGCCGGCTCCTCAAGCTCGATACGTTGAGGCGTGTCGGAGTAGCAGTCCCACTGCAGGCCGAAGGGATTGGTCTCCGGGTCGACGTCGGCGCGGATAACGTGCAACGGGTAGCGGGCCAGCGCCCGCTTGATCTTCTCGCCGGCGTAATACTCCGTGCTGTCCATGTCCAGGTTGACGGTCCAGTCATTGATCGAGTGCTGGATCACGCGGCCATTGCTCTCGCCAATGCCTCGACCGGGGATTTCCGAAGTGGTGCGCTCGCGTCCCCTGAGCTCGCCGGCGTTACGACGAAACTCGAAGTCTTTCTCCAGGAAGACTTTGCAGGAGGGAGTGAGGTAGGCGGCGTAGCGGAACAGGTTTCCCTTGTAGTCCACCTCGCCGTCCTTGGGCCAACGTTGCACCTGCTGGAAGATGTAGAGACCGAATGCATAGACACTCTCTGGCGGAATGTCCCACCACAACCGGGTGCTTCCTGAGCGCAAGTCGGGCGGAATGTGGATCCAGAGGTCCTTGCGGGCTTCCCAGACGCAGTAGGCCAGCACAACGATGACCATGCACAGGAAGCCGGTGATGAACCGGAAGGTGTTGATGTGTGCCTGCTGTTGTGCAGTGTGTTTTCTGAAACTCATGGGGACTCCGTGCGTCGACTGGTCCAGGCGCCGGAGCGCGTCACCAGGTGACGATTGCCGAAGACGGGAAAGCGCAGCGAGAGGGCCAGCTCCACCTGGCGGTAGAACCAGGTGTCAGGCCGCCCCCGCTTCATCCGCCGCAGGACGCGGCTGCCGATACCCAGGCCGAGGGCGCCGACCAGCAGCGCGCCCAGTGGAATGCAGGCAGCGTTACCTGCGACCAAGGCAGCCGGGATGCCAAGAACGAACCCGGCTGCTCCGCTGGTGAAGACCGTGATCCACATTTCGTCTGCGGTCAGGCCGCCGATGACCACCGGTTGCCGGTTCAAACGGGTCGGCAGGAAGCTGAGGGTTCCATCCTGAAACAGGTGTTCTTCGGGCATGGGAAGGCCCTTACATGATGGCGGTGGCTTTGGTGACGAGATAAATGATCAAGATCAGCAGGCCGACACCTACGGCTACGCCCGCTCCGAGATCCGACCACTTCTTCTTCCCGTCATGGATGGCGTGATAGGTGCCGTAGGTATGCCAAGCGACCCCCAGAAAGACAGCCGCGCAGATGAGCAGCGCGAGGAGCATCGCTCCGTCATAGCCGAAGTTCTGGATGGTTTGCATGATGCCCGATCCCTCCCCACGGCTAGGTGCCTCGGGTTTGGGGAGTGCAGCCAAGGCGATACCGGGGAGCGCCAAAGTGATGGCAGCCAGGCTCCGGTAGAGGGCGGACAGTTTCTGGATGGTGAGTTTCAGCATGAGTGTCTCCGTATGGGTCAGCTGAGGAGGAAGAAAGAGGTGATGCCGAGGATGACCAAGATCCGGATCGCGGAAGCGCCGGCGGTGGCGCTGTCGAGGTTGTTGGTGGCCCAGCCGCGCCAGGTGCTGTACATCGCCCAGGCGGACCACAGCAGAAGGAAGGTCATCGCTGCTCCAATGAACAGCCCCTCGCCAGCCGATGGGGGAAAGCCAGCGGCGGCCTGGAACGCTGATGTCTGGGCTCCGCTCATGCTCACGGCATCGGCCCTCCGCGCAGGGTGTAATTCCCAGATAGGTCGGAAGGGTCACGCGGTTGGGCGCGGCTGGGCGTCATGTAGTCCTGCAGGCCTTGGCGGATGCGCTGCAGGTCAGCGGCCAGGCGTGAGTAGTCGAAGTAGAAGCGCTGTCCGGGCTCATCGGCGCCCTGGGCACTGCGGCGGGCGGTGTCCTCGAGGGCGTTGAGCTGCCGGATCATCACCTCCAGGTTCGCCTGCTCGGAGGCGCTCGCTGCGAAAGCTCCCCGTGCGACCAGCGCACTGCAGGCCAAGACGGCCAGGCAGCTTCGGCGAAGGGATGGATGTGGAGTGTTCACGGCGAATCTCTTGCAGATCAGGGTGCGATCAGCTTGCCGATCGCCCTGATTCCATTCCGCAAGAAATACTCGGCGCGGGTCCGGGGTATTTTTTTATGAGGTTGCGCGTTTGAAAAACAGCAGGTAGCTGACGGGCAGAGCGACGCCCCAGGCCCAGCCTTGGGCGTTCTGATGTTCCTGCTCGGGCAAGACCCTGGCTAACGGTGGAGTAATGGCGAACGGCGCCTGAGCGCTGTTGCCGGCATCCACCCAGCGCTGAACCAAGACTTCGTGGTTACCATTGCGCACGATGATATTGGCTTCCTTGTGAGTGCCGTCGAAAACGACGCGCGTAGAGTTCAGGGAGATGCTGGTGGTTTCCTGGGCAGCTACGAGTATGTCCAGCAACCCGAAAATGGGAGACAGAGAACGACACAACATAGTGGTACCTTGCGGGATGAAGAAGTGGTGAGGCTGTTCAGCCTCGCGTAGAGAGCAGCGGTGAAGTGTTTACTCGTACTGCAAGATGAACGGTAGGGTGGTGTCACCACGACCGGCGGTGGCAGTGTCAGCTGCGCCGGATGTTACGTAGGTGGCGGAGAAGTTCAAGATGGTATCGCCGTCCGCAGCTCCGGTTCCGTACTCCTCGCTCTGGATCTTGGCGGTGGCGGCCGAACTCAGATCGATCAGTTGGCCGTAGGAGACGAGCAGGGCGATGCCGACGTTGGCAGCAGGGCCGGTACCCTTGGTTAGAGCCAGGACTTTCTTGCCGGTGACCAGTCCCGAGCCGCCGCTATTGGGCATCGAAGACTATCGCCACCTTGGTACCGACATTGCAGTTGACGTTGAGGTTGAAGTGCTTGCCGACGGGTTCTCGGCGGTGCCCATATCCTTAATTGAGACGGAGCCCATATCCACGGCAATGTCCACATGAAAGTGAGTAAGTGCTGCAACTAAACGCACTCTCTCAAAGTCGGGTGAGTTCTCTGGCCGATCAGGCGAATCTTAAGCGCCGGTCGATAATGCTCGCGAGTTAATTGAATATATGGCTTGCTAAGCAATAGGCCAATAATTCCTGATCGCTGTTCACTTCAAGTTTGCGCATGGCGGAAACTTTCTGCGTACTAATAGTCTTGGCGCTTCGATGTTGGCTGCGGGCAATTTCACTGACACTTTGGCCAGCCACAAACAGACGTAGTATCTCGAACTCCTTGGGTGACAGGCTTTTCATCCGTTGGTCTATGTTGGTGTTACAGGTGACCACCGAGTGTCTTGCCGGTTGTGGCGCCGGATAGATGTTGTTGCGGGCGATGGCATTGAGGGCCTTTTCGATTTCGCCGTGCAACTGGCTCTTCTGGATGACGCCGTACACGCCCAGTTCTTGCAGCCGTGTCAGGATCAGCGGGTTGGATATCATGGTCAACACAAGGATGCGGACGGTGGGATAGTGGCGCTTGAGATAGCCTATCAGTCTCAGGCCGTCACCGTAGGGTGAGTCTGCCGGCATGTTGTAGTCTGAGATGACCATGTCCGTGGGTTGGTGTTTGAGTAGCTCGATCAGCCCTTGCGAACAGACGGCTTCACCGACCACGCAAAAGCGCGGGTCGCGCTCTATCAGTTCCCGGACGCCGAGCAGTACGATGGGATGATCGTCGGCGATGATGACCTTGAATTTTTCCATAAAAGACGATCCGTTAGCCGGTGCAGAAAGGAAGGCATACTCTCATGCGTTGTCAGCGCTGAAGTTGATTCTATGCAAGGGTATCGAGTATTGCCGACAGCCTGTCCAGAACCTCCTGCAGTTTATCGGTCAGGGCCGCATCGAGTGGCGAGTCGACCAGCGCGTTCTCCAGTGCACAGCACTGTTCGGCTAGGGCCCGGGCCTGCACCACGCCCAAGGCGCCAGCGATGCTGTGAAGGCGCTCGCCAAGGCGTCGGTGGTCGCGTTGTTCAAGGGCCAGGCGCAGCTGCTGCATGTCCTCTCGCAAGGTGCTGATGAACAGGGCGCGCATGGTGGCGGATACTTGAACGGTATCGGTATCGGTATCGGTGACGGCAGGGGCGGGCGAGGCGCTGAGGCTGTCCGCTTGCGCACGGTTAGGCCCGTCGGCCAATACTGGTCGGCACAGGCGGACCAGATGGCTGCGCAAGGCCTGCAGGCTCAACGGTTTGACCATCCAGGCATTCATGCCTACCTCAAGGCAGCGCTGGCCTTCTTCTCGTAGTGCGTTCGCGGTGACGCCGATGATCGGTAGTCGGGCGTCATGCTGGCGTAGGGTTCTGGCCAGTTCGTAGCCATTCATAAGCGGCATGTTCACGTCGGTCAGAACCAGGTCGAATAGGCGTGGTTGCCAGCGCTGCATGGCCTGTTCTCCGTTTGCCGCGACCACCGTAGTGCAACCCAGCGCCTCAAGTTGCTCTTGGAGGATCGCTTGGTTGATCGGATTGTCCTCGACCACCAGGATATGTAGGTGCAGGGCGGTACTTTGCTGCTGCGCGGGGGGCTTCCCATCGGATGCCCCGCCTTGGCGCACCAGGGTTATGACCTGGGCAATGGCGCGTACGTCATGCAGGTCTACCCGCCAGCAGCCGTCAATGAACGCGCCGGGAGCAGGGCCGTCGCTGCTGGCGCAGATCCGTTGGCCATGCCAGGTGGCAGCGTCCGGGCAGTCTAGCAGGTCCACCAGCAGGGCCTGGGGGTTGTCCTTTTCCAGGGGGGGAATCGTCAGGGTCGCGGCGATGCCCAGGCGCTGCAGCCAGTCGACGCCATGCTGGGCAAGCTCCGGTATCGGCGCACGTATATATACCGGGGCGTCGTCGGGCGCCGGGGGCGGATAATCGCTTAGTTCCCCTTGGCCCAGCGGTAGGCTGACGTTAAGGGAGAAGCTGCTGCCCAGTCCCGGCTCGCTGACCACCTTGATCTGGCCACCCATCATCTCGGCCAACCAGCCGCAGATTGGTAGGCCCAGGCCTGCGCCGCCCTCGCTGGAAGCGTCTGCGGCTTGATAGAACACCTCGAAGAGCCTGGCCTGCTGCGCCTGAGAGATACCAATGCCGGTATCGGCAACCTGCCATTGGAGGCTGACTTGGTTGGCATTGAGCGCCAGTACACGGGTGCGCAGCACCACCCGACCGGTGTCGGTGAACTTGATGGCGTTACTCAGCAGGTTGTTGAGGATCTGGCGGATGCGTATCGGGTCGCCAACCACCTGGGCCGGAAGGCGGGCATCGTGGCAGCCATAGAGCAAAAGACCCTTGCTCTCGGCGAAGGCGCGGTAGGTGCGCACGGTATCCTCGAGGATGTCCAGCGGACAGAACGTCACGGGTTCGAGTGCCATCTGCCCGGATTCGATCTTGGTCACGTCAAGCACGTCACTGATCAGTTGGAACAGGGTTGCCGAAGAGCGCTGGATGGTATGCAGGTAGCCCTGCTGGCGGCCATCCAACTGCGTCAGGCCGAGCAGTTCGAGGGTGCCCAGCACGCCGTACAGTGGGGTGCGGATCTCGTGGCTCATGGTCGCCAGGAACAAGGTCTTGGCAGTATTGGCGGCGTCAGCGGCGCGCCGGGCCTCGTCGAGCGCCTGGGCGTCCTCGACGTGACGGGTGACATCGTTGAAAGCGTAAAGGCGCACGTCTTCGCCGTGGTAGCGGGTAGATATGAAACCGACCTGCAGGTGACGGCCTGCGATCTCTAGGTAGTGTTCGCCACTACCGGTGCTGACCACTGCCGAAGCGAGGGTGCTGACCAGTTCGCGGGTGCCCTGCCATTGCTGCGCCCGCTGGTTCTCCAGCAGTACTTCGTGGTCGGCGCTGCGCACCACGCAGAGGCCGGTCGGAGCGGTATCGATGACTACCCGGCTGAAGGCCTCGCTCTCGGCGATGCTCTCGTGGGCGGCGCGGGCTGGCAGAATAACTTGGCGCTGATACCAGCGGATGGCCACCCGGCCCAGCCCGACGAGAACCAGAAAGGTAACGGCGATGCTAGCCAGCGACCAGAATGCGTAACGGAAAAAGTGCCGGTAGGTTACGGTGTAGACTGCGCTCCAGCCACCGTTGGCTTGTTCGTGGAGACGGAACACCAGGCCTTCGGGCTTGAGGTTGAGGCCCTCATGCACCCCCTTCAGCGAAGTGGGCTTGCCTATCAGCACGTCGCCGGAAGGGGCAATGAGGTTGAAGTGGTCATACACGCTCCAGTCCATGATGCGTTCAAAATCATCTATCTGGGCCATGTCCACCAGCGACGCCACTTGGGTGCGTCGGCCGTCGACGTTGGCCGGGTCCAGGATGATGTTGGCATAGGCCAGCACGCGCGGCGGTGAGGTTTGGTCCGGCTGCTCTACATAGCTGCGCCAGATGATCCCAGGGCCTTTGTTCTGCGGCTGGCGTGCGATGACCTGCCTGATCACGTCGCTGAATGGTTCCTTCTCAGGCTTGTCCCGCCAGCGTCCTGCGGCGGGAACTGTGATGTCGTAACGGGCATCCGGCGAGAACAGGAACACCTGCGGCGAGCGATAGGGAGAGGCTGACCAGAACATGCTGTAGAAGCTGGCCAGATTCGCCCCTTGGGTGAAGATGTCCGGCACTTCGCTGTCAGCGAGATTACGCCGGTCGAGATTGAGGCTGAACGGCATGGAAAACGGGAAGACTTGGCCCTTGTAGATATTCGGCCCTTCTTCGGGTAGCGGTTCTAGGATCGGTTCGAGCGCGCGTGGATAGTTGAACAGCTCCCCCTTGGCGCTGCGTTGCACTAGGGCCTTGAGGAAGGTTTCCTGCTCCTGGATATTCTCCATCAGCCGGGCGAAATGGATGCTGATCGTGTCGCTGTTTTCGTCGAGCAGGCGCTCGATCGACCAGAAGCTGAAACCGGCCAGCAGCAGCGCCAGGCCCAGCAGTACTGTCATGCCTTTGTTCAGGCGCAGAGAACTGCGGGCCAGGTTTTCCAGCAGAGCGTTGTACTGTTTCATGCAAGGATCCGGAAAGGCCGTAGTGGCATCAATACTCAGTGAATAATACCTTGGATGCCCGGCCAGCGCCGTGATATACAGCGGGTCAGTAGGCCAACGGCGGGCCGTCGCTGTGTAGCAGGCGCTTGAATTGTTCCGCCGACACGGCATGGGAGATCAAAAAGCCCTGCACCTGGTTGCAGTCGACCTTACGCAGTATCTCGAGCTCCTGGGGCGTCTCGACCCCTTCGGCCACTACAGTGAGCCCGAGCTTGCGACCCAGGGCGACGATGCTGACTAGAGCCGAGGTCAGACTCTCGCTTTCATTGCAACGTTGCACTAGCGCTCGGTCGATCTTCAGTTCGGTGAAGGGCGTCGATACCAGGCTCATGTAGGAGCTGTAGCCTTTACCGAAGTCGTCCTGGGAAAGGCCAAAACCTTTCATGCGCAATCGGCAGGCACCTGCATAGAAGTTGCTCAGCTCCTCGGGAATGGAGCACTCCATCAGCTCGAAGCAGAGCTTGCTGGGTATGCCTTGGTGGTGCAGTACGAATTCCAGCAGCCGGTCGGCCAAGTCATGGCTGTTTAGCAGATGGGTTGGCAGGTTGATCGAGACCGGTATGTCATAGCCCTGTTCACGCCACCGCGCCTGAGCATCCACGGCCTGCTGGAGCATCACCCACAGCAGCCTTTCCTCCAGACCGAAGGCATTGATCGTCGGCAGGAAGGTGCCTGGCAGCAACACTCCTTGCTCCGGGTGCAACCAGCGCACCAGGGCCTCGGCCGCGACGATGCGACCATTATGCAAGGACTTCTTGGGTTGGAACCAGGCCTGGAAGGCATGGTTGTTCAAGGCATCGATTAGGGTCTGGCGGTCGAATTCCGTCGTAACAGGTGCCGCTTGGGTCGGTGCCTGATAGTGCAGCTGCAGTTGATCGATTAGGCTGCGCAGCGCAACAGGCTCGACCGGCTTGGATATCAGTCCGAGCACGTCCACACCGAGGTTCTTGGCTACCAGGCTCGCCGCCATTAGCATGCGCCGCGAGGCCGCGCTCATGATCGCCAGGCCTGGCTTGTGGCGCAGACCGGCGAGGTGCTGAATGAACTGTACGCCGTCCATGCCGGGCATCAACAGGTCGGTCAGAACCAGGTCGAACTCACACTGGTGCAGGCGCTCCAGCGCTTCCTGACCATCCCGAGCCGCTTCCAGGTTGAAGCTGCCAAGTTCGCTGAACAGGTGTTGCAGGTACATGTGCTGGAACGGGTGGTCTTCGACAATCAGGATGTTAAAGGTCTTCAAAACGGCTACCTCGATACGGAGCTAGGCAGTTGAGCAGGACTTGCAGGTTGAAGGGCTTAACCAGGCAGCGATCCATACCGGCGGCCAGGCACAGTTCTTCCTCGCCGCGCAGGGCATTGGCGGTGGCGCCGATGATGGGGCGGGTGCAGCCTTGCCGGCGCAGGGTCCTGGCTAGTTCGTAGCCGTTAATGCCGGGCATGTTGACGTCGGTCAGCAGCAGGTCGAAATGCTTGCGCTGCCAGGCTTGCAGTGCCTGCTCACCGTTACTGGCCAAGGTCACGTTGCAACCGAGCTCTGTGAGCTGGTCGCGCAGTATCAATTGGTTGATGACATTGTCCTCGGCAACCAGCACGTGCAGCCCGAGCGGCTCAGCCGAAGTAGCTGGCACGGCCTGGTCCCTGGGACAATGCAGACCCTGGGCCTGGCCGACAGCATGGTGCAGGGCGTCCAGGTCGTTGAGGTTGACCTGCCAGTGCTCGGCCTCATGCCGCGCTTCCCAGCAGTCCTGGGCGCTGGCCAGGATGCGTGGGCCGGACCATTCGGGGACCAGCCAGTGCTCGACGTTGCCGGGATGCAGCTCGACCAGCAGTTCGCCGGCCACGGCGCTGCCCGGCACCGGCGCGCCGACCTGAGCGCGTGCACCCCACCGGCACAGCCAGCCGCTGATGGCTTCGGCCAATTCGTGTACTGGCGACACCACGTGAACGCGTTCAGCCAGCAGGTTGAATGGGGCGCTGGCTTGGTCTGACGCGACTTCCAGGGGCAGTGTCAGGCTGAAGCTGCTGCCCAGGCCCAACTCGCTGACCAAGCGTAGTTGGCCGTTCATCAATTGTGTCAGGCGCTGGCATATCGACAGCCCGAGCCCGGTGCCAGGGATGACCTGGGTATGGCCTTCGGTTTGGTAGAACGGGTCGAAGATGAACGGTTGGTCCTGTTCGGCGATGCCCTTGCCCGTGTCCGAGACCTGCCACAACAGGCAAGATCGCTCGCCGTCGCGGTTTAGCAGTCTGGCCCGCAGTACCACACGGCCGCAATCGGTGAACTTGACCGCGTTGCTCAACAGGTTGTTGAGGATCTGGCGGATCCGGTTGGCGTCGCCGATCAGGTGTTCAGGCAGGCGCGGGTCCAGGCAGCTGTAGAGCTGAAGCCCCTTGCTCCGGGCGGCTGCACTGTAGCTCTGGATCACTTCGCGGACTAGGTCTGGGGCTCTGAATTCGCTGAGTTCGAGGGTCAACTGGCCAGCCTCGATCTTGGACACGTCTAGCACGTCGCAGATCAATTGCAGCAAGGTCGACGAGGAACCTTCGATGGCTCGTAGGTAATCGCGTTGCTGGGCGTCGAGTATGGTGCGCGACAGCAGCTCCAGCGTGCCCAGCACGCCATATAGAGGTGTGCGGATTTCGTGGCTCATGGTCGCCAGGAACTGGGTTTTCGCTTCATTGGCCGTGTCGGCTGCGCGCCGGGCTTCCTCCAGAGCGGCCTCAATCTGCTTGCGTGCGCTGATGTCGCTGAATGCGCAAAGCAGCACCTGTTCGCCTTTGTAGCGGGTTGGCGAGCAGCTCAGGTACAGGTGGCGCCCTTCGGCACTCTCGAAATAGTCGCTGCACTGGCCTTCGTGCTGCTCGAAGGCTTGCTTGATCCATTGCGTGCTGCGCGCGTCGCGTGCCTGGTCCTTGCCCAGCCACTGCTGGGCCAGGTGGTTCTCCAGCACCACCTGGCCATCGCTGCGGCGCAGCACGCACAGAGCGACGGGGGCGGTTTCGATGACATCACGGCTGAACATTTCGCTTTCCACCAGCGCGCGGATGCGTTCGACGGTGGGGGTGAAGAAGCGCTGGTCAAAACGCTGAATCAACACATGTATCAAGGTGATGCTGAGCAGGCAGAACAGCAGGGCACCAAGAAGTTGCTGCCATAGACCAGCAAGGATGGCTGACAGGTCGATCGCATAGACCAGTTGCCAGTCCGAGGACATCAACGGCTTACTGATGACTAGGTGCTCAGGCAGTAGCCCCTGACCGGCGAAGCCGAAGAAGTTGTTATCCATGGGGTGGCGCAGCGAGCCGACCAGTGTCGGTCCCGGGCTGTTGGTGAACACCAGCATGCCGTCGGCGTTGAACATCATGAATTCGCCTGCGCTGGTATCCTTCAGCGACGATGACACTGCGTGGCTGTCGATTTCCAGCCCCAGCCAGCCAGAGTCCGCGTCGCGCTCGTCTAGGCGCAGGAAGATGAACAAACGCGAACGGTGCGCGTCTAGATCGGCCAGCCACACCTCCCGGGGGGATTTGGCCAGTAGCCCAGCAGCGCGTAGCTGGGCCAGCATCGCAGGCGAAGGCGGCGAGGCCTGGGCGTTAACGTTGTACAGCCAGCGCATGTGGGGTTGAGCACCGGCGTCGACGTACAGCAGGTTGACCTGCCGAGCCTTGAGGTAGGTACGCATGCGCTGGGTCAGCCACAGGCTCCAGCGCTTGTCCGGCTGGCTACCCAGTTGCAGGTGCACTTCTTCGTCCGGTGCCAGAGGCAGCCAGTTGGCGCCCGGATCAGTTTGGCGCACGGCTGCGAGGCTCAAGCTCTCTAGCAGCCCCTCTCTGTTGGTGAAGAAGGTGTGGGCCTCGGCGATCGTACTGCTCATGGCTCCGTGGCGCCGGGCGATGTCGGTGTTGAAGGTGAAGGACAGAAAGTTGTAGGCCGCGCCAAGAATGCCGGCCGACAGCACAATCGCCAACAGCCGAAGCAGGCGGCGCGCTGCCTCGGGGTCGGAGAGTAGGGGGTTGATCTGTTGCAGGTAAGCTTTGAGTCGCATCCCGCGAATTTAGGCCGGCATCTGGTAACTGGACATCAGACGATCCTTAAAAGGCCGCCTGACCGAGGGTTTACTTGGTAGTACAAGTCCACCCGAGCCATTGCTTCGAACGGGCCGATGATGGGCGTCGAGCGCCAGATTAGGTCGGAGCGGAACTCGTTACTGGCCATGCCCGGAACGGCCAGATCGGCCAACTTGCATCAGTTGTCGAAGAGCCCCGGTTGGTTGCTGTTGACCTACCCCCAGTTTTAGTACCGTTGCCTATTTTGTAGGCCCTGGGCTGATATCAATTTTTCCTGCTTCAATTGCTGCTGGTGAGTTCGCCAACTTGCAGCAAATTCTGTCGGGGTGAGATTGCCAATGGCGCTGTGTGGTCGGTGCTCGTTGTAATCCTGCCGCCAGGCCGCGATTCGGATTCTCGCTTCGGAGTGCCATCGGGCTGCCGTTCTCGCTGCTGCCGCCATGTTGTCGTACCTGCCGTGCTGTTGCATTTGCACCGCACGGCACGCAGCCGTCCAACGTGCAGGCGCCTTACCTTGAAAGCGCCCGGACTGCGGCCATCGCCGCCTGGGCCGCCGGTGCCTGGAGCGACAGTGGAAGGCATGGAAGGCACTTGGGTTGCGGACTTCGATCCGGCCAGGCTGATGCGTGCTCCATCCTGGCCCTTGACTGCCTCACTGGCTGAGCCTGGCAGGTCGGTAGAACAGTTTCAGACGCTGGCGGATGGCGAACTGCCGGGTGTCGGTCTGTCTGGGGTTACGCGGGATATCGAGGATGTTAGCCAGAACAGTGACTCCCTGTCCTTGGGCAGGCTTTGGCCGGCATGCAGCACCCGCAGCACCTGCTGGCCGTTGGGCGGGATCAACGTCAATGGCTTTATGGTGGTGAAGGGAGCATCGTCTCGTTCGTCAGGGATACTGACCCAGCTCTGCATGACCGTCTCGAGGCCACTGCGATTGACCACGTTGATGCTCGCTTCCTTGTCTGAGCTTTGATAGATGAGGCGGGGGCCTCCGATTGGATGGTCGGTGACTGTTCGTAAGTCCACTGCACGGCGGGTCTCCTACAGGTACTTTTTGAAGGTGGATGCTGTGATGCATACCGCTATGCCGAGCAACGCGGCGCAGGGCAGCAGGATGAGCAGGGGATTGATGCTGATGGGGATCGCCAGGTAGAGGGTCCAAGGGACGATCGCTAGCGGAATGATGCTGCCGCGCGCCTTGTGGTAGAGGTAACTGGACTCCCGGCCGGCGCCGAACTTGCGCAGGTCCCGGCGCACCAGGCCGTCCACCAGGCCGGTGAACGCAGCCATCAGGAACAACGGGATCGTCATGACTAGGATCACCAGGCGCACGACGAATGTCAGTACTGTGTACAGCGCCGCCAGACCGTAGTTCTGCAGCGTGGAGACACCCTGGGCGGTGAGATAGCGAACGTCCAGAGGGCTCCGTGGCCCGGCCTGCGCGATGGTAGTCATGTTGGTCATCCAGTCGACTATCCCGGTCTTCACGAACAACCAGTCGTAGGCCAACTGGGCCAGCCAGGTGGCGGTTTGACCCGGTTCCTGCACGACGACGCTGTGTAGCAGTCCCTGCGACAGCCAATTGAGTTCGTACTCGAACATGGCCTGGGCATGCTTCCAGCCCGCGTCAGGCCAGAAGAAATACAGGCAAACCCACTCCACGATGATTGCGCCGATCAGCGACCCGAACATCACGCCGAGAAATTGGAAGGGCGTACTGATGATGGTGCCGAGAAGGGTCTTCTGGCTCTCTTGTTGCTGCTCTGCTCGTTGAGTGACTTCAGCCATCAGGCGGCATCCTCACCGGCGCCGAGGTGACGGAAATCGTCGACCAGGTCCTGGGGCAGACCATCCTGCAGGGCGGAGTATCCCGGCGCCTCCCACCACTCGCTGTTGGCGGCCTGGCCCTTGCGCATACCGGCAGCCAGCTCCTGCAGGCTTTTCGGCATCACCTCGTCGGGGTCGACCGCCGGCAGCGGCATTCGGATCTTCCAGAGATTGCCGCCCTCGAGTAGCGCGAACGCTTGTCCTTTGGGCAGACCAACGATGTGGGCCGGCTCGAGCATCGGCACGCTGGTCATCTGCACCTGGTCGTGCGAGCTGGAGGTGAAGGCTACCTTCTTGTTGTTGTTGATCGCGTCGTTGGCGCCGCTCGCCGGCGTGCTGGTGTAGATCTGGACCTTGGGGAGCTGATTGGTAAGGAGTTCGGCCGTGGCGGTCTCGCGCACCCGCAGCATGAACAGGTTGTTGAAGTTGCCGATGATCTGACCGGCCTTCGCGCGGGAGCCGATCTTGGCCTCGATGTCGCTCATGGTCTGGGTGTAGGCCGTCACCTGCACGCCGGCGCCGCCCGCTTTGTTGACCATGGGGATGAACTCGTCGCCAATCAGCTCGTTGAACTCGTCGGCATGCAGGTTGATGCGGACCTTGCCGCCGGCGAGCGAGCCGGGCAGGCCGTCATCGACACCATGCTTGTAGATGTGACCCGCTACCGAGACCAGGTCGCTGAACATGGAGTTGCCCACCGCGGCGGCGACCTCGGTATCCGATAGTGCGTCGAGGCCGACGTAGACCACGGCGCGTTTGCGGATGACCTGCATCCAGTCGAAGATCGGCCGCGGATCGTTGAGGTCCGCGTAGTTGGGCGAAAGAAGCTCCGAGATCCGCCCGGTAGTGAGTTTCTCCAGTAGCGGCAGCAGCGAGGCCACGATCTTGTCGAAGTAGGTCTTGTCGTAGCGCACGGCGCTCTTCAAGCCTTCCATGACCGGGTCGGCGATGCGTTTCTGTGTCAGGTACTGGTCGATGGCTACGACCCGCAGGGGCCGTCCTTTCATGTTGAACGGGATGTTCTTGTCGTTGAGCTTGCCCTCGATCTGGATGATGGTGTCCCAGGCCCTGGGATCGTGCTCGCTGATGTATTTCTGCGCATATTCGACGAACAACGCATCGATGTTCACGACGTGCCGGAGGATCTGCTGGTAGTCAGGCCGGATACCCAGCGCGTGCAGCGCGCGGGCGATGATGTTGACGAACCGCCAGGCGAACTCGCGGAACGCCGCGCTGTTGCCCTCGCCGGAGAGCTGGCCGGCGACGCGGGTGGCGACCTCGGAGATCCGACCGAACCGGCCGACGGCGTTGTAGCGTGCCGACAGGTCAGGATGACCGAGGTGGAACACGTAGAACTCGTCCAGGCGGCCGGCACGTTCGCATTCCACGTACATACGCTTCAGCAGGTCAGCGTCGCCTTTCGGGTCGAAGACGATCACCACCTCGTAGTCCGGCTGCTCCTCTGCGCGCCGGCGCCGATAGCCGTGGTGAACCGTCTGGGTCCGCCGGCCCATCTTCACTCGCTGGCGTCGGCCCCGGCAGTGGGTGCGGCGAATATCCTGGGTGATGAACAGCTCCGCGAGTCGCGTCTTACCCACCCGCGTGGTGCCAAGCACCAGGGTGTGGCCGACGCGCTCGCCCAGTTGCAAGCCCACGTCCTCCTCTCGCGGTTCGATGCCGTGGAGCCGAGGCAGACCGCCCACGGGTGGCAACGGCCGAGCGGGGTTCCAGGCCACGTCCCATGCAGTGGATTTGGCGACCAGCTTCAGGGGGAAGGGGGCGAACTCGAGCTGCTTCTCCAACCGGCGCGCGCGCTCGTAGAGCGGCGAGGGCTCGACGTAGGAGGCGAACTGGGGCAGGTAGGTATCTGCCAGGCGCTGCGTATGCTTCTGCGTCCAGCGAAATCCTTTACCGATGAACAGGTGTTCGTTGCTGACCGGCATCTCGGCGCTGGTCATCGTGTACTTCGGCAGTCGGCGAATGTTCCGCCGGTAGCGGAGCACCACGCCGGCCTGCTTCAGCCGCACGATACCCAGCCAGGCGAAGCACAGCGCGGCCACGATGCCGAACAGCGGAGTGAGGGCGAACGTCCACGGCGCGACGATGCAGAGCGCGGCTGCGGTGAAGCACACGGTGGTGGTGTAGAGCTCCACGGCAGGCCGCAAGAGCGCTTCCAGCGGGTACTGGCCAGCCATGGGTTACACCTTCAGGCTTGCCGGCGCCTGCAGGAGGCCCGGTCGGCGGCCCTTGGCATGAAGTTCGAGCACCTGTTTCCTGGCTTGCTCTACCTCATCATCAGGCAGCATCTGCTCCAGCAGCTCGCAGAGGGTCGACTCGTCCTCCAAGGCCTTGGACGCCACCTCACCGCCGTAGCGTGAGATCAGGTCGAGCAACCCCTGGTACATGAGTTGGCGTGCCTGAGCGTCGCTCGGCTGCTTGATGACTAGGGTGATCAGGTGAGTAGTCATGAGGACTCCTACTGCTGGATGGCGGTGGATGTGATGAGGGCGGGGTAGTGCCGCAGCCCTAGCCGGTCGACCAGGTCGTCCGCCGGCGCTGGCAATATCTGAAGTCCTTTCCCCCAGGCCCGGATTTCCGTCAGGCGCGCTTCGCTGGCCACGTTCACTGCCAGGCCCACGGCTTGGAGGCCTCGGAGCTCGTCGCCTCGCTCTTTCAGCCAGATTCGAGACAGCGTGTCGTCGCCGACCAGGAACAGCGGTTGCAGGCCTGGAGCGTTGATGGCGCGCCCCTGGACCTGTCCTGGCGAAAGGCGGGCGGAGTGAACTGGAAACGCACCTGAGCCGCGGACGCCCAGGTCGCCAGGTCCTGGTGCAGCAGCGGATGGCTGCGGATCCAGGCCCTGGTAGTAGGGGAGCGCCGAGGCGCCGCCGAGGTCTTCGACAACGATCAGCCCGGCGGCCCAGGCTTGAGTCGCGAACGCCGTGCAAAATGCCAGCGTGGCAATGAACTTCTTCATGGATTGGTCACCAGTAGGTTGACGCCGAGAACTTGGCTAAGGTGGCGGGAAACCGTCCTACGGTATTTGGCGGCAGGCGCGCCGCCGGCGGGGCGGTGGTAGCGGCCGGCAACTTGGATCCAGTCCACCGGTCTTCCCGGGGCGGATGCATACAGGGCGTCCCGCTGCTCGATCAGGATGTCGGAGGTGGCGTCCAGGTTCTTGTACGGATCCAGGGACTCGCAGGGGCTGGAGAAACGATGTCCGTTCCAGCCGATGTTGACCTGGCCGAGGCCGGAATCGACGCTCTTGGCCCCGTAGAGGTTGATTGCCGCGAGTAGCGCTGTGCAGGCGGCGGTGCGGGTCGCGTAGTAGTAGGATTTCCCTGCGACGTTCAATGTCCAGGGCCAGGGAACGTATTCGCCGCGCAGCAGGACCTTGCTCTCGGTCAGCGCGACCGAGTAGAGCACCTCGGCCGGAACCCCTTTGGGCAGAGCGATCTGCTTGTACGCCGGCGGTGGATCCACGGCGGCCTGAGCGATGTTGACCAGGGCCAGCAGGGTGGCCAGTTGGAGGGCTCGAACTACAGACGTTGCCATCGGCCGTTCACCTCCTGTACCAGGGCGGGAAGGGCCCCGCCCAGTCCCAGGGCCATCCAGCGGCCCTCGTCATGATTGAGCGTGATCTGCTTGCTGCGAACCTTCTTCGGGTCGATGCCGGCGAGGATTGCCCAGTGCCGCACTCGCTCTGCGTCGTTCTGGCTACCGACGAAGTAGAGGTCGAACTCCTTTTCTGCATGTTGCAGGTCGCGGACCCGCTGGATGCAGGCGGTGCAGTTGTCCTGGACGAACAGGGCCAGGCGCCCGCTGCTCTGCAACGCTGGGCTCATGTTCGGCGTGCCCGACGGGTTGGCTGTGCTGCTTTCGGTGAGGCGGATCACCCCCTCGCCTGGATAGGCGCGGGCGAAGGCTTCGTCGTATGCGCGCTGGTAGGCGAGTTCCTTCTCGACCCGGCGCCGTTCGGCCTGGACCTGTAGATCGGCATACCGCCGCCGTTCCTCTGCCGATCGCGCCTCGATGCCCAGCGCGGTCAGCGGGTCAATGCCAGGCGAGTACACGCCCCGGGGGCCCTGCATGAGCGTCTGGTAGCGGGTCCATTCCTGTTGGTTCAGTCCCCACTCCTGGGCCAGGTCGCTCTGAGATGTCTTTTGTTTCAGCGTGCCGAGTTGGCTACCGGATAGCTGGCTGCTGGTCTCTCGGCTTGCCGCAGCCTCTTGGCCGACTGCGGGATAGCTCAGCAGCAGCACCAGGCCGGACAGGAGCGATACGGTTCTGATCATGGGCGGGGTCCTATGGTTGGATGCGAACGCTGCGCGAGGCGCCGGCGACGTCGAAGTGCGCGGTACCATCGTCAAGGTCGGTCAGTCGCCAGTTCGTGCCGGCGACGGCATCTCCCTGGCGAATGAGGTAGATCTGGCTGAGCTGGGTGGATCCCGGAGGTGCAACCGACAGAAACCGTTCTCCCCCGCGATACTCCACGCCAAGGATCGAGAAGGGCGGGGGCTCCATCGGTTTGGGTTTCGGCTTGGGCTTGGCGGGTAGGGGGCGCTTTGGCGCTGGCACGATCAGCGGCGGCGCCTTGGCATGCTTTTCTTGAAGCGTGCGGACAGAACCGTCCAGTGTCTCCACGGTTGCCTTGAGCACCAGGAGATCGCCGGCCGAGGCGGTGGTCTGAGCCAGGTTCTCGACGGCATCGGAGGCCTGCTTGGCGAACGCCTGCGCGGCGTCAATGCGGTTGGACAGCGCCTGCTGGCCTGAGCGGAAGTCCTCGTTGCTGACCAGGTGCTGTCCATCCACGGTGTCGAGGCGCTCGTCGACTCGATTCAAGCGAGCCAGGATCGCCTCTAGCGAGGTCTTTTCCGCGGCACTGTCCACGCCTGATCGGAGCTGAATGAGTTGGTACTGCTGGTAGCCCAGCAGGCCGGCCATTGCTGTCAAGCAGAGGCCAAGAATCATTGATGCAGGGGATGGGCGTTTCATGGGTGTCCTCGCGCGAAGCCAGAGACACCCTCTCAGACAGCCCCCATTGAGGCAGTAGGAAATACTCGGTAAGTGGGGGTGGGATTTTTTTGGATAGGATTCTGGTGAGTCGTCGGATGTGGTGCCCTGAGCGAAAATGACGCAACCCAGGGTGCCATCGGAGCTATCGTCGCTTTGGTAGCACTTCAGCAACGGGGTGGATTCAACTGGCCATCGCCGACCTGGCCGATCAGCCCTTGATCATCAGCTCGCAAAGCCGTTCGCCTTCCATGCATGCCTTGATGTTGCGGGGCTTCGAAGAGGCGGGGATCCAGCCCCGCGTCGTGCAGCAGGCCGCCCAACTGACGACCGCTCTCGGACTGGTGGAAAGTGGTCTGGGGGTCGCGACGATTCCTCTCAGGCGGCCAAATATGTCGGCCCGGATATTCGCGTGGTGCCGCTGAGCGGTCTCTCGGAAAACCTGCGGTCGGGCATAGCCCTTGCCACCTTGCCTGAGCAGATCACGATGGCAGCACGCAACTTCTGTGATCACGCCATGCAGGTGGCTCCTGGCGCAAGCCACGCCGCCGGCTCAGACCGGGGGGGGGAGCGATTGAGCGACTCCAGGAGCTCGTCGCCGAACTCGTCGATGAAGTCGGTCAGGTTGATGTTCAGGGGGGAGGCGGCCAGGGCGGCCGGTTGGGTCAGAGCGTTCATGTGCATCTCCTGCAGGTGACGAACGGAGCAGGGCGTGCACGGTCCCCTTCGGGTATCGGCATACCCTGCAGGGTGGAGTGGAAGGAATCGCCGCGGGGGCGAGGCCAGTAATCGCTAGGGAGCAAAAGCGTGGTTGAGCTGCGGTCTGCCTCAGTGATGATCCAGAGGCTGGATTCGTCGCCGGCGTCGATGTCGTAGGACGACAGCAGCCGATCGCCGAACTTCAGGGCTCTCTGGTTGGTGTTCCAGTCTTCCTGGTCCAGCGTCCCCCAATCTCCCGTCAGATGGCGTTTCAGCAAAGGCGCTGGGTTGAGTTGACCGGTTTCCACCAGGTGGCTCACGGCTGCGGTCATTACGACCCGGCCAGGGCTGATCAGCAGCGGTGCGGGTGCGGGGGCCGGCTCAGGTTGGGGCTCTTCAGCTTCTTCCGTGGTCGCGGCCGAGGAGCTGATGGTCAGCACGCGGCCCTGATTGACCGAGGAGGGTGTCATTTCCCATGCCCGGATGATCGGGATGAAACGGTCGGTGAGGATCCTCACCTCGGTGATGTTGCCGTCGTCGTCCTCGGTGAATTCGGTCTTGCAGACCTTGTCCTTGTAGGTGTCACCCTTCACGACCAGGATCCGGCCCGACTTCGATCGCACGACGCCAGATATCGCGCCGGCGGCCAGGGCCAGGGCCAGGTGCCAGCGAGACAGCTCGCGGACTGGTGGGCGCGGCTGCAGCCCCGCTTGCGCGAAGTGCAGGTTGAAGTCAGGCCAGAGACCTCGCAGCCGCTGGATTTCACCGGCGAACTGCTCCGGCTCCAGGGTTACTCGGTAGAAGTGCTCCAGCTCGCTGGTGGCCGGCAGAACCACGTAGGGTTCCCACGGCCAAGCCGCTGGAATTTCCTCGGCCTTTTCCTGGCCCGCGCCGATCGCCTGCAGGCGAGACCTCACCTGATTGGCGTCCGCCCGGGCCAGGTCCTGCCGACGGACCCGGATGCCGAAGATCACCACCTGCTTGAAGGTAGGATCCGCGGCTGCGTAGATGCGCAGGCCGCTGAAGTGGTTGCTCAACCAGCCAGTCAGCTCATCGTCCAAGACGTAGTGAGGAACAATCAGAACCATGACGCCGCCGTACTGCAGCAACGGCAGGCAGCGCTGGTAGAACGCTTTCTCCAGACGCCGGCGGCCGCTGCCCTGGTACTGCGACGCACCGGAGTGGTCCGCCACCAGGTCGCCATAAGGCGGGTTGAGCCAGAGCAGTCCGAACGACTGCCTGCTGATCATGGTGTCGAAAAGGTCACTGTGCAGCACTCGGTCAAGCAATCCTCGGGCATGGTCGGCGCGCTCGCGGTCGTACTCGACAGCGAGGGCTTGGACCTGATCGCGGCCGAGGGTGTGTGCTGCCTCAGCCAGGGCAACACCCTCACCGGCGCAGGGGTCACAGATCCTCATCCTGCCCGACGGGGCAGGAGTGAGGGCCTGCAGAGCGCGTTCGAGGGTGACCTCATCGGTAGGGAAGTAGCCGTTGCGTGCAAAGTTGCGCGCCAAGCGCGGGAACATGAGGGCCATGGGGCCTCCTTGAGTCTGAGAGGGATGGCTCAGGCTTGCGCCTGAGCATCGGTGGTAAGAATGCTTTCGCGGATCAGCTCACCGAGGGTGGGCTCGAGCACGTCGACCCGCAGGGCGAGTCGCCAGGCGCAGACGTTGCCGATCGTCCCGGGTAGGGCCGTCAACATCTGGTGCTGGGTGAGGACCTCCATCACCGGCTCGCGCCAGTGCTGCAGGAGGGGGAGCGGACAGGTTTCCATCACCAGCGGCCAGAGCCTCTGGTGTGGATCCTCATCGCGCTGCAGGAGTGCGAAGGCGAGGTGATTGCCTCGGTCGGGCGCCGAGGCGCGCCGATCGAACAGCCAAAGATTGAGCAGGCTGCCGAACAACGTGCCGCGGAACTGGCGGGTGGTGCGTTTCTCCAGGAGATCCTGGTTTGGGAAGACAGGTAAGCGGCGGCCGTCCACGATGATGTGGAAATGGTCGATGCCATTTTCTTCCCGGCCCAGCGTCAGCCTGGCCAGGAACTCTTGTGTCACGGTGTCGCGGCCCCAGGCCGAAAGAAAGACCAGGTTGCGCTGCTCGTCGCACACGCAGGCGTCGACGTACAGGTCTGGGCACTCTTCGATCTGGTAGAGCGGGGTGGGACTGGGCATAGGAACCTCCTGGAAGGAGGAGCCACGCCGCCCTCAAGGGGCGGTGAAGCCCCTCGGGGTGTAGCCCAACTGGTGCAGGGGAGCGTGGTGGCTACCGAACGCTCTTGGTGTGAGGGTCGAAGCTGAGCCCATCGGCTTGGTGCAGCGGCCCTTGGCCGATCAGGAAGACCTGGCAGAGGTACTGATTGCGTAGCGCGACAGCCGCTTCCGCCTGCTCCAAGGTCAGCGACAGCTCCTCGATGAACAGGTCGATGAGCTCGTGGTCGCCGGCGACGTCGTTGTTGGACAGTTGGTCCTCGAGGTAGGCGAGGGTTTCCTGGGTGAGGTTGGTGAACAATGGGTTCATGGTGTGCTCCTGGTGGTAGACGAGGAGCGCCCTTGAGGGAGCCCCTCAAGGGAAGTGGTTGGTGCGGTCAGGCTTGGTGTTCGTGCGTCAGGCGTTCACGCCATTCCTGGTTGATCTCATCGTGAGCCAGGTCCAGGAACTCCAGTGGACAGCCGTAGTAGAACGGGCCGGCGCTTTCCGGAATGGTCTTGTAGCCCCATTGCCCGGCCAAGCAGTCCAGCAAGTGCAGCTCGATCATGGTGATCGAGTGACCGGCCGGCTTGCCGAAATAGAATCCGGCAAGGTGAAAGGTTCGTTTTACGACAGTCCAAAGTTCATTGCCGGAGACTGCGTGTGCCAGCACCTCGGTGCTGCCTGCGAAGGTACTGGTTGGGGCCAGCAGCTCACGCAGCAGGTCTTCCTTCGTCTGATGTGAGAAAAGCCATCCCATAGGTGTGCTCCTGTGGTTGGCCAGGTCTCCCTGACGGGAGAGCCCGGCAGGGGTTGGTAGGGTGTTGCTTCAGCGTGTTGCGCGCTCAAGGCGCTGGAGGAGCCGGTAAGCTGTTTGCCTGGCCTGCCAGTCGCAGTACAACCAGGGCTCGTTGTCGGCCGCATGCTCCGGCGAAGGGGGCTTCACCCGCTCACGCAGTGCGATGATGGCCTGGTCGACGACAGATCGGTCGAACACTGCCGCGCGGAACTGGTCAGCCAGATTGTCCAGTCCGACCTCGCGCAGCGAGGCGCAAACCAGCAACAACTCCTCGCTGAAGCCTGGGGTGTTGTAGATCGATTTCATGTTCATGCGGCCTCCTTGCGGGTCCACACCTGTTGTTTGAAGTCGAGCTCATAGCCCAGCGCGCCGAGTCGCACGCACTGTTGACGTAGTCGCTTGCGGTCGACCGTGGTGTCCAGCTTGACGATTTCGCCTAGCGGCCAGACCGTCCCGAACAGTTCTGCATCCGCATCTGTGTCCAGAGGGGCGGCCTGCTTTGCAGAAGCCGGAGGGTCCATACCGAAAGGCGCGTCGTCCCCAGTTGCAACGGGGCGCAGAGGCTTCGGTTTCGGGGGCGACTTCGGCGGTGCCGCCGGTGCGGCAGTGGGTTGCTGTATCGCGGGCACTTCGTCGAGCGGATCCACCTCATTGCCAGAGAGACGCTCTGCCTCCTCGTCGCTGAGGTTGTCCACGTCGTCCAGCGTCATGCTGTCGAGCTTGGCGCGGATCTCGACGACCAGCCGGCCGCCGGTGGTGTAGTAGGAGGGACGGATCTCGGTGATGGCGAAATCACCGCGGTACTTGCCTTCGATGTGCTGGTCCAGGAGAGCGTCCTTGATGACGAATTCCCCGATCGAGGTCGAGAGCTTTCCCACGTTGAACTCGCCATTGCGACCATTGATGGTTCGAATGGCCAACTGGCCGGGTATGTTGATCATGGCGTGACCTGCGAAAAGGACGATCCCGCCGAAGCGGGATCGTGGTGAGGGGAGAGCTACTCGGTATCCGGGTTGCCCTGGAGGCTTTCTTCCTGCAGCTCGATGCGCAGGTAGGAAGGCTCATCGGACGGCTCGACTATCGAGAGGACCAGCAGCGCGAGCGCGCGGTCCTGCCCCTCTTCCTCCTTGTGGTACAGGTGGAATTGGATGTGCTTCGCGGTCGGCTGGAGCGGAAGCTCCTGCCAGGCGGTTTGAACGACACTGGCCAGCCGGGTGCCCATCTCGTCGACCCTGGCAGGGTTGGCGAGATAGACCAGGCGCAGCCAGGCCGCGTTGGTGAGAACGATCGGGAGTTTGAGGTACGCAGCAGTGTGACCTGCGCTGGAGTGGTTGTTGAGAGAGGTCATGAGAGGTCTCCGAATACGCAGGCCTCTCCCGCGGGGATGAGGTCCCCGCGTGGGTGGGTAGGATGCACTCCATCACTTGCGTGATGCGACCGCGCTGCCGAGTGCTGTGGCGGTCTTGGGTGGGTTAGCGCTTGCGCGCCGGAGCCTTAAACCCTGGCTCCTTGGGAGGCGCTGTCAACGAAAGCGAGCCAATTCGAATTCGGGGGCTGGCGGGATTTCCCGCCGGCCGGATTGCTCAATCGTCATAAAGCGGCAGGCCCTTGAGCGTGGGCGCGAATGGATCAAGTACCAGGAGCCGAATGTCTGCTTGTCCCGCGAGGTGAAGCAGATCGACCAGGTGTTCGTCGAGGCCGAAGGCAAGCTGTTCTTGTCGAAGAGCGGCTGCGGTCATCTCCAGGATCTCCAGACACTCATCCGTCCAAGGGGTGTTGTGCAAGCGAAAGCCCACGGCACCGTGCTCGTTACACCAGAAGAGCGATACCAACACCGAGGGCAAGCGGATTGGCATCTTGGTCGAGAACCTTTCGTAGAGGCTATTCCACGCCCTGATGGGTAGATGTGTTTTTCTGATCTCCCAGCAGCGGTTATAACCGCCGCCGAACGAAAGGTATCGAACGACACTCTCGGCTTCGGTCAGTGAGTATTGATCTCCGATAAGCTTTTTTCTGCCGTCCTGCTCACCGTAGATGCTGTAAAGTACGTTTCTCACTATTCCTTGGTGAGGGCATTTTTCAACTCTTTCATCGTCTAAGTCTTGGACTACCACGGCGAAATCGCCATTGAAGTAGCACAGCTCGCACTGAAAATATTCGTCTGGGAGGTGCTGCTGGGTTTCATGCAGTGCGCGGTAGCACGGTAGATTGTCGCCTTCGTCAGTGATCTGCAGGTTTCGTTCGATGCGGAAACTCTCATAGCCGCGAATAAACGGATTGAGTTGAGTCATGGGGTATCTCCGGTTGCCGGGAAGCCCATGCCCTTGGAGGCTATGGACCTCCAGGTGAGTAAGGGGCGCCGAAGCGCCCAGGTGATGTCGAGTTGTTGTAGTTAACGCGATAGGTGTTCTTCTTTACGCCGAGCCTTCTGGTATCGCTCTACCAGGCCATAGTATTGAAGTACCGGTGATGTGCTCGAGTCGCAACCATGCTCACAGTCGGCCTGCGCCAAAGCTTCGATTGCATCTTGAATTACATAGAGCTCGATACTGAGTCCTGCATCGCCAAACTCATCAACCAAGCCTTTGCACAGAATGTACTCGAACTTGCTTTGTGCAGCATGTACTCCGATGTTGAGTAGAGCTGGGAGCCTTTCTGGGTATGTGTTCATGGTGAGTTCCAATTCGTAATCAAATCGGAGAGGTCACCTCCCAACAGGGGTGATGACCCCGTCTGGGTTGAATTAGAAGATGCACATGGGCAAAAGGGTAAAGCTTAATATTCCCGTTGCGTCCAAGTGCCGTTGTCTAATGCCTGTTGGGCAAGTTCGCGTGAGGGGTAATATTCAACCGACTCGCGCGAGGCTGGTCCTTCTTCATCAAGGGTGCCGATATAAAAGCCGGCGTTAGACATAAGAACCTGCAGCGGCAGTTCGAGACGAAGATGGGCAAGTGCCCGCTTTCCGTATTGCATGGTGATTCTCCTTTCGGTAGGAAACACCAGTCCCACAGGGGACTGTGGTCCCCTAAATGGGAAATGTCTGGCGGTTAGGCCAAGGCAGATACCTGGGCATTGTTGCTGGCCAGGAACAGCCAGGCGAAGTTGCAGAACTGACTGCTGAGCAGCAGCTCGTCCTCGACGTCGCTGAGGCTAACCTCCTCAACTTCCGGCAGGGCGGGCAGTTCTACGATTTGGATGTTGCTCATGATGATCTCCAGATAATGGAGAACACCACGCCCTGGGGGGAGATGGTGCCCCCCGGATGGGTATGCGATGAAGAGTGGCGCATAGCGTAGGTAGTGAAAGGCCCTCGGGATGAGGGCCGGTATTCAATCAAGCCGTGTTCAAGCAGCGGCTTGTTCAGCGTGCTCAGCGGGGGCTGCGGGCTCACCTTGAGGTTCGCCTTGGCCTTGCTGGGCTTTTTCAGCTTCTTCCTTCGCATCGTAGACGGTGGTGCCATCCACTTTGATCCAGGAGATGAAGAGCAGCCGGCCTTTGAGGCTTGCGTCGGGCTTGCCTTGTTTCTCGCCTTTCTGGTGGATGAAGGGGTCCGCCCAGATATCGCCGATACGGAAGGAAATCAGAACCTTCTTCTTGGCCTCGACTGCTTCCTTGCAACGGCGGACAAGCTTTTCAGCCTGGGCGCCGACCACTTTGCAGTCGATGTAGGAGTATTCCACGCTGTCTGCCGCGCCATGGAGGGCTGCGACGGTTACGGCGAGGAATGGTTCACCTCGGCGGATCGGTACCTCGCGGATGCGATTGAGGTAGCCGATACCGGTGGTGTGCAGGTCGAAATACTTGGCTTCTTGGGCTTGGGTGTTGTTGCTCATGATGATTCTCCAGTTTCGTAAGCGAAAGCGGAGAAACACCTTGCCCGTCAGGGAAAAGTATTCCCCGCATGGGTCTGTATTGGGAGGTAAAGCAGAGGGAGAGGGCTTCCATCAACCTGTGGGCTGATTGATCGCGCTACCGGAAGCTGGTGCGATCTTGGGTTCGATCTACACGGAAATCCGTGTCGTAGTCTTTCAGATCATGACTACTGGGGGAGGATTGCCGACAACGTCAGCAGCTCACGGTGAAAAGAATGAAAAGGCCTGTTGCAGTTGTCAAGCCCCCGCGAATGAAAAAGCCCCTCACACGGAGGGGCTTGAGGTCAGTGCGGGCGGTGCCGATGGTTAAACTTCGTAAGCTTGCGCTTGAGGTTGGGCCAATCGGCCCAGGCCGCCATCGACAAGCACACTACAAGCAAGGCGGTCAGCATGATCACGCCGAAAGTCGTTTGGCTCATCTCAAGATTCCTCCTGAGTCAGGTAGATACCTGTAGACCAGATTACCACACCTACCGACAGCGCAAGGGCAGTCAGGATGCGATGCTCGCCGAGAAAAATGCCGATCAAACCAGCGGCTACCGCCGTGGTTCCAATCTTGCGTAGATCTTCTGCGATTGCGGAAAGTTTTGCGGACCCCATGGTTTTCCTCGATGAATACCGGAAAACCACCCTGCGGGATGGTTTCCCGGCAGGGTTGGTGGGAGGTGTGGATCAGCAGGTCAGCGGATCAACCGGGGCGATCAGTTGATCGAGGGAACCCAGCTTGAGCTCCTTCCTGACTGGCGTTTCAGCTTTGGCGGTCGCCTTGGCCGGCTTGGGTTTGCGTGCGCGCTTGGGCTTTTGCACCTCGCGCGTATTGGCTAGATACCAGTCATTCAGGTTGACATTCTTCAGCCGGACGATGGCTGGGATGTCGCTGATGTGTTCTAGCTCGCCAGCGGTCGGGCCGGCCAGGAAGGCAGGATCGATGCGCTGGACGCTCAACGCAACCGGCGCTTGTGCTTGCACTACGACCGGAGGGCGCCTGAGCGCTCTGCGGAACTCACGCACAACACTGCCGAGGGCAAAGCCGATTTCGAAGCTGGTGGATTGCTTGGACATGGTGTTTCTCCTGCAGGTTGAGGGTGCGGAGAAAACACTGGCCCTGGCGGGGAAGTGGATTCCCCGCTGGGTTGCGGAAGGGAGCTTCTATCGACCGAGGCCGACCGACCGCGCTACCAGAAGCTATGCGGTCTTGGGTTGGATCAACACGGTGGGCTGTGCTGCAGCATTTCGGATCCGAGCTGCATGGGGGGCATGTCGCTGACAACGTCAGCAGATCACGCGTTCATCATCGAAGCGGGGGGCGAAAGTGTCAAGGTCAAGCAGGAGGGGGAGCGGATGCAGCGGGCGGAGAGCGAGGGCGGAAGAGCGCGGCTGGTAGAAACCCTGTCAAAGGTTTCCCCAGCCGTGTCTGGAAGGGGAGTCAAGTGAGCCACCTGTGGTTGAATCGTCGATCCCTGGGCATTGATCGTCTCGATCCCATCACCCGGCCATTATCGTGGCTTGGCCAGCAAACAGTAGGCACGCATCCGCGTACAAAGGGAGCCCTGCGTATCACCGGCGGGCCACCGGCAGGGAGAAGGATCCCGATGGGTAGCCTGATAGTCCTGGAGCAGGAGCATCAGGCTACCCATGGAGAGGGGAAAAGGAGGGGCCGTAACACCAGTACGACCCTTAAATCGAGGAAACACCGAACCTCTTGAGAACCCTATGTGCCTTTAAACTCGCTCGACACGAGTTGACGGCTGCATGGCAAGCAAAAGAACAGGGAGACACAGGGAGAATTCTCAACCAGATCCGCACGCCCCACCCGGTGTTGTAGCGTGCTTACGGTTTGGTAATGAGGCGAACCTGCATCACCAGGGCGCTACTGATGACCGTCAGTAGCCAGCGGGGTGAAATCAAAGTTGATGGCATTATGTGTTCAGAAGGCCGGTTTATCAAGCTGCGCCGGGGTTTACTGGCCTGTGGAGGTTATTTGACCGCGACCACCGCGCCCTCGGGGATGGGCGCAGGGAGCACAATGGCAGTGGCTCCGAGGCGGCGCGTGACTAATTGGCCGCTGCGCCTGACGCCAACCAGGTCGGATTCCGTACCAGCATCCACGGCCGCTGCCAGCCCCGCCGGCGGCGAGGCGATGAAGGCGTAGCTGGTGCCGGCGGCGATGTAGCCCTGAAGCCGCGCTGGCTTGCGGAACCAGGCCGGTAAACCAAGAGCGGAGTCCGCCGGCGAACCGGTGAAACCGGGGTTGGCGTGTGCGTACTCCGCCAGACTGGACCGGTAGAGCAGCAAGCTCCTGGCCAGGGTGTCGACCTCGGCCAGTTCGGCGCTCGAGGTCGCGTGGTCGCTTTGTACACTCAGCCAGGTCCCGGTGATGAGCGCGAGCACCAGGACGATCCACATCAGCGGCATACGGTAGTCCTTGAGTCGTGGCGACCTGCTAGTTCACGCAGGTAACGGTCACGTTGGTCGAGTCGGGGGTCTTGTAGGGTTCCGGGTAGTTGAAGCCTGGGCCTATCTCAGTGATTAGCCCGAACGAGTAGTTGGTGCCAAATGTCTGGTTGAAGCCCACTGCGCAGAATCGGCCGCCGCAGGTGATCGCGTAGCGGACGTAGTCGTAGTTCACCATGGCGCTATCCTGACCATGCAACGTACACCAGTCCTTGATCACGCCGGCCGTGGTGTTCAGGCGCATGGAGGCAGCGGTTCGTCCCCATTTCCCGTTCTGGCAGGACAGCCAGAGTCCGGTGCTGGTGATGCCTGCCAGCCCGTTCGGCGAGCAGTTGGCTCCTTCGGTGGCAACGCCTTTGAGCTGTAGGTACTCGCCGACTTCCGTCCGGCCCTCGGCGGTGAGTTTGCCCGCTTTCATCTCGCCACCGGTGTAGACGTTCTTGTTCATCCAGGAGCGCACCCAGGTGCTGTCGCTCATGTACCAGCCGCCGCCCCATTTCTCGTTGTACCAGCCCGTGTCACCACGGGTCCTGAACCAACCTCCGGTGTACGTCTCGCCGGCGACGTCAGCAGTGCCGGCTTTCACCGTGCCAGTGGCTGTCACGTTGCGCGCGCTGATGTCCGCGCTGGTGGTGATGTTGCCGCTGGCCGTGATCGCCCCGGCCGCGGCGATATTGTTGCCTCCCAGGTCCAGCGTGGTATTCATCCGGTTGAGTTCGGGATGACCCGGGACGGCATTGCGGTAGAGGTACTCGTTGGCGATGGCGCCGTCCTGGAAGAACAGCGCCGTCGCCAGGTGTCCAGCGCCGGGAGCGCTACCGAAATTGCTTAAGGCCACCTGCCAGGCGGCGCCCTGGGCGATACTGGTGTTGGTTTTCGAGATGTATCCCCCGGTGGCTCCCATGAGCTGCGCGATCCGGCGGATCGAGAGTTCGGAAGCTACCTGACCACCCGTGGTCACGATCAGCGTTTCGAGCTGGTTTGCCGCCGGCTTGCGGGCCAGGACCTGGTATTGCTGGCCGTAGATGTTGGTGTCGCGGAAGCCTGCGGGCAGGTAACGGGTGTTGCGCAGCATCGGGACGGTGATCACCGCCGGGGCCGTGGCGCCGGCGCTGGCCAGAACCGTGCTGAAGTTGTCCTTCAGGTACTTCTCCGCTGCCTTGGCCACCTGCTGTTGCTGCTGGGCCGCGTGCTGCTCGTCCAGGCCGTCCAGGTAGCTCATCAGGACCGATATGCCGCCGGCGGTCGCGATGGCGATCACGACCAGGGCGATCATCAGTTCGATCGAGATGAATCCACTGCTGCGCTTACTCCTCATGGTGTTATCTCCACAGGCTTTGCCGGGACTGGCGAGCTTGGTCGTCCTGCAGCAGATGAGCCTCCTTTCGGCGGATCTTGTCGCGCATGGACGGGCCGTCGTCGCCGGTGAACAGCAGTGGCTCGGCGGTCAGGCGGCGCGAGGAGCCATCGCTCTCCAGCGCTTGGCAGATCACAGCTTGGATGCCTTCGGCAACCACGTCGTAGGCGTTTCTCGCCAGTGGCTGGGCGAGCGTCACCAAGCGCTCGATCGCCTGGTGACAGCTTTTCGCGTGAATGGTGGCGATCACCAGGCTGCCGGTCAGAGAGGCCTTGCAGGCCTGGTAGGCGGTGTCCTCGTCGCGGATCTCGCCAATCAGCACCAGGTCGGCGCCGGCCCGCAGCGTGCGCAGCAGGGCCTCGCTGTATCCGCCTGAGCGCCGTGAGGTTCTGACCTGGATGCAGCGGCCGAGCCCATGCTGACCGCTGAGGTTGGTTTCCTGCGGGTCCTCGACGGCGCAGCCTACCCCGCCCAACTCCTGCAGGCGGGCCAGGAGCAGAGAGGCGGCGGAGCTGGTCTTGCCTGTCGCCATCTCGCCGCAGAACAGGACCAGGCCCTGCAACTGCGGATCCATCAGTGCGGAAACCACTTCGCTCGGATAGCCGATCTCTTGGAACTCCCGCAATTGGGCGCTCGACCGGCGCAGCACGAAGACGCTGCCACTGAAAGCGTCCTCGAGGAGGGTGACGCGAAGCAGAACGCCGTCGACGACGATGGCGAACTCCGGATCCTGCAACTCCTCCAGCGTTTGCCTGCAGATCTGGAGCAGTTCCTGGGCGTGCGACTCCCACTCGCGAGGCACTTCGACTCGGCGCGCGCCGGCGCCGGCCAGGCCTTTCACGTCGGCGAAGCCTTCACCGAGGTAGAGGTCGACGAACTGAGCCTGGATGATCGGGTTCACACTCACGAACTATAGGTCCAGGTAATGCTGTTGCTGTCGCTGCTGCAGGCCTGGGTCGCGGCTGCGGTGGTCACTTCTCCGGTGATCGCGGATCCGCTGTTGATCTTGGTCTGCTCGAAGGTGTTCTTCGCGATCTTGGTGGCCAGCGTGATACAGGCGTCCTGGGGCAACTTGCTGGTGGTGATCGAGAAGCCCATCCCGGTGGACGAGACAGTGACCGATCCGCCGTAGACGTTGTAGACGACGCCAGAAGAGACACTCATGTTCTTCGGCACGCCGTTGATTGCGATCAGGCTCGGGATCAGGTTGGTGCCGCTGGAGCCGTAGCCCGAAGAGGTCTTCAGGGCCCGCGCGTTAGCCGCGATAACGCTGATGTTGCGCTGTTCCTCGTTGGCGTTGGACGAACTGAACATCCCAGCCGCTGCGGCCAGGCCCAGGCCGACCCCGATGGCGATGATGATCAGCACGATGATCATCTCGATGGAAACGAAACCGCCCTGCGTCGGACGGGAAGTGCGTTGCGTAGTGCTCATGGAGCGCTCCTTGGTGAGGTTTCAGTGGTTCATGGATTGGATGAGCTGCTGTGCCTGGTAGGCGCCGAGCAGGACCAGGATCATCAGCGCGCCGATGAAGATCAGGGCGAAGTTCTTCACCAGCCCGGCGGCCAGCTCGATCTGCTTGAGGCTGGTCTCCTGCCAGCGGCGGCTGAACTTGACCAGCGCTTCGGAGAAGCCTCCCCGGTTGGCGAGGATGCACAGGTACTGGATGGCCTGTCGGTCGGGGAAATCGTGACCGGCGCTGCGAAGGGCAACACCCAAGTTCTGGCCCAGGCCCACGCCGTAGCGGGCGGCTTCCAAGCGCTGCTTCAGCCAGGGCGGGGAGATCTTGATCATGCTGGCCAGGCTGTCGTAGGGGCGTATGCCGGCGTTGAGCATGACAGCCATGTTCAGCAGGAAGGTGGTGCCCTGGAGCGTGCGGTAGATGGACCAGGGCGGCAGCGTCCGGTCCAGCCAGACCCGGCCTTTCCAGCGGTAGGTCGGCAACGTGACGATGACCACCACCGTGAGGGTGATGACGGCGACCAGAACGTAGATACCAGGTCCTGTGACGAAGCTGGCAATGGCGTTGAGCGTGGCGAGCGGGCCGGTCCAGGTGACTGGGTCGGAGAGCCTGGCCAAGCTGGGGACCATGCGATAGGCCACGATGCACAGCAGGAACACCATCATGGCGGACAGCGCCGAGGGGTAGAGCAGCGCCTGCCAGATGGTGGCGCGGATCCTGGCCTGGGCCTCGACCAGGGAGACGGCATCGCCCATGGCCTGAACCAGGTTGCCGCTCATCTCGCCGGCCTCGATCAGCGCTCGCTCCTGGGCGGGGAGATAGAGCGCCATGGCGGTGGCCAGACGCTTGCCGTTGGACAGCCCCATCAGCGCTTCGCGACTGGCGATGGCCACCGGATGAAACGGATGCTGCCCCTCATGAGCGAAGATCTTGTGCACCTCTGCCACAGCGTCCTTCAACGGGACTCCGTTTTCGAGGAGGGTGGACATGCTTTCGTAGAACTGCAGGCGTTCCTTGCGGCCGAACTGCTTGCTGTAGACGGCGAACTGCAACTGCTCCCAGAAGCCCCCCATCAGCACGCCTCCTGCGAGTAGAAGCTGTCGTCGAGCAGATGCTCATCGAAGTCGAGTGGCCCAATGAAATCCTCGACCATCTGCGGGTCAAAGATGCCCTCGTTGATGCGGCGGATGGCGTGGGCGTGCTTGGTGATGCCCTGCATGGTCTTGACCCAGTAGTTGCGTGCCTCGGCTGGGCCGCCTTTGGCGAACACACGCATGAAGGCGAGGGTGGGCAGCACCACCTCGGCGACGATCGAGCGGCCGTTGACCCCGGAGCCACGGCAGGCCTGGCAGCCAGGCCCCTTGACATGCACCTGGGAAACATCGGTCAAGCGTCGGACCCGTTCGACCAAGTCGGGCGCGAGTTGGTCTTGGTGGTCTTGGAAGCGCAGCTTGCAGCGGGGGCAGAGCTTGGGCAGCAGGCTCTGGTTGATCAGGCCGGTCAGCAGGGCCGGATCGAACAGCAAGCCGGGGTCGACGCCCAGGTCCTTCAGGCGCTGGACAATGCCGATCGCGCTGTTGGTGTGCAGGGTCGACCATAGGCCGTGCCCGGTCATCGCACCACGGAACGCGGCGACAGCGGCGAAGAGGTCGCGTACTTCGCCGATCATCATGTAGTCCGGATCTAGGCGCATGCCGTTGGCGATGCCCGCGGCCCAGGCCTGGCGTTCTGCGTCTGGGTCGGTGGCGTCGTAGACCAGTGGGGTCTGGTTGATGCCTTCGCCGCGAATGCGGTATTCCGGCGGATCCTCGATGGTCAGGATGTGCTTGGATCCGCCATGGAGCTTGTCGAGGCCTTCCATGGTGACCTTCAAGGTCATCGACTTTCCTGACCCGGTGGGGCCGGACAGGATGTTGATGCCGTAGGGCATACGCATCATGCGATCGAACAGTGCGTTCTGCTCGGGCAGGTAGCCGAGCTGCTCCAGGCTGTCGAGGCCGGTGTCGTCGTAGAGCAGCCGCAGGATCATCAAGAACCCCCCGGCACGCGGGCGGGTAGCGATCCGGGCACCGAACAGGTTGAGCTTCTCGACGAAGGTCTGGCTCATCCGCGCATCCTGGTCCAGTTGCGGCTTGAAAAGTGGCTCGGCCACGTCGCACATGGATTGGTAGATGGTGGCGCAGAGTTCGTGCAACTCCTGGCTGCGGAACTGCTCGACGGTCTTCAGCAGGCCGTCGACGCGGAAACGGATCTTGCTGCCGGTGCCGGCGGGACTCACGACGAAATGCACGTCACTGGCGCGCAGCTCAGTGGCCTTACGAATGATCTTGACCACGCGCTCCTGCATCTGGGTGGCGCGCTGGCCATCGCTATCGACCAGGCCGTCCATGGCGACGGCGCGGTAAAGCTGGTGAATGGTCTGCAGGTCGGTGAGGTTGAGCTGGTATCGGAAGCCACGGCGATCGAGACGGTCGATGAACGACAGAACGTGTATGTCGTTCTGGTGGCTCTCCGATAGATAGAGCGTGCCGTCGGCGGCCAGGGCCATGATTTCCTGCAGGTGCTTCGATACCTCCCATTCACCACCGTCGGCGGTGAGCAGTTGGGTCACCATGGAGGGCTGCGCAAGCGCGGCAATCTGAAGGTTCGTCATGGCGGTGCCTACTGAATGAACGGCTGCGGTACAGCCCCGGGCAGCGCCGGCGGAACCGAGGCGCCTTGGGCCGTAGAGGAGGCTTGGGAGGGGGCAACGCTGGAGAAGCCCACGGGCACGCGGTTGCCGTCCTTGTCGGTGAGCACGACCTGGTCCAGCGAGATTGACTCGACGCGGTAGTTGCCCGGCAGCTCCGCGCCGCTGGCGGCGTCAACCTCGTACCCGCCCGGGAACAAGAACGTGGCAGTCATCTTGCCGCCGGCGCCGTAGATGGTCCGCACCACTGGCGGAACCGGCTGCGTGATCGTCGGCGCCGCCGCCGGCACCGGCATGGCGAATGTCTGCCCCTGGGCGCTGACGACCTGGCCGGTTTCGCCTTTGCCTTCCAATTGCCGCTGCGCCGTGGCCAGGCGCACCTTGGCCTCGGTGAGGATGGCCTGGGCCTGGATCTCCGCAAGTTCGCCAACGGTGCCAGCGCAGGCCTGGCCGGACGCGAGGAGGAAGAGCACGGCCACGGCCATGCCGATCGGCTCAGTTCGCATAGATTTCTCCTGTGACAGTCCAGTCCAACCGGCTGTCCTTGAGCGTGGTTTCGAGGTTGGTGATGCGGACACCGGCAGCGTTCAGCCCCTGGAAGGTCAGGTCTGCCGGGAGCCGGGTCTGGGCGCTGAAGGTGAATTTTTTCCAGGAAGGCAACACAACTTGCTGTTCAGTCGCAGCTTCCGCGCCAGGGAGGGGCGGAGTTGTTTCCTGGCTGATCGACAGCTTGGGCTCGACCCCTTGACGGTACAGGTGGCTGGTCAGCGCCTGCAGAACGTCGTCCGCCGGCAGTAGCGGCTCATCACTGCCGATGGCGACCTTCAGATCGACCTTCAGGGCCGCGGTGTTGCCGTTGTCGATGACGAAGGCGGGGCGGTCGGCGAACAGGTGCTGGCTGGCCGCTGTCAGGTCGGCTGCCGTGCTGTTGCCGGTACGGTGGTAGGTGGCGACCAGGACCCTGCCGTCGCACTTGCTGGATTCGAAGAGCCAGCCCTGGATCGACAGCGACAGTACCCCCGTTGCCTTGCTACAGGCGCGTAGCATGTCCTCGAGGTCAGGCATGAGCGTCCAAGGCTTCTGTAATGACGCCAGGTCCAGCGGCTGCTTGGCCTGGGCGTTCTTCTCGGCCAGCTCGGCGAGGCGCCTCTGCTCCTCGAGGAGCGCGGCTTGCCTGGCGAGCTCTTCCTGGTGGGCATTCCATAGGTAGTAGGCGGTTAGCGACCCACCTACCACGCAACCGAGCAGGGCCACTGCCGTCCACTCCCTGGCGGACAAGCCGAAGGTGAGTTGCCGGAGGCGGTAGTCGCGCCGCAGGCGCTTCGGCGCGAGCAGTTCCTCGATGTCGAAGTCCTTGACGGGGAAATCGAACCCTTCGGGAACGAAGACCTGTGCGTTTCGCAGCACGCCGCGCGTAGAGAGCTTCCTGACCCGGTCCCGGGCCTCGTCGAGGCTGGTGACCACATCCTGCCCGGGGACAATCGCGCCATCGAGCGTGGCGACCAGCGCGTAGCGGTCCTCCTCGACTTTCCAGCAGGCCAGGAAGTCGCCGTCGAACTGGCCTGAAAGCGCCGAGGCCAGGGAGTACATGCCCTTGACTGCGCCTTGCGACTTCGAAACGAAGCCGGCCTGGATCACCGTCGGCGAATGGCGGATGGCAACGATGTCCAGATGCTCTTCCTTGCCCAGCTTGCGCGCTTCCTTCATGTACTGCCGCTGGCTGGACAGCGGCCGCCAGAACAGGCCGCTGACGAACTTGTTGCCGTGGTAGCTCAGGATCGAGACGTCTGGTCCACGGCTGCCGAGGTCAGGCTTCTCCATGGTTCAGCCCAGCACGACGGGGGTGATCAGCACCACGATGACCTCGCGCTTGGTATTGCGGGTCAGCCCGCCGCCAAGCCCGAAGAACCCAGCGTCGCCGGTGCCGACCTTGTTGGTGTCCTCGGTGGTCTGGTCGAAGCCGGAGAGTACCAAGGTCTCGCCGCTGCGCAGGCGTACCTTCTGGTCGAACAGTTGTATGTCGTAGCTCGGGAACTGGGCTTTGGAGTCCCCGCTGGTCTGCATTTCGAACGTCGGCCGGGAGGTCATGTTGATGTTGATCTTCAGCAGCATCTCGCCGCTTTCCATCACGAACGGCAGCAGGCTCATGTTGTAGCCGCTGGTCACGGCGCCCGGGATCAGCGAGGTGGTACTGCCGACCTGGGCGACGTTGGAGATCTGGCTGGAGGCCAGGTAGCTGTCGTAGCGGCCGATCTGGATCGGCGCCGACTGGAGGTTGAGCGTGGTCACGGACGGGGAGCGGACAGTCGAAACGCGGCCCTGCTGGGCCAGCGCCTGGACCATGGCTTTGGAGCCAGCCCAGGCGCTGTTGGCGGTATCCAGGATGCTCACGGAGCCGGAGATCGCACTTTGGTCGATGCCCGGCATGGTGTTCTTCAGGCCGATGCCCCACTTGTTGTTGAGCGACTTGTAGACCAGGTTCCAGTCGATCCCCAGTTGATCCTTGTCGGTGAGGGCGACCGAGAGCACGTTGACGTTCAGCAGCACCTGCTTGGTGATGCTCTCGTTCTCCCGGTTGACCAGCTGCTGGACACGGTTGAGGACCTCTGGACGGTCGGTGACGGTCAGGGTGCCCGTGGCACGCGACAGCGACATGCGTCCCATGCTCGGCGTCAGCATCGAGTTGATGCTGTTCTCGATGTCGCTGAGGATCGATGTCTTCAGCTCCGAGCTGGTGGTCTGCTTGCTGCCGGAGTCGCCGCTGATGCCGGAGCTGCCATTCTGTCCGGTGGATCCGGAGCCGTCCCCGCTGATGCCGGCGGCCGTCGTCATACCGGAACGCACGGTAGAGTCCACCGTGTTGACGTCGTCGAAGGCGTAGATGCGGAAGGTCCGCGTGTCCAGGTAGTAGAACTCGACCCGTTTCTCGGTTGGGTTGTAGCGCCAGGACACGCCAGCGCGGGCGGCGATGAGATCGAGGAACCCGCTGACTTTGCCGTTCCATTTGATGTTGTACAGAGACCGCGGGCCGTAGGACCCGAAGCTCGACCCCATGCTGCCGCCGGCACCGAGCGACATGCCGTTGGCGACGGAGGCAGGAAACAGCATGGTGGCCATGTCCTGGCCGCCTTGGATGGGCGGCGGGGCGTTGCTCGCGCGCTGCTGAGGTTGTAGAGCGAAGGCGGCCGGGTTCAGCGCGTCGGGCGTGATACTGACCGCCATGTGGCATTGGTTGATGACTTCCTGGGCGGCCTCCTGCAGCGACGCTGCGCCTGCAGGGCGCCACGTCACGATGCAGTCACTGGACAAGGTGTGCGAAACGCTTAGGGGTTTCGTGCTGACCCAGGGTTTGTCGGAGAACACCACCGTATCGCGCCGATCCGGTCGGGTGTTGCGCACCTGGGCGGCGATCGATGACGCGGAGTCTGCCGTGGCTTCGACACGATCAGCCGACTCGTTCACCCGCGTGACTGAGCAACTGGCCAGTGCGGGGATCAGGAGGCAAGGCAAGAGGTTCTTCAGGGGGGCACGCATCAGTTCTTGCGCTCCTTGATGATGATCAGGGACTGCGGGCGGCTGGCGTTCACCAGGAAGGGCCGTTCGGCAGCGTCATACAGTGGGAACAGCTCGGATACCGCGTCCTCGAAGGAGCCGTGGAAGGTCAGGGGAGCTTCGATCGGATAGTTGAGATCCTGCGGCTCCCAGCGGACGGTCCAGCGTGCGCGCTTTGCCCAAGCTTCCAAGGTGTCGCGCAGGGTTGATCCCGTCTCGGCTGACCAGGCCTGTGCCAGCGGCCGGCTCGGTTCCGTCGGCGTGAGCACCTTGACCGGTGGGGCGGAAGCCATGGTGGGTGGAGTGGGCGGCGTGGACTTCACGGCGGAGGCCGCAGGCTTGGTCGGTGCCGAAGCCGCGGGAGGAGAAGAGGGGTGGCCATCCTTGGCCGGTGCGGCTGGGGGGAGCACAGTGGTGGATTCAGGCTTCTTGGCCGGAGCGGGGCTGGTTGTGATCGGCGCTGGTGTCGGCACCGAGGCGACCACGACGGGCGACTCCAGCGTGCTGACTTTTTCCGTGGAGGAGGGTTGCGCTACCGCCGCCGGAGTTGGGGCAGCGGGCTTCGCATACAGTTGCTGGACCGGTTTCGGCCTCGGCGCCGGGGGAAGTTGATAGCCCGGGCGCAGCACGAAGCAGACCTGCCGCGCGACCTCGTCGACCTTAACCTGCCAGGCTGGGCCGGAGAGGACCTGGAGGGTGTTGCGCAGGGTCATCGGGCCGAGCTTGTACTGAGCCGCCGGCAGTGGCCGGGTGTAGAGGATGTTCACATGACCGGCGTCTGCCGGGCACAGCGAGTAGCCCGAGCGGCTCATCACGTACTGCATGGCGTCCTTGACGCTCGGGTTCATGCTCGACGGGATGGTTACGTCGATGATCTGGGCCATCAGGTCGCGTTGACCGGCATCAGGCTGGGTGCTGATCAGGGTGTAGCGCCCGTAGCGCACTACGGGCTCTTTCTCCGGCTGCACACCGTTTGGGTACAGGTCCGGAGAGAGCAGGTCTGGATTGCGGCTGCTGTCGAAGGCTGGCCTGGCCGGCTCGGCCTTGTGGGTCGTGCAGCTGGCGAGCAGCAGGCACAGCGTGAGAGTGGTCAACTGCCTGGTCATTGAGGCCCCCTTTGATGATGGGCACACAGTGGCAGGCCATTCGCCGTGCTTCAGCAGGAAATACTCGGCGGAGGATCAGGGCTTTTTTATCCAGTTAGGCTTGCGGCTAAAAGCGCGCGGTTTCCGTCGACCTGCTCGGGCTCGATGAGATCCTGGGCAACCTGGCGTTTCGCGTTGAGCAGTTGCCACAGTTGCTCGTCGATCGTGGCCTCGACCAGTGGGATTTTCACCACGACCATGCGGAGCTGGCCGTTTCGGTACGCGCGGTCTTCGGCTTGTTCCTGCTGACCGGGAGTCCAGGGCAGGCCGAGGAAAAACACGTAGTTCGCCGCAGTGAGGTTGTTGCCCGTGCCTGCGGCCGCCGTAGTGCAGATGAACACCCGGCAGTCGGGATCCTGCTGGAAGCGATCGATCGCCTTCTGCCGCTTGGTGAGCGAGTCATTGCCCACCAGCGTGACGCAGCCGAGCCCGGCCTGCTCGCAGAGTTCCTTCAGCGCAGCCACGGTCGGCTTGAACTCGCAGAACAGGATCACCTTGTCCTCTGCGTCGAGCTCGCTTAACAGGTCCATCGCCACGCGCACCTTCACCGTTTCCAGGTAACGCCGCAGCGCGCCGAGTCGCGCGAAGACCGGTCGGTCCTCGAGGCGCAGCACGTCGTATTGCTGGCGTTCCTCGGTGGAGAGGGCCACCTTCAGTAACTGCCGCTGCTTTCCCTTGAGGCTGGGCAGCACGTCTTTGCGCCTGCGCAGCATCCAGTCACCCAGCTCCGCCCGCAGACTCTGGCGGAACTCCGGGTTGCCGGCGAAACGGTCGCAGAACTCTTTCAGCGGCAGTTGGCCGATGGGGTGGCCTGAGAGGCGCAGCAGGGTGTGCAGCTCGGTCTCGCGGTTGAGCACCGGCGTGCCGGTAAGCAGGTAGCGGTTCGGCACTTGGGCGGCAATGTCGAAACCGTACCGCGTGCATTGCGCCGTCGGTTCCTTCATCCGCTGCGCCTCGTCGATGACCATCACGGCGAAGCGCGAAGCGTTGGCAACGAAGGGGCTCAACTGCTCGTAGTTGACGAGGATCCACTGCGCCTCTGGGGTGTCCTGCTGGATGGCCACGGTGGCCGAGGGATAGACCTCCTGGATCTCCCGCTGCCAATTGATCAGCAGGGTGGCCAGGGTGATGACCAGAATTGGTCTGCCCGCCGCGCGGATCGAAGCGGCAATGACCGCCTGGCGGGTCTTGCCCAGTCCCATGTCGTCGGCCAGTAAGGCGCTGGTCCTCTGCAGCAGATGAGCGATACCGTCAGGCTGGTGGGCCAGTAGTGAGTAGCCCTGAAGCGCCGCCTCGATATCAGCCGAGCTGTACTCGGTGCGCTCGATCTCCGGCACCGCGGCGAGGTAGATGTCAGAGGCTGACTCGTCCTCCTGGGATCGCGCTGCCGGTTCCTGCTGTGGACCGCCGATGCTCATGCTGGGCAGCTCGGTCGACGGCGCGAAGCTGCCGTCGCTGAGCAGCTCCTGGACAGTATCCAGAATCTCGAATTGTTCCTCGACGAGGCCAAGCTCCAGGATCAGGTTGCTGCGAAGCAGCTCAGGTGTGGCGTCGATGCGCCAGGAGCTCGATGGGCGCAGGAACACCCCGCGCATCCGCCGAGCCACCGCCACCACACCGGGATGGAACTCGCCTGACAGTAGGACGCCTCCCTCGGCCAGGGGCGCGATGCGCATCAGCATCCCCCAGGTGAAGGCCTGTCGGTCAAGCGAGGCCTGCGCGGATTCGACCAAGGAGCTGAACTCCCGCCAGGACTGGGAGTGAAGGCCTCCAGCGAGCTCGGCGAGACGGTTGTACAGAGTGTCCAGTTCAGGCAGCAGTTTGCCCTTGGGGACCCGCCAGTAGCGGTGCAAAGGATGCTCCCGGGCGCTGATGAAGAAGCCGGACAGCTCCAGCAGCGCGCGGTTGCTGCCTGCGATGTAGGGGATCTTCAAGCCAAAGTCGTAGCCGTCGAAGATAGCTCGCTGCAGAAGCGTCGAAGGTGTCGCGGAGGTACGGTTAATCAGGCGTGGACGGTTCATCGGTCTTCCAACCGAGTGAGCAGCCACTTCGCCGTGGCTTCGGCGAGGCCCGCCTTCCAGCGACCATTGGCGAAGCGCGTCATGTGGACGGTCATGTCGGGCCAGTTCAGGTTCGTCGCTATGGCTCCAGAGCGAATTCGTTCCATGAACCAGCGGTATGCCTGGCCGGCAGGCGAGTCGGTCGGCACGGGGGAATTATCGAATTCGCGCAGTTGCACCGTGGAAAGGTGCTTGGGACTCCAGGGCCTACCTATAGGCTCGCCATGCTCACGCCTGAGCTCCAATTCGGCAGAGGCCAGCGGACGACCAGCCTCACGTATTGAGAGCAGTCGGCAGTCTCCTCGGTAGGCGGCCTGGTCGTAGCTATCGATGCAATGTGCCAGAGCGATATGTTCGGCATAGAGGTCGGCAGGGCAGCGGAGCTCGACGATCTGCAGGCCATTAGGGCAATCGATAAGGCCGACAGACAGCATTCCCTCCCAGGTGGTGTACTCGTCGGTGTCGACCAGATCGGGCAGGCTGCTCTGCACTGCGGCACGCAGCTCCCTCTGGACCTGGTGGTAGTCGTCCACCAGGTTGCCAGCCTGTCGGTAGGTACAATGACCCAGATACGCTTTCAGGGCGCTGCGCGCCTGCCGAACAACCTGTGAGTTCCCCTGGTCGAGGGCGGAATAGAACTCCTTGATGTCGCTCAGCCGTGCAGTGATTTCAAACCATGCCGGATCCTGCCAATCCGACGGGCAGCCGTTGAAGAGACGGTTGTAGTCGGGCTTGGCGTTGTGAATTTGCCAGGGGATCGCATTGTAGGCGGCATAGAATGCTGTCCATTGAGCGCGAGTGATCGGCCGCCGGTTACCTAGCGATGCAGCCAGTAGGAGAGCATGCCATCCCGAATATCGGCCTTCCCGTTTGCGATGGAAGAGAGCGCCTCCCGCACGGCCGGGACTGACGTGACTAAGAAATCGAATCGAGGCCCGTGGCGCCTGAAATAGCCAGGCGAAAAAGTTGATGACCGAGATCCCTTCGTCCGCGACCTGCCCAAGAATACGGCCCATATCGAGGTAAAAACCGCATGGCATGGCGGCGGCCTGCGGTCGTTCACTATCAATCAGGGAAAAGGGGCAAGGAAGGTAATGGTGGATGCTCTCGCCGTTGTCATTGGTCGTCGTGTGAGGCCAGACTCCCTCCTCGCAATCCACCAGTAGCGGCGTCAAGACCGGCTGAGCCTTCAGCATTTGCAGCCGGCGCACCTGGTTGCCTTGAGCCAGCCAGTTGTAGAGCTGGGGCGAGAGGCACCGAACCGAGCGGATGGCGAACAGCAGGTCTTGGTCCAGGACCTGTCTGAAGGTTCGCAAGACCGCTCCGATCTGCTTCAAGTAGAACTGGTGCCTTGGCGCGTAGTAGCGCTTGTTGCTGTGGCTCGGATACACGAGGCGATGTTGAAGTCCGAGATCGTCCCTGGCCATCTGTGTGGCTAAATCGTGCGCTCGCTTTGTGTATGAGCTGAGTACAGCAACTGCGTCGTCGAACTTCTGAAGGCGCTGTAGCAGCTTCAACGCCCCTGCCGGGGACGGCGTGCTTGCCGGGACACGATGGGCAGGCTTGCACTCCCACGCACCGATCAGTTGACCGTCGAACACCTGGAGTAGTGGCCCTGCACGCATGATGGTGTAACGCACACCGTTGTCAGCAGTGACGGTGATGCACCAGCACCTGGTCGTAGAGGTGCTGCGCAGGTAGTGACGGATGAACTTGGTTCGAGCTGTCCCTGCGAGGGAGAAATGCGTTGCCCAGGTGTTGGCGACGGCGAGCTGCCGCTCGCTGTAGCGGGCCAGGGATGGATCCTGTAGCGGCCCGCTAGGGGAGGCGTTGTCGAGTGGTGCCACGCGCATGCTCCTTTGTAAGCGAGCAGCACTGTGGCTGGTCGGTGTGCTACGGATCGATGGGAAATGTTCGGCCCACGCGAGCTGTATTTCTTTTTTCTAGAAAATTTGGAATATTAAGAAGGCGCTGGGAGTACTAGTTTGTCTCGCCCATATGCGGCATAATAGTTAGGGTTTTGTTAGGGTGGCTGTTCCTGCTTGTAAGATAGGCTGTTGGTTTCAGAATGGTCTGATGGATCTATATGTATATTTCTAGCACTAAAGCATCTATGCAGCACGGGAATGGCTTCGAGATTCTACGTACTCATGTAGAGGGGAAAGAAGTTTCTATACATGTGGCCTGCTCGATTAGCGGAGTGTCCGTGGTGTCGCGTAGTCATCTGCCTGACATGGCTATATGTATTTTACGGGCCGACGAGGTGGAATGTGTTTTGCTGGAAAGTCTCTCTATAGCTGCGGCTGATAATTTCTTGTTGGTCATGTGTGGCGACAATAATATCTACCAAAAGGTACTGTCGATTCTAGGGGCGGCTCCAAGAATTGGATTTTTTATTGCGTAGTTAGTCTTTGATTAAATGTTGTTCTATATGCGTTTGGGGCTTGAGATAGGGGGCGGCTACTGAGGAAAGGTACTGTCAGTGGAATATCCCAAGACGCGAATTGCATGCTTGGAAGGCAGTTGCTCACCCTGAGATAAGTAGTTTCAACCGAGCTTTCCAACCCAATGGTTGTCCCACAGACGGCTTTCCCCGCATGAGGTCGATGAGTTGCTCTCGCGCCTGGGCTTCGTTTAGAGATATTTGCTCCTGGGTTTTGAGGTCCAGCCAATTCAATGTTGTCTGGTAGGTATCCATCTTCCAGCCAGCAGTATCTTCCCGGCCCAACTGCACACGTTCCGGATGAATTTGCACAGGCAGACCCTGTAGCAGGATCTGTTGCCGAAGTTGCCCGTACAGGCGGTAGAAGCTGTCGTTGACCTGGTAGTGGTTGAGCGTCACGTCGTGAAGCTGGCTTTTCTGCTGTTCGGCCAGGAAGAATCGGGCAATACAGGTGCGGTGGTTGCCGTCGGAGCCGACGTAGAAGCTCAAGCCATCGAGCGTGTTGTAGTGGATCGCGGGCCTGCGCTCCGTTGGCTGCAGGTAGTAGCTCGGGTTGTCCAGCAAGGCCTGCAGGTTTCGCTGCATTCGCTTGCCGCCAGTGAGGAAGTCGAGCCAGGACTTTCCTTGGTAATCCCAGTGGTCCGTACCCACGACGCGGAACACATTGATCGATCCCGTCTCGGTCCAGTAGTGGCTTTGAAGGAAGGCGTGCTTTTCCTGAGGGTAGGCTTCCTCCCATGACAGCAGGACTTCAGAGGCCCAAGCTGGCGGTTGCTCGACTTGCCTGCGCACAAAGTCGAAATTGAGGTTCCTGTCGGTGCTGGTTTGCATGTTCATGTATTACCTATAGCCCGCGCGGGTTGTCGAAGTCAGGTTGGCCGTTCTTGGTGGGGTAGCTGACCTTGCACCCTGTGGTGCGAAAGCCGCTGCAACCCCAGAAGTCGAAGCCGCCCTTGCCGGCTTTCTTGCGGTGGACCAGGGGCAGACCGCACTTGCCGCAAAGGAAGTCGCTGGTCGGCGCCGAGGAGATATTGGTGGTGGAGCTTGCGCGTGGTTCGTCCTGTGCGCTGGGGAGCGCGCGGAGTGTCTGCAGCTCTGTCTGTAGTAGCTGGTAGAACTGCTGGACCACGTTCATGTAGGTATCCTCGCTGTTGGCGATCCGGTCCAAGGCGACCTCGAGGTTGCGGGTGAAGTCGAGGCTGAGGAAGCTGAAGTTGTGCTCCAGGAGCGCGATGGTGGCCTCGCCCAGCTCGCCGGGGACCAGGCTTCGCCCCTTCATCTGCACCTGGCCCTTGTCGATGATGTTCTTCACGATCGAGGCGTAGGAGGATGGCCGACCAATCCCGCGGCGCTTCATCTCGCCCACCAGACTGGCGTCGGTGAATCGCTTGGGAGGGGTGGTTTTCTTCTCCAGGATCTCGCCGCTGTAGACCTTGAGTATCTGGCCTGGCTCCAGCGCCGGAATGGGGTTTGAGGGCGTTTCGTTCTTCTGCTCCTCGGCGTCATCGCCCTGCAGCAGTTTTCTCCAACCAGGCACGTTCAACAGCTTCCCTTTGGCGCCGAAGCACAGCGGCTTTTTGTCGGGGCCGACGCCCAGGAGGGTGATGGTTCTCACTGCGTACACGGCAGCTTCGATCTGGCTGGCAAGCGCGCGGACTCGAATGAGCTGGTACAGCGCCTGCTCATCAGCAGTTTCACCGGCGGTAGCGGCCATCCAGTCGGTAGGGGTGATGGCGGGATGGCCTTCCTGGGCGTCTTGGTCCGCTTTGAACATCCGCTGTTGCTCTACACACTTCAGCCCCAATGCCTTGGCGACAGCACGGATATCCGGCATGGAGTCCTTCGAAATATTCGGGTTGTCCGTCCGGTGGTAGGTGATGAGCCCCTGTTCATACAGCCGCTGGGCGATCTTCATCGTCTTGTCGGGTGACCACTTCAGCGCATTCCCGGCGGCCATCTGGAGCGAGGAGGAGATGAAAGGTGGCGGAGGCGTATCGGTTTCTTCGCCATCGATGCAAGTCTCGACGATGACATTACGTGTAGCCCCCACCAGTTCTGCGAGTTGACGATCCTGGAGATACGGGAACTCCTTGCTGGCAAACACGGGCACTGGATCCCATTCCGCCGTCCAGGTACGGCCGTCGCTGGGCGAAACGAAGGTCAGTTCCACCCCGAAGTGTTTGATTGCTGTGAAGGCGCGGATCTCCCGCTCTCGCAGGACCACCAGGTACACCGCGACGGACTGCACGCGCCCGGCGGTGGTTGGCCTACCCATCACGCGCCGCAACTCTGGCGTGACCAGATACCCCACCAGGCGATCGATGACGCGACGGCATTCCTGCGAGGCGACCTTCGGGAGGTCCAGGCGACGCGGCGAGCTGAGTTCGGCGCTGATGCATGACTTGGTGATTTCTTTGAAGGCAACGCGCTTGTAGTTCTTGATCCCGGCAGCCTGGAGGATGTGCCAGCCAATGCTTTCGCCTTCGCGATCCGGGTCGGATGCGACGTAGATCTCCAGAGCTTTCTGCCGCAGCTCCTTCAGCCGTGCGACGGTTTTTTCCTTGCCCGAGAGGATCTGGTAGTGCGGTTTGAAATCCTGGCCCACGCCGACGGTGAGCATCTGCGGATCCTGGCCGTAAACGGGGAGGTCTCTGATGTGGCCGGCTGTCGCCTCGACCTGCCAGGTCACGTCGGGACGAATCGAGGGGAGAAGGGACCTCAGCTTTTTCAGCTTGCCCGGGGCTTCAATGATTACGAGGTGCATCGGCGGAATCTCTCGGAACAGTCGGTTGAACTGTCGCGATCAGAGAGCGGGCCAACAATGCGAAATGGACGGTGCGCTGTTGCAGTTTTCGGGAGGAACTGAAGGGTAAAGTCATCAGAAGTCGAGCTGCTGTTGCTGCTCCTGGGCAACGGGCACACCTGCCTGGACCATTCCAAGACCTAGCTTGGCTTGTGTCAGGACACCATCCGGCGGGCCTTCGAGGTCGCGTTATAAAGCCATTTTCGTATATCCCATTGACATATCCCGAGAGGTGAATACTATGGGATATACGTTTGATATATCCCGTGAGGTGTGTCGTGGAACAAGGTTCTGTTTTTCAGAGCAATCGTAGCCAGGCCGTAAGACTGCCCAAGGCCGTCGCGCTTCCTGATGACGTTAAGCGTGTGGATGTGGTCGCTGTGGGGCGCGCCAGAATCATCACGCCTGCCGGCGAGTCTTGGGATAGCTGGTTCGATAGCGAGGGCGTTACTGCCGACTTTATGGCAGAGCGTGAACAGCCTGCCGATCAGGAGCGCGAGACTTTCTGATGCTCAAGTTCATGCTTGATACCAACATCTGCATCTTCACCATCAAAAACCGCCCGCAAGAGGTGCGCGAGGCGTTCCTGCGCCACCACGACCAGATGTGCATCAGCACCGTGACGCTGATGGAGCTGATCTACGGCGCAGAGAAGTCCTCGAATCCCTCGCGCAATCTTGCGGACGTGGAAGGCTTCGCTGCTCGTCTGGAGGTGCTCAAGTACGACCAGGAAGCTGCCGCCCACACCGGCCAGCTCCGCGCTGAACTGGCCCGCCTCGGCAAGCAAATCGGCCCCTATGACCAGATGATCGCCGGGCACGCCCGCTCTCAGGGCCTGATCGTGGTCACCAATAACCGCCGCGAGTTCGACCGCGTACCCGGCTTGAGAGTTGAGGATTGGGTCACCCCAATCGTGTAGCCGAGGAAAACAGGAGTGGACAAGTTCACAAGCGTTCCCGAGATCGATGGCCTGTTTTGGTACTTCGAGAACGGTGTCTCCGAGCCTTTCCCGGTGCTGATCAACCAGGCGAAGTGGGGAAGGAAATTCAAATCGTTCAACGGCGCTGAGCAGTCTTGGCTCCGTGACGGCGAGTATCTGGTTGGCCCGCAGCCCACTCCGGCTGCTCAGTAACGAGGAAGCCAGCATGGCTACAAAGGATCACGAATTCACAGTAGGCAAAGGACAAACGATCTGGGCCAGAAAGTCCCACTACCCCGACCTAGTGCGTTTAGTTGTTCCGAAGGATCAAGCAGTTGCCCTGGCACATAAGATTCTCCGCGCCTATGAGCTGGCCCGTCCCGAAGACATGTACTTGGATGAAATCCCCCTCTATGGGGAGTTGGAACCCCTGGACGACGAATAAGTAGGACAAATGTCCATCTGCTAGGTCTCGCCGGGAAGAACCGAGGGGAAAAGGGAGCTCAGCTTTCAGAAATCGAGCTGTTGTTGCTGCTCCTGGGCAAACCCTTTCAACCAGGACGCCCGCATCGCAGGATGACTGTAGGGGCAGTCGAACACCTGTAGCCCTTTCCGCGCAGCCTCAGCACCAATAGCCCGTACAGTCCGGTGGGGATCGTTGAAGTGTCGTCTGTCCAGCTTGTCGGTATCGGTCGCTCTCTTTGACACACTGCACCTCGTACTGGTCGAAATTTCCGACGGGCGGCCAAAATTAAGGATGCTGGTTTATCAGCTTTTGCCGGCATAACTGTTCATTGCGGTTGCTCCAGTCGCTGGAATGCTTGTCGAGGCTGCGGGCGGCGAAGAGAGGTTCTTGCCACCTGCAACTTCACGAGTGGGCGCGGAAAATTAAGACCGGCGTTTCACCGTCGCGTCGGCAATGCCTTGGGCCATCCGTATGAAAGCTGCGCGATCTTCTTCCTCCATAAGCGCCATGCACTCCAGAACTGATATCTCGTCGGCGCTGAGGGGCTGCCTGGTCAACGGCTCATCGCGATCCCGAAATGAGCAATGTGAGCCTGCTTGGTCATCTTTGCTGTTCATGGCGGAGTTTCCTGCGGGGGGCTTTGTCGAAGCTGCGGGTGGCGAAGAGTGGTGCTTGCCACCCGCAGCTTCACGAATGGGCGGCCAAAAATTAAGCCACCTGCTACATGGGGATGTCGTCGTCGAAGGCGCTGTCGTAGTCCTGCTGCGAGTGCGCATCTTGCTGAGCAGGTTGCTGAGGCACCTGTCGAGACTGCTGATGTTGAGTCGATTGGCCGTTGGTAGACGGCAACAGGGTGACCTCGGCCAGGCGATGCGGAAGGATGGAAATGCGCGAGGCTTCGACCTTCAGCGCCTGGACTTCTTCGCCTGACTCTTTGTCCGGCCAGCGGTCCATAATGGCCCTGCCTTCGACCTTGACGCGCATACCTTTCGTGAACAGTTCGGCGAAGCGCTGGGCATCCTGATGCCACCATTCGACGCTGCACCAGAAGCCGCCGCGATCCTTGTAGCCACCTTGGCCATCGGGAATCGAGTTGTCGAACATCACGTTCAGTCGCAGCAACTGCCGCGGAGGATTGTTGCCGTTGGGGAAGCTGCGGTGCTCCGGCGCCGAGCCAATGTTGCCTTCCCAGAAGACGGGGGTAGCCATGATGAATCTCCAGTCAGTGGTGGTTGGTGCTCTGCTGCAGTCGGCCCATGAACTCGGCCTCGGCCTGGCCCATCTTTTCCGCGCACTCGGCGGCCTGCTTGCCGATGGAGTGGATCAGGCTGATCTGCATGTTGAGGGTGATGCGCTGCAGTTCCATCTCGTAGAGGTCTTGCAGCAGGTATTCCGGGGTCTTGTCCTGGCGCAGCATTTCCACCCACACCCCGACGCCCATCCGCCGGGTTGCAATGTGCTGCCAGCGAAGAAAGGTTGTGTGGGCGGATGTGCGCTGCTCGATGAGTCGGGTGGGCAGAAGAGTGAAGGGAGGGCGACGAACCTGGGCCAGCAGTCCCTGGGCAAGTTCACGCAATCCCTGCTCCAGGGCTTCGCACTGTTCCGCCAACTGGGCCAGCTCCCTATTACCTTTAAAAGGCTTTAAAAGGCCTTTTAGTGAGGCACTGTGTTGCAGCGCCTGGAAGGCAGTTTGTTGCAGTGGGCGGAAGGCACTTTGTTGCAGAGCGCCTTGCTGGTCCTTATCGAGCTGCCGCATTCCGATCAGTCCTCGAGCCCGACACGGTCAGCGTCATCATCGGCATCACTGTCAGAGCGGCCCCGGGTGATCGGCGGAGCGAAGTTCGAGCGTCGGGTGCCCTCAAGGATTTCCTGCGGGATCTCGCCGAACTTCTCGTACATCTTCCGCGCGGCTTCGGCGCGAGCATTGTTTGCGGCGAAGTCGTCGCGAGTGGCGCCCGAGAACTGGTAGCTCTGGGCCAGACCAAAGAGGCTGCGCAGCACCGACGCACCTTCGTCGAGCCAGACTTCCATGTCGCGGCGACCGACCAGCCCGACGTGCTGGGCCAGCAGGATTCGACGGGCGAGTTCGTCGTAGTTGGTCAGGAGATAGACCGCCTTGAAGCCCAGCGGGTTGGAAATGAACAGGGGGACCTTGACCGGAGTGACCGACAGGTTCTGGGAGATGTCGAGGGTCGCAGGCAGCTTGGCCATGACGTCATCCAGCCGCTGGTCGATGGCCTTGAGCGCGGCTTGGCAGCTCTCGACTTTCTCTTCGATCTGAACCAGCCACCAGTCGGAGTACGGATCGTCCTGTGCTGCCCCGCGGTGCATGCGATTCACGTATGCGCAGAAGCCGCTGAGGCCGAGGATGCTGTGCTTGGCATCCGACTTCTGCCGGCCGGTCCAGATGCGGGCGGCGTGATAGGTGTGAAGCGTCAGGGCGACATCGCTGCGGAGAGAGCCGATCTGAAGCCGATGGGTTTCAGCCATGGTGCAGTGTTCCTTTATAGGGAAGAGGTTCGGCACATCGTGCTGATTGGGGTAGGAGCGCGCAGTAGGAAATACATGGCTCGCCGCTGGGGAATTTCCCCTGGCGACTCGGAGTAAGGCACCCAGCTCGCCGCCGGCGCCGTGGCTTGGTCCTAGCAGAGTGGTGCGGCCCGCACCACCCAGCTCGTCGCCGGTGCCGTGGCTTGGTCCTGGCAGAGTGATTCGGGCCGAATCACCCAGTTCGCCGCCGGCGCCGAGGTCAGGACCTGGCGAAGTGATTCGGGCCGAATCACCCAGTTCGCCGCCGGCGCCGAGGTCAGGACCTGGCGAGGTGATTCGGGCCGAATCACCCAGCTCGCCGCCGGCGCCGAGGTCGTTCCTTGGCAGAGTGTTGCGGGCCGCAACACCCAGTTCGCCGCCGGCGCCGAGGTCGTTCCTTGGCAGAGTGTTGCGGGCCGCAACACCCAGTTCGCCGTCGGCGCCGAAGTCAGTTCCTGGTGGAGTGGTTCCAGTGGAACCAACCAGCTCGCCTTCGGTGCCGAGGTCAGGACCTGACTGAGTGTTTCGGGCCGAAACACCTAGGCCGCTGTGAAAACGCACAACGCCCGGCCGAGACTTTCTCATGGCTCATCACCCCGCTCGGATGGCACGCTCGATCCGTGCCTGGGCCGAATGAGGTCCTTGAGCCGGCTGAGGACCTCGCTCCCTGTCCGGGTATCACCCCGCATTTGAACCTGGTGCTGTTCAGGCGTCGTGGGGCTTGGTGAGGCCGGAGCACGACTGGGGCGTTCCGCTGCTGGGATGGCTCGTTCAGCCGGTTCTTCCGGAGCCCAAGAAGCGTTGAACTTTCCCTGGACTGCACGCTGGATGAGCGTCATGAGGTAGCCGAACGGATTACCGACGGTTCCGCCGGCACATCGGTGCTGCCACTGCTCGATGATGGGTAGCCGAAGATCCTCGGACACCCGTCGGAGCGCGCTTACGGCTTGGATCCGTTGCTCGGCCTCCAGTGCGTGCAAGAGGCCCTGCCAGTTCGGATGGGCTTCCTCGCGTGTTCGCGGTTGTACTGGCTTTTTACATACAGAATCTTGTTTGTATGTATACGTACTATATGAGTTCGGCATCCGAACCAAGGGCGTACTCGGCGGATTCTGTCTGGGTTCGGCATCCGAACTCAGCGGTAAAGCGCATTGCTTGCCGCTGATTTCACTGAGTTCGGCATCCGAACTCGGGGTTGAATGAGGTAGATCGGGCAGAGTTCGGATGCCGAACTCTGCCGCTGGATCCGCTTCGAGCTGACTATCGATAGCCCATTGCTGGTGGTTCAAGCGTCCCTCGAGCTTCTCCAGATGGGTTGGGAGGCGGCGACCAACGTCCGGGTCATCCCTGAACTCCCGCCAGGTGATCTGGCCGATTTCGCGTATGGCTCGGTTGCTGTGGCCGGTGGACTGGCTCAGCAACTGCATGTAGTCGGTGTCCAACTCCAAGGCTTCGGCTGGAGAGACAGGCTCGTCGTGAAGGATGTAGACGTTGCCCTGTACTTGTCCGTTGAGGTCGTTGCGCAGGCGTCGGCCGAGACTGAGCCAGCGTGTCAAACGAAGAACCGTGAGTGCCTTGGCGATGGTTTCGCGCGAGGCAATCTTGCCCGGTTGCATGCCGAGGTAGGGGCGCAACTGCTCGTATGTCGGGAACGCAGTCAGCCCGTCGTCGTTGATGAGCAAGCGGAACACTTGCCAACAGTTCCGCTCCAGCGGGGTGAGGCGTTTATCCAGCAGCAAGCGCCGAGGAACGGTTTCATGCGGGTTGCCGCTGAAAATGATGCCGGAATATTGTTGAGCCAGCGGTTCGCCGCTTTCGGCAGCAAGCCGCTTCTTAAACAAGTGGTCCTCGAGATGTCCCGAAGCCGAGTCCAGCAAGGTCGAAATGGGAAAGCGCGACAGCCTCATTGTCATGGTGTCGTATCGCCATCCGACTGAACCGGGTTGAGGAGTTTCTGCTGCGCAGACTCAATCTCCAGGGCGGGACTCTGTGGCGGGTGAGCCGCAGGCGAGGGGAGGTGAGCGCTGACGCTGGCCAGGTAAATGGTGGTGGGCTTGGCCTGTCCTTTCCTGTTTGGTTGATAGAGGTTGTCTTTCAACCAACTCTGGATGAGAGACCAAACGATGGCGAGGCTGATGAACTCTGGACTGTCTTGTTCGATTCCGGCGTTGATTTCCTCTGTGAGGATCATCGCGATGTCCAGCAACTCCATGCTGTCCTCAAGGCGGACCTGGTTTTCATGCATCAGATGCTCCCAGCGGAACCAAATCTGGCGCTCGATCTGTTCATCGAGCTGCCGCCAGCGACCGCGGCGCGGGTGGATCTCCAGGATCAAGCGCTTGGTGGCGGTGTCCTCCGGCGACAGGCCGAAGAAGCTCTGGATCATCGTGGTGGTGGCTCCTAGCTTCAGTGCGCGCTCGATTTGCAGCTCTTCCTGCGCGCTGCGCTCGGCGGTGGCCAGGATTTTCTCCATGACGTCGATGTTCACTCTGACGTCTACCCAGGAAACCGGGGTATTGGTCAGGATGCTCATGACAGCAGGCTGTTGGAGCTGAGCCAGAATCTCCGGCCGCAGCCCCATCTCGGCACAACGCCTGAGCTGGCCGTTGCGCAGGTGGTTGAGCACCTGGGTCAGCACCGCTTCATTGATCAACGACTTCGACATGTCGATCTCTCCCCAAATCGTGCGAAATCACTGGTCGGTAGCTGCTTGCTCGGAGGCGGCCGGCGGCAGCTCAAGGTCAACCAGACGTCGGGCAAGACGAATGATCCGGAACAGTTTCACCAGGGCTGCGTCATTGAGACGTCCTGCCTGGCTGGCTGGTTGATCGCTTGTGGTGGGTTGACCCAGCAGCAACTGAGCGAAGCCAGCTGAGAACTGGAATTCACCCAGTGCATCGCGGCAGGTCTGTTGATCGTGAGTGTTCAGAACGACTTGGACCTGGCCGCTGAGCGCTTGAAGCAGCGTCATGAGGTGCAGCGCTGAATCAGTAATCTCACGGTCTTCACTGGGCTCGCGATACGTGTAACCCACACCGCCCTGGATCCTGACGATTTCGCCAGGGGCGCCGACGTGCAGAGCGATCTCTTCAGCCAGGTCAGCGATGTGCTGTCGCAGGATCTCGGGGGTATCGATCGACCGCTCGATGTACCAGAGGTCGGTGATCGGGTGCAGACCGCCGACTTGCACTGGGACTGCCTGCAGGGCTGTTTCATCGAAGACAGGTAGATGTTCACCCTCAAGGCCGGCAAGCCGTTGGCGAGTCTGCTGGATCTTGGTCGATACCGGGCTCACGATATGGCCTGCCAAGACCGCTGCACGCTCCTCGTCGGTCAGTTGCTGTTGTTGGACTGGTGGCGGCGGAGCTGGCAGGGTAGATGTACCCGGGGGGCTCTTGGTCTTGGACGTTTGGAGGCCGGTAGCGGGGCTCTGTATTTGTGCTTGCCCAGTAGACGACGCAGCAGGGTTTTCCTGCCCAACTGGTGGAATTTCAGGTGGCCCGGCAGGTGTGGGCAGGTCGACCAGAGTGCTGCGGCGTTGTTCCTGCTGCCCGTTGGTGATCTCGAGCAGGATCTGGTCATAACGCAGGCCCAGGGGTCGCTTCATCTGGTCGATGAGTTCGTCCTGGAAACGCTCGAAAATGAATTCGTCAGGGCTACTGTCGAAGATTGCCAGCGTGTCCTGGAACAGCATCTCGAAGTCGATACCCTCGCCGGAGTAAAGGCGTTTCCAGCAGCTCAGAGAGGCCTTGCGCAGTGAGAGAATGCGAGAAACACGATCAACCCCCAGGCCCGAGTACAGCATGCTTGGTATGGCTGGAAGCAGGAACTCAACGGTATCCAGCATTTTGCTTATGTGGGACTGAGATACTGGGTAGCCATCCGCTTTTAGCCGACGTGCCAGCTCACGCTGGGAAATGCTTTCACCGCCGCTTTCTTGTTCATATAGGACTTTCGCTTTTTTTACTCCGATAGCTCGTTCAATGAACTTGAGGTCACCCTTCAGATCGTTCTCGGCCAAATGACCGGTCAGCGCGATGATTTCGCCGCGCTGCTTGTCCCAGGGCCTGAACAGGCAGTTGAAGCGGAAATAGCGCTTGTCTCCGGTCTCCTTGTAGAGCTCGTTGAGCGCCTCGAGGCGGGTGTTGCCGCCGTTGCGGATCCGGTACTTGTCTTCCCCGGGGCGCCGGGTCACCGGTGGTGGCGTATCGAGGCCTCGGTGCCGGATCGACTCTTTGATCTCGTCGAATTTGGGGTTGCGAGTGGTCCGGGGGTTATCGTGCCAGGGGAGGACCTGGTCGAGCGTCAGGACCATGGGCGTGTCGCTGACCGGGTCCGACAGCTGCTCCAGAACCTTGGGTGGCGCGGTGAAACCTGGGGCAAGTAGCCGGTCTTTCAGATCTTGCGGGTTGATCTTGGCCATACTCATGCCTCCGCCACCTGAGGCGTGTTCGCCGCCGCCAGCTCAGCCTGCAGGCGCTGGTTCTTGGCGAAGAGTTCGTCGACCATTCGGTTTGCTCGCGCGAGTTCTTCTTCGAGCGCGTTGCTGCGCTCCAGTCGGTAGACGATCTCGCTGTTGGCCGAACGGTGGTTATGCGCGGCTTTTTGCTTTAGCTGATCGCGCAAGCCCAAGGGCATACGGACAACGAACTTATCTTCGGTTTCTCGGGCCATGGTCATTCTCCAATTTGGGCCTTGCGCCGCTTGAGCTGGTCGCGGAGTTGAGTGGGGAGGCTGCTGATCTGCAGCGTGTCGCGCTCCTCGTCGTACTCGATCCTGGAGCCCAGCAGGTGCGCCTCGAAGCTGATCGACAGGCCTTCGGCGCGGCCGGTGAAGCGGCGGAACTGGTTGAGGGTGCGCTTGTCCGCCGGGATTTCCGGCGACAGGCCGTAGTCCTTGTTACGGATGTAGTCGTAGAACGCCCGCGGTTGCTGGTCGTCCATCAGTTCCGAAAGCGCGTCGAGGGTCATCGGCTCGCCGATGCGCGCCTGCGAGGTGGCGTAGTCGACCAGCGTCTCGGTCTTCTCGCGGGCCTGTTCCTCGGCCATGTCCTCGCTTTCCACGAAATCGCTGAAGGCTTTCAGCAGGGTGCGCGTCTCGCTCGGCGAATCCACCCCTTCCTGGCAGCCGATGAAGTCGCGGAAATAGTCGGAGACCTTCTTCCCGCCCTTGCCCTTGATGAACGAGATGTACTGCTTCGACTGCTTGTTGTTGCGCCATTCGGAAATGTTGATCCGCGCGGCCAGGTGCAACTGGCCGAGGTCCAGGTGGCGCGACGGGGTGACCTCCAGCGACTCGTTCACCGCCACGCCTTCGCTGTGGTGCAGCAGGGCGATCGCCAGGTAGTCGGTCATGCCTTGCTGGTAGTGGGCGAACAGGACGTGGCCGCCGGTGGAGAGATTGGACTCCTCCATCAGCTTTTGCAGGTGCTCGACCGCTTCGCGGCTGAAGCCGACGAAGTCGCGGTCGCCCTCCAGGTACTCGCCGAGCCAGCCGCTGAACGGGTAGGCCCCGGACTCGCCCTGGAAGAAGCCCCAGGCCTTGTTCTTGGCGTTGTAGCTTTCGTTGAGGTCGGCCAGCAGGTTCTCGATGGCCTGGGAGTCGCCCAGCTCGGCGTCGCGCGCGTGGAGCATGGCCGTGGTGCCGTCGGGCTTCTTCTCGATCAGGTGGACGATGGCGTGTTTGATAGGCATCAGAAAGACTCCTGGTTCAGGGAACGCTGCCTGTCGGCTCGACGGAGCAGGGCGCGGGCATTGAGCTCGCCGCGTGCGTCGCTTGGCGTGGAAGAAATGAAGATCGAGGCGCAGCCGATCTTGCTGAGCTTCAAGTGGCCGCCTGCGGAGCGGTCGACGCTCCAGCCTTCTGCTTGAGCGAAGGCCACCAGCCGGCGAACGCTTTCCCGGGCGCCGCGAAGGAAACTACGCATTCGTGGTCTCCTCGCTGTTGAGCTGCAGCCAGGTCTCCATCTCTGCAAGGGAGCGGGGAAGGTTATCGGTGGCGGCGGCATCCAGGAGACGTTTCACCAGCGCCTGAAGGCTGCGACGATCGCTCTGCCGGCTGCAGGCCAGGTCGTCATGCGCGGAACGCAGCATGCGGACCTCTGTGCGCAGTTGAGTGCATACGTCGTCAGTTGCTACTGGTGCCGTTGACGCGACAGGTGACCACGACCGTGTCCTGAGGCGGTTTTCCCACTCTTCCCTTGCTGCCGAGAAGCGATGGCCACGACCTACACTCCAACCGCTGGTCCAGTAGCGCGACTTTCCGCAGTCAGGGCAGGGCTGTGCGCCGCTGCCATCCAGGTGATAGCCGCAGTTCAGACAGATCCACGAAGGACCTTCACGCAACTTGAGCTCAAGCATCAGCTCGACTTTCTGGAAGTGCTCGAGCGGCCGGTAGGCAGTGACGTCAGGCATCGCGCGCTACCTCCTTGGGATTTCTACAGGACAGCGCCCAGCGGCTCTCGATGCGCTTTTCGTGGTCGCCTGCCTGTGCCGGCATACGGGTGATGTATGCGTTGTCCTCGCCAAACAGTCGTTCGGCAAGGCGGGAGGCTGCCACCTTGTCGCTCCAGGTGCAGGTCGCACGCTGCTTCTGAATGGTATTGGTCCAGAAACCGGCGCCATCGAACTTGACGATGCACTGATAGGTCTGGGACGCCTTCATGACTCGGCCTCCTTGCTGAGTGCATCACCGACCTGAACGGCCACCAGTTCGGGCAACTCCGGTTCATGCCCGGGATAGTTGTTGGCCAACTGATGCAGGAACTCACGCGCACCGTCCTTGCTGCCTGCAATGCGGAACACCGCAGTGAGGTGCTGGGAGTCCTGAGTGCCGCAGCAGAGGTGTGGCACCAAGCTCACCCTTAGCGAGCAGCTGAACAGGTACCGTGGGATCCATACCGACCAGAAGTAGGCCAAGAGCAGTTGCCCCGGAGCGCGCGTAGTGACCACCAGGGTCCCGGCCTGAGTGGTCGAGATCTCGATGTACCCCAGTTCCTCCAGCTCACGAAGCTCTCGCTCCATCGAGCTGGGTGCGACCGTGCTCTCGTCCCGAGAAAGGCGCGAGATCACTTGGCTGAAGGCGTCCAGCTCGATGGGGTTGACCCCAACGTGATTGGCATGAACCACCGCCGAGTCGGTGAACGCGGCCGAGGCGTGGATACTCGGAAAGCGGGCGTCAGTGTTCATCAAAGACAGCCTCCAACTGATGGATGTCGTAGCTCCCGCAGCAGGGGCAGACCAACACCTCGGCTTCTCCTTCTGGGGTGTTCTCGGCGGGGAGAACCTGGCGCACCAAATGGTGTCGGTGGTGCTGGTCACAATTCATGCACTGGTGGGTGACCAGGGGCTGGGAAGTGTTCATGCATGGGCTCCTTGCCGGCGTGGGCCGGCAACTGGCAGCGGAAGATGAGATGAAAAATGAGGTTGCAGGACCGGTAGCGCTGAAGGCGTGACGGTCGCTGCTAGAAGGGAGCCGGACACATCCAGTGGTAAGGTTGGCGTCGCCAAACAAACCCACCCAGACCACAGGAGGTCCGGCATGAAGAACGAATACCGCTTTGGATACGACGAGATGCTTATCCAGATCCAGGCATGCGTTCCTGACTCACAAAAGGGGGACGGATTGCCTATGACGATGGCCAGAGCGCAATGGATAAGCCAAGTCTTTGTGCTGTGTACCCTTGGTAACTCACTGGCACGTGACAAAGGCTGGAGGCTATGGGGAATGGATGCCATTGAGTATGCGCTCATGCGTCGCTACTCCTGGCCACTGGAAACCATTCGGGAGATGCCAATTCGGGATAGGTGGCTAGCACTGCATGAAGAACTGGCGGATTTGCAATGGGATGAAGAGGCTCAGCAGGTATGGCTAGCGAAGATCGAACCAGTGCTGCCAGGCGCACCGGGGACGGACTACGACGTCTGGCGTTCGGATGCGCCAGGATTTCAATTACCCCAAGCTCCTGGCTATCTAGTGGTCCGGTAACGAATGCTTCGGGTCTCGAGCGCTTATCGGGCCAAATCTGTTCGGGGTCGATCCTGACCACCGTGGAAAAGCGATAGCCGTGCTCCTGCCAGTGCAAGACTGCCCCGCACCGGTGACTAATCAATCCCTCCTGCTCGAGCCGCTGAGCTACCCAGCTTGGGCGTAGCCCTCCGTATGGTATGTCCTCACGGCTGTTAAGAACGTACTCGATGACACTGTGGATGAGGGCAGCACTGGGAACAAGTAGGCAGGCATCCAATAGCCAGGCATTGGCGGCGGACCCGTCATACACTCGTCCGTGGTGGCAGAAGTTCTGCAAGGCTTGTATCCATTCGGCGCTCGCTATCGAAAGGAGATTGTTAGCGGGCTGCTGGTCACGCATGACTAGACTCCTTGCCGGCTCCCGCCGGCGAGAGATCGGAAGTTCAATGAAGGGGCTCATGCAAGAGCTCCCTGCCAAGTTGGTGCAAGGTCGGCGAAGCGGGTCTGGTTGGCGATGAAGGCGGTGTGGACGGTGCCGATCGGGCCGTTGCGGTACTTGCCGATGATGATTTCGGCGATGCCCTTGGCCTCGGTGTTGGGGTGGTAGACCTCGTCGCGGTACACGAACATGATCACGTCCGCGTCCTGCTCGATTGCGCCGCTCTCGCGCAGGTCCGCGCTGTTCGGCCGCTTGTTCGGCCGGTTTTCCAAGCCGCGATTGAGCTGGGACAGGGCCACGACGGGGCAATCCATTTCCTTGGCCAGTGCTTTCAGCGCGCGGGAGATTTCCGAGATCTCGGTGGCTCGGTTTTCCAGGCCTGGGCAGCGCATCAGCTGCAGGTAGTCGACCAGGATCAGTACGGGGTGACCGTACTTCCTGGCTGCGCGGCGAACCTTGGCGCGCAGCTCTGTCGGCGTCAGGTTGCTCTGGTCGTTGATGACCAGCCGGCTGCCATAGTCGTTTATGCGCTGGATCGCGAGAGACAGCCTGGGCCAATCCTCCTCCTGCAGTTGGCCCTTCATCAGCTTGCCCAGGTCCAAGTGGCCGAACAGGGCGGTAAGCCTGAACAGCAACTGCTCTGCCGGCATTTCCATGCTGTAAACCTGAACAGACTTCTGTTGGTCGCTCTGCAGCGCCGCGTCGATCAGGTTGAGGGCAAACGACGTCTTGCCCATCGAGGGGCGGGCACCGACGATGATGAGATCCGATTTCTGTAGTCCGCCGGTGAGTTCGTCGAGATCCTTCAGGCCTGTCGGGACCCCCGTTACCGTCACGTTGTTGTTGAAGCGGTAATCGATGGTGTCGACGATCTTCGTGAGGCTCTTGTTGATATCGACGAAATCGGCGTTGTGGTGGTCCTGGCCGAGGGCGAACAGCTTCTGCTCAATCTCCTCCTGAACCTCAGAGGGATTTGCCTGGTGGTTCGAGGCGGTCCTGGTGCAGTGGTGCCCGAGAGACATCAACTGCCGCAGGTGCGCCCGATCGCGAACGATCTGCGCGTAAGCCTCGATATTGGCCACGGAGGGCGTGTTGTCGGCGAGCTGGCCGAGGTAGGCCAGCCCGCCAGCTTCTGGAAGGTCTTCGATCGCTTCCGACACAGTCACGACATCAAACGGAGCATCTTTTGCGGCCAGCTCGCTGATGGCGGTGAAGATCAGCCGATGCTCATGCCGGAAGAAGTCCTCCTTCTGCAACTGATCGCCGACAATGTCCCATGCCGCGTTGTCCAGCATCAGGCCGCCGAGTACCCCTTGCTCCGCCTCGACGGAGTGCGGCGGCGTAAGTTCCAGAACACTCACTTCGAGTCCTCCCGGCCGATCTGCAGAAACGTGCTTCCGCTTCCGTCCGGGGAGCCGAAGATCTCCAGCGCTTTCACTTCCACCTTGGCGGACTCGATGATCACCGAACCCACATGAGCCACCGCTTTCGCGCGTTCGATATCCAGGGGCTTGTCTTCGTCAAGCAGCCCTTCGATGGTGGCAAAGAGGTGATTTCGCAGATCCTCAATCTTGTTCTTCATGCTCGACCTCCTGAATGGTGCGCTTGAGCTTGCTGATGACGCGGATTGCGCTCTTCAGCTCAGGTGGATAGCGATGGATGGAGTTGCGGCGCATGCGTTCGGCCCGGGTGATGAGCTCCAGGTTGTCGATGACGACGTTCTGCTTGTTGTTGTCCTTGAGGCAGACGCAATGGCCGGCTGGGATGGGGCCGAAGTGTTCTTCCCAGAGCAGGATGTGGATGCCCTTCCAGTCCCGGGGGGGATAGCCGGTATCCGAGATCTTTCGTTGCAGGTAGCCATCAGCGCTGACCCGCGTGCTGCCGACTGGGAGCCATGTGTGGGGCTTTTGCCCCTTCTTGAACTGCGTTTCTGGTGCGCGTCCTCGCGCGGGCAGCCCCTTCATGCCGCAGTTCCATGGGGTGTTTCCCTTCTTGAACCGAGTTGCGCTACCCCAGTCCTGCCGGATCTTCTTGGAGAACTCGGGGCTTTTTTTCAGCCCGAGCCGATACGCTTTGGAGCAGATCTGCTGGAGCGTTTTGTTCAACCTGGCTGCCAGGACCTCGTTCGGCATATCCGGATACAGGCGCAGCAGCACCAGTTCCTGTTCGGCAGTCCAGGTTTCGCGGATGCAGTGCTCCTCTCGGTTGCTGAATTTGCGGCGGGCACGCACCAGGGCCACGTAGGCGAGGGTCGAGAGAGCAGAGCGAGTCATCGGGAACCTCCCTGCTCGAGCGCGCCCTGAACTCGCCGGCTGACGCTGCGGTGCAGGCGAGTGTTTTTGCCGTGCTCCCAGCCTGCTTGCAGCGAGGCCTGGTCATAGGCAAGGGCCTTCGTAAGCGCCGCTGGCTCCAGGTACTTCAACGCCGGATGGTGTAGTTCGAGGTAGGCCTTGATGGCTGCTTGAGTCGACTCGTCCGGCCTGCCAGCAAAGTCACGTACCAGCGAACGCACTGCGAGAAGCCAGCCTTCGACGAAGAGCTTGCTGCGACGACGCTTGGTCGACAGCTTGCAGCGCTTCTGTTGGGCGACATGAGCCGAGCGCGCCGCCACCAGTTGGTGGTGGAGCGTAGAGTAGGCGTGAGCGGCCAGCTCAGGGCCGATCCCTCGGCCCATGAACTTGAACGTCCAGCCCGCTGGCATCGCGTATGCCGCCAGGTAGTCGCAGCCGAAGGAACTGGCGCAGATCCCGGCCAGTTCATGCAGCCATGGGGCAGGAGAGCGCCTGGTTCGAGTGAGAACGCACGCGGTTTCCACCGTGTGGGCCGAGATCTCCGCATCGCTGAGGTCGAACTGGCGCTTCAGGATCGCGGCCTGGCGCAATGCGGTTTCCGCCTCGTTCGGCGTGGCCCCCTTGGCATTCGCCAGGGCCATCAGCTTCTCGACCTTGGCGAGGACTTTTTGCTTGTCCATTACGCGCCCCCCTTGCAGCAGGTTGAGCCCTGCTCGGTGGCGGAGTGGCTTTTTGCACTTGGGCGCCTGTTCCAGTCGACCTGTGCTGAATACCTCGCTGTTACCGGGTCTGGCTCGCAGTAGGACGGCCCCACGTGGACCTCGCAATCCAGACACTCAACGGCACAGTTCCAGGCACCAGAGTCAAACTGCTCGGGTTCCAGCATACGAATGTTCGTGCTGCCGCAGAGCGGGCAGGGCTTGAGCAATGGCGTGCGCGACAGACAATCGCGGCGAACGATGCCGCGTTCATCCCTGGCCTCAATTCGATAGGCTACCGGCTCCTGCTTCTTCAGCTCCGCTAGCTTGGACTCAAGCGAGGCGACCCTTGCCAGGGCGGCGTCGCGCTGATTCAAGGCCTTGGCCCAAGCCTCGCTGAGCAGGCGCTCATGCTGTTCTGCTGCCGCATCGATATCGATTGGGCTGAGGCTATCTGCGAGCGGCCTCACGTACTGGCACACCGGGCCGTTCTCAGTATCGTGGATAGACAGCACGAACCAGGCCCCCCACGCTCATGCCGAGCACCGCACTTGCCTCGGCGGCCAGTTGCTGGCCTTCAGTGCTTGGTGAGCTGCCGACGAAGAGCATCAGCCGTTCGATGACCCTCACAGTGTCCGGCGAGGGTTGGGCGAACTCGGCCAGGTGATCGATGGCAGTCGCTATGTTCCAGATGGCCCTGTTCATGTCCCGCTGGATCACTTGGATTGAGTTGGCATTGGTCGCGATGGCCAGTTGCGACTTCGTCTGCAACAGTAGGTCGTGGGCGATTTGGAGCAGGGCGTTCTGCAGAGGCTGTCCGCAGGCACGCTGCTGAGCGCGAACCGGAGCGATCAGGCCCTGCAACATCGCAGCACCTTCAGCCTCGATTTGCAGATTCTCGGAAGCACCGGCGGCAGCGCCTGCTTTGGCCATGTAGCCTTGCACGTAGGCGTCGAACTGGGTCTCGGCGATCAAGTTAAGGAGGAGGTTGTTGCGGTTCTGGAGGTTCATATGAGGCCCTCCGGAGCCGATTGCAGAGCGTCTTTCCAGAGCCGAAGGGTTTCCTGCTCCTCGCTGGTCAGAGCGATCTGAGCGGTGCAGTCAGCGACCTTCTGCTTGATGACGCGCAGGCGCTCCTCGACTTCACTGCCATCGTCGTACGCTATTTCGTTAGTCAGATGACTAATGAAGTCACATCGCAGGCTCCCCACCTGACTAGCGAAATACTCGGCTTCACTGCGCCATCCGATGAGCTGCTTGGGACGCTCCAGCCAGCGTTTGAGTTTTGAGTGGAGCTGGTGCGTGGAGTACAGGGGATCGAACACCTTGGCCCGGTTGTAGATCAACGCGATCTGCAGGATCTCCAGCCGCTCTTCGAGCGTATTTCCCGGAAGCGGGTAGTTCGAGGCGACCAGTTGCTTGGCCAGGCGCCCACGCAGCTCACGCCGTTTCTTGGCTTGTTTCTCGTCGCGATCACGCTTTTCCTTCGCATGCTCGATCTGCTTGTTCACCGAGTCGAGCAAGCGCGCTGCGTCTTGTAGGAGCTGCTTTTGTTCGAAGCTCAAGTAGCAACCCAGCTTCCCGAACAGGTCGGTACCGCCACCAGTCAGCTTGCGTATTTCTCGCGCAGCGCCGGTCAATTTGGCCTGCTGGCTCCGAAGGTCGGCGGCGCTGCCGAACTTGTTCAGTTGCAGCACAAGTTCCGCGTCGACGTCGCGGGCTTGGGTGATAGGAGTCTTCGCCATGTCAGCGCCCTCCCTTGACCAGTGCTGCAACCGCCTCCGGCGTCAGCGCCAGGAAGCGGTCAGTCCACTCGGGAAAGACCTCGATGGCCAGGTTGCGGATGATTTCCAGCGCGGGCGCTGATGTGCGATTTGAGGGTTGCCGCGTTTCGAGGCGGTGCGCTGGTAGCCCGCGCGATGCTGCGTTGCGAAACACGACGGCATCCGGGACAGTCGTTTCGAGCACAGAAATGTCCTGATGCTCATCGAAGATGGCACGCACATTCTCGTGAATTGCCCGGGAGTCATTGGTCTGGTCCAGGCAGTTGATGACGATCTGAACATTGGGGATCCGCATGCCGAGACGCTCATAGGGGCGTAGGCCGTCGAGCATTTGCATGGTGCCGCGGTTGAACTCACGGGCGGTAAGCATGTTGGGTTGGAGGGGGGAAACAACCAGGTCCGATGCAAGCACAACCATTTCGAGCAAAGCTGAGCGCGCACCCTGGGTGTCGATCAGCACCAGGTCGTAGCCTTCTTTCAGAGCGGGCATCAGGTTCGCCAGGCGTAGCCGGCCATCGGGCGCCTGGAGCAGTAGGTTGTTGAGCTGATTGTTCTGGTCGTTGGAAATCACGACGTCCAGATTGGGGATAATCGTCCTGGAGATGATCCTCGCCGGGTCCGTTATGTTGGCGGCGAGCAGGTCGTAGATGCCGCCCTGGGCAACTTCCGGAAGCTCGTAGTACGAGGATAGGGAGGGCTGGACGGGGTCCAGATCGATGAGGAGGGTTCGTATGCCTGCATCGGCGCAAAATGCACCGAGGTTGGCGGCGGTGGTGGATTTCCCTACACCACCCTTGGTGGATACAACCGAAGTCGCTTTCATTGAGATAGCCTCTAATGGGGTCATTAGAGGCTGCTCAGCTAAATCGGTACGAGGCTTTAAAACCCTTCCTAGAGAGACCTAGGCCAATTGTCTTTTAACCAATTGGTCGTAGGTTCGAATCCTACACGACCCACCATATTCAAGACGAAAAAGCCCACCTGCGAAGGTGGGCTTTTTCGTTTCTGTACCCTTATTTTCCGAATGCTGGCCTGTGGGAAGGAGGAGGGGCCGCTCTTCCAGCCCTGTTTCTCCGACGCCTGGCCTTCCCGCATGGCATTCATCGAGCGTCTGGAGGCGGCGGGCCCTGAGGCCCGGCCGCTCCATCGAACAGGAAGCCTCCCGGTACGGGTACCGGGAGAATCGATTCACAGGTTGTAGTGGCGACCTATCATTGGAACGGTCGCCGCAGCCCCGTATACCGAGTTCCAGGACTGCCAGCCAAAATTGATGCCGATCAGTCCGCCATGGATCTGGTTGGGGATTTGTGGCTCCAGCCTGCCGCTGGCCGAAGAACCTATGACATTCCCCTGGTTCCAGGCGACCAGGCCGCCCAGCAGACCCGAGCCTCCGACCTTGCCGGAAGCGGAAGCGCCGCTGATGGTGGCGGTGCTGAAGCCCACCAGCCCGCCAATATAGCTGTCGTAGCCCGCCGTCACATCGCCGCCGGCCGAGGCCCCCAGGATGAGAGCCTGCCAGCCCTCCAGGGAGCCGACCAGTCCGCCGGCCCTGATCCCGGCGCCTCCGCTCACCGCACCGCTGGCCTTGGCGGAGCGGATCGAGGTGTTTTCACCGCGGCCGACCAACCCTCCCAGGTTGTGGCCGGTCTTGTCGTTCACGATTCCATGACTGCTGGCGAGCATCAGCGAACCTCGCAGGTCACTGCCGATCAACCCGCCGATGGCCCTGGAACCACTGGCGCTGACGTTGCCCGAAGCCGAGACGTTCGTCAGCGAGGCGGCATCGTTATAGCCGACGAGTCCGCCGACGCGACTGCCCTTGCCCCCGGTGACATTGCCGGATGCCGCCAGGGTGCTGTGGTTGCCGCCCCGGTTGTGGCCGATCAGCCCTCCCACGTCACTGTTCTCCCCTGCGTTTACCCACCCGGAGGCCTTCAGGTTGGAATGATTGCCGCCGAGGTTGGACCCTATCAGGCCACCCAGGGTTTTGCCGCTGCCGTCGGTGACTTCGCCACTGGCGGAACCGTTGATGACGGAGCCGTACAGGTTTTCGCCGAGCAGACCGCCAACCGCTTCTGCTCCGCGGGTAGCGACATTGCCCTTGGCGGAGGCATTGACCAGCGAGGCATTGGCGTTGAGACCGATCAGGCCGCCGGCCTGAAGCAGCGACCCACCACTCAGGTTGCCGCTGGCACTGACGTTGGCCAGGTTGCCTGCCTGGTTGTGGCCGATCAGGCCTCCCAGGTAGCGACCGGCTTGCAGGCTGACATCGCCATGGGCGCTGGCGTTGTTGATGGCCGCGTTCAGGTTCCGGCCGATCAGCCCGCCCAGTGCTTCCGCGTCTGTGCCCCGGACCTTGCCGCTGGTCGTGGCGTGGGCGATACCACTGTTTACGTTGAGGCCGATGAGCCCTCCGTACAGGCCGTGCTGTCCGTTGCCTGAGACGTCGACGGAGGCGGATACGTCCGCCAGTCCGCCGGCGGAGCTGTATCCGACCAGTCCTCCCAGGTTCATCCCGTGACCGCTCAGCGACAGCGTTCCCTGACTGCCGCTGCTGCGGATGAGGCCGCCGCGGTTCCTGCCTACCAGGCCCCCCGCGCCGTAGTGGCTGGCATGGTCCTTCAACTGGCCGGAGATGGCAAAATCGGCCCGGCTGTTGGAGATGCTGGCCACGCCCCTGGCTGTGCTGATGTTTTCGGCTGCGAGTCCGCCCAGAGCATAGGTGTGGCGGTTGCCGACCAGCGTGCCGCTGGCGCTGGCGTTGTCGATACTACCCAGGTTCAGTGCGACCAGCCCGCCGAGGCTGTTCAGCTTCGAGGCCGCGGCGATACGGATGTCGCTGGCGTTCACATTGTCGATGCGACCGAGGTTGACGGCGGCCAGGCTACCGACCTGGACATTGTAGTGGGTGGCCTGTGCTCCATCGGCGGAAATGCGTTCCAGGTTCAGGTTGCGGAGGGTGCCCCGGTTGACGCTGAACAGGCCGGAGTAGGCGCCGGTGCCGTAGACGGCGAGATTATCGATGGTGTTGCCCAGGCCGTCGAAGGTACCGCCGAAGGCGCTGGCGTTGCCTATCGACAGGAAGCTGGAGTTGCCGCCTGCGATTCGATTGCCGAGGACATAGCTGCCGCCCAGGTCCCTATCGATGCCGCGCAACTGCTGCAGGTCCTGGATCACGCTGTAGTCCCGCCCATTGGCGCGGAATCCTGCGTTCTTGCCGGACAGGGTGATCCGGGTGCCTTCGGCCAGGGCATAACCCTTGTCCGAATTGAATTCGACCCGGGCTCCCTGGCCAGTGAGAGAGAGGCTGTCGTCGATACGGAGAGGGCGCTGCCCGGCATTGAGAGTAAGGCTGGCGTTTTCCCCCTGGGCCGTCAGCGCGCCATTGATCCTGAGGTCCCCGCGCTCGGCGGTTAGCGTCAGGCCGTTGCCGCTGTCCCAGGACAGCGGCGCGCCGACATGCGCGTTGCCCCGGGTGGCGACCACTTCGACGTTGCTTGTGGAAAGGTTGCGGGCCAGGGTATCGGCATGCAACGTCGGGCCTTTTCCCGCGCTGCTTGGATTCGCCAGGCCGGAACCGACATTCTCGTTGCTCCGGGCCTGAACGGTACGTGACCTGACGTTGGTGGCGGAGTTGCCGAAGACCTTGTTACCGCCGGTCTGGACCTGCACGACATGCACATTGCCGGCGTCGGCGGCGATATCGGGTAGCGTCTGGACCTGGACGATGCTGGAGCCATTGGCGCCTGGGCTCAGGTTGGGGAGAGTCTGGGTCTGGACGACATCGATTCCGCTGACGCCGGGGCCGATGTTGGCACCGCTCTGGCTCTGCACGATTGTGACGCCATTGACGCCCGAGCCGATGCTGGGGCCGCTCTGGCTCTGCACGACGCTGATGCCACTCGCGCCTGAACCGATATTTGCGCCATTCTGGCTTTGCACAACGGTGATGCCACTTGCGCCCGAACCGATATTGGCACCGTTCTGGCTCTGCACGACAGTCACGCCATTGACGCCCGAGCCGATGTTGGGGCTGTTCTGGCTCTGCACGACGCTGATGCCACTCGCGCCCGAGCCGATGTTGGCGCCGCTCTGGCTCTGCACTGCGGAGGTACCGTTGGCGCCGGCGGCGAGGTCGACGGCCGGCTGCTGCTGAACGATGGTCACGCCGTTGCTATCGGACGCATTGGCCCCGGCTGGGCCCTGCGCTACATGGACCTGGCCGGAACCATCACCGGCAGCGTTTGCCTGGCCGACAGCGGCTACGCTGACCTCGTGCGAGAGAATCCTCCAGGTGCCGGTTGCGCCCTGGTCGGCATGGGTGTCCACCTGCGCGGTTCGCTGTATCTCGACGTTCGCGCCCTGGTTCAGCACCAGGCCGCCATTGCCTCCGCCGATGGCGCTGGCGTCCTGCTTGCCGGCCACCCGCACGGTACCCTGTTCGCCGCCGTCGAGGACGATGCGTCCTTCCGCGCTGCGTAGCGTCCTGGCCTCGAGAGTGCCCTGGTTGTTGACGACGGTCTTGAGCAGGCTGTCGGCGCTGCGGGCGCTCATCAGCACCTGGCCGCCATCGGCGCGGATGAGGCCGCCGTTGTGTGCGAGAGCGTCGACCGAGCCCTTGTCCACCTGCAGGTTGAGCAGGCCGTCGCCGTCGAAATTGAGGTTGATGCCCTGGCCTGCGCCCAGGGCCACGTCGCCGAGTTGCGCCTGGATCACGCCGTCGTTGCTGACCCGGGCGCCCAGCAGGGCGATGCTGCCGCCTTCGCTGGCTTGCAGGCTGCCGGCATTGCTTACGGTTGCGCCGGAGTCGCCGGAGAACTGGTAGTTGCCGGCGAGGAAGTCCCTGTCGGCCAGGTCCAGGGTGGAAGCCACCAGGCCGCCTACGTTGACCTGGGCGGACTTGCCGAAGACCACGCCGTTGGGATTGACCAGGAAGACCTTGCCGTTGGCATCTATCCGCCCCTGGATATCGCTGCCGTTGCGGCCGATCACCCGGTTCAGGGCGACGGCGTCCTGGCCCGGCTGGTGGAAGCTGACCCGCTCATCGGCACGGACGCTGAACTCGTTCCAATTGGTGATCAGCTTGTGGCTCTGCTGGTCGATGACCATATGCCGGCCATCGGTGGATGTCTGGAATCCGGCATCGCCTGAAACGACCGTGGCGCCGCTGGGCAGGGCGAAGGCGGGGGCCTGGCAGAACAGGCCGAGCAGTGACGCTCCGGCGACTACGAGCGCCTTGCCGCGTCCGCTCTTGCTGCGCCGACGGGTACCTTCGCTTGCGACGTTCCAACAGCCTGTGGCCTGGTTCCAGACCAGCGTATAGCTCTTGTTCATGGCTTTTCCTTTCAGTGGGGCCCGCCGGCATGGCGGGCGGGAGCTTGCTCAGAAGTAGCGGGTCGCTTGCAGCCACAGCCGGGGAGTGCGCTCGGGCTCGATGTTGTTTTCCTGGCTCAGGGGCCAGGCTGCGGTCAGGCTGACCTGGTGATCCGTTCCGTACCAGGTTGCGCCGCTGCCGACGGCGGCCATGCGGTTGCGATTGCCTTCCGTGGTGTTGGGGTGCTTGAGGAATTTCACCGCGCCCTGGTCGACGAACGAACTCAGCTGCCAGCCCGGAGCCAGGCTGTAGCGCAGCTCCGCACTGGCTTGCCAGCCTTCGTCGCCGTAGCCCTTGTAGCTGCCCAGGGGGAACGCCCGAACGCCGTAGGGGCCGCCCATGTCGAACTGTTCCGCGCTGTCGAGGTTGCCGCCGCTCCACTGGGCGTTGAGTTGGGCGAACAACTGCAGGCGGTCGCCCAGGTGCTGCAGGCGTACGGCGTTGAGCATGATCTTGTCGAAGCTGCCGGCGGTACCGATGGTGTAGCGGTCCAGCAGCCGCTCTTCGGCGGAGTCGATGGCGAGCTGGCCGTGGGCATAGGCCAGCGAGAAGCCGCTCTGTCCACCGCCGAACAAGCGGTCCTGGGCGTTTCCGCTGATGCTGGCGGTCCACAGGCGGATCTCCTTGCGGCTATGCCTCCCGGTACGCTCCTGGTCATCGCGAAGTCGCTTGTTTTCATATTGCAACTGGGTGGACAGGCTTAAGCTGCGGCTACGCAGCAGGGGCTGGCTGACGAACAGACTGTCGGTAATGGCCCGGCCATGGGCATCCAGGCGCGAGAAATCGCGTACCAGTCGATAGGTCGTCTCGGCGTGGGCCAGTCCGATGCGCGTGCCTCGGGAACCAAGGGGCAGTTGATAGGCTGCACGGTAGTAGCGTTGGTGCCGGTCGCTGCCCAGCAGGCTCAGTCTCGCCTGGTCGCCCAGTCGCAGCGGGCTGTTGAAGTCGAGGGTGGTTCCCAGGCGATATTCCCCCATGTAGCGGCCGCCATAGTTGTCTGCCTCCAGCCTGCCGCCGACCAGCGGGCCGGGGCGGGCCTCGACGCGCAAGTCCGTGGTTCCCTGCGCCTGGCCCGGCAGCAGGGTGCCTTTGGCCTGGAGGCCGGGAATGTCGCTCAGGAGCAGAAGCGCACGCTCCAGCTCCGAGCCCTGGACCGCGGTATCTCGTTCGAGTGCGCTCAAGGGGCGGAGTAGAACGCGGTCCAGCGTTCGGGACGTGTTGTGCAGTTCGATCCTGCCGTAGCGTCCCTCGAGCACTTCGATGCGTACCGTTCCATCCTGGATTTCCTGTGCCGGGAGGAAGGCGCGCGCCAGCACATATCCCTTTTCCTGATAGAAATCGCCGATGCGGGCGGCGGCGGCGTGCAATTGGCTCAGATTGAGTTCCTGGCCCGGCAGGTCGTGCAGGAGCGCCAGCAGGCGTCGATCGTCGAACTGCCTGTTGCCGCTGAGTTGGAAGCGCTTGACCAGCACCGTCGGGCCGCCCTCTTCGGCAGCCCGTGATACGCCGTCCTCGGGGCTGGGGCGCTCGGCGTCCAGTTCCACCGGCGCGGGCAGGTTCAGGCGTCGGCTTTCCACGTCACGCAGCGCCTGCCCCGCATCCGGGGCGGCATTGGCAAGGCAGGACGACAACATGGCCATTCCCATGAGGCCCGTACGGAGCAGCGGTCCGGCCCTGAGGGATGGAACGATCGAAGTGGAACTGCCGGAAGGTTTTGGAGAGGGAGGTGGGAAAGAAAGGCTAGCCTGGTTACGCGGAAAAGCTGGATGCATGGTCAATCGGCCCGGAGCGCGGTTCTTGCAGAGAAAAGAAGCCGATATCCGCAGGCATGTGCAGAACGATCGGTTTCAAGGCGGAGAATCGAGTGGGCGATAGCCTGAGGCGAGGCTGAAACGGCGACAATCGTAGTTTTCTGGCTTTGGCCGGTAGAACTTCTTGGTTTTCGTAGGGGACTGGGAGGACTGCTGTAGGAAAAAACTCCGGTGATAATGGGCTCGGCAGCGGAAGCGGCGGAAACAGTGGGGCGGAAGTAGCGGCTGAGCGCGATTCCGTATCGCGACCGTGGCGGTCATGATCAAAGGGCCTGTCCGACTATCGCCCGCCGTTCGGTCTGGCGGCTGGAGCATGGGCAGGACGCAGCGCTAGAATGCCGTTCTCGGTTTAAGGGCCCTCTCAGGCTGAGCATCAACGGAGTGTGTCTTTCGGTTCTTTTTCGTGGCGTTCACCCATGACCGGCACCAAGCCCACAACGCCCGTAGCCCGCTATTTCCACCAAGAGGCGCAACGGCGCGGCTATGTGCTGGACGCAGCCCAGGGCAATGCCATTCTTCATCTCGATCGATTGGCGGAGCGCTTGCGTCGAGGTCCGTCGCTATTCCGGCAAGCGCCGCGCAGCCTCTACCTGTGGGGGCCGGTCGGGCGCGGCAAGAGCTGGCTGATGGATGGCTTCTTTCGCAGCGCCGATTTGCAGGGCCTGCGCCGGACGCATTTCCATGCGTTCTTTCGCCGGCTTCATGACGGTATGTTCCGCCGCCAGGGGCGGCCCGATGCCCTGGGCGGTGCGCTCGACGAACTGCTAGGAGACTGCCGGCTGCTTTGCTTCGACGAATTCCATGTCCACGACATTGGCGACGCGATGCTGATAACACGCCTGTTCAGGGAGCTGTTCCGCAGGAAGATCACCCTGGTCTGCACCTCCAACTACGCGCCGCGGCAACTGCTGCCCAATCCGCTCTACCACGAACGCTTCCTGCCGGCGATCCGGTTGATCGAGACGCGCATGGAAGTGCTGGAAGTAGCCGGCGCCCGGGACTACCGGACGATTTCGCCGCGGCAGGAGATCGCTTCCGGTTATGCCAGCGGCGGGTATTGCTGGCCAGCCTCATGCGCTTGCCTGGACGAGCTGGGCTTGTCCGCGCCCGAACCCTCGCAACGCGTGACCCTGCAAAGCGGCGCGAGGACGTTGCAGGCGCGCGCGGTGTGCGGCGACCTGGTGTGGTTCGCCTTCGCCGACCTTTGCGAGGCGCCAACCGCGGTGATGGACTACCTTGCCCTCGGCGAACGCTTCTCTACCTGGGTGCTGGAGGGCGTACCGCCGATGGCGCGCTGTTCGGTCGCCGCCCAGCAGCGCTTCATCAATCTCGTCGACGTCCTTTACGACAATGACCGGCGTTTTTTCCTGAGTGCCGAAAAGGCGCTGCCGGACCTGGTCGAGGGCAGCGACCTGCCTGCGGACATGCAGCGTACCGCCAGTCGGCTGGCGCAGTTGCGCCAGCTTCGCTGTTGAAGGAACGCCCCGCGCCGACGGCAAACGGGGCGTAATGGCTCAGTGCAGCTTGAGGCGTGGCTCGGTGCTGCGCAGGCGGCCGCTAAGCATCAGCATCGCGGTGCGCAGCGGACCGTACAACGCCATCTGGTGCATGCGGTATAGCGATACGTAGAACATCCGCGCCAGCCAGCCTTCGAGCATGACGCTACCCATCAGATTGCCCATCAGGTTGCCGACCGCGCTGAAGCGCGACAGCGAGATCAGCGAACCGTAGTCGCGGTAGTGATATTCGCCCAGCGGCTTGCCTTCGAGACGGGCACGTAGCGATTTCACCAGCAGCGAGGCCTGCTGGTGCGCGGCCTGGGCGCGTGGCGGCACGTTGCGCGGTTGCTCTCCCGGTTGCGCCGGCTGGGGACAGGCGGCGCAGTCGCCGAAGGCGAAGATGTCGTCGTCGCGGGTGGTCTGCAGGGTCGGGCGGACCACCAGTTGGTTGATACGGTTGCTTTCCAGGCCGTCGAGTTCCTTGAGGAAGGCCGGAGCCCGGATGCCTGCCGCCCAGACCTTGAGCGTCGCCGGGACGAACTCGCCGTCGCCGGTCCAGAGGCCGTCCGCATCTACCTTGCTCACCGCGGAGCCGGTCATCACCCGTACGCCGAGCTTGCTCAGGGTCTGGTGTACCGGCTGGCTGATACGCTCGGGCAGCGCCGGCAGCACCCGCGGGCCGGCTTCGACCAGGCTGATGTGCAGGTCTTCCGGGCGGATCCGGTCGAGCCCGTAGGCGGCCAGCATCTGCGCGGCGTGGTGCAGTTCCGCAGCCAGTTCGACGCCGGTGGCGCCGGCGCCGATGATGGCGATACTCACTGCGTTGTTGTTCGCGTCGTGCCCGGTATGCGCACGCAGGTACTGGCCGAGCAGCTGGCGGTGGAAGCGTTCGGCCTGGGCGCGGGTATCGAGGAAAATGCAGTGTTCCGCAGCGCCCTCGGTGCCGAAGTCGTTGGTGGTGCTGCCGACGGCGATCACCAGGGTGTCGTAGGCGATGTCGCGCTCGGGAACCAGTTCAACGCCATTCTCGTCCACCAGTGCGGCCAGGCGGACCCGCTTGCCGGCGCGATCCAGGCCCTGCATGCGGCCGAGCTGGAATTCGAAGTGGTTCCACTTCGCCTGGGCGACGTAGTTCAGCTCGTCCTCGGAGGAGTTGAGCGAGCCGGCAGCGACTTCGTGCAGCAGGGGTTTCCAGATGTGGGTGAGGTTGGCGTCGACCAGGGTGACCTGGGCCTTGCCGCGTTTACCCAGGGTGCGGCCGAGACGCGTGGCGAGCTCCAGCCCGCCGGCGCCGCCGCCGACGATCACGATGCGATGGGACATGTGGATATCTCATAGTGGGAATTCCGTGAGGCGGTCGTCGGGAGCGTGGCTCGACCGGACGACTCAGGCCAGGTAGCTGAGGAGGCGGCTGAGCAGGCCCAGGCCGATGACCACGGCGAGCAGGACGAACATCAGGAACCACGGGCGGAACGGCGCACGCTCGACCTGGTGCAGCGGCGAGGCGAGGTACTGCTCGACCTTCTGCTGGTCTTCGGGGCTCAGTCGGCTGGACATGGCAGGCCTCCGTTTTCGATGTCGGTCATTCTAGACAGACAGGGAGCTCGATCACCAGCGGGTCGTCGAGGCGGATCACTCCGCTGCCGATCACCCGCGCGGTGATGCCGCCCTGTTCGCGCACGCTCTTCAGCGTGCGGTGGTCGATGTGCTTTTCCAGGCGTCCGCAGGGTTGGTACCAGCCAGTGGTTTCCAGCAGCGCGCCGCCGAGGCGGAAGCGACGGTCCTTCAGGCTGAGCAGGTTGATGCCGGCGACGGCGATGTTGCGGCGCATCTCGTTGGGCAACAGCGGCCTGCCCAGCAGGGTACCGAGGGCCTCGATGTGTTCCCACTGCACCAGGGTGACCTGGCGCGGCGGGTGCGGGTGGTCGCCTGTCAGTCCCAGGCCGCGCCGTGCCTCCACCGCCTCCAGTTCCTGGATCGGCGCGCGGCTGCCGGAGCGCACGCCGATCCACTTCACCCGCCCTTCGCTCACAGGCCTACCCCGGCGTCGAACAGGATGCTGCGGCCGAGGTTGGCGCGCAGGAATTCGGGGGCGCCGGAGTGAGCGAAGAGCACCCGGGCAAAGGTCGGACCGACCATCGACAGAGAGCGCCAGCCTTGGCGCAGGTATTCGGTGGGCGGCGGGAAGGGCGTATTGAAATCGGGCACCGCGCGCTTCAGGTTGACGAAGGCCAGCAGGTCCAGTTCGCCGTGGTCGATGCCGCGCTCGCTATAGTTGTGCGCCTTCTTGCGCAGGGTTGGCGCCAGTCGTGCCTGCAGCTCGGCGGCGGCGATCCGTTGTGGCCGCTCTTCGCGTCGGATCAGTTGGCGCAGGCTGACGGCCTGGCGGCGACGGGTCAGTTCCTCGCGCCACTCCTCGTTCAGCCGGCGACCTTCATCGAGGACGAAGAACACCTCGAAGCCGGCACCCTTGAACAGGACGTCCGGCGGCTGTTCCCCGGGGGCGGCGAAATCCTCCTGGCGATAGGGCACGTTGAGGGCTTCGAGGAAGCGCTGGCAGACCCAGCGCTCGCGGTCCCATTTACGTGCGTTGGAGAGGAAGTCGTTGGCTTGTTCGGCCTGACGGGTGAGCAGGCGCAGATAATCCGCTTCGTTCATGGGCTCAGCTTAGTCTGCCGGCGGGCCCGCTTTCCAGCCCACAGGCGTTCCGGTTGCGACAATCCGTCCCGGAGCGCGCCAGCGGCGAGGCTCGGTGTACACTGCCGTTCCCCTTGGGCCGGAGCCGTTCCGATGCAACTTCGCAGCGTCATCGCCGCCGATCACCCGGCACTCTTCGCGCTATGGTCGCGAACGCCAGGTATCCGCCTCCGTGCGGAGGACGCCTATCCCTTCTTCCTCGCCTACCTTCAACGCAACCCCGGGCTGAGCCTGCTGGTCGAAACCGAAGGGGAGGTGATCGCCTGCCTGATGGCCGGGCATGACGGTCGCCGTGGTTACCTCCAGCACCTGGTGGTCGATCCCGGTTATCGAGGGCTGGGGCTGGCGCGGCGGATGCTCGACGAGGTGTTGGCGCGCCTGGCGAGGGAGGGGATCGGCAAATCCCATGTCTTCGTCCTGGATGCCGCCGAGGAGGCCCAGGCATTCTGGCGAGCCCAGTCGGACTGGGAGCGGCGCAAGGACATCCAGGTATTTTCCACTCGGGAGGGACACGCGTGAAACGATTGCATTGGGTTCTGCTGGCCATGCTGCTGCCCGGCCTGGCACTGGCCGTGGAGAAGGGCTCCACCCTGGAGCCCTGGACGTTGCAGGACCAGTTCGAAAAGGCGCACTCGCTGGACGACTCCACCCGGGTCCTGCTGGTGGCGCGGGACATGGGCGGCTCGAAGCTGGTCAAGGCGGCGCTGGCGGAACGCCCAAAGGGCTACCTGGAGGCGCGCCACGCGCTGTTCCTGGCGGACATCAGCCGCATGCCGGCGCTGATTTCCCGGCTTTTCGCGGTGCCGGCCATGCGTGACTACAGTTATCCGGTGCTGCTCGATCGCGACGCGGCCATCGCTTCTCGCTATGCCTCGGACGAGGGCAAGGTGCTCTGGGTCAGGCTGGAGCAGCGCCGCGTGTTGGAAACCCGCCAGTTGGATTCGCCGGTGGCCCTGCGCATCGCCCTGGAACAACTGCAGCCGTGATCGCTGCCGAGTTGCTGTCGGCGGAAAGCCTGGAACTGGGCTGGGCCATCTATGCACCGGTGCTGCTGCTCGCCGCCTGGCGCGCGCCCTGGGTCGAGCTGGTCAGCGATACCCGCCGCCAGCACCTGGTGTTCGGCACCATGCTCGGGCTGTTCCTGCTCTGGCTGGTGCGCCGGGACTTCGAATCGGGGCTGTCCTTCCATTTCATCGGCATGACCGCCGTCACCTTGCTGCTCGACTGGCCGCTGGCGATCGTGGTGGGGCTGGTGGCGCAACTGGGCTTGTGCCTGCTCGGCCGCCAGGATTGGCTGGCGATCGGCGTCAACGGCGTGCTGCTGGTGGCGATCCCCGCGCTGATCGCGGAGCTGGCGGCGTTGTTCGTGGAAAAGCGCCAGCCGCGCAACCTGTTCGTCTACATCTTCTGCTGCGGTTTCTTCCCGGCGGCCCTCACCGCGGTGGTGGTCCTGCTGCTCGGCCTTGGCGTGGTCTGGATCGACGGCCTTTTCCCGATGCCGCCCTGGCTGGAGGACTTCGCTGGTTACCTGTGGCTGATCATGTTCCCCGAGGCCTTCATCAACGGCACGGTGATCACCGGCCTGGTGGTCTACTACCCGGAGTGGCTGGAAACCTTCAATCGCACGCGCTACCTGCAGGCGCCCTGGAAGGACGAAGAGCGCAAGCCCTGATGAGCAGTCATTCGCCAGGTTCATGGCGGGCGGCGGCTGACTTGCGTCAGTGTTTCGGACGAAGCTGGCCGCGATCCTGCCGTTTTCCCAGGTGAGGAGCGGAACATGGGTGTCCATGAATGGGCCCGAGAGGGCCTGCGAGAGTTGCTGTCGAGGAGCGACGAGGCGGACCGGGCAATGCGCCTGCGCGCGTTGCTCAGCGCAATCATCGAACTGAACCGGGCGGAGCGCGATGCTGGCGACCTGGCCAGCGAACTGCAATTTCTTGCGGAGAATCTCGACGACCAGCGCGACTACGCTTTCATGCGTCCCTGAAGGAACGGGCCTGCCGGATTGGCTGGCCCGTTGCGTTCAATGCTCGCGAGGCGGCAGGTCGGCGGAGAAGATGTCGTCTTCCAGGGTATCGCCGGGGATCGCATGTTCCTCGGCGGCCCAGGCGCCGAGATCGATCAGCTTGCAGCGGTCGGAGCAGAAGGGGCGGTACTTGTTGTCGCTTTTCCATTCGACGGGCGCGCCGCAGGTCGGGCACTCCACGGTCAGGGGCTGGCTCATGCTCGGCCTCCTCGCAAGGTCAGGTAGAAGGCGTGCAGTCGTTCGACTTCACGCTGCAGGTGGGACAGGTCGCCGTCGTTGACCAGCACGTCGTCGGCGTGCTTCAAGCGCTCGTCGCGCCGGGCCTGGGCCTGGAGGATCGAGCGCACCTGCTCCTCGGAGACCTTGTCGCGAAGCATGGTGCGCTGTAGTTGCAGATGTTCCGGGGTATCCACCACCAGCACGCGGTGGGTCATCTGGCGCTGGCCGGACTCCACCAGCAGCGGCGAGACCAGGATGGCATAGGGCGATTCGGCCCTGGCCAGGTACTGGACGATCTCCGCGCCGATCAGCGGGTGCAGCAATTGCTCCAGCCAGCGCCGTTCCTCCGGCGCCTGGAAGATCCGCTCGCGCAAGGCGGCGCGGTCGAGCTGGCCATCGGGCAGGAGGATGCCGTCGCCGAAGCGTTCGACGATCTTCGCCAGGGCCGGACGCCCCGGCTCCACCACCCAGCGGGCGGCATGGTCGGCGTCCACCAGGTGGACGCCGAGGGAGATGAAGTGCTCGGCGGCTGCGCTCTTGCCGCTGCCGATACCGCCCGTGAGGCCTAGTATCCAGGGTTGGGTCATTTGAATCCGGCGAATTGCAGATAGGTCCGGGTTATTTGATCACCCCAGAGCAAAGCAATCCACCCGGCAATAGCCAGATAGGGACCGAAGGGGATCGGCGTGCCGCTTTCGGCGTTGCGCAGGCGCAGCATGATCACCCCGAGGATCGCCCCGACCAGCGACGACAGCAGGATGGTCAGCGGCAGGATCTGCCAGCCGCCCCAGGCACCGAGCATGGCCAGCAGCTTGAAGTCGCCGTAGCCCATGCCCTCCTTGCCGGTCACCAGCTTGAACAGCCAGAACACCGACCACAGGCTCAGGTAGCCGAACACCGCGCCGAACAGCGCATCGTCGAGGCTGGCGAAGAGGCCGAAATGGTTGGCGATCAGGCCCAGCCAGAGCAGCGGCAGCACCAGCACGTCCGGCAGCAGTTGGTGATCGGCATCGATCAGGCTCATCGCCAGCAGACCCCAGGTCAGCAGGAGCATCGCGCCCGCCTGCCAGGTGAAGCCGAAATGCCAGGCGACGTAGCCGGAAAGCAGCGCGGTGGCCAGTTCCACCAGGGGGTAGCGTTTGCCGATGGCGGCCTTGCAGGACGAGCACTTGCCGCCCAGCGCCAGGTAGCTGACCAGCGGGATGTTTTCCCAGGGGCGGATCTCGTGGCCGCAGCGCGGGCACGCCGAATTCGGCAGCACCAGGTTGTAGGTCGCCTGCTTGGGTTCCGGCTCCAGCCCGAGCGCTTCGCGGGCCTCGGCCTTCCAGTTGCGCTCCATCATCTTCGGCAGGCGATGCACGACGACGTTGAGGAAGCTGCCGACCAGCAGGCCAAGGAGGATGGCGCACAAGACAAAGGCCAGCGGATGGCTGGCCAGGTAGTCGAGGAGGGTCATTTAGACGACGTTGCCCAGCTGGAAGATCGGCAGGTACATGGCGATGATCAGGCCACCGACCAGGACCCCGAGGACCGCCATGATCATCGGTTCCATCAGGGCGGTCAGGTTGTCCACGGCATTATCCACTTCCTGCTCGTAGAAGCCAGCGACCTTGGCCAGCATGTCGTCCAGCGCGCCCGACTCCTCGCCGATGGCGGTCATCTGGATGGCCATGCTGGGGAAGATGTTGGTGGTGCGCATGGAGAAGTTCAGCTGCATGCCGGTGGACACGTCCTGCTTGATCTTGCCCACCGCGTCCCTGAACACCACGTTGCCGGTGGCGCCGGAAACCGAGTCGAGGGCTTCCACCAATGGCACGCCGGCGGCGAAGGTGGTCGACAGCGTCCGCGCGTAGCGTGCCACGGCGGATTTGTAGAGGATGGCGCCGACGATAGGCAGCTTCAGTACCGTGCGGTCGGTGGCGTCGCGGAACTTCTCCGAACGCTTGTAGGCGTGGTTCAGCAGGAAGCCGGCGCCGCCCATCATCAGCAGTACCAGGAGCCACCATTCCTGGAGCACGTTGGAGATATTGATGACCATTTGGGTGAAGGCCGGCAGTTCGGCGCCGAAGCCCTCGAACACCGACTGGAACTGCGGCACCACCTTGATCAGTAGGATCGCCGAAACGATGATGGCGACGACGATCACCGCGATCGGGTAGGTCATGGCCTTCTTGATCTTGGCCTTCAGCGCCTCGGTCTTTTCCTTGTAGGTGGCGACCCGGTCGAGCAGGGTTTCCAGGGCGCCGGATTGTTCGCCGGCGTCCACCAGGTTGCAGTAGAGCGAGTCGAAGTACTGCGGCTTCTTGCGCAGCGAGTTGGCCAGGCTGTTGCCGCCGGCGACTTCCTGCTTGATCTCCTCCACCAGCTTGCGCATGTTCGGATTGTCGAAGCCTTCGCTGATGATGTCGAACGACTGCAGCAGCGGCACGCCGGCGGCCATCATGGTGGACATCTGGCGGGTGAACAGGGCGATGTCCATAGGCTTGATCTTCTTCCCCGCCCCCAGCAGGGAGATGCCTTTCTTGCGGACCTTGACCGGCGTGATGCCCTGCTTGCGCAGTTGCGCCTTGACCAGGGTCGGGTTCTGGCTGGACAGCTCGCCCTTGACCTTGGTGCCTTTCTTGTCAGTGCCTTCCCATACGAAGACACTGGTCTTTAACGCTTTGTCCGCCATGGATTAATCCTTGGTCACGCGGTTGACTTCCTCCAGGCTGGTGATTCCCTGCATGGCTTTCAGCAGGCCTGAGGTGCGCAGATCGTTGAAGCCTTCTTTGCGGGCTTGCTCGGCGATCTCGATGGAGTTGCCTTCTTCCATGATAATCCGCTGCAGGGCGGGGGTGTTTTTAACCACTTCATAAATACCGACGCGACCTTTGTAACCGCCTTTGCAGTTTTCGCAGCCTACAGGCGAATACAGCTTGAAGGTGCCGATCAGCTCTTCCGGGAAACCTTCGTGAAGCAGGGTTTCCTTCGGCACGTCGTGTTCTTTCTTGCAGTGCGAACAGAGTTTTCGCGCAAGGCGCTGGGCGATGATCAGGTTCACCGAGGTCGCCAGGTTGAACGCCGGCACGCCCATGTTCAGCAGGCGGGTCAGGGTCTCGGCGGCGCTGTTGGTGTGCAGGGTGGACATCACCATATGCCCGGTCTGCGCCGCCTTGATGGCGATCTCGGCGGTCTCCAGATCGCGGATCTCGCCGACCATGATCACGTCCGGGTCCTGGCGCAGGAAGGCGCGCAGCGCCTGGGAGAAGTCCATGCCCTGGCGCGGGTTGACGTTGACCTGGTTGATGCCTTCCAGGTTGATCTCCACAGGGTCTTCAGCGGTGGAGATGTTGATGTCGGTGGTATTGAGGATGTTCAGACCGGTGTACAGCGAAACCGTCTTGCCCGAGCCGGTGGGGCCGGTGACCAGGATCATGCCTTGTGGCTGCTTGAGCGCGGCCAGATAGAGTTCCTTCTGGTCCTCCTCGTAGCCCAGGGCGTCGATGCCCATCTGCGCGCTGGAGGAGTCGAGGATCCGCATCACGATCTTCTCGCCCCACAGGGTCGGCAGGGTGTTGACGCGGAAGTCGATCGACTTGTTCTTCGATACGCGCATCTTGATCCGTCCGTCCTGCGGTTTGCGTCGTTCGGAGATATCCAGGCCGGCCATTACCTTGAGACGAGCAGAGATACGACTGGCCAACTGGATCGGCGGCTTGGCCACTTCGTGGAGCATGCCGTCGGTACGGAAGCGCACCCGATAGGTCTTTTCGTAGGGCTCGAAGTGCAGGTCGGAAGAGCCGCCGCGGATGGCGTCGAGCAGCATCTTGTTGACGAAGCGCACCACGGGGGCGTCTTCGGCATCGTCGCCGCCGTCGTCCTGGCTGGCGCTTTCCGCCTTGCCGACATCGACCCCGTCGAGATCGATATCGCCGAGGTCGCCGAGGGCGTCCATGGCGCCCTCGTAAAGCTTCTCGATGGCTACGCCGAGCTTGTCGTCCTCTACCAGCAGGGCTTCGGTGGTGAGGCCGGTGCTGAACTGGATATCGGTGACCGCCTGATGGTTGGTCGGGTCGGAGAGACCGATGAACAGTTTGTTGCCGCGTTTCCACAGCGGCAACACGCGGTGCTGGCGGACCAGGCGCTCGCTGATGACATCCTTCGGAATGCTTTCCCGATCCAGGCTGTTCAGGTCGCAATAGGCGATGCCGAACTGCTCGGCGGCCACCTCGACCAACGCCCGGCTCTGCACCAGCTTGGCCTGGACCAGGTGGCTGACCAGCGACTGCTTGTTGCGCGCGGCCTGCACCTGGGCCTGGCGGGCGGTCTTTTCGTCGAGGAGTTCGTTCAGGACCAGTTGCTTGGCAAGGCCGCTGAGAGGCGTGGAATCGTTCATTGGGGAACATCTGAAGAAGGCTTGGAGCGAGACTTATAACGCAGATGCCAAAGGCTGCCAAACCGACGATTCCGAGATGCCAAAAAGTGTCACATATTGCCGGCAGGGGAGAGCGGAACACTTTCGAAGTCTCCGCGAGAGTTGCGAAAGGAGGGCGTTTGAAAGGTTGGCATGCAACCTGCTTTGGAGGGGGAAGGCGTTTGGCCTATACATACCACATGGAGATATTCATGAAAGCTCAGAAGGGTTTTACTCTGATCGAACTGATGATCGTGGTCGCGATCATCGGCATCCTGGCCGCCATTGCCATCCCGCAATACCAGGACTACACCGCCCGTACCCAGGTGACCCGTGCCGTGAGTGAAATCAGCGCGCTGAAGACCGCTGCGGAGTCGGCGATTCTGGAAGGCAAGAAGCTCGTTTCCAGCGATACCCCCGGAAACAATGAATATGATCTTGGCTTTACCAGCTCTACTCTGCTTACTGGTAGCGGTAAGGGGCAGATCAAGATTGACAAAGCTGATACCGCAACTCCGGAGATTTCTGGTACTCTGGGCAACTCTTCTGGTAAGGGTATCGCTGGCGCTGTCATCACTGTCAAGCGTGATGATAAAGGAGTATGGACCTGCGGCATCACTGGTTCGCCGACCAACTGGAAAACCAACTACGCCCCGGCTAACTGCCCGAAATCCTAATAGGTTTTTCGGTATGGTCTAGTGGTAAAAGAGAAAACCCCGCATTGCGGGGTTTTTTCATTACGGACTCGCGATGAATCGAACAAGAGTGATCTGGCAAGGCGGGATTGCTTTGCCTTCTTTCGTAGGGCTTGCACTGCTATCCCTGATAGCAGCTATGCTGCTTTCGACTGTAATTCATTATGGGGTTTCTCCGAACTGGCACGACCAGCAGCGCATATTCCAGTTGCTGTTGCTGAGTGGCTCGTCACTGTTTTTTTTCTTGTATTTTCCTTCTTCGTTTATTAGGCGAAAGGTTTTTGCCGCTCTATTGTTGACTCTCGGGCTGGGTGTTTTTTCCTCCTTTCTTTCTGATAATTTTTCCTGGGCGCTCAAGGAGTGGTCGGTATTCGCCGGCCTGATGCTGTTCTCCTTCAATATTTCCGTCAGTCCGGAGTGGGTTCGCCGTGCCGCTATCTGGGGGCTGGTCGTGTTGGGAGGGTTCTTCTGCTACCAGTTCCTGCTTTCCTATCTCGCGGCCTTCGTCAGCGGACTCCGTGAGTTGAATCCCAGGGTTTTGCTCAGCGGCTTTTCCAACGTTCGGACCATGGGGCAGTTCCAGGCCATGCTGCTGCCGCTGATGGCTGCGCTGGGGCTGTACCTGCGAGAGACCGGGCGGTTCAGGCTGTCCCGGCTTGTCATGCTGCTGCTGGCCATTCAATGGTGCATCTCCGTCGCCTTGGCTGGACGCGGGCTCTGGTTGGGTTTCGCCGTCGCGCATCTCGCGCTTTGCTGGATCGGCCCCGTGGGGAGCCGCTTTTTGATCGTCCAGTTGTCCGCGGCATTCGTCGGACTGGCGCTCTATTTCCTGCTAATGGTTGCCTTGCCGACCTGGCTCGGTATCGACATGACCCTCATGTCCGGTATGCGCAGTGGTCTGTCTCTGCGCGACGTGTTGTGGCGAGATGCCTGGGGCATGTTCGTAGCCCATCCTTTGCTTGGGGTCGGGCCCATGCATTTCTCGGCGGTGCCGAACAGCGTCGGTGCCCACCCGCACCAGATGCTGCTGCAGTGGTTCGCTGAATGGGGCGGGGTCGCTGGCCTTCTGGTGGTTGGGCTGATGATCCTTGGTCTGCTTCGCGGCGCGCGTTACCTGCGTGAACAGGGCGATCCGATGGACGCCGGACTGTGGCTGGCCCTTGTTTCGGTCCTGGTCCTGGCCCAGGTGGACGGCGTGTTCGTCATGCCCTTCACCCAGACCGTATTGGCCTTGCTGGTAGGCATCGCCATGGCGCGCTGGTCGAAGCCGGTCGCGCCGTCCCCCGCACAGCGCTGGCTCTGTCGGGGCCTGGCTGTCGTTGTCATTGTCGTGCTGGGGCGCGTGTTGCTGCTCGAAGTGCCGGGGCTGACCGCGGCCGAGGAGCGCTACCTGGAAATCCACGGCGGCGGTGAGGCGCCACGTTTCTGGATTCAGGGTTGGATTCCCATGTGAGGGGGAATATCGGTTGAAATCCGGCTGCGCCGAGTGATACCTTCCCCGCGCCGCCGGATTAGCTCAGTCGGTAGAGCAGCTCATTCGTAATGAGAAGGTCGGGGGTTCGATTCCTCTATCCGGCACCAGTCGCATAAAAAAGCCCCGCTTCGGCGGGGCTTTTTATTGCCTGCGATTCGTTCAGAGGGTGAGGCGCATGGACAGGTCGACGGCCCTGACATCCTTGGTCAGGGTGCCGATGGAGATGTAGTCGACGCCGGTCTCGGCGATGTTGCGCAGGGTGCCCTCGTTGATTCCGCCGGAAGCTTCCAGCTTGGCACGGCCGGCGGTGAGGGCGACGGCGGTGCGCATGTCGTCCAGGCTGAGTTCGTCGAGCATGACGATATCGGCGCCGGCCTCCAGCGCCTGGCGCAGTTCATCGAGGTTCTCCACTTCCACTTCCACCGGCTTGCCGGGTGCTATGCGCCGGGCTTCGGCGATTGCCCGATCGATACCGCCGCAGGCGGCGATGTGGTTTTCCTTGATCAGGAAGGCATCGTAGAGGCCGATGCGATGGTTGTGGCAACCGCCGCAGGTGACCGCGTACTTCTGCGCCAGGCGCAGGCCGGGCAGGGTCTTGCGCGTGTCGAGGAGCTTCACCGCGGTGCCGGCGACCAGGTCGGCGTAGTGCTGGCTGCGGGTGGCGGTACCGGAAAGCAGCTGGAGGAAGTTCAGCGCGCTGCGCTCGCCGGTGAGCAGGGCGCGGGCCGGACCTTTTAGCTGGAACAGCATCTGGTTCGGCTCGACTCGCTGGCCGTCCTCCACCTGCCAGGTCACCAGCACTCGGGGATCGACCTGGCGGAAGACCTCGTCGACCCAGGCGCGGCCCGCGATCGTCGCGTGCTCGCGGGTAATCACCCGGGCCTCGGCCTCGCGCTGTGGATCGATCAAATGAGCGGTAAGGTCGCCGCCGCCGACGTCTTCCGCCAGGGCGGTGCGGACGTTGGCCTGGATTTCGCCTTGGAGGTCGGCAAGGGTGAGGTTAGGCATGGCGGGCTCCTGTACGAGATCGGGCGATTATACGGAGCGCAGCGGACGGCGTCTGTGCCTGCCTGGGCGCCGGTCGGGACGGCCGCCATTCATCGGCCTTCGCTTGTGTGAAGAGAGTCATGTCTATAGGAAAACCCTCTATCTAGATTTGAAAGTATCTCTATAATGAATGTAGATACTTGTTTTTGACGCCTGGAAATTGACGTTACGGACGACGCCAATCGATCCTCTGTGCCCGATTTTTGCCATTCCATGCGCGGCCGCGAGGGTGGCAGGAGAGTCCCGATGCAGAACGATGCCAATGTGGTGCACCTGACCAGGGTCGCTTCCGAGCCGTCGCCGAACGCCGGAGCGGGGCGCCTGCCGGTCATCCTCGTGCAGGTGCGCGACAAGGCGGCGTTGCAGCTGAAACAGGCGTTGCAGGTGTTGTTCGACAACGCCGACGACACCCTCTTCGAAATGGCCGACCGAGCCACCAGCAACCTCGAACAGAACGCTTTCTTCGAAGCCATGCGCGACCTGCGCCTCAAGCGCAAGAGTATCGAGCGGGTCTACCTGCAGAAGGTCTTCGAGGAGTTCTCGGCGCTCAACCAGGTACAGTCCGGCAAATCCGTGCCGACCCTGGATACCGTGTCCTTCGATAGCCTCAGCCTGGTACAGAACGAGGAACTGGAGGAGTCCGTCGCGGTGGACGCGATGGTGGCGCGGGTGATGAGCCGCGATGCCACCGCGCTGGCCCACCTGAGCACCCGCCTGAACACCCTGGTCGGGCGGAAGGTCGACGAGAAGAGCAATCCCCTCGCTCCGCGTCCGCTGACCGCGGCTTTCCTCGATGCCTGCCAGGGGCTCGGCGTCGAGATCAAGGTCAAGCTGATCATTCTCAAGCTGTTCGAGAAGTACGTCCTGGCCCATTGCGACCAGTTGTACGCCGAGGCCAACCAGATCCTGGTCGCTGCGGGCGTGCTGCCGGAACTCAAATCCGCACTGCCGCGGCGTCAGCCCGCTGTCCGTCCCGAAGCGGTACGCGATGCCGGGACCCTGCAGGCACAGGCTGCGCTACTCGACGGCGGCCAGCAGGAAGTCTTCGGCGCGCTGCAGGAACTGCTGGCGCAGGTCCGCGACAATCCTTCCTTCTACCGTCGCGAAACGCCTGAGAATGCCGCGCCGATTTCCAGCAACGACCTGATGCGCCTGCTTTCCCACCTGCAACAGCACTTGCCGGGCCCTGGCGCCGCGGAGTTCGACGTCCGCGACGGGGTCGACCAACTGCTCCAGCGGGTCAGCCACAAGAGCGGCCGTTCTCGGGTGGTCGGCCAGGTGGACGATGACGTCATCAACCTGGTGTCGATGCTGTTCGAATTCATTCTCGATGACCGCACCCTGCCTGATTCGCTGAAGGCCCTGATCGGTCGGATGCAGATCCCGATGCTCAAGGTGGCCCTGCTCGACAAGACCTTCTTCAGCCGCGGTAGCCATCCGGCACGTCGCCTGCTCAACGAGATCGCATCCGCGTCGCTGGGCTGGGCCGAACACAATGATGCCCGGCGCGACAGCCTGTACCAGAAGATCGAACAGGTCGTGATGCGGCTGTTGAACGACTTCGTCGACGACCCGGCGATCTTCGCCGAGTTGCTGGAGGACTTCATTGCCTTCACCGGCGACGAGCGCCGCCGCAGCGAGCTCCTCGAGCAGCGCACCCGCGACGCCGAGGAAGGCCGCGCCAAGGCCGAACTGGCCCGGCAGGACGTGGAGCAGGTGCTGAACCAGCGACTGCTCGGCAAGGTCCTGCCGGAGGTGGTGGTGCGCCTGCTGCGGGATGCCTGGAGCAAGGTGATGCTGCTGATCTGCCTCAAGCATGGCAAGGCTTCGGCCGAGTGGCGGGAGGCCCTGGATACCATGGACGAGTTGATCTGGAGCGTCGGCCCGCATGACGATCCGCTGTCCCGCCAACAGTTGCTGGAGCGTGTGCCTGGCCTGCTCAAGGCGCTGCGCGAGGGATTGGCCAGCGCAGCCTTCGATCCGTTTTCCACCGGAGAATTCTTCAGCCAGCTGGAAACCCTGCATGTCCAGGGTCTGCAGCGCGACAAGCGCGGCGAGGCGGCTATCGCGGACAGCCCCCTGCTCGACGAAGCGAGCCCGGGCACGGCCGCGGAAAAGCCCCGGGCGCCGGTCATGCTGCGGGTGGTCGAGGAAATCGTCCTGACCTCGCCGGACGCCGCCCCGGCGCCTGTCGAGAGCGAAGTGCGCCTGCCGGACAACGACGAGGCACTGCTGCGGGTCGATGCGCTGCGTGTCGGCAGTTGGGTGGAGATCCAGGAGGACGCCGAGCACAAGCTGCGCTGCAAGCTGGCGGCAGTGATCCGGCCCACCGGTCGCTACATCTTCGTCAATCGCACCGGGATGAAGGTTCTGGAAAAGACCCGCATGGGCCTGGCGGTGGAGTTTCGCCGGCAGGCGGTACGCCTGCTGGACGATGCCTTGCTGTTCGACCGGGCCCTGGAGTCGGTGATCGGCAACCTGCGGCGCCTCAAGGGCGCCTAGCCGCTTCTCGAGGACCCGGCGGATGCCGGGTCTTTTCGTTCTTGCGGGTAATACCTTTCCTCGACGCATGTCGAAGCGGCCGATCCAGAGCCCGCCTGATCGTCATTCCGGCGCCGCTGGATTAGAGTGGGGGCTCGTTCAGGAGCCCGTATGCATTTCGATTCCGTTACCGGCTGGGTCCGTGGCGTCCGCCACTGCCCTTCACCGAATTTCAACCTGCGTCCGCAAGGGGACGCGGTGTCGCTGCTGGTCATCCACAATATCAGCCTGCCGCCGGGACACTTCGGCACCGGCAAGGTCCAGGCGTTCTTCCAGAATCGCCTGGACCCGAACGAACATCCCTATTTCGAGGAGATCCGCCACCTGACGGTTTCCGCGCATTTCCTCATCGAACGCGACGGCGCCATCACCCAGTTCGTCTCCTGTCACGACCGCGCCTGGCATGCCGGGGTTTCCTGCTTCGACGGTCGCGAGGCGTGCAACGACTTCTCCCTTGGCATCGAACTGGAGGGGACCGACACGGAACCGTACACGGACGCGCAGTACACTGCCCTGGCCGGGCTGACGCGGCTGTTGCGCGCGGCCTTCCCGGCGATCACCCCGGAACGCATCCAGGGCCACTGCGATATCGCCCCGGAGCGCAAGACCGATCCCGGCGAGGCTTTCGACTGGTCGCGCTACCGCGCCGGATTGACCTATTCCAAGGAGGAAACATGACGTTCCTGGTGTTGCTGCTGGCCCTTGCGCTGGAGAAGTTCTCCGGCTGGCGCCGGCGTATCCAGCGCGATGGCGCCTGGCTCGCCTGGCTGGGCCTGGTCGAGGACCTGCCCTCGGTGTCCCGCCGCTCCTGGCTGGGGCTGCTGCTCGCGGTGGTCCTGCCGTTGCTGCCGCTGGCCCTGCTGCTGACATTGCTGCAGCCGCTGGCCTATGGCTGGCTGAGCCTCCCGCTGCATCTTCTGGTGGTGGTCTACAGTCTCGGCCGCGGCGACGTCATGGCCGACCTCGGGCCGTTCCGCGACGCCTGGCGGCGCGAGGAGGCCCAGGCTGCCTTCCATGTCGCCGAACGCGATCTGGGGATCCTGGGCGGCAGCGAGAGCGAACTGATCGGCCGGGTGCACGGCCATCTGCTCTGGCAGGGCTACCAGAGCTTCTTCGCGGTGATCTTCTGGTATGCCTTGCTCGGCCCGGTGGCGGCCCTGGCCTATCGCCTGCTGGCACTGGCGCTGGAGCACGCCCGCCAGCCGGCGTTGCGCGAACAGGCGGCGCGCGTCCGGCATATCCTCGACTGGTTGCCGGTGCGTGCGCTGGTGCTGAGCTTCGCCCTGGTCGGCAACTTCCTCGCGGTTATCCGCGTGTTGCTGCACTGGCTGCTGGCCTGGGACATCTCGGCGGCCGCGCTGCTGGGCAAGGCCGGACGGGTCGCCAGCGATGTCGAAGCGGTCGAACTGGGTGCCGCCGGCGTCGCCAGCCTGGATGCGCTCTGGCAATTGCTGGTGCGCGCGGCCGTGCTCTGGTATGCCGTGTTCGCCTTCTGCGCGCTGTTCCTCTGAGCGTAGCGACGGGGAATCCGCCTGCGATTCCCCGTTAACCTTAAGTTACAGAACACCAGGCCGATATCGGGTACACAGGTGAACGTGTCCGCATGATTTCGAAAGGCCATTGCCGAGCGGACTCCGTGCGTCAATGTCGTCACGCGGCGGCATCTCTCAGAACGATAAGAACAATCAGGAGACGTCTGGGTGAAGACCGTACTCTATCCCGCCATCGCGCTGATGAACCGGCTCAGCTTCGGCATGAAGTTCGGCCTGATCAGCGTGCTGTTCTTCCTGCCGCTGCTGATCACCAGCTTCTATCTGGTGCGCGATGCCTATCGCCAGTTCAGTGACACCCGGATCGAACTGCAGAGCTTGACGCTGCTGGGTAGCGGACTTCAGATCCGGCGTGGCCTGGAGTCCCTCAACGATCTGTTGCAGATCAATGCGGTCATCGGCCAGTCCGGCAAGGCCGGCGATCTGGAAGCGCGCATCGCGGACGTCCAGAAGGGGCTGCGCGGGCGGCTCGAGGCGCTGGCGCCGCTCAGCGAGGATGGTGCGGCGGTAGCCGAATTCGAGGCCCAGCGCGACCGGTTGCTCAACGGCTTGCAGGCCGTGGAGGCCGAAGGGTCCCTGCAGGGCAAGGGCGCACGGGCGGAGAAGCTGCTCGGTAGCGCACAGGTATTCATCAAGTTGCTCATCGCCCAGACCGGGCTCAGCCAGGACAGCCAGCGCCAGGTGCGCCAGCTCAGCGAGCTGGTCGGCTCGATAACGCCGGAGGTGACGGCGGCCATCAGCAAGGGGCGCGCCATCGGCGCCTACTCCCTGGGCCAGGGTTTCCTCAATTCGTCCTCCAGCGCGCGGCTCGACGAGCTGCTGCTGGAGTTCGAGAAACTGCACGGCGAGTATGGCCTGAAGCTGCAGGAGTCCCTGGCCGGCAGCCCACAGCTGCTCGAGGAGGCCGCCCAGGCCAGTCGCGAGACCCTGAAGAGCCTGGGGCAGTTGTTCGAGGACCGGGTGATCGTGGCCGAGACGCTGGATACCCCGTGGACGCAGTTCTACGATCAGGTCAGCGCGGCGATGGACAAGACCTACCAGCTCGACGACGCCGTTCTCGGCTATCTCGATACCCAGTTGCAAAAGCGCCTGCAACAGGTGCGCACGCAGATGCTGTTGCTAGTCGCCGCGCTGGCCGTGGTTTTCGCCGCGATCCTATACCTCTACGGCGGTTTCTACGTTTCCACCCGTGCCACCCTGAAGGATCTCGGGCGAATGATGGAGCGCGTCGCCGGCGGCGACATGACGGTCAGCTTCCAGGCCCGCAGCCGTGACGAGCTGGGCGAGCTGGGACAATCGTTCAACGAATCGGTGGCGAAGATCCACGACCTGATCGAGCGGGTCAGCCAGACCGTCGGCGAGGTCGAGCGGCAGACCCTGCGCGTCGAGTCGGTGTCGGCCGAAAGCAACCAGGCGGTAGCCGGGCAACGCAGCCAGATCGAGCAGGTGGCCACGGCGATGAACCAGATGGCCGCTACCGCCCAGGAAGTGGCACGCAGCGCGGCGATGGCGGTGAGCAGCGCGAACAGCGTGAACCAGGAAACCCTCAGCGGGCGCAGCCTGGTCGAGTCGCAGGTGGGTAGCATCCAGCGCCTGGCCGGCGAGATCGACCAGTCGGTGGCGGCGATCAATCGCCTGGCCAGTGACAGCGCCTCGATCAGCCAGGTGCTGGATGTGATCAAGGGCATCGCCGAACAGACCAACCTGCTGGCGCTCAATGCGGCGATCGAGGCCGCTCGTGCCGGGGAGCAGGGGCGCGGTTTCGCGGTGGTGGCCGACGAGGTGCGCACGCTGGCCAAGCGCACCCAGCAGTCCACCGCCGAGATCGAACAGATGATCCTGCGCCTGCAGGGCGGCGTCGATGCGGCGGTGAAGGCGATGGGCAGCAGCCACCATACCGCCGATGGCACGGTCAACGAGTCGGCGCAGGTGCAGCAGGCACTGGAGAATATCCTCGGCGCGGTGGGCATGATCGTCGACCAGAACCAGCAGATCGCCGCCGCCGCCGAGCAACAGACCGCCGTGGCCCACGATATCGACCAGAACATCGTCGAGATCAACCAGGCCGGCGAGCGCACCGCGGAAGGCGCCAGCCAGACCGAACGGGCCAGCCGCGAACTGGGCGCCCAGGTGACCCAGCTGAAACGCCTGATCGGCGCGTTCCGGGTGTAGGCGCAAGGCCTGCGCGGGACGTTTTTCGTCCATCCGATTGAACGCTGGGCGGACGGGGACATTCCACTGTCATGCACATGGGGTAAAGGCTGAGCAGGTCAATCCGGCGGTGCGACAGGCGGAGGCGAAATCGCGGCATTTTTTTATTGATCTCGCGTCCCCTTGGTCCTAAAGTTCGCGCCCGAACGTCCATGCTGGAAACGATCCATCCGGCTCAAGTACTGACGACGAGAGATCGCCTTGTGGCAAGGCGACGTCCGCTGCTCAAGCGGCCAGGTCGTCGCGCGGGACACGCGCGCGACCTACCAGGATGAACAGGCGGTGGCTGCCGGCAGGCAGGTGATACTCGGCGACATGCCTTGGGAAGTAGGCGAACCAAAGTGGGGAAACGGATTAGACGTTCAGCTTCACCCCTACGAATCCATGTGTTTTGCCATTGGGAGTCCCAACCATGTCCATCAAGGTCGAGGATTATTTCGCCCCTGAAACCTTCCAGCGCATGAAGGCCTTCGCCGACAAGCAGGAAACCCCCTTTGTAGTCATCGACAAGCAGACCATCGCCGATGCCTACGACCAACTGACCGACTGCTTCCCCTTCGCCAGGATCTACTACGCGGTGAAGGCCAATCCCGCTACCGAAATCACCGAGCTGCTGCGCGACAAGGGTTCGAACTTCGATATCGCCTCGATCTACGAACTGGACAAGGTGATGAAGACCGGCGTCGGTCCGGAGCGCATCAGCTACGGCAACACCATCAAGAAATCCAAGGACATCCGCTACTTCTACGAGAAGGGCGTGCGCCTGTTCGCCACCGACTCCGAAGCCGACCTGCGCAACATCGCCAAGGCCGCTCCCGGCGCCAAGGTCTACGTGCGTATCCTCACCGAGGGCTCGACTACCGCAGACTGGCCGTTGTCGCGCAAGTTCGGCTGCCAGACCGACATGGCCATGGACCTGCTGATCCTGGCCCGCCAGCTGGGCCTGGAGCCCTACGGCATTTCCTTCCACGTCGGTTCGCAGCAGCGCGACATCTCGGTGTGGGACGCGGCGATCGCCAAGGTCAAGGTGATCTTCGAGCGCCTGAAGGAAGAAGACGGCATCGTCCTGAAGATGATCAACATGGGCGGCGGCTTCCCGGCCAACTACATCACCAAGACCAACGACCTGGAAACCTATGCGGAGGAGATCATCCGCTTCCTCAAGGAGGACTTCGGCGACGACCTGCCGGAAATCATCCTCGAGCCGGGCCGTTCGCTGATCGCCAATGCCGGCATCCTGGTCAGCGAAGTGGTGCTGGTCGCCCGCAAGTCGCGGACCGCCGTGGAGCGCTGGGTCTATGCCGACGTCGGCAAGTTCTCCGGACTGATCGAAACCATGGACGAGTCGATCAAGTTCCCGATCTGGACCGAGAAGCAGGGCGAGATGGAAGAGGTGGTGATCGCCGGCCCGACCTGCGACAGCGCCGACATCATGTACGAGCACTACAAGTATGGCCTGCCGCTGAACCTGGCGAGCGGCGACCGCCTTTACTGGCTGTCTACCGGCGCCTACACCACCAGCTACAGTGCGGTGGAGTTCAACGGCTTCCCGCCGCTGAAGGCGTTCTACCTCTAGCGCAGTCGCCTCTGCTACGAAGAGCCCCGCCTCGGCGGGGCTTTTTCATGTCGCTCTGGAAGCCTCGCGGCGCTCGTGTCAGCCTTGTTCGACAACCCATGACAAGGACGCCGACATGACAGGCAATGGTGTTTCCCTGGTGACCCTCGGGGTCGCCGATCTGGCCCGCTCCTCTCTCTACTACCAGGCGCTGGGCTGGCAGCCCTCTTCGGACGGCAACGAGCAGGTGGTATTTCTCAAGGGCCGCAACCTGGTCCTCGGCCTCTACGGACGCAGCGCCCTCGCCGAGGATGCGCAGGTGGAAGATCGCCCGACCGGCTTCGCGGCTATCACCCTGGCCTGCAACTGCGCCTCGCGGGACGAGGTGGACCGTCTGTTCTCCGCAGCTACGGCGGCCGGCGGGCAGGCGACCAAGATGCCGCAGGAAGTGTTCTGGGGTGGCTACTCCGGATATGTCGCCGACCCGGATGGACACCTTTGGGAAATTGCCTACAACCCGTTCTGGCCGTTCGACGAGCAGGGCAACCTGGTCTTGCCCTGAGGGCGCTACGGATGGAAAAACGCCCCGCTCGGCGGGGCGCATTCCTTGGCGGCGGTCAGCCTTCGTTCGGCTGGCGGGACGGTGCGCGCGGCGTCGTTGGCGCGGGTCGTCCGGCCTGGGCTACCTGCTGCCCGGCGTCGGCCTTGTCCAGCGGCAGCTTGTCGAAGTCGCGCAAGCCATTGTGGGCATAGGGGTTGCCGATCCAGCGGACTTCATGCTGGAAGTCGTTGCTCACCAGGCTCTTGGTCGGATCGAAGAGGTCATAGTTGAGGCCGGCGAGGTCGGACCAGGTATGGATCAGGTCTTCGCTGCTGTAGCGTCGGTCGACCAGGGCCTGCAGGTCGCGCGGATGGGTCTGCTGCCAGCTGGGCGAAGTCCAGACCAGGAAGGGCACGGTGTACATGCCGCGGGTCGGGTCGCCTTCGTTGCGGCCGAGACGGTCGTGCGGGGCTTCGTCGAAGACTTCCTCGCCATGGTCCGAGAGGTAGACCAGGAAGCCGTTCGGATCGCTGTTGGCGAAGCCCTTGATCAGGCTGGAGACCACGTAGTCGTTGTACAGCACGGCGTTGTCGTAGCTGTTGTAGACCTCCACCTGGTCGTCGCTGAGGGCCGCCGGGGCGCCCTGGCGGTCGACGAAGCGAGCGTAATCGGCGGGATAGCGGTACTTGTAGTTCATGTGGGTGCCGAGCAGATGGACCACGATGAATTTCTTCGGCGCCGGGTCGTCCAGCACCTTGGCGAAGGGCGCCAGCACCGCGCCGTCCAGCTGGCTGGCGTTCTGGCTGCGCTGGTTGTTCAGGTAGAACTGCGCATCGGTCTGCTGGGCGAAGGTCGTCAGCATGGTGTTGCGCTTGGTCATGGTCTGCTGGTTGGTGATCCAGAAGGTCTTGTAGCCGGCCTGCTTCATCAGGTTCATCAGCGACGGATCGGTGAGGAAGCGGTCGGGATGCTCCTGGTCAGCGAACGTCAGCACCTGCTGCAGCACCTCGATGGTGTATGGCCGCGACGCCACCACGTTGTTGAATACCGTGAGGTTCCGGTTCGCGGCCTTCAGTGCGTCCAACTGCGGGGTCGTTTCGCGTGGATAGCCGTAGAGGCTCATGTGCTTGCGCGACGTGGATTCGCCGATCACCAGGACCAGCGTGCGCGGCGTATCGCCATTGGCATCGACGAGGTTCTTCAGCGGCGGTAGGGCCGCGTTCTTTTGCAACAGCGCCTGCATGCTGCCCAGTTGCTGGCGGTATTGCTGGTAGCCGATCAGCAATTGCCAGGGCACCGCCGGTTCCATGCGCGCCTGGACCTTGTCCAGGGCTTCGTCGAAGGGCCGGCCCTGGCTGACCAGTTGCTTGTAGAACGGATAACCGATGGTCGCGACGATCAGCAGCACCGCCACCGGCAGGGCGCTGAAGCGCGGCAGGTAGACCGGGCGCAGGCGGCGCCAGAGGAGGATGGCGACCAGGCTGTAGAGCACCAGGCCGAGGGTCATCCAGGGGTTGAAGTACTGGCTGAAATATTCGCTGGCCTCGGCGGTGTTCGACTCGAACATCACGAAGATCACGCTTTGCGAGAATTCCTGGTGATAGATGCCGAAATAGCTCAGGCCGACCAGCGAGGCGGCCCACAGCACCAGCCCGATGACGGCGGCCAGCGGCTTGGTCCAGCGCGGGAACAGCAACACCGGCGCAAGCCAGATGGTGCTCAGCACCATGGCGTTGCGGAAACCGGAGAAACCGCTGTTGCCGGAGGTCAGCAGGAGCAGTTGGGTGATGCCGGAGAAGAACCAGAAGAACAGGAACAGCCAGCCCAGGCCGGCCCAGTCGATGCGATTGCGCGTAACGCTTGGTGGAGTGGGGGACACGATAGCCTCGTACGATGGACCGGAGGCGCGATCGTCGCTCGCCTCGATGAAGCGGCGAGGGTAGGGAAAGGCTTGTCAAAAAAGTGTTATGTGGGTGTGAACAAAGGGTTGGGCGTTGTTCGTCAGACGGGCAGTCGTGCGTACCCGTGACGTTCGAGCGCCTGTTCCAGAGCCTCTCGATCGGTGTCGTCGCCCAACTGCGCCGCGCGTCGGTAGTAGGCCAGCGCCAGGCTGCGGAACGGCGGGTGGGCCGACTGCTCCAGGCCATGGCGGGCACTGCGCAGGAAGTTCAGGTTGCCGCCTTCGAGGGCACGCCGGAGCCAGGTTTCGGCTTCGGCATGGCGGCCCGAGGCGCTGAGCATCGCGGCGTGGCTGAACTGGCCGCGAAAATCGCCGCCCTCGGCGGAACGTCGATACCAGTGCGCAGCTTGCGCCAGGTCGCGAGCGACCACCAGGCCTTCTTCGTGGTAGCGCCCCACCAGGTTCATCGATTTCGCGTGGCCCTGCTCGGCCGCTTGCCGATACAGCGCATAGGCGCGCGGCTGGTCCTGGGACACGCCGCGGCCGGTGGCGTGGAGATTGGCCAGGTTGTAGCGGGCCCAGTCAAGGCCGGCCTGGGCGGCGATCCGATAGTGGACGGCTGCCGCGGCTGGATCCGCCGGGCCGCCCCAGCCATGTTCAAGACAGCGAGCGAGCATATTGCGCGCCATTGCGTGGCCGCGTTCGGCGGCGATCGTGAACCAGGTCCGCGCCAGGGTCGGGTCGCGCTGGATGCCTTGGCCGTCCAGAAGGATCTGTCCGAGCAGGGCCTGGGCTTCCGTCAGGCCCTCGCGCGCAGCGCCAAGGATGGCCTGGGCAACCTCGCCCGGGGTACCGGCCAGTTGTGCGGCGAAACCTTCGGCGTCCAGCGCGTCGTGACGAAGCAGCAGGTGGCGCATGTTCAGAGTTCCGACCAGCGCCGCAGGAGATTGTGGTAGGTACCGGTGAGGCGGATCAGCGAGGGATGGTCGGGGACGTCACGGGTGAGTCGCTGGATCGACTGGTCCATTTCGAATAGCAGGGTGCGCTGGCTGTCTTCGCGGACCAGGCTCTGGGTCCAGAAGAACGAGGCGTAGCGCGCGCCGCGGGTGACCGGATTGACCTTGTGCAGGCTGGTGCCGGGGTAGAGCACCAGATCGCCGGCGGGCAGCTTCACCTGTTGCAGGCCGTAGGTGTCCTGGATCACCAGTTCGCCGCCGTCATAGTCCTCCGGGTCGCTGAAGAAGAGGGTCGAGGACAGGTCGGTACGGACCCGCTCGCGGCCGCCATGGATGTCGCGCACGGCGTTGTCGATGTGGAAGTCGAACGAGCCCCCGCCGGTATAGCAGTTGAACAGCGGCGGGAAGACCTTGAGCGGCAGGGCGGCGGACATGAACAGGGGATGGTTCCACAGGCGCTGCAGCATGGCTTCGCCGATCTCCCGGGCCAGCGGGTGGTCCTGCGGCAGTTGCAGGTTGTGCTTGGCCTTGGCCGATTGGTAGCCGGCGGTCGCCTTGCCGTCGGCCCATTCCGCCTGCTCCAGGGCTGCGCGGATCCGGGAGACTTCCTCGGCGGTGAAGATGGCGGGAATATGCAGCAACATGGCGCTGTCCATGAAGGCGAAATGATTGCCAATGATATTGATTTGCATTGGCCATGTAAAACCGCCAAATGTTCCAGACGAGCGAGATGGGAAAAAATGTAATGAGAAAATTGTAAAGAATGTAAATTCCTGTCGAATGCGAATCCGTAATAATTGATAACAATTCTGATCTGCAATAAATTCCGCGACCTTCACAGCTCCCGGGGAGGGGTTTCGAATGTCGCGTCAGTCCACGGATACCGCCGTTTCTTCGCAACGTCTGCTGGCTTCGGCCATCGGTGTGGCCATCACCGCCATCGCCGCACCGCAGGCAGCCCACGCCGACGAGGCCGGGCAGAAAAAGACCGACAAGGACCGCGTACTGTCGCTGGATGCGGCCACCATCGTCGGCGAGCAGCAGGACGAAACCACCTACAACGTCGACCGCTCGGCGTCGAAGAAGTACACCGCGCCGCTCTTGGATACGCCGCGCTCCGTCACGGTAGTACCAAAGCAGGTGATCAAGGATACCGCCGCCGTGTCTCTCCAGGATGCACTACGTACCGTTCCAGGTATTACCTTTGGCGCGGGCGAGGGCGGCAATCCCACCGGTGACCGGCCATTCATTCGCGGCTTCGATGCGCAAAGCGATACTTACGTCGATGGTGTACGCGATACTGGTGCACAGACCCGCGAGATCTTCAACCTTGAGCAGATCGAGGTCAGCAAGGGCCCTAACTCGGCATTCGGAGGACGGGGCTCGGCCGGCGGCAGCCTCAATCTCGTCAGCAAGCAGGCCAAGGCTGGGAACTTCATCGATGGAGGCTTCACCTATGGTTCTGACCAGACTCGCCGGTACACCCTGGACCTCAACCAGGAATTCCTCGATGGCAATGCGGCATTCCGGCTGAATCTTCTCAAGCACGATGCCAATGTCGCGGGCCGCGATGAAGTCGATGTCAGTCGCTGGGGCGTAGCGCCGTCGCTCACCTTCGGTCTTGGCTCGCCGACCCGAGTGACCGTCAGCCATTATCACCTGGAAAGTGACGATACCCCGGATTCGGGCATTCCCTATGCCAAGAGTAGCGATCGCAGCAAGCACAATCCGGACAAACCGGTGAATGTCGATCGAGGCAATTTCTATGGGCTGACGGGGCGCGATTTCCAGAAGAGCCGCATCGATACCAGTACCATCACCGTTGAGCATGATCTGACTGACAGCCTCACTATTCGCAATACCTCGCGTTACGGCAACAGTCATCAGGACTATCTGTGGACACAACCGGATGACAGCCAGGGCAACATCAACAATGGCTCGGTCTGGCGCCGCCAGAACAATCGGGTAAGTACCACCACCACAGCAGTCAACCAGACTGACCTGTTTGGAGAGTTCTACCTGGGTGGCTTCAAGAACAGCTTCAGCACCGGCCTGGAGTTCAGCCGAGAAGACAGCAAGCGCGATGGGTATACCGTCGATACCAATACCGGCCTGGGCAGCAACAAGTGCAATCCATCGCTGATCGGGGCGCCTAGCGGCTATAACTGCACTAGTCTGGAAAATCCCAATCCGCACGATCCATGGAATGGCAGTATTACCCGGAAATATGCGCCGCTGAATACGGTCGGCACCACCAAGGCAATATATGCGTTCGACACCATCGACCTGAACGAGCAGTGGCAGGTCAATATTGGCGCGCGCTTCGATAGTTTCGAAACTACGGCGAAGAACCACGGTGTAAGACCCGCTACCAAACTCAGCGACAAGTCGAGCTTCTGGAACTGGCAGGCAGGCTTGGTGTGGAAGCCTGTACCCAACGGCAGCATCTATGCGTCCTACGCCACTTCGGCTACGCCGCCGGGTAGCATGCTCGATAATGGGGATACCTCGAATGCTGTCGACGGGTTCGCCATCAGCAACAACCTTGAGCCGGAAGAAACCACGAACTACGAGCTTGGTACCAAGTGGGCTTTCTTCAACGAGCGGCTGGAGCTGAGTGCCGCGATCTTCCGCACCGACAAGGACAATACCCGCATCCTGGTCGCCAACCAGACCTACGACAACGCCGGACAATCCCGCGTCGACGGCGTGGAGTTGAGCGCCAGCGGCAAGCTGACCGAGAAGTGGAAGGTGTTCGCGGGCTACAGCTACCTGGACAGCGAGTTGGTCGATGCCGGTAAGGCTGGGCGTAACGGCAATGTGAACGCATCGGCGGCTTCCAACAACGGCAACGAGATGCCAAATACGCCGAAGAACAGCTTCAGTCTCTGGACCACCTATGACATCTTCCCGAAGACCACCATCGGCGGCGGGGCTTTCTATGTCGACAAGGTCTATGGCGACGTTGGCAATACCGTCTATGTCCCCGATTACTGGCGCTATGACGCAATGGCCAGCTACAAACTGAGCAAGAACGTCGATTTCCAGTTGAACGTGCAGAATGTGTTCGACAAGAAGTACTTCGACAAAGCCTATGCGGCGCACTATGCGTCCCAGGCCGCTGGAAGGACGATACTGTTCAGCACCAACTTCCACTTCTGACAGCCGCTCTCGCTCCCCACGAAAGCCCCATTCCCTCTACGGGATGGGGCTTTCCCGCATCCAGGTGGGTAAATAGAGCGTAAAGAACGTTAATTCGGCTTTATCGCAACTGATTATCAAATAGAATTGCCCGCCGACGTCCTCGTGTCGTCTGGCCGGCGCTTGGCGTCGGCGTAGTCCCGTTGTTGCCGCGCGGCGGCCGTGAAGGTGATCCTGTGAAGAAAGTCTGGTTCCAGTTGCATTGGTTCTTCGGTATCAGCGCCGGCCTGGTGCTGGCGCTGATGGGCGTCACCGGAGCGACCCTGTCGTTCCAGGACGAGCTGATGCGCGCGCTCAACCCTGACGTGCTGGTGGTGCAGAAGCGCTCCGAGGGTGTGCTGCCGCTGGACGAACTGGTGCGCCGTATCGAAGGTGCCGAGCCGGGGCGGAAAGTGGCCTTCGTCTGGGTCGAGATGGACAGCGACAAGGCCGGGCGGATCTTCTATACCCCGCCGCCGGGACAGCGCCGCGGCGAGTCGCGCTGGATCGATCCCTACACCGGGGCTTTCGTCGGCGAGCCACGCGGCGAGGGTTTCTTCAACCTGATGATGCAACTGCACCGGTTCCTCGCCATGGGCGAGTACGGCAAGCAGGTCACCGCCGCCTGCACCCTGATCCTGATCTTCTTCTGCCTGTCCGGTCTCTACCTGCGCTGGCCGCGCAAGGTTTTCGACTGGCGCGCCTGGCTGACCCTCGACTGGTCGCGCAAGGGGCGCAGTTTCAACTGGGACCTGCATGCCGTGGCCGGCACCTGGTGCCTGGCGCTCTACCTGCTGGCTGCGCTGACCGGCCTGTACTGGTCCTACGAGTGGTACCGCAACGGCCTGTTCAAACTGCTCGACGACGCGCCCGCCGGCCAGCAGGCGCAGCGCGGCAAGCCGGGCGGACGTGGCGAGCGCCCGGCCGATGCGGCTCCGCTGGTGGTCGACTACGCGGCGGTATGGAACAGCATCCGCCAGGCCGGCGGCGACCGCTTGCAGGCCTACAACCTGCGCCTGCCGCCGGCGGGCGGCCAGCCGGCGACAGTGTTCTATCGCCTGACCGACGCGCCGCACGAGCGTGCCTTCAACACCCTGACCCTGGACCCGGCCAACGGCCAGGTGAAAAGCGACCAGCGCTATAGCGACCGTTCTTTCGGCAGCCAGTTGCTGGCCAGCGTCTATGCATTGCACGTAGGCAGCTATTTCGGCATAGCCGGACGCATCCTGATGATGCTCGCCAGCCTGGCGATGCCGCTGTTCTTCATCACCGGCTGGCTGCTCTACCTCGACCGCCGGCGCAAGAAACGCGCGGTACGGGCGAGCCGCGCCGACCTGGGCGGCAGCGCCGGCGCCAGCGGCGAGCCCTGGTTGATCGGCTACGCCAGCCAGAGCGGTTTTGCCGAGCAACTGGCCTGGCAGAGCGCCGGCCAGTTGCAGGCGGCCGGGTTGCCGGTGCGGGTCGAATCGCTGGCGCGCCTGGATGCCGGGCAACTCGCCGAGGCGCGCAAGGCGCTGTTCGTGGTCAGCACCTTCGGCGACGGTGAGGCGCCGGACAGCGCCCGCGGCTTCGAACGCAAGGTGCTTGGCCAGGCCGCCAGCCTCGATGGCCTGAGCTACGCCCTGCTGGCCTTGGGAGATCGCCAGTACGAGCAGTTCTGCGGCTTCGCCCGGCGCATGCAGGGCTGGTTGCAGGGGCAGGGCGCGCGGAGCCTGTTCGCCCCGGTGGAGGTCGATGATGGCGACGCCGCGGCCCTGCGCCAATGGCAGGAAAGCCTGGCCGAGGTGACCGGCGGTGCCGCCCCGGCGGCCTGGGAAGCGCCGGCCTTCGAGGTCTGGTCGCTGGCGCGGCGGGAGTGCCTGAATCCTGGCAGCCAGGGCGAGTCGACCTGGCTGCTGGACCTGCGTGCGCCGGCCAACAGCGCCATCCAATGGCGCGCCGGCGATCTGCTGGAGATCGTCCCGCACCAGGCGCCCGTGCGCATCCGCGAATGGCTGCAGCGGCATAACCTGGACGGCCAGGCGCGGGTGGCGGTCGAGGGCGTCGAGCAGAGCCTGGAGCAGGCCCTGGCTGGGCGCCTGCTGCCGGACTCTTTCGAACACCTGGTCGGCTTGCACCCGCAGGCGCTGCTGGATGCGCTGATTCCGCTTTCCGTGCGCCAGTACTCCATCGCGTCGCTGCAGAGCGATGGCGACCTGCAACTGATCGTACGCCAGGAGCAGCATGCCGACGGCAGCCTGGGCATCTGCTCCGGCTGGCTCACCGAGTACCTGCCGCTCGGCGCCGCGCTGACCCTGCGCCTGCGCCGCAACGCGGGCTTCCACCTGCCGGAGGATGATGTGCCGCTGATCCTCATCGGCAACGGCACCGGGCTCGCCGGCCTGCGCAGCCTGTTGCGCGCCAGCATTGCCGCCGGGCGCAAGCGCAACTGGCTGCTGTTCGGCGAACGCAATTTCGCCCACGACTACTACTGTCGTGCGGAGCTGGAGCAAGCCCTGGCCAGGGGTGAGCTGCAACGCCTGGACCTGGCCTTCTCCCGCGACCAGGCGGAGAAGATCTATGTCCAGGACCGCCTGCATGAAGCGGCGGATGAACTGCGGCGCTGGATTGACGAGGGTGCGGCCTTGTACGTCTGCGGCAGCCTGCAGGGCATGGCCGGCGGTGTCGACCGGGTGCTGCGCGAAGTGCTCGGTGAGGAGGCCTTGCAACGCCTGGCCGACGAAGGACGTTACCGACGCGACGTGTACTGAACGGATGAATGAAAAAGGCTCCCAAGGGAGCCTTTTCGTTGCCAACTGCCGGGACTGCTGGGCTTTCCGTGGCGTAGGGCGAATAACCGCAGAGCGGTTATCCGCCATTTCGGCTGGGTGTCGGCGGATGACGCCGTCATGCGCCCCACGGAGCTATCGGGGCCTTGCGTCGCCGGGCCTCAGATCCACAGGATGAAAGCCAGTACCAGGGCGAAGAAGCCCCATTTCTGCAGGTAGTAGAGCTTGCGGTTGCGCTTCTTCAAACGTTTGCCCTGCAGGCGGATCTTGTAGAGGCTGTCGAAGATCCGATTGAGTCCGCCGGTCCGGTCGCCTGCGTTGTTCGGGGCGGCCGCGGCAGCCATCACGTTGCGGCTGAACCAGCGGTTGAAGGCGGTGGCCCAGCCCTGGGTCAGCGGCCGCTCGATGTCGCAGAAGAGAATGATGCGGTTGTGTTCGGTGGCGTTTTCCGCGTAGTGGATGAAGGTTTCATCGAACACCACCGCCTCGCCGTCGCGCCAGTGGTAGCGCTCGCCGTCCACCTCGATGAAGCAGGCCGGGTCGTTGGGGGTGAACAGTCCCAGGTGGAAGCGCAGCGAGCCTGCGTAGGGATCGCGGTGTCGCACCAGCTTCGAGCCCGGCGGCAGTTCGGCGAACATCGCCGCCTTGACCGAGGGAATCTGCCGCAACAGGGCGGTGGTCTGCGGGCAGAGTTGTCCGGCGGAGGGATGGGCCTCGTCGTACCATTTCAGGTAGAAGCGCTTCCAGCCGCTCTTGAAGAACGAGTTGAAACCGATATCGTCGTACTGTTCGGAACGCTTGATGTTGCCGGCGTCGTGCAGGTGCAGCGCCTCGCTGCGGATGGCTTGCCAGTTGTCGACCAGAACCTGCAGTTCGGGGAAGGTCTGCGGTGCCAGGTAAGGGCGGTTCGGTACCTTCGAGAACAGGTACATCAGGCAGTTGATCGGAGCGAGGAAGCTGGAGTGGTCGCTCAATTGGCGCGACAGCTTGTGGCGTACCCGGCCGCGGAAATGGACATAGAGGATGCTCAGCGCATAGGCCGCCAGGATGAGAACTTTCATGAATGCAAGGTCGTCGGTGCAAAAGAGGAGAATTTACTCCTGTTCTCAGTGCCTGAGTATGCTACCTGACGCTAATTCGCCAGCACTGCGCTCATTTTTCCGTAATCCTGGCCTCGAAAGGAACGCACAATGAACGACACCGGCCGGCGTATCCTGCTCAACTGCGACATGGGCGAAAGCTTTGGCGCCTGGCGCATGGGCGACGATGTCCACAGCATGCCGCTGGTTGACCAGGCCAACCTGGCTTGCGGCTTCCACGCTGGCGACCCGCTCACCATGCGGCGCGCGGTGGAGCTGGCGGTACGCCATGGCGTGAGCATCGGCGCGCACCCGGCCTATCCCGACCTGAGCGGCTTCGGCCGGCGCTCGCTGGCCTGCTCTGCCGAAGAGGTGCATGCCATGGTGCTGTACCAGATCGGCGCGCTGGACGCTTTCTGCCGTTCCCTCGGTACCCAGGTGGCCTACGTCAAGCCGCATGGCGCGCTGTACAACGACCTGGTCGGCGACGATGAGCTGCTGCGCGCCGTGCTCGACGCCTGCGCCGCCTATCGCAAGGGCCTGCCGCTGATGGTGCTGGCCCTGGCCGACAACGGCCGCGAGCTGGAACTGGCCGACGAGGCCGACGTGCCGCTGCTGTTCGAGGCCTTCGCCGATCGCGCCTACCTGCCGGACGGCCGGCTGGCGCCGCGGCGGCTTGGCGGCGCGGTGCATCACGATCCGCAGCGGATCATCGAACAGGCCCTGGCCATCGCTCGCGGCGAAGCCTTCCCCGACTACGACGGCAACCCGCTGCGCCTGACCGCCGACAGTCTTTGCGTGCATGGCGATAACCCGCAGTCGCTCGCGGTCCTCCGGCGCCTGCGCGCGGCCCTGGACAGCCTGTGATCCGCATCGAACCCGCTGGTGCCGAAGCCCTGCTGCTGACGCTCGCCGAAGAGCCCGAAGTGGACCTGTCTGTGCGCCTGGCCGAGCTGGCCAGACGTCTGCGCGAGGGGCTCGGCGAAGGCGTCAGGGATCTGGTGCCGGGCTGGACCACCCTGATGCTGCATTACGACCCCTACCGCATCGCCCCGCAGATACTGGAAGAACGCCTGGGTCCGCTGCTGGCGGAGTGGCACGCCTGGCGTCCCGCCGAGGATGCCGGGCGCCTGCACGAAATTCCCGTCTGGTACGCCGGCGAGGACCTCGCGACGGTAGCGGTTGCCTGCGGATTGACTGGCGAAGGGGTGATCGAACTGCACAGCGCGGCCGAATACCGGGTCGGCGCGATCGGTTTCGCTCCGGGATTCGCCTACCTCGGCGGCCTCGATCCGCGCCTGGTCCTGCCGCGGCGGGCCACCCCGCGGGCGCGTGTACCGGCCGGCAGCCTGGCCATTGCCGAGGCGCAGACGGCGATCTATCCGCAGGCCTCGCCCGGCGGCTGGCACCTGCTGGGACGCAGTCCGTGGCGTCCGTTCGATCCGGCCGTCACTCCTCCGTGCCCACTGGCGCTGGGCGACCGGGTGCGCTTCGTCGCCATCGGGCGCGAGGCTTTCCTCGACCTGGGCGGGCGCGAATGAATGGTTTGCGGGTCGTCAAGGCGGGTCCGCAGAGCCTGCTGCAGGACGACGGCCGGCGCGGCTGGCAGCACCTCGGCGTATCCCCGGGCGGCCCTCTGGACCGCCAGGCGGCAGCCTGGGCCAATCGTCTGCTCGGTAATCCCTGGGGGACGCCGTTGCTGGAAATCGCTTTCGGCGGCTTGGTGCTGGAGTGCAGGGTGGAGGCGACCTGGCTGGCGTTGACCGGAGCGCGCCTGGCGCTGACGGTGGACGGTCGCGAATGCCTGCCCTGGAGTCGCTTCCGGGTCCGCCGCGGGCAACGCATCGAACTGGGCTTCGCCGAGGCCGGGCAGCGTGCCTACCTGGCCTGCGCCGGCGGTTTCCGGGCGAGGCCGGTACTGGGCAGCGTCGCCTGCCAGGTTCGCGACGGGCTCGGCGGTTTACAGGGCGATGGCCGGATCCTGGCGGAGGGCGATTGCCTGCCGTGTGCCGAAGCGGGAGCGGCGTGTCCGTGGGATGCCAGCGTGCCCTGGCGTTTCCAGCCGGACTACCGGCAGCAGCGGCCCTTGCGCGTGCTGTTCGGCGGCGATGCAGCGGCCTTCGACGCAGCCAGCCGGCAAGCCTTCTTCGCCAGCGCCTGGCGAATCAGCCCGCGGTCCGATCGCATGGGTGTCCGCCTGGCCGGCAAGCCACTGCGCGGGGCGCCGCGCGCCTGGTCGCAGGGCGTGGTGGAGGGCGCTATCCAGGTTCCGCCCGATGGCCAACCCATCGTGCTGATGGCCGACCGCCAGAGCATGGGCGGCTATCCGCTGCTGGGCTTCGTCCATCCACTGGACCTCTCGCGCCTGGCGCAAAGCCCCGCGCATAGCGAGGTAACCTTCGTCGAGAGCGACCTGGCGACGCAGCAGGCCGATCTGCTGCGCTTCTACCGCTTCTTCCGCGGCTGAGCGCTCAGCCGGCCAGGTGGCCGAGCGGCAGCGGCGAGGGCGCCTTGACCGTCTTGATCGCGAAGTTGCTGCGAATGTCGCTGACCCCGGGCAGGCGCAGCAGGGTCTCGCTGAGCAGGCGTTCGTAGGCGCGCAGGTCGGGGACCACCACTTGCAGGAGGAAGTCCGACTCGCCGGAGACGAGGTGCACCGAGATCACCTCCGGCAGGTCGACCACCGCACGGTGGAAGGCCTCGGCCTGCTCCTGGCGGTGGCGTTCCACCTTGATCCCGACGAACACCGTGAGGCCGAGGCCGACCTCGTCGCGGTCGATGCTGGCCTGGTAGCCGCGAATCACCCCGGCCTCTTCCAGCAGGCGCACGCGGCGCAGGCAGGGGGACGGGGAGAGACCGATCTCCTCGGCCAACTGGACGTTGCTCAGGCGGCCGTCGCGCTGGAGGGCGGCGAGGATGCGGTGGTCATAGGCGTCGAGTTTCATCTTGGCATATCCGGATGGATAGTCTCCAGAGAGTGGAATTTACTGCCAAATAGAATGGATAGGCTGGTGGAAAACGCAAGCACCTGCCCTGCCTTGCGGGCATAGAATCGTTATCCGGGTCACCTTCCTGGAGCCGATACGATGGACACGAGCGCTTTCCTGATTGCCCTGGCGGTGGTTTACCTGGTGCCCGGACCAGACATGCTCCTGCTGTTCCAGACCGGCGCCCGCCAGGGCCGTCGCGCGGCGCTGGTCACCGCCCTCGGCCTGGCGCTGGCTCGGGCCTGCCATGTGCTGATGGCCGCGACTGGACTGGCGCTGCTGTTCCGTACCGCTCCCTGGACCTTCGACCTGGTGCGCTTGCTCGGCGCCGCCTACCTCGCCTGGCTTGGCCTGCAGATGCTGCGCGGTGGCGGACTGGCCTTGCCGACCAGTGACGCGGGCTCCGCGCCGCTAGTCCCCCACGCCGACCGCCGGGCCTTGCTGCGCGGACTCCTGACCAACCTGCTGAACCCCAAGGCCCTGCTGTTCTGTTCGGTGCTGCTGCCGCAGTTCGTCAGTCCCGAGGCCGGTTCGCTGGCCGTCCAGTTCGCCGCGCTCGGTGCGGTCCTGGTCCTGGTTGGCCTGGCCTTCGACTGCGCCTATGCGCTGGCCGGTGGCCGCCTGGGCCGCTGGCTGGCGTCCCGGCCGCGGGCACAGCGCCTTCAGCAGTGGGGCTTCGGTGGGTTGTTGATAGGGTTCGGGGTAAGGCTGGCGCTGCTGCGCCAGCTCTGAAGGGCTGCGGGGCGGCGAGCGCCCCGTGGCGCTCAGCCGAGGAACTGCTCGGCGTGGTGGCAGGCCACCTGGCGCTGGTCGAGCAGGCGCAGCTCGGGCACCTCGCTGCGGCAGCGCTCGGTGGCGTAGGGACAGCGCTTGTGGAAGGCGCAGCCCTCCGGCGGGTTCAGCGGGTTCGGCAGTTCGCCCTGGATGCGGATCTTCGGCTTCGTCGGGTCCGGATGGATCGCCGGGGTCGCCGAGAGCAGCGCGCGGGTGTAGGGATGCAGCGGGTTCTCGTAGAGCTTGTCCGCCGGCCCCATCTCCGCCGGTCGGCCGAGGTACATCACCAGGACGTCGTCGGCGACATGGCGGACCACCGCCAGGTTGTGCGAGATGAACACGTAGGCGGTGCGGAACTGCTGCTGCAGGTCCATGAACAGGTTCAGTACCTGGGCCTGGATCGACACGTCGAGGGCCGAGGTCGGCTCGTCCGCCACCAGCACCTTGGGTTGCAGCATCATTGCCCGGGCCAGGGCGATGCGCTGGCGCTGGCCGCCGGAGAACATGTGCGGGTAGCGCTGGTAGTGCTCCGGCCGCAGGCCGACCTGGCGCATCATCTGCTGGACCTTTTCGCGGCGTTCCTCGCGCGACAGCGCGGTGTTGATCAGCAGCGGCTCGGCCAACTGGTCGCCGATCTTCTGTCGCGGATTGAGCGAGGCGTAGGGGTTCTGGAAGACCATCTGCACGTCGCGGCGCAACTGCCGGCGCTGGTCCTTGCTGGCGCCCTTGACCTCCTGTCCGGCGATTTTCAGCGAGCCGGAGGTGGGTTCCTCGATCAGGGTCAGGGCGCGCGCCAGGGTCGACTTGCCGCAGCCGGACTCGCCAACCACGGCGAGGGTCTTGCCGGCTTCCAGTTCGAACGATACGCCGTTCAGCGCGCGCACCTGGGCGTGGCCTTTGAACAGGCCGCGGGAGACTTCGTAGTGACGGGTCAGATCACGGGCGGTCAGAACGGTTTCCATCAGGCCACCTCGTTCAGCAGGTTCAACGGATAGAAGCAGCGCACCGCGCCGCGCTCGTGCGTCTCCAAGGCCGGCCGCTCCTGGCGGCAATGCTCCTGGGCATAGGGGCAGCGTGGCGACAGCAGGCAACCGCGCGGGCGGTCGTAGCGCCCCGGAACGATGCCGGGCAGGGTGGCCAGACGGGCTTCGCCGGCACAGTGCTCGGGGATCGCCTTGATCAGCGCCTCGGTGTAGGGATGGGTCGGGCGGTCGAACAGCGCCGGCACGCCGCCGATCTCCACCGCTTCGCCGGCGTACATCACGCAGACGCGCTGGGCGGTCTCGGCGACCACGGCGAGATCGTGGGTGATCAGGATCAGCGCCATGTCCTGGTCGCGCTGCAGGTTCAGCAGCAGCTCCATGATCTGCGCCTGGATGGTCACGTCGAGGGCGGTGGTCGGCTCGTCGGCGATCAGCAGCTTGGGCTCGGCGGCGATAGCCATGGCGATCGCCACGCGCTGGCTCATGCCGCCGGAGAGCTGGTGCGGGTAGGCGTCGAGACGGCTGGCGGCGGCCGGGATCTCGACCCGTTCGAGCAGTTCCAGGGCGCGCTGGCGCAGGGCCTTGCCGCGCAGGCCGAGATGCAGGCGGAGGACTTCCTCGATCTGGTAGCCGACGGTGTAGCTGGGGTTGAGGGCGGTCATCGGGTCCTGGAAGACCATCGCCATGTCCTTGCCGACGATGCGCCGGCGCTGGCGGCCCTTGAGGGTGAGCATGTCGTGGCCGTCGAAGCGCAGGTGATCGGCGGATACCCAGCCGGGGGCGTCGATCAGGCCCATCAGGGCCATCATGGTCACCGACTTGCCGGAGCCGGACTCGCCGACGATGGCCAGCACCTCGCCCTTGTCGACGCTCAGGTCGAGGCCGTCGACCACGGGCACGGCGGTGGTGTCGCCGAAGCGTACGCTGAGGTTCTTGATATCGAGGAGGCTCATGCGGCGGTCTCCTGTGGCGCGGATACGGATGCGCTGTTCATGGTTGTGCTCCTCATGCCGCGTTCTTCAGTTTCGGATCGAGGGCGTCGCGCAGGCCATCGCCCATCAGGTTGATCGCCAGTACGCTGAGCAGGATGGTCAGGCCGGGCAGGCTGACCACCCACCAGGCGCGCTCGATGTAGTCGCGGGCGGAGGCGAGCATGGTGCCCCACTCGGGGGTCGGCGGTTGCACGCCGAGGCCGAGGAAGCCGAGGGCGGCGGCGTCGAGGATCGCCGAAGAGAAGCTCAGGGTGGCCTGGACGATCAGCGGCGCCATGCAGTTCGGCAGCACGCAGACGAACATCAGTCGCAGGGTGCCGGCGCCGGCGAGGCGCGAGGCGGTGACGTAGTCGCGGTTTAGCTCGGTCATCACCGCGGCGCGGGTCAGGCGTACGTAGGCCGGCAGCGAGACGATGGCGATGGCGATCACGGTGTTGATCAGGCCCGGGCCGAGGATCGCCACGATGGCCACCGCCAGCAGCAGCGACGGCAGCGCCAGCATGATGTCCATCAGGCGCATGATCAGCGGCCCGGCACGGTTCGGCGAGAAGCCGGCGAGCAGGCCGAGGAGGATGCCGGGGATCAGCGAGATCACCACCGAGGACAGGCCGATCAGCAGCGACAGGCGGGCGCCGTGGATCAGCCGCGAGAGCAGGTCGCGGCCCAGCTCGTCGGTGCCGAGCAGGAAGCGCGCCTGGCCGCCTTCCAGCCAGGATGGCGGGGTCAGCAGGAAGTCCCGGAACTGCTCGCTTGGATCGTAGGGGGCGACCCAGGGGGCGAACAGCGCGCAGAACACGATCAGCAGCATGAACAGCAGGCCGCCGAGGGCGCCCTTGTTGTGCGCGAAGGCCTGCCAGAATTCCTTCAGCGGGGACGGGTAGACCAGGCTCGGGTCGCTGGCGGGAGCGTTGTGCATGGCGTTCATCGGCTGGCTCCTCAGCGTTGGTGGCGAATGCGCGGGTTGGCCAGGCCGTAGAGGATGTCCACGACGAAATTGACCAGGATGACGAGGGTGGCGACCAGCAGGATGCCGTTCTGCACTACCGGGTAGTCGCGACGGCTGATGGCGTCGATCAGCCACTTGCCGATGCCCGGCCAGGAGAAGATGGTTTCGGTCAGCACCGCGCCGGCGAGCAGCGTGCCGACCTGCAGGCCGAATACTGTCAGCACCGGAATCAGCGCGTTGCGCAGGGCGTGCACGAAGACCACCCGGGCCGGCGACAGGCCCTTGGCGCGGGCGGTGCGCACATAGTCTTCGCGCAGCACCTCGAGCATCGCCGAGCGGGTCATGCGGGCAATCACCGCCAGCGGGATGGTGCCCAGCACGATGGCCGGCAGGATCAGGTGGCGCACGGCATCGAGGAACGAGCCCTGTTCGTCGGAAAGCAGGGTGTCGATCAGCATGAAGCCGGTCTTCGGCTCGATGTCGTAGAGCAGGTCGAGACGGCCGGACACCGGCGTCCAGCCCAGCGACACGGAGAACAGCATGATCAGGATCAGGCCCCACCAGAAGATCGGCATCGAATAGCCGGCGAGGGACACCGTCATCACCCCGTGGTCGAACAGCGAACCGCGTTTCAGGGCGGCGATCACCCCGGCCAGCAGGCCGAAGGTGCCGGCGAAGAGCATGGCGGCCAGGGACAGTTCCAGGGTCGCCGGGAACAGGGTGAGGAATTCGTGCCAGACGCCTTCGCGGGTGGTCAGCGATTCGCCGAGATTGCCCTGTGCCAGGTTGCCCACGTAGTCCAGGTACTGCTGGTACAACGGCTTGTCCAGGCCCAGGCGGTGCAGGGCCTCGGCATGCATCTGCGGATCGACGCGACGTTCGCCCATCATCACTTCCACCGGGTCGCCGGGAATCAGGCGGATCAGCGCGAAGGTGAGCAGCGTCACGCCGAAGAAGGTGGGGATCAGCAACCCCAATCGTCGTGCAATGAAACTAAGCATGTTGGCGGGTAACTCCTCATCGCGGACCGTGCGCCCCGCTGGCGGCAGGGCTGTGGTCCTTGTTCTTCTAGGGCTTCACCGAGGTGGTGGCGAAGTTGTTGTTGCTCAACGGATTGATCACGTAGCCCTGCACCGTGTTCCGCCGGACGTTGAACAGCTTCGGGTAGGCCAGCGGTATCCATGGGGCCTGTTCGTGGAATACCACCTGGGCCTGCTCGTACAGTTTCGCCCGCTCGGCCGGATCGCTCACCTCGCGGGCCTTGCGCATCAGCGCCTCGAAGTCCTTGTCGCACCAGCGCGCCTGGTTTTCACCCGACTCGGCGGCGGCGCAGCTCAGGTTCGGGCTGAGGAAGTTGTCCGGGTCGCCGTTGTCGCCGGCCCAGCCAAGCAGCGACAGGTCGTGCTCGCCGGCCTTCGAACGCTTGAGCAGCTCGCCCCATTCCAGGGAACGGATGGTCAGCTGGATGCCGGCCTTGGCCAGGTCTGCCTGCAGCATCTGTGCCGCCAGGGCGGGGTTGGGGATGGTAGGCGAGGTGCCGTTGCGAATGAACAGGGTGATCCTGAGATTTTCCGCGCCGGCTTCCTTGAGCAGCGCCCTGGCGCGTTCGGGATCGTGCGGCCAGTCCTGGATCGAATGGTTGTAGCCGAGCAGGGTCGGGGGATAGGGACCGACCGCCGGACTGGCCGCGCCGGGGCCGAACACCGCGTCGAGCATGGCCTTCTTGTCCAGCGCGAGGTTGATCGCCTGGCGCACGCGCGGGTCGTCGAGCGGCTTGTGCTGGGTGTTGATGGCAATGTAGGTGGTCAGCAGGGCATCGATCTCGTCCACCGCCAGGTTCGGGTCCTGCTTCAGGCGCGGCACGTCCTCCGGTTTCGGGTACAGCGAGACCTGGCACTCGCCGGCACGGACCTTCTGCATGCGCACGTTGGGATCGAGGGTAATGGCGAACACCAGGTTGTCGATCGGCGGCTTGCCGGCGTAGTAGTCCGGGTTCGCCGTATAGCGGACCTGGGCGTCCTTGGCGTAGCGCTTGAAGACGAACGGCCCGGTGCCGATCGGCTGGTTGTTCAGCTGGCCCTGCTTGCCGGCGGCGAGCAACTGGTCGCCGTACTCGGCGGAATAGATGGACGCGAAGGGCATCGCCATATCGCGCAGGAACGGCGCTTCGGGACGGTTGAGGACGAAGCGCACGGTGAGCTCGTCGACCTTTTCCACCGACTTGATCAGCTCGCCCATACCCATCGCGTCGAAGTAGGCGTAGCCGCGCAGCGCCGAGGCATGCCAGGGATGCTTCGGATCGAGGGCGCGCTGGAAGGTCCACAGCACATCATCGGCATTCAGGCTCCGGGTCGGCTTGAAGTAGTCGGTGGTATGGAATTTCACGCCGGGGCGCAGGTGGAAGGTATAGCTCAGTCCGTCGGCGCTGACGTCCCAGCGCTCGGCCAGCCCCGGGATCACCTCGGTGGTGCCGGGGCGGAAGGCGAGCAGGCGGTTGAACACGGTTTCCGCGGAGGCGTCGGCGGTCACCGCGCCGGTGTACTGGACGATGTCGAAGCCTTCCGGGCTGGCCTCGGTGCAGACCACCAGGTTCTTCGCCTGGGCCGCGCCGGCGGCGCATAGCGCCAGGGCCAGGGGCAGGTGTCGGAGCAACGGATGGAGCATGGGGTCCTCCTCGTGGGCCCCGTCGCCGGGGCCGCCGGTTGTCGCAGGTTTACAGCAGGTTGAAGGGGAAGGTGCTGACCAGGCGCAGTTCGTTGACGCTGCCGTCGACCTGGTTCTGGCTGGCCTTGTGCATCATGTAGGTGAGCTTGAAGGTGCTGTCCTTGATCGGCCCGTTCTGCACCTTGTAGGCCGCCATCAGGCCCAGCTCGTGGTGCTTCTCGCCGTCCTGGGCGCGCACCTCGGCGTAGTTGCCGTAGGCACCGTTGCGATCGCCGTCGTAGTGGGTGCCGTCGATGTCCCAGCCCTTCACGTACCACACGCCGGTGCTCAGGCCGGGGACCCCGTAGTAGCTCCAGTCGGTCTCGTAGCGGATCTGCGCGGACTTCTCGTTGGGGCTGTTGTAGTCGGCCAGCATCGAGTTGGCCAGGAAGATCGCCGAGGTCTCGTGCACGTAGTCGAAGTATTCGTTGCCGTCGACCTGCTGGTAGGCCAGGGTCAGGGCGTGGGCGCGATGGCCGAGAGTGAAGGCCAGGCTCCAGGTGTCGTTGTCGATGTAGCCGGCCTCGCGCGCGCCGGTGTCGCCGGTGTGGTAGCCGTTGAAGGCGGTGCGCAGGGCGATGCCGTTCTCGAGGTCGCCGATGTCGTGGGTCACGCCCAGGTAGTACTGGTTCCAGACGTCCTGGAAATGCGAGCCATAGAGGGAGATTTCCAGCCCGTCGAGCGGCTTGTAGTTGCCGCCCAGGTAGTTCAGGCGGTCGCCCTTGACCTGGCGGGTGCCGTACTCGGTGGTCATGTCCTCGTCGCCGGAACCGGTCCGCGGGCTGACCTTGCGGAAGCTGCCGGCCTGCAGGCTGAGGTTGTCCAGCTCCTCGCTGGTCACGGCGAAGCCGGTGAAGCTGGAGGGCAGGGCACGGTTGTCGATATAGCTGAACACTGGAGTGTTGACCAGGAAGCGACCGGCCTTGAATTCGGTATTCGAGGCGCGCAGGCGGATGTTGGCGACGCCCAGCTTGGACCACTCGCCGATCGCCTCGCCATCGCTGTTCGCCAGGGTCCGGTTGCCGCCGCCGCCGATGCGGCCCTTGCCGCGCTCCAGGGCGATCTCGTTGAAGGCTGCGACGTCGAAGCCGAAGCCGATGCTGCCCTGGGTGTAGCCCGAGCTGTACTTGAGCACCGTGCCCTGGACCCAGGCGTTGCGCTGGTGGATGCGCTGGGAGCCGCCGCCGGCCTTGGGAATGCGGAAGGTGAAGCTGTCCTTCATGTTTTCCCGCGAGTAGAAGTTGCGGGTGGTCAGGGTCAGGCTCTGCCCCTCGAACAGCCCGCTGGCGCCGGCCTGGCCCTTGATCGGTTTCTCCACGCTGGGGATGCTCTGCACCTGGGCGGCGTAGCTGGGATTGTCCGGGGTCGGCGGGGTTGCCTGCTCGTCCGCCGCCCAGCCTGGCGCGGCCGATGCCATCAAGGCCAGTCCCAGCGTCGCGCCGGTCACTCGTTGGTATCTCATCACCTGATTGCTCCCTTTATTGTTGTCATGGCACCTGTTTTACCCACCAGGTTTGCGCCGGTTTCGCCCGCGCCTGGGCGCGGCGGTCGAATACGGCGAGGCGAGCGCTCCTGGCGGAACGCGCGCAGCGCCGTTCTGGAACACGGGCAGGAAAAGCAAAGAAATGAAGTACGGGTCGTGCCGTTCTTCTGCACCCCGGTCGTTTCACGACCGGGGTGGCGTCGGCATCAGGGCTGGTTGGCTACGCCATAGAAGGCGTTCCGCGAGAAGGGGCTGATCTTGAAGTCATGCACCGACTTGTTCATCGGCTGGTACACGGTGGAGTGGGCGATCGGGGTGATCGGCACCTGCTCCTTGAGGATGTGCTGGGCCTGCTTGTACAGCTCGCTGCGCTTGTCCTGGTCGGAGACCCGCTTGGCAGCCTTGACCAGCTTGTCGTAGGCCGCGTCGCACCATTTCGATACGTTGTTGCCGTTGATCGAGTCGCAGCCGTAGAGGGTCGCCAGCCAGTTGTCCGGATCGCCGTTGTCGCCGGTCCAGCCGAACAGCATGGCGTCATGCTCGCCGGCATGGGCGCGCTTGATGTACTCGCCCCATTCGTAGCTGACGATCCTGGCCTTGATGCCGATCTTCGCCCAGTCGGCCTGGATCATCTCCGCCATCAGCTTGGCGTTGGGGTTGTAGGGACGCTGCACCGGCATCGCCCACAGGGTGATCTCGGTGCCCTCGGCGACGCCGGCCTTCTTCAGCAGTTCCCGGGCCTTGGCCGGATCGAACGGGGCGTCCTTGATGGTTTCGTCATAGGACCACTGGGTCGGCGGCATGCCGTTCACCGCCAGTTGCCCGGCACCCTGGTAGACGGCGTCGATGATGGCCTGCTTGTTCACCGCCATGTCCAGCGCCTGGCGTACTTCGAGCTGGTCGAACGGCTTGTGGGTGACGTTGTAGGCGATGTAGCCGAGGTTGAAGCCTGGCTGCGAGGGCACCTTCAGGTTCGCCGCTTCCTGCAGGGCCTTGAGATCGGCGGGGCGTGGGTTGAGGGTGATCTGGCACTCGCCGGCCTTGAGCTTCTGCGCGCGCACCGCGGCGTCGGTGTTGATCGAGAAGATCAGGTTGTCGATCTTCACGTCTTCGGGTTTCCAGTAGTCCTTGTTGCCCTTGAAGCGGATCTGCGCATCCTTCTGGTAGCGGCTCAGGATGAAAGGCCCGGTGCCGATCGGCTTCTGGTTGATCTGCTGTGGCTTGCCGGCCTCGAGCAACTGCCCGGCGTACTCGGCGGACTGGATCGAGGCGACGTCCATCGCCAGGTTCTGGATGAAGGCGGCGTCGACCTCGTTGAGGGTGAACTTCACCCTGTGCTCGTCGAGCTTCTCGACCCTGGCGATGTTCTTGTCCAGGCCCATGTCGGTGAAGTAGGGAAACTCGGTGGGGTAGGCCTTGCGGAACGGATGATTCTTGTCGAGCATGCGCTGGAAGGTGAACAGCACATCGTCGGCGTTGAATTCGCGGGTCGGCTTGAAGTAGTCGGTGCTGTGGAACTTCACACCCTTGCGCAGGTGGAAGGTGTAGGTCTTGCCGTCGTCGCCGATGTCCCAGCTTTCCGCCAGGGCCGGGATCGCCCGGGTGCCGCCGCGCTCGAACTGGACGAGGCGGTTGAACAGGGTGACCGAGGTCGCGTCGTAGTCGGTGCCGGTGGTGTACTGGGCGGGATCGAAGCCGGCCGGGCTGCCCTCCGAGCAGAACACCAGGTTGCTGGCGGCGTGGGAGAACGGGGAGCCGAGGATCAGACCAGCTGCCAGCCAGGCCCGAAGGGGAAGGATCTTACGCATGCAAACCTCATTTTTTCTTTTTCTAAGGGCATCGTCTGAGGATCGGCCTTATGGGCCATGGCAACTCTCGCCTTTCCATGGATGGCGGGTGACAGCCATGGACCCTGTGCGGCGACAGCGATCGTCCGTTTGTTGTTGGTCGACGATTCGCTGATGCCGAAATTAAGTCATGCTGAAATTGTGGTCAACGAAAATTAAGCACGACTAACATTTCTCTTGCGAAAACGTTTGCCTGACAGGATGGGAAGGTGCGCTACGGACTGGCTCAGGGCGTCGGATGGTCGTCGAACAGGCCCATGGTGGTGATGGTCAGGACTTCCGCCACATCGCTGCCGACGTTGGCCAGGCAATGGGTCTTGGTCGCGTCGAAGTGCACCGAGTCGCCGGCGCCGAGGGGGTACTGGCGCCCCTCGATGGTGTAGACGATCTGCCCGGACAGGACGTAGGAGAACTCGGCGCCCTCATGGGAGATCAGCTCCGACTGGTAGCCCACCGGCATGTTCATCTTGACCGCATTGATCAGGTTGCCGGGGAAGGAGCTGGACAGGCGTTCGTAGGCCAGCGGCTGGCCCTCGATGGTGTAGCGTACCCGCTCGCCTTCGTGGGAGTCGGGCTGGGGTTGTGCCGGTTGGTCGAACAGGGCATTGAGCGGGATATTCAGCGACTTGGCGATGTTGGCCAGGGAAGAGATCGATACACCGGTGAGGTTGCGCTCCGCCTGGGAGAGGAAGCTCGCGGTGAGACCGGATTCGCTGGCGACTTGGTGCAGGGTCTTCTTGGCGGCGCGGCGATAGCGACGCAGGCGTTCGCCGATGCGGTCTACGGTCATTGGGGAGACTCTTGTTGAAAGGCGCAGTATACCCAGCGCGGGGCGTCAATAAAGTCTGACAGATGAACTACCCGAACCCCTATTTTTAAGTGTGACTGAAAATTTGTTTTGACCTGAATTTAAGCTCGACTTAAATTTCAGCCCGGTCCAGACGAGGAGAACAACAAATGACCGTGGGTGTTGGCGGGAGTACCCCTGCGCAGGCGCTGGAGCGTCTGCGGAACATGATGGACGGCGCGCAGCCGATCGGCCTGGCGTCTTACCGTGCGCGAATCGCCGCGGCCCAGGCGTGGATGGGCGAGCATGGCATCGCCGCGGCGTACCTGCATGCAGGCAGCAACCTGCGTTACTTCAGCGGCGTGCAATGGCACCCCAGTGAACGCCTGGTGGGTGCTCTACTGCCCGCCGAGGGCGCCCTCGAATACCTTGCGCCGGCCTTCGAGGAAGGTACGGTGCGCGACTTCCAGGTGGTCGATGGCGCCATCCACACCTGGGAGGAACACCAGGATCCCTATCGCCTGCTGCTCGATCGCCTGGAGGCGCTCGGCGTGGGCGAGCGCAGCACGGTCGCACTGTGTCCGAGCCTGCCGTTCGGCATGTTCGAGCGCTTGCGCCAACAGGCGCCGGGCAGGAACTTCGTCAGCGCCGCGCCGCTGATCGACCAGGGACGGATGCGCAAGTCGGCCGAGGAGCTGGCGCTGATGCAGCGGGCCAAGGACATGACCCTGGAAGTGCAGAAGGCCGCGGCGAGCATTCTCCGCGAAGGCATCAGCACCACCGAAGTCGCCGAGTTCATCCACCAGGCGCACCGCAAGGTGGGCGCGCCCGGTTCGACCTTCTGCATCGTCCTGTTCGGTGCCGCCAGTGCCTTCCCGCATGGGGTGAAGCATGCGCAGGTGCTGAAGGATGGCGACATGGTGCTGATCGATACCGGCTGCCAGGTCCACGGCTACCAGTCGGATATCACCCGCAGCTATGTGTTCGGCACGCCTAGCGCACGCCAGCGCGAATTCTGGGGGATGGAGCGCGACGCCCAACTGGCGGCCTTCGAGGCCGCGCGTCTGGGCCAGCCCTGCGAGGCGGTGGACGCCGCCGCGCGGCGTTCGCTGGAGGCCAACGGCCTGGGGCCGGACTACCGCCTGCCTGGCCTGCCGCACCGCACCGGGCATGGCATCGGCATGGACGTCCACGAAGGCCCGTACCTGGTGCGTGGCGATCGCACGCCGCTGGATGTCGGCATGTGCTTCAGCAACGAACCGATGATCTGCGTGCCCGGCGAGTTCGGCATTCGCCTGGAGGATCACTTCTACATGACGAAGGAAGGACCGCGCTGGTTCACCCAACCGAGCCCGTCCATCGACGATCCCTTCGGCCTCGGCGGCTGATCCGGCCGAACGATAACGCCGCACGCGGGAAGGCAAGGACCAGGGCTTCCCGCGTGCGGCGCAGCGATCAGTCCAGCTTCACCCGCGAAAAGTCCCGCGCCGACATCGGGCTCATGCGGTAGCCGCTGACGTTCTTGCGTTGCGCGTCGAACATCAAAGGATGCGCCAGCGGCAACCAGGGCATCTGCTCGTGGAAGATCCGCTGCGCTTCCTTGTACAGCGCTACCCGTTGGCTCTCGTCGTTGCTCATGCGCGCCTTGCGGATGGCTTCGTCGAAGCCCTTGTCGCACCAGCGCGCGCGATTTTCCCCGGACTCCACCGAGGCGCAGCCGAGGTTGTGGGTGAGGAAGTTGTCCGGGTCGCCGTTATCGCCGATCCAGCTGTAGAGCATCATGTCGTGTTCGCCGGCCTTGGTGCGCTTGACCATCTCGCCCCACTCGAACTGGCGGATGTTCACCCGGATGCCGATGGCGGCCAGGTCGGACTGGATCAGTTGCGCCACTCGCGCCGGGTTGCCGCCGGGGCCGCTGCCGGTGCTGATGTAGAGGTTCAGGGGTGTGTCCGGGGTGACGCCGGCTTCCTTCAGCAGGGCCTTGGCCCGTTCGGGGTCGTAGGGCCAGTCGCGGATGCTGTCGTCGTAGCCGAGCAGCATCGGCGGGTAGGGGCCGATGGCCGGGCGGGCCTGGTCGCCGAAGACGATCTTCAGGTAGGACGACTTGTTGAAGCCCATGGCGATCGCCCGGCGCACGCGCGGGTCGTCGAACGGTTCGTGCCGGGTGTTGATCGCGGCGTGTGAGGTGATCATCGCCGCTTCTTCCAGCACCGTCAGTTGCGGGTCCTGGCGTAACGCGGCGACGTCTTCGGGCTTGGGCGTCAGGGCGATCTGGCATTCGTTGCGGCGCAGGCGCTGCACGCGCACGTTGGGGTCGAGGGTGATCGCCAGCACCAGGTGGTCGATGGCCGGCTTGCCCTTCCAGTAGTCGGGGTTGGCTGCGTAGCGCACCTGGGCATCCTTGCGGTAGCGGGTGAAGACGAACGGGCCGGTGCCGATCGGCTTGCTGTTGAGTTCGTCGCCCTTGCCCCTGGCGATCAACTGGCCGGCATATTCGGCGGAGAGGATCGAGCCGAACGGCATGGCCAGGTCGGCGAGGAACGGCGCCTCCGGGTGCTTGAGGACGAAGCGCACCTGGTGCTCGTCGATCTTCTCGATGCGCTCGATGATGTCGCGCAGTTGCATGGCGTCGGCGTAGGGGTAGCCGCTGGGCGAAAGGTCGTGGGCGGGGTGCTGCGGATCGAGCATGCGCTGGAAGCTGAACAGCACGTCGTCGGCGTCGAATTCGCGGGTTGGCTTGAAGTAGTCGGTGCTGTGGAATTTCACGCCCTGGCGCAGGCGGAAGGTGTAGACGAGGCCGTCAGCGGAGACGTCCCAGCTTTCCGCCAGGGCCGGGATCACCGTGGCGCTGCCCGGAGCGAACGCGGCCAGCGCGTTGTACAGCGGATGGGCTGAGGCGTCGAAGGTGTAGCCGGAGGTATAGCGGGCCGGATCGAACCCTTCCGGCGCCGCTTCGGTGCACACCGCCAGGGTCTTCGGCTGGGCCTGGATGGCGGCGCTGGCGGCGAAGGCGAGCAGCAGCAGGCTGTAGCGCAGGGCAGAGCGTGGTCGCATGGATGACTCCTCTGGAGCGGGACGGCCGGGTCGGCCGCCCTGGGGAGAGGCGCCGCCTCGCTCGTGGCGGGGCGGCGCGGCTGGCAGGCGAAGCTACTTGCCGACGCTGACCTCGTAGAACGAGTTCAGGCCGAAGGGACTGATCCTGAAGTCGTGTACCGTCTTGCGCATCGGCTGGTACACGGTGGAGTGGGCGATCGGGGTGATCGGCACCTGTTCCTTGAGGATGTGCTGGGCCTGCTTGTACAGCTCGGTGCGCTTGCCCTGGTCGGTGGTGCGCTTGGCATCCTTGACCAGCTTGTCGTAGCCGGCGTCGCACCATTTGGAGAAGTTGTTGCCGTCCACCGCGTCGCAGCCGTAGAGGGTGCCGAGCCAGTTGTCCGGGTCGCCGTTGTCGCCGCTCCAGCCGATCAGCATGGCGTCATGCTCGCCGCCCTTGGCGCGCTTGATGTATTCGCCCCATTCGTAGGTGACGATCTTCGCCTTGATACCGATCTTCGCCCAATCGTTCTGCAGCATTTCCGCCATCAGCTTGGCGTTGGGGTTGTAGGGGCGTTGTACCGGCATGGCCCACAGGGTGATCTCGGTGCCTTCGGCGACGCCGGCCTTCTTCAGCAGCTCCCTGGCCTTGGCCGGATCGTAGGGCGCGTCCTTGATGGTCTCGTCGTAGGACCACTGGGTCGGTGGCATGCCGTTGCTCGCCAACTGGCCGGCGCCCTGGTAGACGGCGTCGATGATGGCCTTCTTGTTCACCGCCATGTCCAGCGCCTGGCGTACTTCCAGCTTGTCGAACGGCTTGTGGGTGACGTTGTAGGCGATGTAGCCGAGGTTGAAGCCGGCCTGCGACGGCAGGTTCAGGTTCGGGTCCTTCTTCAGCGCGTCGAGGTCGGCGGGGCGCGGGTTGAGGGTGATCTGGCACTCGCCGGCCTTGAGCTTCTGCGCGCGCACCGAGGCGTCGGTGTTGATGGCGAAGATCAGGTTGTCGACCTTCACCTCGTCCGGCTTCCAGTAGTCCTTGTTGCCCTTGAAGCGGATCTGCGCATCCTTCTGGTAGCGGCTGAACACGAACGGGCCGGTGCCGATCGGCTTCTGGTTGATGTCGCTGGCCTTGCCCTGCTTGAGCAGTTGCGCGGCGTATTCGGCGGACTGGATCGATGGGAAGGGCATCGCCAGGTTCTGGATGAAGGCCGCGTCGACCTCGTTGAGGGTGAACTTCACCGTATGCTCGTCGAGCTTCTCGACCCTGGCGATGTTCTTGTCCAGGCCCATGTCGGTGAAGTAGGGAAACTCGGTGGGGTAGGCCTTGCGGAACGGATGATCCTTGTCGAGCATGCGTTCGAAGGTGAACAGCACGTCGTCGGCATTGAATTCGCGGGTCGGCTTGAAGTAGTCGGTACTGTGGAACTTCACGCCCTTGCGCAGGTGGAAGGTATAGGTCTTGCCGTCGTCGCTGACGTCCCAGCTTTCCGCGAGGCCGGGAAGGACCTTGGTGCCGCCGCGCTCGAACTGGGTCAGGCGGTTGAAGACGGTTTCCGCCGCGGCGTCGAAATCGGTACCGGTGGTGTACTGGGCGGGATCGAAGCCGGCCGGGCTGCCTTCCGAGCAGAAGATCAGGTTGCTGGCGAAGGCCTGGGGAACGGCGGCGACCAGCGCTGCGCCGAGCAGCGAGGGCATGATCGCGGAGCGGATGACGGCGTTTCTACGCATGGAGTGACCTCTGGTTATTTTGATTGTCTGCGAGGGACAGCCTCGTGAGCTGTCTTGCGCGAAGCTATGCAGGGCGTGTGCCGGCCGCAAGCGTCGAGGTCGCTTCAGTGTAGATGTTGTTATCCGATTGAAAGGGAATGTCGCATTTTCGAATTTGCGCAAACGCGACGCAGGCCGCGTTTGCTGCGCGAGAGACAGTGGAAACGCAAGAGGCAGCCCGGAGGCTGCCTCTTGTGGTGCGCGCCGGCCGGATCAGGGCATCTGCACCTCGATCACACCGTCGGCGTTGACCGTGACCTGGCTGGTCCCGGCCTCGATCTCCGGCGCCTGGGCGCCACCGAAGCTGGCGTCGGCCTTCATCGCCGCCATCCGCATCACCGGGTACGGGCGCGGTGCGCCGGCGCTGTTCACGCTCAGGCTGACCAGCTTGTAGCCCTTGCCGCCGAGCGCCTCGGTGAGCAACTGGGCGCGCTCCTTGAACGCGTCCACGGCGCCTTTCATCAATTGGTCCTCGTTCTTCTTGCGGGTCGCATCGGCGATGCTGAAGTCCATGCCGCCCATCTTCAGCTTGCCCAGCAGGTCGGCGGAAAGCTGGCCGAGGGCGGCGAAGTCGGAGCTTTCCAGGCGCAGCTCGGCGCGCTCGCGCCAGCCGGTGATCTTCTGGCCCTTGTCGTCGTAGACCGGATAGCTGTTGCGACTGCCCAGGCTGATGGTCACGCCCTTGACCTTGCGCGCGTCGGCGACGGCGGCGTTGAGGACGCTGGTGGTCTCGGCGGCGAGCTTGGCCGGATCGCTGCCCTGGTTTTCGCTGTAGAGGGTGACCTGCATCAGGTCGTGGGCCACCTGCTGGCTGACTTCGGCGTGCAGCGAGACCTGGTTGTAGCGCGGCGCTTCCTCGGCGACGGCCGAGAGGCTGGCGGCGCAGAGGGTGACGGCGGCGGCCAGGCGGGAAATCGCAGACATTGGGCAACTCCTTGTACTAAGGCTGAATTCACACTGTAGAGCATCGTTCCGGCAGGCGCGGCAAACATGCCTATACGCCAGTCTTGGACCATGAGACGAAGGCTTTTCCCGGAACGGGTTAGGCGATTTCGGAAAAAACGTGAAATTTACTGATCTGAGCCCTGACAGCGCTCGGCGAAACAGGGCAGGATGGCGACCTGCGAGGTTTCTGAGTCACTTTGCCGCAGAGTTGCCGACAGCGTCTTGGCTATACTCGCGCTTATTCCGGAAGAAAACATGCGCGCACCGGTTTTCCTGCTCTCCGCCAGTCGCCAGAACCTTGGCCGTCTGCTCCTCATCCGTATTCTCGTGCTGGCCGCGCAGGCCGGCTCGGTGGGTTTCGCCTGGCTCTCCGACCTGTTGCCGCTGCCGTGGCTGGCGCTCGGCCTGACCCTTGGCCTGTCCGCCTGCCTGATCCTGTTCACCGCGCTGCGCCTGCGCGCGCCGTGGCCGGTGACCGACCAGGAGTACGCGGTACAACTGGCCTGCGACCTGATCATCCACAGCACCTTGCTGTATTACTCGGGCGGCTCGACCAACCCCTTCGTTTCCTATTACCTGGTACCGCTGACCATCGCCGCTGCGACCCTGCCCTGGATCTACTCCATGGTGCTCTCCGGCCTGGCCCTGACCGGCTACACCCTGCTGCTGATCTGGTACCACCCGCTGCACCTGCAGGCGGTTCAGCACGAGGCGATGCTGATCAACCTGCACCTGTTCGGCATGTGGCTGAACTTCGCCCTGTCGGCGGCCTTCATCACCTTCTTCGTGGTGAAGATGTCCGAGGCCCTGCGCTGGCAGGCGCACATGCAGGCCGAGCGGCGCGAGGAAAGCATGCGCGACCAGCAGTTGCTCGCGGTGGCCACCCAGGCGGCCGGTGCCGCGCACGAACTGGGTACGCCGCTGGCGACCATGAGCGTGCTGCTCAACGAGCTGCGCCAGGAGCGCCCGCAGGACCCGACCCTGCAGGAAGACCTGGCATTGCTCCAGGAACAGGTCAAGCAGTGCAAGCACACCCTCCAGCAACTGGTACGGGCGGCCGAGGCCGACCGCCGTCAGGCTATCGAGGAGCAAAGCGCCGCGGAATGGCTGGAATCGGTGCTGCGCCGCTGGCACCTGATGCGTCCGGAGGCTTCCTACCGCTACCAGTGCCTGGGCCTCGGCTCCGCGCCGCGCCTGACCCCGCCGACCGACCTCAGCCAGGCTCTGCTGAACCTGCTGAACAATGCGGCGGACGCCTGTCCCGACGACCTCGACATCCGCCTGGACTGGGACAGCAGCAGTATCTGCCTGAGTATCCGCGACCACGGCGTCGGGGTGCCCCTGGCGATCGCCGAACAGATCGGCAAACCGTTCTTCACCACCAAGGGCAAGGGCTTCGGCCTCGGCCTGTTTCTCAGTCAGGCCAGCGTGACCCGCGCTGGTGGAACGGTGAAGTTGTATAACCACGAAGATGGCGGCACTCTGACCGAACTGCGCTTGCCGCGCAGCTACGGAATGGCTTGAGTGATCCGTCTGAGAGGCCCTGCCTATGTCTGAAGAGCTGCTCTTCGAAGGGGAAGAACAACCCCATCTCCTGCTGGTGGACGACGATCCCACCTTTACCCGGGTCCTGGCGCGGGCCATGAGCCGTCGCGGCCTGCGGGTCAGCACCGCCGGCTCCGCCGAGGAAGGCCTGGCGCTGGCCCAGCAGGACACGCCGGACTATGCCGTGCTCGACCTGAAGATGGAAGGCGACTCCGGCCTGGTGCTGCTGCCGAAGCTGCTGGAGCTGCACGCGGACATGCGGGTGGTGATCCTCACCGGCTATTCCAGCATCGCCACCGCGGTGGAGGCGATCAAGCGCGGCGCCTGCAACTACCTGTGCAAGCCGGCGGATGCCGATGACGTGTTGGCCGCGCTGCTCTCCGAGCACGCCGACCTGGACACCCTGGTGCCGGAAAACCCGATGTCGGTGGATCGCCTGCAATGGGAGCACATCCAGCGCGTGCTCGCCGAGCACGAGGGCAACATCTCCGCCACCGCCCGCGCCCTGGGCATGCATCGACGGACCTTGCAGCGCAAGCTGCAGAAGCGGCCGGTACGGCGCTGAAGCGTAAATGACAACGGGGGCGCCGCATGGCGCCCCCTATACTTTCCGCTTTCCGTCGAATCGCGGTGGATTTCGCACATTCCGCCGGTCGCCGGGGATATCCAGCGGACAGCGCAATCGTTAAGATGCAACTTTCATGAATCGCACGACCAGGGATTGATCATGCGTATCTTCGGTTCGAGTGCCGGTTGCCTGTCGGTGCTGTTCGGACTGGCCTTCGGGCTGCCTGCACTAGCCGAGCCTTCGGTGGACCTGGATGGTCCGACGGCAGGCTGGCGCTATTCCGGCCTGCTCGAGCAGCCCGATGCCCCGCGTGTCGCCTATCCGACTCCGCCCATCGATCGCGGCGGCCAGCGCGGCCGCAGCCTGATCGAAGGACACCTGCGCGAACTGGTCGGCACCGAGCGCGCCCAGCGCCTGGTGGTCAACGGCAATCCTCTCCCTCTCTATTCCGACGGCGCCGGGCGCTTCGTCCGCCCCTATGCGTTCGGCCACGGCTCCAACGGCGTCCAGGTCGGCAGCGCCGACGGCAAGATCCTCAAGCGCGTACAGTTCTACGAGGCCAATCGCTCCCAACTGCCGCCGCGCGTGCGCGTGGTGCTGGGTTGGGACGATCCGAAGGCCGAGCTTGACCTGCATATCGTCACCCCCGATGGCCAGCACGCCTACTGGGCGCATCCGCGCCTGAGCAACAGCGGCGGCCTCGATCCGGACGGCGTCGACGGGCCCGGCCCGGAGATGTTCACCATGGGCGCGCCGCTGCACGGCACCTACCTGATCTACGTGAACTACTGGGGCAACCTCAACAACCAGGGCTACAACTTCCAGGCCGGCAGCAACGTACAGGACGTGATCACCGCGCAGGTCAACCTGGTGTTCAACGAAAACAGCGTCGACGAGAAGCACGAGACCTTCGTCGTGCCCCTGCGCACCATCGGCGACCTGGTGCTGGTCAAGACCTTTACCTACTGAAGCATCCCCTCGTACGGATGACACGGGATTAGCGAACCATGAGCGAGAACAACACCCCCAGCCCTGCCAACGGAACCCCTGCGCCCGCCGCTGCGCGCACCCGAAGCGCCCTGTGGCCGGTGCTGGGGATCGTCGCCGCGCTGGCCGCCGGCGGTGTGCTGGCCTGGCAGATGGGCTGGCTGGAGCGGCTCGGCGGAGGGCGCCCGGCCGAAGAGGACCTCGGCCAGCCGATCGGCGCCCAGGCACCCGCGGACGCCGACGCGCCACGTGCCTACCGTGACCTGCGCAAGCCCGACGCGCTGATCGAGAGCGTGTCGCTGAGCCGCCTGCCGAAGGAAATCCTCGAGGTGCCGTTGCTGCGCGATACCCTGACCGAGGACTTCGTCTTCTATTACGAGAACAATGGCGACCGCCTCGGCCTGACCGGTACGTTGCGGCGGATCATCTACGAGCACGACCTGACCCTGAAGGACAGCCTGGTCGAGGAACTGCTCGACCAACCGGCCCAGGTCGCCCTCTGGCGCGGCGCCGACGGCCGCCTGCGCGACTTCGTGGTGGTGCTCAAGCGCGGCGGCCTGGCGCGGGTGCTCGAGCCGCTGGCCCATATCGCCGCCGACGACCAGCAGTTGCGCAAGGTCGGCGAGTTGGCGGGAACCTCGGTCTATCGCCTGCGCTACGGCAACGACAAGGCGATGCTGTTCCTGTCCAAGGGCGACCGGCTGTTGTTGCTGTCGAACCCACGGATGCTCTTCGACGATGGTGGCGAAAGCGACGACAGCCCGCTGAACGCTCCGGCCAGCGAAGACGTGGAGGCACTGCTCGACGGCGACGAACTGTTCCCCGAGCGCTTCGGCCTGCCGGGCCGCGGCGAGCTGCGCCAGCGCATCACCCTCAATGCCAGCGTCCTGGCCATGGGCTACCAGCGCTTCATCCCGAGCTTCGCCGGGGTGCGCTTCGAGAAGGGCGAGCAGGGCTGGAGCAGCTACCTGGCGCTGAACGAGGTGGAACGCCAGCCGCCGCTGGACTTCGCCCCGGTCTGGCAGGCCATGCCGATGGGCGCCAGCGCCTGCGTGGCGCTGCCGGTCACCCCTGGCCTGTACGGGGTGATGCTGGAGCGTCTGGGGGCCGAGCAGAAGATGGCCCAGGCCTTCTCCGAGCATCTCAGCGGCGCTGCCGGTCTCTGCTGGTACGCCAGTTCGCGGCTGCATTCGCCGCTGCTGGTGGGCCAGTTGAGCGCGCCGGCCAGTGCCGAACTCGACGACGAGCTGGGCAAGCTGTTCGGTCGCGTGATCGGCGCGAAGGAAGCCAAGGTCGAGGGTGGCAGCTTCCCGGTGGAAGACCGGGTGGATGGCCAGACCCGCCGCTGGACCCGCCAGGTCAGCTCGAACTTCGGCGCCTATCCGGCCAGCCAGGCGGACAACCCGGAGAGCATCAGCGGCCGCGCGTTCTTCCGCATCGGCATGGCGCGCCATGGCCAGACCCTGCTGTTCTCCCTCGACGACCAGTTGCTCGGCAAGGCCCTGGACACCCTCGACAAACGCTATCCGCCGCTCGCCGAGGTGTTGCCGAAGGATGCGCTGGTACCGGCCTACCTGGCGCCGCAGCCGCTCTCCGAACTGCTGCAACGGGAAACCCTCGACAGCCTGCCGCAGGACATTGAGCCGGTATTCCGCAATGCCGCCGACACCTACCTGATGCCGCGCCTGAAAACCCTCGCCGGCAAGGGCAGCTACGCCCTCGGGCTGCCTGCCGGAAGCCAGGCCAACGCACCGTGGCAATGGCTGCCGCTGGAATGGCGGTCGCTGTGAGACGCCTGACTGCCTTCGGCCTGGCGCTGCTCCTGCTGGCCAGCGGCGTTGCCCGCGGCGAGCCCGCGGTAACGCTCGACCCGCAGCAATCGCAGGTATTCCGCGCCTGGTTCGTGCGCATCGCCCAGGAACAGTTGCGCCAAGGGCCGAGTCCGCGCTGGCACCAGCAGGACTGCGCCGGCCTGGTGCGCTTCGCCGCCAACGAGGCGCTGAAAGTCCACGATGGCAAGTGGCTGCGCGCCAACGGCCTGTCCAACCGCTACCTGCCCCCGGAGCTGGCGCTCAGTCCCGAGCAACGGCGCCTGGCGCAGAACTGGCAGCAGGGTGGCGGCCAGGTCGGGCCCTACGTGAATGCGATCAAGCTGGTGCAGTTCAACAGCCGGCTGGTCGGTCGCGACCTCAACCAGGCGCGCCCCGGCGACCTGATGTTCTACGACCAGGGCGACGACCAGCACCTGATGATCTGGATGGGCCGCTCCATCGCCTATCACACCGGCAGCAGCACCCCGACCGATAACGGCATGCGCTCGGTCAGCCTGCAACAACTCATGACATGGAAGGACACCCGATGGATCCCCGACGAATCCAATCCCAACTTTATCGGCATCTATCGGCTGGCTTTCCTCTCTCAATGAATCGCGTCCCAGTGAAGACCACAGCAATGAGCAACCTGCGCCGTTTCAGCCGTAGCCTGGCGGTCGCCGCCCTGGTCCTGCTGCCGTTCGCCGCCGTCCAGGCGGAAGACACGGTGGAACCGAGCGGCTACACGCCGATGGCCGGCGAATCCTTCTTCCTGCTCGCCGACAGCAGCTTCGCCACCGACGAGGAAGCGCGGGTCCGTCTCGAAGCGCCCGGCCGCGACTACCGGCGCTACCGCATGGAGCCCTATGGCGGGGTCGACGTGCGCCTGTACCGGATCGAACAGCCGCTGGAGTTCCTCAAGCGGCAGAAGAACCTGCACCGGGTCCTGGCCGAGGGACAGTTCAAGGGCGAAGGCCTGTCGAACACCCTGGCCTATCTCTGGGACAACTGGTATCGCAAGTCGCGCCGGGTGATGCAGCGCGCCTTCTCCTACGAGTCGCGGCAACAGGTCACCGAGGCGGTGCCCGAGCTGAAGATGGGCAACGCCATGACCGCGCCGACGCCCTACGACGCGCAGCCGCAATACGCGCCGATTCCCGGCCTGCCGCTGGTCAGCCAGTTCCGCTATCCGCTGTGGGACGCCAAGCCCATCGAGCCGCCGCAGGACGTAAAGCTGGCCGGTTCCTCCAGCGAGTTCATCAACGTCGTGCCGGGCAATGTCTACATCCCGCTGGGCAAGCTGAAGCCGGGCCTGTACCTGGTCGAGGCGCTTGTCGGCAAGTACCGCGCCACCACCGTGGTGTTCGTCTCCAACAGCGTGGCGGTGAGCAAGGTCGCCGGCGACGAGCTGCTGGTCTGGACCGCACGCAAGCACGAAGGCACCCCGGTGCCCGACACCAAGGTGCTGTGGACCGACGGCCTGGGCGTGATGAGCAGCGGCAATACCGACGCCGACGGCCTGCTGCGGCTCAAGCACGCCAGTCCGGAGCGCTCCTACGTGATCGGCGAGGACCGCGAGGGCGGGGTCTTCGTCTCCGAGAACTTCTATTACGACAGCGAGATCTACGACACCAAGATCTACGCCTTCACCGACCGCCCGCTGTACCGGCCGGGCGACTGGGTCTCGTTGAAGATGGTCGGCCGCGAGTTCAAGGACGCCCGGCAATCCCAGGCCGCCGCCAGCGCGCCGGTGCGCCTGAGCGTGATCGACGCCAGCGGCACGGTATTGCAAAGCCTGGACCTCCGCTTCGACGCGAAGAGCGGCGCCAATGGCCGCTTCCAACTGCCGGAGAACGCCGTCGCCGGCGGCTACGAGTTGCGCTTCGACTACCGCGGGCAGACCTACAGCAGCGCCTTCCGCGTCGCCGAATACATCAAGCCGCACTTCGAAGTCGCCCTCGACCTGGCCAAGCCGGACTTCAAGACCGCCGAGCCGGTGAAGGGCGAGATCGTCCTGCTCTATCCGGACGGCAAGCCGGTGGCCAACGCGCGCCTGCAACTGAGCCTGCGCGCCCAGCAGTTGTCGATGGTGGACAACGAACTGCAGTATCTCGGCCAGTTCCCGGTGGAACTGAGCAGCACCGAACTGACCACCGACGGCAAGGGCCGCGCCGCCATCGAATTGCCGCCGGCCGAGAAACCCAGTCGCTACATGCTGACCATCTTCGCCAGCGACGGCGCCGCCTACCGGGTCAAGACCAGCAAGGAGATCCTCATCGAGCGCGGCGCCGCGCGCTACCGCCTGAGCGCGCCGCAGCGCTTCAGCGCCGCCGGCGAGAAGGTCGAGTTCAGCTATGCCAGCGAACAGCCGACCCCGCTCAAGCCGAGCAGCTACCAGTGGATCCGCCTGGAGGACCGCGCCACCGACAGCGGTCCGGTCGCCGACGGCCGCTTCGCGCTGGCCTTCGAGCGCCCCGGTACCTATTCCGTGGAGCTGCGCGACGACAAGGGCCAGCTCCTTGGCGCTACCGGCCACTCGGTGAGCGGCGAGGGTGTGAAGTCGGTGCCGGGCACCGTCGAGGTGGTGTTCGACAAGCCCGAGTACCGCACCGGCGAGGAAGCCTCCGCACTGATCACCTTCCCCGAGCCGGTGGAGGATGCACTGTTGTCCCTGGAGCGCGACAAGGTCGAGGCCACCGCCCTGCTGTCCAAGGGCGCCGACTGGCTGCGCCTGGAAAAGCTCAATCCGACCCAGTACCGCGTGCGGATCCCGGTGCGCGAGGAGTTCTCGCCGAACCTGACCTTCTCGGTGCTCTACACCAAGGGCGGCGACTACAGCTTCCAGAACGCCGGGATCAAGGTCGGCATGCCCCAGGTGGAGATCGACATCGCCACCGACAAGGAGCGCTACGAACCGGGCGAGACGGTGACCGTGACCCTGGCCACGCGCTTCGCCGGCAAACCGGTTTCCAGCCACCTGACCGTCAGCGTGGTGGATGAGATGGTCTATGCCCTGCAGGCGGAGATCGCCCCCGGCATCGACCAGTTCTTCTACCATCCGCGGCGCAACAACGTGCGCACCAGCGCCAGCCTGGCCTTCATCAGCTACGACGTGGCGTTGCCCGGCAGCACCAGTGCACCCGGACGGGCGAATCGCAGCGAGCGCGGCGTCAAGGTACTGGAGCGGCCGCGCCGCGAGGACGTCGACACCGCCGCCTGGCAGCCGGAGCTGGTCACCGACGCCCAGGGCAAGGCCAGCTTCAGCTTCCGCATGCCCGACTCGCTGACCCGCTGGCGGATCACCGCACGGGCCATCGACGACAACGGCCAGGTCGGCCAGAAGAAGCAGTTCCTTCGCTCGGAGAAGCCGCTGTACCTGAAATGGAGCGGGCCGACCCGCTTCCGCCAGGGTGACCAGCCCGACCTCGGCCTGTTCGTCTTCAACCAGGGCGAACAGCCGGTCAAGGCCGAGCTGCTCAGCGGGCCGCCTGGCAGCCAGCGCAGCCAGCCCCTGGAGCTGGCCAAGGGAGTCAACTACATACCGCTGGCGCAACAGCCGCTCAGCGATGGCGACTGGAGCGCCGAGCTGCGCCAGGACGGGCAGGTCCGCGACCGCCTGGCGGTGCGCTTCAACCTGCTGGCCGACGGCTGGCAGGTGGAGCAGGCGCAGAACCTCAGCCTGGCGGCGGCGAGCAACCCGCTGCAACTGCCGGCGGACGCGCGCGACGTACGCCTGCGCCTGGCCGATGGCCCGGCCGCGGCCTACCTGGGCAATCTCGATGACCTGCTGGAATATCCCTACGGCGGCGTCGAGCAGACCGCCAGCCAACTGCTGCCGCTGAGCATCGCCTATCCGGCGCTGGCCGGCGGCGAGCCGCGGATTCGCGACCGCCTGCGCCTGATCATGCAGAACAGTCGCCTGCGCCTGGTGCAGATGGCCGGCCCGGACGCCTGGTTCGCCTGGTGGGGCGGCGACGTCGATGGCGACGCTTTCCTCACCGCCTACGCCTACTACGCCGATTGGTACGCCAGCCGCGCACTGGAGATCCAACTGCCGGCCGAACACTGGCAGCGCATCCTCGAGCCCTACGCCAAGCAGGCGACGCAGACCCCGCTGCTGCAGCGCGCGCTGATCCTGGCTTTCGCCCGCGACATGCAGTTGCCGGTGAACACCCTGCTCGGCGGCCTGCTCAACGATCTGGCCAACGCCGGCGAAGGGCAGGCGCGCGCGGAGCCGCTGGAGGCCGACGACGGCCTGGTGCTGGGCGACCCGGACTCGGCCGTCGGCCTGGCCGCGGCGCGAGTGCTGGCGGTGGACCTGGCACGGCAACTGCGGGTCGCGGTGCCCGCGCCGCTGGCCGCCCAGGCCGAGACGGCGACGCAGCGCCTGCGTGAGGCCGGCTTGCCGTTCACCGATGCCTTGCTGGCCTCTCGCTCGGCCGTGGATGGCCAGCAGGCCAGCGCTCTGCTGCAACGCCTGGCGCCGGCGCAATCGACCCTGGAACGCGCCCTGGCCCTGACCTGGCTGCAGGGCGCCCTGGCCCAGGCGCCGCAGGGCAAGCTGCCGCAGCCGCCGAAGGACTGGCAGGCGCAGCGCGGTGCTACCGGCGAAACCTACTGGCAATGGCGCGGCCGCGGCATTCCGAGCTGGGTCGACCTGGACGAGGCGCCGGCCCGGCCGTTGCCGGTTGCGCTCAGCTACCGCAGCGCCCAGGCGCCGAGCGGGCAACTGCCGGTGCAGATCAGCCGTCGCCTGCTGCGCCTGGTGCCCGGCGAGGGGGCGTTCGAGTTCAAGGTCGAGGAGGTCGGCGACAAGCCGCTTTCCAGCGACGAACTGTATCTCGACGAAGTGACCCTGACCGTTCCGGAAGACACCACTCTACGCTACGGCATGCTGGAACTGCCGCTGCCGCCCGGTGCGGATGTCGAGCGCACCACCTGGGGCATCAAGATCAGCGGCCTGGCCGGCGACGAGGCGACCACCCTGGAGCGCGCGCGCAACGAACCGGGCGAGCTGTTCTACGGAGTGCCGGTGGACAGCCTGAGTGGCGAGCAGCGTTTCCGTCACCTGGTGCGTTTCTCCCAGAAAGGCAGCTTCAACCTGCCACCGGCCCGCTACCTGCGTCTCTACGCGCCGGAACAGCAGGCCCTGGAAGCCAAGCCGGCGCTGGCCAAGGTCAAGGTCGAGTGATTGCGTTGCGCGCCTGGCTGGTCCTGCTGTGCGCCGTGCCGTTGCTGCTTCGCGCAGCGGAGGCGCCGGTCCAGCTGGCCTGGCGCACGACCCAGGGCTACGAACTGGTGAGCCTGGATCGCCAGCGGGTGCTCGAGCGCCGGCCGTTGCCGGCCGATTTGCAGGCTCCGCTGGGCAGCCTGTGGAAACTGTTCGTCTTCGCCTGGCTGAGCGACATCGGCCAGGCCGAGTCGCCCTATGCCTGCCAGGGGCGCAGCCGCGAGGAGGTCTACTGCTGCGAGAATGGCCAGACGATCGGTCGTGACCGCGCCCTGGTGCGCTCCTGCGGGCTGTATTTCGAGCCGCAGCGCCTCGCCTTGCGGCCGGAGGCCTGGCGCGGCTACTGGCAGGCGCGCCAGGCACCGGCCTGGTTGCTCGATCTGGAACGGCTGCAACCGCAGACGCGGGTGCCGGTTAAGGAGCTTCTGGAGCAGTTGCAGCAACTGCCGGCCCAGGGCGAGGCGCGGCGGGTACTGCTCGACGTGGCGTTGCAGGCCGGCGACGGCCATGCCGTGGCCAGCCTTGGCGGCCGCCTGCGGGTGAAGACCTGGAGCTGGCTCGACGACCATGACCCGCAGGCGCGCCAGGGCGGTTTCGCTGGCTGGCTGGTCGATGGAACGCCGCTCTGGCTCGGCGGCCCGGGAACCAGCAAGATGATTCTGGACCGCTACGCCGAGGTGCTCGGGCGCTTCCTGCCGAGTCCGTGGCCGGCCGATCCGGGCCGTTGCGTGGAAGTGAACCTGTTCAGCCGCTATCCGCTGCGCTCGGTCAGCGATCCCTCCGGCCACCCGGCCGCCGAAGGCCTGCTGCATGGTCCGCAGCAAGTGCTCTTCGCCAACGGCAATCGACTGGACATCGCCAGCGCCGGCGACCTCTTCCTGCAACGGGTGGATGGCGTGCCGCGCCTGGTCGCGCGGGTTTCGCGCGAAGAGTACGTGGCGCGGGTGCTGGAGCGCGAAGCCTCGGCGCAGCCGAAGGAAGCCGCTCGCGCGCTGGCGGTGACCATTCGCACCTATCTATTGCAAAACGCCGCGCCGCGCGGCGAATGCCTGGCCATCGATGACAGCAGCCAGCGCCAGCGCGTGGCGCCGCGCCCGGCCAGCGCGCCGACGCGGCGGATCGCTGCCTGGAGCGCCGACCTGGTGCTGGCCGGGGCGACCGTCAACTATCACTCCGACCAGCCTGGTCCGGCGCGCCTGTCCTGGAAGCACGCGGTGGAGCAAGCCGGGCAGGGACTGGGCTACGACAGCATCCTCGCCCAGGCTTTCCCGCGCAGCAGCCTGAGCCGCTGGGACAACCCGGTGGCCGCCTGCCAGCCGTTGCCGGCTGCCGAAGACTGGCTGCGCAAGCAGCGCCGGCAGTGGCGCGAGCGCCTCGACCGAGAGCCCGGCTACGAGGAGATTCCGAGTTTTTCCGTGTGCCGCCTGGCTTCCGGGCGGCCCTATGTCGATCGCGAGCGCGAACGCATCTTCGTCCGCGGCCTGTATTCCCTACAGGAACGCTTGGACCTCACCCACGAATACCTGCACCTGGCCTTCCGCGCCCATCCCAGCGGCCAGGACGAAAACTATGTCGAAAGCCTGGCCCGGCGCCTGCTACTGGAATGACTCCATGAACCGAATGTCCCTTGCCGCCCTGCTCAGTTGCCTTCCCCTCGTCGCCTGGGCGGACAACCCCGTGAAACTGGATACGCCGGTCTCCGGCTGGCGTGCCGGCGACGGTTCCGCCGCCAATTACCGGCAGGTGGTGAACTACCCGGCGTCCTCGGTCAACGTCGCCGCCGACCAGGCGACCACCGCGCGCATTCGCGGCGCGATCGAGAGCCAGCCCAAGGACCGCCCGGCGACGCTGGTGGTGAACGGTGTGAGCATGCCACTGAAGGTGGACGCCGATGGCAGCTTCGACCGCCCGTTCGCCTTCCCGTCCGGCAGCAACAGCGTCGAGGTGCGCAACGCCGCCGGGCAGTCGCGACGGGTCCAGTTCTATCACGGTGGCGGCGGCGGGGAAGTGCCGGCCAAGCTGCGCGTGCTGCTGTCCTGGGACAGCGACAACACCGACCTCGACCTGCACCTGGTGACCCCGGACGGCGACCATGTCTGGTATGGCAATCGTTCGCTGGCCAACGGCGCGACCCTGGATGTCGACGTCACCACCGGCTACGGCCCGGAAATCATCGCCACGCCGACGCCGCAGAAGGGGCCCTACCTGGTCTACGTCAACTACTTCGGCGGTGGCTACGGCAGCAGCGAGGATGGCGCCGAACAGGCCGCCCAGGACCTGACCACGGCGCGCATCACCCTGGTCACCGAAGAGGGCACGCCGAACGAGAAACAGGAAACCTTCCTGGTGCCGATGCGCAAGCCTGGCGAGCTGACGCTGGTGAAGCGCTTCAGTTATCCGTAGGCGCCTGCGCTCGGTCCCATAGGGCGGATAACGCCCCTGGCGTTATTCGCCGTCGCTCAGGCATCGGTGTTATCAACCCGTGGCCTGACGGCGGCGCTCATGCCGCTGCGAATGGCTCCTGGGCTCAGGCGGGCTGTTCGCCCTGCCAGGTATCGATCGCTTCCTGCGCCGCACGGAACGCATCGATCGCCGCCGGCACCCCGGCATAGACCGCGCAGTGCAGCAGTGCCTCGCGGATTTCCTCCACCGTGCAGCCGTTGTTCAGCGCACCGCGCACGTGCCCCTTGAGTTCCTGCGGGCACTTCAGGGCGGTCAGGGCGGCCAGGGTGATCAGGCTGCGGGTCTTGCGCGGCAGCGCCTCGCGGGCCCAGACCGAGCCCCAGGCATGCTCGTTGACGAAGTCCTGCAATGGCTGGGTGAAGGCGGTGGCGTTGCCCATGGCGCGCTCGACGAAGGCGTCGCCCATGACTTCACGTCGGATCTCCAGGCCGGTCTTGCCTTGTTCGCTCATCGGAAGGTTCCTGTCGTGGGTAGAAGGTGGCTCAATCCAGCGACTCTATCCGAACCGGCGCCACGCCGCTGCGGATCATACCCAGGCCTTCGGCGGCCTTGCGCGATACATCGATGATCCGTCCGCGGCGGAACGGCCCGCGATCGTTGATCCGCACCACCACGCTGCGGCGGTTGTCGAGGTTGGTTACCCGCACGCGGGTACCGAACGGCAACGTGCGGTGGGCAGCGGTCATTGCGTTGGGGTTGTAGCGCTCGCCGCTGGCGGTACGCAGGCCTGCGTGGCGGCTGCCATAGTAGGAGGCTTCGCCGGTATCCGCGGAACCGCTGCCGGCGAGGCTGGAGCAGCCGGCGAGGAACAGGGGCAGGACGGCGAGGGCGAGGCGCGCGGCGGCGGATGGGGTGGGCATGGACAACAGGCTCCTGGCGGACAAGAAGACGCCGGGCGAACCCGGCGTCTGGCTTTGACTCACGCTTCGAGCTTTTTCTTCAGCAACTCGTTCACCTGCTGCGGGTTGGCCTTGCCTTTCGAGGCCTTCATCGCCTGGCCGACGAAGAAGCCGAACATCTTGCCGCGCTTGGCCTCGTCGGCAGCGCGGTACTGCTCGACCTGCTCGGCGTTGGCCGCCAGCACCTCGTCGAGCATCTTCTCGATGGCGCCACTGTCGGTGACCTGCTTCAGGCCCTTGGCCTCGATGATCTGGTCGGCGGAACCCTCGTCGTTGGCCATGGCTTCGAAGACCATCTTGGCGAGCTTGCCGGAGATGGTGTTGTCCTTGATGCGCAGGATCATGCCGCCCAGTTGCTCGGCGGACACCGGGGACTGCTCGATCTCCAGGCCGTCCTTGTTGAGCAGGCTGCCCAGCTCGACCATCACCCAGTTGGCCGCCAGCTTGGCGTCGCCGCAGATGCCCTGGACCTTCTCGAAGTAGTCGGCCATCTCGCGGCTGGCGGACAGCACGCTGGCATCGTAGGCGGACAGGCCGTACTGGCTCTCGAAGCGTTCGCGCTTCTGCACCGGCAGTTCCGGCAGTTGCTCGCGCAGCTTCGCCAGGTACTCGGGCTCGATGACCACCGGCAGCAGGTCGGGACAGGGGAAGTAACGGTAGTCGTTGGCTTCTTCCTTGCCGCGCATGGAGCGGGTCTCGTCCTTGTTCGGGTCGTACAGGCGGGTTTCCTGGACTACCTTGCCGCCGTCCTCGATCAGCTCGATCTGGCGCTGAATCTCGTGGTTGATCGCCTTCTCGATGAAGCGGAAGGAGTTGACGTTCTTGATCTCGGCGCGGGTGCCGAATTCGGCCTGGCCCTTCGGTCGTACCGAGACGTTGCAGTCGCAGCGCAGCGAGCCCTCGGCCATGTTGCCGTCGCAGATGCCCAGGTAGCGCACCAGGGCGTGGATCGCCTTGACGTAGGCCACGGCTTCCTTGGCGCTGCGGATGTCCGGCTCGGAAACGATCTCCAGCAACGGCGTGCCGGCGCGGTTCAGGTCGATGCCGCTCATGCCCTGGAAGTCTTCGTGCAGGCTCTTGCCGGCGTCCTCCTCCAGGTGCGCGCGGGTGATGCCGATGCGCTTGGTGGTGCCGTCTTCCAGGGTGATGTCGAGATGACCCTTGCCGACGATGGGATGGTCCATCTGGCTGGTCTGGTAGCCCTTCGGCAGGTCGGGGTAGAAGTAGTTCTTGCGGGCGAACACGTTCTGCCGGTCGATCCGTGCGTCGATCGCCAGGCCGAACAGGCAGGCCATGCGTACGGCCTCCTCGTTGAGCACCGGCAGGGTGCCCGGCATGGCCAGGTCGACCAGGCTGGCTTGGGTATTCGGCGCGGCGCCGAAGGCGGTCGAGCTGCCGGAGAAGATCTTCGATTGGGTGGCGAGCTGTGCGTGGATTTCCAGCCCGATCACGGTTTCCCATTGCATGTGGTGTTCCTCAATCCTTCTGTGCCTGCGCAGTCCCGCTGCCGACCCTGCGGGTCGCCCTCTCCGCGCCGGGAGAGGGGAGGGGACTGCGTGGCGTTGCCATGGCTTAGAAGCCGGCCGGGGTGCGGGTGTGCCAGTCGCTGACCTGCTGGTACTGGTGCGCGACGTTGAGCAGGCGGCCTTCCTGGAAGTAGGGCGCGAGCAACTGGACACCCACCGGCAGGCCGTCGACGAAGCCGGCGGGCATGGACAGCCCCGGCAGGCCGGCGAGGTTGGCGGTGATGGTGTAGATGTCTTCCAGGTACTGGGAAACCGGGTCGTCGTTCTTCTCGCCGATCTTCCAGGCCGGGTTCGGCGTGGTCGGGCCGAGGATCACGTCCACTTCGGCAAAGGCGCTGACGAAGTCGTTCTTGATCAGCCGGCGAATCTTCTGAGCCTGCAGGTAATAGGCATCGTAGTAGCCGGCCGACAGTGCGTAGGTGCCGACCATGATGCGGTTCTTCACTTCGCTGCCGAAGCCTTCCGCGCGCGAGCGCTTGTACAGGTCTTCCAGGTTCTGCGGGGCGTCGCAACGATAGCCATAGCGCACGCCGTCGAAGCGCGACAGGTTGGAGGACGCCTCGGCCGGCGCGATCACGTAGTAGGCCGGGATGGCGTGCTGCATGTTCGGCAGGGAAATGTCCTTCACCGTGGCGCCGAGCGTCTTCAGCTCCTCGACCACGGCCAGCACCGCGTCGGCGATGCGGCTGTCGAGGCCGGCGCCGAAGTATTCCCGCGGCAGGCCGATGCGCAGGCCGCTCAGCGGCTTCTGCAGGGCGGCCAGGTAGTCGTCCACCGGCTGTTCGACGCTGGTCGAGTCCTTCGGATCGAATCCGGCCATCACCCCCAGCATCAGCGCGCAGTCCTCGGCGGTGCGCGCCAGCGGGCCGCCCTGGTCGAGGCTGGAGGCGTAGGCGATCATGCCCCAGCGGGAAACCCGGCCGTAGGTCGGCTTGATCCCGGTGAGGTTGGTCAGCGCCGCCGGCTGGCGGATCGAGCCGCCGGTATCGGTGCCGGTGGCGGCCGGCAGCAGGCGCGCGGCGACTGCCGCGGCGGAGCCGCCGGAGGAGCCGCCAGGCACACGGTCGAGGCTCCAGGGGTTGTTCACCGCGCCGTAGTGGCTGGACTGGTTCGACGAGCCCATGGCGAATTCGTCCATGTTCAGCTTGCCGAGGGTAACGGCGCCGGCGGCGGCGAGCTTCTCGACCACGGTGGCGTCGTAGGGCGAGACGAAGTTGTCGAGCATCTTCGAACCGCAGCTGGTGCGTACGCCCTGGGTGCAGAACAGGTCCTTGTGGGCGATCGGCGCGCCGAGCAGGGCGCCGTTCTCGCCGTTGGCGCGCCGCTCGTCGGCTGCCTTGGCCTGGGCGATGGCCAGGTCGTCGGTGATGCTGATGAAGCTGTTGAGCTGGGGGTCCAGCTGCCGGATGCGACCGAGCAGGGTGCGGGTCAGCTCTTCGGCGGAAAATTGCTTGTCGGCGAGGGCGCGGGCGATCTCGGCGAGGGTCAATTGATGCAGCATGTGTCCGCGTCCTTATTACTCGATGACTTTCGGAACCAGGTACAGACCTTCTTCCACGGCGGGGGCGATGGTCTGGTAGGCGTCGCGGTGATCGGTCTCGGTGACCGCGTCCGGACGCAGGCGCTGGGTGGCTTCCAGCGGGTGGGCAAGCGGTTCGACGCCGCTGGTGTCGACCGCCTGCATCTGGTCGATCAGGCCGAGGATGTTGTTCAGGGTCTCGGTGGTGCGCGGAAGATCGGCCTCGCTCAGGCCCAGGCGGGCGAGATGGGCGATTTTTTCCACGTCGGAGCGTTCAAGCGCCATCGGGAGTCTCCAGCAAAAGCGGCCTTGGAAGGGCGGCGGGGCGCCATGCGTTATATAAGGCAGGGAACGGATGCCGCGGTCGGCGGTCTAATTCCGCCTGGACGGGCCTTGTGGGGCCGGGAAAAGCCTGCAATTTAGCATATTGCCCGCCTTGCCCAAAATCCCCGTCGTTGTTAGAGTTTGCCGCACTTTTTTACCCGCGTATTTTTCACCCACGCTTCGCCTAGGGTTTCTTTCCCATGTTCAAAAAATTGCGTGGCATGTTTTCCAGCGATCTGTCGATCGACCTGGGTACTGCCAATACCCTTATTTATGTGCGCGAGCGCGGCATCGTCCTGAACGAACCGTCCGTGGTCGCCATTCGCAGCCATGGCAGCCAGAAGAGCGTCGTCGCCGTGGGCACCGAGGCCAAGCGCATGCTCGGCCGTACCCCGGGCAACATCGCCGCCATCCGTCCGATGAAAGACGGCGTGATCGCGGATTTCAGCGTCTGCGAGAAGATGCTGCAGTACTTCATCAACAAGGTTCACGAGAACAGCTTCCTGCAGCCCAGCCCGCGCGTGCTGATCTGCGTACCGTGCAAGTCCACCCAGGTCGAGCGCCGGGCCATCCGCGAATCCGCCCTGGGCGCCGGCGCCCGCGAGGTGTTCCTGATCGAAGAGCCGATGGCTGCTGCCATCGGCGCCGGCCTGCCGGTCGAGGAGGCCCGCGGCTCGATGGTCGTAGACATCGGCGGCGGCACTACCGAGATCGCCCTGATTTCCCTCAACGGCGTGGTCTACGCCGAATCCGTCCGCGTCGGCGGCGACCGCTTCGACGAAGCCATCGTCACCTACGTGCGCCGCAACTACGGCAGCCTGATCGGCGAATCCACCGCCGAGCGCATCAAGCAGGAGATCGGCACCGCCTTCCCGGGCGGCGACGTTCGCGAAGTCGACGTCCGCGGCCGTAACCTGGCCGAAGGCGTACCGCGCAGCTTCACCCTGAACTCCAACGAGGTCCTCGAGGCCCTGCAGGAGTCCCTGGCGACCATCGTCCAGGCGGTCAAGAGCGCCCTCGAGCAATCGCCGCCGGAGCTGGCCTCGGATATCGCCGAGCGCGGCCTGGTGCTGACCGGCGGTGGCGCGCTGCTGCGCGACCTGGACAAGCTGCTGGCACAGGAAACCGGCCTGCCGGTGATCGTCGCCGAGGAGCCGCTGACCTGCGTGGCTCGCGGCGGTGGCCGTGCGCTGGAGATGATGGATCGCCACTCCATGGACCTGCTCTCCACCGAGTAAGGTGGCGAGCATCGTCGCCTAGGAGCGGATCATCAAACCGCTATTCTCCAAAGGCCCGTCGCTGGGCGTTCGCCTGTTGGTGCTGGCCGTGCTGTCGGTCAGCCTGATGGTGGTGGACGCCCGGTTCGACTATCTGGAGCCCGTCCGCAGCAAGCTGGGGATGGTGCTCACGCCTTTCTACGGCCTGGCGGAAATGCCGGTGCGCGCCTGGGAAGGCGTGCGCGACCAGTTCAGCAGCCGTAGCGAGCTGATCGCCGAGAACGAACGCCTCAAGGCCGAGTCCCTGCTGATGCAGCGCCGGGTGCAGAAACTCGCCGCGCTCACCGAGCAGAACGTGCGCCTGCGCGAGCTGCTCAATTCCGCCGCGCTGGTCGACGACAAGGTACTGGTCAGCGAGCTGATCGGCGTCGATCCGAACCCCTTCACCCAACGCATCATGATCGACAAGGGCGAGAACGACGGCGTCTTCGTCGGCCAGCCGGTGCTCGATGCCAGCGGCCTGATGGGCCAGGTGGTCGAGGTGATGCCCTATACCGCGCGGGTCCTGCTGCTCACCGACACCACCCACAGTATCCCGGTGCAGGTCAATCGCAACGGCCTGCGCGCCATCGCTGTCGGCACCGGCAATCCCGAGCGCCTGGAATTGCGCTACGTCGCCGACACCGCCGACATCAAGGAAGGCGATCTACTGGTCAGCTCCGGCCTGGGGCAACGCTTCCCCGCCGGCTATCCGGTGGCCACGGTCAAGGAAGTGATCCACGATTCCGGCCAGCCATTCGCCGTGGTGCGCGCGGTGCCGACCGCGAAGATGAACCGTAGCCGCTACGTGCTGCTGGTGTTCAGCGACAGCCGCACCCCGGAACAGCGCGCCAACGACGCCGCCGAGGCCCAGGAAGAGGCGGACAAGAAAGCCGCCGCCGGCGCCCAGGCGCCCCAGCCTGCCGCGCAACCGGCCGCCGCGCCGTCGCCGGCCACCCCGGCAGCCCAGGGCGCTGCGCAGCAGCCCGCCGCCGCGCCCGCGCCAGCCCCCACGCAGCCTGCCGCTCCGGCGGCCAACGGGGGACGCCACTGATGGCTCGCGCGACTCAAGGTTCGAACAATGTCTGGGTGATCTGGCTGAGCCTGCTGGTCGGGCTGGTGCTGGCCGTAGCGCCGATGCCTACCTTCACCGAGATCGGCCGCCCGCTGTGGCTGGCGATGCTGCTGACCTACTGGGTGTTGCTGCTGCCCGAGCGCGTCGGGATGGTCACCGCCTGGCTGCTCGGCCTGGCCCAGGACGTGCTCTACGGCAACCTGCTCGGGCAGAACGCGCTGATCCTCGGCCTGATCACCTTCCTCGTGCTGTCCCTGCACCAGCGCCTGCGCATGTTCCCGGCCTGGCAGCAGTGCCTGGTGCTGGTGGTGGTCTACGGCCTGGCGCAGCTGCTCCAGCTCTGGCTCAACGCCCTGACCGGCAATCGTCCGCCGACCCTGACCTTCCTGCTCCCGGCCCTGGTCAGCGCGCTGCTCTGGCCCTGGGTGTACGCCCTGCTGCAGTTCGTCCGCCTGCGTCTCAACGTGAGGTAGGTCCGCTTCGCAGCTATGCTGCGGCGGATATCGTCATTCTTCGAAACGGGTGATCGGCGCATCGCCCGACGCGTTTCCCGGGAGCCTCCATGCCGTCGCTGTATCTCGCCTCCGCCTCGCCCCGTCGCCGTGAATTGCTGACCCAGATCGGCGTGCCGCTGTCCGTGCTCGCCACCGCTATCGACGAGTCCCCCTTGCCGAACGAAGCGCCCGCCGCCTACGTCGAGCGCCTGGCGCGCTGCAAGGCGGCCGCCGGGCTGGCTATGCTGGAAGGGCGCGGCGAGGACGGTTGTGTCCTGGGCGCGGATACCTCGGTGGTGATCGACGGGCGAATTCTCGGCAAGCCCGTGGACCAGGCCGACGGGCTGGCCATGCTGGCTGCGCTGTCCGGGCGCGAACACCAGGTTCTCACCGCCGTGGCCCTGGCCGCCGCTGGCGGCGTCGAGGCGCGGGTGGTGGAGTGCCGGGTGCGCTTCCGCCAGGTCGCTCCGGAAGAAGCGCTGCGCTACTGGCAGAGCGGCGAGCCGGCGGACAAGGCAGGCGGATATGCGATCCAGGGCCTCGGGGCGATATTCGTCAGTCGCATCGAAGGCAGTTACAGTGCGGTGGTCGGGCTGCCTTTGTGTGAAACTGCGGAACTGTTGAGGGAATTCGGCATCCCTTGCTGGCAGCCCGTGGGTGGCAACCCGCCGTAACGCCTAACGCGCCGAAATAAGGACAGTGGACGCATGAGCGAAGAGATCCTGATCAATATCACGCCGATGGAGTCGCGCGTGGCGGTGGTGGAAAACGGCGTCCTGCAGGAAGTGCATGTCGAACGCACCCAGCGGCGCGGCATCGTCGGCAATATCTACAAGGGGCGGGTGGTACGGGTACTGCCGGGGATGCAGGCGGCGTTCGTCGACATCGGCCTGGAACGTGCGGCGTTCATCCATGCCGCCGAGATATCCAATCGCGAAGGCAGCGCCGTGGAAAGCATCAGTGCCCTGGTCCATGAGGGGCAGGCGCTGGTGGTGCAGGTGACCAAGGATCCGATCGGCACCAAGGGCGCACGGCTGACCACCCACCTGTCGATTCCTTCGCGCTATCTGGTGTACATGCCGCGCACCAGCCATGTCGGGATATCCCTGCGGATCGAGGACGAAGACGAGCGCGAGCGCCTGAAGAAGGTGGTGGCCGACTGCGTGGCGGCGGAAGGCATCGAGGGACAGGGCGGCTTCATCCTGCGCACCGCCGCGGAAGGCGCGGGCGAGGACGAGATTCTCGCCGACATCCGCTACCTTCGCCGGCTATGGGACCAGATCGCCGCGCAGATCCAGACCGTCGGCGCGCCTTCGGTGATCTACGAAGACCTGTCCCTGGCGATCCGTACACTGCGCGACCTGGTGAACCCGCGGATCGAGAAGATCCGCATCGACTCGCGAGAGAACTTCCAGAAGATCACTTCCTTCGTCGAAGAATTGATGCCGGAGATTTCCGATCGCCTCGAACACTACCCGGGCGAGCGACCGATCTTCGATCTCTACGGCGTCGAGGACGAAATCCAGAAAGCCCTGGAGCGCAAGGTACTGCTGAAGTCCGGCGGCTACCTGATCGTCGATCCGACCGAGGCGATGACCACCATCGACGTGAACACCGGCGCCTTCGTCGGCCATCGCAACCTCGAGGAAACCATCTTCAAGACCAACCTCGAGGCGGCCACCGCGATCGCCCGCCAGCTGCGCCTGCGCAACCTGGGCGGGATCATCATCATCGACTTCATCGACATGGAGGACGAGGAGCATCGCCGGCAGGTCCTGCGCACCCTGGAGAAGCAACTGGAGCGCGACCACGCGAAGACCAACATCATCGGCATCACCGAGTTGGGCCTGGTGCAGATGACCCGCAAGCGCACCCGCGAAAGCCTGGTGCAGATCCTCTGCGAGCCGTGCCCCTGCTGCCAGGGACGCGGCATGCTGAAGACTGCGGAAACCACCTGCTACGAGATTTTCCGTGAGATCCTCCGCGAGGCGCGTGCCTACCAGGCCGACTCCTACCTGGTGCTGGCCAACCAGAAGGTGGTGGACCGGCTGCTCGACGAGGAGTCGGGTAACGTCGCCGATCTCGAGGCGTTCATCGGCCGCACCATCAAGTTCCAGGTCGAGGCGATGTACTCGCAGGAGCAATATGACGTGGTCCTGCTCTGAGGCGTATGGCTGAAATGGCGGATGTGGGAAGCCTCGGAACGCGACTGCTACGGATCGTCCTGGGTCTGTGCGCCCTGGTACTGGTGCTGCTGGCGCTGTACGTCAGCCTTGGCCGGCAACTGGTGCCGCTGGTGGCCGAATACCGCCAGCAGCTGGAGGACGAAGCTGGCAAGCAACTCGGCATACCGGTGCGGATTGCCGAACTGACGGGCTCCTGGCGCGGCTTCGAGCCTCTGGTGGTAGCGCGCGACATTCAGGTCGGCGACGGCGAACAGAGTCTGCGCCTGGCGCGGGTGCGGCTGGCGCCGGACCTGCTCGGCAGCCTGCTGGCGCGCCAGGTGCGGATCGGCAGCCTGGAGCTGGAGGGACTCAAGCTGACCCTGCGCGAAGGCGAGGATGGCCAGTGGAGCCTGGATGGCCTGCCGCACAGCGACAAGCACAGCGATCCCCGGAAACTCCTGCAATTCCTGCTGCAGACCCAACGCATCTCGCTGCTGGACAGTCAACTGGAGGTGGCGCCGCGGGGAAGCGCAGCGCTGTCGCTCAGCGCGGTCGGCGCGACCCTGCGCAGTTCATCGGTCGGTGGGCAGAGTCTCGATGCCCGCCTGCAACTGCCGGATGGCCAACCCCTGGCGCTGCACGCCGAAGGGCGGATCGACAGCGAGGACTGGCCGCGCAGCAGCGCCAGGTTCTATCTCAGCCTGCCGCAGAGCGACTGGGCACAATGGTTGCCGGCCGGTCTGACCCAGGAATGGACGATCGTCCGGGCCAAGGCCGGCGGCGACTTCTGGTTCGACTGGCGCGACGGCAAGGCGCAACGGCTGGTGGCACGGCTGCTGGCGCCGCAGTTGAAGGCGTCGTATGCCGCGCGCAAGCCGGTGGAAATCAACGACCTGGGCATGAACCTGTTCTTCGATCGCGAAGCGCAGGGCTGGAAGGTTCGGGTCGGCGACCTGGCGGCGAATTTCGGCGAGCAGCGCTGGGGCGAGGTGGAGTTGCTGTTGCGTCGCGACCAGCAGAACAACGAGCCACACTGGAAGCTGCAGGCCGACCGCGTCGACCTGACGCCCCTGGTGCCGGCGATAGAAGCGCTGGCGCCGCTGCCGGACGCGGCGGCGGAGTGGGTGGCGGGCCTGAAGCCGAAGGGCATCCTGCACAACCTGAACGCCGATTTCTGGCCGCAGCGGGAGGTGCCCGAGCGGGTCAGCTACGCGACCAACCTGGAAAAGGTCGGTATCTCGGCGTTCCATGAGGTTCCGGCAGTGGAAAATGTCAGCGGCACCTTGACCGGCACCCTGGCTGGAGGCCAGCTCGACGCATCGGCGCAGGATTTCATGCTGCACCTGGCCAAGGTGTTTCCCGAGCCGTGGCGCTACCGCGAGGCCCGCACGCGGATGTTCTGGAGCCTGGACGACCGCGCCTTCACCCTCGGCAGCCACCTGATGCGGGTCGAGGGCGAGGAGGGCCGCCTGGCCGGCGACATGCTGATCCGCCTGATGCGCGATCCCGGCGCTGAAGACTACATGGACCTGCAGGTCGGCCTCAGCGACGGCGACGCGCGCTTCACCGCCAAGTACCTGCCGACCCAGTTGCCGGGAATGAACAAAAGCCTGGCGAACTGGTTGAAGACGGCGATCCGCAGTGGCCATGTCGAGCAGGGCTACTTCCAGTGGCAGGGCTCGCTGAACCGCGGCGCGGCGGCCGAAGCCCACGTCATGAACCTCTACTTCAAGGTCCGCGACGGCGAGCTGGCCTACCAGCCCGGCTGGCCCGCCTTGAGCAAAACGGTCGGCGAGGTGTTCGTCGAGGATTCCGGAGTCCGCGTGCTGGCCTCCAGCGGGAATCTGCTGAATTCCCGGGTCAGCGACGTCAAGGTCGACATTCCCCTCGGCCGTCCGGGACAGACGCCGCACCTGTATGTGGATGGGGCCGTCGACAGTAACCTGAAGGACGGCATCAAGCTGCTCCAGGAAGCGCCGATCCCGACCCGCAAGATCTTCGCCGGCTGGGAGGGCGATGGGCCCTTGCAGGGCCACCTGAAGCTGGATATTCCGCTGGACCACGACGAGGCCGGCAAGACCGGGGTGGTCGTGGATTTCTCCACCGTGGGCGCGACCCTGAAGATGCCCAGTCCGAAGCTGGATATGAGCGAAGTGAAGGGCGACTTCCGGTTCGACCTGGCCAAGGGCCTGAGCGCCCCGGCGGTGCAGGCCCGGGTGCTGGGCAACGAGGTACGCGGGCGGATCGTCGCCGAGGGGCGCGGCGATGCGCGCACGCGCTTGCTGCTCAACGGCCAGGTGGCGGTCAAGTCGCTGAGCGACTGGCTCGGCGCTGGCCAGCGTCCGTTGCCGGTCTCGGGACGCCTGCCGTTCCAGCTCAACCTGCTGCTGGATGGCAAGGACAGCCAATTGCAGATCGATTCGGATCTCAAGGGCGCCGTCGTCGACCTGCCGGCGCCGTTCGGCAAGACGGCCGCCCAGGCGCGGCCGACCCAATGGCGGATGACCCTGGATGGCGCCGAACGACGTTACTGGGCGCGTTACGACGGCCTCGCCAGCCTGGCCTATGCGGCCCCGGCGGACAAGCCGCTGAACGGACGCGGCGCCCTGCGCCTGGGCGGTGACCCGGCGTTGCTGCCCTCGGCACAGGGGCTGCGGGTGCGCGGGCGTCTGGCGGAACTGGACTGGGACGCCTGGCAGGCCACCCTGAAGCGCTACGGCAACGGCGACCAGGCCGCCAGTAGCGCTGCGGGCCTGCTGCGCGGCGCCGACCTGCGCATCGACAGCTTCAAGGGCTTCGGCCAGGAGCTGAAGAACCTGACCGTCGACCTGGCCCGCCAGGAGCGGGCCTGGCAACTGGTGCTGGTCAGCGACCTCGCATCGGGGCGCCTGGTCCTGCCGGATGCCAGGGGCGCGCCGATCGTGGTCGATCTGGACCGCCTGAACCTGCCGAAGTCGACCCTTCCCGACGAGAACAAGGTGGAGGACTCGGACCCGCTGGCCGCCGTCGATCCGCGCAGCCTGCCGGCGGTAGACGTGAAGATCGGCCAGGTCGCCCTCGGCGGCCAGCCGCTGGGCGCCTGGAGCCTGAAGGTACGGCCGGGCAGCAACGGCGTGGCGTTCAACGACCTGGACCTCGACCTGCGTGGCCTGCACGTCAACGGCAGCCTGCGTTGGGACGGCAGTCCGGGCAATACCCGCAGCACCTATCAGGGCCGGATCGAGGGCAAGAACCTGGCGGATGTGCTCAAGGCCTGGAATTTCGCGCCGAGTGCCACCAGCGAACGTTTCCGCATGGATATCAACGGCCAGTGGCCGGGATCGCCGGCCTACATGGCCCTGAAGCGCTTCAGCGGCAGCATGGATGCATCGCTGCGCAAGGGGCAGTTCGTCGAGGTCGAAGGCAGCGCCCAGGCGCTGCGAGTGTTTGGCCTGCTCAATTTCAACGCGATCAACCGCCGGCTGCGCCTGGATTTCTCGGACATCCTCGGCAAGGGACTGAGCTATGACCGGGTGAAGGGGGTTCTCTCCGCCACCGACGGCGTCTACGTCACCCGCGAGCCGCTGAAGCTGGAAGGGCCGTCGAGCAACCTGGAGTTGAACGGTACCCTGGACCTGGCTCACGATCGGATCGACGCCAAGCTGCTGGTGACCTTGCCATTGACCAACAACCTGACCCTGGCGGCACTGATAGTCGGCGGTCCGGCGGTCGGCGGCGCGGTCTTCGTCGTCGACAAGCTGCTCGGCGACCGGGTCTCGCGCTTCGCCAGCGTGCAATACAGCGTCAAGGGCCCCTGGCAGGATCCGAAGATCAGCTTCGACAAGCCATTCGAGAAGCCCCGCTGAGCGGCGCCCGGTGCCGCGACGCGGCGCTTTCGTCCGCAAGGAGGAAACCATGTCCATTGCCGTGATCCAGATGGTCAGCCAGGACGACGTGACGGCCAACCTGGCCGCCGCCCGTCGCCTGCTGGAACAGGCCGCCGAGGGCGGGGCGCGGCTCGCCGTGCTACCGGAAAACTTCGCCGCCATGGGCCGGCGCGACCTGGCCGAACTGGGGCGCGCCGAGGCGCGGGGGAACGGGCCTATCCTGCCGTGGTTGAATTCCGCCGCTCGCGACCTCAGGTTGTGGATAGTCGCCGGAACGTTGCCGCTGCCGCCGGATGGGCAACCCGAGGCGAAGGCGAATGCCTGTTCGCTGCTGATCGACGAGCACGGAGAGCGGGTCGCCCGCTACGACAAGCTGCACCTGTTCGATGTGGATGTAGCCGATGCGCGGGGCCGCTATCGTGAATCCGACGACTATGCTTTCGGTCAGAATATCGTGGTGGCGGATACGCCGGTCGGCCGCCTCGGCCTGACGGTCTGCTACGACCTGCGTTTTCCGGAGCTCTATACCGCCCTGCGCGAGGCCGGCGCGGAACTGATCACGGCGCCGTCGGCGTTCACCGCGGTGACCGGCGCGGCGCACTGGCAGGTACTGGTCCGCGCCCGTGCCATCGAGACCCAGTGCTACCTGCTGGCGGCCGGACAGGGTGGCGTTCACCCACGGGGCCGGGAGACGTTCGGCCATTCGGCCATCGTCGATCCCTGGGGCCGGGTCCTGGCCGAGCGGCCGCAGGGCGAAGCGGTGCTGCTGGCGGTGCGCGACGCCGCAGAACAGGCGGATATCCGCCGGCGCATGCCGGTGGTGGCGCACAGACGATTTTTCCCGCCGGCCGAACCGCGGCCGGCGCGTACGGAGTGAATATGAGCGAGTTGTTGTCATCCGTCAGCCAGCAATTGCTGGCCCCCGGTGGTCTGGAACTGGACAGCCTGCCCGGCATTCTTCATGAACTGAACGGCCCGGGCATCGATGCCGCCGACCTGTATTTCCAGAGTCAGGTCTCCGAGTCGTGGATGCTCGAGGACGGCATCGTCAAGGAAGGCAGCTTCAATCTCGACCAGGGTGTCGGGGTACGCGCGCAGTCGGGCGAGAAGACCGGCTTCGCCTATAGCAATGCGATCACCGCCGAGGCGTTGAAACAGGCCGCGGTGGCGGCCCGTTCGATTTCCCGTGCGGGACAGAACGGCAGCGTGCAGGCGTTCAAGGCCGTGGTGCCGGCTCGCCTGTACGCCGGCGAGAACCCGCTGGACGTGCTCAGCCGTGCCGAGAAGGTCGAGTTGCTGAAGCAGATCGACGCCGCTACCCGTGCGCTCGATCCCCGCATCCAGCAGGTCACGGTGAGCATGGCCGGCGTCTGGGAGCAGATCCTGGTAGCGGCCAGCGACGGTTCTCTGGCCGCCGACATTCGTCCGCTGGTGCGTTTCAACGTCAGCGTGATCGTCGAACAGAACGGCCGACGCGAACGCGGCGGCCACGGCGGCGGCGGTCGCACCGACTATCGCTATTTCCTCCAGGAGGATCGCGCCATGGGCTACGCCCGCGAGGCCCTGCGCCAGGCGCTGGTCAACCTCGAGGCGATTCCCGCGCCGGCCGGCACCCTGCCGGTGGTGATGGGCGCGGGATGGTCCGGGGTCCTGCTCCACGAAGCGGTCGGCCACGGCCTGGAGGGCGACTTCAACCGCAAGGGCAGCTCCGCCTACAGCGGCCGGGTCGGCGAAAAGGTCGCCTCGAGCCTGTGCACCATCGTCGACGACGGCACCCTGGCCGGGCGTCGCGGCTCGCTGAGCGTGGATGACGAAGGCACGCCGAGCAACTGCAACGTGCTGATCGAGAACGGCGTGCTCAAGGGCTACATGCAGGACAAGCTCAACGCCCGCCTGATGGGTGTGGCGCGCACCGGTAACGGCCGCCGCGAGTCCTACGCGCACCTGCCGATGCCACGCATGACCAACACCTACATGCTGGCCGGCGAGAGCGATCCGCAGGAAATCATCGCCTCGGTGGAGAAGGGTATCTACTGCGCCAACCTCGGCGGTGGCCAGGTCGATATCACCAGCGGCAAGTTCGTGTTCTCCACCAGCGAGGCCTACCTGATCGAGAACGGCAGGATCACCACCCCGGTGAAAGGCGCCACCCTGATCGGCAACGGTCCGGAAGCGATGAGCCGGGTGTCCATGGTCGGCAACGACCTGGCCCTGGACAGTGGCGTGGGAACCTGCGGGAAGGACGGTCAGTCGGTGCCGGTCGGCGTCGGCCAGCCGACCCTGAAGATCGATGCGATCACCGTCGGCGGCACCGGCGCCTGAGGCATGGCCCGGGCGCCGGCGCGGCGAAACCTAGCGCAGGCCGCGCTTGGTTTCGTCCAGCTCGCGGATGTACTTGAACACTTTGCGTGCGGCGGCCGGCGGTTTGTTGTGCGCGGCCTCGTGCTGGGCGTGGCGGACCAGGCCGCGCAGGTGCTGGCGATCGCACTCGGGGAACTCCCCGACGAAGGCGTCGAGCGCTGCGTCGCCGCCGGCGATCAACTGGTCGCGCCAACGTTCGAGGGCATGGAAACGTTCGTTGTACTGGCGGGTGGAGGAGTCCACCTGGTCGATGAGGGCGACGATGGCGTCCACGTCCTGGTCGCGCATCAGTTTGCCGATGTACTGGATATGCCGTTTGCGGGCGATGTGCGCCTTGTGCTTCGGCGCCTCGAGCAGCGCCTTGCGTAGCGGGTCGGTGAGCGGCAGGCGCTCCAGCAACTGCGGTTGCAGGGTGGTCAGGCGCTCGCCGAGGTCCTGCAGGGCATGCAGCTCGCGTTTGATCTGCGACTTGCTCTTCTCTTCGAATTGCGAGTCGTCGTCGTGAAATTCAGCCATGGTGGTGGTCCAGTGGAAAACGCCGCCATGATAACGAGTCAGGGGCCGCTTGTCCGGCCCGGCCGCGTGGGCGGCCACGTCAACAGGAGAGTCAACAGATGAGTCTACATGCCGCGGCAGTCGGTCCCTCCGTGCTTCCGGACCTTCGCGAGCAGGTCGAGCAGATCATCGCCGAGGCCCGCCGCCAGGGCGCCAGTGCCTGCGAAGTGGCGGTGTCGCTGGAGCAGGGCCTGTCCACCAGCGTGCGCCAGGGCGAGGTGGAAACCGTCGAGTTCAACCGTGACCAAGGTTTCGGCATCACCCTCTACGCAGGCCAGCGCAAGGGCTCGGCGAGCACCTCGGCGACCGGCGAGGCGGCCATCCGCGAGACGGTGGCGGCGGCGCTGGCGATCGCCCGCCATACCTCCGAGGACGAATGCGCCGGTCTCGCCGATGCCGCGTTGATGGCCCGCGAGTTGCCCGAGCTGGACCTCTATCATCCATGGAGCCTGAGTCCCGAGCAGGCCGTGGAACGAGCCCTGGCTTGCGAGGCAGCGGCGTTCGCCGCCGACAAGCGGGTGACCAAGGCCGACGGCACTACCCTGAATACCCACCAGGGTTGCCGGGTATACGGTAACAGCCACGGTTTCATCGGTGGTTACGCCAGCACCCGGCACAGCCTCAGCTGCGTGATGATCGCCGAGGGCGAAGGACAGATGCAGCGTGACTATTGGTATGACGTCAACCGCCGTGGCGAGGCCTTGGCCAGCGCCGAGTCGATCGGCCGGCGCGCCGCCGAGCGCGCCGCCAGCCGACTGGGCGCGCGGCCGGTGCAGACCGCCGAAGTGCCGGTGCTGTTCGCTCCGGAAATCGCTGTTGGCCTGTTCGGCCATTTCCTCGGGGCGATCTCAGGCGGCAGCCTGTATCGCAAGTCATCCTTCCTCGAAGGCGCGCTGGGCCAGCGCCTGTTTCCCGATTGGCTGAGCATCGACGAGCGGCCGCACCTGGTCGGCGCGCTCGGCAGCGCCAGCTTCGATAGCGACGGCCTGGCGACCTATGCCAAGCCATTCGTCGAGAACGGCGAGCTGGTGTCCTATGTCCTGGGCACCTATTCCGGGCGCAAGCTCGGCCTGCCGAGCACGGCCAACGCCGGCGGCGTGCATAACCTGTTCGTCAGCCATGGCGACGAGGACCAGGCCGCTCTCATACGCAGGATGGGGCGTGGCCTGCTGGTCACCGAGTTGATGGGGCAGGGCGTCAACCTGGTGACCGGCGATTATTCCCGCGGCGCCGCCGGCTACTGGGTCGAGAACGGCGAGATCCAGTTCCCGGTCCAGGAAGTCACCATCGCCGCCAACCTGCGCGACCTGTTCCGCCGTATCGTCGCGGTCGGCAAGGACATCGAACGGCGCGGCAACCTGCATACCGGTTCTGTACTGGTCGAGTCGATGATGGTGGCCGGGCGCTGAGGCCGGGTTTCCCTCTATAAAACGCCAGCGCTCGTCGCTGGCGTTTTCGTTTCCGCCTGTTCAATTGTCCGCCTCTATGGGGACCATGCTTGTCTTTTGCCAAGAAGAAAACAATAATCAATCTCATTATCGTCTGGTGAGGTTGCCATGTCCTTCGAGGCGCACGACCCGCAAGCATTGGATCACTGGTACTGGCTGGGCACGCAGATCCGCTGCGCGCTCGATCCCGACGAACCGCGCCTGCTCGACCAGTACCTCGGCGAGGCGCGCTATCTCGCCGGTTGGGAAGGTGTGGCCGCCTGGCCGCTGTTCGAGAAAGCCTACAACCTCCTGCTCGATACCGGTCGCGATCCGATATTGCCCTGGCACTGGCGCAGCCTCTGCCTCGACTACGCCTACCGGCCCCTCTGCGAACTTCAGCGACTGACCACCAACGGCAGCCAGCGACGCCGGCTGCGCCAGCTCTCCGTACGAATGGCCAGGCAGGACCTGGCGCCGTCGATGAGCTTCGATCACCTGCAACAAGGAAACCAAGATGACTGACACCCGCATCGAACGCGACAGCATGGGCGAACTGGCGGTCCCGGCGACCGCCCTCTATGGCGCCCAGACCCAGCGCGCGGTGAACAACTTCCCGGTCAGCGGCCAACGCATGCCCCAGGCCTTCGTCCGCGCCCTGCTGCTGGCCAAGGCCGCGGCGGCGCGGGCGAACGTCTCCCTGCAGCAACTGGATGCACCGATGGGCGAGGCGATCGCCGAGACCTGCCTGCAACTGCTGCAGGAGGACTTCATGCAGCATTTCCCGGTGGATGTGTTCCAGACCGGCTCCGGCACCAGTTCCAACATGAACGCCAACGAAGTGGTGGCGACCCTGGCCAGTCGTCGCCTGGGCGGCAAGGTCAATCCGAACGACCATGTGAACTGCGGGCAGAGCAGCAACGACATCATTCCCTCGACCATCCACATCAGTGCCGCCCTCGAGATCAGCGAACGCCTGCTGCCGGCGCTGCGCCACCTGGAGCAGACTATCCAGAGCAAGGCCGGCGAAGTGCATGCCTATGTGAAGACCGGCCGCACCCACCTGATGGATGCGATGCCGGTACGCATGAGCCAGGTGCTCGGTGGCTGGGCGCAGCAGGTGCGACAGGCCGGCGTGCACATCGAGAGCGTACTTCCTGCCTTGCAGCAGTTGGCACAGGGCGGCACCGCGGTGGGCACCGGGATCAACGCCCATCCTCGGTTCGCCGAACGTTTCAGCCAGGAGCTGAACGACCTGACCGGGCTGGCGTTCCGCCCCGGCGACGACTTCTTCGCCCTGATCGGTTCGCAGGACACCGCGGTCGCTGCTTCCGGCCAGTTGAAGACCCTGGCGGTGACCCTGATGAAGCTGGCCAACGACCTGCGCTGGATGAACTCCGGGCCGCTTGCCGGGCTCGGCGAGATCGAGCTGGAAGCGCTGCAACCAGGCTCCTCGATCATGCCCGGCAAGGTCAACCCGGTGATCCCGGAGGCCACCGCGATGGTCGCCGCCCAGGTGATCGGCAATGACGCCGCCATTGCCGTCGCTGGCCAATCGGGCAACTTCGAACTGAACGTGATGCTGCCGCTGGTGGCGGACAACCTGTTGCACAGCATCCAGTTGCTGGCCAACGTCAGCCGGCTGCTGGCGGACAAGGCCATCGCCAGCTTCAAGGTCAACCAGGGCAAGCTCAGCGAGGCGTTGGCGCGCAACCCGATCCTGGTCACTGCGCTGAACCCGATCATCGGCTACCAGAAGGCTGCGGAAATCGCCAAGCAGGCCTATCGCGAGGGACGGCCGATCATCGATGTGGCGCTGGAAAACACCGATCTGGACCGTGCGCGCCTGGAGGTGTTGCTGGATCCGGAAAAACTCACGGCTGGCGGCCTCTGAGGCCGCCCCACCACTGGAGGTACCGCCATGCGTCATTGGCAACGAACGATCGAACAGGGCAACCGCTGTTTCGTCACCGGCGCATTGATCGATGCGCGTGAGCACTACCTCCATGCCCTGGCCCTGGCCCAGGTGCTGCTGGAACGCTGGGGCGACGCCGACGAGGCGGTGATGGCGTTCGTCATTTCCCATCACAACCTGGCCGACTTGCACCTGCAACTGGAGCAACCGGAGGAGACCGCAGAATACCTGTGCGCCTGCCACGAGCGCCTGTTGCGGGTCAGCGCCGACCAGAAGCTGCCGCTGGCCCTGCGCCAGGCGGCCCAGCATCACAGCCGGCGCACCTATGTCGAACTGCTGTCGTTCATCGGCGAACACGGTGCCTATCCGCGCACAGAGCGCCTGCTCAAGGGACCGCCGAACGCGGAGGTCCGACCCGAGTTCCTCGCTCCGCCCCCCTCACTTCGCTATCACTGACGGAGAGTTTCCATGCCCCACGCCTTGCCGCCCTTGCCTTACGCCTACGATGCCCTGGAACCGCACATCGATGCGCTGACCATGGAGATCCACCACAGCAAGCACCACCAGACCTATGTGAACAACCTGAACGCCGCGCTGGAAGGCACGCCCTATGCCGAGCAGCCGGTGGAAAGTCTGCTGCGGCAACTGGCTGGTCTGCCGGAGAAGCTGCGCACCCCGGTTGTCAACAATGGCGGTGGGCATGCCAACCACTCGCTGTTCTGGACCGTGATGTCGCCCCAGGGCGGTGGCCGTCCCGATGGCGACCTGGGGCGGGCCATCGATGAGCAGCTCGGGGGCTTCGAGGCGTTCAAGGATGCGTTCACCAAGGCTGCGCTGACCCGCTTCGGCAGCGGCTGGGCCTGGCTCAGCGTGACTCCCCAGGGCAGCTTGCTGGTGGAGAGCAGCGGCAACCAGGACAGCCCGCTGATGAACGGCAATACGCCGATCCTCGGTCTGGACGTATGGGAGCACGCCTATTACCTGAAGTACCAGAACCGCCGCCCGGAATACATCGGCGCTTTCTACAACGTGATCGACTGGCGGGAGGTCGCGCGTCGCTATGCGCAAGCCCTGGCCTAGTGTTACCCGTGATGCGAGATGGCTGGCCGGCAGCCTGGCGGTGCGGCGATGAAGGCGTTGCTCCATGGCATCGCCGAAGGTAACGGGCGGACGCTGCGCAACCTGCTGGGCCTGCTGATCTTCATCGGCGGCGGCTACCTGCTCGGCCGCCACGCGCTGTTGCTGGCCGAACTCAACCTGCCGGCGCCCATCGTGCTGGCATTGAAAGGCGGCCTGCTCTGTGCCTTCGGTACCGCTCTCGGGGCGATGCCGGTGCTGGTGGTGAAGACCATGCCGGCGCGCCTGTCGGATGCGCTGCTGGGCTTCGGTGCCGGCGTGATGCTCTCGGCGACGGCCTTCTCGCTGATCATGCCGGCGCTATCCGCGGCCGGCGACCTCGGCTACTCGAAGTTCGGCGCGGGGTTCCTGGTCAGCTTCGGCCTGGCGGTCGGCGTGATGGGGCTGTTCATCCTCGGCCGGCTGATGCCGGACGTCCATCCCGGTTGCGAGGGCGCGCCACTGTCCGGTGGCATTCCCCCGCGCATCCTGCTGTTCGTCACGGCCATCGTCCTGCACAACATCCCCGAAGGCATGGCGGTTGGCGTGTCGGCCGGTGCCGGCCTGGACGAGGCGAACGGCCTCGCCCTGGGCATCGCTCTGCAGGATGTGCCGGAAGGTCTGGTGGTGGCGCTGGTGCTGGCCGGAGTCGGTATGTCGCGTTTCAAGGCGATGCTGGTCGGTGCCGCGTCGGGCCTGGTCGAGCCGCTGTTCGCGGTGCTCTGCGCCTGGCTGGTCGGCCTCTCCGCGCTGCTCCTGCCCTGGGGGCTGGCCGCCGCGGCGGGAGCGATGCTCTTCGTGGTCACCCACGAGATCATTCCCGAGTCCCACCGCCAGGGACATGCCGCCGAGGCTACGCTGGGCCTGGTGTTCGGTTTCTGCCTGATGATGGTGCTGGATACCGCGCTGGGCTAGGGGATTCATCCGACCCGCGCTGAATTGACGCCGGCCGCAATCGCCGGAAAGGAAAAGCCGCCAGTTGGCGGCTTTTTCGTTGTCGCTGGGAAGAGCCTACTCGCCCTCGTCGAACCTGTTGTTGATCAGTTCGACCAGCGCGTTCAACGCCTCGTCTTCCTGTTCGCCTTCGGTATGCAGGTGCAGGTTGGTGCCCTTGCCGGCAGCCAGCATCATCACGGCCATGATGCTCTTGCCGTCGACGCAGCTTTCAGGATTGCGGCCGACCCGGACCTGGCAAGGGTAGCGCCCCGCGACGCCGACGAACTTGGCCGCCGCGCGGGCGTGCAGACCGAGCTTGTTGATGATGGTGATCTCGAGGGCGGGCATCTTGGGGAGTCTGTCCTTCTTGTTATGGGCTAGCTGCTGAGATCGCGGTGGCGAATCTGCACGTTCTTCAGGGAATCCCTGAGTGCAGCGCCAATCCGCTCGGCGAGGTAGACCGAACGATGGTGCCCGCCGGTACAGCCTATCGCAACTGTTACATATGAGCGGTTACTGGCGGCGAAGCGCGGCAGCCATTTGTTCAGGTAGCCGACGATGTCCTGGTACATTTCCTCGACGTCCGGCTGGGCGGCCAGATACTCGCGGACTTCCGGCTCCAGCCCCGAATGATCGCGCAACTCGGGCTTCCAGTAGGGGTTCGGCAGGCAGCGCACATCGAACACCAGGTCGGCGTCGACTGGCATGCCGCGCTTGAAGCCAAAGGATTCGACGAGGAACGCGGTGCCGGGCTCCGGCTTGTTCAACAGGCGCAGTTTGATGGTGTCGCGCAGCTGATAGAGGTTGAGGCTGGTGGTGTCCAGCTTCAGGTCGGCGAGGTCGGCGATCGGTCCGAGCAATTGGCTCTCGTCGCCAATCGCCTCCGCCAGCGAACGGGTGTCGGTGGTCAGCGGGTGGCGCCGGCGGGTTTCCGAGAATCGTTTGAGCAGCGTCTCGTCGTCGGCGTCGAGATACAGCACATCGCAGTTGATGTGGTTGTCCCGCACTTCCTGCAACAGTTCGGGGAAGCGCTGCAACTGGCTGGGCAGGTTGCGGGCGTCGATCGACACCGCCACCTGTGGCTGCAGTAGCTCCGTGTGCAACAGGGCGCGCTGCGCCAGGTCGGGAAGCAGGCTGGCGGGAAGGTTGTCGATGCAATAGAAGCCGTTGTCTTCGAGGACGTTCAGGGCGGTGCTCTTGCCCGAGCCCGAGCGGCCACTGACGATGATCAGGCGCATGTCATTGCCCGTTCTGTACGTCTACCACGATCTGATAAAGCGCTTCGGCGGTGGGAGCGCTGCGCAGGCGGTCGCGTACGTCGGCACGGTCGAGCATGGCGGCGATCTGCCGGAGCAGTTCGAGATGTTCTTCGGTCGCGGCCTCCGGTACCAGCAGGACGAAGAGCAGGTCGACCGGCGCGCCGTCCAGCGCGTCGAAGTCCACGGGAGCATCCAGGTGCAGCACGGCGCTGATGGGGCTCTGGCAGCCAGACAGGCGGCAGTGCGGAATGGCGATGCCATTGCCGAAGCCGGTGGAACCGAGTTTTTCCCGGGCCACCAGGTTTTCGAAGATGGTCTGGGCGTCGAACTCCGGCAGCTCCCTGGCTACCAGGTTGGCGATTTGTTCGAGTACGCGTTTCTTGCTGCCGCCCGGCACGTTCACGAGGGAACGGCCGGGGGTCAGGATTTGCTCAAGTCGGATCATAGGGGAGGGGAGATCAGCGGGCGCCTACGCCTTGCTGCCGTTCGAGATACTTCTCTTTGTGTTTGATCAGTTGACGGTCGAGTTTGTCGATCAGCAGGTCGATGGCCGCGTACATGTCCTCATGTTCCGCATTGGCTACGATCTCGCCACCGGCGATGCGCAGGGTGGCTTCGATCTTCTGCTTCAGTTTCTCGACCTCCATGATCACCTGAACATTGGTGATCTTGTCGAAATGGCGCTCCAGACGGCTCAGTTTCTCGCCGACATAGTCGCGCAGGGCGTCGGTCACATCCAGTTGATGGCCACTGATGTTGACTTGCATACCGCGTTCTCCTTGTTGCCCGTGTGTAAGTGGCAGGTTAGCAACCTGCCTCCGGAACACCTTGGCGTGGATCAACGTCACACCAGTCGCTTGCGCTCGCTCGAAGGGGCTATGCCCAGGGATTCGCGGTATTTGGCGACGGTGCGGCGAGCCACTTGAATGCCCTGTGCCTCCAGTAAACCAGCGATCTTGCTGTCGCTCAATGGCTTTTTCGCATTTTCCGCGGCCACCAGTTTCTTGATGATCGCGCGGATCGCGGTGGACGAGCATTCCCCGCCTTCGGCGGTACTGACGTGACTTGAAAAGAAATATTTCAGCTCGAAAATGCCGCGCGGCGTATGCATGTATTTCTGCGTGGTGACCCGCGAAATGGTCGATTCGTGCATGCCCACCGCTTCGGCGATGTCGTGCAGGACCAGCGGCTTCATGGCTTCTTCGCCGTAGTCGAGGAAACCGCGCTGGTGCTCGACGATCTGGGTGGCGACCTTCATCAGCGTTTCGTTGCGGCTCTGCAGGCTCTTGATGAACCAGCGGGCTTCCTGCAACTGGTTGCGCATGAAGGTATTGTCGGCGCTGCTGTCGGCGCGGCGGACCATGCCGGCGTAGGTGGCGTTGACGCGCAGGCGTGGCATCGCCTCCTGGTTCAGCTCGACCAGCCAGCGCTCGTTGTCCTTGCGCACGATGACGTCGGGGACGATGTATTCGGCTTCGCTCGATTCGATCTGCGAACCGGGCCGGGGATGCAGGCACTGGATCAGCTCGATGACCTGGCGCAGTTCGTCTTCCTTGAGCTTCATGCGCCGCATCAATTGGCTGTAGTCGCGGCCGCCGAGCAGGTCGAGGTAGTCGGATACCAGGCGCAGCGCTTCGTTCAGCCAGGGCGTGGTGGACGGCAACTGGCGCAGTTGCAGCAGCAGGCACTCGCGCAGGTTGCGGGCGCCGATGCCGGCGGGTTCCAGTTGCTGGATGCGGCGCAGCACGACTTCCACTTCGTCGAGCTCGACGTCCAGTTCCGGATCGATGGCGGCGAGGATTTCTTCGAGGGACTCTTCGAGGTAGCCATCGTTGTTGATGCTATCGATGATGGTCACCGCGATCATCCGATCGGTGTCCGACATCGGTGCCAGGTTGACCTGCCAGAGCAGGTGGCTGTGCAGGCTCTCGCCGCTGCTGGTGCGCGCGGTGAAGTCCCACTCGTCATCGTCGTTGCTGGGCAGGCTGCTGGCGCTGGTCTGGTAGATGTCTTCCCAGGCGGTATCCACCGGCAACTCGCTGGGTATGCGTTCGCTCCACTGGTCGTCGTCGAGGCTTTCGACGCTGGGCGTGGCGCTTTCCTGGAGGGGGCTCTCCTGGGGCGCGCTGGCCGCCTGTTCGGCGCCATCGGCGAGAGGGTCGCTGTTGTCGAAATCGTCGCCGTCTTCCTGGCGTTCGAGCATGGGATTGGATTCCAGCGCTTCCTGGATTTCCTGCTGGAGGTCCAGGGTGGATAGCTGGAGGAGGCGTATGGCCTGTTGCAGCTGCGGCGTCATCGTCAGCTGCTGGCCCATCTTGAGGACTAGCGATGGTTTCATGGCTGAGGGCTTAGTACCTTATTCGCTGGTACCGGATGGCACCATCCACTACTACGGGTGCCGAGGTGGCGGCACCGCCAGGAAGCAAATTATATGCCTGAATTTTCGTACTTTGCCTAGGGTTGCTCTGAATAAATCATCCGCTCCAGGCGGCACTCGTGGTTGCGAAACCGCGGGCGAGCGGAACCGCTCCGGCGAGGCCGGAGGGCGCGCTAGGAGATTTCTTCAGAGGCGGAACTCGTGCCCCAGGTAGACTTCCTTGACCAGGTCGTTGGCGAGGATGCTCTCGGCATCCCCTTCCGCGATCAACTGCCCATCATTGACGATATACGCCGTTTCACAGATGTCCAGGGTCTCGCGGACGTTGTGGTCGGTGATGAGGATGCCGATACCCTTCGCCTTGAGGTGATGGATGATCTGCTTGATGTCGCCGACCGAGATCGGGTCCACGCCGGCGAAGGGCTCGTCGAGGAGGATGAATTTCGGCGCGCTGGCCAGGGCGCGGGCGATTTCCACCCGGCGTCGTTCGCCGCCGGACAGGCTCATGCCGAGGTTGTCGCGGATGTGGTGGATGTGGAATTCCTGCAGCAGGCCTTCCAGGGCTTCCTTGCGACCGTTGCGATCGAGGTCGCTGCGGGTCTCGAGGATCGCCATGATGTTGTCGGATACCGACAGCTTGCGGAAGATCGAGGCTTCCTGCGGCAGGTAGCCGATGCCGGCCCGGGCGCGCCCGTGCATCGGCAGGTGGGTGACGTTCTGCTCGTCGATGCGGACCACGCCCTGGTCGGCCTGGACCAGGCCGACGATCATGTAGAAGCAGGTGGTCTTGCCGGCACCGTTCGGACCGAGCAGGCCGACGATCTGCCCGCTATCGATGGACATGCTGACGTCGCGGACGACTTGCCGGCCTTTATAGCTTTTGGCCAGGTGCTGGGCTTTGAGCGTTGCCATTACTGGGCCTTTTTCTTCGGCTGGATGACCATGTCGATGCGCGGGCGCGGGCTGGTCACCTGGGAGCCGGTGGCACGACCCGCGTTGACGATCTGGCGCTGGGTGTCGTAGACGATCTTCTCGCCTTCGAAGGTGTTGCCTTCCTGGATCACCTTGGCCTGGTCGATCAGCACGACCCGGTTCTGCGTGACGAAGTACTGGATGGTCAGGCCATAGGCCTTGGTCACGTCCTTGTCCGGAGCGGGTTTCTGCTCGTAGTAGGCAGGTTTGCCGACCGAGGTCACGACCTCGATGTCGCCGTTCTTGTCCTGCTTCAGGGTCACGGTGTTGCCGGTCAGCTTGGTGCTGCCCTGGGTCACCACGACGTCGCCGCGGTAGACCGCGACGCCCTGCTTGTCGTCCAGTTCGGCGCTGTCGGCCTGGACGCGGATCGGTTGTTCGCGGTCCGAAGGCAGGGCCAAGGCCATGGAGCTGCCGAGGGCGGCAGTCAGACCGAAAATAAGGGGGAGGGTATTAACGAACCTCATGCTGACCTCTTACGTTGGACAGCAGGTGCATCCGGCTGTCTTTCAGATACGCTTTCATTCCAACAGCCGTCGTCACTCCATTGGCCGCGTCGATTTTAACGGCTTGCTCGGTCTGTGCATAATTCTTGTCGGGGAATACGGTCAGCCGAGTGGTGGTCAGGATGCTTGGTTGGCCCTTGGCATCGGTACGTGCGACGCGCACGTCGTCGATGAGTTCGACCTCCTTGCCTTTCGGTCCGACTTCGGCGCGGGCGCTCTGGATGTGCCAGGGTTGCACGTTGCCACGGAAGAGCAGCAGGTCGGGGGTGGTGACGAAAGTGATGTCCGTGGCTTTCTGGTGCTCCAGCTTCACCGCGGTCATCTCGTAGTCGAGGCTGCCGTCCTCCTGGTACTGGAGGCTATGGGCATTCTCGGCATAGTAGTCGATGGTATTGTCCTGGCCGGGACGGGTCGGCTGTTCGTTGAACAGCTCGAGCCCGACGTTCCAGTAGTAGCCCGCGACGATCAGCAACAGGGCGATCAGGGCGAGCAGCAGTTTCTGGCGTAGTGTCTTCGGCATGGTCGGCTCTACAGATAGGCGCCCTGGGCGGCTTCGAGCGTACCCTGGGCGCGCATGATCAGTTCGCAGAACTCGCGGGCGGCGCCTTCGCCGCCGCGGGCCGCGGTGACGCCATGGGCATGCTGGCGCACGAACGGGTCGGCACTGGCTACCGCCATGCCCAGGCCGACGCGGCGGATCACCGGCAGATCGGGCAGGTCGTCGCCAAGGTAGGCGACTTGCTCATAGCCTAGTCCGAGTTCGCCGAGAAGTTCGTCGAGGACGGCGAGCTTGTCTTCCCGGCCCTGATAGAGATGCTGGATGCCCAGGTTGCGCGCGCGCCGTTCGACCACCGGAGTGTCGCGGCCGGTGATGATGGCGGTGCGCACGCCGGAGGCGATGAGCATCTTGATGCCATGTCCGTCCAGGGTGTTGAAGGTCTTGAACTCGCTGCCGTCGACGAGGAAATACAGCTTGCCGTCGGTCAGCACGCCGTCGACGTCGAAGATCGCCAGGCGTATCCGGCTGGCCCGGACCGGGAGTTCCGCGGCCGAATGGGTATCGCTCATTACATCACTCCTGCGCGCAACAGGTCGTGCATGTTCAGGGCGCCGACCGGACGGTCGTCCGCGTCGACCACCACCAGTGCGCCGATCTTGTTGTCTTCCATGATCTTCAGGGCTTCCGCGGCGAGGATCTCGGCGCGGACGGTCTTGCCGTGGACGGTCATCACCTGGTCGATGGTGACCTGGCGGACGTCGATGCCCCGATCCAGGGCGCGACGCAGGTCGCCATCGGTGAAAATGCCGGCAAGCTTGCCATGTTCGTCGAGCACTACGGTCATGCCCAGGCCCTTGCGGGTCATTTCCATCAGCGCGCCGGTCAGCGAGGTGCCGAGCAGCACCTGCGGCAGCCCTTCGCCGACGTGCATGACGTCTTCCACCTTCAGCAGCAGTCGGCGGCCCAGCGCACCGCCCGGGTGCGAGAAGGCGAAGTCTTCCGCGGTAAAGCCGCGGGCTTCGAGCAGGGCGATCGCCAGGGCGTCGCCGAGGACCAGGGTTACGGTGGTGGAGGAGGTCGGGGCCAGGTTCAGTGGGCAGGCTTCCTGGCCGACACTGGCGTCCAGGTTCACTTCCGCAGCCTTGGCCAGGGGCGACTCGGGGTTACCGGTCATGCTGATCAGGGTGATGCCCAGGCGCTTGATCAGAGGCAACAGGGTGACGATTTCGGCAGTCGAGCCGGAGTTGGACAGGGCGAGGACCACGTCGTCCTTGGTGATCATGCCCATGTCGCCATGGCTGGCCTCGGCCGGATGCACGAAGAAGGAGGGGGTGCCGGTGCTGGCCAGGGTAGCGGCGATCTTTTTGCCGACGTGGCCGGATTTGCCCATGCCGACGACGACGACCCGGCCCTTGCCGGCCAGCAGCAGTTCGCAGGCCTTGACGAAATCGTCGCCAATCCGCGCCAGCAGGCTGTCTACCGCGTCGCGCTCGAGGCCGATGGTGCGCTGGGCGGAATGGATGAAATCGAGGTTCTGGCTCATGTTCAACGAATGTGGCGCCTGGATTAAAGGCGGGATTATAACGGGAAAGCGTGCCCCGCTTACACCAGCCATGCTGTGAAGTCGGTCCGCATCCCCCGCGGCGCAATGTTGTATGGACTGCAATGCTCTGTTACGCCGCCGTTATCTGCACTCCGCGCTATGACTGCATAAATGTCGATATATTCGACGTCGACGCGATTTTTTTCTGTCCGTAGTGAACCTGAAGTGTGCGATATGTCCTAAAGGGCTGAGAGAACGCTCCGAACAAGCTGAATCCAAGCTGAACGGCACGGTGCCAGGCCTTGGGCCAGAACCCGCCGCAGTGCTATAGTCCGCGCCCATTCGACCCCTCCGGGATGCGTGCCTTTGCAACGGGGCAAGGCGTCCAGCATGGACGGGTCGCATCGCAAGGAGTCCTGATGAGCACCGATAGTGCCTACGCGGTCGAGTTGAAGGGCCTGACCTTCAAGCGCGGATCGCGGGCGATTTTCGACAACATCGATGTGCGTATCCCGCGCGGAAAGGTGACCGGCATCATGGGCCCGTCCGGTTGCGGCAAGACCACGTTGCTGCGGCTGATCGCCTCCCAGTTGCGTCCTTCGAAGGGGGAGGTCTGGGTCAACGGGCAGAACCTGCCGCAGCTTTCGCGCGGCGACCTGTTCGACATGCGCAAGCAGTTCGGCGTGCTGTTCCAGAGCGGGGCGCTGTTCACCGATCTCGACGTCTTCGAGAACGTCGCATTTCCGCTGCGCGTGCATACCCAGCTGCCGGAAGAGATGATCCGCGACATCGTCCTGATGAAGCTTCAGGCCGTCGGCCTGCGCGGCGCCGTGGAACTGATGCCGGACGAGCTTTCCGGCGGCATGAAGCGCCGCGTCGCCCTGGCCCGGGCGATCGCCCTGGACCCGCAGATCCTGCTCTACGACGAGCCGTTCGTGGGGCAGGATCCGATCGCCATGGGCGTCCTGGTGCGCCTGATCCGCCTGCTCAACGATGCCCTCGGCATCACCAGCATCGTGGTTTCCCATGACCTGGCCGAGACCGCCAGCATCGCCGACTACATCTATATCGTCGGCGACGGCCGGGTACTTGGCCACGGGACGCCGGACGTCCTCAAGGAAACCGACGATCCTCGTATCCGCCAGTTCGTCAAGGGAATCCCGGATGGTCCCGTTCCGTTCCATTATCCGGCCCGCGACTACCGGGCCGACCTGCTGGGAGAGCGCTGATGCGTAGAGTCTCTCCCCTCGAACGTATCCGCCTGTTCGGCCGCGCCGGCCTGGACGTGGTCGCCGCGCTCGGCCGCTCGACCCTGTTCCTCGGCCACGCCCTGCTCGGCCGGCGCACGCCAGGCACCGGTTTGCACCTGCTGGTGAAGCAACTCTACTCGGTAGGCGTGCTGTCGCTGGCGATCATCGTCGTCTCGGGCCTGTTCATTGGCATGGTGCTGGCCCTGCAGGGCTACAACATCCTGATTTCCTATGGTTCCGAGCAGGCGGTCGGGCAGATGGTGGCCCTGACCCTGCTGCGCGAACTGGGGCCGGTGGTGACCGGCCTGCTGTTCGCCGGCCGTGCCGGCTCTGCGCTTACCGCGGAAATCGGCAACATGAAGGCCACCGAACAGCTTTCCAGCCTGGAAATGATCGGTGTCGACCCGCTCAAGTACATCGTCGCGCCGCGCCTGTGGGCCGGTTTCATCTCCATGCCGCTGCTCGCCGCGATCTTCAGCGTGGTCGGCATCTGGGGCGGGGCGATGGTCGCGGTCGACTGGCTGGGCGTATACGAGGGGTCGTTCTGGGCGAACATGCAGAACAGCGTGCAGTTCACCGAGGATGTGCTCAACGGCGTGATCAAAAGTATCGTATTCGCCTTCGTGGTGACCTGGATCGCGGTCTACCAAGGCTACGACTGCGAGCCGACCTCGGAAGGAATCAGCCGGGCGACGACCCGGACCGTGGTCTATGCCTCCCTGGCGGTGCTGGGGCTCGACTTCATTCTGACTGCTTTGATGTTTGGAGATTTCTGAATGCAAACCCGCACCCTGGAAATCGGTGTCGGCCTGTTCCTCCTGGCCGGCCTGCTGGCCCTGTTGCTGCTGGCCCTGCGGGTCAGCGGCCTGAGCGTGGGCAACGCCGGCGATACCTACAAGGTCTACGCCTACTTCGACAACATCGCCGGTGTTACCGTGCGCGGCAAGGTCACCCTGGCCGGCGTGACGATCGGCAAGGTGACGGCGGTCGACCTGGATCGCGACAGCTACACTGGTCGCGTGACCATGGAGATCAACCAGAACGTGAACAACCTGCCGGTCGATTCCACGGCGTCGATCCTGACCGCCGGCCTGCTGGGCGAGAAATACATCGGCATCAGCGTCGGCGGCGACGAGGACGTTCTGAAGGACGGCAGCACCATCCACGACACCCAGTCGGCGCTGGTGCTGGAAGACCTGATCGGCAAGTTCCTGCTGAACTCGGTTAACAAAGACGAAGCCAAAAAGTGAGGTTTTCTTCCATGCTGACTCTTCTGCGTCGCGGCCTGCTGGTGTTCCTGGCGGCTTTCCCGCTGCTTTCCATGGCGGCGCCGACCCCGCAACAGGTGGTGCAGGGCACGGTCGACGAACTGCTTTCCGACATCAAGGCCAACAAGGCCGCCTACAAGGCCGATCCGCAAAAGCTCTACGCCACTCTCGACCGTATCCTTGGGCCGGTGGTCGATGCCGAAGGCATCGCCAAGAGCGTGATGACCGTCAAGTACTCGCGCCAGGCCTCACCCGAGCAAATCAAGCGCTTCGAGGAAGTGTTCAAGAACAGCCTGATGCAGTTCTACGGCAACGCGCTGCTCGAATACGACAACCAGGACATCCGCGTGCTGCCTAGTTCGGCCAAGCCGAGCGACGATCGCGCCAGCGTCAACATGGAGATCCGTGACAGCAAGGGCACGGTCTATCCGGTCTCCTACACCATGACCAACCTGGCCGGTGGCTGGAAGGTCCGCAACGTGATCATCAACGGCATCAACATCGGCAAGCTGTTCCGCGACCAGTTCGCCGACACCATGCAGAAGAACCGCAACGACCTCGAGAAGACCATCGCCGGCTGGGGCGAGGTGGTCGCCAAGGCCAAGGAAACCGCGAAAGCGGAAGAGGCCGGGGCGAAATGAGCCAGGCCAGCCTGCGCGAAGGCGCGGCCGGCGAACTGCAGCTCGCCGGCGTGCTCGACTACAGCAGCGGGCCGGCGTTGCGCGAGCAGGGCGGTCGGCTGATCCGCGCCAGCCAGGCGGCGGAACTGGTCGTCGACTGCTCGGCGGTGGAGCGCTCCAGCAGCGTGGGCATTTCCCTGTTGCTGGCCTTCATGCGCGACGCACGCAAGGCCGGCAAGGTCCTGAGCGTCAGGGCGTTGCCGGACGACATGCGGGAGATTGCCAAGGTCAGCAGCCTTCTGGAGATCCTGCCTTTGCAGGAATGACCGGCCGGCGGAACGAGCGGCCCTCCGTCTGCGCGTCCCTTCCTGGGGTTCGCAGGCGGAGGGCTTTTTTGTATGATGGCCGACCGTGCGCGTAGGGCGCCCGATTGAGGTTGAGCATGCAGGCCGAAGACGTTAAGAGCCTTCTCCAGGAAAAACTCCCCGGCACCCAGGTGGAAGTCGAGGGCGAAGGGTGCAATTTCCAACTGAATCTGATCAGCGACGAACTGGCCGGCCAGAGCCCGGTCAAGCGTCAGCAGCAGGTCTACGCCCATTTGAACGCCTGGATCGCCGATGGCAGCATCCATGCCGTCACCATGAAATTCTTCAGCCGCGCCGCCTGGGCCGAGCGTTCCTGAGCCCACGGGGGATCATTGCAATGGATAAACTGATTATTACCGGCGGTAACCGCCTCGATGGCGAAATCCGCATTTCCGGCGCGAAGAACTCGGCGCTGCCGATCCTGGCCGCGACCCTGCTGGCCGATACTCCGGTCACCGTCTGCAACCTGCCGCACCTGCACGACATTACCACCATGATCGAACTGTTCGGCCGCATGGGCGTGCAGCCGATCATCGACGAGAAGCTCAACGTCGAAGTCGATGCCAGCAGCATCAAAACCCTGGTCGCGCCGTACGAACTGGTGAAGACCATGCGTGCCTCGATCCTGGTGCTGGGCCCGATGCTGGCGCGCTTCGGCGAGGCCGAAGTGGCCCTGCCGGGCGGTTGCGCGATCGGTTCGCGTCCGGTCGACCTGCATATCCGCGGTCTCGAGGCCATGGGCGCGCAGATCGAGGTCGAAGGCGGCTACATCAAGGCCAAGGCGCCGGCCGGCGGCCTGCGTGGCGGTCACTTCTTCTTCGATACCGTCAGCGTGACCGGCACCGAGAACCTGATGATGGCCGCCGCGCTGGCCAACGGCCGTACCGTGCTGCAGAACGCCGCTCGTGAGCCGGAGGTGGTCGACCTGGCCAACTGCCTGAACGCCATGGGCGCCAACGTCCAGGGCGCTGGCTCCGATACCATCGTCATCGAAGGCGTGAAGCGCCTCGGCGGTGCTCGCTACGACGTACTGCCCGACCGTATCGAGACCGGCACCTACCTGGTGGCCGCGGCCGCGACCGGTGGCCGGGTGAAGCTGAAGGATACCGACCCGACCATCCTCGAGGCGGTCCTGCAGAAGCTGGAAGAGGCCGGTGCCCACATCAGCACCGGCAGCAACTGGATCGAGCTGGACATGAAGGGCAACCGGCCGAAGGCGGTCAACGTGCGTACCGCGCCGTACCCGGCGTTCCCCACCGACATGCAGGCCCAGTTCATCTCCATGAACGCGGTAGCCGAAGGCACCGGCGCGGTCATCGAGACGGTCTTCGAGAACCGCTTCATGCATGTTTACGAAATGAACCGCATGGGCGCGCAAATCCTCGTCGAAGGCAACACCGCCATCGTCACCGGCGTACCCAAGCTCAAGGGCGCTCCGGTCATGGCGACCGACCTGCGCGCATCCGCGAGCCTGGTGATCGCCGGCCTGGTGGCCGAAGGCGACACCCTGATCGATCGCATCTACCACATCGACCGTGGCTACGAGTGCATCGAAGAGAAACTCCAGCTGCTCGGCGCCAAGATCCGCCGCGTACCGGGCTAGCGGAGGCTGTCGCGCAAATGCTGACCATCGCCTTGTCCAAGGGCCGGATTCTCGACGATACCCTGCCGCTGCTCGCAGCGGCGGGCATCGTACCGTCGGAGAACCCGGACAAGAGCCGCAAGCTGATCATCCCGACGTCCCTGTCCGATGTGCGCCTGCTCATCGTGCGCGCCACCGACGTGCCAACCTATGTCGAGCATGGCGCCGCCGATCTCGGCGTGGCCGGCAAGGACGTGCTGATGGAGTACGGCGGCCAGGGACTCTACGAACCGCTGGACCTGCGTATCGCCAACTGCAAGCTGATGACCGCCGGCGCCATTGGCGCGCCTGAACCCAAGGGACGCCTGCGGGTGGCCACCAAGTTCGTCAATGTCGCCAAGCGCTACTACGCCGAGCAGGGCCGCCAGGTCGACGTGATCAAGCTGTACGGCTCGATGGAGCTGGCGCCGCTGGTCGGTCTCGCCGACAAGATCATCGACGTCGTGGATACCGGCAATACCCTGCGCGCCAACGGCCTGGAGCCCCAGGAACTGATCGCCACGATCAGCTCGCGCCTGGTGGTGAACAAGGCCTCGATGAAGATGCAGCACGGTCGCATCCAGTCGCTGATCGATACCCTGCGCGACGCCGTCGAGGCGCGACACCGTCACTGATACCCGTGCGGCTCCGCGCCGCACCTGCCTATCCGTGTCATAGCCAAATTTTCTCGGGTGCCCGCACGGTGGGCTTGGTAGTCTAGCGGCGCCCGAGACAACGCCATCCATAAAAGAGGCTCGCTATGACCGCTCCCTTCGCTATCCGTCGACTCAATGCCGCTGATCCGGACTTCGGGCGTCATCTGGATCATCTGCTGAGCTGGGAAAGTGTCTCCGACGATTCGGTCAACCAGCGCGTCCTCGACATCATCGCCGCCGTACGCAGCCGTGGCGACGCCGCCGTGGTCGAGTTCACCCAGCGCTTCGACGGTCTCCAGGCCGCCTCGATGGCCGACCTGATCCTGCCGCGCGAGCGCCTGGAGCTGGCTCTCACCCGTATCACCGTAGCCCAGCGCGAAGCCCTGGAAGTCGCCGCCGAGCGCGTGCGCAGCTACCACGAGAAGCAGAAGCAGGGTTCCTGGCGCTACACCGAGGCCGACGGCACGGTGCTCGGCCAGCAGGTCACCCCGCTGGACCGCGCCGGGCTCTATGTGCCGGGCGGCAAGGCGTCCTACCCGTCCTCGGTGCTGATGAATGCGATCCCGGCCAAGGTCGCCGGGGTGTCCGAAGTGGTCATGGTCGTACCGACCCCGCGCGGCGAGATCAACGAGATCGTCCTCGCCGCCGCCTGCATCGCCGGCGTCGACCGTGTCTTCACCATCGGCGGGGCACAGGCCGTGGCCGCGTTGGCCTACGGCACCGAAAGCGTGCCGCGGGTGGACAAGATCGTCGGCCCCGGCAACATCTACGTGGCCACCGCCAAGCGTCACGTGTTCGGCCAGGTCGGCATCGACATGATCGCCGGTCCCTCGGAAATCCTCGTGGTCTGCGACGGCCAGACCGATCCCGACTGGATCGCCATGGACCTGTTCTCCCAGGCCGAACACGACGAAGACGCCCAGTCGATCCTGGTCAGTCCGGACGCGGCGTTCCTGGACCGCGTCGCGGACAGCATCGCTCGCCTGCTGCCGACCATGGAGCGCGCCGAGATCATCCGCACCTCCCTGGAGGGGCGCGGCGCGCTGATCCAGGTCGCCGACCAGGCCCAGGCCTGTGCGGTCGCCAACCGCATCGCCCCGGAACACCTGGAGCTGTCGGTGGCCGATCCGGAAAGCTGGCTGCCGGAGATCCGCCATGCCGGCGCGATCTTCATGGGCCGCTACACTGCCGAGGCCCTGGGCGACTATTGCGCCGGCCCGAACCACGTGCTGCCGACCTCCGGTACCGCGCGTTTCTCTTCGCCGCTGGGGGTATATGACTTCCAGAAGCGTTCGTCGATCATCAACTGCTCGGCCGAGGGCGCTTCGGTCCTCGGTCGTACCGCCTCGGTGCTGGCTCGCGGCGAGTCGTTGACCGCCCACGCGCGTAGTGCCGAATACCGCATCCTCGACGAGAAGGAGGCCTGAGCATGAGCAAATTCTGGAGTCCCTTCGTCAAGGACCTGGTGCCTTATGTGCCGGGCGAGCAGCCGAAGCTGTCGCGGCTGGTCAAGCTGAACACCAACGAGAATCCCTACGGTCCGTCGCCACAGGCGCTCGCCGCGATGCAGGCGGAACTCAACGACGACCTGCGCCTGTATCCCGATCCCAACGGCGAGCGGTTGAAGCAGGCGGTCGCCGCGCACTACGGCGTACAGGCCAACCAGGTGTTCGTCGGCAACGGCTCCGACGAGGTGCTCGCGCACATTTTCCATGGCCTCTTCCAACACGACCTGCCGCTGCTGTTTCCGGACGTGACCTACAGCTTCTATCCGGTCTATTGCGGCCTGTACGGGATCGCGCACGAGAAGATCGCGCTGGATGAAAGGTTCCGCATCCGCGTCGAAGACTACGCGCGGCCCAACGGCGGAATCATCTTCCCCAATCCGAACGCGCCGACCGGCTGCCTGCTGCCGCTGGACGCCATCGAAGCGATGCTGAAGGCGTCGCCGGATTCGGTGGTGGTAGTCGACGAGGCCTATGTCGACTTCGGCGGCGAGAGCGCCATCGCCCTGGTCGATCGCTACCCGAACCTGCTGGTCACCCAGACGCTGTCCAAGTCGCGCTCCCTGGCCGGCCTGCGGGTCGGCCTGGCGGTCGGCCATGCCGATCTGGTCGAGGCGCTGGAGCGGATCAAGAACAGCTTCAATTCCTACCCGCTGGATCGCCTGGCGATCGCCGGCGCGGCGGCGGCTTTCGAGGACGACGCCTATTTCCGTCGGACCTGCCAGGCAGTGATCGATAGCCGCGAGGCGTTGAGCGCCTCTTTGCAGGCGCTGGGCTTCGAGGTACTACCGTCGGCCGCCAACTTCGTCTTCGCCCGTCATCCGCGGCACGATGCCGGGCAGATTGCCTCGACCCTGCGCGAGCAGGGAGTGATCGTCCGCCATTTCAAGCAGGCGCGGATCGACCAGTTCCTGCGTATCACCATCGGCAGTCCGGAGCAGAACCAGGCGCTACTGGACGCCCTGCACTTCCTCAAGTGATACGAAAACGGCGCCCGAGGGCGCCGTTTTCAATGGCGGGGATTACTCGCCGCCGTCCTGTTTCTGCTGTGGAGCCGGTGCCGGCGGCGGACGCAGGCCGACCTCGGCGGTCAGGTTGACCTTCTGTCCGTTGCGCAGCACCACGATGCTGATCTTCTGTCCCGGACGGGTGCGCGCCACCTGGTTCATCGAGCGGCGGCCGTCGCTGGCTTCCTGCTTGTCGATGGTCAGGATCACATCGCCCGGCAGCAGGCCGCCGCGTGCCGCCGGACCGTCGCGATAGACGCCGGCGACGACGATCCCGGCGGTTTCGCCGAGGCCCAGCGACTCCGCCAGTTCCGGGGTCAGCGCCTTGACCTCGACGCCGAGCCAGCCGCGGATCACCTGGCCGTGCTCGATGATCGACTGCATGACCTCCAGGGCCAGCTTGGTCGGGATGGCGAAGCCGATACCCTGGGAGCCGCCGGACTTGGAGAAGATCGCCGTGTTGATGCCGATCAGGTTGCCGGCAGCGTCCACCAGCGCGCCGCCGGAGTTGCCGGGGTTGATCGCCGCGTCGGTCTGGATGAAGTCTTCGTAGGTGTTCAGGCCGAGCTGGTTGCGTCCGGTGGCGCTGATGATGCCCATGGTCACGGTCTGGCCGACGCCGAACGGGTTGCCGATGGCGAGGCAGACGTCGCCGGTGCGAATGCCGTCGGAGCGGCCGAGGGTCATCGCCGGCAGGTTCTTAAGGTCGATCTTCAGCACGGCCAGGTCGGTTTCCGGGTCGCTGCCGACCAACTGGGCGATGGTTTCGCGGCCGTCGCGCAAGGCCACGATGATCTGGTCGGCGCCAGCGGTCACGTGGTTGTTGGTCAGCAGGTAGCCTTCCGCGCTCATGATCACCGCCGAGCCGAGGCTCGACTCCATGCGCTTCTGTTGCGGCAGGTTGTCGCCGAAGAAGCGGCGGAACATCGGGTCGTCGAACAGGGGGTGGGAGGGCTTGCTGACCATCTTGGTGGTGTACAGGTTGGCCACTGCCGGAGCCGCTCGACTCACCGCGTTGGCATAGGACACCGGGCCTTCCTGCAGGCGGCTGAGCAGAGGCGCCTGCTCGACGTGCACCTCCTGGCGTGGCAGGCCGACCAGCTCGGGGTTGTGCTGGATGATCAGCAGGGCCAGCAGCACGCCGACCAGCACGGGCCAGCCGAGGAAACGCAGGGCCTTGGGCATCGGGAAAATCCTTGGGGTTGCGAGGCCGAAAAGCGGCCGATAAGGTGGCGCCCATTATAGGGGGAAGCCGTCCATTAGAGGAGCGGCGCGCCCTGCCTGAATGAAGAGGAATTTGCATGGCTATCGCCCTGAGCACCCTGGTCGAAGAGGCCGACCGTTATCTGGATGCCGCGCGCATCCAGGACTACTGCCCGAACGGCCTGCAGGTCGAAGGCCGGCCGCAGGTGCGGCGGATCGTCAGCGGGGTCACTGCCAGCCAGGCGCTGCTGGATGCCGCCGTGGAGGCCGACGCCGACGTGGTGCTGGTGCATCACGGTTACTTCTGGAAGGGTGAGAACCCCTGCGTGGTCGGCATGAAGCAACGGCGCCTGAAGACCCTGCTGAACAACGATATCAGTCTGCTCGCTTACCACCTGCCGCTGGATCTGCATCCGGAGGTGGGCAACAACGTGCAGCTCGCCCGGCAGCTCGGCTTCGAAGTGGAAGGGCCGTTGGAGCCGGGCAACCCGCGTTCCATCGTCCTCCTCGGTTCGCTTGCCGAGCCGATGCAGCCTGCCGATTTCGCTCGGCATGTGCGCGATGCGCTGGGGCGTGAGCCGCTGCTGGTCGATGCCGGTCAGCCGATCCGGCGCATCGCCTGGTGCACCGGCGGCGCCCAGGGCTATATCGACCAGGCGATCGCCGCTGGCGTCGATGCCTACCTGACCGGCGAGGTTTCCGAGCAGACCGTGCACAGCGCGCGGGAGAACGGCATCAGCTTCATCGCCGCCGGACACCATGCCACCGAGCGCTACGGGGTACAGGCGCTGGGCGACTACCTGGGCAAGCGCTTCGCCATCGAGCACTTGTTCATCGACTGTCCTAATCCTGCCTGACGACGGAGCGGTGACGCACCCGGTCGACTTCCTTGCCCAGTTCCCAGACGGCCATCGCGTAGTGGGTGCTGTGGTTATAGCGGGTGATCACGTAGAAGTTCGGCAGGCCGTACCAGTACTGGTGGTTCCTGCCCATGTCCAGGCGCAGCAGGCTGGCTTGCCGGTGGCCGCCGAGCGGACCCCGCGGGCGTAATCCGGCGGAAGCGAGCACGTCCAGCGGGTACAGCGTCTTGAAGCCATCTTCCAGCGAGGGAGCCCGGCCACTGGCGGGAACCGCCACGCGATCGCCGCTGACCCAGCCGTGCTGCTTGAAATAGTTGGCGACGCTGCCGATGGCGTCACGCGGATTCCACAGGTCGATATGCCCATCGCCATCGAAGTCCACCGCGTACTTGGTGAATGAAGACGGCATGAACTGGCCGTAGCCCATGGCGCCGGCATAGGAACCGCGCAGGGCCAGCGGGTCGGTGCCTTCCTTGCGCGCCTGGAGGAGGAATTGCTCCAGTTCGCCGCTGAAGAATTCCGCGCGGCGAGGGTAGGAGAAGGACAGGGTGGACAGCGCATCGATGATCCGCGTCTTGCCCATCACACGCCCCCAGCGGGTTTCCACGCCGATGATGCCGACGATGATCTCCGGCGGCACGCCGTAGACGCGCGATGCCCGTTGCAGGTCGGTTTCGTATTGGTCCCAGAACAGCACGCCGTTCTGTACGTTGCCTGGCGTGACGAACTTCTTCCGGTAGCGCAGCCAGGCGCCGTTCGGTCCGCTGGGTGGGGTATAGGTCGGAGCTTGCCGGTCCATCAGGCGGATCACCCAGTCCAGGCGCTGGGTCTGGGCGAACAGGTCGTGCAGTTGCTGGCGGTTGAAGCCGTGCTGGCTGACCATCCTGTCGATGAAGCGCTGTGCCGCCGGATTGTTCGCGTAATCGCCGCGCAGCGGCAGTATCGGTTGCACCGACTGGCGTACGGGGCGGGGGGAAATGACGGTGCGGGCCTGGGGTTTGGCGGCGGGTTTCGGTGGTGGCGTCGGTTCGCTGCTGCATGCTGAAACCAGAAGGAACAGGGGCAGGGTGAGGGCGGTACGGCGCATCTGGGGTCTTCTTGGCGGAATGACGATGCCCGCTATGCTAGCGCAGTGCCGCCGGCGTACAAGTCGAGCCGCCGAAAGGGGGCGGACCGTCTGCTCGCTGTCGCGGCGACGGCTTTGTCCGGTCCGGGACGATGCCGTCTCAGCTTTGTCCGCCCGGTCTGCGAAACGCCCCTGGAAAACCTCTCGACGCCAGTGTTTTCGCCGGCTGCGAGGCTGAGCGCTGATGGCTATATGGGTATATTTTTTCGGTATAAATGGCGAATCTTTTAGAGCCTTGCGCTGTGATAGAGTGCGCTTCGTCTACGGCCCGACGGCCGTCCATAAGCAATTCCGTGAGTAGCCATGGTCGACAAACTGACGCACCTGAAACAGCTGGAGGCGGAAAGCATCCACATCATCCGCGAGGTGGCCGCCGAGTTCGATAACCCGGTGATGCTGTACTCGATCGGCAAGGATTCCGCGGTCATGCTGCACCTGGCCCGCAAGGCCTTCTTCCCCGGCAAGCTGCCCTTCCCGGTGATGCACGTGGACACCCGCTGGAAATTCCAGGAGATGTACAGGTTCCGCGATCGGATGGTCGAGGAAATGGGCCTGGACCTGATCACCCACGTCAACCCGGACGGCGTCGCCCAGGGCATCAACCCGTTCACCCACGGCAGCGCCAAGCACACCGACGTGATGAAGACCGAGGGACTCAAGCAGGCCCTGGACAAGTACGGTTTCGACGCTGCCTTCGGCGGCGCGCGCCGCGACGAGGAGAAGTCGCGGGCCAAGGAACGGGTCTATTCGTTCCGCGACAGCAAGCACCGCTGGGACCCGAAGAACCAGCGTCCCGAGTTGTGGAACATCTACAACGGCAAGGTGAAGAAGGGCGAGTCGATCCGCGTCTTCCCGCTGTCCAACTGGACCGAGCTGGACATCTGGCAATACATCTACCTGGAAGGCATCCCGATCGTCCCGCTGTACTTCGCTGCCGAGCGCGAGGTCATCGAGAAGAACGGCACATTGATCATGATCGACGACGAGCGCATCCTCGAGCATCTCTCTGACGAAGAGAAAGCCCGCATCGAGAAGCGCATGGTGCGCTTCCGTACCCTCGGCTGCTACCCGCTCACCGGCGCGGTCGAGTCCAGCGCCACCACGCTGCCGGAAATCATCCAGGAAATGCTCCTGACGCGTACTTCCGAACGCCAGGGTCGGGTCATCGACCATGACCAGGCCGGTTCGATGGAAGAAAAGAAACGTCAGGGCTATTTCTGAGGATACGCAGCATGTCTCATCAATCCGATCTGATCAGCGAGGACATCCTCGCCTACCTGGGGCAGCACGAACGCAAGGAACTGCTGCGCTTCCTTACCTGCGGCAACGTCGATGACGGCAAGAGCACCCTGATCGGGCGCCTGCTGCACGACTCCAAGATGATCTACGAGGATCACCTGGAGGCCATCACCCGCGACTCGAAGAAAGTCGGCACCACGGGCGACGACGTCGACCTGGCGCTGCTGGTCGATGGCCTGCAGGCCGAGCGCGAGCAGGGCATCACCATCGACGTGGCGTACCGCTACTTCAGCACCGCCAAGCGCAAGTTCATCATCGCCGACACGCCCGGCCATGAGCAGTACACCCGCAACATGGCTACCGGTGCCTCGACCTGCGACCTGGCGATCATCCTGATCGATGCCCGCTACGGTGTGCAGACCCAGACCCGCCGGCACAGTTTCATCGCGTCCCTGCTGGGTATCCGGCATATCGTGGTCGCCATCAACAAGATGGACCTGAAGGGCTTCGACCAGGGTGTCTTCGAACAGATCAAGGCCGACTACCTGGCCTTTGCCGAGAAGATCGGTCTGAAGACCAGTTCGCTGCACTTCGTGCCGATGTCGGCGCTCAAGGGCGACAACGTGGTCAACAAGTCCGAGCGTTCGCCCTGGTACGCCGGCCAGTCGCTGATGGAAATCCTCGAAACCGTCGAGATCGCCGCCGACCGCAACCTCGATGACATGCGCTTCCCGGTGCAGTACGTGAACCGGCCGAACCTGAACTTCCGCGGTTTCGCCGGCACCCTGGCCAGCGGCGTGGTGCGCAAGGGCGACGAAGTGGTGGCATTGCCGTCGGGCAAGGGCAGCAAGGTGAAATCCATCGTCACCTTCGAGGGCGAACTGGAGCAGGCCGGTCCCGGCCAGGCCGTCACCCTGACCCTGGAAGACGAGATCGACGTTTCCCGCGGCGACATGCTGGTGCATGCCGACAATCGCCCGCTGGTCACCGACGGCTTCGATGCCATGCTGGTGTGGATGGCCGAGGAGCCGATGCTTCCGGGCAAGAAGTACGATATCAAGCGCGCTACCAGCTATGTGCCGGGTTCGATTCCGAGCATCGTCCACAAGGTGGACGTGAATACCCTGGAGCGGACCCCGGGCAGCGAGTTGAAGCTGAACGAGATCGCCAGGGTCAAGGTCAGCCTGGATGCGCCCATCGCGCTCGATGGCTATGAGCAGAACCGCACCACCGGCGCCTTCATCGTCATCGATCGCCTGACCAACGGCACCGTTGGCGCCGGCATGATCATCTCCGCTCCGTCGGCGGCCCATGGCAGCAGCGCTCATCACGGTTCGAATGCCCATGTGACGCGCGAGGAGCGTGCCGGCCGCTTCGGCCAGCAGCCGGCGACCGTACTGTTCAGCGGCCTCTCCGGCGCCGGCAAGAGCACCCTGGCCTACGCCGTGGAGCGCAAGCTGTTCGATATGGGCCGCGCGGTCTACGTGCTGGACGGGCAGAACCTGCGCCACGACCTGAACAAGGGGTTGCCGCAGGACCGCGCCGGACGCACCGAGAACTGGCTGCGCACCGCCCATGTCGCCAAGCAGTTCAACGAGGCCGGGTTGATCAGCCTCTGCGCCTTCGTCGCGCCGAGCGCGGAAGGGCGCGAGCAGGCCAGGGCGCTGATCGGCGCCGAGCGCCTGATCACCGTCTATGTGCAGGCGTCGCCGCAGGTTTGCCGCGAACGCGATCCACAGGGGCTGTATGCGGCGGGCGAGGACAATATCCCCGGCGAGTCCTTCCCCTACGACGTGCCGCTGGATGCCGACCTGGTGATCGATACCCAGGCGCTGAGCGTCGAGGACGGTGTGAAGCAGGTGCTCGACCTGTTGCGCGAGCGCCAGGCGATCTGATCGTCTCGCAGCCATGAAAAAGCCCCGCGGATGCGGGGCTTTTTCATGGGCGTCGGCAGGTTCGCGCAGCGCGTCAGTACTTGCCTTTCAGGCCGTAGGTGGCGTCGAGGGTGCCGGGGCTGTCCGGGCTTTTCGGCGCATAGTCCTTCGGCACTTCGCCGGAGGCCGGCGGAGTCAGGCGCTCGCGGCGCTCGGCCGGATAGGCCTCGTCGGCATGCAGCGCAGCCAGCAGGCGCTGGCGGGTCTGTTCGTCCAGGGCCAGGCGCTGGGCGCCGTCGGAGAGGTGCTCCTGCACGTCCTGGTAGCTCTGGGTCAGCTTCTTCACGAGGCTGGCGGTGGTGTTGAAATGGGTCACGACTTCGCGCTGATAGCTGTCGAAGCGGTCCTGCAGGTCGTCCATCTGGCGTTGCACCTTGTTCGGCGCGGCGTTGGGCAGCAGGCGGGCGATCAGAAAACCGATGGCGACCCCGGCGACCAGGGCGAGGGCCGGCAGCAGCCAGGCGGTGAGCGACTGTTCCACGCGAATCCTTCCTCTATAGACGGCTTTGCTTTACGTTAACGGCTTGAGTCCGAGCTGTATACCACGGCACGCGAGTAAGTGCCTGTGTCGCTTGGAGTAATCTGCTAGACGAGTCGACCCGAGCCGGGGTCACGGAGTTCCTGTTTGTCTACCCGCGAAATCCCTGTATCCATCGATGGCCCCTGCGGGCCGCTGGAAGCCCTGCACCTCGATCTGCCCGATGCCCGCGGCATCGCCCTGGTCTGCCATCCGCACCCGCTGTTCGCCGGCACCATGCAGAACAAGGTGGTCGCCACTCTGCAACGCAGCGCCCGCGATGCCGGCCTGGCGACCCTGCGTTTCAACTTCCGTGGCGTTGGCCAGAGCGCTGGCAGCTATGGCGAGGGGATCGGCGAGATCGACGACGCCGAGGCCGCCGCGCGCTGGTTGCTGGCACGCCATCCGGGGTTGCCGCTGACACTGATGGGCTTTTCCTTCGGCTCCTGCGTCGCCGGCAATCTGGCGGGGCGCCTGGAAGCGCAGGGCGTCGGGCTGGCGCGGCTGTTCATGATCGCGCCGCCGGTGGAACGCTTCGCGGTCAGCCTGCCTGCGCGTTGCCCGCTGACCGTGGTGCAGCCGGAGGACGACGACGTGGTCACGCCGGCCGCGGTATATGCCTGGAGCGAGTCCCTGGCACGACCGCACGAGCTGTTGCGGGTGGCAGAAAGCGGACATTTCTTCCATGGCAAGCTGATCGATCTGAAGGACCTGTTGCTGCCACGCCTGCAGGACTGACGTCGTCGCGCCGGCCCTGCTACCATCCGGCGCGCCATTCTTTTCTTTGCCTGACATCTGGTATCGCATGACTACTCGTATCCTGACCGGCATCACTCCTACCGGCACTCCGCACCTGGGCAACTACGCCGGCGCCATCCGCCCGGCGATCCTCGCCAGCCGTCGGAGCGACGTGGATTCGTTCTACTTCCTGGCGGACTACCACGCCTTGATCAAGTGCGACGATCCCGCTCGTATCCAGCGCTCGCGCCTGGAAATCGCCGCGACCTGGCTGGCCGGCGGCCTGGACGTCGAGCGTGCGACCTTCTACCGGCAGTCGGACATCCCCGAGATTCCCGAGCTGACCTGGTTGCTCACCTGCGTCAGTGCCAAGGGCCTGCTCAACCGCGCGCATGCCTACAAGGCCGCGGTGGACCGCAATGTCGAGGCTGGCGAAGACCCGGACGCCGGCGTGACCATGGGCCTCTACAGCTATCCGGTGCTGATGGCCGCGGACATCCTGATGTTCAACGCGCACAAGATCCCGGTCGGCCGCGACCAGGTGCAGCACGTGGAGATGGCCCGCGACATCGGCCAGCGTTTCAACCACCTGTTCGGCAACGGCCGCGAGTTCTTCGTCCTGCCCGAAGCGGTGATCGAGGAAAACGTCGCCACCCTGCCGGGCCTGGACGGGCGCAAGATGTCCAAGAGCTACGACAACACCATCCCGCTGTTCAGCCCGTCCAGGCAGCTCAAGGACGCCATCGCACGCATCGTCACCGACTCGCGCGCGCCGGGCGAGCCGAAGGACCCGGACAGTTCGCACCTGTTCCTTCTTTACTCGGCCTTCGCCAGCGCCGAACAGGTCGCCGCGTTCCGCCAGGAACTGCTCGACGGCCTGGCCTGGGGCGAAGCCAAGCAGCGCCTGTTCCAGTTGCTCGACAACGAACTGGGCGAGGCTCGCGAGCGTTACCAGGCGCTGATCGCCAAGCCCGACGATATCGAGGACATTCTCCTCGCCGGCGCCGCCAAGGCGCGCCGCATCGCCACCCCATTCATCGCCGAGTTGCGCGAGGCAGTCGGCCTGCGCTCCCTGCGCGAGCCGCTGAAAAGTACCGAGAGCGGCAAGAAGAAGGCCGCCAAGGCTGCGCGCCTGGTCAGCTTCCGCGACGACGACGGCAGCTTCCGCTTCCGCCTGCTGGACGCCGCCGGCGAACAGCTGCTGCTGTCCCGCGCCTTCGCCGACGGCAAGGCCGCCGGTGCGGTGAGCAAGCGCCTGCTGGCTGGCGAGACTGCTGACCTGCGGGCCGAGGGCAATGCCTTTGGCCTGTGGCTGGATGGCGAGGCGGTGGCGCAGAGCCCGGCCTTCGCCGACGCCGCCGCCCGTGACGCCGCCATCGAGCGCACCCGCGAAGCGCTGGCGCCGCAGGAGTAGGCCTCCCCGGTGCATCCTCGACGGATGGCCGATTGCCAAGAGACGGGGTCGTCGCTAAAGTGACGGCCCCGTTTTCGTTGCATTGCTACCGATCATGACGCCCCTCGAGCGCTACCAGGCCGATCTCCAACGCCCCGATTTCTTCCACGATGCCGCACAGGCGAATGCCGTGAAGCATCTGCAACGCCTCTACGATGACCTGGTCGCCGCCGACCACGCCAAGCCCGGCCTGTTCGGCAAGCTGCTCGGCAGGAAGTCCGGCGGGCCGGTGAAGGGCCTGTATTTCTGGGGCGGCGTCGGCCGTGGCAAGACCTACCTGGTGGACACTTTCTTCGAGTCGCTGCCGTTCGAGCAGAAGGTGCGCACGCACTTCCACCGCTTCATGAAGCGGGTGCACGAAGAACTGAAGACCCTCAAGGGCGAGAAGAACCCGCTGACCATCATCGGCAAGCGCTTCGCCGACGAGGCGCGGGTGATCTGCTTCGACGAATTCTTCGTCTCCGACATCACCGATGCGATGATCCTCGCCACCCTGCTGGAAGAGCTGTTCAAGAACGGCGTGAGCCTGGTGGCGACCTCCAACATCGTGCCGGACGGCCTGTACAAGGACGGCCTGCAACGCGCCCGTTTCCTGCCGGCGATCGCCCTGCTCAAGGAGCATACCGAGATCGTCAACGTCGATAGCGGCGTCGACTATCGCCTGCGCGCGCTGGAGCAGGCCGAGCTGTTCCACTGGCCGCTCAGCGAACAGGTCGAGGAGGAGATGGCGCGCAGCTTCAAGGCCCTGACCCCGGACTGCGCCAAGGCCCAGCGCGACGAGGCGCTGATGATCGAGAACCGCGAGATCCGCGCGCGCCTGACCTGCGACGACGTGGCTTGGTTCGAATTCCGTGAGCTGTGCGACGGCCCGCGCAGCCAGAACGACTACATCGAGCTGGCGAAGATTTTCCACGCCGTGCTGATCTCCAACGTCGAGCAGATGGGCGTCACCAAGGACGACATGGCGCGGCGTTTCATCAACCTGGTGGATGAGTTCTACGACCGCAGCGTCAAGCTGATCATCTCCGCCGAGGTCGAGCTAAAGGATCTCTACAGCGGCGGCCGGCTGGAGTTCGAATTTCAGCGCACCCTCAGTCGTCTGCTGGAAATGCAGTCCCACGAATACCTGACGCGTCCGCACCGGCCCTGATCCGGGGCGGAAACGAGAAAGGGGTTGCCGATGGCAACCCCTTTTTTCATGGACGCGCGGCGTTTCAGCGTTGCGCGGTGTTCTGCTCGAAGCCGGCGAGGAGCTTCTTCGCATGGGCCACTTCGAGGGCTTCCATGGCGTTGATCGGCTTGATCGCTACGGCCTGCTTCAGTTGGGCGATGGCCTTCTCCCGCTCGTCGTCGCCGTATACGTAGGTCAGTGCGTTGGCGTACTCGTAGTGGCCGATCGGCAGGTCGTTGGCCTGGCGGAAGGAGCGGGCGAAGTACTGTTCCATCTTGTCGGCGCTGACCCCGTAGGTCATCTTGCCGACCAGCTTGCCGACCTTGCGGATCACTCCCGCCTCGTAGCCGCCGTAGAGCGCCAGGGCGAACGGCTGGTTGGGTTGCCTGGCCAGGAGGGCGTCCAGTTCCTTGGGGATTTCGCTGGTATAGCCGCGCTTGAGCACTACCGGTACCGATAGCTCCTCGGCCAGGCGCGCCTTGGCGTAGACGCTGCCGAACTGGGCGACGATATCGGCCTTGACCAGCGGGCCGGCCTGTTCGGTGTAGTCGATGACTTCTTCGAGCAGGCGCTGTTTCTCCGCCTGGTCGGGAGCCAGGAACATGGCGTAGAGCACCTGGGCGAACATCGCCGGTACCTGGCCGCCGACTCCCAGGGCCAGTCCCTGCTCCTTGGCCTTGGCGTAGTCGCCGCGGAACAGCAGGCGCCAGACATCCTGCAGGCGCGCCGCATATTGCGCGGCCTCTTCCGGCTTGCCGGTGAAGCCGGTGCCGGCCTTCACGGTCTTTTCCAGGGCATCCGGATGGGCGGTCGCCATGTTCACCACCCAGTCGGCGTCCGGATAGGGATAGTCGCCGAAGCCGCGGGTCAGGCGCGGCCAGGCTTCCTTCAACTTGTCGCCTGGATAGTCATAGGCGCTCTGGTCGTAGGGGAAGGCTTTCCAGTTGTCGGCGGCCATAGCATTCATACCGAAGAGGGCCAGGAAGGCGAGCAGATAAAGGCGCATGGCAAAGGTCCGTTCTTGTCGTTGTTCGGAACGCCCGCGTCTGCGGCGGGCCTGCGGATTCATGAGAACCCGCGAAGGCCGACCTGGCTACCTATCCTAGGTTCTGTAGGAAAAGCGCCGGCGCCGATGCCGTTCGGGCAGGCCCGGCGATGTCCGGCTCAGCTTTCCTTCTGCATGAACTGGCGACGGTAATGGTGGGGAGAGAGTTCGGTGTGCTGGCGGAACAGGCGGGCGAAGAAGCTGGCGTCGTCGTAGCCGACCTCGTAGCTGATCGTCTTGATGCTCTTGCGCGTGCTCGAGAGCATGCCCTTGGCGGTCTCGATCCGCAGTCGCTGCAGATAGTGCAGCGGCTTGTCGCCGGTAGCGGCCTGGAAGCGCCGCATGAAGTTGCGGATGCTCATGCCGTGGTCGCGGGCGACGTCCTCGAAACGGAACTTGTCGGCGAAGTGGTCTTCCAGCCATTGCTGGATCTGCAGGATCGTCGGGTCATGGTGCAGCTTCTGTCCGCCGAAGCCGATACGCCCTGGGGTGTAGCTGCGCTGTACTTCGTAGAGGGTATCCCGGGCCACCGCCTGGGCCACCGATCCGCCGCAGAAACGCTCGATCAGATAGATGTAGAGGTCGCAGGCGGAGGTGACGCCGCTGGCGCAGAACAGGTCGTCGGCATCGGTCAGGTGCTTCTCCTGGTTGAGCAGCACGTTCGGGAAGCGTTCGGCGAATTCTCGATAGAAGCGCCAGTAGGTGGTAGCTTCCTTGCCATCCAGCAGACCTGCCTGGGCCAGCCAGAAGACCCCGGTCGCCTCGCCGCAGAGGGCGGTTCCCTCGGCATGGCTGCGGCGCAACCAGGGAACGATTTGCGGATAGCGCCGTTCGAGCGCGTCGAAATCGCCCCAGAAGGCGGGCAGGACCACGATATCGCAGGCGGCGAGGGGACCGTCGACGGCGATGCTGTCGCCGCTGAAGCTGCGTACCGGCTGGCCGTCGGGGCTGAGGATGCGGGTGCGGAAGGCCGGCTGGAGACCGAGGCCCTGCTGCTTGCCGTGGCGCAGGCTGGCCATGTGGAAGAAGTCCTTGGCCTGCATCAGGGTCGAGGCGAAGACGCCGTCGATGGCGACGATGCCGACATGTTTCAGCACCGGAGCGGATTGAGCGCGCATGGATTTTTATCGTTGTTGTGAGTAAGGGAAAGCGGTCAAAAGGCGGCTGGATCGTCTTATTTTTTGGCGCAACTGTCCAGTGCGTCGGTCGGGGCATTTCCCTACAGTCGAAGACCTGCCGCGTGCAGCCAACCCGATCCCAGACCGTTTCCAGGTGACCACGATGATACCGAGAACCCTGTTCAGCTCCGACCACGAACTGTTTCGCGACAGCGTGCGCAAGTTCCTCGAACAGGAAGCCGTGCCTTTCCATCACCAATGGGAAAAGGATGGGCATGTCGACCGCGCGCTCTGGAACAAGGCCGGCGAGGCCGGAATGCTCTGTTCGCACCTGCCGGAAGAGTATGGCGGGATGGGCGCGGACTTCCTCTACAGCGCCGTGGTCATCGAAGAGATCGGTCGGGCCGGCCTGACCGGGATCGGTTTCTCCCTGCATTCGGACATCGCTGCGCCCTACATCCTCCACTACGGCAGCGAGGCGCTGAAGCGCAAGTACCTGCCGAAGCTGGTATCCGGCGAGATGGTCGCGGCCATCGCCATGACCGAGCCGGGGGCCGGTTCCGACCTGCAAGGGGTGAAGACCACTGCGGTACTGGATGGCGACGAGTACGTCATCAATGGCTCGAAGACCTTCATCACCAACGGCTTCCTCGCCGACCTGGTGATCGTGGTGGCGAAGACCGATCCGAAGGCTGGCGCCAAGGGCATAAGCCTGTTCGTGGTCGAGGCGGGTACGCCGGGCTTCAGCAAGGGCAAGCGCCTGGAGAAGGTCGGGATGAAGGCCCAGGACACCTCCGAGCTGTTCTTCCAGGATGTGCGGATTCCCCGGGAGAACCTGCTCGGCAAGGACGGCCAGGGATTCATCTACCTGATGCAGGAGCTGCCGCAGGAGCGCCTGACCGTCGGTATCGGCGCGCTGGCGTCGGCCGAGGCGGCCCTGCAATGGACGCTCGACTACACTCGCGAGCGCAAGGCGTTCGGCAAGTCGGTGGCGGACTTCCAGAATACCCGCTTCAAGCTTGCCGAGATGGCTACCGAGATCCAGGTCGGCCGGGTCTTCGTCGATCGCTGTATGGAGCAGCATCTCCAGGGCAAGCTGGACGTACCCACCGCCGCCATGTGCAAGTACTGGACGACGGACCTGCAATGCAAGGTGCTCGACGAATGCGTGCAGTTGCACGGCGGCTACGGCTTCATGTGGGAATATCCGGTGGCGCGGGCCTGGGCCGATGCCCGGGTGCAGCGGATCTACGCCGGTACCAACGAGATCATGAAGGAGATCATCGCGCGGGCCCTGTGAGGCGCGCCTGGTCACCGGGAGGGGCGGACGACCGCATCGCGCGGTTGTCCGCCGAACCCGCGGCAGCGCCAGGCCCCTGGAGGCTCAGGGAGCCGGGTTCGGTTGCTCCCGGTGGATTGCATCGATACCGGCGAGCAATTCCTCGTCCAGCCTCAGGTCGACGCTGCCGAGATTGGTTTCCAGCTGTTCCAGCGAGGTGGCGCCGATGATGTTGCTGGTCACGAACGGCCGCGAGGTGACGTAGGCCAGTGCCATCTGCGCCGGTTCCATTCCATGTTCGCGGGCCAGCGCTACGTAGCGCGCGCAGGCCGCTTCCGCCTGCGGGTTGGTGTAGCGGGTGAAGCGGCTGTACAGACTGATGCGCGCGTTGGCCGGGCGGGCGCCGTCCGCGTACTTGCCGGAAAGCATGCCGAAGGCCATCGGCGAGTAGGCCAGCAGGCCGCACTGCTCGCGGATGGCGATTTCCGCCAGGCCCACCTCGAAGCTGCGGTTGAGCAGGTTGTAGGGGTTCTGGATCGATACCGCGCGCGGCCAGCCGCGCTCCTCGGCGAGCCTGAGGAAGGTCATGGTGCCCCAGGGCGTCTCGTTGGACAGGCCGATGTGTCGGATCTTGCCGGCGCGCACCTGCTCGTCGAGCACTTCCAGGGTTTCCTCCAGCGGTGTGAAGCTCTCTTCCTGGTGCTGGTAGCCGAGCTGGCCGAAGAAGTTGGTCCGCCGCTCCGGCCAGTGCAACTGGTAGAGGTCCAGCCAGTCTGTCTGCAGGCGCTCCAGGCTGGCATCGAGGGCGGCGACGATGTGCTGGCGGTTGAACTTGAGGTTGCCGTCGCGCACATGGCTGATGCCGTTGCCGGGGCCGGCGATCTTGCTGGCGAGGATCCAGTCGGCGCGGTCGCTGCTGCGGCGGAACCAGTTGCCGATGATGCGCTCGGTGCTGGCGTAGGTCTCGGCGCGGGGCGGCACCGGATACATTTCGGCGGTATCCATGAAATTGATCCCGGCGGCCTTGGCCCTGGCGATCTGGGCGAAGGCGTCCTGCTCGCTGTTCTGCTCGCCCCAGGTCATGGTGCCGAGGCAGAGGGCGCTGACTTTCAGATCGGTGCGGCCGAGCGGGCGATACTCCATGCGGGTGTCCTCGTGAAATTAAGTGGTTAATGCGGTTGTAAATTCTGGCGAAATCTGCATAATTCCGCAGCCTTTCATCGGTGGGGGATGCCAAGCCTGCCGATCGATGTATCTAGTCGTTACGGACGCACACCGACCCGAGCCCCAATTCGTGTCTGTTTTCGGCTGTCCTTGACTTGTCAAGGCAACCACTGTCCAGTAAGATTCGCCGTCTTATTTTCAGGCGGCCCCTGAGGCTATAACGAATGAAAACCTATACCGCGAAACCGGAAACTGTACAGCGCGACTGGTTCGTCGTCGACGCTGCCGGCCAGACCCTGGGTCGTCTGGCGACCGAAATTGCCCGCCGCCTGCGTGGCAAGCACAAGCCTGAGTACACTCCGCACGTTGACACCGGCGACTACATCGTCGTCATCAACGCCGAGCAGGTGCGTGTGACCGGTGCCAAGACCACCGACAAGATGTACTACCACCACTCCGGCTTCCCGGGCGGCATCAAGTCGATCAACTTCGAGAAGCTGATCGCCAAGGCCCCTGAGCGCGTCATCGAGACCGCTGTAAAAGGCATGCTGCCGAAGAACCCTCTGGGTCGCGATATGTATCGCAAGCTGAAGGTGTACAAGGGTGCCAGCCACCCGCACACCGCTCAGCAGCCCCAAGAACTGAAGATTTAACGGGATAGCTCATTATGTCGGCGACTCAAAATTACGGCACTGGCCGTCGTAAGACCGCTACCGCTCGCGTCTTCCTGCGTCCGGGTACTGGCAAGATTTCCATCAACAACCGTGGCCTCGATCAGTTCTTCGGTCGTGAAACCGCTCGCATGGTCGTGCGTCAGCCGCTCGAGCTGACCGAGACCGTCGAGAAGTTCGACATCTTCGTTACCGTCGTTGGCGGTGGCGTAAGCGGTCAGGCCGGTGCGATCCGTCACGGCATCACCCGTGCCCTGATCGAGTACGACGAAACCCTGCGTAGCTCGCTGCGCAAGGCCGGCTACGTGACTCGCGATGCCCGTGAAGTCGAGCGTAAGAAAGTCGGTCTGCGTAAAGCGCGTAAGCGTCCGCAGTACTCCAAGCGTTAATTCGACGCTTGCTGAAAAACGCCCACCTCTTCGGAGCTGGGCGTTTTTTTATGTCTACGCTTTAACTCTGCGGCAAGGTGTCGCATGGCCGAAGGGCGCGCCCTACAAGGGTTTCGGGCGTTTTGTGTCAGGCTATTACCTTGTCATCAAAGGGGGTTTTCTTTACCATTTGGCGAATTTTTTGCGCGGCTCGAATTTTTACTTAAAGGCCTGATTAGAACAGGTCTGAAGCTGATGGGAGACGACTGAATGAGTAATGACGGCGTGAATGCAGGCCGGCGTCGCTTCCTCGTCGCGGCCACCTCTGTGGTTGGCGCGGCGGGAGCGGTGGGTGCTGCGGTCCCGTTCGTAGGGTCATGGTTCCCCAGTGCCAAAGCCAAGGCTGCTGGCGCGCCGGTGCAGGTGAACGTGGGCAAGATCGATCCAGGTCAGCAGATCATCGCTGAATGGCGCGGCAAGCCTGTATTCATCGTGCACCGCACGAAGGAGATGCTGGACGCCCTGCCGAGCCTCGAAGGACAACTGGCCGACCCGGACTCCAAGGCCTCGGAGCAGCCGGAGTACGTCGATCCCAAGCTTCGCTCGATCAAGCCGGAACTGGCGGTGATCGTCGGCATCTGCACCCACCTGGGCTGCTCGCCGACCTTCCGTCCCGAAGTCGCCCCCGCCGACCTCGGTCCGGACTGGAAGGGCGGCTACTTCTGCCCTTGCCACGGCTCCCACTACGACCTCGCCGGTCGTGTCTACAAAGGCCAGCCAGCGCCGCTGAACCTGCCGATTCCGCCTTATACGTTCGATGCTGACGACGTCATCACCATCGGCGTGGACCAGGAGAAAGCCTGATGAACAAGTTCATGGCTTGGGTCGATGCGCGTTTTCCCGCGACCAAGATGTGGGAAGACCATCTGAGCAAGTACTACGCACCGAAGAACTTCAACTTCTGGTATTTCTTCGGCTCCCTGGCGCTGCTGGTGCTGGTCAACCAGATCCTCACCGGCATCTGGCTGACCATGAGCTTCACGCCGTCGGCCGAAGAGGCGTTCGCTTCCGTCGAATACATCATGCGCGATGTCGACTACGGCTGGATCATTCGCTACATGCACTCCACCGGTGCATCGGCGTTCTTCATCGTGGTCTACCTGCACATGTTCCGCGGCCTGCTCTACGGCTCCTATCAGAAGCCGCGCGAGCTGGTGTGGATCTTCGGCATGCTGATCTACCTGGCGCTGATGGCCGAGGCCTTCATGGGCTACCTGCTGCCTTGGGGTCAGATGTCCTACTGGGGCGCCCAGGTGATCATTTCCCTGTTCGGCGCGATTCCGGTGGTCGGCGAAGACCTGGCCCAGTGGATCCGCGGTGACTTCCTGATCTCCGGCATCACCCTGAACCGCTTCTTCGCCTTGCATGTGATCGCCCTGCCGATCGTCCTGCTCGGCCTGGTCGTGCTGCATATCCTGGCGCTGCACGAAGTCGGTTCGAACAACCCGGACGGCGTTGACATCAAGAAGAAGAAGGACGAGAACGGCGTACCGCTGGACGGCATCGCGTTCCATCCGTACTACACCGTGAAGGACATCGTCGGCGTGGTGGTGTTCCTGTTCATCTTCTGCACCGTGATCTTCTTCTTCCCGGAAATGGGCGGCTACTTCCTCGAGAAGCCCAACTTCGAGATGGCCAACCAGTTCAAGACCCCCGAGCACATCGCTCCGGTCTGGTACTTCACCCCGTTCTACGCGATCCTCCGCGCGGTTCCGGACAAGCTGATGGGCGTGGTGGCGATGGGTGCGGCGATCGCTGTGCTGTTCGTCCTGCCGTGGCTGGATCGCAGCCCGGTTCGCTCGATCCGCTACAAGGGCTGGCTGAGCAAGCTGTGGCTGGTGATCTTCGCGGTGTCCTTCGTGATCCTCGGCTACTACGGCGCCCAGGCTCCGAGCCCGCTGGGTACTACCCTGTCGCGCGTTTGCACCGTCCTGTATTTCGCCTTCTTCATCCTGATGCCGTTCTACACCCGGATGGAGAAGACCAAACCGGTTCCGGAAAGGGTGACTGGCTGATGAAAAAGCAATTCGCTGCACTGATTCTGGCGGTACTGCCAGTCCTGGGTTTCGCCGCTGGCGGCCATGGGCCGCAACTGGATCATGTCGATATCGACCTGACCGACAAGGCGGCCATGCAGGATGGCGCGCGTACCTTCGCCAACTACTGCATGGGCTGCCATAGCGCCAAGTTCCAGCGTTACGAGCGTGTCGCCACCGACCTGGGCATTCCTGCCGATCTGATGATGGAGAAGCTGGTGTTCACCGGCGCCAAGATCGGCGACCACATGGACATCGGCATGAAGCCGGCCGACGCCAAGACCTGGTTCGGCGCCGCTCCGCCGGATCTGACCCTGGTTGCCCGCGTACGCGGCACCGACTGGCTGTACAGCTACCTGCGCTCGTTCTACGAGGATCCCAAGCGTCCGTGGGGCGTGAACAACGTGATCTTCCCCAACGTCGGCATGCCGAACGTCCTGGCGCCCCTGCAGGGACGCCAGGTGATCGGCTGCAAGCAGGTACAGGTGGTCGAGGATGGCAAGAAGCAGTTCGATCCGTTGACCGGTACCCCGCTGACTCACGAAGCTTGTGACCAGTTGACCGTGGTGCCGAAGACCGGCGAGCTGAACGAAGCCCAGTTCGACGAGAAGGTCAAGAACCTGGTGACCTTCCTGGCCTATTCGGCCAACCCGAACAAGCTGGCCTCCGAGCGTATCGGTACCTACGTCCTGCTCTACCTGGCCTTCTTCTTCGTATTCGCCTATCTCCTCAAGCGCGAGTACTGGAAGGACGTGCACTAACCCGCACGTTGGTCTTCGAAGCGCGCGCCCTACGGGGCGCGCGCGTCTTTTCACCTCCCACAAGTCGACCTGCGAGGAGGGCTCCATGGCTTCAATCAACAAGCTGACCTGCTATTCCGACCCTGCCGATCATTACTGCCATCGCATCCGCCTGGTCCTGGCCGAGAAGAACGTGGCGGTAGAGGTGATCGATATCGAGGCGGGCCGCTGTCCGCCGATGCTGGCGGAGGTCAACCCCTACGGCAGCGTACCGACCCTGGTCGATCGCGACCTGGCGCTGTACGAGCCGACGGTGGTCATGGAATACCTCGACGAACGCTATCCGCATCCGCCGCTGCTGCCCGATTATCCGGTGAAGCGTGCCAACAGCCGCCTGTTGATCCATCGTATCCAGCGGGACTGGTGTTCCCTGGTGGACCGGATCCTGGATGCGCGCAGCAAGGAGGCCGAGCGGGTCCAGGCGCGCAAGGAGTTGCGCGAGAGCCTGACCGGGGTTTCCCCGCTGTTCGCCGACAAGGCATATTTCCTCAGCGAGGATTTCAGCCTGGTGGATTGCTGCCTGTTGCCGATCCTCTGGCGTCTGCCGTTGCTGGGCATCGAGTTGCCGCGGCAGGCCAAGCCGTTGCTCGACTACATGGAGCGCGGATTCGCCCGGGAAAGCTTCCGGGCCAGCCTGTCTTCCGTTGAACGAGATATGCGTTAAGGAACATGAAGATGAATTCCAGCCGTCCCTATCTGGTCCGCGCGCTCTATGAATGGATCGTCGACAACGATTGCACGCCACATATCCTGGTGAACGCAGAGTTCGCCGGGGTAAAGGTGCCTCCGGGTTATGCCAGCGATGGGCAGATCGTGCTCAATGTCTCGCCCTCTGCCGTGCGGCATCTGCACATGGACAACGAGGCGGTCAGCTTCGAGGGGCGTTTCGGCGGCGTGGCGCAGAGCCTGTACATTCCAGCGCTGGCGGTAATGGCCATCTACGCCCGGGAAAACGGACAGGGCATGGTCTTCGATCTGGAGCAGCCGGGTCCGGTGGACGACGAGCCGGGCGATGACGATGGCGGACCGTCCGATGAGCCGCCGCGTCCCAGTGGCAGGCCATCCCTGAAGGTGGTCAAGTAAACGGCGAGCAATGAAAAAGGCGATCGAAGGATCGCCTTTTTTTCGTTCGCTGTTCTTCAGTTTATGTATTCGAACAGCTTGACGATCTTCTGCACCCCGTCGACGCCCTGGGCGACGCGGACAGCCTGGGCGGCTTCCTGCTGGTTGACCAGGCCCATCATGTAGACGATGCCGTTCTCGGTGACCACCTTGATCCGCGACGAGGGCACGTTGGGATCGCTGAGCATCTGGGTCTTCAGCTTGGTGGTGATCCAGGCGTCGTTGTTGCGGGCGAGCAGGGAGGAGGGCGAGGTCACCTGCAGTTCGTTATGCACGTTCTTGACCTTCTGCACCGTGCGCGCGGCCTGTTCGGCCTTGCTCTTGAGGTCGGCGCGCGGGGTCTGGCCGGCGATCAGAACGATGCCGTTGTAGCTGACCACGACGATGTGAGAGTCCTTGTCCAGGGCCGGATCGGCCTTGGCGATGTTCACCGCGGCCTTGGTCTCGATCAGCGAGTCGTCGATCTTGCTGCCGATGGTTCGGGTCCCGCGATCGTCGTCGATCGGTTTGTCCCGGGTGGCGCTGAGGAAACTGCTGCAGCCTCCCAGGGCCAGGCTCAGGGCCAGGGTGGCGGCGACGAAGGCGGTACGGCTCATTCTTCACTCCCGAACAGTTGGCGGTCGATCAGGTCGCAGAGGCAGTGGATGGCCAGCAGGTGGACTTCCTGGATGCGTGCGGTGATCTTGGAAGGAACGCGGATCTCCACGTCTTCCGGCAGCAGCAGCGAAGCCATGCCGCCACCGTCGCGGCCGGTCAGGGCGACCACCAGCATCTCGCGGTCGTGGGCCGCCTGGATGGCCTGGATCACGTTGGCCGAATTGCCGCTGGTGGAAATCGCCAGCAGGACGTCGCCCGGCTGGCCCAGGGCGCGGATCTGCTTGGAGAAGACTTCGTTGTAGCTGTAGTCGTTGGCGATCGAGGTGATGGTCGAGCTGTCGGTGGTCAGGGCCACGGCCGGCAGGCTCGGACGTTCGCGCTCGAAGCGGTTGAGCAGTTCGGAGGAGAAGTGCTGGGCATCGCCGGCCGAGCCGCCATTGCCGCAGGAGAGGATCTTGCCCTCGTTGAGCAGCGCATTGACCATCACCAGGCTGGCTTGCTCGATATAGGGAGGCAGTACTTCCAGCGCCTGCTGCTTGGTCTCGATGCTGGCCTGGAAGAGCTGGCGGATACGGTGTTGCATGTCCATCGGTAATGACCTTCGGTGGGGCGGCTGATCAGGCGTCGAATGCGTTCTGAATCCAGTCCAGTCGCGGTGGTGATTGTCCGTCGCTGGTATCGACGGTGACCACATCGAAGCGACAGGGGCGTTTGGCCCAGCGCGCCTCCTGTTGCAGAAAAAGTTCGGCGGAGAGAATCAGGCGCTGCCGCTTGCGCGCGTCGATGCTCTCCAGGGCTCCGCCCCAGGCGCGATGCCGGCGGGAGCGGACTTCGACGAATACTACTGTATCGCCGTCGAGCATGACCAGATCGAGCTCTCCGCGGCGACAGGTCCAATTCTTGCCAAGTGTGGCAAGGCCCTGTCGCCGTAGATGGGCGCAGGCCAGTTCCTCGGCCTGGCGCCCCTTGTCCCGGGAGCTTTCCCTATCGGTCAAAAGCTGCTGGTCCCCAGCGGCTGGACCTGGCCATTGCGGAACTCGGCCCATTGCAACTGGCGTTCGATACGTTGGGTCGGATTCAGGCTCAGGGTACCGGTCAGGCCGTCGATCTGCAGGCTCGGCACGGCCTTCAGTTCAGGCAGACGCGGAGCGAGGCGGTAGGCGTCGACTCCCATGGCGTAGAGGCGGCCCATGCTGCCGTTGGCCTGGGGCCATTGGGCGGCGACCTGCTGGCGGGTCGGGTCGCTGGGGTTGAGCAGCCACGGGGTCTCGCAGAAGCGGATGCCGTTGAGATCCTGGTCCTGGGTCGGGTTGTTGGTCCCGGTGTAGAGGTGCGAAGTGGCGTAGACCGGAAGGTCGCCGGCGTACTGGAAGGCCAGGGTCGGCTTGATCTGGCGGGCCTGCTGCGGGGTGGCGGCGAGGAACACGAAGTCGATGTCCTGGCGGCGCGACGGCTGGGTGGCGATCTGGCTGCCGAGGGCGCCCTGCAGGCGCTGGGCGCGGCCTTCGCTCTGGCGCAGTTGCAGCAGGTCGGCGATCTGTTGCGCCAGTTGTACCGGCTGGTCGACATGCTCGGCGGCGATCAGGCTGCCGCCCGCGGACTGCCAGCTCTGGCTGAAGGCGGCCAACACGCGGTCGCCCCATTCGCCGCGCGGCACCAGCGCCACGGCCCGGCGCATGCCGTCGCCCCAGGCCCGGCTGGCCACCGCGCGCGCTTCGTCCTCGGCGGCGAGGCCGAACTGGAACAGCTGCGCCGGGCCTTCCTGGCTGTTGTCGCTGTAGTTGAGTGCGAGGGTGGTGATCGGCAGTTGCTCGCGGCTAGCGAGTTGCTTGACCAGCGGCTTCTCCAGTGGACCGACGACCAGTTCGACGCCATCGGCCTGGGCCTGGCGGTAGAAGTCATCTAGCGAGCGCACCTGGGTACTGTCGTAGAGCTTGATCGAAGGAGGATTCTGGCCGGCCTGCTGGGCCTGGAAGTGGGCGGCGAGGAAGCCGTCCTGCAGGGCCCGGGCGACGTTGGCCAACTGCCCCTGCTGGGGTAGCAGGAGGGCGATGCGGGTCAGCGGCTGCTGGGACAGCGTCTTGAGTTTCTCCAGCGCCGCCGGCAAGTGCTTGGCCGCCGGGTGCTCGGGGTTCTGCTGTTGCCAGCTCTCGATGCTGGCCTGCTGTTGCTGCAGGGTCGGCGAGGTCTTGGTGATGCGTGCCAGGGTCAGCCAGCCGCTGAGGTCGCCTTCGTTGGCGCTCGGTTGCAACTGGTCGACCGGCAGGCTGCTGACCAGGGTCCAGATCTTTTCCTGGTTCTCGATCACCGCCGGGCCCTCGAGCAGCGGTGCGAAGTAGATGCGCTCCTTGGCTGCGGCAAGGACCTGGCCGTCGGCGGCGAGGGCCTGGGCCTTGGCGCGCTGGGTACGAACCTGCTGGGTCACCGGCAGTTCGCTGAGATGCTGCATGCTCGGATGCTGCAATGCCTGCAGGGCGGCCTTGGGCTTGCTGCGGGCGAGGGCCAGTTCGGCGTTCAGGGTGCTGGCGAAGACCTGCTGGGCCGGCTTCAGGCTTTCCAGCGGAATCTGTCCCAGGATGGCGGTGGACCTGGCGAGGTCCTTCTGCTGGTAGGCAAGGTCCGCTGCCGAGAGGCGCAGCAGCGCCGCTTCCTCGGGCTTGCTCTGGCTGGCCTGTTGCAACAACTGCTCGATGCTGGCATTCGGCGTACGGGGAAGTTCGCCCAGTCCGGAATTGGACGAGGTCGCGCAGGCGGTCAGCAGACCGGCCAGGATCAGAGCAGAAAGCGGACGCAGGCAAGCGATCATATAGGGCTTCTCATGGCGCATTCACGAAGAGTCGCCGATTGTACCGGAGGCCCGCCTCGGGTGCGATGGCGGCACCCTGAATCGCGATACAATGCCGCCTTTTCAGATAGCTCCCGAGGTATTTTCGTGTCAGCAGGCACTCTGTTCGTAGTGGCGACCCCGATCGGCAATCTCGACGACATCAGCCCGCGCGCCCTGCGGGTGCTGCGGGAGGTGGCCCTGGTGGCTGCGGAGGATACCCGCCATTCGATCCGGCTGTTCCAGCACTTCGGCATCGAGACGCCATTGGCGGCCTGCCACGAGCACAACGAGCGCGAGGAGGGCGGGCGCTTCATCTCCCGGCTGCAGGGTGGGGAGGACGTCGCGCTGATCTCGGACGCCGGTACCCCGCTGATTTCCGATCCCGGCTTCCACCTGGTGCGCCAGGCACAGGCGCTGGGTATCCGGGTGGTCCCGGTGCCGGGCTCCTGCGCGCTGATCGCGGCGCTGTCGGCGGCGGGATTGCCGTCGGACCGGTTCATCTTCGAAGGTTTCCTGCCCGCCAAGGCTGCGGGACGACGCAGCCGCCTCCAGGCGGTACAGGAAGAGCCGCGCACGCTGATTTTCTACGAGGCGCCCCATCGTCTGCTGGAAAGCCTGGCGGACATGCGCGACGTGTTCGGCGGGGAGCGCCGTGCGGTGCTGGCGCGGGAGCTGAGCAAGACCTTCGAGACCATTCGCAGCCTGCCGTTGGCCGAACTGCACGATTGGGTCGCGTCGGACAGCAACCAGCAGCGCGGCGAGTGCGTTGTGCTGGTGGCGGGGTGGCAGGCGCCGGAAGGCGAGGAGTCGATCGGTGCGGAGGCGCTCAGGGTGCTCGACCTGCTGCTTGCCGAGCTGCCGTTGAAGAAAGCCGCGGCGCTGGCGGCGGAAATTACCGGGGTGCGAAAAAACCTTTTGTATCAACAGGCTTTGCAACGCCAAGGGAAGAGTTGAGCTTGTTCTTCGCGCCTGCTCCCGCTAACCTTGTCGGCGGAGAGTCGATTGGACAGTCGCTGTCGCGCAATAGCGCGGTGGAGGAAAGTCCGGGCTCCATAGGGCAGAGTGCCAGGTAACGCCTGGGAGGCGCGAGCCTACGGAAAGTGCCACAGAAAATAACCGCCTAAGCGCAACAGCGCCGGTAAGGGTGAAAAGGTGCGGTAAGAGCGCACCGCACGGCTGGCAACAGTGCGTGGCTAGGTAAACCCCACTCGGAGCAAGACCAAATAGGAATCCATTGGCGCGGCCCGCGTTGGATTCGGGTAGGTCGCTTGAGGCGTACAGTGATGTGCGTCCCAGAGGAATGGCTGTCCTCGACAGAACCCGGCTTATAGATCGACTCTCCCACTTCTTCCCACTCTCTTCGCTTTTTCCCGGTTTTATCCGTCCGTCGCAAAAGCGAAAAGCCGCAACTCTTGATAAATCACTTTAAGTTCGAAGGCTAAGACTTTGGACTTATTGTGTTTTGTCATCTCTTTTACTTCTAAAAGCGCTCCGCAACCTTCCAAAAGCACGCTAAATCTCCGTCCTGTAAGGATTTTTCACTTCTGACGCGCCTTGACGGTGGGGAGTGTGGATTTCTATAGTGTGCAGAAGTGGTATGAAGTGGGTAAAAGTGGGATCAATTGGCATGGAAAGCCAACCACAGGGGAAGCGCTGACGTGTTTCGCGGAGCTAATGCCATAAGTCTCGACGCCAAAGGGCGCCTCGCGATGCCGAGTCGGTATCGTGACGAGCTCGTTTCGCGTTGTGCCGGCCAGCTCATCGTCACTATCGACGCAGTCGACCCCTGCCTCACCGTTTACCCCTTGCCCGAATGGGAACTGATCGAAGCCAAGCTGCGCGAGCTGCCTTCTTTGCGAGAAGAAACGCGGCGCCTGCAGCGGCTGCTGATCGGTAATGCCGTCGATCTGGAACTGGACGGAAACGGGCGTTTCCTGATTCCGCCGCGCCTGCGCGAGTACGCCAAGCTGGACAAGCGGGCGATGCTGGTGGGGCAACTGAACAAGTTTCAGTTGTGGGATGAGGATGCCTGGAACGCCATGGCTGAAGCCGACCTGGCGGCAATCAAACAACCCGGTGGGCTGCCGGACGAACTACGCGACCTGATCCTTTGACTATGAATGCCACCTACCGCCATATCACCGTTCTGCTCGAGGAGGCCGTTTCCGCACTGGCCCCGCGGGAGGACGGCTGCTATCTGGACGGTACCTTCGGAAGAGGGGGGCATAGTCGAGCCTTGCTCGAGAAACTGGGCGCCGGGGGACGCCTGCTCGGATTCGACAAAGATCCCCAGGCCATCCAGACAGGAAAAGCATTGGCGGCCGAAGACGGCCGCTTCGTCATTGTGCAGCGCTCGTTCGCCGAACTGGGCGATGAGGTGCGCGCACGCGGTCTCGAAGGGCGGATCGATGGTGTCCTGCTCGACCTTGGCGTGTCGTCGCCGCAACTCGACGATCCCGAGCGCGGCTTCAGCTTCCTCAACGATGGTCCGCTGGACATGCGCATGAATCCCGGCCAGGGCATCAGCGCAGCGGAGTTCATCGCCAATGCCGCCGAAGAGGAAATCGCCCGGGTCTTCAAGGAATATGGCGAAGAGCGCTTCGCCAAGCGGATGGCTCGCGCCATCGTGCAGCGCCGCCAGGAGCGCCCGTTCGAACGGACCGCCGATCTGGCCGAAGTGATCACGGTTGCCAACCCTGCCTGGGAGAAGGGCAAGAATCCGGCGACCCGCGCATTCCAGGGCCTGCGCATCCATGTGAACAATGAGCTGGGCGATCTCGAGCGTGGCCTTGACGCCGCGCTCGAATCGCTGGCCGTCGGCGGCCGGCTGGTGGTGATCAGTTTCCATTCCCTGGAAGACCGCATCGTCAAGCTGTTCATGCGCAAGCACGCCAAGGGCGAGGCGGACAACCTGCCGCGCGACCTGCCGATCCGTTCCAAGGTCTTCGAGCCGCGCCTGAAGCTGCTGGGCAAGCCGCAGTACGCTTCGGAAGAAGAACTCAAGGCCAACCCGCGCTCGCGCAGCGCGGTCATGCGCGTGGCGGAGAAGCTGAGATGAGCCGTCTCTTCGTCAAGCGCCTGCCTACCGGCAGCTTCCTCATGTTGCTGCTTTATATAGGTCTGCTGCTCTCGGCGATTGCCGTGGCCTACAGCACCTACTGGAACCGGCAACTGCTCAACTCGCTGTATTCCGAGCTGAGCGTGCGCGACAAGGCGCAGGCCGAGTGGGGCCGGTTGATTCTCGAGCAGAGCACCTGGACCGCCCATAGCCGCATCGAAAGCCTGGCGGTGGAACAGTTGCGCATGCGCGTTCCCGACCCGGCCGAGGTCAGGATGGTGGCGCCATGAAACTGAACTATTTCCAGGGCGCCCTCTACCCATGGCGGTTCTGCGTGATCGTCGGCCTGCTGCTGGCGATGGTCGGCGCCATCGTCTGGCGAATCGTCGACCTGCACGTGATCGACCATGACTTCCTCAAGGGCCAGGGCGACGCGCGTAGCGTGCGGCATATCGCCATCCCTGCGCACCGGGGCCTGATCACTGACCGCAACGGCGAACCGCTGGCGGTGAGCACCCCGGTCACCACCCTGTGGGCCAACCCCAAGGAGCTGATGACCGCCAAGGAACGCTGGCCGCAACTGGCGGCGGCGCTCGGGCAGGATACCAAGCTGTTCGCCGACCGCATCGAGCAGAACGCCGAGCGCGAGTTCATCTATCTGGTCCGTGGGCTGACCCCGGAGCAGGGCGAAGGCGTGATCGCCCTGAAGGTGCCCGGCGTGTACTCCATCGAGGAGTTTCGGCGTTTCTACCCGGCTGGCGAAGTGGTGGCCCATGCGGTCGGCTTTACCGATGTCGACGACCGCGGTCGCGAAGGTATCGAGCTGGCTTTCGACGAATGGCTGGCCGGCGTGCCGGGCAAGCGCCAGGTGCTCAAGGATCGCCGTGGCCGCGTGATCAAGGACGTGCAGGTCACCAAGAATGCCAAACCGGGCAAGACCCTTGCGCTGTCCATCGACCTGCGCCTGCAGTACCTGGCTCATCGCGAACTGCGCAACGCTCTGCTGGAAAACGGCGCCAAGGCCGGCAGCTTGGTGATCATGGACGTGAAGACCGGGGAGATCCTGGCCATGACCAACCAGCCCACCTACAACCCGAACAATCGTCGTAACCTGCAGCCGGCGGCCATGCGCAACCGGGCGATGATCGACGTGTTCGAGCCGGGCTCGACGGTCAAGCCGTTCTCGATGAGCGCGGCGCTGGCCAGCGGGCGCTGGAAACCCAGCGATATCGTCGACGTCTACCCGGGCACCCTGCAGATCGGCCGCTACACCATTCGCGACGTATCGCGCAATTCGCGGCAACTCGATCTCACCGGCATCCTGATCAAGTCGAGCAACGTCGGCATCAGCAAGATCGCCTTCGACATCGGCGCCGAATCCATCTACTCGGTCATGCAACAGGTCGGCCTCGGGCAGGACACGGGGTTGGGCTTCCCCGGCGAGCGCGTCGGCAACCTGCCCAACCACCGCAAGTGGCCGAAGGCGGAAACCGCGACCCTGGCCTACGGCTACGGTCTCTCGGTAACCGCGATCCAGTTGGCGCATGCCTATGCGGCCCTGGCCAACGACGGCAAGAGCGTGCCGCTGAGCATGACCCGAGTCGACCGCGTGCCGGATGGCGTGCAGGTGATCTCGCCTGAAGTGGCTTCCACCGTGCAGGGCATGCTGCAACAAGTGGTCGAGGCCCAGGGCGGGGTGTTCCGCGCCCAGGTGCCGGGTTACCACGCCGCCGGCAAGAGCGGGACCGCGCGCAAGGTCTCGGTCGGCACCAAGGGCTACCGGGAAAACGCCTATCGCTCGCTGTTCGCCGGTTTCGCCCCGGCCACCGATCCGCGCATCGCGATGGTCGTGGTGATCGACGAGCCGAGCAAGGCGGGCTACTTCGGCGGCCTGGTGTCGGCGCCGGTGTTCAGCAAGGTCATGGCTGGCGCGCTGCGCCTGATGAACGTGCCGCCGGATAACCTGCCGACGGCCACCGAACAGCAGCAGGTCAATGCTGCGCCCGCAAAAGGAGGGCGTGGCTGATGCCTATGAGCCTGAACCAACTGTTTCCCCAGGCCGAGCGCGATCTGCTGATCCGCGAGCTGACCCTGGATAGCCGCGGCGTTCGTCCGGGCGACCTGTTCCTGGCGGTGCCGGGCGGGCGCCAGGATGGTCGTGCGCACATCGCCGATGCCCTGGCCAAGGGCGCGGCTGCCGTGGCTTACGAGGCGGAAGGCGCCGGAGAGCTGCCGCCCAGCGATGCGCCGCTGATCGCGGTGAAGGGGCTGGCCGCGCAACTGTCGGCGGTCGCCGGGCGTTTCTACGGCGAGCCGAGCCGCGGGCTGGACCTGATCGGCGTCACCGGCACCAACGGCAAGACCAGCGTCAGCCAACTGGTGGCCCAGGCCCTGGATCTGCTCGGCGAGCGCTGCGGCATCGTCGGCACCCTCGGCACCGGTTTCTACGGCGCCCTGGAGAGCGGCCGGCACACCACGCCGGACCCGCTCGCGGTGCAGGCCACGCTGGCCACGCTGAAGCAGGCCGGCGCCCGCGCGGTAGCGATGGAAGTGTCTTCCCACGGCCTCGACCAGGGCCGCGTGGCGGCGCTCGGTTTCGATATCGCGGTGTTCACCAATCTGTCCCGCGACCACCTCGACTATCACGGTTCGATGGAAGCCTATGCCGCCGCCAAGGCCAAGCTGTTCGCCTGGCCGGGCCTGCGCTGCCGGGTGATCAACCTGGACGACGATTTCGGCCGTCGACTGGCCGGCGAGGAACAGGACTCGGAGCTGATCACCTACAGCCTCACCGACAGCTCGGCCTTCCTCTATTGCCGCGAAGCGCGCTTCGGCGACGCCGGCATCGAGGCGGCACTGGTCACTCCGCACGGCGAGGGCCTGCTGCGCAGCCCGTTGCTCGGCCGCTTCAACCTGAGCAACCTGCTGGCGGCGGTCGGTGCGTTGCTTGGCCTGGGTTATCCCCTGGGCGATATCCTCCGCACCTTGCCGCAACTGCAGGGGCCGGTCGGCCGCATGCAGCGCCTGGGAGGCGGCGACAAGCCGCTGGTGGTGGTGGACTACGCGCATACTCCCGACGCCCTGGAAAAAGTCCTGGAGGCCCTGCGTCCGCACGCGGCCGCGCGCCTGCTGTGCCTGTTCGGCTGCGGCGGCGATCGCGATGCCGGCAAGCGTCCGCTGATGGCTGCGATCGCCGAACGCCTGGCGGATGGGGTGCTGGTCACCGACGACAACCCGCGCACCGAGGCCAGTGCGGCGATCATCGCCGATATCCGCAAAGGCTTCGCTGCCGCTGACAAGGTTACCTTCCTGCCGTCGCGCGGTGAGGCGATCGCCCATCTGATCGCTTCCGCTGCGGTGGATGACGTGGTGCTCCTGGCTGGCAAGGGTCACGAGGATTATCAGGAGATCGACGGCGTACGCCATCCGTTCTCCGACATCGAGCAGGCCGAGCGCGCCCTGGCCGCCTGGGAGGTGCCGCATGCTTGAGCCTCTTCGCCTCAGCCAGTTGACGGTCGCGCTGGACGCCCGCCTGATCGGCGAGGACGCCGTCTTTTCGGCGGTTTCCACCGACAGTCGCGCCATCGGGCCCGGCCAACTGTTCATTGCCCTGAGTGGGCCGCGTTTCGACGGCCACGACTATCTCGCCGAGGTTGCCGCCAAGGGCGCGGTGGCTGCGCTGGTGGAGCGCGAAGTCGCCGACGCGCCCCTGCCGCAATTGCTGGTGCGCGATACCCGTGCGGCCCTGGGGCGACTGGGCGCGCTGAACCGGCGCAAGTTCACCGGCCCGCTGGCGGCCATGACGGGCTCCAGCGGCAAGACCACGGTCAAGGAGATGCTCGCCAGCATCCTGCGTACCCAGGCCGGCGATGCCGAGTCGGTGCTGGCTACCCGTGGCAATCTGAACAACGACCTCGGCGTACCGCTGACCCTGCTGCAACTGGCGCCGCAGCACCGTAGCGCAGTGATCGAACTGGGCGCCTCGCGCATCGGCGAGATCGCCTACACGGTTGAGCTGACCCGCCCGCACGTGGCGATCATCACCAATGCCGGAACCGCCCATGTCGGCGAGTTCGGCGGACCGGAGAAGATCGTCGAGGCGAAGGGCGAGATACTCGAAGGGCTGGCCGCCGACGGCACCGCCGTGCTGAACCTGGACGACAAGGCCTTCGACACCTGGAAGGCCCGTGCCAGCGGCCGTCCGTTGCTGACTTTCTCCCTCGACCGGCCCCAGGCCGATTTCCGCGCCGCCGATCTGCAGCGCGATGCGCGTGGCTGCATGGGCTTCAGGCTGCAGGGCGTAGCGGGTGAAGCGCAGGTCCAGCTCAACCTGCTGGGGCGGCACAATGTCGCCAATGCCCTGGCTGCCGCCGCTGCCGCCCATGCACTGGGCGTGCCGCTGGATGGGATCGTCGCCGGGCTGCAGGCGCTGCAGCCGGTCAAGGGCCGCGCGGTAGCGCAACTGACCGCCAGCGGGCTGCGTGTGATAGACGACAGCTACAACGCCAACCCCGCGTCAATGCTGGCGGCGATTGATATACTGAGCGGCTTTTCCGGGCGCACCGTCCTGGTCCTCGGAGACATGGGCGAACTCGGTTCCTGGGCCGAGCAGGCCCACCGCGAGGTGGGCGCCTACGCCGCTGGCAAGGTGTCCGCGCTCTATGCGGTCGGACCGCTGATGGCCCACGCCGTACAGGCGTTCGGCGCCACGGGCCGGCACTTCGCCGACCAGGCCAGCCTGATCGGGGCGCTGGCCACCGAACAACCGACAACCACCATTTTGATCAAGGGTTCCCGCAGTGCGGCGATGGACAAAGTCGTCGCGGCGCTGTGCGGTTCCTCCGAGGAGAGTCACTAATGCTCCTGCTGCTGGCCGAATACCTGCAACAGTTCTACAAGGGCTTCGGCGTCTTCCAGTACCTGACCCTGCGCGGCATTCTCAGCGTGCTCACCGCGCTGTCGCTGTCGCTGTGGCTGGGGCCCTGGATGATCCGTACCTTGCAGATCCGCCAGATCGGCCAGGCCGTGCGCAACGACGGTCCGCAGTCGCACCTGTCGAAGAAGGGCACCCCGACCATGGGCGGCGCCCTGATCCTTACCGCCATAGCCATCAGCACGCTGCTGTGGGCGGATCTTTCCAACCGCTACGTGTGGGTAGTGCTGGTCGTTACCCTGCTGTTCGGTGCCATCGGCTGGGTGGACGACTACCGCAAGGTGATCGAGAAGAACTCCCGTGGCCTGCCGAGCCGCTGGAAGTACTTCTGGCAGTCGGTGTTCGGCATCGGCGCCGCCGTGTTCCTCTACATGACTGCCGAAACCCCGATCGAGACCACCCTGATCGTGCCGATGCTGAAGAGCGTCGAGATCCAGTTGGGCATCTTCTTCGTGGTCCTGACCTACTTCGTCATCGTCGGTTCGAGCAATGCAGTGAACCTCACCGACGGTCTCGACGGCCTGGCGATCATGCCGACGGTAATGGTTGCCGGCGCGCTGGGCATCTTCTGCTACCTGTCGGGCAACGTGAAGTTCGCCGAGTACCTGTTGATTCCCAACGTACCGGGCGCCGGCGAGCTGATCGTGTTCTGCGCCGCGCTGGTCGGCGCCGGCCTCGGCTTCCTCTGGTTCAACACCTATCCGGCGCAGGTCTTCATGGGCGACGTCGGCGCGTTGGCGCTGGGCGCCGCGCTGGGCACCATCGCGGTGATCGTGCGCCAGGAAATTGTGCTGTTCATCATGGGTGGGGTGTTCGTCATGGAAACCCTCTCGGTGATGATCCAGGTCGCTTCCTTCAAGCTGACCGGACGCCGCGTCTTCCGCATGGCGCCGATCCATCACCATTTCGAACTGAAAGGCTGGCCGGAGCCGCGCGTGATCGTGCGCTTCTGGATCATCACCGTGATCCTGGTGCTGATCGGCCTCGCCACCTTGAAGCTGCGTTGAGGACGAAGAGAGCATGAGCCTGATCGCCTCCGACCACTTCCGCATCGTTGTCGGCCTCGGCAAGAGCGGCATGTCCCTGGTGCGCTACCTGGCGCGCCGCGGCCTGCCTTTCGCCGTGGTCGATACCCGAGAGAACCCGCCGGAGCTGGCCACCCTGCGTGCCCAGTATCCGCAGGTGGAAGTGCGTTGCGGCGAACTCGACGCCGAGTTCCTCTGCTCCGCCCGCGAACTCTACGTCAGCCCCGGCTTGTCGCTGCGCACCCCCGCGCTGGTACAGGCCGCCGCGAAAGGCGTGCGCATCTCCGGTGACATCGATCTCTTCGCCCGCGAGGCGAAGGCCCCGATCGTCGCCATCACCGGTTCCAACGCGAAGAGCACCGTGACCACCCTGGTGGGCGAAATGGCGGTGGCCGCGGACAAGCGTGTCGCCGTCGGCGGCAACCTCGGCACCCCGGCGCTCGACCTGCTGGCCGACGACATCGAGCTGTACGTGTTGGAGCTGTCGAGCTTCCAGCTGGAAACCTGCGATCGCCTCAACGCCGAGGTGGCGACCGTGCTGAACGTCAGCGAAGACCATATGGATCGCTACGACGGCATGGCTGACTACCACCTGGCCAAGCACCGGATCTTCCGCGGTGCCCGCCAGGTCGTGGTGAATCGCGCCGATGCCCTGACCCGACCGCTGATCGCCGATACCGTGCCGTGCTGGTCGTTCGGCCTGAACAAGCCGGACTTCAAGGCTTTCGGCCTGATCGAGGAAGACGGCCAGAAGTGGCTGGCGTTCCAGTTCGACAAGCTGCTGCCGGTTGGCGAACTGAAGATCCGTGGCGCCCACAACTATTCCAACGCGCTCGCCGCGCTGGCGCTGGGCCATGCGGTCGGCCTGCCGTTCGACGCCATGCTCGGCGCGCTGAAGGCGTTTTCCGGCCTGGCTCATCGCTGCCAGTGGGTACGCGAGCGGCAGGGCGTGAGCTACTACGACGATTCCAAGGCCACCAACGTCGGCGCCGCCCTGGCGGCGATCGAGGGGCTGGGTGCCGACATCGACGGCAAGCTGGTGCTGCTCGCCGGCGGAGACGGCAAGGGCGCCGATTTCCATGACCTGCGCGAGCCGGTCGCGCGCTTCTGCCGGGCGGTGGTACTGCTTGGCCGTGACGCCGAGCTGATTGCCCAGGCACTGGGCAACGCGGTACCGCTGGTGCGCGTCGCAACGCTGGACGAAGCAGTCCGGCAGGCCGCCGAGCTGGCCCGCGAAGGCGATGCGGTGCTGTTGTCGCCGGCCTGCGCGAGCCTGGACATGTTCAAGAACTTCGAAGAACGCGGACGCCTGTTCGCCAAAGCCGTAGAGGAGCTAGCGTGATGCTGTCGGTGTTGCGCCCCTTCCCGTCGCCGCTGTTGAGCCGGCACGGCATCGACCTGGACTTCCCGCTGCTGGCGGGTTGCCTGGCGCTGCTCGGCCTCGGCCTGGTGATGGTGACTTCCGCCTCTTCCGAGGTGGCGGCGGCGCAGTCGGGCAACCCGCTGTACTTCTCCGTCCGTCACCTGATCTACCTGGTGATCGGCCTGATTTCCTGCGGCCTGACCATGATGGTCCCGATGGCCACCTGGCAGCGTTGGGGCTGGAAGCTGTTGCTGGTCGCCTTCGGCCTGCTGGTGCTGGTGATCACCCCCGGTATCGGCCGCGAGGTGAACGGCTCGATGCGCTGGATCGGCTTCGGCCTGTTCAACATCCAGCCTTCGGAGATCGCCAAGGTCTGCGTGGTGATCTTCATGGCCGGCTACCTGATCCGCCGCCAGCAGGAGGTCCGGGAAAGCTGGATGGGCTTCTTCAAGCCCTTCGTGGTGTTGCTGCCGATGGCCGGCCTGCTGCTGCGCGAGCCGGACTTCGGCGCCACCGTGGTAATGATGGGCGCTGCCGCGGCCATGCTGTTCCTCGGCGGGGTGGGGCTGTTCCGCTTCGGCCTGATGGTGCTGCTGGCGGTCGGCGCGGTGGTCCTGCTGATCCAGACCCAGCCCTACCGGATGGCACGCCTGACCAACTTCACCGACCCCTGGGCCGACCAGTTCGGCGCCGGCTATCAGTTGAGCCAGGCGCTGATCGCCTTCGGCCGCGGCGGCTGGTTGGGCATGGGACTGGGCAACAGCATCCAGAAGCAGTTCTACCTGCCGGAGGCGCACACCGATTTCGTCTTCGCCGTGCTTGCAGAGGAGCTGGGCATCGTCGGCGCCCTGGCGACCGTCGCCCTGTTCGTGTTCGTCAGCCTGCGCGCGCTGTACATCGGCATCTGGGCCGAGCAGGCCAAGCAGTTCTTCTCCGCCTACGTGGCCTACGGCCTGGCCTTCCTCTGGATCGGCCAGTTCCTGATCAACATCGGGGTGAACGTCGGCCTGCTGCCGACCAAGGGCCTGACCCTGCCGTTCCTCAGCTACGGCGGCAGTTCGCTGGTGATCTGCTGTGCCTGTCTGGGGATGTTGCTGCGCATCGAATGGGAACGGCGAACCCACCTGGGTAGCGAGGAATATGAGTTCAACGAAGAGGACTTTGCCGATGAAAGGTAATGTCCTGATCATGGCGGGTGGCACCGGCGGACACGTGTTCCCGGCGCTCGCCTGTGCGCGGGAGTTCCAGGCGCGCGGCTATGCCGTGCACTGGCTGGGGACGCCGCGCGGCATCGAGAATGACCTGGTACCCAAGGCCGGCCTGCCGTTGCACCTGATCCAGGTCAGCGGGCTGCGCGGCAAGGGCCTGAAGTCGCTGGTCAAGGCGCCGCTGGAGCTGCTCAAGTCGCTGTTCCAGGCGCTGCGGGTGATCCGCCAGCTGAGGCCGGTCTGCGTGCTCGGCCTGGGTGGCTATGTCACCGGCCCGGGCGGCCTGGCTGCGCGCCTCAACGGCGTGCCGCTGGTGATCCACGAGCAGAACGCCGTGGCCGGCACCGCCAACCGCAGCCTGGCGCCGATCGCCAGGCGCGTCTGCGAGGCATTCCCGGATACCTTCCCGGCCAGTGACAAGCGTCTGACCACCGGCAATCCGGTGCGCGGCGAGCTATTCCTCGACGCGCACGCCCGCGCGCCGCTGACCGGCCGTCGGGTCAATCTGCTGGTGCTCGGCGGCAGCCTTGGCGCGGAACCGCTGAACAAGCTGTTGCCAGAGGCCCTGGCGCAGGTGCCGCTGGAAATCCGTCCGGCAATCCGCCATCAGGCCGGTCGTCAGCATGCCGAGATTACCGCCGAGCGTTATCGCACAGTGGCGGTCGAAGCGGACGTCGCGCCCTTCATCAGCGACATGGCCGCGGCCTATGCCTGGGCCGACCTGGTGATCTGTCGCGCCGGCGCGCTGACCGTCAGCGAGCTGACGGCGGCGGGATTGCCCGCCTTCCTGGTGCCGTTGCCTCACGCGATCGACGATCACCAGACCCGCAATGCCGAATTCCTGGTACGCAGCGGCGCCGGCCGCCTGCTGCCGCAAAAGTCTACCGGCGCGGCCGAACTGGCCGCGCAGCTGTCCGAGGTCCTGATGCATCCCGAAACCCTGCGCTCCATGGCAGACCAGGCACGCAGCCTGGCGAAACCCGAGGCTACCCGGACGGTGGTCGATGCCTGCCTGGAGGTGGCCCGTGGTTAAAGAACCGAATGGCGTCACCCGGACCATGCGCCGTATCCGCCGCATCCATTTCGTCGGCATCGGCGGCGCCGGTATGTGCGGGATCGCCGAAGTGCTGCTGAACCTCGGCTACGAGGTATCCGGCTCGGACCTCAAGGCCTCGGCGGTGACCGAGCGCCTGGAGAAGTTCGGCGCGCAGATCTTCATCGGTCACCAGGCGGAAAACGCCGACGGCGCCGACGTGCTGGTGGTGTCCAGTGCCATCAACCGGGCCAACCCGGAAGTGGCATCGGCCCTGGAACGGCGGATTCCGGTGGTGCCGCGTGCGGAGATGCTCGCCGAGCTGATGCGCTACCGGCACGGCATCGCGGTAGCCGGCACCCACGGCAAGACCACCACTACCAGCCTGATCGCCTCGGTGTTCGCCGCCGGCGGCCTGGACCCGACCTTCGTCATCGGCGGCCGGCTGAACGCCGCCGGGACCAACGCCCAGCTCGGCGCCAGCCGCTACCTGGTGGCCGAGGCCGACGAGAGCGACGCCAGCTTCCTGCACCTGCAACCGATGGTCGCGGTGGTCACCAATATCGACGCCGACCACATGGCGACCTACGGCGGCGACTTCAACAAGCTGAAGAAGACCTTCGTCGAGTTCCTCCACAACCTGCCGTTCTACGGACTGGCGGTGATGTGCGTGGATGATCCGGTTGTGCGTGAGATCCTCCCGCAGATCGCCCGCCCGACCGTGACCTACGGCCTCAGCGAAGACGCCGACGTGCGCGCGATCAACATCCGCCAGGAAGGCATGCGCACCTGGTTCACCGTGTTGCGCCCGGAGCGCGAGCCGCTGGACGTCTCGGTGAACATGCCCGGCCTGCACAACGTGCTGAATTCCCTGGCGACCATCGTCATCGCTACCGACGAGGGCATCTCCGACGAAGCCATCGTCCAGGGGCTGTCCGGCTTCCAGGGCGTAGGCCGGCGCTTCCAGGTCTACGGCGAGCTGCAGGTCGAGGGTGGCAGCGTGATGCTGGTGGACGATTACGGCCACCATCCGCGCGAAGTCGCCGCGGTGATCAAGGCGATCCGTGGCGGTTGGCCGGAGCGTCGCCTGGTGATGGTCTACCAGCCGCATCGCTATACCCGTACCCGCGACCTGTACGAAGACTTCGTGCAGGTGCTGGGCGAAGCCAACGTGCTGCTGTTGATGGAGGTCTATCCGGCCGGCGAAGAGCCGATCCCGGGAGCCGACAGCCGCCAGCTGTGCCACAGCATCCGCCAGCGCGGCCAGCTTGACCCGATCTACTTCGAGCGCGACGCCGACCTGGCGCCGCTGGTCAAGCCGCTGCTGCGCGCTGGCGACATCCTGCTTTGCCAGGGCGCTGGCGATGTCGGCGGCCTGGCCCCGCAACTGATCAAGAACCCGCTGTTCGCCGGCAAGGGAGGGAAGGGCGCATGAACCTTTGCCTCGATAGCCTGCTGAACGGCACCCAGGATCCCAAGGCGTTCGGCCGTGTCGCCGTGCTGTTCGGCGGCAAGAGCGCCGAGCGCGAGGTGTCGCTGAAGTCCGGCGCGATGGTCCTGCAATCCCTGCTGGCCGCCGGGGTCGATGCCTTCGGCATCGATGTCGGCGAAGACCTGCTGCAACGCCTGGTCGAGGAGAAGATCGACCGTGCCTTCATCATTCTCCACGGTCGTGGCGGCGAGGATGGCAGCATGCAGGGCCTGCTCGAGTGCGCGGGCATTCCCTACACCGGCAGCGGCGTGCTGGCCTCGGCGCTGGCGATGGACAAGCTGCGGACCAAGCGGGTCTGGCTCAGCCTCGGCCTGCCGACCCCGGACTACGCGGTGCTGGCCAGCGAGGATGACTGCCGCGAAGCGGCGCAGCGACTGGGTTTCCCGCTGATCGTCAAGCCGGCTCACGAAGGCTCGAGCATCGGCATGGCCAAGGTCGGCGGGCTCGACGAATTGATCGCGGCGTGGCGCGAAGCGGCCCGCTACGACTCGCAGGTGCTGGTCGAGCAGTGGATCAGCGGCCCGGAATTCACCGTGGCGACCTTGCGCGGGCAGGTGCTGCCGGCGATCCGCCTGGGCACGCCGCACACCTTCTACGACTACGACGCCAAGTACCTGGCCAGCGATACCCGCTACCAGGTGCCCTGCGGTCTCGACGAGGCCAAGGAACGCGAGCTGAAGGAACTCACCGCGCGCGCCTGCGACGCCCTGGGCATCCAGGGCTGGGGGCGGGCGGACGTGATGCAGGACGCCGAAGGGCGTTTCTGGCTGCTTGAAGTCAACACCGCACCGGGCATGACCGACCACAGCCTGGTGCCTATGGCCGCGCGGGCCGCCGGCCTGGATTTCCAGCAACTGGTGCTGGCGATCCTGGCCGATAGCCGCGAGGCGAGGGGATAAGCCATGAATGGCGTACTGCTCCGTCATCAGCAACCCGGTGGACTCGGCCGCGCTCCGCGCAAGCCGATGCCGCGCGGCGCCAGCCGTCTGGTGGCCAAGGAACCGCTGAGCGTGCGCCTGCCGAAAGCCGACTTCAGTTTCCTCAAGTACCTGGCCTGGCCGCTGTTGCTGGCCGTTCTCGGCTATGGCGCCTATCGCGGCGCCGAGTACATCCTGCCGTACGCCGACCGGCCGATCGCCAAGGTCAGTGTCGAGGGCGACCTCAGCTACATCAGCCAGCGCGCGGTGCAGCAGCGGATCTCCCCGTACCTGGCGGCGAGCTTCTTCACCATCGACCTGGCGGGCATGCGCGGGCAACTGGAACAGATGCCCTGGATCGCCCACGCCGAGGTGCGCCGGGTGTGGCCGGACCAAGTGGTGATCCGCCTGGACGAGCAACTGCCGATCGCCCGGTGGGGCGACGAAGCGCTGCTGAACAACCAGGGACAGGCTTTTACGCCAAAGGAGCTGGCGAATTATGAACATCTGCCCCGCTTGCATGGTCCACAGCGGGCGCAACAGCAGGTGATGCAGCAATACCAGTTGCTCAGCCAGTTGCTGCGTCCCCTCGGGTTCTCCATCGCCCGCCTGGAAATGAGCGATCGCGGCGGTTGGGCGCTGACCACGGCCCAGGGCGTCGAGATCCAGATCGGGCGCGACCACGTGGTAGACAAAATTCGCCGCTTCGTAAGCATCTACGACAAGGCACTCAAAGATCAGATTTCGAACATTGCGCGGATCGACCTGCGTTACCCCAACGGCCTCGCCGTTGCGTGGCGCGAGCCGGTCACGCCCGCGACGGTGGCCACGGCCAGCGCCGTGCAGTGAGTTGAGGAGACAGTAATAACCATGGCAAGCGTGCAGAGCGGCAAGATGATCGTCGGCCTCGACATCGGTACCTCCAAGGTGGTGGCGCTGGTGGGCGAGGTGACGGCCGATGGCCAGCTGGAGGTCGTTGGCATCGGTACTCATCCGTCCCGCGGCCTGAAGAAGGGCGTGGTGGTGAACATCGAGTCCACCGTGCAGTCGATCCAGCGCGCCATCGACGAGGCCCAGCAGATGGCCGGTTGCCGTATCCACTCGGCGTTCGTCGGCATCGCCGGCAACCACATCCGCAGCCTCAATTCCCACGGCATCGTGGCGATCCGCGATCGCGAGGTGAACCCGGCGGATATCGAACGGGTACTGGATGCCGCCCAGGCGGTGGCGATCCCGGCGGACCAGCGGGTGCTGCATACCCTGGCCCAGGATTACGTGATCGATAACCAGGAAGGCGTGCGCGAGCCGCTGGGCATGTCCGGGGTGCGCCTGGAAGCCAAGGTGCACGTGGTGACCTGCGCGGTGAATGCTTCGCAGAACATCGAGAAGTGCGTGCGCCGCTGCGGCCTCGAGGTCGACGACATCATCCTCGAGCAGTTGGCCTCGGCCTATTCGGTGCTGACCGAGGACGAGAAGGAACTGGGCGTGTGCCTGGTGGATATCGGCGGCGGCACCACCGATATCGCGATCTTCACCGAAGGCGCGATCCGCCATACCGCGGTGATCCCGATCGCCGGCGACCAGGTCACCAATGACATCGCCATGGCCCTGCGTACGCCGACCCAGTACGCGGAAGAGATCAAGATCCGCTACGCCTGCGCCCTGGCCAAGCTGGCCGGTGCCGGCGAGACCATCAAGGTGCCCAGCGTCGGCGACCGGCCGCCGCGCGAACTGTCGCGCCAGGCCCTGGCCGAAGTGGTCGAGCCTCGTTACGACGAGCTGTTCACCCTGGTCCAGGCCGAGCTGCGCCGCAGCGGCTACGAGGACCTGATCCCGGCAGGGATCGTCCTCACCGGCGGCACCTCGAAGATGGAAGGCGCGGTCGAGCTGGCCGAGGAAATCTTCCACATGCCGGTACGCCTCGGCGTGCCGTATAGCGTGAAGGGCCTCACCGACGTGGTGCGCAACCCGATCTATTCGACGGGCGTCGGCCTGCTGATGTACGGACTGCAGAAGCAGTCCGATGGCATGTCGATGTCTGTGTCAGGCAGCAGCTACAGCAGCGACGAACCCAAGGCACCTGTCCTGGAGCGGCTCAAACGCTGGGTCCAGGGCAATTTCTGATTCAACGCGGTAACAGTAGGCGACAAAACTAGAAAGGAAGGAGAGGGGAAATGTTTGAACTGGTCGATAACATCGCACAAACCGCCGTCATAAAAGTGATCGGTGTAGGTGGTGGTGGCGGCAACGCCGTCAATCACATGGCCAAGAACAACGTCGAGGGCGTCGAGTTCATCTGCGCCAACACCGACGCACAAGCGCTGAAGAACATCGCGGCGCGCACCGTTCTGCAACTCGGCCCGGGCGTCACCAAGGGGCTGGGTGCCGGCGCCAATCCGGAAGTCGGTCGTCAGGCGGCTCTGGAAGATCGCGAGCGCATTTCCGAAGTGCTGGAAGGCGCCGACATGGTCTTCATCACCACCGGCATGGGTGGCGGCACCGGTACCGGCGCCGCGCCGATCATCGCCGAAGTGGCGAAGGAAATGGGCATCCTCACCGTCGCGGTGGTGACCCGCCCGTTCCCGTTCGAAGGTCGCAAGCGCATGCAGATCGCCGACGAGGGCATCCGTGCGCTGGCCGAGAGCGTCGATTCGCTGATCACCATCCCGAACGAGAAGCTGCTGACCATCCTCGGCAAGGACGCCAGCCTGCTGGCCGCCTTCGCCAAGGCCGATGACGTGCTGGCCGGTGCCGTGCGCGGTATCTCCGACATCATCAAGCGTCCGGGCATGATCAACGTCGACTTCGCCGACGTGAAGACCGTCATGAGCGAAATGGGCATGGCGATGATGGGTACCGGCTGCGCCAGCGGTCCGAACCGTGCCCGCGAGGCCACCGAGGCGGCAATCCGCAACCCGCTGCTGGAAGACGTCAACCTGCAGGGCGCGCGCGGCATCCTGGTGAACATCACCGCGGGTCCGGACCTGTCCCTGGGCGAGTACTCCGATGTCGGCAACATCATCGAACAGTTCGCTTCCGAGCACGCCACTGTGAAGGTGGGCACCGTGATCGACGCGGACATGCGCGATGAGCTGCACGTCACCGTAGTCGCCACCGGCCTGGGCGCGCGCCTGGAGAAGCCGGTGAAGGTCGTCGACAACACCGTGCAGGGCAGTGCAACCCAGGCAGCCGCTCCGGCCCAGCGCGAGCAGCAGTCGGTGAACTACCGCGACCTCGACCGTCCTACCGTGATGCGCAACCAGTCTCACGGCAGCGCGGCGACCGCGGCCAAGCTGAACCCGCAGGATGACCTGGATTACCTGGATATCCCGGCGTTCCTGCGTCGTCAGGCCGATTGAAGTAATTAATCAGGAGTAGAGATGTGATTGGTGTTCAGCAAAGGCCGGTTCTGCTATCATCGCCGGCCATTGTTGAAAACAGTTCGCAGTCAGCGCTTAAGCGGCCAAAGCCATGATCAAACAACGCACCTTGAAGAACATCATCCGGGCTACTGGCGTCGGTCTGCACTCGGGGGAAAAGGTTTACCTGACCCTGAAACCGGCGCCGGTGGACACCGGTATCGTGTTCTGCCGCACCGACCTGGATCCGGTCGTGGAAATCCCGGCCCGGGCCGAGAACGTCGGCGAAACCACCATGTCGACCACCCTGGTCAAGGGTGACGTCAAAGTGGATACGGTGGAGCACCTGCTCTCGGCCATGGCCGGCCTGGGTATCGACAACGCCTACGTCGAGCTGTCCGCTTCGGAAGTGCCGATCATGGATGGCAGCGCTGGTCCGTTCGTATTCCTGATCCAGTCCGCCGGATTGCAAGAGCAGGAAGCTGCCAAGAAGTTCATCCGCATCAAGCGCGAAGTCAGCGTGGAAGAGGGCGACAAGCGCGCCGTCTTCGTTCCGTTCGACGGCTTCAAGGTCAGCTTCGAGATCGATTTCGATCATCCGGTCTTCCGTGGTCGCACCCAGCAGGCCTCGGTCGATTTCTCCAGTACTTCCTTCGTCAAGGAGGTCAGCCGCGCCCGTACCTTCGGGTTCATGCGCGACATCGAGTACCTGCGTTCGCAGAACCTGGCACTCGGCGGTAGCGTGGAGAACGCGATCGTGGTCGACGAGAACCGCGTGCTCAACGAAGACGGCCTGCGTTACGAGGACGAGTTCGTCAAGCACAAGATCCTGGATGCCATCGGCGACCTGTATCTGCTCGGCAACAGTCTTATCGGCGAGTTCCGTGGCTTCAAGTCCGGCCATGCCCTGAACAACCAACTGCTGCGTACGTTGATCGCAGACAAGGATGCTTGGGAAGTGGTGACCTTCGAAGACGCGCGTACCGCGCCTATTTCCTATATGCGCCCGGCGGCGGCAGTGTAGGAAAACTCTCCTTTCCATATTTGGAGGCCACCTCAGGGTGGCCTCTTTTTATTTCGGGATTTATTCTTGCCGGCTTTTCTCGGCGCGGCTTGCCAACCGCTCGAGCGCTTCCCGCAGGCGTGGATTGCCGACGATCTCGGCGGATTCGCGAAGGTTTTCCGCCGCGACGGCAGACAGGGTCAAGCTGCGACGTGCCGCACGTTGTGTGGACGTGGTGGGTTGCACCTTGAAAAGGATTTTCGCTAAGTTCGCGAATTCTTCGAAAGCCTGCAGCTGCCGCTGCAGGCGCCGCTGCTGATAGCGCAGGCGTGTGGCCCAGTGGCCATCGGTGACGATCAGCAGCAGGCAACCGCCGCGCCACGAAGCCACATGGCAGTACGGGCGCGCCGCCGGTTGCAACTGGCTTTCCAGCAGTTGCTGCAGGCGGCAGATGCGCTGGGCTTCGGCGAACAGCATCTGCAGCGGCCTGGCCTGGCGCAGCAACTGGGTCGATGCCTGGGCGGGCAAGGGACGAAAAGACATGGCGGGAAGCCTGGGGGTTACTGAGTCGGAATGGTAGCAGAAAGCGTTTCGCTACTGCCGGCCCGTATGAAGGATAAGTCATGCACATCATTTTTCTGAGCCGGCACCATGGGGCCGCTCGCTCCGTCCATCTGCAGCCGCGGTTGCTGATGCTGGCCGGGGCCTGCGTGGTCGGTGCCAGCCTGTTGGCCGGGGGCTTCATGGGCGCCTGGCTGTTCCGCGCGCCGGCTCCGGTGGCCGGCATCGAAGTCGATGCCGCGCTGCAGGCGCAGAGCGCCGAGATCAGCAGCGCCCGCGAGGACGCGCAGCGGCAGATGGACGCACTGAGCGTGCATCTCGGCGAACTGCAGGCGCGCCTGGTTCGGCTGGATGCCCTCGGCGAACGTCTCACCGAGCTGGCCGACGTCGACCCCGACGAGTTCGACTTCTCCCTGAGCGTCGGCCAGGGTGGCGTCGACGAACCGCTGGAGGGCAGCGCCTATGCCCCGCCGTCGTTCATGGCGACGCTAGACGAACTGGCGGCACGCCTGGATACCCGCGAGCAGCAGCTCGAGGTGCTGGAGCAACTGCTCGCCGACAAGCACATCAGCCAGTCGACCTACCTGGCCGGCCAGCCGGTGCGCCAGGGCTACATCTCCTCGCCGTTCGGGCGCCGGGTCAATCCGGTGAGCGGCCGCCTGAGCATGCACAAGGGCATCGACTTCGCCGCGCCGGCTGGCAGCGACGTGGTGGCCGTGGCGGCGGGGGTGGTGACCTGGTCCGGGCGCAAGAACGGCTATGGCAACGTGGTCGAGGTCGGGCACGCCGATGGCTACACCACGTTGTATGCCCATAACCAGAAGAACCTGGTCGAGGTCGGTGACCTGGTCAAGCGCGGCCAGGTGCTGGCCAAGGTCGGCAGCACCGGACGCTCCACCGGCTACCACGTACATTTCGAAGTGATGAAGGATGGCCGGGTAATGAATCCGCAAAGCTTCATCGCACGCGCGTCTGTTTCCGAGTGAGCGACGCGCATTGATCTGCTGTACTTTTCTCATACCCGTTTCCGGGTAGAATGTTCCCTTTCATGCCGTTGATCGGCACGGGCCGCCGGATGGGTGAGCCTTCCATTCCCCACGTGTGGATGACCAAGTCGATATGTTTGCGCCTTTGTTGAAGAAACTCTTTGGAAGCAAGAACGAGCGTGATGTAAAGCGCATGGCCAAGGCTGTACAGGCCATCAATGCGCTCGAGCCCCAGATGGTGGCGCTCTCCGACGAGCAGTTGAAGGCGAAAACGGCTGAATTCCAGCAGCGCTACGCCAAGGGCGAAACGCTCGACCAATTGCTGCCCGAGGCCTTCGCCGTGGTTCGCGAGGCTGGCAAGCGGGTGATGGGCATGCGCCACTTCGACGTCCAGCTGATCGGTGGCATGACCCTGCACGACGGCAAGATCGCCGAAATGCGTACCGGCGAGGGCAAGACCCTGGTGGGCACCCTGCCGGTCTACCTCAACGCGCTGTCCGGCAAGGGCGTGCACGTGGTCACGGTGAACGACTACCTGGCGCGCCGCGACGCCAACTGGATGCGCCCGCTGTACGAGTTCCTCGGCCTCAGCGTCGGCGTGGTCACTCCCTTCCAGCCGCCGGAAGACAAGCGCGCCGCCTACGCCGCCGACATCACCTACGGCACCAACAACGAATTCGGCTTCGATTACCTGCGCGACAACATGGCCTTCAGCCTGGACGACAAGTTCCAGCGCGAGCTGAACTTCGCCGTGGTCGACGAAGTGGACTCGATCCTCATCGACGAGGCGCGTACCCCGCTGATCATCTCCGGCCAGGCCGAAGACAGCTCCGAGCTGTACATCAAGATCAACAAGCTGATCCCGCGTCTCAAGCGCCAGGTCGAAGAGGTCGAGGGCAAGCCGACCGAGGAAGGCCACTACAGCATCGACGAGAAGACCCGCCAGGTCGAACTCAACGAGCAGGGCCACCAGTTCATCGAGGACCTGCTGAGCCAGAACGGCCTGCTCGGCGAAGGCGAGAGCCTCTACTCGGCGCACAACCTGAGCCTGCTGACCCACGTTTACGCAGCGCTGCGCGCGCACACCCTGTTCCACCGCAACGTCGAGTACATCGTCCAGGGCGACCAGATCCTCCTGATCGACGAGCACACCGGCCGCACCATGCCTGGCCGTCGCCTGTCCGAGGGCTTGCACCAGGCCATCGAGGCGAAGGAAGGCCTGCCGATCCAGGCCGAGAGCCAGACCCTGGCCTCCACCACCTTCCAGAACTATTTCCGCCTGTACAACAAGCTGGCCGGCATGACCGGCACCGCCGATACCGAGGCCTTCGAGTTCCGCCAGATCTACGGTCTCGACGTGGTGGTGATCCCGACCCACCGGCCGATCGCGCGCAAGGACTTCAACGACCTGGTCTACCTGACCCAGGAAGAGAAGTACGCGGCGATCATCACCGACATCAAGCAGTGCCAGGCCCTCGGCCGGCCGATCCTGGTCGGCACCGCGTCGATCGAGAGTTCCGAGTACGTTTCCAAGCTGTTGCAAGAGGCAGGCATCGAGCACAAGGTGCTCAACGCCAAGTACCACGAGAAGGAAGCCGAGATCATCGCCCAGGCTGGCGCGCCCGGTTCGGTGACCATCGCCACCAACATGGCCGGCCGCGGTACCGACATCCTCCTCGGCGGCAACTGGGAAGTCGAAGTCGCGGCCCTGGAGAACCCCACCGAGGAGCAGATCGCCCAGATCAAGGCCGAATGGCAGAAGCGCCACCAGCAGGTGATCGAGGCGGGCGGCCTGCACGTGATCGCCTCCGAGCGCCACGAGTCCCGCCGGATCGACAACCAGTTGCGCGGCCGTGCCGGTCGTCAGGGCGACCCGGGTTCCAGCCGCTTCTACCTGTCGCTGGAAGACAACCTGATGCGGATCTTCGCCTCCGACCGGGTGAAGAACTTCATGAAGGCGCTGGGCATGCAGTCCGGCGAGGCGATCGAGCACCGCATGGTGACCAACGCCATCGAGAAGGCCCAGCGCAAGGTCGAAGGGCGCAACTTCGACATCCGCAAGCAACTGCTGGAATTCGATGACGTAGCCAACGAGCAGCGCAAGGTGATCTACCACATGCGCAATACCCTGCTGTCGGCAGAGGACGTGGGCGAGACCATCAAGGAATTCCGCGAGGAAACCCTCAGCGCCACCATCAACCAGCACATTCCGCCGCAGTCGCTGCCCGAGCAGTGGGACATCGAAGGCCTGGAGGCTGCGCTGTACAGCGACTTCGCCGTGCGCCTGCCGATCCAGCAGTGGCTGGACGAAGACGACAAGCTGTACGAGGAAACCCTGCGTAGCAAGATCCTCGAGCAGATCGTCGCCGCCTACTACGAGAAGGAAGAGCTGGCCGGCGCCGAAGCCCTGCGCGCCTTCGAGAAGCAGATGCTGCTGCGGGTGCTGGACGACCTGTGGAAGGACCACCTGTCGACCATGGACCACCTGCGGCACGGCATCCACCTGCGTGGCTACGCGCAGAAGAATCCGAAGCAGGAATACAAGCGCGAGTCCTTCACCCTGTTCCAGGAGCTGCTGGACTCGATCAAGCGCGACACCATCCGCGTGCTGTCCCACGTCCAGGTCCGTCGCGAAGACCCGGCCGAAGAGGAGGCCCGCCTGCGTCGCGAGGCGGAGGAACTGGCCAAGCGCATGCAGTTCCAGCACGCCGAGGCTCCCTCGATGGAGCAGGCCGTGGCCGGCGAGGAAGAAGAGCTTCCCGAGGGCCCGGCTCCGGTCGTGCCGCTCGAGCCTGTGCGCAACGAGCAGAAGATCGGCCGCAACGAGCCTTGCCCGTGCGGTTCCGGCAAGAAATACAAGCACTGCCACGGGCAGCTGGACTAAGCTTCCCGCCTGGTTCACCAACGCCGCGACCGGTCCTGCCGCTCGCGGCGTTTGTTCGAATTGGCGCCAGCCCGGCGCCGATGCGTTTTCCGTCACGCCGTCGCAGACGGCATCGAGTCCACTGTTTGGTAAAGGAGCGCGTTCCCATGGCTGTCGGTCTTGGCCCCCTGTCCACCCTGCACCCGGTCCCCGGTTTCGAACTCGGCATCGCTTCCGCCGGCATCAAGCGACCGGGGCGCAAAGACGTGGTGGTCATGCGCTGCGCCGAAGGCTCCAGCGTGGCCGGGGTGTTCACTCTGAACGCGTTCTGTGCCGCGCCGGTGACCCTGGCCAAACAGCGTTTCCTCGGTGAGGTGCGCTACCTGCTGACCAATACCGGCAACGCCAACGCCGGTACCGGCGAGGCCGGCCTCGTCGCCGCCGCGCAAACCTGCGCCAAGCTCGCCGAACTGGCCGGGGTCGCCGAGACTTCGGTGCTGCCATATTCCACCGGGGTGATCGGCGAGCCCCTGCCGGTGGCCAAGATCGAGGCGGCGTTGCCTGCGGCCCTGGCCGACCTGGCCGAGGACCACTGGGCCGAAGCTGCCGCGGGGATCATGACCACCGATACCCTGCCCAAGGGCGCCAGCCGCCAGTTCGTGCACGATGGCGTGACCGTGACCGTCACCGGGATCAGCAAGGGCGCCGGGATGATCAAGCCGAACATGGCGACCATGCTCGGTTATATCGCCACCGACGCCAAGGTCGCCCAGGGCGTGCTGCAGGATCTGTTGCGCGACGCCGCCAACAAGTCCTTCAACCGCATCACCATCGACGGCGATACCTCCACCAACGACTGCTGCATGCTGATCGCCACCGGTCGCGCGGCGCTGCCGGAAGTCACCCAGGCCAGCGGCGCGCTGTTCGCCGCGTTGAAGCAAGCGGTACTGGAGGTTTCCATGGAGCTGGCCCAGGCCATCGTTCGCGACGGCGAGGGCGCGACCAAGTTCGTCACTGTTCAGGTCAACGGCGGCGCCACCCACCAGGAGTGCCTGGATGTCGGCTATGCCGTGGCCCACTCGCCGCTGATCAAGACCGCGCTGTTCGCCTCCGACCCGAACTGGGGACGCATCCTCGCCGCGGTCGGACGTGCCGGCGTGGCCAATCTGGACGTGAGCAAGATCGACGTGTTCCTTGGCGACGTCTGTATCGCCAGCCGTGGCGGCCGGGCGGCCAGTTACACCGAGGAACAGGGCGCGGCGGTGATGGCCCAGGCCGAGATCGGCATCCGCATCGAACTGGGACGCGGCACCTGCAGCGAGTCCATCTGGACCACCGACCTGTCCCACGAATACGTGAAGATCAACGCAGAGTACCGCACCTGAAGCCAGGCATTCCGATCCTTCATCGATGGATGAAAATCGGGAATTTGCCATCGGTCCGTGCGCCTCTTAAGTTCTCTGGTGCATGGCCGTCCGCGTCGGGCGGCCGAAGAGGAGAGGCGCATGGCCCTGACCATCGTGATTGGCAATCGCAATGACTCGTCCTGGTCGCTGCGGGGCTGGCTGGCCCTGCGCATGAGCGGGGCGGCGTTCGACGAGATCCTCGTCCCGCTGGGGCGGCCCGATACCCGGGAGCGGATCCTGCAATATTCGCCGACCGGCAAGGTGCCCTTGCTGAAAAGCGAGGATGGCGACATCTGGGATTCCCTGGCCATCGCCGAGTACCTCGCCGAGCGCTTCCCCGAGGCCCACCTGTGGCCGCGCGGCGAGGCGGCGCGGGCGCTGGCCCGTTCGGTTTGCGCGGAAATGCACAGCGGTTTCGCCGCGTTGCGCGGCGAGCTGCCGATGGACCTGCGGCGCCAGCAGCCATTGGTGGAATTGTCCGAGGCGACACGACAGGATATTCAACGTATCTGCGAAGCCTGGGCGGATTGCCGGCGGCGCTTCGGCCAGGACGGTCTGTTCCTGTTCGGCCACGCCAGCCTGGCGGATGCGTTCTACGCACCGGTGGCGGCGCGTTTCCGCAGTTATGCGGTGGAGTTGCCGGATATCGCCCGGACCTATGTCGAGACGATTTATCAGTGGCCTGCGTTCCGCGCCTGGTACGACGCGGCATTGCGCGAGCAGGCCGGTAGTTGATGGCCGTCCGCCGCTTGCGGTGCGTGACGGCAGTAGCGAGGAGATGATCCGTGAAACGAGTACATGTCGCCGCGGCCGTGATTCGTGGCTCCGATGGCCGGGTGCTGATCGCCCGGCGGCCGGAAGACAAGCACCAGGGCGGCCTGTGGGAGTTTCCCGGGGGCAAGGTGGAGGACGGCGAGCCGGTGCGCGCGGCGTTGGCCCGTGAGCTGGAAGAGGAACTGGGCATCCGTGTCGAGCGGGCCCGGCCGCTGATCCAGGTCCGGCACGACTATGCCGACAAGCACGTCCTGCTCGATGTCTGGGAGGTCGACGGGTTTTCCGGCGAAGCCCACGGCGCCGAGGGCCAACCGCTGGCCTGGGTGGAGCCGCGCGAGCTGGCCGACTACGAGTTCCCCGCCGCCAACGCGCCGATCGTCCAGGCCGCGCGCCTGCCGGCGCACTACCTGATCACCCCGGACGGATTGGAGCCGGGCGAGCTGATCAGCGGCGTACGCAAGGCGGTGGAGGCGGGCATCCGCCTGATCCAGTTGCGCGCGCCGAACATGTTCAGTCCCGAATACCGCGATCTCGCCATCGATATCCAGGGACTCTGCGCCGGCAAGGCGCAACTGATGCTGAAAGGCCCGCTGGAGTGGCTGGGCGACTTCCCGGCTGCCGGTTGGCACCTGACCTCCGCTCAACTGCGCAAATACGCCAGCGCCGGTCGGCCGTTCCCCGAAGGGCGCCTGCTGGCCGCCTCCTGCCACGACGCGGATGAACTGGCCCTGGCTGCCTCGATGGGAGTGGAGTTCGTCACTCTTTCGCCGGTACAGCCGACCGAGAGCCATCCCGGCGAGCCGGCGCTGGGTTGGGACAAGGCCGCCGAACTGATCGCCGGCTTCAACCAGCCGGTCTACCTGCTGGGTGGCCTCGGTCCGCAGCAAGCCGAGCAGGCTTGGGAGCATGGAGCCCAAGGCGTGGCGGGTATCCGTGCGTTCTGGCCGGGCGGCCTTTGACGGTGGAATGAAGAAAAAAGGAGGCTTCGGCCTCCTTTTTTTCGTCTCGATGCCGAGCCCTCGCTCGCCGTCAGTCCGGTTTTGCCGCTGCTTCCCAGAGAATCTCCGCCACGCCCTGGCGCCGGGCGATGGCGCGGGCGGCGACGAACAGCAGGTCGGAGAGCCGGTTCAGGTAGCGCAGGCCGACGCCCTCCAGCGTTTCCTCCTGGTCCAGCGCCTGGCAGCGCCGTTCGGCGCTGCGCGCCAGGCTGCGGCAGACATGGGCCTGGGCGACCAGGCGGGAACCGCCGGGGAGGATGAAATTCTTCAGCGGGCCCAGCTCGTCGTTCCAGCGGTCGATGCAGCTTTCCAGGCGTGCCACTTCCGTCTCGTCCAGGGCCCGATACTCCGGCATCGCCAGCTCCCCGCCGAGGTCGAACAGGCGGTGTTGCACCGGCGCCAGCGCCTGGACGATCTCCTCCAGGCCGGGATATGCGCCACGCGCTTCCAGCAGCTCGGCAAGGAGCAGGCCCAACTGGCTGTTCAATTCGTCCACCGCGCCGATCGCCTCGATGCGTGGATGGCTCTTGGGCACCCGGCGTCCGCCGGCCAGGCCGGTCTCGCCGCGGTCGCCGGTACGGGTGTAGATCTTCGACAATCGATTGCCCATGGATTCAACCTTCCTCTTCGTCGCCCCGCCGCAGGCTGCTACCGGGTTGCGGCAGAGCGGGCGGCAGGGCCTTGGCTTGTGCCGGGGCGACCGCTTCGGAGCTTTCCAGCGGCAGGCGGATGCTGAAGCAGGTGCCGCGGCCCAGTTCCGAGCGTACTTCCATCTGGCCCTTGTGATTGTTGGTGATGATGAAATACGAGACGGACAGGCCGAGACCGGTGCCCTGGCCGACTTCCTTGGTGGTGAAGAACGGCTCGAAGATACGCTTGCGCACCAGTTCGGGCATGCCGCTGCCGTTGTCTTCCACCTGGACTTCCGCCCAGGGCGGCGTCAGGCGCGTGCGCAGGACGATCCGACCCTGTTCGCCTTCCTCTTCGTCGTCGCGCTGGTGGATGGCCTGGGCGGCGTTCTTCAGCAGGTTGAGCAGGACCTGCTCGACCTCGTTGGCGATCACCGGCACCGGGCCGAGGTTGGGGTCGAACTCGTGGACGATCTGCAACGACTTGAAGTCGAAGCCTTCGGCCAGGTCGAAGTCGTTACCGGCGATTTCCACCGCCTGTTCGAGCAGTGCGGGCAGTTCGCAAGCGGTCATCTGCCGGTGGCTGCGGCGGCTGAAGGCGAGCATGTGGGTGACGATCTTCGCTGCCCGCGAGCCGGCGTGCTGGATGCCTTCCAGCAGGCGCGGGATGTCGCGGCCGTCGAGGTAGTGATTGATGTCTTCCAGCGGCACTCCGACCTCGGCCGCCAGCTCGACGTTCTTCGCCAGCTCCGGGGACAGGCGCCGCTTGATGTTCTGCACGTTGTGCAGGATCGCGCCGAGCGGGTTGTTGATCTCGTGGGCCATGCCGGCGGCGAGGCTGCCGACCGAGAGCATCTTCTCCGATTGCACCATCACTTCTTCCAGGCTCAGCCGCTGGGTGATGTCGTCGATGCGGATCACCGCGCCGCGGCCGGTGCCGCCCATCAGCGGGTAGAAGGTCAGGGCGTAGTGGCGTGGCGTGTCGATCAGCGCCCAGGTGACCCGTTCGACACGCTCCACGCTGTGCTTCTCGGCAGCCCGGGTGAGCTGCGGAAGGAACGGCTTGAGCGAGGGAAAGGCGAGGAACACCGGCTGGTTGACCGCATCGTCCAGGCTGGTGCCGGAAAGCTGGCTGGCCTCCTGGTTCCACTGCGTGACGTAGAGTTGCTCGTCCACCGCGATCAGCGCCGAAGGCATGGAGTCGATGATGCTGTTGAGGTAGTGCTGGAAACCGGTGAGCTTCTTCTCGATCTTGCTGCGCACCTGCACTTCCAGCTCCAGCTTGCGGTTCGAGCGGCGGGTTTCCTCGGCCAGGCTCTGGGCCTGCTCGACCGCTTCCTGGGCATCGTCGCGGGCGCGCTTGAGCTGCTGCTCGCGGGCCTCGATGCGGGTCAGCATGGTGTTGAACGCGTCGGCCAGGCGGCCGATCTCGTCGCCGTTGCCGCGCTGGGCGCGGAGGGCGTAGTTCTCCTCGCGGGTGACCTGCCGCGACAGTTCCTCGAGATCGCGGATCGGCCGGGTGATCAGGCGGCGTATCTGCTGCGCCACCAGCAGCCAGAGCAGCACGCTGACGCCGAGGATCGCCAGGCTGGCGGTGAGGGTTCCGGTGTAGAACGCGCTTGGCAGTTCACCGCTGGCCACCAGCAGCAGGTAGCCGGGGCGGGCGTTTTCCTGGGGCAGTTCGATCAGCGCATTGAGGCGGTACTCGCCGCGCCTCCAGTGCTCCAGGCGGTCCAGGCGGGCCGGCAGCTTGAGGGTGTCGCCGCGTTGCAGGTCGGCCAGCATCAGCCCATTGCTGTCGTACAGGGCCGCGGCGCGCAACGGCTGGTAATCGTTGAGCTGGCGCAGCAGGACCTCGGCGGTCTGCGGCGAACTGAGTGCCGGCTGGCTTAGCGCCGGGTTGGCGATCAGCCGGCCGATGGTCTGCATCGCCTGGGGGGCGACGCTCTCCTGGGAAATCCAGTAGGCGGCGCTGATGAACGCCAGGTTGGCCACCAGCAGCACGGTAGCCAGCAGGATCAGCAGGGCGGCGAGCAGTTTCTGCCCTACGGGCAGGTTGTCGAGGCGCTGGCGCAGGTTCATGGGCTCTGGCGGTCCGCGGCGAAAAGGAATGGCGGGCAGGGTAACGCGCTTTAGCGGTCGGGCAAACCGCGCTGGCGCAGATGGGCCTGGAGGCGGGCGAGCAAGGTTCCCAGGCGCGGCAGCGGTAGTCCCAGGCGCTGCCCGTGCTGGCAGGCGTAGCCGAGCAGGTAGCCGATTTCCGTGCGCCGGCCGCGGGTGACGTCCTGATGCATCGAGGAATAGTTGGCCGCGGTGGCGTCGATCACCGCCCGGACATCCTCCAGCAGGCTCCTGGCGGCGGCGTCGTAGCCGCTGGCGTGGAGCAACTGGCCGAGTTCGTCGCAAAGCGCGGCGATCTCTTCCGGGTGCTGCCGCAGGCCGCCGTTGCGGCAATCGTGGAGGACGGTCAGCGGGTTGATCGCGCAGTTCAGGGCCAGCTTGCGCCACAGCCGTTCGAGGATGTCGTCGCTCCAGCTGTGCGGGATCCCGGCCTGGGACAGCTGCGCCAGCCAGGCGGGGGCGCTTGTGTCGCGCGGATCGCCGAGCCAGGTGTGCCCCCGGCCGGCGAAGACCACGCGGAAATCGCCATCGCGGAACGCGCCTTCGGTGCTGGAGGCGAACAGGCAGCGGCTGCGCGGCAGGCGGGCGGCGACCGCCTGCTGGCTGCCCAGGCCGTTCTGCAGCAACAGCAGTTCGGCGTTGCCGGCCAGGCGATGGGCCACGCTGGAGGCGGCTTCCTCCGCGTCGTAGGCCTTGCAGGCCAGCAGCAGGCGCTGGATGGGTTGCCCGCCGTCCGGGGTTTCCGCGGCGATCGGGTAGAGGCTGGCCTGGCCGTCTTCCACCAGGCTCAGTCCGCCGGCCTGTTGGTAGCGGCGCAGGCGCTGGCGGTCGCGCAGGATCAGGCGGACGGGCAGGCCGGCGCGCCCGAGGCGCGCGGCCCAGAGGCTGCCGAGGCTACCGGCGCCGAGGATATGCCAGGTCATGGTGGCTACTGCGAATGGCTGACGATAGGGCGAAGTCTAGCGCAGTGCCGGTAGCCGGCAGGTTGCGATCCTGCCGCTGGCATAGGCATCGGGCAACAGGGCCTCGGTGCGCTGCAGCAGTTCGTCGATGCCCAGCGGCAATGCCCCGCTGTCGAGGCCGAGCATGGCGATGCCGGCTTTCAGGCTGATGAAGCCTTCGCTGGTCTTGAAGGCCTTCAGGTTGAGCCCGTCGTGCAGCCGCTTGAAGCTGCTCGACGAGCATTCGTGCAGGTCCTCCACCAGGGTGATCAGGGCGAAATGCTGCTCGTCCAGGCGCACCAGCACGTCCAGCGGCCGGACCAGCTGTTGCAGGCGCCTGGCCACGCCGAGCAGCAGCTCGCGATGGAAGGCCTCGCCGTGCCGCTGGCGCAGGACCGGTGCCTCGGGCATGCCGACCAGCAGGTAGCACAGCGCTCCACCGCGGGTTTCCACCTGGCGCAGGCTGTCGGCCAGCTTCTGTCGCAGGTAGCGGGGATTGCCGAGGCCGGTGAGGGTATCCACCAGGTTGCGTTCTTCCATCCGCGCGATGTTTTCGGTGAGCAGGCGGTTTTCCACCAGCAACCGTTGCAGGGTGTTGCACAGGCGGTCGGCTGCGTAGATGCGCGGCACCAGTTGCTCGTTCATCGCGGCCTTGCTGACGAAGTCGTCGACGCCGCGGTCGAAGGCCTCGCCGAGGACGTTCTCGCCTTCCTTGCCGGTGAGCAGGACGATGTAGGTGTAGTGGTTGATGCTTTCGTCCAGTTGGCGGACCCGGGCGGTCAGTTCCAGGCCGTCCATCTCCGGCATCAGCCAGTCGGCCAGGAGCACGCTGACCGGGCGTTGTTCGAGCTGCTGCAGGGCCTCGCTGGCGCTGCTGGCGAAGCGGATGTCCTGGTAGCCGGCCTGGCTGAGGGCGCGGCCGATCATGGCGCTGGAAAACTTGGCGTCGTCGACGACCAGGATGCTGAGATCGGGGTTGGGCATGAACGGACTCGAGAAGAGGATGGGCGCCGGTACGCTGCCGGCAAGGGCCCGGTTCGTCGCGGGAGGCCGGGTCCCGGCCGCGGTCGCGCGCGCCATCGGGAAGAAATCGTCGGTCTCCGCCACACCGGCGGGCATTCGCTCGCGAGGGCTCGGTTATAATGGGCGGGCATTTTTTACCGTCAAGCCAGGCGCGGTTCCGTCTGTGAACCCTGTCGCGCCGTCCATCTGGAGAGATGACATGCCTTCGTTCGACGTGGTGTCCGAACTGGACAAACACGAGTTGACCAACGCCGTGGACAACGCCATCAAGGAACTGGATCGCCGTTTCGACCTGAAAGGCAAATGCAGTTTCGAAGCCAAGGACAAGTCGGTGACCCTCACCGCCGAAGCCGATTTCATGCTCGAGCAGATGCTCGACATCCTGCGTTCCAACCTGGTCAAGCGCAAGGTCGACAGCCAGTGCATGGAGATCAAGGATGCCTACCCGTCGGGCAAGGTGGTCAAGCAGGACGTCAACTTCCGCGAGGGCATCGACAAGGACCTGGCGAAGAAGATCGTTGGTCTGATCAAGGAGCGCAAGCTCAAGGTCCAGGCCGCCATCCAGGGCGAGCAGGTGCGCGTCACCGGCAAGAAGCGTGACGATCTGCAGGAGGCCATCGCCCTGCTGCGCGGCGAATCCCTCGGCATGCCGTTGCAGTTCACCAACTTCCGCGATTGACGAGGTTTTTCGGAACCTCTCGCCATCCCGGGCATCGCAATAGGGAGTAGCGCCGCCGCGACCTCTCCCGCGTTGTCCGCCCCTGTCGGCGCAGCGTCGGTTCGTCCGTGCTGCGCCGATTCGTATCCAGGCCCGGAAACGTCGCCCCACGGCGTCCGGGCAGGAATCTGCAAGCCCGTCCCGTTTCCGTTGCGGAAGGGAGGGGTGTTTTTTCGAGAAATGGAGGTAATGCATGGAATTGAACTACGACCGACTGGTGCAGCAGACCGAGTCCTGGCTGCCGATCGTGCTGGAGTACAGCGGCAAGGTCGCCCTGGCGCTGCTGACCCTGGCGATCGGCTGGTGGCTGATCAACACCCTGACCGGCCGGGTCGGCGGCCTGCTCGCCAGGCGCAGCGTCGACCGCACCCTGCAAGGCTTCGTCGGCAGCCTGGTGAGCATCGTCCTGAAGATCCTGCTGGTGGTCAGCGTGGCTTCCATGATCGGCATCCAGACCACCAGCTTCGTCGCCGCCATCGGCGCCGCCGGCCTGGCCATCGGCCTGGCCCTGCAGGGCAGCCTGGCTAACTTCGCCGGCGGCGTGCTGATCCTGCTGTTCCGCCCGTTCAAGGTCGGCGACTGGATCGAGGCACAGGGCGTGGCCGGCACCGTGGATTCGATCCTGATCTTCCACACCGTGCTGCGTAGCGGCGACAACAAGCGGATCATCGTGCCCAACGGGGCGCTGTCCAACGGAACGGTGACCAACTACTCCGCCGAGCCGCTGCGCAAGGTGATCTTCGACGTCGGCATCGACTACGACGCCGATCTGAAGAATGCGCAGAACATTCTCCTGGCCATGGCCGACGATCCGCGGGTTCTGAAGGACCCGGCACCGGTGGCGGTGGTTTCCAATCTCGGCGAAAGCGCGATTACCCTGTCCCTGCGGGTCTGGGTGAAGAACGCCGACTACTGGGACGTGATGTTCATGTTCAACGAAAAGGCCCGCGACGCGCTGGGCAAGGAAGGTATCGGCATTCCCTTCCCGCAGCGGGTGGTCAAGGTTGTGCAGGGCGCGATGGCCGACTGAGGTCCGTGCGATCCACGAAAAAGGCCGGCGAATGCCGGCCTTTTTCATTCTCGCCTCAGTGCTGCTCGGCGTTCTGGTGTCCCGGCGCCGGCGTCTCGCTGGACGGCGCGCGGCGCAGCCACAACCAGCCGATCAGCAGCAGGGTGGGAATGCCCATCACCGCGGTGACGTAGAAGAAGTGCTCGTAGCCGAGGCTCTCGACCATGGTTCCGGAGTAGCCGCCGATGAAGCGCGGCAGCAGGAGCATGGTCGAGCTGAGCATGGCGTACTGGGTGGCGGAGAACTTCAGGTTGGTCAGGCTCGACAGGTAGGCGACGAAGGCCGAGGCGGCGAGGCCGCCGCTGAAGTTGTCGAGGGTGATGGTCATCACCAGCATCAGCACGTGCGGCTCGAGCGCCATCACCAGGCTGATCACGTCATGGCTGGGCAGGGCCTCGGCGTGCAGCGGGCCGAGCTGGGCGAGCATGGCGAACAGCAGGTTGGTGGCAGCCGAAGCGGCACCGCCGATGAACAGGATGGAGAGGATGCTGAAGCGGGCGATCAGCACCCCGCCGGCGGCGGCGCCGATCAGGGTCATGAGTACGCCGAAGACCTTGCTGACACTGGCGATGACTTCCTTGGAGAAGCCCATGTCGATGTAGAAGACCCCGGCCATCACCCCCATCACCGTGTCCGACAGGCGATAGGTGGAGATCAGGCCGAGCAGCAGCAGGGCCTGCCAGCGATAGCGCTGGACGAACTCGGTGATCGGCGTCAGCACCGGGGCCATCAGCAGGCGTCCGGGTGCCGACAGGCAGGACGCGGCGATCAGCAGGAACAGCGTGCCGCGCGGCCAGGCGCCGGAGTAGTAGGCGCGGCACATGGCGGTGACGGTGACGAGGAGGATGATCAGCACCATCACCGAGACCGCCTGGTGGACGAAATCGAACAGCGGCACTTCCTTGCCGCGCGCCGCCACCAGCAGCGGCCTGCGCACGGTGGCGAGCAGTTCGCGGACCGGGCGGATCTGCTGGCGTCCCCACGGCGACAGGCAGATCCCCATGAGCAGCGCGTAGAGGCCGGCGCGCGGCCAGGCGCGGTCGAGGAGGGCGGTGATCATCGCCGGCAGCGAGATCAGCAGGATCAGCAGCAGGAGCACCGAGAGCAGTTGGTGGTTGAAGTCGAAACGCGACGGGTTGACGTGGATCGGCACGTCCACCGCCGGCTCGCGGATCAGCAGGCTGGTGACCAGCCCAGGCAGGATCAGCAGGGCGAACAACGCATAGGTCAGGCCCCAGGCCGACTGGCTGTAGTTGAGGCTGGTGGAGCCGAACCATTCGGCGAGAATCAGCGCGCCGGCGCTGGCCAGCAGGATCGCCGCGCGGTAGCCGGTCATGTAGCAGGCAGCGAGGGCGGCCTGGCGGCTATCCTCGGCGATTTCCAGGCGGTAGGCGTCGATCGCGATGTCCTGGGTGGCGGAGGCGAACGCCACCAGCAGGGCCAGGCCGATCAGCCAGGGCAGGTGGCTCTGCGGATTGCACAGGGCCATGCCGAGCAGTCCCAGGGCGATCAGCACCTGCGAGAACACCAGCCAGGAACGGCGCCGGCCGAGACGGCCGACGAAGGGCAGGCGCCACTGGTCGAGCATCGGCGACCAGACCCACTTGAAGGCGTACACCAGCCCCAGCCAACTGGCGAAACCGATGGTATCCCGCGCCACGCCGGCTTCGCGCAGCCACACCGACAGGGTGTTGAACACCAGCATGGTCGGCAGGCCGGCGGCGAAGCCGAGCAGCAGGAGGGCCAGGCTGGCGGGAGACTTGTAGGCGACCAGGGCCTCTCGCCAGGATTGCTGAGTCATGGGGTAACCGTTCCGCAAAAAATAACGCGCACTCTAACCGCTCTACTTCGCTGTAAGCCAGCCATGCCGACGTATGTCCACCCTGTCGTTGTGCAGGAGAACGCCTTCCTCGCGCAAGCGTGCGCGTTGTTCGCGACCGCCGGGACTGTCCGCCGGCAGGCTGATGCGACCGCCGGCGCCGAGAACCCGATGCCAGGGCAGGCGGGTATCCACCGGCAACTGGCTGAGCGTCCTGCCGACCCAGCGGGCGGCGCGGCCTAGGCCGGCCAGTTCGGCCAGTTGCCCGTAGCTGACCACCTGCCCCGGCGGCACCTGCGCCAGCACCAGGTACAGGGCCTCGCGGCGCGCCTGGGCACTTGCCGGGTCGCTGCCGGCCCATGCATGCTCATCGGTTTTCCCTTTCCTGTCCGCCTTGTGAACGCCCATGTCGCTCAGAGCCCTCTGTTCAATCGTCGTGATGCTCCTGGCCGGCCCCGCGCTGGCCGACACCGTATGGCTGGACAACGGCGACCGCCTGTCCGGCGAGATCGTGCTGATGGACGGCGGCAAGCTGGCGCTGAAGACCCGTTATGCCGGCCAGGTGCTGATCGATTGGAAGGATATCGACACCATCAGTTCCGACAAACCCCTGCTGATCAAGCAGCAGGGCGTATCCGGGCAGCGTAGCCGAACCCTGGAGGCGGCGGGCAAGGGCATGGTGCGGATCGTCGATGGCGGCAGCCATACCGTCCCGCTGGCCAGTATTCGCCAGATGGTGCCGCCGCGACCGCTGGTGGAGGACCTGGTCTGGGAGGGCAATCTCGACGTCAAGCTGGATAGCAAGCGCAACGACAGCGACAAGGACGAATGGAAGCTCAAGGGCGATACCCGGCTTCGCCACGGTGCCTGGCGCCACGTGCTGGCGGGGGAAGTGGAGCGGGAAAAGAAGGACGGGCGCAAGGTCGAGGACAACTGGGAGCTGGACTACGACCTCGATCGCTTCTTCGACGAACACTGGTTCTGGCGCGGCAGCTATTCGCAGAAGCACGATGCGATCGACAACCTGGAGCGCCAGAGCGCGCTGGGAACCGGCCCCGGCTACCAGTTCTGGGACGACGAACTCGGGCGTTTCGACCTGGTCGCCGAGATCAGTCGCTGGCAACTGGAGTGGCGCGATCAGCCGCGCGAGGATTTCACCTCCTATTCGCTGGAGTGGGACTACAAGCGGCTGCTCGCCGGCACCCGGCTGGAGCTGTACAGCAAGGGGACCGTGCTGGTTCCCGGCATCGAGCGGATCGACTACCTGCTCGACAGCGAATACGGCCTGCGCTATCGCCTGAACAGTTGGGCGCGTCTTTCGTTCCTCTATGAACTGGACCAGTTGCGCACCGAGGGGGGCACCCAGTCCGACCGGCATTACCTGATCGGGGTCGGCGTCGGCTGGTGACGCGGCTCACCTTTCGGTCGATCCGGCTGAACTTTACCGCCCGTGCCCCGGTCCTTGCTCTGCCGCCCGGCATTTGGATAATGCCGGCCTCTTCGAACCCAACTCAGTTGATTTGTGCTCATGTTGTCGAGAATCCTGCTGTGCCTCGCTGCCCTTGCAAGTTCCACCTCTGCCCTTGCCGATACGGTCTGGATGAAGAACGGTGACCGCCTTACCGGCAAGATCACCCTGTTCGACGGCGGCAAGCTGCTGCTGAAGACCGACTATGGCGGCGACATCACGCTCAAGTGGGACAAGATCTCCACCTTCGAGAGCGAGCAGAACCTGCTGGTCAAGCAGGATGCCGAGACTGGCGAGCACTCCAAGGGCATCAAGGCCGCCGGGCCGGGCCAGGTGACCCTGGTCAACGGCGAGCCGAAGACCGTGGAGCTGGCCAGCATCCAGCAGATGATGCCGCCCAAGCCGATCCTCCAGGACTGGGTATGGAACGGCAACGTCGATTTCTCGCTGGACCGCAAGCAGGCCGAGAACGATGTGTCCGACTACGACATCGATTTCAAGACCAACGCCCGCCACGGACTCTGGCGCCACAACGTGCAGGGCGAGTACAACCGCGAGAAGAAGAACGGCCAGGTCAGCACCGACAATTATTCCGGCCAGTACGCGCTGGACCGCTTCATCGACGACCACTGGTTCTGGCAGGGCCAGGTCGCCTACAAGCGCGACATGATCGAGGACCTGGCGAAGAAGCGTACCGTCGGTACCGGCCCCGGCTACCAGTTCTGGGACAACGAGCTGGGCGCGTTCTCCATCGCCACCCTGGTCAACCGCAACGACTACGAGTTCGCCGATGGCGAGAAGGAGCACTTCTATTCGTCGAGCTTCAAGTGGGACTACAACCGCTACCTGCTGGCCAAGCAGTTCGAGCTGTTCACCAACGGCGAGGTCAGCAAGCCGCTGCAATCCGGCCTGGACTACGAGCTGCAGACCGAGGCGGGGATCCGCTACAAGCTCACCAGCTGGGCTTCGCTGAGCATGAAGGCGGAATGGGACAAGTTCAGCGGCAACGACGGCAACGTCAACCAGCGCCGCTATACCTTCGGCCTCGGGGTCGGCTGGTAAGCCGGCCTGCACGAAAAAGCCCCGCGATAGCGGGGCTTTTTCCTTGCGGGGCCGGGGCCTACAGGCGCAGGCCGCCGTCCAGTTCGAGAACGCGGCCGGTGTAGTAGTCGTTCTCGAAGATGTAGGCCACCGAGTGGGCGATCTCCACCGGCTTGCCCATACGCTTGAGGGGGATGCCGGCGGTCATCTTCTCCAGCGCCTCGGGTTTCATCCCGGCGGTCATCTCGGTCTCGATGAAGCCCGGCGCCACGCCGGCCACGCGGATGCCGTAGCGCGCCAGTTCCTTCGCCCAGACCACGGTATCCGCGGCCACCCCGGCCTTGGCTGCCGAGTAGTTGGCCTGGCCCATGTTGCCGGCGCGGGAGATCGAGGAAATGTTGACGATCGCGCCTTCGTTCTTCAGCTCGATCATCTTCGCCGCCACTTCGCGGGTGCAGAGGAACACACCGGTGAGGTTGACGTCGATCACCGATTGCCATTGGGCCAGGCTCATCTTGCTCAACTGGCCGTCCTTGACCTTGATGGTCAGGCCGTCGCGGAGGATGCCGGCGTTGTTGACCAGGCCGTTGATCGCGCCGAAGTCGCTGGCGACCTGGGCCACCATGTGGGTAACCTGTTCCTCGTCCGCCACGTTGCACACGTAGGCGCGAGCGTCGCCGCCGGCGGCCTTGCAGGCAGCGACGGCTTCGTCGAGACGTTCGCGGTTGAGATCGACCAGGGCCAGCCTGGCGCCCTTGCCGGCGAGATATTCGCCCATTGCCCGGCCGAGCCCCTGGCAGCCGCCGGTGATGATGATGACCTTGTCTTTCAATTGCATTGCTTGGAACCCCACGAGCAGTTTCTGGAAGCGGACCTTGCCGGCACCTGCGAACGTACTTTGATATGCCCGTCCGTTTACGACGGATTCTATGCAAGGAGTCATAAATTGAGCGTTGAAGCTGCAAAGAATGCCCGAGAATTGCTGCTCAAGGAATACCGTGCGGTCCTTTCCACCCACTCGAAGAAATGGCCGGGCTTTCCTTTCGGCTCGGTGGTTCCCTATTGCCTGGATGCCGAAGGCCGGCCGCTGATCCTGATCAGCCGGATCGCCCAGCACACCCACAACCTGCAGGCGGACCCGCGCTGCTCGATGCTGGTAGGCGAGCGCGGCGCCGAGGATATCCAGGCTGTCGGCCGCCTCACCCTGCTGGCCGAGGCGCGGCAATTGGCGGAGGAGGAGGTCGCCGCGGCGGCCGAGCGTTACTACCGCTATTTCCCCGAGTCCGCCGACTACCATCGGGTCCACGATTTCGACTTCTGGGTGCTGCAGCCGGTCCAGTGGCGTTTCATCGGCGGTTTCGGCGCGATCCACTGGCTGGCCGCCGAGCGCGTGCCGCTGGCCAATCCGTTCGCCGGAGAAGCCGAGCGCGGCATGGTCGAGCACATGAACAGCGACCACGCCGCCGCCATCGCCCACTATGTGGAACTGGCCGGACTGCCGGCGCATGCCGCGGCGCAGCTGGCGGGAATTGATACAGAAGGTTTCCACCTGCGCATCGGCCAGGGCCTGCACTGGCTGCCGTTCCCCGCCGCCTGCGGCAACCCCGGGGCCGTGCGCCAGGCGCTGGTGCAATTGGCCAGGGCCGAGCGCTGGCCTACCGTCGAGCCGGAGCAGGGTTGAATTCTTCCCCGGCTGGCGCCAACTACTGGTGGTACCGGGGGCAAACGGGCCCCGCCAAGGACTCTGAAATGCGCGCTTTCCTCTTTCTGCTGTTGCTCTTCCCGCTGGTCGAGCTGGCCGTCCTGATCAAGGTCGGCAGTGTCATCGGGGTCGGCTGGACCCTGTTCCTGATCGTCGCCAGCGCCTTCATCGGTGCTGCATTGTTGCGCGTGGCCGGCGTGGCCACCGCCTGGCGCGCCCGCGAACGACTGGCCCGTGGCGAACTGCCGGAGCAGGAAATGCTCGAAGGCCTGTTGATCGCCGTCGGCGGCGGCCTGCTGATGCTGCCGGGTTTCATCAGCGACATCTTCGGCATCCTCTGCCTGATTCCTTTCACCCGTCGCCTGATGCTCGGCGGCCTGCGCCGCCGCGTCGAACAGCAGGCGCTGCGCCGGCGCGCCTTCGCCGACGACCTGAACGCCCGCTACGGACAGGGTCCGTCGCGGCCGAACGTCATCGAGGGCGAGTACGAGCGCCGCGACGATTCGCGCAACTGAAAAAAAATTTCACTGCATGCCCTTGAAATGGCTTGTGGCGACCTTATGTAACGGTCACCGCAAGGTCCCTGCCACAAGGGCAGGCTGTCTTACGCGGCTCGCGCGTCGAGTCGCAACCCGGCAACGCCGGCTTCAACAAAACCCGCCGGACTTCGATCCGGCCGTTGGAAACCACTGTTTGGGAGAGTTACGACTATGAAGCTTCGTCCTCTGCATGATCGCGTCGTTATCCGTCGCAGCGAGGAAGAGACCAAGACCGCAGGCGGCATCGTGCTGCCGGGTTCCGCCGCCGAGAAGCCGAACCGCGGTGAAGTGGTAGCCGTAGGTACCGGTCGTGTACTGGACAACGGCGAAGTGCGCGCTCTGGCAGTGAAGGTGGGCGACAAGGTGGTCTTCGGGCCTTACTCCGGCAGCAACGCCATCAAGGTCGATGGCGAGGAACTGCTGGTGATGGGCGAGTCCGAAATCCTCGCCGTCCTGGAAGACTGATCGGTCTCACCACTCCGTTTTCACCGAATTCGATTTAGAGGAAAGAGAACATGGCTGCCAAAGAAGTTAAGTTCGGCGATTCCGCTCGCAAGAAAATGCTGGTCGGCGTGAACGTGCTGGCCGATGCCGTCAAGGCCACCCTCGGCCCGAAAGGCCGCAACGTGGTTCTGGACAAGTCCTTCGGCGCTCCGACCATCACCAAGGACGGCGTTTCCGTCGCCAAGGAAATCGAGCTGAAAGACAAGTTCGAGAACATGGGCGCGCAACTGGTGAAAGACGTTGCCTCCAAGGCCAACGACGCTGCCGGTGACGGCACCACCACCGCGACCGTCCTGGCCCAGGCCATCGTCAACGAAGGCCTGAAGGCCGTTGCCGCCGGCATGAACCCGATGGACCTGAAGCGTGGCATCGACAAGGCCACCGTGGCCATCGTCGCCCAGCTGAAAGAGCTGGCCAAGCCCTGCGCCGACACCAAGGCCATCGCCCAGGTAGGCACCATCTCCGCCAACTCCGACGAGTCCATCGGCCAGATCATTGCCGAAGCCATGGAAAAAGTCGGTAAAGAAGGCGTGATCACCGTCGAGGAAGGCTCGGGCCTGGAAAACGAACTGTCCGTCGTCGAAGGCATGCAGTTCGATCGCGGCTACCTGTCCCCCTACTTCGTGAACAAGCCGGACACCATGGCCGCCGAGCTGGATAGCCCGCTGCTGCTGCTGGTCGACAAGAAGATCTCCAACATCCGCGAAATGCTGCCGGTGCTGGAAGCCGTCGCCAAGGCCGGCCGTCCGCTGCTGATCGTCGCCGAGGACGTCGAGGGCGAAGCCCTGGCCACCCTGGTGGTGAACAACATGCGTGGCATCGTCAAGGTCGCGGCTGTCAAGGCTCCGGGCTTCGGCGATCGCCGCAAGGCCATGCTGCAGGACATCGCCATCCTCACCGGCGGTACCGTGATCAGCGAAGAAGTCGGCCTGAGCCTGGAAGGCGCTACCCTGGAGCACCTGGGCAACGCCAAGCGCGTCGTGATCAACAAGGAAAACACCACCATCATCGATGGCGCCGGTGTGCAGGCTGATATCGAAGCCCGCGTCCTGCAGATCCGCAAGCAGATCGAGGAAACCACTTCCGACTACGACCGCGAGAAGCTGCAAGAGCGCCTGGCCAAGCTGGCCGGCGGTGTTGCCGTGATCAAGGTAGGCGCTGCCACCGAAGTCGAGATGAAAGAGAAGAAAGCCCGCGTCGAAGACGCCCTGCACGCTACCCGTGCAGCGGTGGAAGAGGGCGTGGTTCCCGGCGGCGGCGTAGCCCTGGTTCGTGCCCTGCAAGCCATCGAAGGCCTGAAGGGTGACAACGAGGAGCAGAACGTCGGTATCGCCCTGCTGCGTCGCGCCGTCGAATCGCCGCTGCGCCAGATCGTGGCCAACGCCGGCGACGAGCCGAGCGTAGTGGTCGACAAGGTCAAGCAGGGTTCCGGCAACTACGGCTTCAACGCTGCTACCGGCGTGTACGGCGACATGATCGAGATGGGCATCCTGGACCCGGCCAAGGTCACTCGTTCCGCTCTGCAGGCTGCGGCCTCCATCGGCGGTCTGATGATCACCACCGAAGCCATGGTTGCCGAGATCGTGGAAGACAAGCCGGCCATGGGCGGCATGCCTGACATGGGCGGCATGGGCGGCATGGGCGGCATGATGTAAGCCGACCGGCTCCTGTGGTTGGAAGAGCCCCGCTTCGGCGGGGCTTTTTTATTCCTCAGTGCGGGCAGTCCTGGCGGTAGCCCGGCAGCTCCCTTGCCGCCGGTTCGCAGGCCAGGTGCAGTGCCTGCTTCAGGTCGTCGGGCAGAGTGGCGCGGCTGATCGGCCGCCAGTGCATGCGTTCGCCGAAATAGCGCGCCCAGTGGAATTCGATGAAATAGCTCTGCCGATCCTTGTCGAAGGCGTTCTCGTCCTCGGCGTAGCCGGCCAGGGCGCGGTAGGGATCGTCGCCAAGCCCGGCGAGAGCGTTCGGCAGGGCCTCGGGCGGGATCTCCGCGCCACGCGCATCGTGCAGCCAGACCCAGTGGTTTTCCTGCATCTTCTCCCAGAAGTCGCTGGCCTGGGGTAGCCGGCCGATCACCTTCACCGGCACGCCCTGTTTCGGGTCCAGGCGCCAGAGCGCGCTACTCAGGTGATGGCGATCGGTGAGGTAGAAGCGGCCGCCGGGGCCGATCACCACCGGAATCTCCTTCTTGCGCAAGTAGCGCTCGAGAGCCTTGGGCTTCTTCCCGGCGAGCTTGGCCTGGTCATCCTCGACCTGCAGCAGGCCGACATTCTGCTGGGTCGGGTGGAGGGCCGCGAGCGGCAGCTCGCACCAGCTACCGACAGAGGTTTGCGGCGAGCAATCCTCGGCCTGGGCGGTGGCGGACAGGAACAGGCAGCAAAGCAGCAGGACTGGGCGCATGGGGGCTCCGGCGAAGGAAGGGGGAAGGTTCCCTAGACTGGCACGCTTCGGGCGATCCGGCGTACTCCGGCCTTTGATAGGTGCCTCGCTTTGTGCCAATCTTGCCGACAGGAGATGGCATTCCTCCTTCAACCGCCCCTGGGGCTGATGATGCCTACGCATGAACCTGGAAAGGCGCGTAGGCGCTCGCCTGCCGCCTGTCCGAATCGCTCCTACAAGGACAGGACTATGTGGAAATCCATTCTCGCCATCGCCCTCGGCGCCGCCCTGGGGGCGTTGCTGCGCTGGTTCCTCGGGCTCAAGCTGAACAGCCTGCTGCCCAGCATTCCCCCCGGCACGCTGCTGGCCAACCTGATCGGCGGCTATGTCATCGGCGCGGCGATTGCCTATTTCGCCCAGGCGCCGGGCATCGCTCCGGAATGGCGGCTACTGATCATCACCGGGTTCTGCGGCGGCCTGACCACTTTCTCCACCTTTTCCGCCGAGGTCGTCAGCCTGCTTCAGGAGGGCCGCCTGGGCTGGGCCGCCGGGGCCATCGCGACGCACGTCAGCGGCTCGTTGCTGATGACCCTGCTGGGGTTGTTCTCGATGAACTGGATGCTGGGCAAATAGCGCAGCGGGAGGACCGACCATGCAAGGCTATCAACTGACCTTCATCACCCAGCAGGGGCGCCGCCACCAGGGCCAGCCGATCTGCGACTGGCTGCTGGAAGAGGCGCGCCGCCTGGGCGTGCGCGGTGCCACCGCGCTGGCTGCCAGCGAAGGCTTCGGCCAGAGCGGCCGGCTGCATTCGATGCACTTCTTCGAGCTGGCCGACCAGCCGCAGGAAATCCTCATGGCGGTCGATCCCGAGCAGTCAGAACGGCTGTTCGAGTCGATCCGCCAGGCCGGCGTGCGGCTGTTCTACATGAAGGTGCCCATCGAGTTCGGCGTGCTGGGAGCGGACGAATCGTCTTCCTGAACGCGGTTTTCGTCGGCGCCGCCGTTGCGCTGTCCCCGCGTCTCCGGTCGGTAGAGCATCAGGCGGTACAGGCCGAGGCAGATCAGCCAGTCGAACAGCATCGTCCACAGGTTGTGCGAGAGGAAGTGCGCACCTTGCAGCATGCGCGACAGCGATAGCAGACAGCCCATGGCGAAGGCGAAGGCCAGGGCGTAGCGCGCCAGCCTGGGCTTGCGGTCGCGCAGGGCGAAGAACAGCGCGAACAGGACGAATCCGGACGATGCGTGCCCGCCCGGCCAGCAGCGTCCGGGGTGCTCGGTCGGCGGCCGTGGGCTGAGCAGCGAACTATAGGTTTCCTCGCCGCCGAACTGCGCCAGGCTCCAGGGGCACTGCACGGCGGTGAGCGCCTTGAGCGGAGTGACTATGCTGGCTGCAAGGCTCATGGCGAGGAACACATAGGCCAGCGGCCTGCTCAGTGCGCGCCATGGCCGGTGGAACAGTCCGGCGATGGAGACCAGCAGGCCGAGGACGCTGATGGCGATCACCAGTTGCTTGACCCGGTCGTGCAGGATGTTCTCCAGGAACCAGCTGTGCCTGCCGATGAAGCCGGCGCCCGGGTCGTACATCAGGTTGGCCAGGGCGAGGTCGAGGGTCACCGGCTCGAAGGCCAGCAGCAGTGCCGCCAGGCCCAGCGGCAGGGCGAGGAACAGCCAGGGGTTGAATGGACGGGAAGGGGAATGGACGGCGGCCTGGGTCATGCGATCTCCAACGCTGGCGTTGACGTTCTCTTGACTTCGACGCTGGTTAAATCCACCGCCGGGGTTCGTGCGCATCCGCAAAGCCGCTATGATCGGCGGCCATGGAAGACGCCATGCAGTCTCTGGTGGCGAGCGTAGAGCCGGTGTGAATCGCCGGTGAAGAATCCGTAAATGCGCGAGAGGCGCTCGATCGGTCTTCCTGCGAAGGAGTGGGACATGCGAATACTGGTGGTCGAAGACAACCGCGACATCCTGGCCAACCTGGCCGATTACCTGTCGCTCAAGGGCTATACTGTGGATTGCGCGCAGGACGGGCTGTCCGGCCTGCACCTGGCGGCCACCGAGCACTACGACCTGATCGTGCTCGACGTGATGCTGCCGGGAATCGACGGCTATGCCCTGTGCCGGCGCCTGCGCGAAGACGCACGGCGCGACACCCCGGTGATCATGCTCACCGCCCGCGACCAGTTGGACGATCGCCTGCAGGGGTTTCGTTCCGGAGCCGACGATTACCTGGTCAAGCCCTTCGCCCTTTCCGAACTTTCCGCACGCATCGAGGCGGTGCTGCGTCGCGCCCAGGGTGGCGGCCGCCGCGAGCTGAGCGTGGCCGATCTCAGCTATGACCTGGATACCCTGGAGGTCAAGCGCGCGGGCAAGTCGCTCAAGCTCAATCCGATCGGCCTAAAGCTGCTCGCCGTGCTGATGCAGAAGAGCCCCCATGTGGTGCGCCGGGATGCCCTGGAAGAAGCGGTCTGGGGCGACGACTGCCCGGACAGTGACAGCCTGCGCAGCCACGTCCATCAACTCCGTCAGGTGATTGACAAGCCATTCTCCGTGGCCTTGCTGCATACGGTGCATGGCGTCGGCTACCGCCTGGCGGAGGAGCCGAATGGAGTATAAGCAGAGCCTCGCCCGCCGGATCGTCATCGCCTTCATGCTGATGACGGTCGCCGTGGGGGGACTGTTCTCCGCCGGCATCGTCGGCGTGGTCCACATCATCGAGGAGCGCCTGATTTCCCGCGACCTGGGCGGGGAACTGGAGCGCATCCTGCGCGACGACCTGGCCCAGGGACGCAACCCGGTGCTCGATCCCGGCATGCGCTTCTTCATCAGCGACGGCCAGGGCTCCTACGCCATGCCGCCGGCGCTGGACCAACTGGATGTCGGTTTCCACGAAGTGTTCGAGGGCGACTTGTCGTTCCATGCGCTGGTGCGCGACATCGATGGTCGCCGCTTCGTCCTGCTGCAGGACCAGAGCGATTTCGAAGCGCGCGAGCAGGTGCTCTACGCCTCGGTGCTGACCGGCTACGTGCTGAGCATCGCCCTGGCCGGCCTGCTTGGCTGGATGCTCGCGCGCAAGGTGATGGAGCCGGTGGTGCGCCTGGCGCGCCAGGTGCGGCATCGCGAACAGTTGCTCGGTCTGGCGCCGCCGTTGGCGCCGGACTACGCCAACGACGAGGTCGGCGAGCTGGCCGCTTCCTTCGACGAGACCCTTGGCCGCCTGCGCGACGCGCTCAAGCGCGAGCAATTGTTCACCAGCGACGTCAGTCATGAGTTGCGTACGCCGTTGATGGTCATCGCCACCTCATGCGAACTGCTGGCCGAAGAACCCAGCCTCGGCCCGCGCGCCCGTGGCCAACTGGAGCGGATGACCAAGGCCACCGAGGAGATGCGCGACCTGGTGCAAACCTTCCTGTTGCTGGCGCGTGCGCAGAAGGGCGAGGAAAGCCTGGCGCCCCACGGTAGCCTGGAGAGCATCGCCGACGACCTGGTCCAGGTCTGGCGCGAACAGGTCGAGGCGCGAGGACTGACCCTGCACTACCGCAACGAAGGCGCCTGCGCCGGCCAGTTCAACGCGCCGCTGCTGCGCGCGGTGATGGGCAACCTGTTGCGCAACGCGACCCACTACACCGATGCCGGGAGCATCACGCTGACCCTCGACGAGCATGGTTTCAGCGTCGAGGACACCGGGGCGGGCGTCCCGGAAGAACAACGCGAACGCATTTTCATGCCCTTCGTTCGCGGCAGTTCCAGCTCCGGGCGCGGCGAAGGCCTTGGCCTCGGGCTCTCGCTGGTGAAGCGGATCTGCGCGGCCGAGGGCTGGAGCGTAACCCTCAGCGCGGTGGAGCCGCACGGCTGCCGGTTCGAAGTTTTACTCGATGTTGCTTGACGAAAAATTCACCACCCCTTGACCCGAGCTTGACGGCTGGATTCATACCGTTCGTCTCATGAATCCTGGAGTTCCCGTCATGAACAATCCGCCTGTCGACCTCGACTTTTCTCACAAGTATGATCGCGAGCATGCTGAGGCCTACCTGAAGAAGCATCAGGACGGCCTCGCCCGGAAACTTTCCCACCGGCGCGACGTCCAACTCGCCCGGCACGCGCTGAAGCTCGCGGGGCAGCCCAACCTGGTGCTCGACCTGCCCTGCGGCGCCGGACGCTTCTGGCCGCTGCTGGCGGAAAAGGACAACCGGGTGATCATCGGCGCCGACAATTCCGCGGACATGCTGGCGGTCGCCTGCGCCGGCCAGCCGGACGGTGTAGTGAAACGGGTACGGCCCTTGCAGACTTCCGCTTTCGCCATCGACCTGCCGGACAGCTCGGTGGACAATATCTTCTGCATGCGGCTGCTCCACCACATCGGCGAGGCGGATGATCGACGCGTCCTGCTCCGCGAGTTTCACCGGGTCACGCGGGACAGCGTGATTCTTTCCCTCTGGGTCGATGGCAATTTCAAGGCCTGGAAGCGTAGGCGCATGGAGGCACGGCGGGTAGCGAACGGGGAACAGACCGGCTACCAGAACCGCTTCGTGTTACCAGCCGAAACGGTCGAGCGCGAGTTCCGCGACGCCGGCTTCGTCGTCCAGAAGCATCTCGATTTCATCCCGCTGTATCACATGTGGCGGGTCTATATCTTGCGAAAGGAATAACGATGGCTCCCGATCTGGCATCCCTGCAACGTATCTCCGGCGACTCCGCCATCGACCAGTGGTTGCAGGTACCCGGCAGCTGGGTCGAGGAGCCCAACGAGCGCCGCGGCGGGGCCAGCGGCGTGCAGCGGGTGTACACCGGCGATGGACGGCTGCTCTATCGCAAGCAGCAGACCGGCCACGTCTACCGCGACTGGCAGCGCCCTTTCGGCTATCCCACCGCCATGCGCGAGCGCGATGCGCTACGGGCCTTCGAGTCGCTCGGTATACGCGTGCCGCGCCTGATCTATTCCGGCTGCCGCAAGGTCGACGGGCAATGGCAGGCGCTGCTGGTGACCGAAGCCCTGGAGGGTTTCTCCAGCCTCGACGAGTGCTATGCGCGCGGTGACCAGGACCGCTGGGGCGAAGCGAAGCACCAAAGAATTCTGCAACAAATCGGCGCTACCATTGCCCGGATGAATCTCGCCCACTGGCAGCACGGTTGTCTCTATCCGAAGCACATCTTCGTCCGCGTCGAGGGTGAGGCCATCGAAGTAGCGCTGATCGACTTGGAGAAGAGCCGCCGCCGCCTTACGGTGAACAAGGCGTCCCAGCACGACCTGAAGCAGTTGAAGCGCCGTTCGTCGTGGACTGGCGCGCAGTGGCAAGCCTTCATCTATGGTTACCAGACGGCGTTTGGCAGCGCCATCAAAGGGTTGCAGACATGAAATTAGAAATCACTCGAGGTTTGTTGCTGGTCGGCGCTCTCGCCGTGGCTACAGCCGCGGCTGCCGCCTGGCACGAACCCGCGCCGAACGTGGTGCAGATGAGCGGCGGTCATGAGTACTGCCCGACGCCTTCGGCGCTCAAGGCCGAGCGGCCGACGCGCCAGGAGGTCCAGCCGAACAAGGACATCCTGCTGCTGATGTTCGGTCTTTCCCAGGGGGGAGCCAGCCTGTCGCGCTGAGTCTCCTTGTCGAAAAAGCCCCGCCTTGGCGGGGCTTTTTCATGGGCGATGAGATCGTCGGAGGCATGGGCCGAATAAGGACCAGGCCTCATGCGCCACCTTGCCGCGGCGCGCCAGGCTTGCCCTAGGCGACCTGGAACACGTGCTTGAGGTAGTGGATGAAGTCAGGGTCCCGGCATTGCGCCTTGCCGGGCGTATCGGAGATCTTCGCCACCGGATGGCCGTTGCAGGCGCTCATCTTCACCACGATGTTCATCGGCTCGACGCCCGGCAGGTCGCAGGTGAAATGCGTGCCTATGCCGAAGCTGACGTTGATCCGGCCCTGCAGCGCGCGATAGATCTTCAGGGCCCGCGGCAGGTCGAGGCCGTCGGAGAACACCAGGGTCTTGGTCAGCGGGTCGATGCCCAGCTTGAGGTAGTGGGCGATGGTCTTTTCCGCCCACAGCAATGGGTCGCCCGAGTCGTGGCGGAGGCCGTCGAAGAGCTTGGCGAAATAGAGGTCGAAGTCGCGCAGGAAGGCATCGGTGGTGATGCAGTCGGTCAGCGCGATGCCGAGCAGCCCACGGTATTCGCGGACCCAGCAGTCCAACGCGGCACTCTGGCTGTCGATCAGGCGCGGACCGAGCTGCTGGTGGGCCATCAGCCATTCGTGGGCCATGGTGCCGAGGGGCTTGAGGTCGAGCTTGCGTGCCAGGTGGACGTTGCTGGTGCCGACGAAGCAGCCCGGAAAGTCCTCCTTCAGACCGCTCACCACCGCCTCGTGGACCCGATAGGAGAAGCGGCGGCGGGTACCGAAGTCGGCCATCTTGAAGCCGGCCAGTTCCTCGGCGCTGGCCTCCCGGCGCAGCCAATCGAACTTTTCCTGCAGGCGTTCGCGCGCCTGCTCGACGGTGGCGGCCGGGTAGCGGGCGCGGTTGCGCACCTCGCTGATCATCGCCAGCAGCGGCACTTCGAAGAGGATCACGTGCAGCCAGGGACCTTTCAGGCGCAGGAAGAATTCGTCGTTCTCGATGCCGGTCTGCACGTAGCGCGGGTTGAAGCGGAACAACCCGAGGAAGCGGATGAAGTCCGGCGCGAGGAAGGGAATCCGTTCGAGGAAGGCCAGTTGCTCGTCGCTGATCGCCAGGCCCGCCAGGTATTCCAGTTGTTCGCGGATAGCCGGCAGGTACAGGCGCAGGTCTTCCTGGTTGCGGCAGCGGAACTCCCACTCCACCTCGGCGTTGGGATAGTTGTGCAGCACCGCCTGCATCATGGTCAGCTTGTAGAAGTCGGTATCCAGCAGGTTCTGCACGATACGTTCGGAAAAAGCGCTCTCGGCCATGCTCGTCTCACCACTGCGTTTCAGCGGGCAGTCTACTGGAGGCGGCTGCCGGCGGACATAGGATCGCGCCCGGAGGGCTGTGGGATGGGGCGACAGCGCCGGCGGACAGCGCTGTTGTCGCTGTCCGCCGTTTCCGATCAGTGTGCGTTTGCCGCTTGCGTCACGCCTGGCGGGGCATCCGGCCTGGCCACCAGGGTGTAGATGCACGGCAGGACGAACAGGGTGAAGAGGGTGCCCACCGACATGCCGGTCGCGATCACGATGCCGATGTCGAAGCGACTGACCGCCCCGGCGCCGGTGGCGAGGATCAGCGGGATCACCCCGAGCACCATAGCCGCGGTGGTCATCAGTACTGGCCGCAGGCGGATCGCGGCGGCCTGCTCGATGGCCTCGCGACGCCCCAGCCCCTGTTCGTGGCGCAACTGGTTGGCGAACTCGACGATCAGGATGCCGTGTTTGCTGATCAGGCCGATCAGTGTCACCAGGCCGACCTGGGTATAGATGTTCAGGCTCGACACGCCGAGGAACAGCGGTATCAGCGCACCGCAGATCGACAGCGGCACGGTGACCATGATCACCAGCGGATCGCGGAAGCTTTCGAACTGTGCGGCGAGGACCAGGAAGATGATCGCCAGGGCCAGTCCGAAGGTGACCAGCAATGCGCTGCCTTCCTGCACGTATTGCCGGGAAGCGCCGGCGTAGTCGACGGCGAAGCCACGCGGGGCTTCCTCGCGGGCGATCTGCTGAACCGTCTCGATGGCCTCGCCCATGCTGACGATGGGGAAGCCGGAGATGATCGCCGAGTTGAGCTGCTGGAACTGGTTCAGTTGCCGTGGCCGTGCCCGTTCGTGGGTCTCGATCAGGGTCGAGAGGGCGACCAGTTGGCCGTTGCGGCTCTTCACGTAGTAGCTGCCGAGCCAGCCGGGATTGTCGCGATAGGGGCGTTCGACCTGGGCGATGACCTTGTAGCTGCGCCCGTCGATGGTGAAGCGGTTGATCTCGCCCTCGCCGAGCAGGCTGGCCAGCGCCACCCCCAGGTCCTGCATGGAGACGCCCATCTGCGCGGCCTTCTCGCGGTCGATGTCGACCACCAGCTCGGGTTTGTCGAACGCCAGGTCGAGATCGAGGAAGGCGAACTTGCCGGACTCGCTGGCGCGCTGCTTCACCCGTTGCGCCACTTGCAGCAGCGACTCGTAGTCGTTGGCGGTGTTGAGCACGAACTGGAATGGCAGACCCTCGCCGGTGCCCGGTAGCGACGGCAGGTTGAAGGCGAAGATTTGCACGCCGGGAATCTCGTTGAGCTTCGCCTGCACCGCATGGAGCAATTCCATCTGGCTCTTTTCGCGTTCGTCCCAGGGCTTGAGCAGCATGCCGCCGATGCCGGCCTGGACGCCGTTGTAGCCGTTGATCTGGAACGCCGAGTAATACTCCGGGAAGCTGCGGAAGATGCCTTCGAACTCGGCGGTGTAGCGATTCAGGTAGTCGAGGTTGGCGGTCTGCGGCGAGTTGGTCATGAGGAACACGATGCCCTGGTCCTCTTCCGGCGCCAGCTCCTTCTTGGTGAACATCAGCAGTACCGGGATCAGCGCCAGTACCAGCACGGCGAACACCAGGACCACCGGACGGGTGTCCAGGGTGCCGTGGAGGGCGCGCTGGTAGCGTCGCTTCAGGCCCTCGAAGATCAGGTCGAGGCGATGCGCCAGGCCCGAGGGATTCTCCTCGTGGCGCAACAGGCGCGAGCACATCATCGGCGACAGGGTCAGGGCGACGATCCCGGAAATGATCACCGCGCCGGCCAGGGTGAAGGCGAACTCCTTGAACAGGGCGCCGGTGAGGCCGGTGAGGAAGCCGATCGGCGCGTAGACCGCGGCGAGGGTGATGGTCATGCTGACCACCGGTACGGCGATCTCCCGCGCGCCCTCCAGGGCAGCCTCGAAGGGCGGCTTGCCCTCCTCGATGTGGCGGTGGATGTTTTCCACCACCACGATCGCGTCGTCCACCACCAGGCCGATGGCCAGGACCATCGCCAGCAGGGTCAGCAGGTTGATCGAGTAGCCCATGGCCTGCATGAAGAACAATACGCCGATCATCGACAGCGGAATGGTCACCACCGGGATCAGTACCGAACGGAACGCGCCGAGGAACAGGAACACCACCACGATGACGATCAGCACCGCCTCGCCGAGGGTCTTCACCACTTCATCGATGGAGGCCTGAATGAAGCGCGTGGCGTCGTAGGCGATGGACACCTTGAGGTTGGGCGGCAATTGCTCTTCCAGTTCGGGCATCTTCGCCCGCACTTCCTTGATCACGTCCAGCGGGTTGGCGCTGGGCGTGCCCTTGATGCCGATGTAGACCGAGGGAATCCCATTGAACGAACTGATCGCGTCGTAGCTGGCGGCGCCCAGTTCGACCCGTGCGACATCACCCATCAGCACCCGGCGGTCGCCGTCGGTCTTCACCGGGATGGCGGCGAAGGCCTGGGGCGACTTGAGGTCGGTGGAAGCATTGACGCTGGTGACCACCAACTGGCCCTTCACCTCGCCGGCGGCGGCGAGGAAGTTGTACTGCTGCACCGCCTGGTTGATCTCGCCGGCGGTGACGCCGAACGCGGCCATCTTCACCGGGTCCAGCCACAGGCGCATGGCGAACACCTGGTTGCCGAGGATCTCCGCCTCGGCGATACCGGGCAGGGTCGCCAGCTTGGGCTGGATCACCCGCGACAGGTAGTCGGTGATCTGCGGGTTGTTCATCTGCTCGCTGTAGAAGCTGATGTACATCAGCGCCGAGGCGTCCGCGGCCTCCTTCTGCAGCACCGGGTCCTCGGCGTCCGGCGGCAGCTGGCTCTTCACTTCGTTGGACTTGGCCAGCAGCTCGGTGACCAGGCGATCGGTATTGGCGCCGATCCGCGCGTAGATGGAGATGGTCGAATAGTTCTGCCGGCTCACCGAGGTCATGTAGTCGATGCCTTCGGCGCTGGCCAGGCTCTGCTGCAGCGGCTGGGTGATGTAGCCCTGGATGGTTTCCGCGTTGGCGCCGGCGTAGAGCGTGGTCACCGTGATCAGCGCGTTCTCCATTTGCGGATACTCGCGGATCACCAGCTTGCTGAAGGCCTGCATGCCGAGCAGGACGATCAGCAGGCTGACCACGCTCGCCAGGACCGGACGACGGATGAACGGATCGGTAAAAGCCATGTTTCAGTCCCTTGGCAAGCCTTCCGCCACGGAGTGGGAAGGCGCGCGACTCAGTGCTCTTGCTGGAGGTCCCGCTCGGCGACGATGGCCACCGCGGCGCCGTTGTCGAGCTTCAGTTGCCCGGAAGTCACTACCTGCTCGCCGCCCTCCAGGCCTTCGAGCACCACCGCCAGGCCTTCGCGGCGTTCGCCGATCCTGACGAAGCGGCGCTCGACGACCCGTTGCGGCTGGCCCTTGTCATCCTTCGACACCTGGCCCTGCTCGTCCTTCTTCTGCCCGACGACGTAGATCGAGTCGCCGTAGAGGGTGAAGGTGATCGCCGTCTCCGGCACCACGACGCGTTGTTCCTCGCCAGGCAACATCACCTCGAGGTTGGCGAACATGCCCGGCAGCAGCTTGCCGTCCGGGTTCTCCAGGGCAGCGCGGACCTGCAGGTTGCGGGTCTCGTTGTCGACCTTGGGGTTGATGGCGGCGATCTCGGCGTCGAACACCTGGCCGGGGTAGGCGGCGACCCGGACCTTCACCAGCTGGCCGCGGCTGAGCAGGGGGAAGTCCTGCTCGGGCAGGTGGAAATCCAGGAGCAGGGTGGAAAGGTCCTGCAAGGTGGCGATCGGCGTCCCGGGCGAGACGTAGTCGCCGACGTCCACCTGGCGGATGCCGATGGTCCCGGCGAAGGGCGCGAGCACGCGCTTCTTCGCCAGCGCCGCCTTCAGCTCGGCGACGGTGGCGCTGGTCTTGGCCCACTGCGCGGCGAGACGATCGAATTCGCTTTTCGAGATGGCCTTGCTGCCGATCAGTTCGCGGCCGCGCTGGTACTCGGCCCTGGCCAGGCCGAGATCGGCCTCGGCAGTGCGCAGGGTGGCTTCCTCGACGTCGCTTTCCAACTGGATCAGCGGTTGGTCCAGCTTCACCTGGTCGCCGGAAAGGAACAGTACGTCGCGTACCGTGCCGGAGACTTCGGCGGTGAGGGTCACGCCCTGGAATGCCTTGAGGCTGCCGATGGCTGGCAGGCGGCTCTGCCAGGGACGCTTTTCGGCCAGGCTGGCGGTCACGCTGATCGGCGGTTTCGGTGCGCTGAAAAGGGCGATCTGCTGACGGATGGAGTAGACCTTGTAGCCGGCGAGAATCGCCACCACGGCGATCACTGCGGCGAGCATGATCAACATGCGGCGGAGCAACATAATCCTGGTCCCTGGTATGCCGAGAGCGCCCCGTTTCGGGGCGAATCCGACACATTACGTGCAGCTTTCAGGGCTTGTCAAAGCACAGGATTGGCGAAAGATTTCAAGCGTGTTGCAGGTCGCTTCCGACTTTCGCGGACCGGTATGGCGAGAGGTTGATGCCGTGCTCTCAGGCCAGGTGCAGGTGGTTGTCCCAGAGGCCGGAAGGCAGCTCCAGCGGTTGCGCGGCGATGCGCTCGCCCTGGCAGTCGTAGAAGCGGCAACGGCCCTGTCCGGACGTGACGACGAAGCCGTTCTTCACCGCGCCCACGCCGGCGCAGTCCGGCAACGGCGCGTCGAGGCGTACGGCACCGCTGTCCAGGTCCCAGATGAAGAAACGGTTGCCGCGCGGGGCGGTCAGGGCCACCAGGCGCAGGTCGTCGTGGATCGCCACGCTGGCGGTGTACTGGGCCATCGCCAGGCGCTGCTCCTCGGCCACCGGGAAGGCTTCGAAGGGACGGCCGGGGCGCTTGATCGCCAGCAGGTCGGCATGTTCGTGGGCATCGCCCATGAACTGCTGGCCGGCGACGATGGTGCCGTCGCGACCGATCGCCAGGTGGCGGACGCTGTTCATCTGCTGCGCCAGGGTTTCCTTGGACAGCAGGTTGCCGTCGCGGCGCATCAGCACCAGGCTGGGCTCCATGGCGTCGAGGTTCATCTCGACCCGGCTTTCCGCCTCGGTGCGAATGCCGCCATTGGCCACTACCAGGGTCTCGCCGTCGGGCATCCAGGAAACCTGGTGCGGCCCGAGGCCGTGGGTGGAGATCTCGCCGCTGTGCTGCAGTCGCTCGCCGTCGAAACGGTAGACGCCGAGCACGCCGCGACCGGGATCGGTAGTGTCGTTCTCGGTGGCGTAGAGCCACTCGCCGCTCTGGTGGAACACGCCGTGGCCGTAGAAGTGGCGGTCTTTCTGCGAGACCAGGGTCTGCAGCAGGCGACCGTCGTTCAGGTCGATCAGGTAGCTTTCGGTGCCTGGCCGGCGGGCGACGAACAGCGCCAGCGGCAGGCTCGGGTGCTGGACGATGTCGTGGCAGCGCTGGGCCACGCGGGTGGCGAACTGGCACTTGCCGTCCAGGCGGTAGCCCACCGCGTAATGCTGGCCATCGGCGTCGTCGCGCGCCGATAGCACCAGCGGTTGGCTACCCAGGCGGCTGAAGCTCCAGCCGCCGAAGGACAAGGCGCCGAGCAGCAGGCTGCCCAGGCCGATCACATGACGTCGCAGCATGGTGCCGACCTCAGTCGCCATCGTTGGCGTTGAAGCCCAGTTGCACGCCGAGGGCGCGGGCCAGATCGCCTTCGTGCAGGCGGTGGACCACGTTCAGGCTGTCATAGAGGGCGTTGAGCTGGTTGCGCCCGTCTTCGCTGGCGAGCAGTTCGGAGAGCGGTTTCTGTTCCAGCGCCGCCAGCTTCGCGTGGCTGTCGGCGTAGGCGGCGTCGATCTTGCCGGCCAGGTCCTTCTGTTCGGCCGGCAGCAGGGTCTTCAGGCCCTTGCCGTCGATACCTTCCCAGAGCGCCTGGGCGCCGCTCAGGCTGGCGTCCAGGCTGGCCAGCGAGGCGTTGCTGCGCCAGGCCTCGGCCTGGTAGGGCTGGGGAATGCCCTTGCTCTGCCGGCCCAGCGGAGTACCGAGTTTCTTCTTCAGCATGTCCAGGGCGGTGACCTGGACCCGCAGCAGCTCGGCGATCGCCTCGTGGGCGTCGGCGTAGCGGTCGTTGGGGAACTTGCTCATCTGGGTGAGCATGCCGCCGTCGTTCTTCCAGCGCGCCAGGATGTCCTGGGCCAGTTGCTGCTGGTGGGTGCCGATGGCTTCCAGCAACGGGCAATAGCGGGCCTTGGTGGCGGCGTCGGCGAGGTCGATCTTGCTGTCGAAGAGGATGTATTCGTAGGCGGAGAGCCCCTGCACCACCACGCTGGCCTTGGCCAGGGCCGCGGCGTCGACCTGCGGGTTGTTCTTCAGCAACTGTTCGACCTGGCGCCCGACCAGGTCCTTCTTGTCCGGCCAGAACTGCACCTGCCAGGCGCGGTTGCCCTCGGCCAGCGGGCCGATCAGCAGCGGTTGCAGCTCGGCCCAGGCCTTCTGCGCGGCGTGGAACGCGTCGCGGGCCTTGGCCAGGTCTTCCTTGCCCTGGCAGTAGGCCAGGGCGCTGCTGGCCAGGGCCTGGTCGGCCTCCACCCAGCGGCTGTAGGTCGGCAGGATCACCTGTTGCGCCAGGGCGGCACTGGTGACGGCCTGCGGGTCTTGCGGCGAGCAGGCGCCGAGGGCGATGGCGAGGCTGGTCAAGAGCAGTCGTGGGCGGAACATGTGGGCTCCTCAGAGTGAATTCAGGAAGGCCAGCAGGGCGCTGCGCTGGTCGGCGTCGAAGCCGAGCACGTGCCGCTTGGCCGCTTCGGCTTCGCCGCCGTGCCAGAGGATCGCCTCCAGCAGATTGCGGGCGCGCCCGTCGTGGAGGAACTGGGTGTGGCCGTTGACCGTTTCGGTCAGGCCGATGCCCCATAGCGGCGGGGTTCGCCAGTCCCGCCCGCTGGCGAGAAATTCCGGGCGATTGTCCGCCAAGCCGTCGCCCATGTCATGCAGCAACAGGTCGGAATAGGGACGAATCCGCTGGTTGGCCAGCTCCGGCTCGCTGGCGTCGGAACCGGTAGTGAAGGCGGGAACGTGGCAGGCCACGCAGTTGGCCTGGGCGAACAGGCGCTTGCCGGCCAGCACCTGCGGGTCGTCCACCTTGCGCCGCGCCGGGACCGCCAGGTTGCGGCTGTAGAACAGCACCTGGGCGAAGATGTTGTTGCTGACTTCCGGCTCGCCGCCGTCGGGCGCCCGGCGGCACTCGACCTGGGCGGCGCTGCAGTCGTCGTGGGGCAGCAGGCTGCTGGTCAGGCCCATGTCGTTGGCGAAGGCGTGCGCGTTCTGCTGCGGGATATTCGGCTGGCCGGCCTTCCAGCCGAAGCGGCCGAGCGCGGTGCGCTGCCGCGCGGCATCCCAGACCTGGTTGGCGCGCCCGCGGATACCGTCGCCGTTTCGGTCGTCCGGATCGGCATTGGCCAGGATCGCCTCTTCGGGAATCGCCTCGAGCAGGCCGAGCCCGATCATCGGCGGGGCGACGCGGGCGGAAAACATCGTCTGCGGATGCATCGGCCCATAGCCGAGCTGGCTGATACGCAGGATCGGCTTGCGCAGTTCGACCTCGGTGCCGTCCTCGAACCTCACCTTCAGCGGCTCGTAGTCCACCCGCACCTTGCCTTCCGGGGCGACGCCGGGAATGCCGACGTCCTGCAACTGGCCGCCGTAGGTCGGCTCGGGAATCACCCCCTGGTGCAACAGGGTCTTGCCGTCCGCAGGGCCGGCCGGGATCGACAGGCGTACCAGCATCGACACCGCGCTGACCGCGTCCGCTCCCGGCGGGTGGCCGCGGCCGTCCTTCACATGGCAGTTCTGGCAGGCGTTGGTATTGAACAGCGGTCCCAGACCGTCGCGCGCGGTGGTGGAGGAAGGGGCGATGACCCAGGGGTTGCGGAAGAAACTGTTGCCCACGCTGAAGTCCAGGCGCCGGCTCGGGGCGAGGTTGGCGGAGGGCAGGGAGAAGGCGTTGCGGTCGCTTTGCAGCACCGTGGTCGCGCCCCCGGACAGGTGTTCGCCGGGCTCGGCGCGCAGCGGTTCGTCGTCGGCGCCGCATCCGCCCAGAAGGAGCGCCGTCAGGAGACAGGCAAGCGGCATGGAAGGTGACGGCAACGACATCGGCGAACATCCCGGGACTGCGTGGAAACAGCCCGCAAGCTTACCAGTTGGGGCTAATCAAAATAAGAGGGATTTGCGTTTGTAAAGGCCCGCGAAGACCGCTTTCGAGGCCCTGAAACGCAGCGTGCGGCCATGGGCCGCACGCTGTTGGCACAGGAAGGAATCAGAACTCGTGGTCGGCGTTGTCCGGCTTCAGGTCCTGGATACCCAGCTTGCCAGCGGCCTGCTCGATGGCGCCGGTCTGCTTGACCAGGGCGGCGATGGCGTCGCGGATCTTCTGCTGGCCGTCCTTGTTGTCCGGAGCGATCATCTGGTCGAAGTGCACGCCATCCTTCTCGGCGCTGTCGACGATGGCCTGCAGCTTGGCCTCGGTGTCGGCCAGGTCGGCCTTCAGGGTGTCGTTGGCGGCGGCGTCGGCCTTGGCGACCAGGTCGGCCAGGCTCGGGCCCTTGACCACGCTGCCGTCGATGCGCTTGTACTCGCCGAGGTAGATGTTGCGGATGCTCTTGCCGTTGAAGAACAGGGTGTGGTGGGTGTCGTCGCTGAAGCAGTCGTGCTCGTCTTCGGTGGAGTTGGCCTCCAGCGCGACCTTCATGCGCTCGCCGGCCAGTTCGCCGAGGGACAGGCTGCCCATGCCGAAGAACATCTTGCGCAGGCCGGTATCCACCGGTTCGGCCTCCAGCTTGGCGCGGTAGTTGTCGGCGACGCCGGCTTTCCACTGTCCGGCCATGTATTCGAGGTCGCTGACCAGCAGGTCGGTGACGGCCTTCAGGTAGGCGGCACGACGGTCGCAATGGCCGCCGGTGCAGTCCTTGCCCTGGGCATAGTCGGTGGCGGGACGGTTGCCGGCGCCGGGACCGGTGCCGTTCAGGTCTTGGCCCCAGAGGAGGAACTCGATGGCGTGGTAGCCGGTGGCGACGTTGGCTTCGGAACCGCCCAGCTCGTTCAGGCTGGCCAGTTTCTCACCGGTGATTTCCTTGACGTCGATCTTGTCTTCGCCGACCTGGATCTCGGTGTTGGCGACGATGTTGGCGGTGGCGCCGGGGTTGCCCAGGGCGTGCTGGTAGTCCTTGGCGACATAGTCGATCAGGCCTTCGTCCAGCGGCCAGGCGTTAACCTGTCCTTCCCAGTCGTCGATGATCGCGTTGCCGAAGCGGAAGGCTTCGCTCTGGGAGTAAGGGGTACGAGCGGCGAACCAGGCTTCCTTGGCGGCTTTCAGGGTCTCCGCGTCAGGCTTGGCGAGGAACGCGTCGATGGCTTTCTGCAGGTCCTTGGCGGTGCTCAGGGCATCGGCGAAGGTGGCTTCGGCGAGGTCCGCGTAATTCTTGATCACCGCCTTGGCGGCGGCCTCGTCGACCTTGGCGGCCGGGGCGGCGGCGGGCGCGGCGGGCTGCGTGCTGGCCGCCGGTGTTGCGGGCGCTTCGGCTTTCTTGTCGTCGCCGCAGCCGGCGAGGGAGATGGCGAGGGCCAGCAGACTGGCGGTGGCCAGGGGCATACGAGTCATGGCGGATTCCTTTGCTTTATTGGTGGCGTGCCGAAGCGGCGTGCGCTTGTCGGAAACACCCGCGAGGGCGTTAAAAAACCGCCACATAATGCGAAAGATTTGCATTTTTGAAAAGGGCGCAGCGTGATCGCCGTCGTGCCTGGACATGTCGGGCGCAGCTAGAATGCCAGTATCTTCGTCCGGAGCTCCGTCCATGAGTCTGACCGCTATCGCTTTCTGGGTTGTCCTGCTGCTGCTCGCCGGCTACGCGGTGGTGCTCTACAACGGCCTGGTACGGCTGAAGCACGCCGTGGGCAAGGCCTGGGCCAATATCGACGTGCTCCTCAAGCAGCGCCATGACGAGCTGCCGAAGCTGGTCGAGGCCTGCAAGCAATACATGCAGCACGAGCGCGCCACCCTGGAGCGGGTCATCGCCGCCCGCAACGCCGTCGCCAGCGCCCGCGAGCGCGCCGACGTGAATGCCCTGGGCAAGGCCGAGAGCGGCCTGCGCGCCGGCCTGGGGCAGCTCTTCGCGCTGGCCGAGAACTACCCGCAGCTCAAGGCCAACGAAAGTTTCCAGTTCCTTTCCCAGCGCATCAGCGGCCTGGAGAACGGGATCGCCGATCGCCGCGAGCTGTACAACGAGGCGGTGAACCTGAACAACGTGCGCATCGAGCAATTTCCCGACCTGCTGATCGCCCGTGTCGCTGGCTTCAAGGCCGCCGAGCTGTTGCAGTTCAGCGAGGCGGAGAAGGCCGACGTCGATCTCAAGGCCCTGTTCGGCTGAGATGGACTTCGACCTGCGCTGGCTGTTCATCGCCGCCAGCCTGGGGCTCTGCGCCTGGGCCGGCTGGCAGTTCGTGCACCGCCTTGCCCGGGCGCGCCTGCTCGGCGACGTACCGACCTCGCGGATCCGTTCGGCGGCGCAGGGTTTCGTCGAACTCTACGGGGTGCTCGAGGAGGGCCCGGAAGGCCCGCTGCAGGCTCCCTTGACCGGCAAGCCGTGCCTGTGGTGGCGCTACCGCATCGAAGTCGAGGAAAAGCGCAGCGGCCGCGAGAAGGCCTGGCGCACCGTCGACAAAGGTGCCAGCGAGTCGCCATTCAGCTTGCGCGATGCCACCGATGCCTGCCTGGTCGACCCACGCGGCGCCGAGGTGCGACCCTTGACCCAGCAGCGCTGGGAGGCTTTTCGCGAAGCACCGATCGATACCCTGCGACTGCTGGAGAGCTTCGGCACCCTGGTCGGCGGAGAGCGGCTCTACCGCTACACCGAGGAGCGCCTGCATGCCGGCGAGCCGCTCTATGCGCTGGGCGAATTCCGCAGCAGCGGTGGCGGTCGCCAGGGACTCGATGCCGAACGGGCGCAGGGTGCGGTGATCCGTGAATGGAAGGGCGATTTCCACGGGCTGCTGGCGCGCTTCGACAGCGACGGCAACGGCGAGCTGGACGAGCGCGAATGGAACCGGGTGCGCCTGGCGGCACGGCTGGAGGCCGAGGATCGGCATCGGGCAAGCAGCGCCGCGCCGACCCGCCACCGGCTCGGCAAGCCGGGGGAGGCGCATCCCTTCATTCTCTCCAGCCAGGGCGAGGACGATCTCGCCGTGCAACTGCGCCGCCAGGCGGCGGGGGCCGCGTTGCTCTGCCTGGGCAGCGCGCTATTGGCGGGCTGGCTGTTCAGCCGCCTGTTCTGATCAGGGCCGTTCGCTGCTGGTGGCCTGGCTCAGGCGTCGCGCCTGCTTGAGGTACTGGGTCAGTTCCCTGGCCGGCAGCGGCTTGCTGTACAGGTAGCCCTGACCTTCGTTGCAACCTTCGGCGATGATGTACGCCTCCTGCTCGGCGGTTTCCACGCCCTCGGCGATCACCTGCATGCCCAGGCTCTTGCCGAGCTGGATGATGGCGCGAACGATGGTCGCGTCGTCCTCGTCCTGCAGCAGGTCCTGGACGAAACTCTTGTCGATCTTGATCTTGTCCAGCGGCAGGCTCTTCAGGTAGCTCAGCGAGGAATAGCCGGTGCCGAAATCGTCGATGGCGATCAGCGCGCCGGCGCGGCGCAGGCTGAGGAGGTGCTGGGCGGCAGTGGAGATGTCCTCCATCAGGCCGGTCTCGGTGACTTCCAGCTCCAGGCTGCGCGCCGGCAGGCGGTAGACCTGCAGCAGGTTGCTGACCACCCGTGGCAGGGCGTTGTGGTGGAGCTGCACGGTGGAAAGATTGACCGCCATGCGCAGGTCGTCGAAGCCCTGGTCGTGCCATTCGCGCAACTGCCGGCAGGCCTGGTCGAGCACCCACTCGCCGATGCTGAAGATGCTGCCGTTCTGTTCCGCCAGCGGGATGAACAGGTCCGGCGGGACGAAGCCGTGCAACGGATGTTGCCAGCGCAGCAGCGCCTCGACGCCGACCACGCGGTGGTCGCGGTAGTCCACCTGCGGCTGGTAGACGAGATGCAGCTCGTGGCGCTGCAGGGCGTCGCGCAGGTCCTTTTCCAGTTCCCGGCGGCGACGCATCTCGCTGTCCACGCTGGCGATGTAGAACTGGTAGCGGTTGCGCGAGCGGGTCTTGGCCAGGGTCATGGTCTGCTCGGCCTTCTGCAGCAGTTTCTCCGTGGTCTCGCCGTCCTCGGGGAACAGGGTGATACCGATGGTGGCGCGCAGGCGCACCTCGTGCTGGTCGATCTCGAACGGCGCTTCCAGGCCGTCGAGGATGCTCTGCGCCAGTTCGGCCGCCTCGTAGGGTTGCTCGATGTCGGCCTGGACCAGGGCGAACTGGTCGCCGCCCAGGCGCGCCAGCGAACCGAGCCGCGCGCTGTGCCCGCGCAGGCGGTCGGCGAGGGCGATCAGCAGCTGGTCGCCGAGCTGGTAGGTGTACTGCTCGTTGATCCCCTTGAAATCGTCGAGGCCCAGGCACAGCACTGCCACCCGGCGCTGCTGGCGGCCGGCGCCGTCGAGGATCTGGTCGAGTTGCTGCTGCAGCAACTGGCGGTTCGGCAGGCCGGTGAGGAAGTCGTACTGGGAAATGCGCAGCAGGTTGTCCTCGGCCTCGCGGCGCAGGTGGCTGTTGCTTTCGATCGAGGCGAGCAACTGGTTGGCGGTGGTCACCCAGAGCCCCAGCTCGTTGCGTTCGTGCCCCTTGAGCAGCGGCAACTGGTGCTGGCTGGGGCGGTCGGGATTGATGCTGACCAGGTGCTCGATGATCTTCGACAGCGGCTTGGTCAGCATCCAGTGGTAGACCAGGAACAGCACCAGGCCCATGGCCAGGGCGCGGAGAATGCCGGAGATGAAGATGATTTCCGAAGTGGTGACGAAGTTCTCGCCGTAGGGCGCGGTGTCCAGGGTGATCTTCAGGTCGCCGTAGTATTCGCTATAGGGCGGGCGGCCGATCAGTCGAATGCTGAAGGTGCGTTCCTGGCCGAGGATCGGGTCGGTCAGCCAGCGCGTCGGCAGGTCCAGCAGCGGCCTGGATTTCTCCGCCAGCATTGGCTCGCCGGGATGGCCGATGCTCGCCTGGCGCACCGCCTCGTGCTGGAACAGGCCTTCGAGGACCTGCATCGCCATTTCCCGGTCGAGGCTGTAGACCGCCTGGGTGGAAGGGTCGCGGACCATCGCGAGGATGCGTTGGGCGTCGCTGCTCACCGCCTGCTTGGCCTTGTAGGCGTCGAAGACGATCTGCGCGCAACTGAGCACTACGCCAACGGCTAGCGCCGCCAGTAGCACGACACGCAGCAGCTTGAGCGAGAGGCTGTGTCGGGAGTCCAGTTTCAAGGGGCCTTCCTTGTTCGTCGCCAGGGCGAAAGACAAGCCGGTAGGAAGAGCTTGTTTACCTCAAGAGGCTATCACGAGCGAAGGTCTACCAGTTCCTGAGGGTAGACGATGGCTCCTGGACCGCAGATTAAAACGAAAAAGCCCGGCGAATGCCGGGCTTTTTCGTGGTTCTGATCAGACTCAGGCAGCGAAATTCTTCGCTACGAAGTCCCAGTTGACCAGGTTCCAGAACGCCTCGACGTACTTCGGACGCAGGTTGCGGTAGTCGATGTAGTAGGCGTGTTCCCAGACGTCGCAGGTCAGCAGCGGGGTGTCGCCGCTGGTCAGCGGGTTGCCGGCACCGATGGTGCTGGCCAGGGCCAGGGAGCCGTCGGCCTTCTTCACCAGCCAGCCCCAGCCGGAACCGAAGGTGCCGACGGAAGTCTTGGTGAACTCTTCCTTGAACTTGTCGAAGGAGCCGAAGGCGGCGTTGATGGCGTCGGCCAGGGCGCCGGTGGGCTGGCCACCGCCGTTCGGGCTCAGGCAGTTCCAGTAGAAGGTGTGGTTCCACACCTGGGCGGCGTTGTTGAAGATGCCGCCGGAGGAGCTCTTGACGATCTCTTCGAGGCTCTTGCCTTCGAACTCGGTACCCGGGATCAGGTTGTTCAGGTTCACCACGTAGGTGTTGTGGTGCTTGTCGTGGTGGTATTCCAGGGTTTCTGCGGAAATGTGCGGCTCAAGGGCGTTCTTTTCGTAAGGCAGCGGCGGCAATTCGAAAGCCATGGTGTCTCTCCTATTCTTCCTCAGGTCAGGACTGGCGCGGCTAGCGCGCGACCGGTTCACGGGGCCGGTCCGATGCCTGTCCGGGAGCCCGTCCTGGATCCCCGGGGGGACGTTCGGCGGAGCGCTCCGGAAAGGGCGCCGGGTGCGACTCGGAGCCTAGGCTCCCAGTGCCGCGAACTCCGGATCATAGCACCCGTGTCGGGGCATATCCACGCAGCAACTGTAGGGGCAAAGGCCGGCGGCGGCGCGCTGCGACGGGCTTCTGCAAGCTCGCCGGCGAACACCGCCACATTCTCTCTGGACTGCCTGGTGGCGCGAGGGTTCGCTCGGGAAGACAGAAACCGCGTTATCCCCGGAACAGCAGTTGCGCGGCCATGCCCAGCATCATGGCCGCCACCATCAGGTCGAGCAGGCGCCAGGTGGCCGGGCGCGCCAGCCAGGGGGCCAGCCACGCCGCGCCGAGGGCGAGGGCGAAGAACCACATCAGCGAGGCGCTGGCCGCGCCGAGGGCATAGGCGCCCGGCGCGGCCTGCTGGGCGCCGAGCGAACCGATCAGAAGTACGGTATCGAGATAGACGTGGGGGTTGAGCAGGGTGACCGCCAGTGCCGCCAGAAGCACCGCCTTGCGCGAGCGTGGCCCGGTTTCCGCTGCGTTGCCGAGAGCGTCCGGGCGCAACGCGCGAAGCAGCGCCTTGAGCCCGTACCAGGTCAGGAAGGCGATCCCGCCCCAGCGGGCGATGGCCAGCAGCGTCGGGTTTTCCAGCAGCAGCTTGGCCAGGCCGAACACGCCGAGGCTGACCAGCACCGCGTCGCAGAATACGCAGAGCGCGGCCACCGAGAGGTGATGCTCGCGGCGCAGGCTCTGCGCGAGAACGAAGGCATTCTGCGCGCCGATGGCGATGATCAGGCCGGCAGCCACCAGGATGCCGTTGAGATAGCTCTGCCACATGTCAGTGTGCCTCCGCCGCCAGCCGCTGGAGCACGGCGAGGGCGCGCCGGCCCTCGTCGCGGGCGACGAACAGGTGGTCGTGGAAATAGCCGGCCATCACGTTGCAACTGATCCCGGCTTCGGCCAGCGCCGTGGCGAAGGCGGCGGTCAGGCCCACCGCCGCCAGCGAGGAGTGCACCGTCAGGGTGATCCAGGCCGCCACGTATTCGTAGGGCAGGCCCAGGCGTTCGGCCTGCCGGCGTTCGAGCACCAGGGTCAGGCCCTCGCGCTCGCGGAAGCTGGCGAGCGGCTCGGCGCCGTTCGGCAGCGCGCCAGCGGCGCAGGTACAGAACACATAGTCGCCGGGATTGAGTTCGGGAGTGAGCGTGCGCAGCAGGGTGCGCAGCGAGGTTTCGCCAGCCATGGTCGGTCCGCGTCGGGTGAATCGGAAAAGTGCTGGCGAGTGTGGCCGCGGGCGGTTTATAAGGAAAACGAATCCTGCTGATCTCTCATTAGGAAAACTGATTTTGTTCGACTACAAGTTGCTCGCCGCGCTGGCCGCGGTGGTGGAGCAGGGCGGTTTCGAGCGCGCCGCACAGGCGCTGGGGCTGTCGCAATCGGCGGTATCGCAGCGGATCAAGCTGCTCGAGGCGCGGGTCGGCCAGCCGGTCCTGGTGCGCGAGACGCCGCCGCATCCCACCGATCTCGGGCGCCGCCTGCTCAACCATGTACAGCAGGTGCGGCTGCTGGAGGGCGACCTGCAGCGCTGGGTGCCGAACCTGGATGAAGGCGGTGCCCCGGAGCGCCTGCGCATCGCTCTCAACGCCGATAGCCTGGCGACCTGGTGGGCCGCCGCGGTGGGCGATTTCTGCGCCGAGCGGCGGGTACTGCTGGACCTTGTGGTGGAGGACCAGGAGGTCGGGCTCAAGCGCATGCGCGCGGGCGAAGTGGCCGGCTGCGTCTGCGGTAGCCCGCGGCCGGTGGCCGGCGCGCGTTCGCTGCTGCTCGGAGCCATGCGTTATCGCGGCCTGGCCAGCCCGGATTTCATTGCCCGGCACTTTCCCCGCGGGGTCGAGGCGGCCGCCCTGGCCGGTGTGCCGGCGATCGTGTTCGGCCCGGACGACCTGCTGCAACACCGCTTTCTCAAGGACCTCGGCGTCGAGGGCGGTTTCATCCACCACCTCTGCCCGTCCTCGGAAGGTTTCGTCCGCCTCACCGCCGGCGGTCTCGGCTGGGGCCTGGTGCCGGAGCGCCAGGTGCAAGGCGAGCTGGCGCGCGGTGAACTGGTCGAGCTGCTGCCCGGCCAGGTCATCGACGTACCGTTGTACTGGCACTACTGGCGCAACGGCGGCGAACTGCTCGCGTCGCTCACCGAGCACCTGCTCGCCCGCGCCGGCGACGGCTTGGTGCGGGTGTCAGGCTGATCAGCCGATGACGGTGATTCGTCCGGAGCCGGGCAACGATTCGACGCAGCGCGCGCCGAGCAACCGCGATGGCGTGAAGTAGCCGCCGGGACCCTGGTAGTCCAGCAGGTGGCGCACTGCCAGGAGCACGCCGTGCAGGGTCAGGTCGTACACGTTGGCCGTCTCCAGGCGCGCCGTGCGGCGTTCGCCGCGGGCGTTGCGCGCCTCGCCCCAGACCCAGGTGCGCAGGCGCTCGCGGGCCGCCTGGTCGGGGCCGGCGATGCGTTTGTCGACCTGCCCCTTGAGCCAGTCCTGGACCCGTTGCCGACCGAGCAGCGGACGCAGCGGGTCGATCAGGCGCATGCCCAGGGCCAGCAGCGGCGGCGCCGGCAGGTAGACCTCGATGTCCGGGATGCCGGTGCTGTAGTAGGCGGTGGCCACGTCGCCCCAGGGAATCGTCACGGCGTGCCGCAGGCCGCGGCCGAAATCGATGTCGCGGCGCTTGTAGCCCAGCGGCACGTCGCGCAGGCGGCCATTCTCGCGGATCTTGCCGCCGAACTTGAGGCCTTCGACGCTGGTCTTCGCGGTTCCCGTCGAAAGCCCGCTGCCGGTGTCGAAGCCCAGCGCCAGCCGTTGCGCGTCCGGCAGCGCCTCCTTCAGGCAGGCAGCCAGGCAATCGGTGGGGATCACATCGAAGCCGACGCCCGGGCAGACCACGATGCCGGCCTCGCGGGCCTCGGCGTCGCCGGCGTGGGCCTGCTCGAACACCGCGATCTCTCCAGTGATATCCACGTAGTGGGTGCCGGCGGCGCGGCAGGCGGCGATCATCGGCGTGCTGGTGGCGGAGAACGGACCGGCGCAATGGGCCACCACCTTCACCTGGTCCAGGGCTTCGCGGCAGGCCTGCGGATCCCCCAGGTCGAAGACCCGGCACTCCAGCCCGAGCTGGCTGCCGAGCGCGTGCAGGGCGGCCGGGTTGCGTCCGCCGAGGAGCGGCGTCAGGCCCTCGCGCTGCGCCTGTTCAGCGACCAGCCGGCCGGTGTAGCCGTTGGCGCCGTAGATCATCCAGTGACTGGCCATGGTGCGTCTCCCAGCGTGCAGGTGGCTTTCAGGTTAGACCTTGTAGCGCGCAGCGCCGCTTCTGTCGCCCAACGCAAGTCGTGCCGGCGGCCCGCAAGGTCGTTGTTCTGGCATGCTGTGCCAGTGGTGGCGCGGCTCCGGGTTGCTAGAGTCGCGGCACAAGAAGAACAACGGGAGAAACGCAATGCGGATTCTGGTAACGGGGGCGACGGGCTTCATCGGCGGGCGTTTCGCTCGCTTCGCCCTGGAGCAGGGCCTGTCGGTACGGGTCAGCGGTCGTCGTGCGGACGCGGTGGAACATCTGGTGGCGCGGGGCGCCGAGTTCGTTCCCGGCGACCTCGCCGACCCGGCGCTGGTCCTGCGCCTCTGCGAGGATGTCGAGGCGGTGGTGCATTGTGCCGGCGCGGTCGGAGTCTGGGGACCGCGCGAACGCTTCCTGGCGGCCAACGTCGGGCTTGCCGAGAGCGTCGTCGAGGCCTGCATGCGGCAAAAGGTGCGGCGCCTGGTGCATCTGTCGTCGCCGTCGATCTATTTCGACGGGCGCGACCACCTGGACCTGAACGAAGAGTACGTACCCCGGCGTTTTTCCGACCATTACGGGGCGACCAAGTACCAGGCCGAGCAACTGGTGCTCAGCGCCCGCGACCTGGGCCTGGAAGTGTTGGCGCTGCGTCCGCGCTTCGTGGTCGGCGCCGGCGACACCAGCATCTTCCCGCGAATGATCCAGGCCCACCGCAAGGGACGCCTGCGGATCCTCGGCAACGGCCTGAACCGGGTCGACTTCACCAGCGTGCACAATCTCAACGACGCGCTGTTCAGTTGCCTGCTGGCCGGCGAGCCGGCGCTGGGCAAGGTCTACAACATCAGCAACGGGCAGCCGGTACCGTTCTGGGATGCGGTCAACTACGTGATGCGCCAGCTCGACCTGCCGCCGGTCGGCGGTCACCTGCCGTATGCCGTCGGCTATGGCCTGGCGGCGTTCAACGAAGGCGTCTGCCGGATCCTGCCGGGGCGCCCGGAGCCGGTGCTGTTCCGCCTGGGCATGGCGGTGATGGCGAAGAACTTCACCCTGGACATCAACCGCGCCCGCGAATACCTCGACTACGACCCGCGGGTCAGCCTGTGGACCGCGCTCGACGAGTTCTGCGCCTGGTGGCGCGCCCAGGGACTCTGATCAGCCGCGCAGCGGGCCGGCGTATTGTCGGCTCGGCGCCTGCGCGGGCAACAGGGAAGGTTCCGCCGGCGGCAGCGCGACCCCGCTGAGCCTGCCGAGGCGCTGTCCCAGCTCCCGCGTCGTCGCATCGCCGGAGCGGGCGCAGGCCGCCTGCATCGCGGCGATCGCATCGCGTTGCTGAAAGTGGATATCCAGCGCCTGTTCCTCGCGCAGGCGTCGGCGCACGGCGCGCATGCAATCCAGCAAGGATTTGTTCAACTCCATGCATCCTCCGGCTCTCGAATCTGCCCGGCAATGCCCAGGCAAGCGACGTGCCATGCGGGCCGCGGACCAGCGCCGGCGTGCGGGGCGGGGAACCGCTGGCGGCCTGCGGCGGTCTGTGCCGGACAACGTTCGCTCCGTCTTGGGGCGCACGGCTTCGCGGTGGAGCGCCCCGGTCCGGCAATTTGCTTCGAGCAGACGCTGAAGGGGCGGGGCCGAACCGATATAATGCGCCATTCGGCCCTTTCTCCAGGCCTCCGGCAGGATGCCGTTCCCCTTCACAGGTTTTCACCATGCGTAACGATGCTTTCGACGAACTCGACGATGTGCCCAGCCTGACCACCGATGCTGCCGACCGTGATGAATTCGGCCACCACCCGCGGCACGTCTACGAACCGGAGCAGCGCCGGGTCGTCGACACCAAGGAGCGCCGTCCGGCCTCTACCGGCCCGCTCTGGGCCCTGCTCGGGGCGATGCTGATCGCCCTCGCCGGGGTGGGTTGGTGGAGCCACCAGCAAATCAGCCTGATGGAACAGCAGTTGGTGGCGACCCAGGAAAGCTTCGTAAGGATCAGCGAGGAAGCCGCCGGGCGCCTCGACGACATTCGCGGCAAGGTGGTCGCCAGCGAGTCCAGCGTCACCAGCGAACGCGAGGCTCTGCGCCTGCAGGTCAAGCAACTGCAGGAGAAACTCGGCAGCCAGGAACGCCAGCAGGCCGATGTGAGCAACCAGTTCGGCGGCCAGGGCAAACGCCTCGACCAACTGGCCAGCGATCTCAAGGCCCAGCAGGAAAGCGCGGCGCAACTGGTCGCGCAACTGGACGGCAAGCTGCAGACACTGGCCGCCGAACAGGAGAAGCTGAAAGCCCTGCAGGTCGAACTGGGCAAGACCAACGAGCAACTCAAGGCCCTCGGCGGCGATGTCGCGGCGCTGAAGAAGCAGGGCAACCCGAGCCAGACGATCAAGGGTATCCAGGATGACCTGCTGGTATTGCGCAGCCAGCTCGACAACCGCCCGGCCCAGGGCGGCAATACCGCCGAGTTCGACGCCTTCCGCACCCAGGTGATGCGCAACATCAACACCCTCCAGGCCCAGGTGCAGAACCTGCAGCAGCAGCTCAATACCCGCTGACCCCTTGCGCCGCCAGCCGCCCGTCGCACCGGGCGCTGGCGGCGACAGTTCGCCGCGCCCGGCGAAAATCCCCGCTTCCATTGCTCTGGATCAGCGAATCCGCTGCTCCTCCACTCCGATACTGCGTCCTTAAGCGAGCCTTAAGTGAGAGTCGTTTAGATTCTCGGTCACCGGCCAGGGAGGCCATTGGTCCCTTCCTCTGCCTGGAATCCGCCATGAGCGCATTGCAACCGTCCCGTTCCTACCGCATCACCGGTTATTCCCCCGCCATCAGCAACGGCTATCGCCAACGCCTGTTCTCCATGGGGCTTCTGCCCGGCGCGGCGCTGCGCGTGGTGCGCATCGCCCCGCTGGGCGACCCGATCCAGGTCGAGACCCGCCAGACCAGCCTGGCGCTGCGGCGCAAGGACCTCGCCCTGCTGACCCTCGTCCCGCTCGACTGACCCCGCCCGGAATCCCCATGACCGCATTGACCCTCGGCCTGATCGGCAATCCCAACTCCGGCAAGACCACCCTGTTCAACCAGCTCACCGGCTCGCGCCAGCGGGTCGGCAACTGGGCCGGCGTCACCGTGGAGCGCAAGGAGGGTGCGTTCCATACCGTCCGTCACGCGGTACGCCTGGTCGACCTGCCCGGCACCTATTCGTTGACCAGCGTTTCCGCCCAGGCCTCGCTGGACGAGCAGATCGCCTGCCGCTACATCGCCAGCGGCGAAGTGGACGTGCTGGTCAACGTGGTGGATGCGGCGAACCTGGAGCGCAACCTGTACCTCACGGTGCAACTGCGGGAGATGGGCATCCCCTGCATCGTCGCGCTGAACATGCTCGACATCGCCCGTAGCCAGCGTATCCGCATCGATATCGACGGTCTGGCGCGGCGTCTCGGTTGCCCGGTGGTGCCGCTGGTGTCTACCCGCGCCGATGGCATCGACGAGCTGAAGGCGGCCATCGACGAGTTGCAGGTCCCGCAGGCGGCGCTGGCGGTGGACTACCCGCCGGCCATCCAGGCGCAGGTCAGCTACCTCCTGGAAACGCGCGCTCCGGCGGCCTCGGCCATCGAGCCGCGCTGGCTGGCGTTACAGGCGCTGGAAGGCGACATCTTCAACGGCCCGGCGCTGGGCTTGCCACCCGCCACCCTGGAACAGGCGCGCCAGGGCTGCGGCGAGGAGCCCGAGCTGGCGATCGTCGATGCGCGCTACCGACTGATCGGCGAGATCTGTGCGGCGGTCTGCGACCACCAGCAGGCTCAGCCGCACCGGCTGACCCAATGGCTCGACCGGGTCGTCCTGAATCGCTGGCTGGGTCTGCCGATCTTCCTGCTGGTGATGTACCTGATGTTCTTCTTCGCCATCAACATCGGCGGGGCGCTACAGCCGATCTTCGACAAGGGCTCGTCGGCGATCTTCATCGACGGCATCCAGTGGCTGGGTATCCGCTTCGGCCTGCCCGATTGGCTCACGGTGTTCCTCGCCCAGGGCATCGGTGGCGGGGTCAACACGGTGTTGCCGCTGGTGCCGCAGATCGGCTTGATGTACCTGTTCCTCTCGCTGCTCGAGGATTCCGGCTACATGGCACGCGCGGCCTTCGTCATGGACCGCCTGATGCAGGCGCTGGGCCTGCCGGGCAAGTCGTTCGTGCCGCTGATCGTCGGTTTCGGCTGCAACGTACCGTCGATCATGGGCGCGCGGACCCTGGACGCGCAGCGCGAGCGGCTGATTACCATCATGATGGCGCCGTTCATGTCCTGCGGCGCGCGCCTGGCGATTTTCGCCGTATTCGCCGGGGCCTTCTTCGGCCAGGGCGGCGCGCTGGTGATCTTCTCCCTGTACCTGCTCGGCATCGTCGTGGCGATCCTCACCGGGCTGTTGCTCAAGCACACTTTGATGCGCGGCGAGGCCTCGCCGTTCGTCATGGAACTGCCGCTGTACCATGTGCCACACCTTAAGAGCCTGCTGCTGCAGACCTGGTCGCGCCTGCGCGGCTTCGTGGTGCGGGCCGGCAAGGTGATCATCCTGGTCAGCCTGGTGATCGGCGGCCTGAACAGCATCACCCTCGACGGCAAGCCGGTGCAGGGCGACATCGGCCATTCCGCGCTGGCCAGCGTCAGCCAGCGTCTCACTCCGCTGCTGGCGCCGCTCGGGGTGCAGCCGGACAACTGGCAGGCCACCGTCGGCCTGGTCACCGGGGCGATGGCCAAGGAAGTGGTGGTCGGCACCCTGAACACCCTCTACACCGCCGAGCAGATCCAGGGCGAGGCCTTCGACTACGAAGGCTACGACCTGCCCGGGCAACTGCGCGACGCCCTGGTCGAAACCTGGGACGGCCTGGTCGATACCTTCAGCCTCAGCGTGCTGGCCAACCCGGTGGAGGCGAGCATGGCCGACGGCGACATGGAGACCGGCTCGATGGGCACCATGGCGAGCAAGTTCGGCAGCCCCATCGCGGCCTACAGCTATCTGGTCTTCGTCCTGCTCTACGTGCCCTGCGTGACCGCCATGGGCGCGATCGCTCGGGAAAGCAGCAAGGGCTGGATGGCTTTCTCGGTGCTCTGGGGGCTGAACGTCGCCTACTCGCTGGCGACCCTCTGCTACCAGGTCGCCACCTTCGCCGCGCACCCCGAGCGTAGCGTCCTGACCATCGCCGTGGTGCTGCTCTTCAACCTGATCCTGATGACCTGCCTGCGTCTGTTCGGCCGTGAGCAGGTACTGCAACTGCCAGGCCGAATGGCCGATGCCCCGAGCGGGCAGGGAGGATGTCACTGATGGCGACACTCATGCAGATCCGCGCCGCCCTGGAAGACTGCCAGGCGCGTGGGCTGAAACAGCTCAGCCGCCAGGTGGACGCGCCGCCGGCGCTGGTGGAGGCGATCCTGGAGCGGCTGATCGCGCTCGGCAAGGTCGAGCGGGTGGCTGCGCAAAGCTCGGGCGGTTGCGGCGGCGGTTGCAAGGGCTGCGCCCAGCGCGATCCGTGCGCGGAGCCGGAGCCGTATTTCCGCCTGCGCTAGACGGGCAAAGCACAGAGCCCGCCACGGCAAGCGTGGCGGGCTCTGTCCTGGCTGGCGCGATCAGGCCAGGGTCGGATAGTCCAGGTAGCCTTCGGTGCCGCCGGTATAGAAGGTCTCCGGGCGCGGCGGGTTCAGTTCGGCGCCCTGGCGCAGGCGTTCGACCAGGTCCGGGTTGGCGATGAAGGGGACGCCGAAGGCCACCGCATCGGCGTCGCCCTTGGCCAGGATGGCGTTGGCGCTGTCGAGGGTGAACTTCTCGTTGGCGATGTAGGGTCCGCCGAAGGCTTTCTTCAGGGCTACGCCGATGCTGTCGTCGGCCTGCGCTTCGCGGGCGCAGATGAAGGCGATGCCGCGCTTGCCCAGCTCACGGGCGACATGGCTGAAGGTTTCCAGGCGGTTGGAATCGCCCATGTCGTGGGAGTCGGCACGCGGCGCCAGGTGTACGCCGACGCGCTGGGCGCCCCATACGGAGATCGCTGCGTCGGTGACTTCCAGCAGCAGGCGCGCGCGGTTCTCGATGGAGCCGCCGTAGCGGTCGGTGCGCTTGTTGGTGCTGTCCTGGAGGAACTGGTCGAGCAGGTAGCCGTTGGCGCCGTGGATCTCCACGCCGTCGAAGCCGGCGGCCTTGGCCCGCTCGGCGCCCTGGCGGTAGGCCTCGACGATGTCGGCGATCTCCTCGGTGTCCAGCGCGCGCGGGGTGACGTAGGGACGCTTCGGGCGCACCAGGCTGACGTGCCCCTCGGCGGCGATGGCGCTCGGCGCCACCGGCAGCTCGCCATTCAGGTAGAGCGGATCGGAAATCCGCCCGACGTGCCAGAGTTGCAGGAAGATGCGCCCGCCGGCGGCGTGCACCGCCTTGGTCACGTTGCTCCAGCCACGGACCTGGTCATCGGACCAGATGCCGGGGGTGTCGGGGTAGCCCACGCCCATCGGCGTGACCGCGGTGGCCTCGCTGAGGATCAGGCCTGCATCGGCGCGCTGGGCGTAGTACTCGGCCATCAGGGCGTTGGGCACGCGGCCTTCATCGGCGCGGCAGCGGGTCAGCGGCGCCATGACGATGCGGTTGGGCAGCTCGAGGTCGCCGAGCACGATGGGATCGAACAGAGTAGCCATGGAACATCCTCCACTAGGGAATAGACGGACAGGGGATCAATCGAGGACCGGCTGCGCCCGGGCGCGGCCGTTTCCGGAAAAGGCGATCAGGGTGGCCAGTAGCGCCAGCGCGGCCAGCGCGGCGGCGGCCAGCGGCACGCGGGTCAGGCCCAGGCCGTGGTCGATGACGCTGCCGCCGACCCAGGCGCCGAGCGCGTTGCCGACGTTGAAGGCGCCGATGTTCAGGGTCGCCACCAGGTTCGGCGCGGCATGCCCGACGCGGACCACGTTGACCTGCAGCGCGGGCACCGCGGCGAAGGCGGCGGCGGCCCAGAAGAACAGGGTGATTTCCGCCGGCAGCAGGGCCTGGCTGGTCCAGCTGAACAGCGCCGAGACCAGCGCCATGGCGGCGAACACCGCGGCCATGGTGGTGCCCAGGCGCCAGTCGGCGAGGCGGCCGCCGATCACGTTGCCGACGGTCAGGCCGACGCCGATCAGCAGCAGGGTCCAGGTCACGCCGCGCGGGCTGACCCCGGTGACTTCGCCGAGCAGCGGCGCGACGTAGGTGAACAGGGCGAACATCGAGGCGGCGAACAGCACGGTGGTGCCCAGGGCCAGCCACAGCGACGGGTTCTTCAGCGCGGACATTTCCTGGCGCAGGTCGACCTTCTCTTCCTCGCGGTCGTTTGGCAGCACCCTGGCCAGGCCGACGAAGGCGACCACGCCGATCAGGGTCACCACCCAGAAGGTCGCGCGCCAGCCGGCTTCCTGGCCGAGCGCGGTACCCAGCGGCACGCCGAGCACGTTGGCCAGGGTCAGGCCGGTGAACATCAGGGCCACGGCGGAAGCGCGGCGGTTCGGCGCCACCAGGCTGGCGGCGACCACCGAGCCGATGCCGAAGAAGGCGCCATGGCAGAGCGCGGTGACGATCCGCGCCAGCATCAGCAGGCCGTAGTTGGCGGCCACCGCGCAGAGCAGGTTGCCGACGATGAAGATGCCCATCAGCGCGAGCAGGGCTTTCTTGCGCTCCAGGCGGGCGGTGGCCATGGCCATCAGCGGGGCGCCGAAGGCCACGGCGAAGGCGTAGCCGCTGATCAGCCAGCCGGCGCTGGGAATGGATACCCGCAGGTCGCCGGCGACCTGCGGCAGCAGGCCCATGATGACGAATTCGGTGGTACCGATGGCAAAGGCGGATAAAGCGAGGACGAGAAGAGACGCCGGCATCGGTCGAGCTCCTGGACTGCGAGGTGGTGGGGTGGAAGCGAGTGCTGCTTACAGCTCGTCGCCGAGTTGGTCGAGGAAGGCCTGGATGGTCTCCTCGTTGCGCTTGAAGAAATTCCACTGGCCGACCCGGCGGCTGGTCACCAGACCGGCGCGTTGCAGGGTGGCGAGGTGTACCGACACGGTGGACTGGGAGAGACCGGTACGCTGGTCGAACTTGCCGGCGCAGACGCCGATCTCGAACGGGTGGTCCTGCTCGACGAAGTACTTCTCCGGTTCCTTCAGCCAGCGCAGCATGTCGCGTCGCACCGGGTGGGAGAGAGCCTTGATGATTTCGTCGATGTCCAGTGGCATGGCGGTGGTCCGTTGGCCGTCCATATCGGGTTGGGACGAACTATATATCGGTGTGGGACGATATGGGGATCGATTGCGACGATAGTCGCTATCGACAGGGCTGATGACGATGATCGAAACGACCGTTCCGTCCCTGGGGTAAGCTAGCCCGCATGAACTACCTCGCGCATCTCCACCTCGGCGGCCCGCAACCGGCCCAACTGCTCGGCAGCCTGTACGGCGACTTCGTCAAGGGCCGCCTGCAGGGACAATGGCCGGACGAGATCGAGCGGGCCATCCAGTTGCACCGGCGCATCGACGCCTTCACCGACAGCCACCCACTGGTGCATGCGGCCAAGCGGCGCTTCCCGCTGGAGCGCCGGCGTTTCGCCGGCGTCCTGCTGGACGTGTTCTTCGACCACTGCCTGGCGCGCGACTGGAACGACTACGCCGACGAACCGCTGCCGCAGTTCGTCGAGCGGGTCTACGGCACCCTGCGCACCGCCTCGCCGCTGCCGGAGCGCCTGGCGCGCATCGCGCCGCGGATGGCGGCCCAGGACTGGTTGGGCAGCTACCGCGAGTTCGCGGTCTTGCGCGAAGTGCTGGGCGGTATGTCGCGGAGGCTGTCGCGACCGCACCTGCTGGACGGCTCCTGGGAAGAACTGGCCCAGCGCTACGATGACCTGAGCGCGGATTTCCGCGCCTTCTACCCGCAACTCCAGGCTTTCGCCCTGAGCCAGCGCTGAGCCTGGCGCAGCGGCCATTGGCCCGGCCGGCGGAATCACCTATCAATTGTTTCAGTCCGAAGCATCCGCTTGATGCACATCAACCGGCAGCGGTCGCGTCGATCGTTCAATGGGGCCGACGTTCAACGCTCTGCCAATGGAGGTGGAAGATGAAACGAATCCTGGTGGCGACCGACCTGTCCTCGCGTTCCGAGCTGGCGGTCATGCGCGCCGCGGCGCTGGCCAAGGCGAGGAATGCCGAACTGACCGTGCTGAACGTGCTCGACGACGACCAGCCGCCGGTGCTGATCGCGCCGCAACGGCTGGCCATCGCCAACCTGCTGGAAGTGAACGGACAGGCCCTGAAGGAGCGCCTCGGCGTCGAGTCCAAGGCGATCGTGCGGGTCGGCGATCCGGTGGTGGTGATCAACGCGGTGGCCGAGGAGATCGGCGCCGACCTGCTGGTGATGGGCGCGCACCGGCACACGCCGCTGCGCGATCTGTTCATCGGCACCACCCTGGAGCGGGTGGTACGCAATGCGAAGATCCCGGTGCTGCGCGCGGCCGGTGCGCCGGAAGAGGAGTACCGCCGGGTGCTGCTGGCGCTGGACTTCTCGCCGACCTCGACGCGCGCGGTGCAGATGGCCGGCCAGCTCGGCTTCCTCGACGCCGCCAGCCTCACCGCGCTGCATGCCTTCGAGCCGTTCGCCAAAGGCATGATGCGTTATTCGGGGATCAAGGAAGACCGCGTCGAGCATTACGTCGACCAGGAGGAACTCAAGGCCAACGTCGAGCTGCGCGACTACGTCGCCGGCCTGGGGCTGGGCCGCGAGGACATCCAGTTGCGCGTCGGCGAAGGCTTGCCGATCAACGTGATCATGACCGAGGTACGCCGCCAGGCGCCGCAGTTGACGGTGCTCGGCACCCAGGGCCTGACCGGCTTCCGCCGCGCGCTGATCGGCAGCGTGGCCGAGGCGGCCCTCGGCGACCTGCCGTGCGACGTGCTGGCGGTGCCGCCCAAGCGCGACTAGGCGGCGCGCCGGGTTTGCGTAGTGGCGGCAGTGCCGAACAGCGCCAGGCGCACCGCCTGCTGGGCCTGGCGGGCCAGTTCGGCGCGGTCCAGGCCCTGGCTGGGGATCGGCTCCAGCAGCTGGATATGCACGCTGCCGCGCTCGCCGCGCAGCAGGCGGCCGAGGTGGCTGAGCAAGTCGTCGTCGCCGATGAACGGCGCCTGCGCATCGGGCACGCCGTCGCGGCGGTAGCTGATCGCCACCGGCTGCACCGCCACGCCGGCTTCCAGGGCGCTGGCCATCAGGCGACCGTGGAAGGTGCGCAGGCTTTCGCCGTTGGTGGTGGTGCCTTCCGGGAAGATCAGCAGGTTGCGCCCACGGTGCAGTTGTTCGGCCAAGCGCTGGTTGATCAGCCGGCTGTCGCCCGAGCCGCGGCGGATGAACAGGGTGCCGGCCTTTTCCGCCAGCCAGCCGGCCAGCGGCCAGGCACGCACCTCGGCCTTGGACAGGAAGGTCAGCGGCGCCAGGGCGCCGAGCAGCGGGATATCGGTCCAGGACACATGGTTGGCTACCCACAGCATGGGTTGCCGGGGCGCTTCGCCGCTGACCCTGACCTCGAAGGGCAGGGCCGCGCAGAGGCGCGCCAGCCACCAGCGGGTCAGGCGCTGGCGCAGCGGCGTGACGTCGGCGCCGGGCAGCCGCTCGCGCAGGCTGACCCAAGTGGCCAGGCCCAGTCCGAGCGCGACCAGCCCGAGCAGGCGTGCGCTGCGCAGCAGCAGGCGCAGCCGCGCCATCAGACCGCTGCCTTGAAGTGGCGGGCGTAGCGCGGGCAGAGTTCGTCGCGCTTGAGCAGGATGAACACGTCGGCGACCTGGAAATCCGGGTCCCAGCAAGGCTCGCCGCAGATCTTGGCGCCCAGGCGCATGTAGGCCTTGAGCAGCGGCGGCAGCTCGGCGGTGAGGTTTTCCGGGACGTCCAGCGGCGGCAGCGGGTTCTTCGGCTCGGCCTGCAGGTAGTCGGTGCACAGGTAGCGTTCGCGCAGCCGCTGCATCACCGCCTTGGCCTGCATACCGCCGTCGCGCATGGGAATGCTGGCGCAGCCCATCAGGTAGCGGTAGCCGCCCTCGTTGAGGACCTCGGCGAGTTCGCCCCAGAGTACCGCGATGGTGGCGCCGTTGCGGTATTCGGGAGCGACGCAGGTGCGGCCGATCTCCAGGACCGGGCCGTGCAGGGCGTCGAGGCCGGAGAGGTGGAACTCCTCTTCGCTGTAGAAGCGCCCGAGGCGTTCGGCGGCGCGATGGTCGAGCAGCCGGGTGGTGGCCACCAGGGCGCCGCTGTCGAGGTCGCGGACGCCGATGTGCGCGCAGTGACGGTCGTAGTCGTCGCGGTCGAGGCCGTCTTCGGCGCCTTCGAGCTTGGCGTCGAACTCGGCGCTGAATACGCGGTAGCGCAGGGCCTGGGCCTCGCGCAGGGCGCGGGCGCCGTTCAGGCGCTCGGCCTTCAGGCGGCGTCCGGCGACGGGTTCGCGGGTAATGGCGGTCTGGGTCATGCCTGGGCCTCCTTGGGCCGGCGCCGCGGGTTGCGGCCGCTCGGCTTTGTTGTGCAAGCTCAGGCTAGGAAGGCGCGGTGTCACCCCTGTGACAGGGGCGTGATGCTTGTATGACATTGTCGCCGGATGTAACGCGCCGTTGTTCAACGCTGGCACCCTCGGCAGGATGCCGGTTCCGACACATTCCACACTGGAGTCCGCCATGTCCTGGCAACGCTTGCTCGGCCCGCTCGACCGCCTGCCCACCGAAGGCTCCCTGGAAGACTGGCACGCCGCCGCCCTGGCGCGCGCCGACGGTCTTGGCACCCTGGAGCGGGCGGTGCTCGGCGGACGATTGGCCGCGAGTCCGGGCCTGGCCTTCCTCGCCGGCTACCAGGCGGCCCTGCGCGCGCTCTGGCCGGCGGCGCCGGAAGGTCTCGGCGCGCTGTGCGTGACCGAGAAGCGCAGCGTGCGCCCGGCGGACCTGCAGACCCGCCTGGAGGGGCTGGTCCTGCATGGACAAAAGGATTTCGTCACCGCTGGCGACAGCGCCTCCTGGTGGCTGGTGGCCGCCCGCGACGAGGCACCGGGGCAGCCGCCGCGACTGTCGATGACGGTGGTCCTGGCCGGCGCCCCGGGGGCGCGCCTGGAGGCGTTGCCGGCGCTGCCGCTGATGCCGGATGTGCCGCATTCCCGCCTGTTGCTCGACGGTGCCCATTGCGAGCGCCTGCCCGGCGATGGTTGGGACGACTACGTCAGGCCGTTCCGCCTGCTGGAGGATGTCCATGTGCTGGCGGCGCTGGTCGGCTGGCTCTATGGGGTCGGCCATGAATGCGGCTGGCCCTCGCCGCTGCTGCTGCGCCTGGCCGGCATCCTCGGCGGCTGCGCCGAGGTCGCGCGGCATCCGGTCGCCTGCGTCGGCACCCAGGCGGTACTGGCTGGGCTGTTCGAACAGTTCTCGGCGCTGGAGGGGCAACTGGATGCCGCCTTCGCCGCCAACGCCTCGACCTGGGAGGCATTGTGGCAACGCGATCGCGGCTTGCTGGCGATTGCCAACGGGGCCCGCAAAGTTCGCCTGGAGAAGGCCTTGACCCGCCTCGGGCTTGACCCAGGTCAGTGAGGCGCCGCGCCGCAGGCGCTTACCCTGCGCAGCATCCGGCGAGGAATGCTCCTCGGCGCCTGCACAGAGTAGATTTCACCGACCATGCGACGCGAACCGATCGTGCTGTTCGACAACGGCAGCCACCAGTGCCTGTGTTTCGATGACCTCGTCAGCGGCGAAGGGGTCCAGTCCAACCAGTTCCTGATCGTCGACAACGGCCAGTACCTGCTGCTCGATCCCGGCGGCGACCTGACCTACACGCCGCTCTCGCTGGAATTGTCGAAACGCTTTCCGCTGCAGGAGCTGGACTACATCTTCGCTTCGCACCAGGACCCGGACATCATCGCCGCCCTCGACAAGTGGCTGCTGCACACCCGCGCCCGGGTGATCTGCTCCAAGCTGTGGGCGCGCTTCCTGCCGCACCTGACGGCCAACTACCTGGCGGTCAGCCATGGCATCAACACCTACGACCGGGTCATGCCGTTGCCCGACCGCGGCCAGGCGATCGCTCTCGGCGACTGCTCGTTGAAGGCGATCCCCGCGCATTTCCTGCATTCGGTGGGCAACTTCCAGCTCTACGACCCGGTGAGCAAGATCCTTTTCTCGGGCGATATGGGCGCCTCGCTGGTGGACGACGCGGCGCCGGTCAGCGATTTCGCCGCGCATATCCAGTACATGGACGGATTCCATCGCCGCTACATGGCGGCGAACAAGATCTGCCGCCTGTGGGCGCGGATGGTCCGGGACATGGATGTGGAGATGATCGTGCCGCAACACGGGCGGCCCTTCGTCGGCAAGGAAATGATCAGCGCCTTCCTCTACTGGATCGAGAACCTCGAGTGCGGCATCGACCTGCTCGGCCCGGACGACTACCGCATGCCAGGCTGAGTCCGCGCTTCCTGGCGTCATCGAGGCCATGCTAGGGTTGCCCCTCGACCGTCGAGAGGGCCCGCCGATGCCCGCTTTGCCGTTGTCCCGCCGCGCCCTCGCCGCGCTGGCCCTGGTATTTGCCCTCCCTGCCCTGGCCGAAGACTGGCCCGACACCGACTGGCCCCGTGCCCAACAGCCCGCGGGGCCGGCGCTGGAGGCATTCGAGCGCTATGCCTTCGGCCGTCGCGACGATGTTCGTCGCAAAGGCATCCGCACCGACGCGGTAGTGGTGATCCGCGACGGTCGCCTGGTCTATGAGCGCTACGCCGGCCCGAGCCGTGCCGAGACCCCGCACCTTACCTGGTCGGTGAGCAAGAGCCTGCTCGCCACGCTGCTTGGCGTCGCCGAGGGCGAAGGGCGCTTCCAGCTCGACGACCCGGTGGCGCGCTACTACCCGCCGTTCGCCCGTCATCCCGAGGTGACGTTGCGCCACCTGCTGAACTGGTCTTCCGGACTGGACTGGCAGGAGGACTACGAGTTCGCGCCATTGAAATCCTCCGTGGTGGCGATGCTCTACACCCGTGGGCGTGACGACATGGCCGGCTTCGTCGCCGAAACCCCGCAGGCCCGGCCGCCGGGCCGGCGTTTCCGCTACTCCAGCGGCGACAGCAACGTGCTGGCGGCGGCCCTCCACGGCATGCTCGGCGCGGACTATGCCGAGTACCCCTGGCGCGCGCTGTTCGAGCCGCTGGGCATCCGTTCGGCGGTATGGGAGCGAGACGCCGCCGGCACGTTCGTCGGCTCGTCGTACGTCTACATGAGCGCCCGCGACCTGGCGCGCGTCGGCCTGCTGATGCAGCGCCACGGGCGCTGGCGCGAGCGGCAACTGCTGCCGCTGGCATGGGTCGAGTTCAACCTGACGCCCTTCGCCCGCTACCGGCCGAGCGCGGAAGAGGAGGGCGAGGCGGTGCCGGGCGGCCAGTGGTGGTTGAACCGTGCGGTGAAAGGCGCGCCGGCGCCCTGGCCGGACGTCGCCGAGACCGCCTTCGCCGCGCTCGGCCACTGGGGCCAGGCGCTCTACGTGCTGCCCGAGGAGAAGCTGGTGATCGTGCGCTACGCCGACGACCGCGACGGGCGTTTCCGCCACAACGAATTCCTGCGCCTGGCACAGGCGGCGTTCGCCGGGGAGGCGCGGCCATGATCCGTCGCCATCCCTTGCTCTTCCTGTTCGTCCTGGGGCTGTTCGCTGCCCTCGCGTGGGCCTGGCAGAACCGCATCCACCTGGCGGCCTTTCCCGCCATCATCGGCGCCTACACGGCCAAGGAGTACTGCTCCTGCCGCTACGTGATGGGGAACTCCGCGGACTATTGCCGGGCCTATACCCAACAGTACGTGCCGATCAGCGGCTTCTTCGACGACGAAGCCCGCCGCCGGGTGACCGCCCGCGGCCTCGGCAGTACGCAGACGGCCGCCTGGCTGGGCCCGCGCGAGGGATGCCGGCTCATGCCCGAGGCGGACAGGCTGCCGGACTGACCGGCGGCGCATGTCGGGGCGCGGGGCGAGGGACGGCGCCGGCCCGAAGCCGGAGGTGGAATGCCTGTTGTATTGTGTGTCCTGTTGTTGCTCCTCAGCCCTCTGCTGTCGGCGGCGGAATGGCAACTGGAGCCGGATTACTCGCGGATCAGCTTCGTTTCCGTGAAACGCGCGAAGATGGCCGAGGTGCAGCGCTTCGATCGTCTCAGCGGCCAGATCGACAAGCAGGGCGTCGCGCGCATCGTGGTGCCGCTGGGCACCCTGGACAGCGGCCTGGCCCTGCGCGACGAGCGAATGAAGGACAACTTCTTCGAAACCTCGCGCTTCCCCGAGGCCACCGTGGAGAGCCGCCTGGACATGGCCGGCTTCGACGACCTGCGGGTCGGCCAGTCGCGGGTCGAGAAGCTCGACTTCACCCTCGACCTGCACGGCCAGCAGCGCCGCCTGAAGGCCGACGTGCTGGTCACCCGCCAGGGCGAAGGGCTGGTCCAGGTGGCGACCCTGGAGCCGGTGCTGCTGAAGCTGCTCGACTTCGACCTGGAAGAGAAGCTCAAGCCCTTGAAGGAGATGGCCAATATTCCCTCGATCACTCCCGAGGTACCGGTGTTCGCCGTGCTGAACTTCCGCGAAGTGCCGCCGGAACAGTTCTGACGTACCGGCGGAGGGCGGCGCGGGCCTTGGGTTCCACCCAGTGGAACCGCCTTCCGTTGTCCTTCGCCGCGTGCCGCGCTTAGCTGTGACCACGCCCGGCCGGCCTTGCGTCCGGGCCTCCCGCCAACAAGACCGGAGCGCAATCCGGCCAGAGGAGAGACGGCATGGCTCGACATCGACACATCGTGGCCTGGCTCGAGGAGGTCGCCGACGACCTGCGTAGCCTGCGCCAGGACATCCACGCCCATCCCGAACTGGGCTTCGAGGAGCGACGCACCGCCGCGCTGGTCGCCGAATGCCTGCGCGGCTGGGGCTACGAAGTGCACGAAGGGATCGGCCGCACCGGCGTGGTCGGCGTCCTCCGCCAGGGCGACGGCACGCGGCGGCTCGGCCTGCGGGCGGACATGGATGCGTTGCCGATCGTCGAGGCCACGGGGCTCGGCTACAGCAGCTGCCACGGCGGGCGCATGCACGCCTGCGGCCACGACGGACACACCGCGATGCTGCTCGGCGCGGCACGCTACCTGGCGGCGACGCGGCGTTTCGACGGCACCCTAGTACTGATCTTCCAGCCCGCCGAGGAAGGCCAGGGCGGCGCCGAGGCGATGCTCGCCGACGGGCTGCTGGAGCGCTTTCCCTGCGATGCGCTGTTCGGCATGCACAACATGCCGGGACTGGAGGCCGGGCACCTGGGCTTCCGCGCGGGACCGATGATGGCTTCCCAGGACCTGCTGAGCGTCACCCTGGAGGGCGTCGGTGGACACGGTTCGATGCCGCACCTGAGCGTCGATCCGTTGCTCGCCGCGTCGAGCGCGGTGATGGCCCTGCAGAGCGTGGTGGCGCGCAACGTCGATCCGCAGAAGGCCGCGGTGGTCACGGTCGGCGCATTGCAGGCCGGCGAGGCGGCCAACGTCATACCCCAGCGCGCCGTGCTGCGCCTGAGCCTGCGGGCGCTCGACGGCCAGGTGCGCGAGCAGGTGCTGCAGCGGGTTCGCCAGATCATCGAGTTGCAGGCCGCCAGCTATGGGTGCCAGGCCAGCATCGAGCACTACCCGGCCTATCCGGTGCTGGTCAACAGCGTCGAGGAAACCGAGTTCGCCCGCCAGGTCGGGGTCGAGCTGGCCGGCGCGGAGCAGGTCGACGGCGACACGCCGAAGCTGATGGGCAGCGAGGACTTCGCCTGGATGCTACAGCGCTGCCCCGGCAGCTACCTGTTCATCGGCAACGGCAGAGGACGGCCGATGGTGCACAACCCGGCCTATGACTTCAACGACGACATCCTGGTCCGGGGCGCGGCCTATTGGGGCGCGCTCGCCGAGACCTGGCTGGCCGCCCCCGCGGCGTCCGGCCTTCGACTGACTGCCGCCAATAACGGCGCGGCCTGAGCCGCGCCGGCATTCCCCCGGTTACCAGGAGATTCCCATGCACGCTTGCCCGAGCGGTACCTCGCGTACCCGCCAGGTGGCGGCTGCCGTGATCGGCAACGCCCTGGAGTGGTACGACTTCATCGTCTACGGCTTCCTTTCCAGCCTGATCGCCAGGCTGTTCTTCCCTTCCGGCGACGAGTACACCTCGCTGTTGATGGCCCTGGCCACCTTCGGTGTCGGTTTCTTCATGCGTCCGGTCGGTGGGGTCCTGCTCGGCCTGTATGCCGACCGCAGGGGACGCAAGGCGGCGATGCAACTGATCATCCTGCTGATGACGCTGTCCATCGCGATGATCGCCTTCGCCCCGACCTACGCGGCGATCGGCGTCGGCGCACCGTTGCTGATCGTGATCGCGCGAATGCTGCAGGGTTTCGCCACCGGCGGCGAGTACGCCAGCGCCACGGCTTTCCTGGTGGAAAGCGCGCCGCCGCACCGGCGCGGTCTCTACGGTTCCTGGCAATTGTTCGGCCAGTGCCTGGCGGTGTTCGCCGGTGCGGGGATGGGCGCGCTGGTCACCCATTGCCTGGACGCCGAGTCCCTGGAGAGCTGGGGCTGGCGGGTGCCGTTCCTGTTCGGTCTGCTGATCGGTCCGGTGGGATTGTGGATCCGCCGCTACATGGGCGAGACCGAGGCCTTCCTCGAAGCCATCCGGGAGCCCGGCGAGCGCCAGGGGCTGCTCGGCGTGCTGCGCGAATACCGGCGCAGCGTGCTGGTGAGCATGGGCCTGACGGTGATCGGCACGGTGTCCTTCTACGTGGTGCTGGTGAATATGCCGACCTTCGCCCACAAGCAGTTGGGCCTGCCGCTGGACGAGGTGTTCATGGTGCAGATGGCTGCGGTGGCGCTGATGACCCTGGTGATCCCGTTGGCTGGGGGACTCTCCGACCGGGTCGGGCGGCGCCCGGTGCTGCTGGTCGCGACCCTGGCCTTCATGCTCATGGTCTATCCGCTGTTCGCCTGGGTCGCCGCGGCGCCGAGCCTGGGGCGCCTGCTGCTGATGCAACTGTTGCTGTGCACGGCGATCGGCGGCTTCTTCGGCCCGGCGCCGACCGCGGTGGCCGAGCAGTTTCCGGTGCGGGTGCGTTCCACCGGCCTGGCGGTGGCGTATAACCTGGCGGTGATGCTGTTCGGCGGTTTCGCTCCGTTCATCGTCACCTGGCTCACCGAGGTCGGCGGCTCGCCAGTGGCGCCGGCGTTCTACGTGCTCGGCGCGGCCTTCCTCGGGCTGCTCGCCACCCTCTATCTGCGGGAGGGCGCGACGCCCGCCCCGCGCCCCCGTGAACCGGCCCTGGGCAAGCCGGCAAGGAGTCTGTGAATGAGCGCCACCCGCCATCGAAGCGACGGCCACGAGGAAATCGTCGCGCTTGACGCGCTGCCGCTGTCCGCGGCGATCCGCCGACGCGAACTGTCCTGCCGCGAGGTCATGCAGGCCTACCTGGCGCAGATCGAACGGTTCAACCCGCGGGTCAACGCCATCGTCTCGCTGCAGGCGGAAAGCCGCCTGCTCGCCCAGGCCGACGAGCGCGACCGGCAACTGGCGCGCGGCGAATGGCTGGGCTGGATGCACGGCATGCCGCAGGCGATCAAGGACCTCGCCGCCACCTCCGGCATTCCTACCACCCTGGGTTCGCCGCTGTTCGCCGGGCAGGTGCCGGAGCACGACGCCATCGTCGTCGAGCGGGTGAAGAGCAGCGGTGCGATCGTCATCGGCAAGACCAACGTACCGGAGTTCGGGCTCGGCTCGCAGACCTACAACCCGCTGTTCGGCACCACCCGCAATGCCTACGATCCGGCGCGGATCGCCGGCGGCAGCAGCGGTGGGGCGGCGGTGGCGCTGGCGCTGCGCATGCTGCCGGTGGCCGACGGCAGCGACATGATGGGTTCGCTGCGCAACCCCGCCGCCTACAACAACGTCTACGGCTTCCGCCCGTCCCAGGGACGGGTACCGCACGGCCCGCAAGCGGAACTGTTCGTCCAGCAACTGGCCACCGAAGGCCCGATGGGGCGCAGCGTGGCGGACCTGGCCCGGCTGCTGGCCACCCAGGCCGGCTACGATCCGCGCTGTCCGCTGTCGTTGCGCGACGATCCGCGCAGGTTCGCCGACGACCTCGGGCGCGATTTCCGCGGAGCCCGGCTCGGCTGGCTCGGCGACTACGCCGGCTACCTGCCGATGGAGGAGGGCGTGCTGGAGCTTTGCGAAGCCGCGCTGGGCGATTTCGCCGAGCTGGGCTGCGACGTCGAGGCGTGCCTGCCGGACTATCCCCTGGAGCGCCTGTGGCGCACCTGGCTGGTCCATCGCCAGTGGCTGGTGCAGGGCTCGCTTGGCGAGCTTTACGCCGATCCCGCACGGCGCGTCCGGCTCAAGCCGGAGGCGCAGTGGGAAGTGGAGTCCGGGCTCGGCCTCGGCGCCACCGAGGTCTATCGCGCCTCGCTGGATCGCAGCGACTGGTATCGGGCGCTGGCGCGTCTGTTCGAACGTTACGATTTCCTCTTGCTGCCCAGCGCCCAGGTGTTTCCTTTCGATGCAGAAACGGCGTGGCCGCGGCAGGTCGCCGGGCGGCCGATGGACACCTATCACCGCTGGATGGAGGTGGTGATCGGCCCGACCCTGGCCGGTTTGCCGGCGATCAGCGTACCGATCGGCTTCGGCGCGGCGGGCCTGCCGATGGGATTGCAGATAATCGGCCCGGCGCAGGCCGACCTGGCGGTGCTGCAACTGGCCCATGCCCACGAGGGCCTGACCCGTTGGGTCAGCCGCCGTCCGCCGGCGATGCTCGAGGCTCCAGGGGGCATCGACTAGGCCGCGGAGCAATGCTGGCGTATTCGCAGATTCTTCCTACATGACCTGGGCCTGCATCTTGCTTTGCCATAACGGTCTGTCGACGGTGGAGGTGTCGTCATGCCGGAAAGAGAAGAGGCGGGAACCGTGCGTTCGGTGGAGCGGGCGCTGGCGATCCTCGATCTGCTGGGCCAGCACCAGGCGCTGGGGCTCGAGGAACTGCATTACCTGACCGAACTGCCCAAGGCCACGGTGTCGCGGCTGCTGCATACCCTGCTGGAGCAGGGCTGGCTGTACCGCGGCTTGACCGACCGGCGCTACCGGCTGCGTTCCACCCGCCTCTACGGTGACGCCGCCGAGCGCTTCCGTTGCCAGGTGGTGGAGCGTTCCGCGCCGCTGCTGGTGGAGTTGAGCGAGCGAACCGGGCTGGTCGCCGATTTGTCGATTCTCGACGGCGACCGCCTGCTGGTGGCGGAAAGCTCGGTGCCCGGCGTCCTGCGCAAGCGCTACCCGGCCAACCGGCTGGTGGTCGGCCAGCACGCCAGCCTGTTCCATTCGGCCATGGGCAAGGCCTGCCTGGGCGAACTGGCAGACAGCGAGGTGCGCCGCCTGGCGCGCCAGCACCAGGTAGACGAGGACCTCTGGTTGCGCACCCGCGAGCAGGCCCACGGCCAGGGCTACGGCGAGCGTACCGAGGGACACTGGGAGTATCCGGTGCGCCTGCCGTTCCTGATCCGCGCGGTGGCCTTGCCGGTACGCGCCCAGGGTCGCCTGCTCGGCAGCGTGGCGCTGCACTGGCCGCGCGACCAGGATTGCGTCGAACGGGTGCGCCGCCGGCACCTGGGAACCCTGGCCGATACCGTCAGTCAGTTGCAGCACGCGCTCGACTGACGCGGGAGTTTGCCTGCTCCCAGGCGGCCGGTTTAAGGTGGCGCCGGACGCAAAGGGAGCCCGCATGCACAAGTTGATCTGCCTCGGCCTGGCCCTCCTGGCCTTGCCGGTCCAGGCCGCCTGGTACCTGGACTACGAGTCGTCGCGACTCAGTTTCATCTCCACCAAGAACGCTACCCTTTCGGAAGTCGGCCGCTTCCTGGTCATGCACGGCAAGGTCGACGACAAGGGGCAGGCGCGCCTGCGCGTCGAGCTGGACTCGGTGAGCACCGACATCCCGCTGCGCGACGAACGCATCCGCGAGCATCTGTTCGAGACCAAGCGCTTCGCCGAGGCGGAGATCACCGCCCAGCTCGACCTGGCGCCGATCGTCGAGCTGGCCGACGGCGTGCAACTGGAAATGCGCCAGCCGGTGACCGTCAGCCTGCACGGCAAGCGCAAGAGCTACGCCAGCGACCTGTTGGTGACCCGCCTGGACGAGCATCGCTTCCAGGTGGTGACCCTGTCGCCGCTGGTGCTGGACGCCGCCGACTTCGACCTCGCCCCCGGCATCGAGACCCTGCGCAAGCTGGCCGGCGCCGGCAGCATCGGGCTCTCGGTGCCGGTCGGCGCCGTGCTGATCTTCACTTCGCGGTGAGCGGCCCGGTCTTTCCCTGGCGCAGCGACAACCGCTTCGCCCTGCTCAATGACGGCGTGCGGTTCTTCCCGCGCATGCTGCTGGCCATCGAGGCGGCGCAGCGGAGCATCGAGCTGGAGCTGTACCTGGTGGAAGACGGGCATTGCGCCGAACTGTTTCTCGTCGCCCTGCTGGATGCCCGCCGCCGGGGCGTCGCCGTGCGCTGCCTGTTCGACGGCTTCGGCTGCCTCGGCCTGGGCAGCGCCTGGATCCAGCGCCTGCGCGAGGCCGGCGGCGAACTGCGGCTGTACAACCCGCTGCGCTGGAAGCTGACTGGCGGCAATCTCTACCGCGACCATCGCAAGCTGCTGCTGGTGGACGGGCGCCTCGGTTATGTCGGCGGCGCCGGGATCACCGACGAATTCTGGGAACCGGTCAGCGACGTCAGCGCCTGGCGCGAGGTGATGGTCGAGATGGACGGCCCGGTGGTGGCGGACTGGGCGGCGCTGTTCGAGCGGCAATGGCTGGCCTGTCTCGAAGAGAAAGCCTGGAAGCCCCGCGAGGGCATGACCCTTACCCGCCTTCCGCCGCAGCCGGGGGCGGCCCGTGGGTTGGGCCGGGTGGCCTACGCCGACGCCCGCCAGCACCGCGACATCCTGCAATCGCTGGTCCGCGCGCTGAACGGCTCGCGCCGACGGATCTGGCTGGCGACGCCGTACTTCCTGCCGACCTGGAAGGTTCGCCGGGCCCTGCGCAAGGCCGCCCAGCGCGGCGTGGAGGTGCGCCTGCTGCTGGCCGGGCGGCTCACCGACCACGCCCCGGTGCGCTATGCCGGGCAGCGCTACTACCCGCGCCTGCTGCGCGCCGGCGTGCGCATCCACGAATACCAGCCGCGCTTCCTGCACCTGAAGATGGTCATGGTCGACGATTGGGTGAGCGTCGGCTCCTGCAACTTCGATCATTGGAATCTACGCTTCAACCTCGACGCCAATCTCGAGGCCCTCGACCCGGACTTCACCAATGAGGCGGCGGCGAGCCTGCTGGCGGACTTCGCCGACAGCCGCGAGGTGACCCTGGCGATGTGGCGCGCGCGACCCCTGTGGATGCGCCTGCACCAGCGCCTGTGGGGTTGGCTTGACCGGGTAGTGGTGAATTTCCTCGACCGCCGGCGCTAGGGAGCGGCCGTTCGTAGCCGCTGGCCGGCCCGGTGAAACTTGCCGGGGAGCTTGCGGGTCTACCCCGGACCGCCCATTACAATGACAAAGGAGAGATGCGTGGCAACGCCCGACTCCAAGGAACGTTTCATCGGACTGGAATGGTTGCGCTTCCTGCTCGGCCTGTACGTGGTGGTGTACCACACCCTGCATACCTATCCGAAAGAGCAGAAGTTTCCCGGTCTCGACGAACTGACCAGCCTGGGGTTCTTCGCCACCAGTACCTTCTTCGTGCTTTCCGGCTTCCTCCTGGCCCATGTTTACGCACGCAGCGGCCGGTTGCGCGAAAGCGCCCGCAGCTTCTGGACCAAGCGACTGTCCAATCTCTATCCGCTGCACCTGTTCTCCCTGCTGCTGTCGATCCTGGTGTTGCTGGCCCTCAGCCACCTGGGAATCGGTCCCGAGCTGGACAAGGCCACCCCGCGCTTCGTCATCTACGACACCAACGAAGTGCTCGGCCGCACCCACCCGGAACTCTTCCTGCACTGGATGAGCAACACCGAACTGTTCGTCAACAGCATCCTGCAGATCCTCCTGCTGCAGGCCTGGAATCCCTATTACCTGACCTTCAACGCGCCGTTGTGGTCGCTGTCGACGCTGATGTTCTTCTACCTGGCGTTTCCCTTCGTCGCCCCGCGGCTGATGCGCAGCCGGCACAAGTGGAAGGTGCTGGCGCTGGTCTGGCTGGTCTACCTGATCCCGCCGGCGCTGGTAGTGGCCAGCGAGAGCTACGGGATCCCCTGGACCGGCCTGCTGCACCGCAATCCGTTGCTGCGCCTGCCGGAATTCCTTGGCGGCATCCTGGCCTACGGGTTGTTCCGCGGCTACCGCGACCGTGGCATGGTGCCGGGACGCGGCCTGCTGGCCGCGCTGGTGGCGCTGGTGGTGGCGGCCTTCCTGGTGGCCGACTACCTGTTCACCCAGGGCGCCAAACATTGGTACTTCCTGCTGCACAACGGCCTGCTGCTGCCGGCCCAGTTGCTGCTGGTGTGCCTTTGCGCGCTGCCCGCCGACCCGAAGAGCGCTTTCGTCCGCCACTGGTCGCCGCGCCTGGGGGCCGCCTCGCTGTCGCTGTTCGCCCTGCATGTGCCGATGTTCACCCTGTTCTCCCGTAGCGAGCGCCTTATCGCCGTGCCGGGGCGTTGTCTCGACGACTGGCGCGCCTGCACCGAGGCGGCGGCCGCGCTGCCATCGTCGCTGCTCTACTACCCGCTGTTCCTGGTCCTGCTGGTGGCGTTCTGCGTGCTGTTCCAGGAGCGCGGCGTGGTGCCGGTGCGCAAGTGGCTGGTGCGCCGGCTGATGCCGGCGCCGGCGCTGGCCAAGGTGCCGCGCCCGGCCTGAGGCCGTTCTCCCGGAGAACCGGACTTTCGACGGGTGGCAGGCCCGGCCCGGCTGGTTATGCTGCGCGGATAACCATAAGAAGAGGGATGGAGCATGCTGCGCAGCCTGTCGCTGGCCCTGTCGATCGTCGCGAGCCTGGTCGGCTGCAGCACGCCCGGCGCGTTCTTCGGTGCGGTGGACGGACCGGCCTTCGTCGCCCATCCGAGCGCCGATGCCAGCCACGCCACCGTCTACCTCTACCGTCCGCGGAGCCAGTGGGCGGACGAGGAACTCGAGGCGCCGGGGATCTTCCTCAACAACGAACTGATCGGCAGCCTACCGAGCAACGGCTACCTGGCGTTCGAGTTCGAGACCGGCAGCTACAAGCTGGAAATGCGCCGGCCGCTGGCGGGCAGCTTCTGGACCCTGTTCGCCGACGGTCCGATGGATTTCACCCGCATCGCCAGCTTCATGCTCGAGGCCAGGGCCGGCTCGGTCTACTACCTGCGCTACGACGAACTCAACCCGCCACCGAAGAGCGAGCACCCGGCGGGTGAGGGCGATGGCCCGCTGCAATTGGTGGCGGCCGATCTCGGCGCTGCGGAAATCGGCGCTACCCACCAGGTTCAGGAGCCCATGCAGTTCGCCGCCAGCGGCTACCGGAAACGCGTGCAGCGCTCGTTCTGGGAAGGCGTCGGGCGGGCCCTGGACAAGATCGGCATCTGAACCCGGCACGCGTGTAGTAACCGTCTATTACCCGCGTCCCCCTGCGGATTGGCTACCTTAGGTGCATCCCCGGTATGACCGGGCCCTGCCCGAAGGAGTGCGCGTGATGGCTGCGAAGAAGATCCTGATGCTGGTCGGCGACTATGCCGAAGACTACGAAACCATGGTCCCGTTCCAGGCCCTGCAGATGGTGGGCCACCAGGTGCATGCGGTGTGTCCGGACAAGCGGGCCGGGCAAAGCGTGCGCACCGCCATCCACGATTTCGAAGGCGACCAGACCTACAGCGAGAAGCCGGGCCACAACTTCACCCTCAATGCCGACTTTGCCCAGGCCCGCGCCGAGGATTACGATGCCCTGCTGATCCCCGGCGGCCGCGCGCCCGAATACCTGCGCCTGAACGAGCAGGTGCTGGCTCTGGTGCGTGACTTCGACGCCGCGCGCAAGCCGATCGCCGCGGTCTGCCATGGCGCCCAGCTGCTGGCCGCCGCCGGCGTCCTGCAAGGGCGGGCGTGCAGCGCCTATCCGGCCTGCGCCCCGGAGGTGCGGCTGGCCGGCGGCGAGTACGTCGACATTCCGTCGGACCAGGCCCACGTCGACGGCCACCTGGTCACTGCGCCGGCCTGGCCGGCGCATCCGGCGTGGCTGGCGCGCTTCCTTGAGGTGCTCGGCACCCGTATCAGCCACTGAGACCCAGGAGACCCCCGCGCATGTGCGAACTCTATGTGAAAGCCGATCCGATCCTCTATGAATCGCGCTCGCGTTCCTTGCGCATCCGCGGGGTGGTGACCACCCTGCGCCTGGAGAACCAGTTCTGGGACATCCTCCGGGAAATCGCCGAAGGCGAGGGCCTGAGCACCAACCAGTTGATCACCAATCTCTACGAGGAAGTGATGGACTATCGCGGCGAGGTGCTCAACTTCGCCTCCTTCCTGCGTGTCAGTTGCACCCGCTACCTGGCGCAGCGGCGCGAGAAAGTCGCCGAGCTGAGCCTGGTCGGCCAGCGCGCCCAGGCCTGAGGCGAGGGAAGACGCGACCGGGGTGAAACGTTTAGGCTGGTCGCACTTCCTCCCCCGATCCGGCGTCGCCTCGTGAAATACTCCCTGCCCACCACGGCCACCGCGCCGTTCTGTCCCTCGGCGGTCAGCCACAGCGTGGCGGTGCCGGCCGACGCCTCGCCGCTGCGCAAGCTGGCGCTGTTCATCGGCCCCGGCCTGCTGGTCTCGGTCGGCTACATGGACCCCGGCAACTGGGCCACCGCCATCGAGGCGGGCTCGCGCTTCGGCTACGCGCTGCTGTTCGTAGTGGTGCTGGCGAGCTTTTCCGGGATGCTCCTGCAAAGCCTCTGTTCGCGCCTGGGCATCGCCACCGGCCGCGACCTCGCGCAGCTCTCCCGGGAGCGCTACCGCCCTGGCGTGGCGCGTGGCCAATGGCTGCTGGCGGAACTGTCGATCGTCGCTACCGACCTTGCCGAGGTGCTCGGCGCGGCGCTGGCCTTCCACCTGCTGCTGGGCGTCTCGATTACCACCGGGGTGGTCCTCACCGCCTTCGATACCCTGATCGTGCTGGCCCTGCAGGGCGCCAACTTCCGCCGCCTGGAGGCCATAGTGCTGGGGCTGATCGCGACCATCGGCGCGTGTTTCTTCGTCGAACTGGTGCTGATCGGCCCCTACTGGCCGGATGTCGCCGCCGGCTTGCGGCCGTCCTGGGACACCCTGAGCAGCCAGGAGCCGCTGTACCTGGCGATCGGCATCCTCGGCGCGACGGTGATGCCGCACAACCTCTACCTGCATTCGTCCGTGGTGCAGACCCGGGTCAGCGGCGACGACGCGGCGAGCAAACGCTCGGCGATCCGCTTTTCCCGGCTCGACACCATCGGCTCGCTGTCCCTGGCGCTGCTGGTCAATGCGGCGATCCTGATCCTCGCCGCCGCGGCTTTCCACGGCAGCGGCCATACCGAGGTGGTGGAGATCCAGGACGCCTACCACCTGCTCGACCCGTTGGTGGGCGGCGCCCTGGCCAGCTTCCTGTTCGGCTTCGCCCTGCTGGCGGCGGGGCAGAGCTCGACCTTCACCGGCACCATTGCCGGGCAGGTGGTGATGGAGGGTTTCCTCCGGGCGAAGATTCCCTGCTGGCAGCGGCGCCTGATCACCCGCGGCCTGGCCCTGGTGCCGGCCTTGATCGGCGTGCTCTGGCTGGGCGAAGGCGCGGTAGGCAAGCTGCTGGTGCTCAGCCAGGTGGTGCTCAGCCTGCAATTGCCGTTCGCCCTGTGGCCGCTGATTCGCTTCAGCAGCGACCGGGGCCTCATGGGGGAGTTCGTCAACCCGCGCTGGGTCAGCGCGCTGGCCTGGTCGTTGTTCGGCCTGATCTCGGCGGCGAACCTGACCTTGCTGTATTTCTGGTTCGGCTGAACCAAGGCGCCTGCGGCGCTGCCAGCCCAGGCTCCGGCCAGTGGCCGTACGAAAAAGCCCGGCGCGGGGCCGGGCTTTTTCAGGGACGGAGCAGGCTTACTTGACCTCGACCGCCAGGCTTTCGGCGATCTTCTTCTGCCAGACCGCCGGGCCGGTGATGTGCACCGACTCGCCGTTGGTGTCAACCGCGACGGTGACCGGCATGTCCTTCACCTCGAACTCGTAGATCGCTTCCATGCCCAGTTCGGCGAAGGCCAGCACCTTGGACTTCTTGATCGCCTGGGCGACCAGGTAGGCGGCGCCGCCGACGGCCATCAGGTATACCGCCTTGTTGTCCTTGATCGCCTCGATGGCGATGGGACCGCGCTCGGACTTGCCGATCATGCCCAGCAGGCCGGTCTGTTCGAGGATCTGGCGGGTGAACTTGTCCATCCGGGTGGCGGTGGTGGGACCGGCCGGGCCGACCACCTCGTCGCCGACCGGATCGACCGGGCCGACGTAATAGATGAAGCGGCCTTTCAGGTCCACCGGCAGCGTTTCGCCCTTGTTCAGCATGTCGACCATGCGCTTGTGCGCGGCGTCGCGGCCGGTGAGCATCTTGCCGTTGAGCAGCAGGGTCTCGCCCGGTTTCCAGCTTTGCACCTCTTCCGGGGTGATTTTGTCCAGGTCGACGCGGCGCGCGGACGGGCCGGCTTCCCAGACGATCTCCGGGTAGGCGTCGAGCGACGGCGCTTCCAGTTCGGCGGGGCCGGAGCCGTCGAGCACGAAGTGGGCGTGGCGGGTCGCGGCGCAGTTGGGGATCATGCACACCGGCAGCGAGGCGGCGTGGGTCGGGTAGTCCATGATCTTGACGTCGAGCACGGTGGTCAGGCCGCCCAGGCCCTGGGCACCGATGCCCAGCTGGTTGACCTTCTCGAACAGCTCCAGGCGCAGTTCCTCGATGCGGTTCTGCGGGCCGCGGGCCTTCAGTTCGTGGATGTCGATCGGGTCCATGAGGACCTCCTTCGCCATCACCGCTGCTTTCTCCGCGGTACCGCCGATGCCGATGCCGAGCATGCCCGGCGGGCACCAGCCGGCGCCCATGGTCGGTACGGTCTTCAGCACCCAGTCGACGATCGAGTCGGACGGGTTGAGCATGGCCATCTTCGACTTGTTCTCCGAGCCGCCGCCCTTGGCCGCGACATCGACCTCGACCTTGTCGCCGGGAACGATGGAGTAGTGGATCACCGCCGGCGTGTTGTCCTTGGTGTTCTTCCGCGCGCCGGCCGGGTCGGCCAGGATCGAGGCGCGCAGGACGTTCTCCGGCAGGTTGTAGGCGCGGCGCACGCCTTCGTTGATCATATCGTCGACGCTCATGGTAGCGCCGTCCCAGCGCACGTCCATGCCGACCCGGACGAACACGGTGACGATCCCGGTGTCCTGGCAGATCGGGCGGTGGCCGGTGGCGCACATGCGCGAGTTGATCAGGATCTGCGCCATGGAGTCGCGGGCAGCCGGCGATTCTTCGCGCAGGTAGGCCTCATGCATGGCCTGGATGAAATCGACCGGGTGGTAGTAGGAGATGAACTGCAGGGCATCGGCGACGCTCTGGATCAGGTCGTCTTGCTTGATCACGGCCATGGAGCACGGTCCTCTTCAGGCGGGTAATTCGGATGCGGGGCAGGGTCACGGAGCCGGCCGCAGCCGAGGAGCGCGCCGGTCAGGCACCGGCGCAAAAAAGGCGCGACAGTATAGCCGTTCCGGCGAGACGGGCGCACGCGCCGACGATCAGACCTTGGTCGGCCAGCCGGCTGGTCGGCCGATAAATCCGCGGTCCGCTAGCTGGCAGTTCGTTCGACTAGGCAACCCGCAGGGGGCAGGGTACATTGCGGCCAGGTGCCATTACGGGACGGAGCCCATGCGCACAGACAAGCCTCCTCTGAAACAGCGTGCGCTGCAAAAGCTCTTGCTCCGCCGGTTCGGCATGGCCGCAGGCACCTACCTGCTCGGCCTGGTCCTGCTCTGGCTGGCGCTACTCAGCGGCTTCTACCGCGCAGCGCCGACCACCGCGGCGGCCAGCACCACCCTGGTGGTGGCTTGCCAACTGGCCTTCCTCTGGCTGTTCGCCAGCGGTCGCAACCTGCGTTACGCCGATCCCAGCCTGACCGAGCCGCAGGTGCTGGTGGCGATCGCCTGGCTGACCTATTTCCTCTACCACGTCGACAGCCTGCGCGGCACCTTCATGGTGTTCTACGTGCTGGCCCTGCTGTTCGGTGTGTTCCAACTGCCGCCGCGGGTCTTCGCCCGCTGTGCGGCGCTGGCGTTCATCGCTTTTTCCGGCATCTACCTGGTAGAGGCCTTGCAGCAGCGTCTCGAGCTACCGGGCCGGGCTGCATTGCAGGTGCTCGTGATGTTCATCGTAATGGTCTGGCTGAGCCTGTTCGCCAGCTACATACAGGCGATGCGGCAACGCATGCGCCAGCGCCGCTATGCCTTGCAGGCGCACCAGGACACGCTGCGCGGCATGATGCGCCAACTGGAAGACCTGGTGGCCACCGACGAACTCACCGGTCTGTTCAACCGCCGGCATTTCATGCGCATGGCCAGCCGGGCGCTGGAAGACCTGCTGCCGAACCGGCAGCACGGCCTGGCGCTGATCGACCTCGATCACTTCAAGCGGATCAACGACCGCCACGGCCACGCCGCCGGCGATCGGGTCCTGCAGACCTTCGCCGCGGTGGCGCGTTCCTGTCTGCGCGATGGCGACGTCCTGGCCCGTTACGGCGGCGAGGAGTTCGTCCTGCTGCTGCCCCACGCCGACGCGGAACAGCTGGAAAGCTGTTGCGAGCGCCTGCGCCTGGCGTTCCAACAGGCGGAACCGGTCGGGGTCACAGTGGATACCCTGAGCCTTTCGGTGGGCATGACCCTGCTGTATGCCGACGACGATCTCGACGAGGCCTTGCAGCGGGCCGACCAGGCGCTCTACCGTGCCAAGCGCGGCGGACGAAACCGCTGCGACGCCACCTGGGAGGTCACCAGTGCCTGACATACGGGTCGGCGAGCGACGCCTTGCCGTCGCCGCCGGCAGCAACCTGCTGGATGCGCTGCTCGCCGGCGGCATCGCCGTGCCCCATAGCTGCCGCGCCGGCAGTTGCCACGCCTGCCTGGTGCATTGCCTGCAGGGCGAGGTGGACGACACCCTCCCGGAGGCGCTCGATCCGGCACGGCGCGAAGCGGGCTGGCGGCTGGCCTGTCAGTGCCGGGTGCTCGGCGACCTCGTGTTGCAGCCTTTCGATCCTGAGCGCGACGGGCTGCCGGCCAGGGTCGTAGCCTGCCACTGGCTGGGCGATGTGCTGCGCCTGCGCCTGGAGCCGGAGCGGCCCTTGCGCTATCGCGCCGGGCAGCACCTGCTGCTGTGGAGCGACGATGGCGTGGCGCGTCCCTATTCGCTGGCCAGCCTGCCTCACGAGGACCCATGGCTGGAGTTCCACATCGACTGTAGCGCTCCCGGCGCGTTCTGCGACCGCGCCCGGCGCCTGGCGCCTGGCGCGCTCCTGCGTCTGGGCGAGTTGCGCGGCGGGGCGTTGCGCTACGAGCCGGACTGGCAGGAGCGACCGCTGTTGCTGATGGCCGCCGGTACCGGGCTGGCGCCGCTCTGGGGGATACTTCGCGAGGCCTTGCGCGCGGAACACCAGGCGCCGATCCAGTTGCTGCACCTGGCGCGCGACCACTACCTGGCGAGCGAGTTGGCGGAGTTGGCCGGGCGTCATCCGCAAGTGCGCGTCAACCTGGTGTCGGCGGCGCAGTTGCCCTCTGCCTTGGCCGATCTCCGCCTTGTTCCGCGGCGCAGCATGGCCTTACTCTGCGGCCAACCCGCCAGCGTCGAACGCTTCGCCCGGCATCTCTACCTGGCCGGCGTACCGCGTAGCCAGACCCTGGCGGACCTGTTCCTGCCCCACGCCTGACGCGGCGCGGTGGCGGTGCCTTGCAGCCATTGCCGCGGCCCTGCGCCGCATCCCTGGAGTGACGATGAGCGAGCTGATTCGGGTCGAACGCGAAGCGGGGCTGCTGACCCTGCGCCTGGACCGCCAGGACAAGAAGAACGCGCTGACCCGCGCGATGTACAGTCGGATGGCCGAGGCGCTGCTGGAGGCGCAGGCCGATACGGCTGTGCGGGTAGTGCTGATCACTGGCGGCGATGCCTGCTTCACCAGCGGCAACGACATCCTCGACTTCCTCGAGCAACCGCCATCCCTGCGCGACAGCCCGGTCGGCCGCTTCATGAGCGCTCTGCTGGAATTCCCCAAGCCGGTGATCGCCGCGGTGAACGGACCGGCGGTGGGTATCGGCACCACCCTGCTGCTGCATTGCGACCTGGTCTTCGTCGGTCGCAACGCGCGATTGAAGATGCCGTTCGTCAACCTCGGCCTGACACCGGAGTTCGGCTCGAGCCTGATCCTGCCGCGCATGCTCGGTCATGCCAGGGCTGCGGAATTGCTGATGCTCGGCCAGGACTTCAGCGGCGAGCAGGCGGCGGCCTGGGGCCTGGCCAATGCGGCGCTGGAGGATGGCGCCACGGTGCTGGAGCACGCCCGCGATGCGGCCCGGCGCTTCCTGCACCTGGCGCCCTCGGCGGTAGTGGAGAGCAAGCGCCTGATGAAAGCGCCGTTTATCGAGGAGCTTCGCCGGGTGATCGCCGAGGAAGGCGATATCTTCAGTACCCGACTGCGCTCGCCCGAGGCGATCGAGGCGCTCAGCGCCTTCATGCACCGGCGCCAGCCGGATTTCTCCAGGTTCGCCTGAGCACACCGCTGTTGGGCCAGCGGAGCGACGATCCGTAGGGCGGATAACGCCCCAGGCGTTATTCGCCGTGAGGCGTCTGAAACGGCGGATAACCGCGTAGCGGTTATTCGCCCTACACCAGGTTGGGCCAGCGGAGCGCCGGTCCGTAGGGCGGATAACGCCCTAGGCGTTATTCGCCGCGATGCGGCTGAAACGGCGGATAACCGCGTAGCGGTTATTCGCCCTACACCACGTTGGGCCAGCGGGGCTCCGGTCCGTAGGGCGGATAACGCCATAGGCGTTATTCGCCGTGAGGCGTCTGAAATGGCGGATAACCGCGTAGCGGTTATTCGCCCTACACCACGTTGAGTTAGCGGAGCGCCGGTCCGTAGGGCGGATAACGCCGCGGGCGTTATCCGCCGCGACGTGCGCTTATACCAGCAGGTCGCCGACGTGCAGCACCTTCATGGTGTTGGTGCCGCCCTGGGCGGTGTAGCTGTCGCCCTTGGTCAGGATAACCCAGTCGCCCTTGGTCACCACGCCGCGCTTGAGCAACTCGTCGACCGCGGCCTGGCTGACCTTCTCCGCCGGCAGCGCCGCCGGGTCGAAGGGGATGGTTTCCACGCCGCGGAACATCGCCACGCGAGCCTGGGTCTCGCGGTGCGGGGAGTAGGCGTAAATCGGTACCGACGAGCGGATGCGCGACATGATCAGCGGGGTGAAGCCGCTTTCGGTCAGGCAGATGATCGCCTTGATCCCCGGGAAGTGGTTGGCCGTGTACATCGACGCCAGGGCGATGCTCTCGTCGCAGCGGTCGAAAGTCTGGCCGAGGCGATGGCTGGATTTCTGGCTGGTCGGGTGCTTCTCGGCGCCCTGGCAGACGCGGGCCATGGCTTTCACCGCTTCCACCGGGTACTCGCCGGCGGCGCTTTCCGCCGAGAGCATCACCGCGTCGGTGTAGTCGAGCACGGCGTTGGCCACGTCGGAGACTTCCGCGCGGGTCGGCATCGGGCTGTGGATCATCGACTCCATCATCTGGGTCGCGGTGATCACCACTTTATTGTTGCGGCGAGCGTGCAGGATGATCTTCTTCTGGATGCCGACCAGCTCGGCATCGCCGATTTCCACGCCGAGGTCGCCACGGGCCACCATCACCGCGTCGCTGGCACGAATCAGGCCGTCGAGGGCGTCGTCGTCGGCGACCGCCTCGGCGCGCTCGATCTTGGCCACCAGCCAGGCCTTGCCACCGGCCTCGGTGAGCAGGCGGCGGGCGTACTCCATGTCCTTGGCATCGCGCGGGAAGGAAACGGCCACGTAGTCCAGGTCCATGTCCGCGGCCAGCTTGATGTCGGCCTTGTCCTTGTCGGTCAGCGCCGGCGCGGTGAGACCGCCGCCGCGGCGGTTGATGCCCTTGTGGTCGGACAGCGGGCCGCCGATCAGCACCCGGCAGCGCAGTTCGTCGGCGGCGACTTCCTCGACCACCATCACCACCCGGCCGTCGTCCAGCAGCAGTTCATCACCGACCCCGCAGTCCTTCACCAGGTCCGGGTAGTCGATGCCGACCACTTCCTGGGTACCGGCGTCGCGGGCGTGGCTGGTGGAGAAGCGGAACTTGTCGCCGACCTGCAATTCGATGCGCTTGTTGGCGAACTTGGCGATGCGGATCTTCGGTCCTTGCAGGTCGCCGAGCAGGGCGACGAAGCGGCCGTGCTTGGCCGCCAGTTCGCGCACCAGCCTGGCGCGGGCGCGGTGTTCATCGGGGGTGCCGTGGGAGAAGTTGAGGCGGGCGACGTCGATCCCGGCCAGGATCAGTTGCTCCAGCACTTCCGGGGAATTGCTGGCTGGGCCGAGGGTGGCGACGATTTTGGTGCGGCGAACGGACATGCAAAGGACTCCTTGGATAACGCTGGCGTGCAGGCTACCACCGGCGAGGCTCGGCGGCGACTGCGGAGTCATACTATCTGCATCAGATGTCATTTGTCGGTTTGAGCACCAGCAGGTCGCATTCCACCTCCTCCAGGACGCGTTCGGCGGTTTGCCCGATCAGCGCGTTGTCCAGGTGCCCCCGGGCGACCGCGCCCATCAGCAGCAGGTCGATGTCGTTGGCCCGGACGAAGTCGGGGATCGTCTGCTCGGCATAGCCGGCCAGCAGGTGGCGGCGCTCCGCGGCGATCTCCGGGTAGGCTGCCAGCAGGTCGTCGAAGGCCTGGCGGTGACGTTCCTCATGTTGCAGCACGAAACGCTCGTAACCGGCGAGCATTTCCGCGTCGAACAGCAGGCTGCGCGGCATCGCCGCGTGGGTATGCAGGTAGTCGGCGCGCAGCCCCAGGCTGGCTTCGAGCTGGCGGGCGGCGGCGATCAGCCGGTGATCGAGGGCGGCCGGCTTGTCGCTGGCATGCAGCGGGTCGAGCGCCGCGCACAGGCGCTGGCCGCGCCAGGCGTCGTGATGGACCAGCCAGAGCGGCTGCGGGCAGTGGCGGATCAATTGCCAGTCGCTGTTGCCCAGTAGCAGGCGGCGCAGCAGGTTGTGCTTGCGGGTGCTCTTGAGGACCAGGTCGGGCCGGGTTTCGCCGACCCGTTGCAGGACCATCCGGTCCAGCGGCTTGCCCCACTGGGCCTCGACCTGAGTGCGGATGCCGGCCTGCTGCAGCGGCATGGAAAGCTGCTCCAGCCAGGTGACCCGTTCGTCCAGGTAAAGGTCGCGGGCACGCTGCAGCGAGTGACTGTCGAAGAACAGCCCGCCGTCCAGCGCCGGGTTGAAGTCGCACAGCAGCAACTCGACGCTGGCGCCGCTGCGTTCGGCGATCCACTGGGCACGGGTAAGGGCCGGCTGTTCGTCGCTGCTCGGGTCGACGACCACCAGCAGGTTATGCAGGTTCATGGCAACGCTCCTGGCACTGGGCGGGAATGCCATTGCAGACCAGGCGCCGCGACGGGCGCTTGATCTGGGTCAGTCCGGCGGGGATCAGCGCGGTTGCACGTTGAGCGCCTGGTCGAGGTGCCGGCTGGCCTTGTTCGACAATTCGCCTTCAGGATAGTCGAGCAACTGGCGGCGCAGGTATTCGATGGCCTTGTCGCGGTTCGGGTGCGGGTTGTCTGGCGCCAGGTACATCAGGCCGAGCTGGTAGAGGGCCTTTTCCTTTATACCGGCAGGAATCGCCGGATCGTTGACCGCCAGCAGGTAGAGCTCGGCGGCCTCGTCGACGCGATCCTTGAGCACCGCGCGGCGCGACAGCAGGGTCATGTCCGGGTCGAGGCTGGTCTTGTAGAGGTCGAGGTTCTGCTGCGGCTTCCAGGTGGCGAGCAATTCGCGGGCGCTCTTCTGCACCGGCTCCCTGGCTCGCTGCCGCATCGCCAGCAGGCGCGCCTGGGCATGCTCGGCGGCGTGGGTGCCGGGGAACTCGCGGACCACGCGCTGGAAGTAGTCGGTGGCCTTGGCGTCGTCGCGCTGGTCGTTGTAGCGGCTCATGTAGATCAGGCCGATCTGGTACAGCGAGATACCGCGCACCTCGGCGCTGTAGCGGCTATTGTCGTAGCCGGTGAGGTAGAGCTTCTCCGCCTCGGCGCTCCTGTTGTCGCGGATCGCCATGGCGCTGTAGGTCAGCAGGTCGCCTTCCTCCTCGATGGCGGCGGTCATGCGGTTGCTCTTCATCTGCTTGTATTCGGCGACTTCGCCAGTGGTCACCTGGGCGACGAACAGCGGCGTGGTCGGCGAACAGGCGGCCAGCAGCGACAACAATGGGAGCAGGACGAGACGGCGGGCGAAGCGCATGGCATCTCCTTGGCGCCAGGGCGAGAGCCACCCCAGTCTAGTCAGGCCCTTCAGTCACGCCAATACGCGCCGATACAGTTCCCAACGGAGGATATGCCTATGCGAAGCTTGATCGTTGCCTGCCTGGCGCTGAGTGCCACCGGTTGTAACAGCTGGTCGCTGAACAGCGACCTGAACGGGGCCTACCGCGCCTACGACAAAGGCGATTGCGCACAGGTGATGCTCGACCTGTCGCGGGCCGAACGGCGGATTCGCGCGCGGCCCTACCTGCAGCCGGAAATCTCGCTGCTGCGCGGCCAGTGCCTGGAACGCCAGAGCCTGTTCGTCGACGCGGCGCAGACCTACCACTTCATCATCGCCCGTTACCCCACCAGCGAATATGCCTACCGTGCCAAGGCGCGGCTGGAGACCTTGCGCCAACTGGGCCGGCTGAGCGAGACGCCGGCCTCGGCCAGCGCCGTGCCGACCCGCCTGTAGGCGGCCGGGAGACTGGACGGGCGTTCAGGCTGACCGTCGGTCGCATGGGACCCCGGTCGATCCGGTAAGCTTCGTCCTGGATTTCACGGAGGAGGTTCGCATGCGTGCCCTGTGGTTCTGTGTCGCCCTGATGCCCGTGCTGGCGCAGGCGGACATCTATCGCTGGACCGATGCCCAGGGCAAGGTACACTTCTCCGCCACGCCACCGGCCGGCGCGCAACGCGTCGAAGTCAGGCCGCAGGTGGTGGAACGTGACGCCGCGACCCGCCAGCGCGAGCAGCGCACCCAGGAGTATTTCGATGCTCGTCGCGAGGAACGCACCGCCGCCGCCGAACGTGCCGGCCAGCGCCAGGCTGCGCTGGCCGAGGAATGCGGGCGCTTGCGGCAACAGTTGTCCCAGCTCGAACGCGGCGGCCGCTTCTATCGGCAGGACGCCGGCGGCGGGCCGGTTTACCTGAGCGATGCCGAGCTGGACGCCATTCGTCGCGAACTGGCCTCGCGGGAGTCCGAACGCTGCCGCTGAGCTTGTTCCCCGAGCGCCGGCATCGTCATACTGGACTGCAAATCATAGCGAAATGCCATTATGGGTCTTCAACGACATATCCAGCGCCATCAGTTGCCCAGCTACCTGAAGGTGTTCAATCGCATCACCGATAAGCCGATGGGCTACATCGGCAACGTCTCCGAGGACGGCCTGCTGCTGATCAGCCAACTGCCGATGCTGGTCGGCGCGCGTTTCGAACTGCGCCTGAAGGTTCCGGGACTGGGCGGTCGCCCGAAATGCATCGATTTTTCCGCCGACTGCCGGTGGACCTGCGAGGACGTCACGCCCGGTCATTTCGATTCCGGCTTCCACCTGCTGGCGCCGCCCGCCGAATTCCTCGAACTGGTGGAGGCGCTGCGCCGCTACTTCAGCTTCCCCCGCCAGCCGCAGTCGGTCTGATCCGTCAAAGCACGCCGGCGCGCTTCCAGCCCAGGTAGCGGCTGATCAGCTCCGGCCCGAGTTCGCTGGGACGCGCATCGAGCACTGGCACGCCGTGGGCCGCGAGCTTCTCGTGGAGGCCGTTGCGCGCATTCAGGTAGTCGATGGTGCCGGTGTAGGCGAGCGCCTGCTCGTAGCGGGCGACCGGCTCCTGGCGCAGGGTGTCGAGCACTTCCTCGCGCAGGCTGGCGACCAGCACCCGGTGCTGGCGGCCCAGGCGTTTCACCGCGCCGAGCAGTTCTTCGTCGTCCTCGTCGCGCAGGTTGGTTACCAGGATCACCAGGGCCCGCCGCCGCTGGCGGGACAGCACCGCCTGCACGGCTTCCGGGAAATCGGCGGGACGCTGGCTGGTCTGCAGGTCGTAGACGGTGTTGAGCAGCGCGCCGAGCTGGGCGCTGCCCTTGCCCGGCGGGAGATGCCGGCGGTCGTCGCCGGCGAAGGTCATGGCGCCCACCGCGTCGCCCTGGCGCAGGGCCACGTAGGCCAGCAGCAGGCTGGCGTTGAGGGCATGGTCGAAGTGCGACAGGTCGCCGTCCTGGCTGCGCATGCGGCGGCCGCAGTCGAGCAGGAAGAGGATCTGCTGGTCGCGTTCGTCCTGGTATTCGCGGGCGATCGGCGTGCGTTTGCGAGCGGTGGCCTTCCAGTCGATCTGGCGCAGGGTGTCGCCGTCGCGGAATTCGCGCAACTGGTGGAACTCCAGGCCGAGGCCGCGGCGCTGGCCGCCGCGTACGCCGATCTGGTTGAGCCAGTGGTCGACCGCCATCAGTTCGGCGCCGTAGAGGCGGGCGAAGTCCGGGTAGACGCGGGTCTCGCCGCGTGCTTCCAGGTAGCGGCGCTGCCGCCACAGGCGCAGCGGGCTGGGCAGTTCCAGCTCGCAGCGGGGAAACACGAAGTGACCGCGGTTGAGCGGCCGCACCCGGTAGCCGACCTCGGTGCTTTCGCCCGGGCGCAGTTCGACCTCCTGCGGCAGGTACTCGAAATCCATGCCGGCCGGCAGGTGATCGAACAGGGTCAGGCGAACCGGACGCCGATAGGTGTGCTGCAGATGCAGGCGCACTTCGCTCCAGCGCCCCAGCGGCAGGTTGCCGCTGAGCTGGCGGCTCAGCTTCGGCACCGCCTGGCGGCGCGCCCACAGGGCGTCCAGCAGGCCGAGCAGGAGCAGCGCGGCGAGCGCCGCCCACCAGAATGTATGCAGTTGCGCAGGCAACCGCTGGCCGAGCGCCGACAGGCTGCCCAGGCCGATGGCCAGCAGCAGGAGCGCGGCGAACAGCGCCAGCAGGGCGCGCGATGGCTTCATACGCGGGGGGCCGGTACCTGGTCGAGCAACTGTTGCAGGACCTGGTCCACCGACAGCCCCTCGATGTCCAGCTCCGGAGACAGCCGGACCCGATGGCGCAGGACCGCCAGGGCACAGCCCTTGATGTCGTCCGGCACCACGAACTCGCCGCCGCGCAGCAGCGCCCGCGCCCGGCCGCAACGGACCAGGGCGATCGACGCGCGAGGTCCGGCGCCGAGGGCCAGGCCCGGCCAGTTGCGGGTGGTGCGGGCCAGGCGCACGGCATAGTCGAGGACCTGGTCGTCGATCGGCAGGTCGCTGGCGATCCGCTGCAGGGCGAGAACGTCCTTGTCCTTCAGCAGCGGCCGCAGGTTGGCCACGTCGAGCATGTCGCTGCGCGCGGAGCGGGTCACCTGGCGCACCAGGGTCTGCTCCTCGGCTTCGGCCGGGTAATCGATGCGCAGCTTGAGCATGAAGCGGTCGAGTTCGGCTTCCGGCAGCGGATAGGTGCCTTCCTGCTCGATCGGGTTCTGCGTCGCCAGCACCATGAACGGCTGCGGCACCGGCAGGGCGCGTCCTTCCAGGGTGACCTGGCGCTCCTGCATCACTTCCAGCAGGGCGGCCTGGGTCTTGGCCGGCGCGCGGTTGATCTCGTCCGCCAGCAGCAGGTGGGTGAACACCGGCCCCTTGCGCAGCTTGAACTGCTCGCTGGCGAGGTCGTATACGGCGTGGCCGGTGACGTCGCTGGGCATCAGGTCGGGGGTGAACTGGATGCGCGCGAAGCCGCCGTCGAAGCAGCGCGCCAGGGCGCGTACCAGCAGGGTCTTGCCGAGCCCCGGCACGCCTTCCACCAACACGTGGCCGCCGGCGAGCAACGCGGTGAGCACATCGTCGATCACCGCGCCCTGGCCGATCAGGGCTTTCTGCAGTTCGCTGCGCAGGGCCTGGGCCAGTTGGCTGGCGCGCTGGCGCTGGAGCGCCGGGTTGGGCGCGGTGCTCGGTTGTTCGGGCGTCTGTTCGCTCATAGGGCATTCCTGAGGCTTTGCAGGTGGGCGACCTGGCGGGTGAAGTCGGCAGCGGAAAGGCGCTGCGCCGGATATGGGCGCATGGCCTGGCTGATGGCGCTGGGTGGCAGGCGGGTCATGCGCCCGAGGATCTGCCATTGCTCGGCGACGCCGAGCTGTTCGAAACCGGGGTGGCGACGCCGTGCCCTGCGCAGGATGTCGCGTTGCAGACCGTGCAGCAAGGCGACGTGGCCGCGCTGGCGGAGGAGGAAGTCGGCGCCGGCGCGCAGGTGTTCCTCCAGTTGCCGGCGCGAACGGCTGGCCACCGGCTGCAAGGGACCCTGGCGCAGCCCTGCGCGCCACAGGCCAGCGAGCAACAGCAGCAGCGCTGCCGCCAGGGCCTCGGGGAAGTGGCGGGCGAGCAGGGTGGCGAGGCTGTCGCGTTCGGCGCGGTAGAGCAGGGTCACCTGGTTGTCCTGGGTCAGGTACCAGAGCAGCCAGGCGTTGTCGTACTGCTCGATGTTGCGGTTCTGCCAGATCCAGGCGTCGGTGAGCACCGTGACCAGGCCCTTGCCGTGCTGCATCTGCAACAGGTGGGTGGCGTCGCCGCTGTTGGCCCAGGCGTAGGCGTGGTTCTGCGGATCGTAGAGGTGGTAGTCGGGATCGAAGCCGATGTAGGCCGGCGAGCGCTCGTTTTCCAGGTACAGGCGGGTCAGTGCGGAATAGTCCGGCACGCTGTCGGCGGGCTCTTCTTCCTCGCCGGCGGCTTCCTCCGGCGGCGCTTCGGTCGCATGGTCGTCGACGCTACCTTCGTCGGCGTCGGCGTCGGCGGTTTCCTCGCTGGCCCGGTCCTGGCTGTCGTCGAAGTCCTCGGTCAGGTACTGGCGGATATCCAGGCTGTCGAGCAGCAGGTCGCCGCTCTTCTTCTCGTCCTCGTCCCACAGGCGTTCGGCGATCAGCACCAGGTGCCCGCCCTGCTCGCTCCATTGCAGCAGGCGGCGCGCCTGGCCGGGAGTCATGCCGGAGCGGCTGCCGAGCAGGAGCAGGGTATGCCCGGAGGGCGGCAGCTCCTTGAGGACCTCAAGGCCGTCGGCGCGGCTCACCGTGACCCCCTGCTTGCGCAGGAACAGTTCGGCGGCCAGGTAGGGATTGCGCCGGGCCTCCGGCGATGGGCCGAGGTCGATCGTCTCCGTATAGGGTTGCAGGCGGCTGGCCAGGAAGATCGCCAGCAGCCCGGCCAGCAGCAGGAGCACGGCAAGCAACAGGAAGCGCGCGCGCCGGCTCATCATGGCTTGGCTCCCGCGGCGAAAAGGCTGCGCCAGCCGTCGCAGAGGCGCTGGCGAGCGTCGTCGGCCGGCAGCCGGTGGCCGTAGGCGAGCGCCTGCCATTGGGCGGTCAGCAGTTGGCTGTAGTGCAGCAGCGGCCGTTGTTGCTCCAGTCCTTCGACCAGGCGCAGGACCTCGCCCTCGGTATGGGAGCCCTTCAACGGCAGGCGGTAGTCATGCAGCAGTCGGCTGAGCAGCCCGCGGTAGAGCAGGCCGAGGGCTTCCCGTGGTTTCTCGTTCCAGAGCCGTTCGGCGTTGCCGGCGATGTCGTCGGGCAGGCTTTCCGGACTGAGATCGAGGCCGAACATCACCGTCGGCGCTTCGCGGCGGGCCCGTTGCGGCAAGCCCAGGTTGCCGACGAACAGGCGCAGCCATTCACGGTAGCGCCAGACCAGCAGGAACACCGCGCTGAACAGCAGCGCCCAGAGCAGCACTTCGATGACCTGCGCCGCGTGACGGAACGGCACCCAGTTGGCCAGGGCCTCGAAGAATGCCTTGAGCCGCTCTTCGTCCTCCTTGCGGCTGTCCTTTTTCTCGGTCTTGTCGCCGAAGCGCCAGCCCGTCACGGTCTCGCTGTTCTTGAACGGCGCGCCGTCGACGATCGCCCGGATCTGCTTGCCGGCCTGTTCGCTGTTGAGTTTCTGCCGCAGCAGGCGGGCCTGCTCGGGCGGCAGCTCGGCGTCGCCGGCGCTGGCGGCGGCCGCCGGCTCGGCGTAGGCGGAAGGGGCGGGCAGCCAGGCCAGCGAAGCGGCCAGGCCGAGCAGCAGGACATAGGCGCTGCCGACCAGACGCTGGCGCAGGCGGCGGAACACCAGCTCGATGTCCCAGGCCTCCAGTTCGGTGCGCCGGTTCAGGTAGAGGGTGAAGCCGCAGGCCACGTAGATCGGCTCCCAGACTACCAGCACCAGGACGTAGAGCAGGTTCGACAGGTGCTCCAGCCAGAGCCACTCGCCGGCTTCCGGGTCGAGCAGGCTCTGCCAGTTCCAGTCGATCTCGTTCTGCGCCGGGATCAGCAGGTAGAGAAGCATGGCGAAGCCGGCCCAGAGCGCCATTTCCAGGTGCACGCCGACCACGGTCAGCCAGGTCGCGCCGCCGGCGTTGCGCTGGGACAATACGATCAGGCGCTGGCTGCGGGGCTCCCCGGCGAGCCCTTCCAGTTGCAGGACCGGCAGGTCGAAGCTGCGCGTCGGACTGAAGCGGCGCCACAGCAGGCTGGCCGGCAACTGTTTCCTCAGCAGGGCGGGATAGGCGCGCAGGGCCTGCTTCAGGGTTGGCGTATCGCCGAACAGGGCGTGCGAGAGAATGTACAGCGGCAGCCGTTCGAAGGCCGGCTTGAGCCACCAGAAGATCAGGATCGCCAGGGTCGGATGCTGCCACAGCAGGAGGCTGAGCACGGCGAACAGCGGCAGGGTCAGCAACGCCCAACTGCCCATCAGCAGGCGCGCATGGCGATGCGCCAGGAGGATGCCGAGGTCGAGCGCTTCCCAGGCGCTGCGCGGCCGAATCGCCACGCTGGCGTCAGTCAGGCGCATGGCGGCTCCGTCCGGCGAACAGGAAGTAGCTGCCGACCAGCAGCCAGAGGACCGCGCCGACCGCGTACTTCACCCGCGGCTCGAAATGACTGATGGAAGACCAATAGGCCTCGGTGAAGGCCGCCAGCAGCAACAGCACGATCACCCCGGCGATCAGTTGCACGCTGCGCCTGGCGGCCAGCCGCAGGGCTTCGCCGCGGGTCAGGCGACCTGGCGCGAGCAGCGCCCAGCCGAGCTTGAGGCCGGCGGCGCCGGCGAAGGTGATGGCGGTCAGTTCGAACGCGCCGTGGCCGATGACGAAGGGCCAGAAGGTCTGCACGTAGCCGATCTGCGTCAGGTGGCCGGCCACCGAACCGATCATCAGGCCATTGAACAGCAGGAAGAACAGGCTGCCGAGTCCCAGCAGCACGCCGCTGGCGAAGGTCTGAAAGGCGATGCCGATGTTGTTCATGATGTAGAAGCCGAACATTTCCCAGTCGTCGCTGGTGTCGCGTGCCCCCAACGGACCCAGGCGGGTGGTTTCCGGGGCGTACATAGACTCCATCTCGCTGACCTTGTCCGGGCTGACCACGCTGTAGATCAGGTCGGGAAAGTGATAGACCAGCAGCCCCATGAGCAGGGCGCTGCCGTAGAACAGCAGGCTGGCCACGGCGATGCTGCGCCACTCCTCGCGGACCAGGCGCGGCAGGCCGGCGAGCAGGAAGCCGAGGATGCGGCTGCCGAGGTGGCTGCGGTGCCGGTAGAACTGCTGGTGGCCGCGCATCGCCAGTTGCTGCAACTGGTCGATCAGGTGACTGCTGTAGCCGCGCTCCTGGGCCAGCGCCAGTTGCTGGCAGAGGCGCCGGTAATCGGCGGCGAAGTCGTCGCTGGAGCCTTCCAGCTTCTTGCCTTTCTCGAGAAAGGCGAGGCGTTTGTCGAAGCGTTGCCAGGCGGCCTGGTGGCGCTGTTCGAAGAGGCTCTGTTTCATGCGCTCTCCTGACGCAGGCCGAGAAAGCCACGGGCGATGCCGTTGATCTCGGCCTGGGCGCGTACCGGCTCGACGCCCAGCGGTTCGGCGAGAATGCCCGCCAGTTCCTCGCGGCGTGCCGAGGAAAGCGCCGCGCCGCGTTCGGCGAAACCGAGGAAGGCGCGCTGTTCTTCCAGGCTCATGGGGAAGGGCGGCAGTTGCGGCTCGACGTCAGGCAGGCTGGGCCGGCTCAGTTCGGGTTCGCGGTAGACCACCAGGGTGCCGGCGGCGATGTCGCCCAGGCGCTTGAAGGCCGGATGGTTCAGGCAACAGAGCAGACCGAGGGCGTAGCCGAAGGGCAGGATGTCGGCGAAGCGCAGCAGGTTGCGCAGCAGCGACGCGGCCCAGCCCACCGGAGTGCCGTCGTCGTGGACGACGCGCAGTCCCATCATCTGCTTGCCGGGCGAGCGGCCCTGGTTGAGCACCTCGAAGAGGACCATGTACCACCAGGTCATGACGAAGGTCAGCAGCAGGCCGAGGCCGGCGCCGAGCTTGCCGAGGAACGCCAGGCCGAGCATCAGCACCAGCATGATCAGGCCGCGGATGCAGAGGTCGATGGTATAGGCCAGGGCCCGGGGGACGACGCCGGCGGGACGCAGGAGCAGGTCGATGCCTTCCGGCGTTTCCACGTGGTAGTGGGTGTCGAGGACCTCGGCGCCTGGCCGGGGGGCGGGCGCGACGAGGCGGGCGGCTGCGTTCGGTGGCATCGGGGGGCCGTGTCGGGGAAAGTCAGATGCTAGCCAGCGTGGCGTCATCAGGCAACCGGGCCGCCGCGACGGCCCGGTCTGCACCTCAGTTGCCCAGCGGGCGAACGCCGAAGATGGTGCGGTAGAGAATACCCATGGAAACGACGAACAGCGGGCCGGTCCAGATCAGGCCGATGAACAGCGGGATCATGCTCACCAGCATCAGCAGGCTCAGCACCAGCAGCAGGCCGAACACCTTGAACCAGTGGCGGCTGATGGCCTTGCGCGAGGTTTCCAGGGCCTGCCAGGGCGTCAGGCCGCGCTCGGCCACCAGCGGCAGGGCGAGCATGTAGGCGACGCTCAGGTAGAGGCCGGGGATGATCAGCAGGAAGAAGCCGACGTAGACCATCAGCATCATCAGCAGGCCGGTGAGCAGCAGCGGCACCAGCATGCCGAAGTAGTTGAACATTTCGTTGAAGGTCGCCGGCTGGTCGGCGGCGCGGCGGATGCCGATCATGGTCAGGCCGGTGAAGAACGGGTAGCCCACCGCCGTGGCGACCAGGCTGGCGATCATCTGGCCGACCGCGAAGGCGATGGGATCGGCCTCGCTCATCAGGCCGATACCGCCGAAGAGCAGGGTGAGGATGAAGGTGATGGTCTGGATCACCACGCTGTAGACCACGAAGGCGCCGATCAGGATGCCTTTGACGCCCTTGATCTTGGCCCAGGCTTCGCTGATCACGTCGCCGATGCGGAAGTCGTAGTCGCCGATGACCGTCGGCACCGCCTGGGTCGGTTGCAGGGCGCTGGCGGGGGTAGCGTAGGGATTGCTGGTGTCGTTCATGGTGCTGTCCTTGTCAGTGAAACGGGCATCCGTGCGAGCGGAATGCTAGCGAGGGCGGAGGGGACAACGCAAGGTTCGGATGGCAGATATGCGCACTGACGCGCCCTGGCGGGATGTGCCTACGGCGCTTTCCGTGAGTTCGTTGGAAAACCTGGAAATCCCCGAAGTGGGTCGCGAGCTTCGCGGCAGTCACTGGTAGACTGCCCGGTGCCGCCAGAAAGGGAATGACCGTGAACGCGAGTATTTTTTGGTACGACTACGAAACCACCGGCATCGACCCCCGCCGCGACCGGCCGTTGCAGATCGCCGGGATCCGCACGGACGAGGCGCTGAACGAGATCGGCGAGCCGATGAACCTGTATTGCCGTCCCAGCGACGATATCCTGCCCCACCCTATGGCTTGCCTGATCACCGGCATCACTCCCCAGCGGCTGGCCGAGCGGGGGCTGTCCGAGGCCGACTTCATGACCCGGGTACACGCCCAGCTGGCGCAGCCGGCGACCTGCGTGGCCGGCTACAACTCCCTGCGCTTCGACGACGAAGTGACGCGCTACAGCCTGTACCGCAACTTCTTCGATCCCTACGCACGCGAGTGGCAAGGCGGCAATAGCCGCTGGGACCTGATCGACATGGTCCGTACCGCCTATGCCCTGCGCCCGGAGGGCATCCAGTGGCCGCAGCTGGACGGCCGGCTGTCGCTGAAGCTGGAAATGCTCACCGCGGCGAACGGCCTGGAGCATGGCCAGGCCCACGACGCGCTTTCCGATGTCCGCGCCACCATTGCCCTGGCCCGCCTGATCCGTCAGCGCCAGCCGCGCCTGTACGATTACCTCTACCAGTTGCGCAGCAAGCACAAGGTGCTCGACCAGGTGCGCCTGCTGCAGCCGCTGGTGCATGTCTCCGGACGCTTTTCCGCGGAGCGCCATTTCCTCTCGGTGGTCCTGCCGCTGGCCTGGCACCCGCGCAACCGCAATGCTCTGATCGTCTGCGACCTCTGCGCCGATCCCGCGCCGCTGCTGGAGTTGTCGGCCGAGGACTTGCGCAGGCGCCTGTATACCCGTCGCGACGAACTGGCCGAGGGCGAGTTGCCGGTGCCGCTGAAGCAGATCCAGGTCAACCGTTGCCCGGTGGTGGCGCCGCTGTCGGTATTGCGCGCCGAGGATCGCCAGCGAACCGGCATCGAACTCGAGGAGTGCCAGCGAAAAGCCGAGTTGTTGCGCCAGCATCAAACCGTCTGGGCGGACAAACTGACAGCGCTATATGGCGAAGAAAGTTTCTCCGCCAGCGACGACCCCGAGCAACAGTTGTATGACGGATTTATTGGCGATCGGGATCGACGCCTTTGTGAACAGCTGCGCCTTGCCGAACCGGAGCAATTGGCCAAAGAACAATGGCCCTTCGACGATGCCCGTTTGCAGGAGTTGTTCTTCCGCTATCGTGCGCGAAATTTCCCGGAAACTTTAAATGTGGACGAGCGCCAACAATGGGAAAGCTTCTGCCGCAATCGTTTGTCCCATGAAGAATACGGCGCACCGAATACTTTGCCGGCCTTCGAGGCGGCGCTGGAGGCTTGTCGGCAAGAGCAGGGCGGCACATTGCCGGCGGTACTTGCGGCCTGGCGCGATTACGCCGCGGAACTGCGTCAACGCTATTCGCTGGAGACTTGAGGACGCAGGCAGAGGAGTCGGTACGATCCGGCGGAAATGAAAAACGCCAGCACTGGGCTGGCGTTCTTCGTGGAACTGACTGGTTTAGCCGAGCAGGGTGGCCCAGCTCTCGACGGCCTCGGGGCCCCACTTGGCTTTCCACTCTTTCAAAGTCTTGTGGTTGCCGCCCTTGGTCTCGATGACTTCGCCGGTGTGCGGGTTCTTGTACTGCTTGACCTTGCGCGCGCGCTTGCCGGCAGGCGCCTTGGCGGTGCGGGTGCTCTTGCCGATCTTGGCGTCCGGATCGAGCAGGGAAATCACGTCACGCAGGGACTTCTGGTAAGTGCCCATCAGCGTGCGCAGCTTCTCTTCGAATTCCAGTTCTTTTTTCAGTTTGTCGTCTTGTTCCAGGGACTTCAGGCGCTCCTGAAGTTCCTTGATGGCTTCTTCCGTGGCGCGATATTCGTTGATCAGGGACATGTCAGGTACCTTGTCTGTGCTGAGTGGCGGTGGCGGGCATGTAAGTAGATTCAATAATAGTCAGGGCGAAACTGTAAGTAAACCGCGATGAAAACTTTTCTCGATGAAATTCAAAGTAATTAATTCCGCATCGGGATTGCCCTGTTGTGCGGGTTTATTCTCTCGCGCAACAGCCTGTCGAAAGGCCTTCGCCGAGGCTGAACTTTTCCCGCCATGCCGCTAGAATGGCGGCCTTTCGCGATGTTTCTGGAGTATACCCATGCGCACTTTTCGGCTGGTGATCGCCTGTCCCGACGGGGTCGGGATCGTTGCCAAGGTGAGTAACTTCCTGGCCACCTACAATGGCTGGATCACCGAAGCCAGCCATCATTCCGACAACGATAACGGCTGGTTCTTCATGCGCCACGAGATCCGTGCCGACTCTCTGCCGTTCGACCTGGATGGCTTCCGCCAGGCTTTCGCCCCGATCGCCCGCGAATTCTCCATGGAATGGCGGATCACCGATTCCGAGGTGAAGAAGCGCGTGGTGCTGATGGCCAGCAAGGAGTCCCATTGCCTGGCCGATCTGCTGCACCGCTGGCACAGCGGCGAACTGGACTGCGAGATTCCCTGCGTGATCGCCAACCACGACGACCTGCGCAGCATGGTCGAGTGGCACGGTATCCCGTATTTCCACGTTCCCGTCGATCCGCAGGACAAGCAGCCGGCTTTCGATGAAGTTTCCCGGCTGATCGACGAACATGGCGCCGACTGCATCGTCCTGGCTCGCTACATGCAGATCCTGCCGCCGGACCTGTGCCGCAAGTACGCCCACCAGGTGATCAACATCCACCACAGCTTCCTGCCGTCCTTCATCGGCGCCAAGCCGTATCACCAGGCGTCGAAGCGCGGGGTCAAGCTGATCGGCGCGACCAGCCACTACGTGACCGAGGAACTGGATGCCGGTCCGATCATCGAGCAGGACGTGGTGCGGGTCACTCACCGCGACAATGTCGAAGACATGGTGCGGCTGGGCAAGGACGTGGAAAAGCTGGTGCTCGCGCGCGGACTGCGCTATCACCTGGAAGACCGCGTACTGGTACACGGCAACAAGACGGTGGTGTTCGACTGAGCCGGCTCCCCTGGAATGCCGGCCGGGGCCGGCACCCGGAGGAACGAACATGAGCGATCCCAGGTCGGCGGGCACCGCCAGCCCGCCACCGACCCTCGGCGAGGGTTGCACCAGCCGTTACGACATCGACGCCCTCGGCGACGAGGACGGAACCGAGTTTCCCGGCGCGGCCGAACTCTGGCGGCGTATCCAAGAGAGCGCCAGCGAGACGGGCGAGGCTAACGCCGAGGATGCGCTCAGGAAGAAGCCTCGCGACTGCTGATCAGCTTCTTCAGCAGCGGGCGTCCGGCGAGCACGGCGAACACCGGGCCGCCGGCGACGAGGTAGAAATAGAAGGTCACCGCTCGCCAGATGACGATGGCCGCCGCTGCCGTCGACTTGCCGATCATGGGGGCCAGCAGGGCCGCCGAGGTCAGCTCGGTGCCGCCGGCGCCGCCGGGGATCAGCGAGAGCTGTCCGGCGCTGAGCGAGACCATCTGGATCAGGAAGGTCCAGGCCCACTGGATGTCCACTCCCAGGCCGCGCAGGGTCAGGTCGAGCACGCTGAAGCGCAGCAGCCAGTGCGTACTGCTGAGAAGGAAGACCGCCAGCAGGCGTCGTTTCGGCAGGCGCAGGCTGTCGTGCAGGGCAATGCGGAAATGCAGGATCTTGCGGCCCCAATGCAGGCGCTTGCGCGATGACACGCCGAGCCGCGCCAGAACCCGTCCGTTGAAGCGGATCACCTGGTGCAGGTAGCGGATCAGCATTACCGCGCCGACGAACAGGCCGATCAGGAATACCGCGCTGAAGATCAGGCTCGATTCCATGTTCGGGCTCAGCGAATGGCTGAGGGCATAGATCAGGATCGCGCCGAGGGCGCAGAGGAAGAACGTCAGGTCGGCCAACTGGTCGACCGCGAACACCGCGCTGGTCTGTGCCGGGCGCAGGCCGCGCCGGGCCAGCAGCGCCATCAGGGTCAACGGCCCGCCGCTGCCGCCCGGAGTGGCGCAGAAAGCGAATTCGCTGGCCATGATGATGCCGACGCTCTGCAATTGCCCGAGCTTGCCGGCGCGCCCGGCGAGCAGCAGGCGCAGGCGCAGGCCGTTGATGAACCAGCAGACCACGATCATGCCGAACATCAGCAGCAGACTGTCCAGCGGGAAGGCGCGCAAGCGCGGGAACATGTCGCTGCCGCCGAGCACCAGCGGAATCAGCGAGGCACCGATCAAACCGAACAGCAGTAACCAGCCTCGACTCATGCCGCGCGGTCCAGGGCGAGGTGGCGCTCCAGCCAGTCGATCTTGGTCAACGGCTGGCGCCCCTCGGATAGCAGGGTGCGCAGGGTACGCAGCCAGTATTCGCGGGAAAAGCGATGGCGCATGTCGACCGGATGGAGTCCGAGACGGATCACCGGCGCTGCGCGCCAGGCCCGGCGGCGCTGCTCGCTGAGCGCCCAGGAGAGGCCGCGACGCCAGGCACTGCGCGCGCTCCAGACCAGGCCGGGGGCCTCGATCGGTTGCAGGTGGGGAAGCAGATACAGGTTGGACGGGTCGCTGGTGTAGCGCAGCCCGCTCTCGCCGAGCGCCTGGCGGGTGCCGGCGCTCATCAGCCAGGCCGGCGCGACGAAACCGTGCAGCGGCCATCCGCGGCGGCGGAACAGCTCGATGCCGGCGGCCAGGCGGGTCTTGGCCTCGGCGTGGTCGAGGGCATAGAACTCTCCCTCCCAGGTGTAGATGCGACGCATGAAGTATTGCCCTGGAGTACGCGGTGGTGGGGCGTCATCGTAGTGATAGAAGCCGTGGAGAGCCAGTTCGTCACCCCGGGTTACCCGCCGCGAGAGCAGTTTGCAGAACTTTCCGTCGGCTTCCAGCGGGTTGCGATGGTGGAAGTCGGGCACTACCAGCCAGGTCATGGGGACCTCACCGAGCGCGTCCACGGCCTCGACGAAGGGCCGGTAGTCCGGCCAGGTTTCCGGGGCCACGTCGTGCAACACCAGCAGCAGGCTGCGTTCAGCCATAGCGCGGGAACCTCGCCTCGCTGTCGCCGAGTACCGCGTGGTAGTGCAGGAGCAGACCGGCGACCACCGCGTCCCAGGCATGCTGGCGCTCGACGTGACGGCGGGCGCGCTGGCCGCGCAGCTCGACGTCGTGGCTGAACAGTTCGCGCACCGCGCAGGCCATGGCGTCGCCGTTGTTCGGTGCGCAGAGCACGCCGCAACGCTCCGGGACTATTTCCGCCAGTGCCCCGGCGCGCACCGCCACCACCGGAATGCCGCTGGCCATCGCTTCGAGTGCGACCAGGCCGAAGGTCTCCTGGTCACCGGCGTGCAGCAGCGCGTCGCTGCTCGCCAGCAGGCGGGCGACTTCGCGGCTGTCGCAGAAATGGTCGACCACGCTGGTGTTGCGCGGAACCCGGGTCGGCATGTTGGAACCTACCAGCAACAGGTGATAGCCGTCGCCGAGGCGCTGGATGGCGTCGAGCAGTACCGGCAGGTTCTTTTCCCGCGAACCGCGCCCTGCGAACACCAGCAGGCGGGTTTCCTCGTCCAGGCCGAGTTCCTGGCGCAGCCCCGGATCGCGGTTGCTCGGATGGAAGGTGACCAGGTCGACGCCCAGCGGTTGTACATGCACGTCGGCGACGCCCAGGCGCATCAGCTTTTCCGCCATTACCCGGCTGGGGGCCAGGACCCGGTCGAAGTGGCCGTACAGCTTGCTGACGTAGTTGTCCGCGTTGGTGCCGAGCCAGGCGCCCATGCGATTGCTCACCAGCAGCGGCAGGTCGGAGTGGTAGAAGCCGATCACCGGCACGTCCAGCCGACGTCGCGCGTCGAGCGCCGCCCAGGCGGTGAGGTAGGGGTCGCCGACCTCGATCAGGTCCGGTTGTAGATTGCGCAGCACCTTGCGCCAGGGGCCGCGACGGAGAGGGAAGCGGTAGCCATTGCCGAATGGCAGCGGCGGCGCCGGCACCTCGTGGATGCCGTTCGCCTGGCGGTAGCTGGCGCCGGGAACCAGCACGCTGTGGCGAATGCCGGGATAGTGCCAGAGATGGCGATGCTTGGCTTCGAGATAGGTGCGTACCCCCCCGCTGGCAGGCGCGTAGAACATGGTCATATCGGCGATGTGCACGATGGGCCTTCCTCCGTTGAGCTTGTTCCTTCTGCCACTCAGTGGACCACCGGCACCGGCAGTCGTTCGAACGGTGTGCGGGAGCCGTGGGTAGCTTCAAGTCTAGGAAAGAAAGCGCGAGCCGGCGCGCTTGCGGCAGCCAGCGCGGGAATAGGTCGCAGAGGGAGCGGGCGGAGAGGAAGGCATGCCTCGGGAGGCATCCTGGCAGGATAAGGGTGAACAACGCCGTTGGCGTTGTTCACCCTACGAATGGCCGGGGGCAGGGCGGATAGCCGCGGCGCGATTATCCGCCGGTTCGGCTACGGCTCGGGCAGTGCTCAGATCTTGAAGCTGTCCACCAGCTGGCGCAGGCGCCCGGCCTGGGTTTCCAGCTCGCCGCAGGCGCGCAGGGTGGCCTGGAGGTTCTCCACGCCTTCCTGGTTGAGGGTGTTGATCTCGGTGATGTCCATGTTCAGCGAATCGACCACCGCGGTCTGCTCCTCGGTGGCGGTGGCCACCGACTGGTTCATCCCGTCGATCTCGGCGATCCGTCCGGTGACGCTGCTCAGGCGTTCGCCGGCACGGTTGGCGATCTCCACGCTTTCAAGGCTGTAGCGCTGACTCTCGGTCATGGTACTGACCGCTTCCTGGGCGCCGATCTGCAGTTCCTCGATCATCTTCTGGATCTGCTGGGCCGACTCCTGGGCGCGGTGGGCCAGGTTGCGCACCTCGTCGGCGACCACTGCGAAGCCGCGTCCGGCTTCGCCGGCGCGCGCGGCTTCGATGGCGGCGTTGAGGGCGAGCAGGTTGGTCTGCTCGGAGATGCCCTTGATCACTTCGAGGATCTGGCCGATGTTCACCGTGCGGCTGTTGAGGGCCTCGATGTTGGCACAGGAGGCGCTGATCTTCTCGGAAAGCTCGTTCATCGCGCGGATGGTCTGCTCGACCACCTGTTTGCCGTCCTCGGCCTGGTGGTTGGCGTCGGACGCATGGTGCGAGGCATCGGCGGCGTTGCGGGCGATTTCCTGGGCGGCGGCGCCGAGTTCGTTGATCGCCGCGGCGACGCTGTTGGTGCGGTTGGACTGCTCGTCGGAGTTGGCCATCGAGGAGTTCGAGGCGTTCACCACCAGTTGCGCCACGTCGTGCAGTTGGCGAGCGGTGCCGGCGACCTCGCGGATCGATTCGTGGATACGCTCGACGAAGCGGTTGAAGGAAATGGCCAGGGCCCCGAACTCATCGTTGCTGGTGACCTTCAGGCGCTTGGTCAGGTCGCCTTCGCCCTGGGCGATGTCCTGCATGGCGCGGCCCATGTCGGTGAGCGGCTGCATCAGTACGCGGATCAGCATGCCGAGGAGGAGGACGATGGCGACCACCGCGATCAGCGCGGCGACGATCGCCGAGGTACGCAGCTTGGTGAGCATGGCATAGGCCTTGTCCTTGTCCACCGAGATGCCGATGTACCAGTCCAGGCCGGACAGGCCCTTGACCGGAGAGAAACTGAGGATCCGGGTGTTGCCGTGCAGCTCGGCCTCGCTGAAGCCGCTGCCGATCTTCGGCGTGTTGCGTGGGTAGACGTCGCTGAGGCTCTTCATGACCTGGTCCTTGTCCGGATGGACGAGGATCTTGCCGTCGCCGCTGACCAGGAAGGCGTAGCCCATGCCGCCGAAGTCCAGCGAGTTGATGATCTTCACCACCGTCTGCAGGCTGAGGTCGCCGCCGACCACGCCGAACGGCTGGCCGCCCTGGCGCGCCGGGCTGGCGATGGTCAGTACCAGCTCGTGGATGGCCGGCTCCATGTAGGGTTCGGTGAGGGTGGTCTGGCCGGCGCTGGTGGCGGCGTTGTACCAGGGGCGGCGGCGCGGGTCGTAGTCGGCCGGCAGGTCGCTGGTGGGGCGCGCGGTGTAGGTGCCGTCGGTCTGCCCCAGGTAGGTGAAGAGGAAGGTCGAGCCCAGCAGCGGCTGTTCCAGCAGGGCCTGGGTGGTCTCCGGGCTGTGGTCGCGGGCCAGGGTCTGGGCCAGGTTCTCGATCAGCAGGATGCGCCCGCTCAGCCAGTTCTGCACGTTGCTGGCGGTGATCTCGCCCATTTCGTGCAGGTAGTCCTCCAGGTCCTCGCGGATCGAGGCACGCTGCAGGGAGTCGTTGTAGAGGGTGAACAGGGAGAAGGTCGCGATCACCACCAGCGCGGCGGCGAGCAGGATCTTGTGGCTGAACTTGAGACTTTTGATCATGGTTTCTTGCATCCGGGAGGCGCGGGCGCGCTGTCGTGAACAGCCCCAGTTGGATCGCAACTGCAAGGCTTGCCGTGTCTGTCGGCGGCAAGTCCGGAAGCTTTAGCGCAACGGATGAATGGTTTCACCGAATGCGACCTGGAGAACGAAAAAAAGCGCCCGTGGGCGCTTTTCGTCGGCAGGGCGGATAACCGCATCGCGGTTGTCCGCCGGTTCGGCGATGAGACCGGCCGGTCTCAGATCTTGAAGCTGTCCACCAGTTGGCGCAGGCGCCCGGCCTGGGTTTCCAGCTCGCCGCAGGCGCGCAGGGTGGCCTGGAGGTTCTCCACGCCTTCCTGGTTGAGGGTGTTGATCTCGGTGATGTCCATGTTCAGCGAATCGACCACCGCGGTCTGTTCCTCGGTGGCGGTGGCCACCGACTGGTTCATGCTGTCGATCTCGCCGATCCGGCTGGTCACGCTACCCAGGCGTTCGCCGGCACGGTTGGCGATCTCTACGCTCTCCAGGCTGTAGCGCTGGCTTTCGGTCATGGTGGCCACCGCCTCGCGGGCGCCGATCTGAAGTTCCTCGATCATCTTCTGGATCTGCTGGGCCGACTCCTGGGCACGGTGGGCCAGGTTGCGCACCTCGTCGGCGACCACCGCGAAGCCGCGTCCGGCCTCGCCGGCGCGCGCGGCTTCGATGGCGGCGTTGAGGGCGAGCAGGTTGGTCTGCTCGGAGATGCCCTTGATCACTTCGAGGATCTGGCCGATGTTCACCGTACGGCTGTTGAGGGCCTCGATGTTGGCGCAGGAGGCGCTGATCTTCTCGGAAAGCTCGTTCATCGCGCGGATGGTCTGCTCGACCACCTGCTTGCCGTCTTCGGCCTGGTGGTTGGCGTCGGAGGCGTGGTGCGAGGCATCGGCGGCGTTGCGGGCGATTTCCTGGGCGGCGGCGCCGAGTTCGTTGATCGCCGCGGCGACGCTGTTGGTGCGGTTGGACTGCTCGTCGGAGTTGGCCATCGAAGAGTTCGAGGCGTTCACCACCAGTTGCGAGACGTCGTGCAGTTTGTGCGCGGTCCCGGCGACTTCCCGGATCGAGCGATGGATACGCTCGACGAACTGGTTGAAGGCATCGCCGAGCACTCCGAATTCATCGCGGCTGGTCACGGCGAGGCGCTTGGTCAGGTCGCCCTCGCCCTGGGCGATGTCCTGCATGGCACGGCCCATCAGGTGCAGCGGCTGCATCAGCAGGCGGATCAGCAGGCCGAGCAGGACCAGGATGGCGACGATGGAGATCAGCGCGGCGGCGATGGCCGAGACGCGGAACTTGCTGAGCATGGCGTAGGCCTTGTCCTTGTCGATGGACAGCGCCAGGTACCAGGTCACCGAAGGCAGGCCCTTGATAGGGGTAAAGGCGAGGATGCGGGTATGCCCGTGCAATTCGGCCTCGCTGAAACCGGTGGCGATCTTCGGCGTGTTCTGCGGGTAGACCTCGCTCAGGGTCTTCATCACCTGCTCTTTGTCCGGGTGCACCAGGATCTTGCCGTCGCCGCTGACCAGGAAGGCGTAGCCCATGCCGCTGAAGTCCAGCGAATTGATGATCTGCACCAGGGTCTTCAGGCTGAGGTCGCCGCCTACCACGCCGAGGGTGTTGCCAGCGGCCTTCACCGGTGTCGCCGCGGTGATGATCAATTCCTGGGTGGCGGCGTCGACGTAGGGTTCGGTCAGGGTCAGGCCGCCGGCCGCCACGGCGTCCTTGTACCAGGGCCGGCTGCGCGGATCGTAGCCGGCCGGCATCGGGCTGTCCGGACGCATGGTGAAGACGCCGTCCTGCTGGCCGAGGTAGGTGAAGCTGAAGGTCGAGGTCAGGGCCGGCTGTTCGAGCAGGGCGCTGACGGTTTCCGGGCTGTGGTCGCGGGCCAGGGTCTGGGCGGTCTGCTCGACCAGCAGCAGACGGCCGCCGAGCCAGTTCTGAATGTTGCTGGAAGTCACGTCACCCATTTCCCGCAGGTAGCTTTCGAGGTCCTCGCGGATCGCGTTGCGCTGCAGGTAATCGTTGTAGAGGGTGAACAGTGCGAAAGCGGCGAACACCACGAGGGAGGCCGCGAGGAGGATCTTGTGGCTGAACTTCAGACTTTTGATCATGTTGTATTGCGTCCAGGAGTATGTAGCGCCAGTCTTTGACCAGACCCCTGCGACCGTTCCGCGGGCGCAGGGGCTTTCCGTACGCCTTGCAGCGTCGGGCGGGTCGCGCGGGTGGGTAGTCCGTCGACCCAGGCACGGCCTTGTGCCACGAAGCCACGGTTCCCTGGGTGGCTCCGAAGAATGCGTGATACGGATACGATGGCGATTTTTCCTGTCTCAGCAAGGCCCGAAGGTCTTCGCTGAAGCTGGACGGCCAGATCGGGTCGATGCGCTGGCCCGACGCCCTTCGCGGGAACCCGCGCATATTGGTACGTGGGTTCCGCTGGAAGCCCCGTTGCACAAGAGCTTTCCCTTACTGTCGGCACAGCGTGCCGGAGCTTTAGTCCCGAGGATGAATGGATGTCGCAAGCGAATGAGTTGTTGATCGGCGCTGGCCCCGATGGCCAGCCGGTAGGACAGGCCTGGCGCCTGGCCAACCGTCATGGATTGATCGCCGGCGCCACCGGTACCGGCAAGACGGTGACCTTGCAGCACCTCGCCGAATCCTTCAGCGATGCCGGTGTCGCGGTGTTCGCCGCCGACATCAAGGGCGACCTGTGCGGCATCGCCGCGCCGGGCAACCCGCAGGGCAAGGTCGCCGAACGTATCGCCAGCATGCCGTGGCTGAACTACCAGCCGAAGGCCTACCCGACCACGCTCTGGGACATCGCCGGGAAGACCGGCCACCCGTTGCGCACCACCATCAGCGAGATGGGCCCGCTGCTGCTGGCCAACCTCCTGGAGTTGACCGATAGCCAGCAGGCCGCGCTGTTCGCCGCCTTCCAGGTGGCCGACCGGGAAGGCCTGCTGCTGCTCGACCTGAAGGACCTGAAGGCGCTGCTCAACCATCTGAAGGACAATCCGGAAATCCTTGGCGAGGACCGGGCGCTGTTCACTGGCGCTTCCGGGCAGGCGCTGCTGCGCCGCCTGGCCACTCTGGAGCAGCAGGGCGCCGAGGCCTTCTTCGGCGAGCCTGCCCTGCAACTGGAAGACATCCTCCGCCCCGAGCCGGACGGGCGCGGGCGCATCCACCTGCTCGACGCCAGCCGCCTGGTGCACGAGGCGCCGAAGGTCTACGCGACTTTCCTGCTCTGGCTGTTGGCCGAGCTGTTCGAGCAACTGCCGGAGCGCGGCGATGCCGACAAGCCGGTGCTGGCACTGTTCTTCGACGAGGCCCACCTGCTGTTCAACGGCACGCCGAAAGCCTTGCGCGACCGCCTGGAACAGGTGGTCCGGCTGATCCGCTCGAAAGGCGTCGGGGTGTACTTCGTCACCCAGTCGCCGGGCGACCTGCCGGACGATGTCCTGGCCCAGCTCGGCCTGCGTATCCAGCATGGCCTGCGCGCCTTCACCGCCAAGGAGCAGAAATCGCTGCGCGCGGTGGCCGACGGTTTCCGCCCGAACCCGGCGTTCGACACCCTGGGGGTGCTGACCGAACTGGGTATCGGCGAGGCGTTGGTCGGCACCCTGGAGGAAAAGGGCACGCCGGCCATGGTCCAGCGCGTCGCGGTGGCGCCGCCCTATTCGCGGATCGGCCCGCTGAGCGACAGCGAGCGCGCTGAACTGGTCCAGCGGTCGCCGTTGAAGGGTCGCTACGACCAGCCGATCGATCGCGAGTCGGCCTACGAGGTGCTGGCGAACAAGGCGGGCGCCAAGCCCGAGGTCCAGGGCCAGGCGACTGCTCAGCAGGAAAGCTCGTCCGGCGTCGGCGGCATGGCCGGGCAGATTCTCGGCAGCCTGCTGTCCAATTCGACGGTGAAGAGCGCCATGCGCCAGGCGGCCAACCAGTTGAGCCGGGAGCTGGTGCGTGGCCTGCTCGGCTCGTTGATGGGCGGGAAGAAGCGGCGCTGAGCGCCAGGCCATGAAAAAGGCGCCCGCGGGCGCCTTTTTCATGGGGGCTGGATGATCGCCGGCTAACCGCTTCGCGGTTAGCCGGCCTGTGGGACGGACGGGCTCAGATCTTGAAGCTGTCCACCAGGTGCCGCAGGCGCCCGGCCTGGGTTTCCAGCTCGCCGCAGGCGCGCAGGGTGGCCTGGAGGTTCTCCACGCCTTCCTGGTTGAGGGTGTTGATCTCGGTGATGTCCATGTTCAGCGAGTCGACCACCGCGGTCTGTTCCTCGGTGGCAGTGGCCACCGACTGGTTCATGCTGTCGATCTCGCCGATCCGGCTGGTCACGCTACCCAGGCGTTCGCCGGCACGGTTGGCGATCTCCACGCTCTCCAGGCTGTAACGCTGGCTTTCGGTCATGGTGGCCACCGCCTCGCGGGCGCCGACTTGCAGCTCTTCGATCATCTTCTGGATCTGCTGGGCCGACTCCTGGGCACGGTGGGCCAGGTTGCGCACCTCGTCGGCGACCACCGCGAAGCCGCGTCCGGCCTCGCCGGCGCGCGCGGCTTCGATGGCGGCGTTGAGGGCGAGCAGGTTGGTCTGCTCGGAGATGCCCTTGATCACTTCGAGGATCTGGCCGATGTTCACCGTGCGGCTGTTGAGGGCCTCGATGTTGGCACAGGAGGCGCTGATCTTCTCGGAAAGCTCGTTCATCGCGCGGATGGTCTGCTCGACCACCTGCTTGCCGTCCTCGGCCTGGTGGTTGGCGTCGGAGGCGTGGTGCGAGGCATCGGCGGCGTTGCGGGCGATTTCCTGGGCGGCGGCGCCGAGTTCGTTGATCGCTGCTGCGACGCTGTTGGTGCGGTTGGACTGCTCGTCGGAGTTGGCCATCGAGGAGTTCGAGGCGTTCACCACCAGTTGCGCCACATCGTGCAGTTGGCGAGCGGTGCCGGCGACCTCGCGGATCGATTCGTGGATACGCTCGACGAAGCGGTTGAAGGCATTGGCCAACGTACCGAATTCATCGTTGCTGGTGACCTTCAGGCGCTTGGTCAGGTCGCCTTCGCCCTGGGCGATGTCCTGCATGGCGCGGCCCATGTCGGTGAGCGGTTGCATCAGTACGCGGATCAGCATGCCGAGGAGAAGCATGATGCCGACCACCGCGATTAGCGTGGCGACGATCGCCGAAGTGCGGAATTCGCTGAGCATCGAATAGGCGGTGTCGCGGTCGAGGACCAGGGCGACGTACCAGGTCACGCCGGGCAGTCCCTTCACCGGGGTGAAGGAAACGAACTGGCTGCGACCGTCGAGTTCCACCTCGTGGACCCCGGGGACGATGTTCGGTGCGCCTTTGGGATAGGCTTCGGCGAGGGTCTTCAGGACCAGCCCGGAGTCGGGGTGGAGGAGGATCTTGCCGGCGTCGCTGACCAGGAAGGCGTAGCCGGCACCGTCGAACTTCAGGGAATTGAGGATCGCGGTCAGGGTCTCCAGCTTCATGTCGCCGGCGGCGACGCCCAGCAGTTGACCGGCGTGCCGCACCGGCAGCGACATGGCGAGGATCTGCTCGCCGGTGCCGGCATCGACGAAAGGTTCGGTGACGATCAGCCGGTCGGCCGCCAGCGCGTCCTTGTACCAGGCGCGGGTACGTGGGTCGTAACCTTCCGGCATGGCGTCGTAGGGGCGCATGGTGAAGGTGCCGCTGGCCGCCTCGCCAAGATAGACCGACGCGAAATTGCGGCTGAAGACGGGCTGTTCCAGTTGCCTTGCGATATTCGCCTCGTCGGGCTGGTCGAGCAGCGCCAGTTGCGAGGCCAGGCCTTCCACCAGGTGCATGCGGCCTTCCAGCCAGCTCTGGATGTTGCTGGCGGTCAGGGTGCCGATTTCCCCGAGGTAGTTTTCCGTGTCCGTGCGCACGGCCTCGCGCTGTCGGTAATCGTTGTAGAGGATGAAGCAGCTGAAGGCGAAAACTACCACCAGCGCGGCGGCGAGAAGGATTTTCTTGGCAAACGACAGCGAGCGAAGCATGAGCGATGCGTCCTGGCAAAAGCCTCAAGAAGGGCGGGGAGCCCAGGCCACCAGGTAGGGAGCTTGCGGGGGAAAGCCATGATCCAGCGCCTGAACGGCAGGCTTTGTAGCACAGTGCCATTACAAAGGCAAAATAGTGGCGCCATGAAAATGGCGCCACTATGGGAAGCGACCGGGAAAGCGCTCGCGTCAGTTCGCTGTCGGAGCCAGCCCGCCGACTTTTTCGCCGACTCCGTCGAAGAAGGCTTTCAGCCCGCCGACGATACCACTGTCCGTGGGACTCAATACGGCAATCAGAGCCACCGCGATCAAACCTGCGATAACCGCGTATTCGATGGCATTTGCCCCTTCTTCGTCCGCCAGGAATGCGCGAAGTTTGCAATACACGAGCAGAGTCAGGTTCTTCATTCTTGTTTGCTCCTCGAACGCGGCAATCACCGAGACAGAGCCCTGCCTCCACGCTGAGGCTAGGCCGATGATGGCGTTTTGCAACAACTAAATGGCATTAGTAGGAGTGGATTAGTCGCAAGGTTATATGGCGAGTTACAAGGCTTGGACTACATCTAATGACAAATTGACATTGATTATCCCGAGTCTAGATTCAGGCCTATCGCCGCATGGTCGAAGTTATGAACTTTGGTTCTTGAATAACGACTGTCTCCAGTCGATAACCCAATGTACCTGCCATGGAAAGCCAGTCCCGGAGTATGGCCATGACACGGACAGCAAGACGCCACTTTTTCTTTTTCGTTCATCGGCGATCGCCGGTGATTTTCCGTTCATCGACCTGTCCGGACGCATAGCAGGGGTCTGCCCATGAATAGCAAGGTGCTGATGGCCCTGGCCGGCCTGCTGCTGCTCGGTGCGGTGTTGCTCGGATACCTCGGCGTATCCATCGGCCGCGCGCCATCGAACGCGCACGCTCCATCCGTGGCGCCGGCTTCGGCGACGGTGGACGCTTCGCTGGAAAAGCTCGAACGCAAGCCGGTGCTGGTGGCCAGTCGCGATCTCCCGGCGCTGGCGGTGATCGGCAAGGACGACCTGAGCGTCGAGCTGTTGCGGACCGCACCGGTCGGTAGCTACGACAGGCCCGAGGCGTTGCTCGGCAAGCGGGTCTGGGTCGCGGTGCCGGCCGGCAGCATTCTTTCCGCCGCGGCCCTCGAACCCGGCGGTCCGCTGGCCCGGACCATCCGTCCGGACGAGCGGGCGATGGCGATCGCTGTGGACGAAGTGGTCGGCGGCGGCGGCTTCGTCCTGCCCGGCGACTATGTCGACGTGATGCTCTTCGTGCGTGACGAGCGGGACGGCGAATCGACCCCGCTGGCGCAACTGGTGTTGCCCGGCGTCCGGGTACTGACCTACGGCGAGCGGATCGCCGTGGGCAGCGATGGACAGGACCGCTCGAACCAGGAAAAGGACCCGCGTCCGCCGCGTACCGCGGTGTTGGCGGTACCGGAGGACGGCGTGGCGCGGCTGATGCTGGCGAGCCAGGCCGGTTCGCTGCGCCTGGCCATCCGCAGCAAGGACGAAGAACTCTACCGCAGGGAGCAGGAAGGCGCGCTGCTGCAAGCGTCGCTGGGCGCGCCGAGCGCGGCGCTGAGCCTCGACCAACTGCTGGAGCGCCGCAAACCGACGGCGCCGAGCGTGCGCAGCGCGGCTCCGCGCGTGCCGGTGGCCAACGGGGTCACGGTCTACCGTGGCAGCGCCATGACCCATGAAGCGCCTTGAGGGGAGCCGGCATATGCATCGGAGCACCGGGATAGGCGTGTCGCGCTGGCTGGGAGGGCTGCTGGGGGTGGCGTTGTCGCTGCCGGCGCTGGCTTTGCCGCAGGGCTGCATCGAGTTGCTGGCGCAGGCGCCGCGGGTCGACGTCGTCCAGGGACAACAGCGTGACCTGCGCCTGGCGGTGCCGATCGAACGGCTGGCCATCGGCGATCCGAAGATCGCCGACGTACAGTTGCTGGATCGTCGCGGCTTCCTGGTCACCGGCAAGGAACAGGGCTCCACCAGCCTGCTGATCTGGACCGGCTGCAGTCCCGAGCCGTTGCGCAGCCTGGTGGAGGTCGAGGGACGCGGTAGCGTCGATACCCGCGGTGCTCCAGCGTTCACCGCCGGCGCCGCGGAGGAGCTGCCGAACCAGGTGCAGACCGATATCCGCTTCGTCGAGGTCAGCCGCAGCAAGCTGAAGCAGGCCAGCACCTCGTTCGTCCGGCGCGGCGGCAACCTCTGGGTGCTCGGTGCGCCGGGCAGCCTCGGCGATATTAAGGTCAATGCCGACGGCAGCGGCCTGGGCGGCACCTTCGGCACCGGCAGCTCGGGATTCAACCTGATCTTCGGCGGCGGCAAGTGGTTGAGCTTCATGAATGCCCTGGAGGGCAGCGGCTTCGCCTATACCCTGGCGCGCCCGAGCCTGGTGGCGATGAGCGGGCAGAGCGCGTCGTTCCTCGCCGGCGGCGAGTTTCCGATCCCGGTGCCGAACGGCACCAACGACAACGTCACCATCGAATACAAGGAGTTCGGCATCCGCCTGACCCTCACCCCGACGGTGATGAACAACCGCCGCATCGCTCTCAAGGTGGCGCCGGAGGTCAGCGAACTGGACTACAGCGCCGGCATCCAGAGCGGCGGGGTGGCGGTGCCGGCACTGCGCGTCCGGCGCACCGACACCAGCGTGATGCTGGCCGATGGCGAGAGTTTCGTGATCAGCGGGCTGACCAGCAGCAACTCGGTGAGCAACGTCGACAAGTTTCCCTGGCTGGGCGACATCCCGATCCTCGGTGCGTTCTTCCGCTCGACCAAGCTGGACAAGGACGACCGCGAGCTGCTGATGATCGTCACCCCGCACCTGGTCCAGCCGCTGGCCGCCGACGCACAGTTGCCGGACCTGCCCGGCGAGGGCCTGCGGCACTACGATCCGGGGTTCTCGCGCCTGTACTTCCTCGAGCGCGGCGAGTACGACGGCCAGCAGAACGACACCGGTCTGTCGGATTAGGAGGCGCGCATGAACCAGAACTTCGTGGCGCTGACCCAGCATCCCGGCGAACTCGACTGGTTGCAGAACAGCCTGGCGTCCGCCGGCCAGGTGGTTCCGGCAGGCAGCGCCAGCCTGGAGGAGCTGCTGGCGCTGCTCGACGTCACCGCCGCCGGGGTGCTGTTCATCAGTCTCGGCAAAAGCAACCTGGTGTCCCAGGGCGCGCTGGTCGAGGGATTGGTATCGGCGCGGCCGATGCTCTCGGTGGTGGCCATCGGCGACGGCCTGGACAACCAATTGGTGCTGGCGGCGATGCGCGCCGGCGCGCGCGACTTCATCACCTACGGCGCCCGCGCCAGCGAGCTGACCGGGCTGATCCGGCGCCTCGGCGGACGCCTGCCCAGCGTGCCGGTGAGCGCGGCGCGCCAGGGCGAGCTGCTGACCCTGGTCAGCGCCCGACCGGACGCCGACGGCGCCTTCGTCGCCTTGCACCTGGCCAAGGCGTTGCAGGAGCAGACGCCGAACCAGGTCCTGCTGCTGGACGTCGGCCAGCCCACCGGCGAGGCGCTGGCGATCCTCGGCCTGGACTCGGCCTTCACCTTCAGCGATGCCTTGCGCAACCTGCGGCGCCTCGACCAGACCCTGATCGACAGCGCCTTCACCCGCCTCGACAGCGGCCTGCGGATACTCAGCCTGACCGACGAGCCCGGCGTGCTGGAGCGAGTCACCACCGCCGAACTCTATCTGTTGCTGGGCAACCTGCGCGGGGCGTTCAGCCATGTGGTGGTCAACCTCACCGGGCTGCCCGAGGGCGAGCTGAGCAACCAGTTGCTGGTGCAGGCCAACCGCGTGCTGTGGATGGTCGACCAGAGCGTGCCGTCCTGCAAGAAGGGCCTGGAGCGCCTGCGCCGCCTGCGCGAGCGCAACCTGCCGTTGCCCTCCATCGAGTTGCTGATCGAGCGCTACCTGCCCAATGTGGCGCCGGACCAGCAGGCCCTAAGCCGGATGTTCGACCTCGATCTGTTCGGTGTCCTGCCGTTGTCCCCGGAATCGCGCCTGCGCGCGAAGAACCTCGGCAAGAGCCTGTTCGAGGTGGCGCCGCGCGACCCATTGGCGGCCAAGCTGCGGCAACTGGCGGACAGCCTGTGCGTGACACGCGGCGAGCGCCGTTCGCTGCTGTCCTGGCTCGGCCGGGCCAAGGCGGCGCTGCTATGAGCACGGGATTCGGCGCGCGTCCTGACGGCGGTGCCTTCCACTCCCGCCAGGAGCAGGACATCCAGGCGCTGAAGCTGCGCCTGCACCGCTACATCATCGACGAGATCGACGAAGACGGCATGAACCTGCTGGAGGGCGCGCGCTCCGCCGTGGTCCAGTACGTCTCGGAAAAGGTCTGCGAATACGGCTCGCGCCATCAACTGGCGATCTCCCGCTACGAACTGGACCGCCTGGCCGAAGAGGTGGTCGACGAACTCACCGGCTTCGGCCCGCTGGAGATCCTCCTGCGCGATCCCGGCGTCTCGGAAATCCTCGTCAACGGGCCGGGCCGGGTGTTCGTCGAGCGGGAAGGGCGGCTCTACCAGAGCGACCTGCGCTTCATCGACGACCACCATGTGCTGCGGGTGATCCAGCGTATCCTCGCGCCCCTCGGCCGACGCCTGGACGAGTCCAGCCCGATGGTCGACGCGCGCCTGCCGGACGGCAGCCGGGTCAACGCGATCATTCCCCCGGTGGCGCTGGACGGGCCGTGCATCTCGATCCGCAAGTTCAGCCAGGAGCTGCTGCGCAGTGCCGACCTGCTGGCCTACCAGAGCGTCGACGAAGCCTTGCTCGAGTTCCTCCGCCAGGCGGTCTCGCGCCGCTGCAACATCCTCATCAGTGGCGGCACCGGCACCGGCAAGACCACCTTGCTCAACGTCATCAGCGGCTTCATCGACGAACGCGAGCGGATCGTCACCATCGAGGACACCGCCGAGCTGCAACTCGGCCACGACCACGTGGTGCGCCTGGAGACCCGTCCGCCGAACGCCGAGGGCTACGGCGAGGTGACCGCCCGCGACCTGATCCGCAACGCCCTGCGGATGCGCCCGGACCGGATCATCCTCGGCGAGATCCGCGGCGTCGAGGTGCTCGACGTGCTGCAGGCGATGAACACCGGCCACGACGGCTCGATGAGCACGGTGCACGCCAACTCGGCGATGGATTCGCTGCTGCGCATGGAGATGCTGGTCGGCCTGACCGGCAACAGGCTGCCGGAGCAGACCTTGCGCCTGATGATCTGCGCCGCGCTGGACGTGGTGGTGCAGATCACCCGCCTGGCCAGCGGTCGGCGTTGCATCAGCGAAGTGCTGGAGGTGCTGGAGGTGCGCGACGGCGTGTACGTCACCAATACCCTGTTCAGTCTCGACCGGCGCGGTAGCGGGCAGTTCGTCCGCCAGGCCGCGCCGGTCGGGCAGAAATTCCGCCAGGCGCTGCTGTGAACGGCGCGCAACTGCTGGTGCTGTTCAGCGGCGTGCTGGCTTTCGCCGCGCTGGCCCTGGCGTTCATGGGCTGGCGCGCCGGGCGCAACGAACTGGTGGTTGAACGGCTGCTGGGACGCCAGGAGGCGGTCGCGGTGCGGCCGCGCAGCAGTCACTGGCTGGCTCGCCAGATGCGTCGCGCCGGTATCCAGCGCCCGCGTCCGTGGTTGTTCGGGGCGGCAGTGCTTGCGCTGCTGCTGGTCTGGAGCGGATTACGCCTGTTCGGCATCGTCGGCGCGCTAGGCGGCCTGCTACTGGCGGCGCTGTCCTGCCGCGTCGCCCTGGGCATGCTCTACCAGCGCCGCCTGAAGCGAATGATCCGGCAGATGCCGCGTTTCCTCGACCAGGTAGTGCGCAGCCTGCACGCCGGGCGCACGCTGGGCGACGCGCTAATGCAGGCAGTGGAGAATGCCGAGGAGCCGCTGCGCGACATCTTCACCCTGGCGCGCAACCACGTGCTTCTCGGCATCCACCTGCCGGAGGCGTTGCAGGAAGTCGCCGAACTCTACGAGGTTGAGGAGCTGCGCATCCTCGCCCTGGGCGTCTCGGTCAACCACCGTTATGGCGGCAATACCAGCGACCTGCTGGACAGCATCGTCAAGCTCATCCACGAGCGCGAGAAGCTCAGCCGGCAGTTGCACGCGATGACCGGCGAGACACGGATCAGCGCCTATGTCCTGGCCGGCGTGCCGAGCGCCCTGGGCGGCTACATCCTGGCGAGCAACCCGGGCTATCTGCTGAACATGTGGGCCGACGGCACCGGGCGTTTCCTGCTGCTGGCCTCGCTCGGGCTGCAACTGCTCGGCTGCTATGCGCTGTGGCGCATGCTCAAGAGCGTCTAGGAGGTGGCCATGCAGGCACAGTGGCTGATTTTCGCGGCGCTCCTGATGGCGGTCGGCGGTGCCTTGTTGCTGTTGCTCCAGGCGCGCAACGGCAGCCGCGAGCAGCGCCTGATCGAGAGGCGCCTGGGAGCGCTGGCCAACCCTGGCGGCTCGACCAGGTGGCTGGCCGGCATGACCGAGCGGATGGACGACAGCTTCTGGGTGCGGCGCCTGCAACTGATGGACAGCGAGGCCCGCCAGTTGCTGCAACAGGCCGGCTGGCACGAGAGTCGCTACCGGACCCTGTACCTGATCTCGGTGTTCCTCACGCCGCTGCTGTTCGTTCTCCTGGTCTTGCTGGTCAAGCTGCTGCGCGCCGAGAGCGAGGCGTCCTACGCGGTGCCGCTGCTGTTCGCCGCCGGCATCGGTTTCCTCCTGCCCAAGCAGGTGCTCAAGCACTTCGCCAAGGCGCGCCGGGCGCTGATCGCCGACGAGATGATCCTGTTCGTGCAACTGATCCGCATCCTCTTCGACGCCGGCCTGACCGTGGAGCAGACGCTGCGCGTGGTCTGCCTGGAAGGCCGCGGGATCACCCCGCAACTGGCCCGCGAGCTGGACCTGGCGCTGACCCGTGCCGACAACGGCATCGACCTGGCGGAAGAGCTGGAGGCGCTTGCCCGGCGCCTGCAGGTGGACCCGCTGAACGACTGCTGCGGCGTGCTACGGCAGATGTTGCGCCAGGGCGGCAGTGCGCGCAGCACCCTGCTGACGCTCAAGCAACTGTTCGAAGACCGGCGCCTGACCACCTTGCAGGAACGCATCGGCAAGCTGTCGGCGAAGATGAGCCTGGTGATGATGGTGCTGCTGTTCCCGGCGCTGCTGATCGTCCTCGCCGGTCCGGGCGTCATTGCCATCACCAAGGCCTTGGGAGGACTGGGATGAAAGCACTGATCGGCATCGGCCTGTGCGCCGCCCTGCTCGGCGGTTGCGCCGCGCTGCCGGGGCGGGACGGCCCACGGGAGTGTTCGCAGCAGCTCGGCCAGGAGCAGGAACTGCAGATGAACATGGTCCGCGACATGATCCGCGAGGGCCGCCTGCATGCGGCCCTGGCCAACCTGGAAAGCATGCCGCCGGGGTTGCTCGACGTGCGCGAGGAAAGGGCGCTGATCCTGCGCCGGATCGGCGACCCGCGGGCCAGGGCCGAGTACCAGGCCCTGCTGGAAACCTGCAAGGCACCCGAGGCGCACCACGGCCTCGGCCTGCTCGCCCTGCGCAATGGCGACAGCGCCCGGGCGGTCCTCGAGCTGCGCGAGGCGGCGCGCCTGCGGCCGACCGAGAGCCGCTTCCGCAACGACCTGGGGGTCGCCCTGCTCAAGCGCGGCGACCGTGTCGGCGCGCGCTTCGAATTCATCACTGCGCTGGAGTTGCAGCAGGGTGGCAAGCTGCCGGCGACCAATCTGCTCGGCCTGCTGTACCTGCAAGGCGACCGGGAAGATGCGCAGCGCCTGATCGAGCGTTTGCAGCTGGATGCCCGGGACATCCGCGCGGCCGAGGCGCGGGCGCGCAGCTGGGGTGCCGTACCGACACCCGGCGCGGCGCCGGCAAGCGACGACCCGCTGGCGGAACTGCCGGCGGAGGCGAATATGCATACCGCGATGGCCAACGAGGCGCCCTGAGCCGGCGCCGGAGAGGTGAACCATGCACGAGCGAATCCTGTTCGGCGTCTTGCTGCTCCTGTCCGGCACGGCCTGGGCCGCGGACACGCCGGCGGTCCGTCCTGCCGCGCCAGCGACGGCCGAACCGCAGACCGCCACCCGCGCCTGGCTGGCCATCCAGGCGAGCGGCCGGGCCGCCAGCCCGGTTCGGCAAAGCGCGACCGCCGCCGAGCGCCAGCGTGCCTACCAGCGCTACCTGAAAAGCTATGAGCACGAGATTCCCGAGTACCTGCTGGAAGATCGCGGCTTCGGCGAGAGCAAGAACTGACGGTTCCTGGCGGAGGGGCAGGGCATGAACGGATGGCCTGCAAGACAGCGCGGGGCGATCGGCATCCTGGCGGCGACCACCCTGCTGCTGGCCTTGATCTGCCTGTTGCTGGTGGTGGATACCGGGCGGCTCTACCTGGAGCAGCGCAACCTGCAGCGAGTGGCGGACGTGGCGGCGCTGGAGAGTGCCTCCCAGGGAGCCTTGTGCGGCGACCAGAGTTCTGCCCAGGCGACGTCTTTCGCCAAGGCCAGCGCGATGCTCAACGGGTTCGATGCGGACGCCGCCGGCTCCAGCCTGTCGGCGGAGGTCGGCGGCGTGCTGAGTGCCGGCGGCCTGCGCAGTTTCATAGCCAGCGCGTCGAACGCGGCTGCCGCCAACGAGGCGGTGCATGTCGAGGTGACCAAGAGCGTTCCCGGCAGCCTGGTCGCCAACCTCGGGGGACTGTTCGGCGGCGGCAATGCCAACGTCGATCTCCGCGCAGAGGCTGTGGCGCGACGCCTGCCGAACGCCACGATTTCCGCAGGCACGGGGCTGGCGAGCGTGAACAGTGGCCAATCGGCGTTGCTCAACCCCATCCTGAGCGGATTGCTGGGCACCCACATCGATCTCTCGGCGGCGGCCTACAACGGTATCGCCGACGCGAAGCTCAGTGTGCTGGACATTCTCGGCGCGGATGGAATGGGCTTGATCGGGGTCGATACCAGCCTGGGGACCATCGAACAGTTGTTGAATACCAACGTCGGCTTGCAGCAGGTACTCGCCGCCAGCGTGAACGTCCTGGCGAAGAACGGCGTAGCCTCGGTCGAGGCCCTGAGAGCGCAATTGGTGGGGGTAAAGTCGGCCACGTTGAAACTGGGAGACTTGCTGGGGCTGAGCGCCGGCGAGGTGAACAGCATGTCGCAGCTGGATACGGCGATCAATGCGCTGGATCTCATCATGGCGGTTGCCCAGGTCGCCAACAAGAATTCCGCGGTCGCCGTGAACCTGGGTATCCCTGGATTGGCCAATGCACGGCTCACGGTCGTAGAGCCGAAGAGGATCGTCTCCGGGCCGCCAGGGCAGGATGAGAGCGGTGCCTGGCGCACGGAGGTGCGCCAGTCCCAGGTACGACTTACGGCGGACATCGATTCCGGGTTCCTGTCCATTCTCGCCACCACGAAACTGCAACTGGCCATCGAAGGCGCGTCGGGAGCCGTCTGGCTGAAAAGCATGGCCTGTACCCGCCCGGATACCGCGTTGGACTTCGGCTGGAGAAGCAGCGGAGCGACGATAAAGATCGGCAGTCCGGCCAACATCGATCAGGTCGGCTCGATTCTGGTGCTTGGCGGCTTGGTGCGATTGGATCTCAAGCTCGATACCTCGATCGCCGGCAGCTCGGGCGATACGCGATTCAACGTGAAAGCCGACGGTTCCGATCTCGTCCAGAGCCGCAGGTTGCCGGAAAGCGGCTTTCTCGCCAGTACCCTGAAAACCAGCATCAACGTCAATCCCGTGGTGCTCGGACTGTGCTTGCCTTTGCTGTGCGGCTCGACGGCGCTCACCGACCTCATCGTGAATTCCGTGGTGGCACCTCTGGTCGATGGGCTGCTGACGCCGATCCTGAATCTGGTCCTGCCCTTGCTGGGGGTACAACTTGGATACATCGACGCGGAGATTCTGAAGGTCGATGTCGGCAGGGCGGAACTGCTGATCTAGCAGGCCCGCCGGGCCATCGCGCCTGTCAGTGCACCACCGCTCCGCTGCCCTGCTGCATCGCCGCAGGCGACAGGGCCAGCGCCAACTGGGTGCGGTTGTGCATATGCATCAGGCGCAGCACCTGGGAGACGTACAGCTTCACGGTGTTCTCGGTGATGCCCAGCTCGTAGGCTATCTGGTAGTTGGTCAGGCCCTTGCTCACCAGCCGCGCCACCGCCTGCTGGCGGGGCGACAGCTTGCCGAACAGCGGATTGCTCGGGGACACCTGGCTTTCCGCGACCGGCGTCGGCGGCGCGGACGGCTGGCTGTCTTCGCTCTTGAGGGCACTCGGCTGGCTGTTGCCGTGTACCTCGTACTTGATCTTGTGGATGTCGCGGTAGATCGAGTTCAGCGATTCGGCGAGGTATTCCAGGCGCTGGTTGACGTGGCTCAGGCTCAACTGGCTGCGGACGCGCTCGTGCAGGCGGTTCTCCAGGCGTTCGAGGCCATGCAGCAGTTCCTGCGGCGCCACCGGTTTCTGGTAGTAGTCGGCGGCGCCGACCCGCATGGCCTCGATCACTTCCTGGCGGCCATCGTGACCGGTGAGGATGATCGATTCGAAGAACCTGCCGTTGCCGGCGACTTCCTTGAGGCTCTCGATCAGGCGGATACCGTTGTCCTGCCCCAGGTAGAGGTCGCAGATGACCAGGCCGATGTTCGGGTCGGCCTGGAAGCTGGCGATCGCCGACTCCCGGTGGGTGCTGGTTACGCAACGGTAGCCACTGTTTTCCAGCAGTTCGCGGAGTTCCGAGGTCACCTGGGGTTCATCATCGATGATCAAGACGCTGAAATGCCGCGAGGCCGGTTTGTCCATGGTCATACGCTCCATTTGCTTATTTTGTTTTTAACAGGGGACGTGCATTGGAATGCAGCCATACCGAATGGTATTAGCCATAAGCATATAGTCGCTAAGTGAGGTCTTCCGCAAGTTTGCTCAGATAATTTTACTGATAATCAGATGTGCCAAAAGGCCGGCGCTCATGGCGAATATAAAAGGGAATGACTTGTTTTTTGACGGTGCCCTTCGAAGGCGAACTTCTTCATTCATTGCGGACTTTTCTACCGAACGTTTGAATAACTTTACGAGGATGAATAGCGCGATGCACAGCAGGCAGCCGAAGGCCAGGCTATAGAGCACCGTAAGTGGGTCGCTGGCCAGCCCCAGTGCGGCCAAGTACTTGACGTCGGCGGCGCCGAGCCTGCCGAGAAGGTAGCCGGGAAGGCTGAGGCAGACGCCTATAAAAAGTGCGGTCATTGCCATATTAACCGTAGCGCCGGTCAGGCTTGACTCTTTCACATATAAATAAACAAAGGAAATAAGAAAACCGCCCAGGATAAGCCAGTTGGAGACGCGCAAACGTTTGATGTCCTGATATCCGCAAACGCTTGCCCACAAGGCCAGTGCTAATTGCTCCATCCTGTTCTTCAGCCTTTTTTCGACATCTGGATTAATACCTTTTCAGTAACGTTGGCGGAGCGAATGACGACTAGTATTAAGGATGCGGATCGGGGATGTCAGCTCATGCTCGGAAAAGCTTCCCGGCGACGCCAGCACGGCGCCGTCGCCATCGAATTCACAGCGATCTTCCTGCTGTTTTTCGCGCTGGTCTACGGCCTGATCAGCTACAGCATTCCTTTGCTCATGTTGCAGTCGTTCAACGATGCCGCTGCCGTGGGGGCCCGTGCGGCGATCGCTGTCGATCCCTCCGATGCGGGCTACGAGAGCCTCGCCGAAGCCCGTGCCAGGGACGAGTTGCTCGCACGCCTGGACTGGATGCCGGCGGCCTGGCGAGCGAACCTCCAGCCTTGTGCCGGTAACGGCCAGTACGCCGACTACGTCAGCGCCACGTCGCGGATCGAGGTCTGCGTGCAGTACCCGTACGGCGATCCGGGCAAGGCGATCATCCCCGTGCTGAGCTTCCCCGGCATCGGCGCGATTCCCAACCTGCCGCAGACGCTGAAGGCGAGTGCCAACCTGTTGCTGTGAGGTGGTCGCATGTTCGAATTTTCCCGCTCGTCGTCCGCCGAGGCCGAGAGGTCGGAACCCTTTTCGCAGGAAGGCCCCTCCCTCTGGAGCGCTTCGCTGAGGAGTTGGGACCTGTGTTTCGAGATGGACGAACAGGACCGCGTGATCCGGGTCGGCGGGCGGCAGGCGTATCGTCTGCAGTGCGCCCATGGGCTTGGCGAACAGCCGCGGCCTTTCGCCGAGTATCTGGAGCGGCGCGCCCCCGGTGCGCCGACGCTGGCCGGCCTGCGCCGGGGCGAGCGTCTCGACCTGACGCTGCGCAGCGATGCCGCCGCGCCATTGACCTGTCGTTTCCAGCCGATGCAGCCGCTCGACGGCCTGGGACGCTCGCTGCTGCTGGGCATGGACATCTCCGACCTCAACTGGCAGTCCGACAACCAGCAGCACCAGTTGCAGAGCCTGAGCCTGGGCAAGCTGATCCTTTCGCGTCTGCGCCATGTCTCCCACGGACACCTGGCGGAGGCGGTCCAGGAGATTCTCGAATCGCTCTCCGGCGCGTTCCAGATGCAGGCTATCGCCCTGCTGCTGGGCGACGGCAAGGGTTTCTGCACGGTCTTCGCCAGTCATGTGCGGCCTGGCAGCGACAGTTTGCTGCGACCGACCCTGCAACTCGCCGACGACGACCTGCGCGAAGGGGCGGGCGCGCGCTTGCTACGCCGTGGCGAAGGCGCCTCGACGCTGCTCCGGCAGATCGGCGAGGACGCGCTCTACCTGGTGCCGGCGGCGATGCGCGGTGGCCGCCTGGGGGCGTTGCTGGTGCGGCCGATGTCGCTGGAGCAGCTCGCCCAGGGGCCCGCGCCGCAGGACTGGCAATACCTCGCGGAACTGCTGGCGAACCAGGTGGCGGACCGCTGCGAACTCCACGAGCAGCACGACAGTTCGCGCAAGCTGGGGCTGTTGCAGGAGATGATCGGCGGCGGCTGGTGGCGTTACTGGGCGGAGCAGGAACTCTTCGAACTGGCGCCGGCCTTGCACGACAGCCTGGGGTTGACCGGCGAGTATCGTCGGGTGCCGCTGGAACACCTGCAGGGCCTGCTGCAACCGGCGGACGCCGACGAACTCGGCCTGCGCCTGCGTGCCAGCCTGCGCAGCGGCCAGGCGCTGGCCCAGGACCTTTGCCTGCGTCAGCCGGATAGCCGCGGCGAGCGCCGCTGGCTGCGCATCGAGGGTCGACCGCTGGGGCGCGGCAGCGCGCTGGGGCTGTCCGGCGTGCTGCTCGACATCAGCGAAGGCCGGCGCCAGGAGGAACGGGCACAGGCGGCCCACGCGCGGCTGCGCAGCCTGATCGACAGCGCGCCGGTGGTGATCTACGTCCAGCGGGTCGAGCAGGGGCACCTGGTGCCGGAGTTCTACAGCGAAAGCGCGAGCAACCTGCTCGGCCTCGACTTGCAGGGACAGAGTTGGCAGGCGCTCGCCGAACGGGTGCATCCGGACGACCTGGAGGCCTTTTTCGCCCGTGGCCGCGAGTTGCTTTGCGAGGGCCGGGTGAAGACCCGCTATCGCCTCGCCGATGGCCAGGGCAACTGGCACTGGCTCTACGACGAAGCCAAGCTGCTGCGCGATGCCCAGGGCCTGCCCAGCGAGGCGGTGGGCCTGTGGCTGGACGTGACCGAGCAGCACCTGGCGGCACAGCGTATCGCCGAGAGCGAGGAACGCTACCGGGTCCTGGTGGAGGATTCGCCGGCGCTGATCTGTCGCTATACCGCCGACCTGGTGCTGACCTACGTGAACCGGACCTTCGCCGATAGCCTCGCGACCAGCCCGGAGCGCCTGGTCGGTCGCCGGCTCGACGAGTGGCTGGCGGCGGAAGACGCCAGCGCCTTGCGCGCGCGTCTGCTGGGTTCGCCGCGGGAGGGCGCCAGCGAGGTGCCGGAACTGCGCTTCAACCTGCCGGGGCAACGTTTTCTCTGGCTGGTGTGGGCCGAGCGACCGTTGTTCGACGCCCGGGGCGAATTGTGCGAGGTACAGGCGGTGGGACGCGACAACACGCCGGTGCGTCGGGCCCAGCAGCAACTGGCGCAAGGCGCCAAGATGGCCAGCCTGGGGGAGATGGTCAGCGGCCTCGCCCACGAGGTGAAGCAGCCGCTGCACGTGCTGCGCATGACCCTCTTCAACATGCGCCAGCGGATGAACAGCGTCGGCCTCGACGGCGACTACCTGGGCGAGAAACTGGAGCGCATGGATGCCCAGGTCCTGCGCGTCGACCGCCTGGTCAGCCACCTCGGCGTGTTCAGCCGCAAGTCGGCGCTGGAGGCGCTGCCGTTCGACCCCTATACCGCCTTCGAAGGCGCCCTGGGCCTGCTCGGCGAGGGGCTGCGTCAGCACGCCATCGAGGTGGAGTGCCCGGCGCCGACGCAGCGGATGGTGGTACGAGGGCAGGCGGACCAGCTGGAACAGGTGATCATCAACCTGCTCGCCAACGCCCGCGATGCCCTGCTCGGCAATCTTGGCCTGGCCAGCCGGCGCATTCGCCTGGAGCAGGTGGCCTGCCGCGAACCGGGCTGGGTCGAATTGCACGTGCACGACAACGGCGGCGGGATCGAACCGCTCCTGCTGGAGCGGATATTCGAACCCTTCTTCACCACCAAGGTGGAGGGCAAGGGTACCGGCCTGGGTCTCTCGGTCAGCCACGATCTGGTGCGCAACATGGGCGGTAGCCTGACGGCGGCCAACCAGGGGGAGGGCGCGTTGTTCGTGGTTCGCTTGCCGCTGGCGGCGCTGCCCGCCGAGGCGGGCGGATGACGTCGGTGGGAGCGCGGCAAAAAAACGCCTGCGGACAAGCAGGCGTTTTTTTCAACCGGCGAGGCGGCTCAGATGAATTGCGAGGCCAGCCAGAACAGGCCGGCGGACAGCGCCATCGAAGTCGGCAGGGTGAGCACCCAGGCCATCAGGATGTTGCGCACGGTGCCGCCGTGCAGGCCGCTTTTGTTCGCCACCATGGTCCCGGCCACGCCGGAGGACAGTACATGGGTGGTGGACACCGGCAAGCTGTAGATGTTGGCCATGCCGATGGCGGCGGCGGCGGTGATCTGCGCGCTCATGCCCTGGGCGTAGGTCATGCCCTGCTTGCCGATCTTCTCGCCGACGGTGAGCACTACGCGCTTCCAGCCGACCATGGTGCCGATGCCGAGAGCCAGGGCCACCGCGATGATGACCCAGAACGGCGCGTATTCGGTGGTCGCGGTCAGGTCCTTGCGTAGCTTCTCGAGGTCGGCCTTCTCCCGCGCCGGCAGGTCGGACAGCTTGCCGACCTTCTTCGCGGTGTCGTCCAGGCACAGCAAGTAGCGACGCACCTGCACGCGCTCGTCGGCGTCCAGGTCGTTGTAGCTGGGCACGCCGCGCAGGTCGCGGAGCAGCGCGTTGATGGTCGGCTCGGTCTGTTTCGGATCGCAGCGGTAGAACTGCGGCATCTCGCTGCCATTGCTCTTGCCCAGGGCCAGCATGTCGCCGAGGGTATCGGTGTGGCGCTGGTAGAACTGACTGAGGTGCAGGGCGGCGTCGCGGGTGCGCTCGATCTGGTAGGTGGTGCTGTTCAGGTCGAGGACGAACTTGGCCGGGACGATGCCGATCAGTACCAGCATGATCAGGCCGATACCCTTCTGGCCGTCGTTGGAGCCATGGACGAAGCTTACCGCCATGGCGGAAAGCACCAGCACCAGGCGGTTCCAGAACGGCGGGTGCTTCTTCTCGTCGAGTTCGCGACGGGTTTCCGGGGTTTTGTGCATCTTCGACAGCGGACGCCACCATTTCAGTCCGAGCAGGACCAACGCGGCGACCATGAAGCCGGCCAGCGGCGAGAAGATCAGCGACAGGCCGATGTCGATCGCCTTCTGCCAGTTGATCCCTTCGGCCAGCGGCACGTCGGTGATCAGCGCATTGGCCAGGCCGACGCCGAGGATCGAGCCGATCAGGGTGTGCGAGCTGGAGGCCGGGATGCCGAAGTACCAGGTGCCGAGGTTCCAGGCGATGGCGGCGGCGAGCAGGGAGAAGACCATCGCCAGGCCATGGCCGGTGTTCACGTTGATCAGCAGCTCCACCGGCAGCAGGTGAACGATGGCGTAGGCTACGCCGACACCGCCGAGCAGCACGCCGAGGAAGTTGAACACACCGGAGAGCATCACCGCCCGGTAGGGGGACATCGCTTTGGTGTAGATGACGGTGGCCACCGCGTTGGCAGTGTCGTGGAAGCCGTTGATGAACTCGAAGGTGAGGACGAAGGCCAGGGCCAGCACCAGGCTGATACCCACCCAGGCATCGAGCCCGCTGAAAAGATCGAACATGTGAGAAACCGGTCAGAGACGGGGCGGCGATTATGCCAGATGCGTTTTTATCCGTCTGGAACTCCGGAAGGTTGCCATTGTCGCGGGCAACGCCCCGTCGCATCGGGCTTTGCGGGAAAAACGAAACAGATTGAAACGCTTCGTTATCCGTCGCTCTCCTGTCGGTTGGAGGTAAATGGAATGGGGTTCGCTGCTTCCTGCCCGGCCTTGAGACGCTCTTCTTCGATCTTCTGCAGTTCTCTGTCGAACGCCTGCTCCTGAACGGTTGGGCGTTTGCGCCAGGGCTTGCGGTCGGGTTCCGGCTGGGCGGCATAAAGCGTCACTTCGCCGCCGTACACGTCCTTGTAACGCTGTTCCTCGCGCGCCAGCGCGGCACGCAATTCGTCTTTCGTCACGGGTGGTCCTGAGTCCAAAAAGAGCGGGCCCGATAGCGACCAGGCTGGGCGGAAGCGGGGTCCGGCCAGCGCCGGTTGGGAGTCTAGTCGACCGCTACCGGCTGTAAATGGGCGCGGAATTATAACGTGGGCTCCGGGCTTGTCATACGGTGTCGGCCGACGGACGGCAGGACGGAAGTTCTTCGAGCGTCCCCTGGAAATGCGGCGAAGCCCCCATGGATCAAGGCCTGGCCGACGCGTCCGGGGTGTTCTCCGCCTTTCGTCGCGGCCTGCGCTAGTCGAATGCCAGCCATTGGCCATACCACTAAGGAACGATGGCGGCGCTTCCGGGGGCGGGCTACAAACCGGACTACAAGTCAAATAAAGAAGCCCCGCCGTCGCCCGTCCGACCCCAGGGTCATGACGCAACGCCCCGGAGGCCGGAGATTTACTCATGCAGCCCGCTCGTTCCCGCATCCTCTTCGTCTGCCTGTTGCAGAGCCTGGCCCTGGTTCTCCTGCTGGTCGGCGCCCGGCATGGCTGGCTGCCGCTGTACCTGGCCCTGCCGCTCGGCGTGGCGCTGCTCTGGTTGCCCTGGCTGCTTCCCGGCAACCGCACGGCGGTGGCGACCGTCGGCGAGCCCGACATCGCCCGGCTGGCTCGCGACCTGTCCCATAACACCAGCCAGAACGCCTTGTCGGCCGCCGGCGTGGCGTTCTCGGTGAAGCGCCTGGCGGAGAAGCTGCAATCCCAGCTCGACGCCGCCGAACAGATCGTCGGCAGCGCCGAAGTGATGATCCACACCGAGCGCGCCACCTCCAATCTGGCGCGCCAGGCCATGGACGCCGCCACCCGGGCGCGCGCCGGCAGCGACGAGGGCCAGGTGCTGCTGGCCTCGACCATCGAGCGCATGCATCGGCTCAGCGAGCGGATGGGCGCCAGCCGCGAGGCGATCGAGGCGCTGAACCAGCGCAGCGAGGACATCCAGCGGGTCACCCTGGTGATCCAGGGCATCGCCAGCCAGACCAACCTGCTGGCCCTCAACGCGGCCATCGAGGCGGCCCGCGCCGGCGAGCATGGGCGCGGCTTCGCGGTGGTTGCCGAAGAGGTGCGCGGCCTGGCCGGACGTACCGCCGAGGCCACCGAGGAAGTCGGCCAGATGGTCGCCGAGATCCAGCGCCAGACCAGCGAGGTGGTCGAGCAGATCCGCCAGCTTTCCGAAGAGTTGGGGGAAGGGGTCGGCCAGGTCGAGCTGACCGGTCGGCAACTGGAAGGCATTGCCGAACTGGCGGCCGGGGTGGAAAGCCAGATTACCGAGATCGCCCAGGGCGCCGAGATCAACCGCAGCCAACTCGCCAGCCTGTTCGCCGCGGTCGAGCAGGTGCGCGGCGACCTCAGCGCCAGCGAGGAACAGACCCTGCGCCTCGGCGAAGCTGCCAGCCAGTTGGAGAACCAGGCCGAGGTGATCAGCGAGCGCCTCGCCGAGGTCAGCCTGGACGCCTACCACCAGTCGGTCTACGACCTCGCCCGGGAGGGCGCGGCGGCTATCGCCGCTCGCTTCGAGGAGGACGTGCGCAGCGGGCGCATCGACCTCGACGACCTGTTCGACCGCAGCTACCAGCCGTTGCCCAATACCCAGCCGACCAAGTACCGGACCCGCTTCGACAGCTACACCGACCAGGTCCTGCCGGGCATCCAGGAGCAGTTGCTGGAGCGCAACCGCAACCTGGTATTCGCCATCGCCTGTACCCCCGAAGGCTACGTGCCCACCCACAATCGCGCCTTCGCCCATCCGCCCAGCGGCGACCCGCAGACGGACGCGTTGCGCAGCCGCAGCAAGCGCCTGTTCAACGACCGCACCGGGATTCGCTGCGGCAGCCACCAGCAGCCGCTGTTGCTACAGACCTATACCCGTGACACCGGCGAGCTGATGCACGATCTTTCGGTGCCGATCTTCATCCACGGCAAGCACTGGGGCGGCCTGCGCCTCGGCTATCGGCCGGAGGGCGCGGAGCCGGGCAAGGCGGCCGCGCCGGCGGCGCAGGGGCTGAGCCTGGCCTTGAACGGCTAGCCGGCTGCGGCGATCAGGCCGCCGGCCACGGCGCAGGCGAGCACCACTTGCCAGGGCGGCGTCTTCCAGGCGAGCAGGGCCAGCAGGGCGAAGAGCAGCAGGGCGAAGTCGGCCGGGCGCAGGATGCCTTCGGTCCAGAGCGGCTGGTACAGCGCCGCCAGCAGTAGGCCGACCACCGCCGCGTTGACCCCGGCCAGCGTTGCCCGTACCCGGCGTTCGTGGCGCAGGCGTTCCCAGAATGGCAAGGCACCGGCGACCAGCAGGAACGACGGCAGGAAGATCGCCAGCAGGCACAGCAGCGCGCCGCTCCAGCCGTTCGGCGCCGGGCCCGAGGCTGCGCCGAGGAACGCGGCGAAGGTGAAGAGCGGGCCCGGTACCGCCTGGGCGGCCGCGTAGCCGGCGAGGAAGGTATCGCCGTCGACCCAGCCCTTGGGTACCACTTCCGCCTGCAGCAGCGGCAGCACCACATGGCCACCACCGAATACCAGCGAGCCAGCCCGGTAGAACGCATCGAGCAGGCGCAGCCACTGTTCCGGCCAGAGGCGCGCGGCCAGCGGCAGGCAGACCAGCAGCACGGCGAACAAGGTGAGGAACAGCAGCGCGCCGCGGTAGCCGATGGCGATCGGCAGCCGCTCGTGGCCTTCCACTGCTTCCGTTTTCAACAGGGCGCGGCCGGCCAGGCCGGCACCGGCGATCACCGCGACCTGGGTCCAGGCAGTGGGCCAGGCCAGCACGCTCGCGCAGGACAGCGCCATCAGCGTCAGGCGCGGGCGATCCGGGCACAGGCTGCGACCCATGCCCCAGACCGCCTGGGCCACCACCGCCACCGCGGCGATCTTCAGGCCATGCAGCACGCCCTCGGGCAACAGCGCGCCCCAGCGTCCCAGGCCGAGAGCGAAGAGCACCAGCAGCAACGCCGAGGGCAGGGTGAAACCGAGCCAGGCGGCGAGGGCGCCGGGATAGCCGGCGCGGGCCAGGCCGAGGGCCATGCCGACCTGGCTGCTGGCGGGGCCGGGAAGGAACTGGCAGAGGGCGACCAGGTCGGCGTAGCTGCTTTCGCTCAGCCAGCCGCGGCGGCGGACGAACTCGTCGCGGAAATAGCCGAGGTGGGCGATGGGCCCGCCGAAGGCGCTGCAGCCCAGCTTGAGGAAGGCGAGGAACACCGCGAGGGCGGTGTCGGGATGGCGGCTGGCGGTTGGCATGCGAACTCCGGATGGTGGCTGCTGCGAGCATAGCCGCAACGCATGCACGGCGGGTTACAGCATCGGCATGTCCTGGGCGCGGCTGGCCAGGCGGTATTGTTCCGGTGTGGTGCCGGCCAGCCGGCGGAACATCGAGATGAACGCCGAGGGGCTGCTGTAGCCGAGGTCGAAGGCGATCTGCTGGATCCCCCTGCCGGCTTCCAGCGCCTCGATGGCCGCGAGGAAGCGCAGGCGTTGGCGCCATTCGCCGAAGGTCATGCCCAGTTCGCGCTGGCAGTGCCGGGCCAGGGTTCGCTCGGTGCTGTGCACCTGCTGCGCCCATTGCGCCAGCGAGCGGTTGTCGCCCGGCTCGGCCTGCAGTGCGTCGAGCACCTCGCGCAGCGCCGGGGTACGGCCGTAGGGCAGGTAGTCGTCGTGGGGCTGGGCGCATTCCAGCTGGTCCATGACGACCCGGGCCAGGCGCAGGTCCTGCGCCGAGGTCGGCAGGTTGACCCCGCGCTCGGCGAAGTCCGAGAGGATCGCCTTGAGGATCGCGCTGATCGCCAGGGTGCAAGGTGTCGCCGGCAGGCGTCGTGACAGTTCGGCGGAGAGGTACAGCGAGCGGTAGACGATGGCCTGGCTGTTGTAGCAGCTGTGCACCCGCTCCGGTGGTATCCATACCGCGTATTGCGGAGGTGAGAGGAAGCGCTGGCCGTCGATCTCCAGCTGCATCACGCCATGGGCTGCATAGTTGAGCTGGCCCCAGGCGTGGGTGTGCGGCGGCGAATGGGTGTCGGCACCGAACTCGTCATAGCGGAAATAGACGTCGAAAGACTGCCCCTGGAGATCGGGAAGGCGCAGCAAGGTGGTGGTCGACATGTCCGAACCTACGGGTGGTTTGTCTGGAATTCATTATACGTCTGTATTCGGACTGGCTCAGAATGGCCGCGTATTCCTTTTTCATAGTGCGGAACCTCCCATGCAATACCTGTTTCCCCTGCTGGCCGTGTTCATCTGGGCCGGCAACACCGTCGTCAACAAGCTCGCCGTGGGGATCATCCAGCCCGCCGAGATCGGTTTCTTCCGCTGGCTGCTGGTCGGCCTGGCGCTGACGCCCTTCATGCTCGGCCCGGTGCTGCGCAACCGCCGCTACATCCTCGCCAACCTCGGCAAGTTCGTGGTCCTCGGCCTGCTCGGCATGGCCGTCTACCAGAGCCTGGCCTACTACGCGGCGGCGCTGACCAGCGCCACCAACATGGGCATCATCCTGTCGCTGATGCCCCTGATGTCGCTGGGCCTGGCCAGCAGCATCCTGGCCCACCGGCTGAACGCCGGGGCGCTGCTCGGCGCGCTGGTGTCGCTGGCCGGCGTGGTGCTGGTGATTTCTCAGGGCCATCTCGGCGCTTTGCTGGAGCATGGAGTGAATCTCGGCGACGCGATGATGATCGTCGCCACCCTGGCCTATGCGGTGTACAGCGTGCTGCTGAAGAAATGGAGCCTGAAGCTGCCGGCCATGCAACTGCTCTACCTGCAGGTGCTGGTGGCGATCCTCGCCCTGCTGCCGCTGTACCTGCTGTCGCCGCGCACCGGCCTGAACGCCGCCAACCTGCCGCTGGTGCTGTACGCCGCGCTGTTCGCCTCGATCGTCGCCGCGCTGGCCTGGATGCACGGTGTCGCCCGTCTCGGGCCGAGCCGGATGGCCCTGTTCTTCAACCTGCTGCCGATCATCACCGCCTGCATCGCCACCCTGGTGCTCGGCGAGCGCCTGACCGTCCATCACCTGGTCGGCGGCGCGCTGACCCTGGCCGGGGTCCTGCTGGCCGAGTTCTGGCAGCGCCGCCCGGCCCGTCTGCGCTCGGCAACCTGCTGATTTCCCGGCAACTTCCTCGCGATTACGGCGCACGGAGGCGCCGCCACTGGCTATCATAGGCAGCGCTCCCCGCGTGGGAGCCGAGCCGTGCCAGCCTGGAAGAGGAAGAATCGTGGTCGAAGTGTTTTCCGTGCAGGATGGGCTGGACGCCGAGCGCGCCCTGCTCGACGAGGTGTGTGGCGGTGCCCGCGAGCATGGCCTGTTGCTCTGGCAGCCCTGCGATCGGGCGCTGGTCATGCCGCGCCGGATGGAGCGCCTGGAAGGATTCGCGCCGGCCAGCGCAGCGGTCGCCGAACGCGGCTGGCCGGTGCTGCTGCGCGATACCGGCGGCGAGCCGGTGCCGCAATCGCCGGGCGTGCTGAACATCGCCCTGTCCTATGCGCTGGGGCCCGGCGACAACGAGCAGACCCGTATCGAAACCGCCTACCTGCGGCTGTGCCAGCCGATCTGCGACTGGCTCCGCGAGCGCGGCCTGGACGCCGGCGTGGGCGCCGTGGCCGGTTCCTTCTGCGACGGCCGCTACAATGTCACCCTGGATGGGCGCAAGCTCGCCGGGACCGCGCAACGCTGGCGGCGCAACGGCGCCGGCCGGCCGGTGGTGCTGGCGCACGCGGCGCTGCTGGTCGGCGCCGAGCGCGAGGAGATGGTCGAGGTGGTCAACACCTTCACCCGCCGTTGCGCCAGTGCCCCGGATTGCCAGGCGGACAGCCATCTCGGCCTGAGCGAGCGCTGGAGCGATTTCCGCATGGCCGACAGCCTCGAACTGGAACGACGCTTCGTCGCCGCCCGATCCTGACCTCTTTCGCCAGAGCCTTGCGCCAGGAATAGCCGTACCGATGCCAGAACCCTTGGGAACCACCGCCCTCACGCCCGGATTCATGATCGTCCACGGCAATCGCCTGGACGACCTGCGCGACCTCGCCGTTTCCTGGATGCGCCGCTATCCGCTGGCGCCGCTGGAAAGCGAGCGGGTCCTGGTGCACAGCAACGGCATCGCCCAATGGTTGAAGCTGGCATTGGCCGAAGATCCCCGCGAGGACGGCGGCGGCGGTGGCGGCATCGCCGCGGCGCTGGAGGTGCAGTTGCCGGCGCAGTTCCTCTGGCAGGCCTATCGCGCGGTGCTGGGCCGCGAAAGCATTCCCGAGGTTTCCGAACTGGACAAGGCGCCGCTGACCTGGCGCCTGATGCGTCTGCTTCCCGGATTGCTGGAGCGTCCCGAGTTCCGCACCCTGCAACGTTTCCTCGCCGACGATGCCGACCTGCGCAAGCGTCATCAACTGGCCGAGCGCCTGGCCGACCTGTTCGACCAGTACCAGGTCTATCGCGGCGACTGGCTCGACGACTGGAGCCAGGGCCGCGACCAGTTGCGCACGGCGAACGGGCAGGCGCGCCCGCTCGGTGCCGACGAGCGCTGGCAGGCCGAATTGTGGCGCGCGCTGCTCGCCGACGTCGGTGCCGATAGCCTGGCCCGCAGCCGCTCCGGCGTGCACCGGCGCTTCATCGAGGCGCTGCGCTCCGCCAGCGCGGCGCCGCGCGCGTTGCCGCGACGAGTGGTGGTGTTCGGGATTTCCTCGATGCCGGCGCAGACCCTCGAGGCGCTGGCCGCCCTGGCCAGGTTCAGCCAGGTGCTGCTCTGCGTGCACAACCCCTGTCGCCACCACTGGGCCGACATCGTCGCCGACAAGGACCTGTTGCGCCACGAGTACCGCCGCCAGCAGCGCCGCGCCGGCGTCCCCGCCGACCTCGACGAGGACCGCCAGCACCAGCATGCCCAGCCGTTGCTGGCGGCCTGGGGCAAGCAGGGCCGCGACTACATCAACCTGCTCGACAGCTACGACGACCCGGACAGCTATCGGAACCTGTTCGGCGAGGTCAACGGCGGGCGCATCGACCTGTTCAGCGAGGAGGCCCCGCACGGGCTGCTCGGCCAGTTGCAGGACGATATCCTCGAACTGCGCCCGTTGGCGGAAACCCGCGAGCACTGGCCGCCGGTGGCGCCGCGGAGCGACGCCTCGATCCGCTTCCATGTGGCCCACAGCGCGCAGCGCGAAGTGGAGATCCTCCACGACCAGTTGCTCGCCCGCTTCAACGCCGATCCGAGCCTGAAGCCGCGCGACGTGATCGTCATGGTCCCCGACATCAACGCCTACGCACCGCACATCGAGGCGGTGTTCGGCCAGGTGCCGCGCGACGACCAGCGCTTCATTCCCTATACCCTGGCCGACCAGGGACAGCGCGGTCGCGAGCCGCTGCTGATCGCCCTGGAGCACCTGCTGAAACTGCCCGACAGCCGTTTCGCCGTGAGCGAGATCCTCGACCTGCTGGACGTCCCGGCATTGCGCCGGCGTTTCGGCGTCGACGAGGCCGACCTGGCGACCCTGCACCGCTGGATCGAAGGCGCCGGCGTGCGCTGGGGGCTGGATGCCGCGCAGCGCGAGCGTCTCGGCCTGCCAGCGGGACTGGAGGGCAACAGTTGGCGCTTCGGTCTGCGGCGCATGCTGCTCGGCTACGCGGTCGGCGAAGGCGCGGCCCTGCAAGGCATCCAGCCCTACGATGAGGTCGGTGGCCTGGACGCCGCCCTGGCAGGCCCGCTGGCTGTGCTGCTGGAGCGCCTCGAGGTGGCCTACGCCGAGCTGGCCGAACCGGCCACCCCGGCGCAGTGGGGCGAGCGCCTGCAAGCCCTGCTCACGGTGTTCTTCGAGGCCCACGACGAGCGCGACGAACTGCTCCTCACCCAGCTCCTGCAACTGCTCGAGCGCTGGCAGGAACACTGCGCCTGTGCGGCCTTCGCCGAGCCGCTGCCGATCAGCGTGATACGCGAGGCCTGGCTCGGCGGCCTGGACCAGGGCGGCCTGAACCAGCGTTTCCTGGCTGGCGCGGTGAGTTTCTGCACGTTGATGCCGATGCGCGCGATCCCGTTCCGGCTGGTCTGCCTGCTTGGCATGAACGATGGCGACTACCCCCGCCAGCAGTCGCCGCTGGATTTCGACCTGATGCGCAACGACTACCGCCCCGGCGACCGCTCGCGGCGCGAGGACGACCGCTACCTGCTGCTCGAGGCGCTGCTCTCGGCGCGCGAGCAGCTCTACGTGAGCTGGGTGGGGCGGAGTATCCGCGACAATGGCGAGCGGCCGCCCTCGGTGCTGATCGGCCAGTTGCGCGATCACCTGGCGGCCGGCTGGCGCCTGGACCCGGACGGCGACGGCGAGGCGCTGCTGCGTGCCCTGACCCAGGAGCATCCGCTGCAGCCGTTCAGCCGTCGGTATTTTCACGATGCGCCGGAGCAGGGCGTCGATGGCCTGTTCACCTACGCCCGCGAGTGGCGCGAGGTCCATAGCGAGGACGACATCGCCGTTCCCGACGCCGAAGCGTCCCTGCCGCCGCTTGAACTGGAGGGCGCACTGGGGCTGCGAGCGCTGGCGGAGTTCCTCGCCAACCCGGTGAATGCGTTCTTCCAGCAGCGGCTCAAGGTGCGTTTCGACGACGAGCAATTGACCGGCAACGACGAAGAACCTTTCGAACTGGACGCGCTGGACAACTGGAAGCTGCAATTCGAGCTGACCGAACGCATGAAGCGCTGGGTCGAGCGGGACTGGGATGCCGAGGGCCTGCCGGCGCAGTTGCAGGCCCAGGTCGAGCGACTGCGGCGACAGGGTCGCCTGCCGCTGGCGGCGTTCGGCGAGTTCTCCGCGCGCCATTTGCTGCAACCGCTGCCCGACCTGCTCTGGCGCTACCGCCAGGAAATCGAGCGCTGGCCGGAGGCGGTCGAGCAGCAGCAGGAGTTGCGCCATCGCCATCCGTCCGGGCTGGAGCTGGAGGACTGGCTCGGCGGCTTGCGTCGCGACGCTTCCGGGCGCCTGGCGCGCCTGCAGTTGCTCAGCGGCAAGCTCCATGAAGGGCGCGGCTTCAAGTGGCACAGCCTGGTGCGCCACTGGTTGCAGCACCTCGCCCTCCAACGTCTAGGCCAGCCGGTGAGCAGCGTGCTGGTGAGCCAGACCGGCACCCTGGAGATTCCGCCGTTGCCGAGCGAGCGTGCCGGCGAGTACCTCGACCAGTTGATCGACGCCTGGCGCCAGGGCATGCGCCAGCCGTTGCCGGTGGCCTGCCGGACCGCTTTCGCCTGGCTCGCCAGTGGTGGCGCCGCAGAGCCCGAGAAAGCCATGCGCGAGGCGCGCAAGCGCTACGAGGGAGGGTTCGGCATGGGGGGCGAGGTGGACGCCTCGCCGGCGCTGGCTCGGGTCTATCCGGACTTCGACCGGCTGCTCGCCAGCGGTGAGTTCGCGCACTGGGCCGAGCAGCTCTACGCGCCGCTGCTGGCTGCCCTGGGACGTGGCGCGGAGGAGCAGGCATGAGCCAGCAGCAGATGCCCGTGGCCCTCGATCCGCTGGACTTCCCGTTGCACGGCAGCCGCCTGATCGAGGCCAGCGCCGGTACCGGCAAGACGTTCACCATCGCCCTGCTATACGTACGTCTGGTCCTCGACCATGGCGGCGAGAACGCTTTCGGCCGGCCGCTGAGCCCGCCGGAAATCCTCGTGGTGACCTTCACCGATGCGGCGACCCAGGAACTCCGCGAGCGTATCCGCAGCCGCCTGGGCGAAGCGGCGCGTTGTTTCGCCGAGCCGCAGGAGCGCCACGACGGCCTGCTGGTCGCGTTGCGCCAGCAGTATCCCGCCGAGCGCTGGCCGGGCTGCGCGCGCCTGCTGCGCCTGGCCGCGGAGTGGATGGACGAGGCCGCGGTATCGACCATCCACAGTTGGTGCTACCGGATGCTGCGCGAGCACGCCTTCGACAGCGGCAGCCTGTTCACCCAGAACCTGGAAACCGACCAGAGCGAATTGCTCGCCGAAGTGGTACGGGACTACTGGCGGCGTAACTTCTACGGCCTGACGGCTCCGGCGGCGCAAGCCGTGGCCAGTTGCTACAGCGGGCCGGAGGCGCTGGGCAAGGCCTTGCAGCCGCTGCTGGCGCGGCAGGACGCCGACTTCCGCTACGCCGACCAGGCGCTGAGTGCGCCCGAGTCACTGACAGCCTTGCTAGAGCAGGGCGGCGACTGGTATCGCCAGCTCGACCAACTGGACGCGCAGGCCCGCGCCGCCTGGCGCGCAGCGCGCGTCGAACTGGAAGCGCTGCTGCGCGACCTGCGTCCCTACCTGAACGGCAACAGCTATCGCGGCAAGGACAGCGACGAGACCTTCGACGCCTGGCTGCAAGCGTTGGCGGACTGGAGCGAGGGCGGCGAGCAGCCGGCCAACCTCGGCAAGTTCGGCCAGACCCGGATCAAGCTCACCGCCAAGCGCGTGGCGCCCGAGCATGCCGCGCTAAGGGCCATCGACGCCTGGGCCGCGCATCAGGAAGAGCGTCCCGATCTCGCTCCCCACCTGTTGTTGCACGCGTTGGGCGAAGTCGGGCACGAACTGGAGATCGAGAAGCAGCGGCGTGCCGAGATCGGCTTCGACGACCTGCTCAGCCGCCTCGACCGCGCCTTGCAGGGGCCTGGTGGCGAGCGCCTGGCGCAATTGATCCGCGAGCAGTTCCCGGTGGCGCTGATCGACGAGTTCCAGGATACCGACCCGGTGCAGTACCGGATCTTCGAGCGCATCTACCGGATCGCCGCCGATCCCGACGAGCCCCAGGCGCGGGAAACCGGCCTGTTCATGATCGGCGACCCCAAGCAGGCGATCTACGCCTTCCGCGGTGCCGACATCCATACCTACCTGCGCGCCCGCGAGGCCACTCGCGGGCGGCATTACACCCTTGGCAAGAACTTCCGCTCGACCGCCGCCATGGTGGCGGCCGCCAACCGCTGCTTCGCCTTCGCCGAAGAGCATCCGCGCGGCGCCTTCCGTTTCGCCCGCGAGGGGCTGGAAAACCCGGTGCCGTTCCATGCGGTGGACGCCCAGGGGCGCGCCGAACGTTTGTTGATCGACGGTGCCGAGGCGCCAGCGATGACGTTCTGGAACCTTGATGTCGAAGCCGGCGTGCTCGGCTCCGCGGCGTATCGCCAGGAAATGGCCGAGCGCAGCGCCAGCGCCATCCGCCGCTGGCTGAGCCTGGCCGACCTGGGCCGCGCCGGCTTCGCCGACGAGCAGGGCGGCTGGCGGGCGTTGCGCCCGGCGGATATTGCCATCCTCGTCCGCGGTCGCGCCGAGGCCGAGGCGATCCGCAGCGCGTTGGCGGCGCGACGACTGGCCAGCGTCTACCTGTCCGACCGCGACTCGGTGTTCGACAGCCAGGAAGCCGCCGACCTGCTGCATTGGCTGCGTGCCTGCGCCGATCCCGGTGCCGATACGCTGCTGCGGGTCGCCCTGGCTACCCGCAGCCTGCACCTGGACTGGGCGACCCTGGAACGATTGAACCAGGACGAATTGTTCTGGGAACGGATGGTCCTGCGCTTCCGCGACTATCGCCGGTCCTGGCAGGCCCAGGGCGTATTGCCGATGCTGCGGCGCCTGCTCGCCGACTTCGAACTGCCGGCGCGCCTGCTGCGGCATGCCGATGGCGAGCGCAGCCTGACCAACCTGCTGCACCTGGCCGAGTGGCTGCAGCGCGCGGCGGTGGAGCTGGACGGTGAGCACGCGCTGATCCGCCATCTGGCCGAGCAGGTGCAGAGTCCGGGGAGCGAAGAGATCCTCCGCCTGGAAAGCGACGCCGACCTGATCAAGGTGGTGACCATCCACAAGTCCAAGGGGCTGGAATACCCCTTGGTGCTGCTGCCCTTCATCTGCAGCTGGAGGGAGCTGGACGGCAACAGCGGCGCGCCGGCGAGTTTCCACGAGGATGGCGCTGCAGGGCGGGTCATCGAGCTGGCGCGGCGCAAGGAGCAGGCTGCGCGGGCCTACGAGCAGGCCAACGACGAGCGCCTCGGCGAAGACATGCGCCTGCTCTACGTGGCCCTGACCCGCGCCCGCCATTCGGTGTGGCTGGGCATCGCGCCGCTGGTGGCGAGCAACAGCAAGTCGCCGGAGTTGCACAAGGGGGCCCTGGGCTACCTGCTTGCCGGCGGCGCGACCATCGGCAGCGATGGCCTCGGACAATGCCTCGCCGCGTTGCGCGGCGAGTGCCGGGAGATTGTCGTCGAGCCGGCCCCCGAGGCGGACGCCGAACGCTATGTCGCAGGGCGCGGCCAGGGCCTTGGGCAGGCCCGCGAAACCCGCCGCAGCAGCCGCGAGAAGTGGTGGGTCGCCAGCTATTCCGGCCTGCAATTGCAGGCCTCCGCCGGGCTGGACGATGACGAGGTGTTGGAGAGCGACGAATCGCAGGAGCCGATCAGCGCCGAGGAAGCCACCTTCCACGAAGAAGGCCGTTCCGCCGAACAGCCGCCGGTCGCGCACGCCAGCGAGATGCGCGACGACCTGCATCGCTTCCCGCGCGGACCGGCTCCCGGCACCTTCCTCCACGGGCTGCTCGAATGGGCCGGCCGCGAAGGCTTCGAGGTGGCGCGCGCCGATGCCCAGCGGCGCCGCGAACTGGTCGCGCGACGCTGCGATCTGCGTGGCTGGAAGGACTGGGCCGAACCGCTCGACCTGTGGCTGGAGCAGTATCTCGCCGAACCGCTGCGCTGGCCCGGTGGCGAAACCAGCCTGGCCGGGCTGGTCGCCTACCAGGTGGAAATGGAGTTCTGGTTCGCCACCCACCAGGTCCAGGCCGAGGCGATCGACGCCCTGGTCCGGCGCCATACCCTCGGCGGCGCGGCGCGTCCGGCGCTGGCGCCGACCCTGCTGAACGGCATGTTCAAGGGCTTCGTCGACCTGGTCTTCGAGCACCAGGGGCGTTTCTACGTGGCCGACTACAAGTCCAACTGGCTGGGCGCCGACGACGGCGCCTACAGCCCGGAAGCGATGACCGCCGCGGTGCTGGAGAACCGTTATGACCTGCAGTACGTGTTGTACCTGCTGGCCCTGCACCGGCAGTTGAAGGCGCGCCTGCCCGACTACGACTACGACCGCCACATGGGCGGCGCCGTGTACCTGTTCCTTCGCGGCGCCCGCGCGGCGACCCAGGGCCTGCACTTCGAGCGCCCGCCGCGGGAACTGATCGAACGCCTGGACGCGCTGTTCAGCGGCCAGCCGGGAGCCGAGCGATGAATCCGACCCTCAAGCAACTGGCCGGCGAAGTCCGCGATGGCCGCGACGACCAGGTAGCGCAACCGCTGGCGGTACGCCACGACCTGCTGCGCCAGCTCGACCTGTGGGTGGCGCGCGGCTGGCTACGGGCGCTGGACCGGGCGTTCGTCGCCTTCCTCGTCGAGTTGCAGCCGCAGGCCGATCCCCGGGTGCTGCTGGCGGCGGCGCTGACCAGCCACCAACTGGGCCACGGGCACGTCTGCCTGGACCTGGAGGCGACCCTCGGCGCGCCTGACGCGGCACTGTCGCTGCCGCCGGAAGGCGACGAAGGCCGCGATGTGCTGCTGCCGTCGCAACTGCTGCGCGGCGTGCGCCTCGACGCCTGGCGCGAGGCCCTGGCGGCGTCATCGCTGGTGGAGGTGGTCGACGAGCGCCCAGGCGATCCCGAGCCGAGCGAGACGGCGACCTCGCCGCTGGTGCTTTGCGCTCAGCGTCTCTACCTGCGTCGTTATTGGCGGCACGAGCTGGAGATCGCCCTGGCCCTGCGCGAGCGCCTGGGTCGGCAGGCGCCCCTGGCCGCAGACCTGGCGCCGCGCCTGGCCGCGCTGTTCGCGCAGGCGCCGACGGAAGACGGCCAGCGCGTCACCGACTGGCAGAAGCTGGCCTGTGCCCTGGCGGCCCGCGGCTATTTCAGCCTGATCACCGGCGGTCCCGGTACCGGCAAGACCACCACCGTGGTGCGCCTGCTCGGTCTGCTCCAGGCACCGGCGGTAGCCGCCGGCCAGCCGCTGCGCATCCGCCTCGCGGCACCCACCGGCAAGGCCGCGGCGCGTCTCTCCGAGTCCATCGGCCAGCAGGTCCGGGCCCTGCCGCTGGCGGAAGACGTGTTGCAGGCGATCCCCGCCGAGGTCACTACCCTGCACCGTCTGCTCGGCAGCCGTCCGGATACCCGGCACTTCCGCCACCACCGGGACAACCCTTTGGCGCTGGACGTGCTGGTGGTGGACGAGGCCTCGATGATCGACCTGGAAATGATGGCCAGCCTGCTCGATGCGCTACCGCCGCAGGCGCGCCTGATCCTGCTCGGCGACAAGGACCAGTTGGCCTCGGTAGAGGCCGGCGCGGTGCTCGGCGATCTCTGCCGGGATGCCGAGGAGGGCTGGTACAGCGCCGAGACCCGCGCCTGGTTGCAGCGGGTCAGCGGCGAAACCTGGCAGGGCTTGCGCGAAGGTTCGGCGCAGGCGCATCCGCTGGCGCAACAGACCGTCATGCTGCGGCATTCCCGGCGCTTCGGCGCGAGCAGCGGGATCGGGCGCCTGGCGCGGTTGGTCAACCGGCAACAGGCCGACGACGCGCGCGCGCTGCTGGACAGTCCGCCCGCCGACCTCTTCGACCTGCGCCTGCGCGGGGAGCGCGATGCAGCCTTCGCCCGGCTGTTCGTCGACGGTCATCCGCAGGCGCCGGGCACGCCGTACGGCTACCGGCACTACCTGCAACGCCTGGCCGAGGGCCGCCCGGCCGCCGGACTGGCGCTGGAGGATGGCGCCTGGGAGCGCTGGGCGCAGTCGGTACTGACGGCTTTCGACGCCTTCCGCCTGCTCTGCGCGCTGCGCCGCGGCCCATGGGGCGTGGAAGGACTGAACCAGCGGGTGGCGGCGGAACTGCTGCGCCTTGGCCTGATCGAGGCCGATCACGGCTGGTACGAGGGGCGGCCGGTACTGGTGACGCGCAACGACTACAGCCTGGGGCTGATGAACGGCGATATCGGCATCGCCCTGCGCCTGCCCGAGCGCAACGACGACGGCAGCCTGCGCTTCGCGCTGCGCGTGGCCTTCCCGCGCAACGACGGTAGCGGCGGCGTGCGCTTCGTCCTGCCGAGCCGCCTGGTCGAGGTGGACACCGTGTTCGCCATGACCGTGCACAAGTCGCAGGGCTCGGAGTTCGCCCATACCGCGCTGGTCCTGCCGGACGCGCTGAACCCGGTGCTGACCAAGGAGCTGGTGTACACCGGTATCACCCGCGCCCGCGACTGGTTCAGCCTGGTGGAAAGCCTGCCCGGGGTGTTCGAGGAAGCAGTGCGGCGCAAGGTACGCCGGCTCAGCGGGCTGATGCTGCATCTGCGGCCGGAAAGGGAAGAGCAGCCGCCGCATGCTCCGGGTGAACAGACCGAACTGCCGTTCTGACGTGCCGCCCGGGCGGTCGGCTCAGCCGACCACCTTCAGGCTGCTCATGCCGTTGCCCTCGCGCTGGACCCGCACCTGGACCGGGATCCGTTCGTGCATTTCCTGAACGTGGGAAATCACCGCCACCTTGCGCCCCTGGGCCTGCAGGTTGTCCAGGGCATCCATCGCCAGTTGCAGGGATTCCGGGTCGAGGCTGCCGAAGCCTTCGTCGATGAACAGCGACTCGATGCGCAGCTTGCTCGATGCCATCGAGGCCAGGCCGAGCGCCAGGGCCAGGGAAATCAGGAAGGTCTCGCCGCCGGAGAGCGAATACACCGAGCGCAGTTCGTCGCCCATCTCGGTGTCCACCACCAGCAGGCCCAGTTCGCTGCCGCCGCGCTGCAGGCGGTAGCGCCGCGCCAACTGGCGCAACTGCACGTTGCTGTGCTGCACCAGCAGGTCGAGGTTGTAGCCCTGGGCGATGCGGCGGAACTTGTCGCCGCTGGACGAACCGATCAGTTCGTTCAGGCGGCCCCATCTGCGGAACTCGGCGCGGGCTCGCTCCAGTTCGGCAAGCAGCGCCTGGCTCTGCTCGCGGCGTTGGTTGTCGGCCTGCAACTGGCTGTAGGTATCCAGGTAGGCCTGTTCGCTGGTGGCCAGGCGTTCGCGCTGTTGCCGCAGGTTGTCTTCCAGCACCTCGCGGTCGGTTTCCGGCCGCTGCCGGCGATGCTGGAGCAGTTGCGCCTGGCGCTCCGCTTCCAGCGTCTGCTGGCGGGTGATCTCCTCTTGCAGTCGCTGCAATTGCTCCCGCCATTGCGTCGCCTGTTCCTCGGAAAGGCTGAGCAGGGCGTCGAGGCGGCTGTCGTCGAGGTTGTCCTGGCGTTCGCGCCAGGCCTGCCAGTCGGCCTGCAGGCGCTGGAACTCCTCCTGTTGGCGCTGGCGTTGCTGCTGCAGGTGTTCCAGGGCTTCGGCGAGTCGCAGTTGTTCCTCGCGCAGCGAATCCAGGGGCGCCTGGAGCGTCTCGACAGCGCTCTGCGCCGCTTGCGCGGCGTGCTCCAGCGATAGTTGCCAGTCCTGGGCGCAGGCGTGCTGGCCCAGGTGAGCGCCGAGGCGTCCGTTCAGCTCGGCGAGTTCCGCCTGGACCCTTTCCTCTGCCTGGCGGGCTTCGTTGCGTTGCTCGTCGCTTTGCTTCAGTTGCCAGCTTGATTCATCGCAGCGCTGCTTGAGCTCCTGCAGACGCTGTTCGACCTGCTGAAGCCGCGCCTGTTGCTGCCGGCGTTGCTCGATGGACTCGCCGAGGGCCTGGAAAGTCCGCAGCGGATCTGCCTGCCAGCGCTGCCAGTGCTCGTCGGAGAGCAATGGACGCAATTGCTGGCTGTCCTCCTCGACCTGCTGCTGCAAATGTTCGTAGCGCTGCCGTTGTTCCGTCAGCGCCTGCTGACGCTGTTGGAGGATCGTCTCGGCGGCCCGCAGTTCCTGCTGCAATTGCTGGGTCTGGCGCTGGCGGGCGATCAGCCGGTCGAAGTCTCGTTGGCGCTGCTGGCGCTGCCCTGCCAGGTCGTCCAGGCGTTGTGCCAGCCACTCCAACTGCGCGGACGGCTGCAGGAGTCGCAGTTCTTCCGGCAGCGTCCATTGCTCCAGTTGCCGATCGAGCGCGGCCAGTTGGCCGGTCAGTTCCTGCTGCTCCTGGCGACTCTGGTTGAGTCTTTCCCGCTGGCTGGAATAGCCCTCGCGCAGACCGACCAGGGTCTGTCGCAGCCGCTCGAGGGCCTGCTCGGCGCGGACCTGCTCCTGGTCGTCGTGTTCACCGAGGGCGGCGAGCAGTTGCTCGGAATGGTGATAGGGATGCTCCTGGCTGCCGCAGACCGGGCAGGCCTCGCCGTCCACCAGGCCGGCGCGCAGTTGCTCGACGCTGGCGCTGCGGGCCAGACGTTGGCGCTGGAGCAACTCGCGGGTGACCTGCAGGGCCTGCTCCGCCGCCTTCACCTCCTCGGCGCATTGGCTGCCTTGTCGTTTCAGGTCGAGCAATGCCTGCTCCTGCTCGACCATACGCTGGTCGAGTTCGCCCAGGCGTCGAGCCAGACCGGCGCGTTGGTCGAGGACCTGTTGCCATTCCTTGTGGAGCGCTTGTTGTCGTTCCAGGCTATCGGTCTGCCGGCGCAATTCGTCCAGGCGTGCCGCCAGGTCGTCCGGCTCGCTGCCATGGAGGGCGGTCCATTGCGCCTGCAAGCGTTCGAGCGGTTCCCCGGCGTGGGCCAGGGATTTTTCCAGCTCGGGGAGCTGCGCCTGGCTTTCGAGCGCGCGCTGGCGACGTTGCACGAAGGCGGCGAGCTGGCCCTGGTGGGTCGCCCAGGCGTCGCCGAGCGCGGCGAGAGCCTGGCTGTCGCGCAATGCCGCCTGCAGTTGCGCCTGTTCCGCGACATGGCGCTGCTGCTCCATATCCAGTTGCCGAGCGGCGTCGCTTTGCTGGGCGTGGCGCTGGTTCGATTGCCGATGGAGTTCCTGTCGCTCGGCCAGCGTTCGCTCCAGGCGCCTGGCCTCGCTCTCCAGCTGGAAAGCCTCGCGCAACGGCGCCTGGGCCTGACGCAGATGGTTGTCGGCCTGGGCCTGGCGCTCGCGCGCCTCCTGCAAGCGGGCCTGCAATCCTTGCAAGCGCTCGGCGCCCGCGGCTTGCTGCTCGGTGCGCTGCCGCTGCTGCTGCTCGGAGTGCCGGAGTTCCTGCTCGAGTTGCTTCAGGCGTTCGATCAGTCCGCGAACCGGAGCCAGGCGCTCCAGCCATTGCAGGGTTTCCCGCTCTGTCGCCAGAGCGTCCCAGGCCTGCCTGGCCTCGGCCAGTTGGCCTTGTGCGTGCTCGCAGGATTGCAGCAGCCGCTGCTCCTCGGTGAACCATTGTTGCTGGCCTTCCAGGCGTTGCAGGGCCTGTTGCTCCTGGAGACGCGCCTGGGCGTGGGATTCCAGCGCCGCTTCGAGCCCGGCCCGAGCCTGCTCGGCCAGCGGCAGGCTGCCTTCCAGGCGTTGCTCGAGTTGCTTGCGCTGCTCGTCGGCCTGGCTGGCGCGCTGGTAGGCGGCTTTGCTCAATTGGCTGTACAGGCCGGTGTCGGTGAGTTTCTCCAGCAATGCGCCGCGGTCGTTGTCGCTGGCCTTGAGGAAGGCGCTGAATTCGCTCTGGGCCAGCAGCACGGCGCGAGTGAACTGGGCGAAGTTGAGGCCGAGCTTCTGCTCCAGCTGTTCGCGGAACTCGCTTTTCTTGTTCGCTGCCAGCATTTGCTGGGTCTCCAGGTCCTGGAGGCTCTGCTGGCTCTTTTGCAAGGCGCCGTCCGCCTTGTCCCGGGAGCGCCGGGTTTCCCAGCGGGCGCGATAGCGGTGGCCGTCGATGCCGACGAAATCCACTTCGGCGTAGCCGCTGGCGCAACCGCGGCGCAGCAGGTTGCGTTCGTCGTTGCTGGACAGCTCGTTCCGGCCATCGGGAACCTTGCTGCTGGCCGAAGTGCTTTCCAGCCGCGGCGTGCTGCCGAACAGGGCCAGGCACAGGGCGTCCAGCACGGTGCTCTTGCCGGCGCCGGTCGGACCGGTGATGGCGAACAGGCCGGCGCTGGACAGCGGTTCGCGGGTGAAGTCGATTTCCTGCTCGCCAGCGAGGGAGGCGAGGTTCTTCAGACGGATGGCGAGAATCTTCATGGAACGGCTTATTTCCCCGGGGGCTCTTCGGTGGCCAGTTCGACGCTTTGCAGCAGGCTGGCGAAGTCATCCAGCGCCTGCGCATCCGGGCCGGAGCCATAGGCGCTTTCCCAGGCGCGGCTGAACAGTTCCTGGGGGTTGAGTTGGTCGAGCCCGAGCAGCGGCGCCTGCTCTTCGTCGCGGCGCTGGTACTCGCTGGCGATGCGCACCAGGCGACAAGCCTTGCCCAGCAGGGCGCTCTCGACCTGCTGGCGCAGGTCCGGTTGCGGCTGATCCAGCATGACGCGGACTTCCAGCCAGGGCCGCTGTTCGTTCAGCAGGTCGGCCTCGGCCAGTTCGCCGATTCGATCGAGCACCTCGCCAAGAGGCGCGGGGCCGATGCGCAACAGTTCCACCGCGCGTGGCACCGGGAGACTCTGTACATCCTTCAGGCGCTCACCTTCCAGGGTGACGAGGAGGACCTGGTGGCGATAGTTCACTTCGGCGAAGGACAGCGGCAGCGGCGAGCCGCTATAGCGAATACGCTCCTGTCCGGCGACTTTCTGTGGCTTGTGCAGATGACCGAGGGCTACGTAGGCGATCTGCTCCGGAAACAGGCTGGCGGGCAGCGCTTCGACGTTGCCGATGATCAGGTTTCGCTCGGAGTCTTCGGAAACCGAGCCGCCGGCCATGTGTGCGTGGCTGACGGCGACCAGTGCCTGTCCCGGCGTGCGACGGGCTTGCGCGGCGGCAACCAGGCGTTCGTGCACCTGGCGGATACCGGCCAGGTAATCGTCGCCGAGCCCGCCTCCGGTGACTTCGGCGGGACGCAGGAAGGGCAGGGCCAGGCACCAGGCGGCGACCTGGCCATCCGCGTCGTGCAGGGGCAGCAGCAGGCGATCGCTATCGAGGCTTTCGTCTATCCAGCCGATCCGGCCAATGGCATGGGCGTTCAGTCGTTTCATCAGCGGAGCGGGCAGTTCGATGCGCGCGCCGGAGTCGTGGTTGCCTGCGATCATCACGATCTCCAGCCGCGGCAGCCGCCGATGGGCGCTGACGATGAAGTCGTAGAGGCGCTCCTGGGCTTTGAGCGGTGGATTGATCGTGTCGAAGATATCGCCCGCGATCAGCAGGACATCGGCGCGCTGCTCTTCCAGCTGGCGCAGCAGCCAGTCGAGGAAGCGCGCATGCTCATGATCGCGGTCCTGGCCGTGCAGGGTCTGACCCAGGTGCCAGTCGGAGGTATGTATGAGGCGCATGGAACACTCGTCGAAAGCGGCGGAGCCGTGGCTCGCATTCCTTATATGAGGCAACAGAAGGAGAGGGCGGGGCAAGCCAGCCTATAAAGGAGGAATGGGGCGTCCTCTGGGCTTCCTGACCTTTGGGTTAAAAAGTTTCAAATAAGTGTTGACGCCAGTTTCTATCTCCCTATAATGCGCACCACTCCCGGCGACGACGAAGAGTAAATGCTTGAAAATCAAGGATTTACGGATTCTCTCCC
>NZ_JBNPXX010000007.1:0-368950 GCF_050433085.1 Pseudomonas sp. RC10-4-2
AACTGGATCAGGCCGCATCAATTCAACGACGGGTTACCACCTGCGGTGGCCGAAGAAAAACTCAACCCACTGTCCGGGATGGGTTGACCACTACACGCCGGCCAGACCGCCTAGAATTGCGCCGGCCAGACTGCCGATAGTAATTCCTATAGGTCCAGCGAAAGCTCCGATTAGTGCGCCACTCTGTGCTCCTGCCATAGCTCCGGCAGCTCCGCTGGCTGTGCCGCCAACGGCACCAATAGCACCTCCGATCTTCCGGCCCTGATTACGTGCAACCACTCGAAGAGAACCGCAGGAAGGACAGCAAATACTCATTATCTAAGCTCCTTTATAGTCATTGGCCGTGCGGGTATGTATCGCCCGGCTGCCAATGAGTAATACAGGTCTGAAATTTTTTTAATGCGCATGGCTATCCACACTGAGCCTATCCGGATAGGGGGGGGTGGACGGCGTGCACCTGCCGCAGCTAGACGCTTCCTCCGCTTTCTAAGTTGGTACCTTTCTAAGCAAAAGTTAGTTCCTGGGCGCTGCTGGCGGGCCCTCCAGCAAGGCTGGATCGAGTCGGCGGTGCGAGTCCCGGTTACGCCTGTATGCCCCAATCTAGAGCACCCATGATGGTGTGCTTGCTTTCAGTATTTTTTTACACGAAGCACACGTAAAGACATCTCCCGGGCCGATATCTATAGTCCAGCCCCATCAGCTTTTGCACACGAAGAGGAGAAGCGCCCATGGACCAGAGAAACTCACAGATGAGGATTCTTAGAATTAAGCAGGTTCAAGAACGTGTGGGACTTTCGAGGTCAACGATCTATGACCGAATTAACGAGAGGTCCCCTCGATATGATCCTGAGTTCCCAAAACCAGCGAAGCTAGGCACCTATGCGGTTGGATGGCTAGAAGAAAGTATCAATGAGTGGATAAGTAAGCGGTTGAAGGGGGCTGTCTGACTAAATCGAACTCTCTGCGAGCCTAACTATTTGCTGTGATTTAAGTTTTGTGATTTAGGGTTGTGGTGCTGTTTGTTGTCGAATGGCTTGCCTTAAGGAGATTTTCTTAATGTCGAATATTGGTTTATTTGTTATTAATTAAATTAATTAATTAATTTAAGAGTTGTTTGTTTGGCTGCTATGAGTCGGTTCGTCTTCTTGAGTCCTAGTATATGTGAATTCGTAATTGTAGGCGTAAGCGCAGAGCAATAACGACAGGCACTCAATGCCTGTCGTAAAGCTAACGAAAGAGGCTGTTAATGAATGAGTGATAAAACAAGCAAGGCATGTGAATGGAGCAGGGAGGGTGTAATCGAAGGGCTTCATGATGGTTGCTACGATTACTTTGAAGGTGGTTACGTCTATGTCTGTCCAGAAAGAACTGTCTGTGCTCATCTGGTGAGATTAGAGCGCTTGGTAAAGGAGGTGGTAGCACATGGTCAGGAAGTATTCAAAATAAAAACGAAAGGTTGGAATAAGTATTTAGTTTACGATGCTTTAGGGCGGAATATTCTGAGATTTATATGGCGAGAAGAATGGATGAGATATCATTATCCACTTCATAGGTTCAGTCCTCATGTCGAAGCTTTTTTCAGGTGCTCAATAGCCTTTCGGCAGAAATATTGTGATCCAGGAGTTTCTGGATATCCGAGCGAGGATGTGTGTTGTGTTGCCAAAGCATTGAACAGAATGATAGAGGATCTTAAAAAATTAGTATCTAGTGACAGTTTTAAGAGCGAAATCAGCCAGCATAATCGTTCCTCAAACAAGAATCGCAGAAGCATTGTTAAGTATATAAATGCTCTCTTTGATTCGAAGTCTAGGCTGCTTGTTGTTAGGGTGGATTTAGGGTATGAAGCAAGAACCAAAAGAAATGGTGGGGATGTTAGCTATGCTCAGGCGAAAGAGCACAGAGAGGAATTTTTCAAGGAGCTAAAAAAGTTATTTCCTAAGGGGGATTTGGTTGGTTATTGCTGGAAGTTAGAGTTCGGTATTTCCAAGTCTTATCATTATCATGTGATGGTATTTTTAGATGGCGCAAAAAGAAGAGAGGATGTTTCGTTGGGAAGGTTGATTGGAGAGATTTGGCAGGAAAATGTTACGCTTGGGAAGGGTGTGTATTTTAATTGTAACTCTAAAAAATCAGCTTACAGGTCTTGCGGGATAGGAATGATAAATCATGGTGAGCTTGAGAAGCGAGAAAGTCTATTAAAGGCTGCGACATATTTGACTAAGCAAGATGTCTATATCAAGATTGCTCTTGACGGTGGAGGGCGATGCTTTGGTCGAGGCGAACTACCAAAGGTTGGCTCAGTAAGGAAAGGCAGGCCACGAAAAAGCGCTGCCAAACCTAAGGTAACGATGTGATATCAGTGGTTATTTTAAAATTCCAATTCGCGTGCGGGCCTCGGTGGATAAGGTTTTCTCCAGAGCTGATCTAAGTTCTGTATCTTTCCTCGTCCATCTTCGCAGGGTTTCCGGAAGTGCTGCCTGTTTCAGCGGTATGCTCTGCGCCCTTATGAATTCGTACAATTTTTTATCTATTTCCTCAATGGCTTGGGCGATGCTCATCCAGCCGTTGGCAGGTTTGCATGATTCAAAGAGTCTTGCCGCCTCCTGTTTTGCTGGGTGGTAAATGTGTGAGCGCGCCTTTCCGCCGGTTGACGCTATGAACTTTTGCTGGCCAAGCTCATGGTACAGCGGGTGGTAATATGGGGTGCCAGCCAGCCTTAATAAGTACTCAATGTATGGGATGATATCGTCTGGAACTCTTAGGTCGTTTTCTATGAATCCTTCGACCTGCTTCAGTATGACGTAGGATCCTTTTATTAGCTCTAAGCAGATGTTCCATGGCTGCTGTGTTCGAAATAGTGAATCGATTTCCTGTTGTGTAGCTTCAAAACATTCGTTTTCGATTTTTCGTGCCCCGGGCTCCACAACTATTTTGTCGTAATCCATTTCGGGGAACTTGGAGCTAAACAAGTGTTTGTTCTGTTGCTTTGCATGGATTAGGAACTCAGAGAGTTCAATATTTGAAATTGACATGCTTTAACCTAGTTAATATGTTTCAGGTCTGATATTTTATCGCCAAGCACCTCCCAGGCATGAGCCATTTCTTTTGAATAGTTGTGTCTTTGATATGTCCGCTTGACCTTGTTTTCTTCGGTGTGGTTAAGGCACCGCTCTGCCACTTCTGGTAATACGCCCAGAGCTGTCATCAGGGTTGCACCAGTACGACGAAGGTCATGGGGCGTCCATTTTCCACCTGATAGTAATAGAGCCTGTGCCTTTGCGCTGCGATTGCTCATAATGCCTATATCTGGGCGTCGCTGTCTGTCACCGAGTTGCTTGGTCACTGTTTTGGAGCAGACTGGACCCGTGTTTGTGCTATTGGGGTAACACCATTCGCTATCCCGCTTAGTGATTCAACTATCTCAAACTGCGCGATCGCAAATTTCGAGAGCGTCACGGTATGGGCTTTGCCATTTTTGCTATCTTCAGCAGGTATGAGCCATCTGCCTGCTTTTAGGTCAATGTTGTTCCACCGAGCGTTCATCAGCTCTCCGATGCGACAGCAAGTCGAGAGGGCTATCCAGATAGCGGCCTCAGTTGACGGAAGCAAGCCAGCCTCGGGGGCTAGCCTGGCCAGTGTTCGGATTTCATCTTCATTGAGAACTCGGTCCCGCTCCGTGTCTTTCCCTCCGATCTTGGCTTTGCGGATGCTCGCAGTTGGATCATGGTCAATCATGCCCCGGTCCACAGCGAACCTAAACATCTGACGCATTAGGCTGAAGATCATCTTAGCCATGCGGTTGACGCCGCGGGCGAGCAATGCATCGGTGACTCCAGTGATGTGCCCTTTTTTCACATCTTCCAGAGGCAACTCTCCCAGAAATGGCAGGACGTCCTTTTTGAACATGCGGCGAACCTCATCCCCGCCATCTTTGCGATTGATAAGGTCAACCTTTGCCCAGCGGTCAAACAGATCTTGGACTGTTTTCCTGGCTGCCAGTCGAGCATTTGCCTCTGCAATAGCAGCTTTTTCAGCGGCAGCTCTTGCAAGCTCGGCGTCGCGAGCGGCAATACGCGAGGCTTCCTCTGCCTCGAGATGTTCTTTTATATCCTTGGTGCCCGACTTGTGAATTCCGGCAAGCTCTTTGGCCCGTTGCCCGGCTTCGGCGAGCGTCATGGTGCCCTCGCTACCATCTCGGCTATAGGTACCGAAGGGGAGGGTCACTCGCTCACCGCGACTATTGGTATAGCGAAAGTAAAAGAGGCGTTCACCGCTTGGCGTGATGCGAGCCACTAGGCTGCCGTGACCCCATATAGCTACTTCGCTCAACCATTTGTCGCTTAGCCCGGGTTTGCCAGTCATCTGGCGATCTGTAATCTTGGCCATTAGGTCGAGTTCCCCGTTGCCAATTGGTTGCCAATTGCGATCGTCTGGTTGCCAATTCGTTGCCAAATGAGATCGGCTTGATTCGAATCGCTTTGGGCTAGTTTGGACGAGAAACTCGCTCAAAGCCAGTAAGATCAAGGTGTTAGGGGAGCCGCTTCGGATTAGCTTGGAACTGCTCAGACAGGTTATTACCTGTATGGGGTACAAGGGGTAGAGTATTAAAATCCCTCATCCTCATCTCTTTGCATGACGCGTCCACGATGCCCTGGAAGCTGTCCTACCTTCCGCCACGCCCCCGAAAATACCTCGCCGTCTCCTCATCCGTACAAAACACGTAGCACCCCTTCATCCCCCGGGTCATCAGCGTCCGGTAGGTGTTCTTGATGATCAGGTCGGTCTCCTTGCGCGCCAGTTCCGGGTTTTCCTTCATCAGCTTCTTGTAGCCGCGGATGGATTTGTCGTGGCGGTCGCGTTGTTCGGGGGCGGTGATGATCTTGCCGTCGCGGACGATCAGGTCCGGGCCGATGATGACGCCGATGTAGTCGACCTCCAGGCCCTGGCAGGTATGGATGCAGCCGACCTGTTCGATGGAGTTCTCGGCGATGATCCAGAGGCTGCCGTCATGGTCGAGGTTCCATTGGCGCTGGTAGTCACCGATGACGATGTCCTGTTGCCGGGGATCCTTCTTGCTGCGCCACGGCCAGCAGTAGCCGGCCACGACGCGGGCCTTGTTGTCCTGGTTCCGGGCGGCGATGGCGGCGTGCAGGGCCTCGGGGGTGTCGAAGACCTTGAATTCGTACTGGCTGGCGTCGAGTTGCTGGTTGGCGGTCGGGCGGATGTCGAGCACGTCGTCGAGCCAGGCGAGGTAGCCGTCCGAGCCATTGCAGCGGAACTGCGAGGCGAGGCTGTATTCCTCGACCGTGGCGCCTTTCGCCTTGGCGAACTCGTGGATGGCCTGCTTGCTGCCGATGTCGCTGAGGGTGACGCGTTGGTCTTCGTCGATGAAGAAGATGGCGCACTTGGATGCTTCGATCAGTTCCTTGATCTGGTTTTCGCCGAGGTTGCCGTAGAGCCCGCTCTTCTCGTTCAGGCGGTGGGCCTCGTCGACGATCAGCATGTCGAAGGTGTTGGGCTCGGTCTCGATGAAACCGCCGGAGCCGGTGAACATGTGGGAGAAGCGGCTGCGGGTGATGGAACCCACCAGCCTGGATTCGTAGACCTTGCGTGGCGCGGCGTTCTTGGACACGTACTTGCCGACCAGGCCGAGCCCGGTGAGGTGGACCAGCAGGTTGATCGCCACCACCGTCTTGCCGGTGCCCGGGCCGCCCTCGATGATCAGTACACGGGGATGCGTCTCGGAGGCTGACCTGGCCGCGGCGATGGCGGACTCGTAGATTTCCTTCTGGTCGTCGATCAGTACGAACTCCGGTTGGGCGGCGAGCAGGCCCTTGAGCGAGTCGGCCAGGGCCTTGGACGGGCGGATCCGGCCGTTGGCCAGCTCGTAGAGCACTTCCTTGGCGTCGCCGGTCCTGATGTGCTGCTTGATGAAGCTGCGCAGGCGCGCCAGTTCGTCCTTGCCCTTGAGGAACAGCGGGGCCTTTTCCATGTAGTCGCGGTAGTGCGGGGAGTCGATCACACCGTCGCGCGGGTAGTTGTGCAGGTAGGCGCAGGGGCGGACGGAAATGCTTGCCTCGTAGACCGCCTCGTTGAAGCCCTCCAGCAGGGTAGCGTAGGACCAGGCCTGGTAGGAGGGATGGACGACCTCGCGCAGGCCATTGCCCAGGGCGGTGCGGACGATGGCGTCCTTGCCGGTGGCGCTGGCCTTGCTCCACTGCTTCAGTTCGACCAGCACCGCGTTTTTGCCTCCCGACTCGTCGCGCCCGGTGAGGGTGATGTCGATGCGCTTGGAGGTCTGGGGGATATGCAGCTCGATGGCCAGGCCAGTGTCGTCGGGCACTTCCTCGTCGCGCAGCACCTTGGCCATGTAGCCGAGGGAGCCTTTCCACGAGTTGATTTCCGAGTTGCCGACGCTTTTGCCGGTGACCGCCTTGAAATGCTGGAGGATCACCTCTTCGATATCGTCGTTGTCGCTGTCTTGCAGGAACTGCTTCTTGGTCGCTTCGTAAACGATCACGTCGATCTTCCCTGATATGGCCTTTCTTCAGAACTGGTCGTATTTCTTGCTGCTATTCCGGGCTTTCTCTACCGGGTATTTCCGGTTGTTCTGCTCCAGCTTCTGCCGGGCGGCGGCATCCAGGTCGACGCCGAGGACCGAGGCCAGGCGCACCAGGTACATGAGTACGTCGGCCAGTTCGTCCTGCACCGCCTGGGCGGTGTCGGGATGGCGCGCGGCGTCTTTCGACTGCTCCTCGTCCATCCATTGGAAGATCTCGCTGAGTTCGCCAACCTCGCCGGTCAGGGCCATGACCAGGTTCTTCGGCGAGTGGAACTGGGCCCAGTTGCGCTCGGCGGCGAAACGCTCGAGGGCGGCGGCGAGCTGGCCGACGTCTACCAAGGAGGAGGGGGGCGATGCGTTTGTCACGGCGATATCCAGGAATCTTTTCGGGCTGGCGGCGAGGCGGGGCCTCGGGCGTCTGCGACGCCATTGCCCGCCACCATACTTCCTTCAGACGAAGGGAGAAAGATCGTAGGGATTCTTCATGGGATAGGGATGGCTACAAGCTGTAGGACATGCTCCCGGCGAATCGTCAGCCACCCATAGGTTTTTTGCTGCTTCCTGCGGTCCAGGAGTTCGCTCCCTGCTGAGCTTGCTCTCCCATGCTGGCTTCAGCTCGAGGAGACAGCGGTGTCTGAGCGACGTTTTCCTACGAGGCCTGGCGGACGAGCGCAGGGCGAGATGCGGCAGGAATGGGATGAAGGTTCACAGCGAAACCAGCGCCCCCTGAGCAGATACTCTCTGCCCGAGGGGCGCTTGGCCTCAATCCTCAACTTGCATGACAAGGCGCCGCCTGGTGACCTGAATGCTCACCTTGCAGCCAACCTCAAAGCCCGCAGCCTCCAGCCAATCGCCACTCAACCGCAGGTAGGGAATTTGCCGTGGTTTGCCACGACGTTCCCAGTCGCTATGACGGCTTTCATAAAGCTGATAACCGACTTTTAAATGCCGAGACTTCGAAAGAGAAGCTTTCTTGATGGTCATGAGTTTTTTCCTAGAGATCGTTCAGTTTCGCCTCCTGTTCAGAGAGGCGGCCGGGCGCTTGAACACCGCTCTAGGACGGCCCGCAGTTTTCCCCCGAAGGGTCTTGTATGGCTGCGCGCCACCCGGCCATAAGCGGGCATGACCGAAGACTCGATCCTGCAAAACTTATGGACGCAAAAAAACCGCTTGGCTTTCGGGAGCGGCTAACCGCCTAGAGAAGGTGTGTTCAGCACCTGGCCGGCAGGGTAGCGAGGGGGCATCCAGGGGTCAAGCGATGGACTGCCCGGATCGAATGCCTTACCGCAGCGCCAGCCGGCCCCCCTCACAACCCCCTCTGCCGCGCCACCCCCACCATCTCCCGCTGCTCCTCCTCGCCAATCTCCTTCAACGCCACTTCTCCCACTCCCAGCGCGCGTTCCACGCTGAGCTCGCCGCCCTGGGCGGCGAGCAGGGCCTGGAGGCGTTGGAATTCGCCGCACCAGAGGGTTTCGATGTCGCGGTCGCGCTGGCTGTCGCGGTTGGCGTTGAGGGCGACGGCGCGCAGTTGCAGGCGGCCGTTGTCGGCCTTGCCGCCGACTTCCAGGCCGTAGCCGGGGGTGGCGGGTTTGCGCAGGACGACCCTGCCGGTCTGCGCCCAGGCGGTGGCCATGCCTTCGCGGACTTCGTAGCCGAGGCTGGCGAGGCCCTGGAGCACGGCCTGGCGGCGGGCGAGGGCGGCCTGTTGCTGGAGGTGGGCGGTGAGGATGGCGTTGCATCGCTCGGTGAGTTCGGCGAGTTGCTGCGGATCGCTGTCGGGCTGGCAGGCGGCGGCGCGCTGGAGCAGTTCGGCGTGTTCGGCGGCGCCCAGGGCGGCGACTTCGCTGGCGAGGTCTTGCAGGTGTTCCAGGCGCTGGCGTTGCTGCTGGTGTTCGCGGGCGGCCTGGGCGAGGTCGAGGACCAGGCTGTCGAGCAGCAGGTTGCGGCGCTCCGGGCGCTGTTCGGCTTCGGCGCGTGCCAGTCGCTCGAGGAACGCTTGGGCGCTGGCCTCGCCTTGCAGCAGTTGCAGTTCGGCGATGTGCCGGTCGATGCGCGCCAGGCGCTGTTCGTGCGGGGCGTCCTGTTGCTGGCGGGCGCGCCACTGTTCCAGGGACATGGGCGTTTCGTCGGTCTTCAGGCGTTGGGCGAGTTCGCGCTGGGCTTCGCTGAGGCGTTCTTCGGCGGGGGCGCTGGCGAGGGCGGCGAAGCCTTGGGCGAGCAGGGCTTCCGCGTCGTCGCGGAGGACGCCGTCGGCCAGCGTATGCAGGGTTTGCCGGAGTGCCGCGCTGGCGGCATCGGGCCTGGCGTCGAGGGCCTGGAGCAGGGCGCTGGCGTTTTCCTGGAGGCGGCGGTGTTGCTGGCGCGTTTCCGCGGCCTGGCGGATGGCGCGCTCTTCGCGTTCGGCGAGGTCGCGCTTGAGGAATTCGCTTTCGATCTTCACCTGTAGTTGCACGTCCAGCCAGCGTTCCTGTTCGAGCAGGGCGTGCAGGCTGGCGCGGCGAGCGTGGGCGGCGGCGCGCTCGGCGTCGCTGAGCTGGGCGAGCCGGCTGGCCTGGTTTTCCCAGCGCGCGAGGGCCTTGTCCAGGCGTTGCAGGTCGCGCTCGCAGGTGGCGATGGCTTCTTCCCGGGTGACGATTCGTACGACTTTCGGTCCGCTCATTGGGAGGCCTCCGCTGCTGCCGTGGGATGGGTTTCCGCGCTAGGCGCCAGGGCTTTCTCGATGGCGGCGCGCAGTCGCGTGCGTTCGTTGTCGCCGTCGTGGTACCAGCCCTGGGAGGAAACCCGGTGGAGGTGCGGGATCGCCCGCCGCAGCACCGAGGGTCGCCAGATTTCCCGGGCGCGGGCGCGTTCCAGCAGCGGGTGGCAGGGGGCGTCGCATTCGATGCCGATGGCGTAGAGGCCGGTGGCCGGGTTCTCGATGGCGAAGTCGAGGCCGAAGGCGTCGCCTTCGCTGGCGGGTGCGGCGGACCAGCCCAGCGAGCGGATGTACTCGCCGACGATCTCGCTGAAGCCGTCGTGCCGCTGGTAGTGCTGGCGGCGCTGGTCGCTGCGGTCGGTGTGCAGGCGCTCGAGCAGTTGGCCGGTACCGGCGAACTCGCCGGCGGACAGTGCGCGGGCGTATTCCAGGTAGCCTTGCAGGTAGTCGCGCGGGCTGCTCGGCGAGCGCTGGGTGCCGAGCATGTCGGAGATGTCGCCGATCGGCATCGAGGTGATCATCACCACCTTGCGCCGCGCGCGGGTCACCGCCACGTTGAGGCGGCGCTCGCCGCCGGTCTGCCCGAGCACGCCGAAGTTGCGCCGGAAGCTGCCCTGGCCGTTGCGGCCGAAGGTGGAGGAGAAGACGATCACGTCGCGCTCGTCGCCCTGCACGTTCTCCACGTTCTTCACGAACACGCCCATGTCCTCGCCGTCTTCGCTGCGCTCGCGCTCCTCGCTGTAGGCGGCGCGGAACGTCTCGTCCTGCTCGGCGCGCAGTTCCAGGCGCTCCTCGATGAGGTCGGCCTGCTTGCGGTTGAAGGTGACCACGCCCACCGACGGCCGCGCCGCGTAGGGTTGGCGCCAGAGTTCGGCGAGGTAGTCGACGACTCGCTCGGCCTCGCGCTCGTTGCTCTGGTTCTGGTACAGGCCGTTCACCTGGATCAGTTCCAGCGGCTTGATGCGCAGGATGTTGGCCTGCGGATGGCGTACCGGCACGCTCAGGCGGTTGCCGTAGAACGAGGCGTTGGAGAAGCCGATCAGCTCGCGGTAGGCCGAGCGGTAGTGGATCTGCAGGGTGGTGCTGGGCAGGGCGTTGCGCGCCAGTTGCAGGAGGTCCGGGCAGTCCTTGATCTCGCGGCGGTTCCAGGTGTCCTCGTAGGCTTCGCGCTGCTCCTCGTCGGCGTTCTCGTCGGGCGCTTCGCCGTCGAACAGTTCGGCCTCGTCGCTTTCCACGCGGCTGGAGAAGAACGCGGTCGGCGGCATCTGCTTCTCGTCGCCGCTGACCACCGTGACCCGCCCGCGATAGAGGGTCGGCAGGGCGAACTCCACCGGCATCTGCGAGGCTTCGTCGTAGATCACTATGTCGAACAGCCCGGCCTTGAGCGGCAGCACGCGGCTGGCCAGGTCGGGGTTCATCAGCCAGACCGGGCGCAGGCTCATCAGGCCGAGTTCGGCGCCCAGCTCGATGAACTCGCGCAGGCGCCGCGAGCGCTTGCCGGTCAGGCGGGTGACGTCTTCCCATTGCTTGCGGCTGCCCAGGCGCGCGGCGTCGATGCCCTTGCCGAGCAGTTCGCGGTTCAGCGCGCGCATCTGCACATCGGCTTCGGCGAGGCTGGCGACCCTGGCCCTGGCTTCGTCCTGGCTGAACAGCAGTTCCGGATTGTCTTGTTCCAGGCGCTGCTTCCAGCCCAGCCGCGCTTCGCGGTTGAGCATGCGGCGCACCGTGGCTTCGAGTTCTTCGACGGGAATCGCGTCGAGTCGTTCCTGGCGCTGGCGCAGCAGGGCCAGGAATTCCAGGTCGGTGGCTTCGAGCTGGCCGGCGCGGCCACGGAAGCGCTGGTAGGCGACCAGTTGCGGTAGCGCCTCGCGCAGGCGGCCGAGGGCCGGCAGGTTGCTCTGGTTGCCGGCGATGGCGCGGTGCAGCTGTTCCAGCAGTTCGTCGCCGAGCCAGTCGGCGAGCACCTTCAGTTTGTCCAGGCTGAGCTGGCGTGCGGCCTGGCGGATCAGCGCGGCGTCGAGGTCGCCGAGCAGCGCTTCGAAGCGCTGTTTCTCGCCGGTGAGGATCACTGCGTCGAGCTGTTCGGCGCGCGGCGCTTGGGCCAGGCTGCGAGCCAGGGTCTGGATCTCGCGCAGTTGCTGGCTGGCGCTGCCGGCCAGGCCGGTCAGTTCCGGACCGGCATCGGTGGCGACTGTCGCCAGCCCCAGGCTCTGTTGCAGCGCCGCCAGTTGCCGGCGCAGCGGCCGCCACTGGCGCTCCAGGTCGCAGGCGCCGAGGAGGGCGGCCAGGCGGCTGTCGTCGTCGGCCACGCCGTGCTCGCGCAGGAAGCGCCGCAGGCGGCCGCGCCGCAGCAGGCGCAGCGGGTTGAGCCGGGCCAGCCAGGCGCGTGCCTCGAGTACCTGGCGGGCGTGGGCCTGGAGGCGTTCGAGGTTTTTCTCTTCGAGCATGGCGAGGGCAGGAGACAGCAGCGGCGCGTGCCGTTCGAGGTCGAGCTGGCGCAGTTGCCGTTCGATCTGCTCGGCCTCCGCCAACAGGCCGTCGCCACGGCTCGGCTGTCCTGGCGCGGCGTCGCGGAACAGCGGCAGCCAGTGGGCCAGGCGCTGGCGTTGCTCCTCGCGCAAATTCAGCAGGGTACCGACCTGGCTTGCCAGCCAGGCGCGGTAGGGCGTCGGGTCGTCGACCTCGAAGCTCGCCGGGTGTTCGTCGAGGGCTTTCTGCCGGGCGTTCTCCGCTTCGCCGAAGGCGCGCAGGCTGTCGGCGAAGGCTTGCAGGGTGGCCTGGTCGGTGGCGAAGGCGCGCAGTTGCGCCAGCGGGCTGCCTTCGTAGTGGGCCGGTAGCCAGAGGCGGACCAGCGGCGCGCAGTTTTCCTCCAGGCGCGCCAGGCTGCCGATGTCCAGCGCCGCCAGGCGCTGGCGCAGGGCCGGGAAGTCCAGCGGCGGCGAGCCTTTCTCCAGCTCGATCAGTTCGCCGAGCAGGCGCCGGTAGCTCAGCCCGGTGGCCTCGTCCACGCGGTGCAGGCTCTGGTGGTAGCGGTCCAGTTCGCCTTCCAGCGCCTCGATACGCGCCGCCAGGCGCTCGCGCTGGCGCTCCCAGCCCTGGGCGCCGCCGGCGTCGGCGAACAGCGCTTCGAGTTGCTCGCGGATGTTGCGGATCACCGGTTCGCGGTCGCGGTTGACGTCGTTGAGCATGACGATGCGCTGGCCCAGGCCCTCGGCCACCAGGCGCTTGTGCACCACTTCCAGGGCGGCGTGCTTCTGGCAGACGATCAACAGGCTGCGCTGGCGGCCGATGGCGTCGGCGACCATGTTGACGATGGTCTGGCTCTTGCCGGTACCGGGCGGGCCTTCCACCAGCAGCCCCGGGCTCTGCCGGGCCTGCAACACGGCGGCCTCCTGGGACGGGTCGCTGGCCACGGTGAAGTAGCGCTGCAACTCCGGCGGGCTCTCGCGGGCTTCCGGCTCGCCGTTCTCGCGCAGGCGCAGCGCGGTCTCCAGGCCGGTGCCGGAGGGCGGCAGGCTCTTCAACTGGCGCAGGTCCTCGCCGATCGCCTGGCCCATGAAGGTGACGTGGAACAGCACCGCGGCGCAGGCCAGTTGGTCCTGGTAGGGCGTGACCTCGGTGGAACTCGGCGGCAATCCTTCCAGCACCCTAGCACGCGGCGTGGCGAGCAGGCCGAAGGCATCCATCACATCGGCGGCGCGCAGCGCGGAGCGGCCGAGCAATTCGTCGGCGACCTTGCGCCAGCGCTTGCACGGCTCGGGGCCGAGCAGGCTTTCCAGGGCCGGGTTGAGGCGCACTTCCTCGCGCTCGCCGTCGAAGGCCAGCGCCACCTGGCCGCGGCTGCCGACTTCCAGTTGCAGCTTCAGCGGCCACAGCAGCAGCGGCACGATGCGCGTGCGGGTGGTGCCGCGCGGGTCGCGGTTGAGCAGGAAGGGGAAGCCCAGGTAGAGGCCGTCGATGCCGGTGTCACGCTTGTACAGCGAGCTTTGCCGGGACAGCGCGTTGAGCCGCACTTCCAGTTGCGGGTTGGCGAGGAAGCTGTCCGGGTCGAGGCTCACCGCGCGGGCGTTGCGTTGCAGCAGATGGTCGAGCAGGGCGGCGGCGGGGCGTCGCGCGCTGTGCAGTTCGTTGAGGTCGATGCGTGGGGTGCTCTTGCCGATGCTCATGCGCACCAGCGGCCCGCGCATCACCGCGGCGACCACTTTCTTCTCGAAGAAATCGAGGATCTGCGACACGTACTGCTGCTTCTGCGGTTCCAGCCACTGTTCCGGCGGGATCGCCAGCAGCACCAGGACCCTCGCCAACGGCATGCGCCGCTCCAGGCGGAACTGCTCGGCCCATTCGTCGACCCTGGGCACGCCGCTGCGGGCGAAGCCGCTGATGCGTTCGTCGACGCGGCGGTACAGCTCCTGCCGCGAGTGCTGCAACAGGCCGCGCGCGGTCTCCGCGTCGAACAGGTGCACATCGGCGTCGCGGGCCAGGCCGGCGGCTTCCTCGACGATCGCCTCGGCGGCACGGAACTGGCCGATGTTGGCGCTGAGCAGGACGATCAGGTCTTCCTCGGCGATCACCCGGCGCTCGGCCAGGGCCAGCAGGCCGGGGTGCTCGGTGTCCGGCAGGAGGCGCTGGCGCTCCTGCCACTGCGCGGCGAGGCGCGCCCGCGAGGTCGACAGCAGGTAGATGCGCAACTGTTCTTCGGCGAGTTCGATGTGCTGGTGCAGGGCGCGCTGGCGGACGTTCTCGGCGCGGGTCTTGAGCCGCGACAGCCAGCTTTCGGTGTGCAACTGTTCGAGCAGGTCGGGCACCGAGCCGCTGATCAGCCGGTAGCCCTCCAGCGGATGCTCCAGCAGCCAGCCGGGGGTGACGATCTCGCCGCGCTGGATCAGCGGGATTTCCGGGTTCAGCAGCTTGAGCGCCAGCATCAGCCGGAAGTCGTCCTCCAGCCCCTCGTGCTGGGCCACCTGGCGCAGGCCGGCGAGCAGCCTGGGCGACAGGCCGATGTGCTCGGCCCAGGTGACGATCGCCCCGCGCAGCAGGTGGTCGAGGGCCTCCGCCCAGTGCTCGGCCTGGGCCGCGGCCAGGGCGAAGACCGTCGGCTTGCGGAAGCGCCGTGCGCCGAGGGCGATGCTGGCGCCTTCGGCGTCGTCCTTTTCGCTGTCCGCCGAGGCCGGCGCGTCCACCGCCTCGCCGTTCAGCCAGGCCTGTACCTGCGGCCACTGCCAGCGCTGGTGGCGGTCGCGTGCAAGCAGGCCGCGCAGCAGCAGGTGCAACTGCGGGTCGAGGTCGTCGGGCAGCGCCACGCCGTTGGCCAGCACGTGGATCAGGAAGGCGTTGGCGTTGACTCCTTCGAAGCAGGCGCCGCGGGTCAACTGCTCCAGCAGGATCATGCCCAGGCTCCACCAGTCGGAAGCCGCCGCCACGCCGCCGGCGATCGCCTCGGGGGCCATGTAGCGGCTGGTCTCCAGCGGCGAGACGATATCCAGGTCGAACTCCGACAGGCGCGCCGAGCCGAAGCCGCTGATCACCAGGTCCAGCGGCTCGTGGCTGCGCACCAGCAGGCTGGCCGGGCGCAGGTCGCGGTGGCGCAGGCCGGCTTCGTTGAACACGTGCAGGGCGTGGCCCAGCTCGCGGACCACGTGGCGCACCGCCTCGCGGTCCTCCAGCACGGTGCCGAGCTCGGCGAGGCTGCCGCCGGTGAGTTCCTCGACCACTTCGTAGGCGCGCTCGTCCCAGCGGCCGGTGGCGAGGATTTCCGGTACGTGTTCGCGCGGCAGGCGGCGGATCACGTCGTAGATCGCCGGGTCCGGCTCGGCGCCCGGGCGATACAGGGTGAGCACCGCCTGGCGGGCGCTTTCCGCATGTTCGGCCAGGTAGCGCTCGCGCACGCCGTCGCTGCTGGCGATCTGCCGCAGCAGACGCCAGCCGTCGATCAGGGTTTCCGTGACGGCAGGCTGCGGCGTGGCCTCGGCCTGCATCGGCAGCGGGCCTTCGGCCGGCGCGGCACCGCACTCCAGGCACATCAGGTCGCCGGGTTGCAGCGGGTGGCCGTTGGCGCAGAGCGGGGCGGACGCCGTTGGCGGCTCGCTGGCGGGCGGCGCGATGGCTTCCTGGGTCAGCACCGGCTGTGGTCGCCAGCCGGCGGGATGGATGGCTTCGGCGGAAAGGTCCCAGCCGCAGGGCTGGCCCTGGATCGAGCCTTCGCAGAAGATTTCCGAAAGCGAGCGTTCGCTCTGGCAGTTGGGGCAGAAACGTATCATCGGTATCGATCCATTCAGCGCGGCCGATGGGCGCTGACGCTAAGTTGGTGGCCCTGTTCGCGCAGCAGGTCCTGCAGCCGCAGCAGGTCGTCGCGGCGCGGGATGCCGGCCATCCACACGCTGCCGTCATGGTCGAGCATCAGGTCGAGGGCCTTGTCGTCTTCGCGCAGTGGCCGCTGGTAGCCGCCGAGGCGCGCGCGGCCGAGTTCGGTGAGCAGGCTCAGGCGCTGGTTGTCGCTGCCGCGCAGGGCCAGGCTCTGTTCGGCGTGCTGTTGGTAGGGGTCGCTGATCAGCGCGTCGATCAGCCCGGCGGCCTGTTCCAGTTGCGCGTGCAAATGCTCCAGCGGGTAGCCGCTGTAGACCAGGATGTCGGCGCGGCTGCGCTGGCGCAGTTCGCCGAGCAGGGCGAGGAGGGCAGCGAACTGCTCGAAGGGTTCGCCGCCGGAGACGGTGATGCCCTCGGCCTGCTCCAGCCATGGCTGGATGTCGGCGAGCAGGCGTGCCAGGGCGATGCGCCGCCGTCCCGGCCCCCAGGTATCGGCGGAGATGCAGCCGGGGCAGCGGATGCTACAGCCCTGGAACCAGATGCCCAGGCGCCGTCCCGGGCCCAGGGTGGTCACCGGGAAATGCACCCGCGACAGGCTCAGTTCCATCTCAGCGGCGTTCCAGGGTCAGGCCGTCGGCGTCCAGGGCGCTGATCAGGAAGCGCTCGCCCGGCTGCGCGTCCTGGTCGAACAGTGCCCGCGACAACGGGTTGAGCAGGCGCGCTTCGAGCTGGTTGCGGATGCCGCGGCCGCCGTTGGACAGGTCGCCCAGGCAGAGGTCGTGCAGCGCCTGGCGCGGCGCCTCGGCCAGTTCGATGACGAGGCGCTGCTCGCGGAGGTCGGCGAAGGTGCCGTCGACCATCTGGGTGAAGATCTGCTCGGCGACGTCGGCGCGGATGAAGTCGAAGACGATGATGTTCTCGCCGATCCGGTTGAGGATTTCCGGGCGGTTGAGAACCAGCTTGAAGTAGCGCTCGATCTCGCCGTGGACCTTGCCCTGCACCGCCTCGAAGGGCTTGCCGGGGAGCACGTTGGCGACCCGTTCGCCGTTCTCCCCCTGGCGGTAGATGCCCAGGTTCGAGGTGAACACGATCAGCGCCTCGGAGAAGTACACGCGATCGCCGCGCCCGGAGGTGAGCACGCCGTCGTCGAGGATCTGCAGGAACTTGTCGAGGATCCGGGGGTGGGCTTTCTCGATCTCGTCGAAGAGCACCACGCTGAAGGGTTTTTCGCGGATCGCGTTGGTCAGTTCGCCGCCGACGTCGTAGCCGACGTAGCCGGGCGGCGCGCCGATCAGGCGCTGGTCGGCATGCTCGGCGCTGAACTCGGACATGTCGAAGCGGATGTAGGCGCTCTCGTCGCCGAACAGCAGGCTGGTGACGGTCTTCGCCAGCTCGGTCTTGCCGACCCCGGTGGGCCCGGCGAGGAAGGCCACGCCGCGCGGGCGGTTGCCCTTGCGGCTGGCGCCGACCCCGGTCATCGCGCGCTTGACGATGTCCAGCATGTGGGTCACCGCGTGCTGCTGGCCCTTGACCCGGCGGCGGACGATCTCGTCGGCCTGGCGGATGCGCTGGCGGTCGATCTTCAGCCAGGGGTCTTCGGTGACGCCGACCTTGTAGCGGCGCACGGCGTCGGCGATGCGTTCCATGGCCAGGCCTTCCACGCGCGCCAACTGGACGATGGCGTTGAGATCGAGGAGCAGCAGGCCTTCGGTGTTCTCGACGAAGGTTGCGGCGGCCTGTTGCAGGGCCTCCTCGGCGACGCCCGCGCCGCCTAGCCCGCGGAGCAGCGCCGGGGCCAGGGCCTGGCGCGCCGGCTGGTCGGGCTTCGACACCGGGATATGGCGCAGGCGCGGGTTGTCCACCAGCAGCCAGTCGGGCAGGTCGCCTTCCTTTTCCACCACCCACAGCACGCTGTTGAAGAACGGTTTGCGCTGTTCCCCGGCGGGACGGCTGCGGGCCTGGTGGGAGAGCACCAGGGCCTGGGTGAACAACTGATGCTCGGCGGCGCTCAGGGCGTCGTTGCGCACCGCCAGGCGCGAGGCGAAGTCGACGATCAGGGCGATCGGCTCGCCGCTACGGTTGACCAGGCGTTGCAGGGTCGCGCCGAGCAGGTCGATGCCGGCCGGCGCGGCGCCGTCCACCGGGGTCAGGCCGAGGTCGAGAAGCACCTGCGGAGTGGCCCCCGCCTCGCTGCCCGGCCGGCCGAGCACGCGGAACCCGGCCAGCGGATCCCAGGCCAGCACCTGGGTGTAGCCGGCGTCCAGCAGGGCGTCGCAGAGGGTCTGGTTGAAGCTCTGCGCGGTGACCGTACCCGGCACCACTTCGCAGGCTTGCAGGTCGCGGATGTTCCCGGAGAGGACGAATTGGCTCTTGAGGGGCAGGAAGCGCAGGAGGTCGCGCAACCAGCGTGGCTTTTCGAACAGTGCAGTCCCTGGCATCGATAGTCGCTCACAGCGTGTGTCGTGGCCACAGCATATTGCCCCGAGGGCCATGTCTCCAACCCTGACCTCGCCGGAGGCGACGAAAACCGCTACGAGTTCCGGGTGCCAGGCTTGGCGGAGCGCCTGCTCAACCGTCGTAGCTCCGGCAGCCCCAGCGGAACGCCTGCGCCGCCGCCTCGATCCCGCGGCCGATCACCAGGCGCGGCGGGCTTTCGTCGAGGCCGGGACGCGGCGGCAACGGACGGCTGTAGAGCACCTCCAGCTCGCCGAAACCATCCAGCGCGGCGCGTTCCGCCGGGTGCGGCGTCGCGCCCTGGCGCCGGGCGAAGTCTTCGAGGTCGCCCTCGGCGTAGGCCATCACCAGCACGCCGCTGTCGCCGCGTACCCGCACCGCGTTCACCAGGCTGCCGTCGATGCGCAGCGGGGTGGCGAAGCGGTAGAGCAGGTCGAGGGTCTCGCCGGGCGCGCGATCCAGCACTTCGACGCCCTCGGCGCGCAGGCGCTCGGCGGTTGCGCGGTCGCGGCCGTCGGGGAAGTCGCCGCGGCAGTGCAGGGCGTCGGCGAACAGTGCGGTCAGGTTCGGTGCTGGCGGGGCAGGGGACGTGCAGGCGGCCGGCAGGAGCAGCGCCAGGCCGGCGGCGAGACGGAGCAGGTAGGGGCGGGTCATGTAGCCTTCCGTTGGCGGACAGTGCGGTGGGAGGAATTGCCAGCAGACGCTTCCGCGATACTGGCGGCCTGCGCTCAGAGCAGTACGGGCAGCGCGTCTTCGCCCAGCCCCGCTTCCCTCAATCGAGCCCTGGCCCTGGCGGTCGCGCGCACGGCGTCTAGGTCGCAGCCGCGAGGAACATAGACCGGATCGAAGCCTTCGAGCACCAGGTAGGTGGAGGCCTGGCCGCGGGCATTCAGGTAGGCGTTGAAAGCCTGGTCGGCCGGGCGCAGAAAGACATCGCACCAGTACGGCAAGCGCTGCGCGAAGAGCGCCTTGGCGATCTCCAGGTGCTCTTCGAACAGTTCGTCCATGCTGCCTCTCTTCTCCTGCTGGAACAACGTCACTCTTCGCTGCGTCCGTCGCCTTCGCGATCCCTTTCATAGTGCCGTGCCAGCGGAAACGCCGGCAACCAGCCCTCGCGGCGGACGGTCCAGAGTTCGTAGGTGGGCTGGAACCGGTCGGGAGCGTCGAGGGCGCCGAGGCTGACCTCGATCTCGTCGGCGCTGCGCGAGAATACCGAGGAGCCGCACTGCGGACAGAAGAAACGCCCGGCATAGTCGCGGGTCTCGCCTTCTATGCTCACCGCCTCCTCGGGAAAGATCGCCGAAGCGTGGAATAGCGCGCCGTGGTGCTTGCGGCAGTCGAGGCAGTGGCAGAGCCCGACCCGGTAGGGGCGGCCGCTCGCCACCAGGCGGACCTTGCCGCAGAGGCAGCCGCCGGTGAATCGATCCATTTCGTGACTCCTTTGCAAGGCGTTGGGGCGTTCAGCCCTTGAAGGCCTTCTCTATGGTGGCGATATCGATCCTGCCCATCGTCATCATCGCCTCGAAGGCGCGCCTGGCCGCCGCGCGGTCGGGGCTGGCGATGGCTTCGCTGAGTACGCGCGGGGTGATCTGCCAGGAGATGCCCCACTTGTCACGGCACCAGCCGCAGGCGCTTTCCTCGCCGCCATTGTCGACGATAGCGTTCCACAGGCGGTCGGTCTCGGCCTGGTCGTCGGTGGCGACCTGGAAGGAGAACGCTTCGCTGTGGCGGAAGGCCGGGCCGCCGTTGAGCCCGAGGCAGGGAATGCCCATCACCCGGAACTCCACCGTCAGTACGTCCCCCTCCTTGCCGGAAGGGTAATCGCCGGGCGCGCGATGGACAGCCAGCACGGCGCTGTCGGGAAACGTCTCGGCGTAGAAGGTCGCGGCCTCCAGGGCGGCGCTGTCGTACCAGAGGCAGATGGTGTTCTTGCTGTTCATGGCGAGGTCTCCACGGGCGGGGTCGACCCCGCCAGTCTAGTCGGCTGGCGTGCGGCGACCTGGGCAGGCGCCGAACGGGAGGTCGCGCCGCGAGTGCCGATCTGCGCTACCCTATGCCGCGTTTCGCCCAGCCTCGCCGGGCTTTCCGGGCAGCGCCTCGGCGGCGCGCCCTCGACCATGCAAGGACAACCCATGGAAGCGGTCTCCGTCTCGCAGCATCTGGCTGCTCTGTTCGAATCCCACCGGATCGAGTGCGTCGTGCACGGCGAATGGGTGGCGCCAGCCGGGCGGCTACCGGCGATCCGCGCCACCTGGTATGCGGGGGAAAAGACCGGACGGCTGGACGTCGATGTGCTGCTGGAGGACGAGCGCCAGTTGCAGGAAGCCTTCGCCGGCATCGGCAGCGCCGAGGACGGCTTGCAGGACGCGTTGCGTAACTTCGCCTCCAACTCTTTCCACGTGCTGCTTTCCGCGCTCTGGGGCCAGGCCGAGGAGGACCAGGTGATGGTGGAGACCTGGGAGATCGGCGAGCGGCGTTTCGAGGTGCATATCGGCAACCTCGGCCTGCGCGGCGCCGAAGGCAAGGCGCCGCCGCTGCCGGCCGGGCTGTTCCCGAGCATCGAGCGGGCGATCCGCGCCGAGCCGCTGGACGCGCGCCTGCACTGGTTCCGGCATTTCTTCTGTGCCTTCGGCAACCAGCGCACGGTGGAAGCGCTGTTCGACAACCAGCCGTGGGAGGCCGGCATGCAGAACCTGGCCGCTCTCGACTGGCAGGATTCGCAGGGTTACTACAGCGTGCGCAACTTCCTCATGCTCAAGCCGCTGGCGTAGGCCGCCGCGTCGCGAAGCCCGCAAGGCGGAACCGGTCGATGGCGGCTCCATCCATGTCAGGTCGCCCTTCGACGAGTTCGACCCCTACCACACGACCAGCACTGCGACGATCCTGCGGCCCCTGGCCGACGGGACGATGCAGAATCGTTCTTCATCGGCAAGCGGCGCCATGACTTCCAGATGAGGCGCGCGCAGGACTGACACGCCGCGTTCAGCCGAGCAGGGCGGCCACCTGCTCGGCCGTGGCCTTGGCCGACTGCGGGTTCTGCCCGGTGACCAGGCGGCCGTCGACCACCACCTTGCTGGTGAACGGCAGCAGGCTTCTTTCGTAGAGCGCGCCGCGTCGTTTCATTTCTTCCTCGACGTTGTACGGCACCTTGCGGGCGACCCCGGCGAGCACTTCCTCGATCCAGGAGTAGCCGGTGAGGCGGCGCCCGGCGACCAGCAGGCGGCCATCGTCCAGGCGTGTGTTGAGCAGGCCGCAATAGCCGTGGCAGACCGACGAGACGATGCCGCCGCGCTGGTAGATCTCGCGGGTCAGGTGCTGCAGCCCGGCGTCGTCGGGGAAGTCCCACATCACGCCGTGGCCGCCGGTGAAATAGATGGCGTCGAACGCCTCCGCGTCGACCTGCTCGGGAGCGGCAGTGTCGGCCAGCAGCGCCAGGCGCGTCTCGTCGGCCAGCCAGGCCTTGGCGCTGGCGTCGGCGTGGGGCCAGCCGAGGGCGCGCGGCTCCAGCGGCGACTCGCCGCCGCGGGGGCTGACCAGGCGTTGCTGGTAGCCCCGAGCGGCGAAGATCTCGTAGGCATGGGTCAACTCCGACAGCCACAGCCCGGTGGGCTGGGTCGGATCGGCATAGTGGGCGACGTTGGTGACGACGTGCAGGATGCGCTTGGTCATTGCGTTGACCTTCCTCGGTGAGTGATCCCGTCGGCAGCCGGTTTCGGCAGGCTGTCCGGGTGGGTTGGCGTCACTCTAAGATTCAAGTCGACTTCAAGGTCAAGCGTCGGAAAGCCGCTGCTCCGCCGGCGTGGGAGAGGACCCCCGCGAGCGGGTTTGCCGTGGACGCCCGACCGTCTGTGGAGGGCCTTCCTCGCGCAGGCGCTCCAGCACGCGCTGGGTGTTTTCCGTGCACTGCAGACCGTCCGGCTTGTTCTCGATGCTTTCGATGGCCACCAGCAATTGTGCCTTGTTCTGTTCCAGGCGTCGTTGCAGGGCCTCGATCTCGGCCACCTTGCGACGCAAGCCTTCGAGCAGCTCGCCGTGCTGCCAGGCGCCGTCGCCGCTCGGCAGCAGGCGAGCGATCTCCTCCAGGGAGAAGCCGGCGCCCTGGGCGCCGGTGACCAGCTCCAGGATCCACACGGTGTCTGCCGCATAGTCGCGGTAGCCGTTGGCCTTGCGCTGCGAGCGGATCAGGCCGCTGGCCTCGTAGAAGCGGATGCGCGATGTCGCCAGGCCGGTGAGCTTGGCCAGTTCGCCGATTTTCATGTCGCACCTCGAAACGCGTTGACCTTCAAGCCTACTTCAAGCCTAGGGTAGTTTCACGGCCGGGCGACGAACTCGCCTCCATCGACGGGTTCGCCAGGCCGCATGGGCGCTACCGCCGGTCGCGTTTTCCTCGTCCAGGCGGCGCAACGCAGGCGGCTTTCTACTCTACACAGGGAACGGCGGCCGCAGGGTGGCGCCGTTGCCTGCATCCACACCGATCGGGAGAAGCGACATGGGTTACGTGACAACGAAGGATGGCGTCGAACTCTTCTACAAGGACTGGGGGCCGCGCGACGCCCAGGTGATCTACTTCCATCATGGCTGGCCACTGAGTTCCGACGACTGGGATGCGCAGATGCTGTTCTTCCTCGCCGAGGGCTTTCGCGTAGTGGCCCACGATCGCCGTGGCCACGGTCGCTCCAGCCAGGTCTGGGACGGCCATGACATGGACCACTACGCCGACGACGTGGCGGCGGTGGTCGAGCGCCTCGGGGTGCGCGGGGCGATCCATGTCGGCCATTCCACCGGCGGCGGCGAGGTCGTCCACTACATCGCCCGCTATCCCGACGACCCGGTGCCGAAGGCGGCGATCATCAGCGCGGTACCGCCGCTGATGGTGAAGACCGAGGGCAATCCGGGCGGCCTGCCGAAGAGCGTCTTCGACGATCTCCAGGCGCAGCTCGCGGCCAATCGCGCGCAGTTCTACCAGGACATTCCCGCCGGCCCGTTCTATGGCTACAACCGTCCCGGGGCGCAGCCCTCGGAAGGGATCGTCCGCAACTGGTGGCGGCAGGGCATGATGGGCGGCGCCAAGGCCCACTACGATGGGATCGTGGCCTTTTCCCAGACCGACTTCAGCGATGACCTGAAGCGCATCGACATCCCGGTGCTGGTGATGCATGGCGACGACGACCAGATCGTGCCCTACGAGAATTCCGGCGTACTCTCGGCGAAGCTGCTGCGCAACGGCACGCTGAAGATCTATCCGGGGTTCCCGCACGGCATGCCGACCACCCAGGCCGAGGTGATCAACGCCGACCTGCTGGCCTTCATCCGCGGCTGAGCGCGCCGGGTGCCGGGGCGCGCTCCCGGCACCCGGTCGGGGCCCGGGCGGCGCGGCAAAAAAAGCGTTGACCTTGAAGTCGACTTCAATCTTATCGTCGGGCCACTGTCCTCATGAGGTAGGCCCATGAACCTGTTCGACACGCTGACGCTTCCCAACGGCTCGACCATTCCCAATCGCCTCGCCAAGGCCGCCATGGAGGAGAACATGGCCGATGCCGCGCAGGCCCCCTCCGAACGCCTGATGCGCCTCTACCAGGCCTGGGCCGACGGCGGCGCCGGGCTGCTGATCAGCGGTAACGTGATGGTCGACAGCCGTGCCATGACCGGCCCCGGCGGGGTGGTCCTGGAAAACGACGCGCAACTGGAGAAATTCCGCCGCTGGGCGCGCATCGGGCGTTCCGCCGGCGCGCAGTTCTGGTTGCAGATCAACCATCCCGGCCGGCAGATGCAGGCCAATCTCGGCCAGCAGGCCTGGGCACCCTCGGCGGTGCCGCTGGAACTGGGCGGGATGTCCAGGCACTTCGCTACGCCGAAGGCGATGGACGAGGCGATGATCGCCGAGGTGATCCAGCGGTTCGCCCGCAGCGCCGGCCTGGCCGAGCGGGCCGGCTTCAGCGGGGTGGAGATCCATGCCGCCCACGGTTACCTGCTCAGCCAGTTCCTCTCGCCGCTGAGCAACCGCCGCAGCGACGCCTGGGGCGGCTCCCTGGAGAATCGCGCGCGCCTGCTGCTGGAGATCGTCCGGGCGGTGCGCGCCGAGGTTGCCCCTGGCTTCGCGGTGGCGGTGAAGCTGAATTCCGCCGATTTCCAGCGCGGCGGCTTCAGCGCCGACGATGCCCGCGAGGTGGTACGGATGCTCGATGGCCTGGGCGTCGACCTGGTCGAGCTGTCGGGCGGCAGCTACGAGGCGCCGGCCATGCAGGGCGAAGCACGCGACGGGCGGACCCTGGCCCGCGAGGCCTACTTCGTCGAGTTCGCCCGCGACATCCGCGTGGCGGCGCGTATGCCGGTAATGGTCACGGGCGGCATCCGCCGGCGGCCGGTGGCCGAGCAGGTGCTGGCCAGCGGGGTGGACATGGTCGGCATCGGCACGGCGCTGGCGATCGAGCCGAACCTGCCGCGCGACTGGCGCGCTGGCAAGGACTCGGCGCCGCAGTTGCGGCCGATAACCTGGAAGAACAAACCCCTGGCATCGCTGGCGAACATGGCCGCGGTGAAGTTCCAGCTGCGCAAGCTGAGCCGGGGCAGGGCGACCAACCCACGGGTGTCGCCGCTGTGCGCGTTGCTCGCGCAGCAGGCCGGCGCGCTCCTGCAGACCCGCCGTTACCGGCGGCTCATGCGTTCGCGCGCCGAAGCCTGAGCACCGTCAGCGCCTCAGGCGCCGTTGCGGTCGAGTTCGGCCAGCTTGCCCGGCAGGCCGAACCAGGCGTCGTGGTCGTCGGGCGCCGGCTTCTTGCGGGTGATCTGCGTCCAGTTGGGATGCGCGGCGAGTTCGCCATTGAGGGCGATGAACTGCCGTTGCCCGAGCGGCACCTCGTCCTCGGCGCGAATCGCGGCGACCGGGCATTCCGGCTCGCAGAGCGCGCAGTCGATGCATTCATCGGGGTGGATGACGAGGAAGTTGGGGCCTTCGTAGAAGCAGTCCACGGGACAGACTTCCACGCAGTCGGTGTGTTTGCAGCGGATGCATTCTTCCAGCACGACGAAGGTCATGATCGTCCTCCCTGGCTCAGGCGTTCGTAGCGGCGGGCGTCGCCAGCCGTTCCAGGCGCGCCGGCACGTACTTGTGCCAGGGCGTGCCGGCGAGGAAGTCGCGCTGGGTGCAGTCGGTCACCTCGTTGGGCGCCACGCCCCGGCGCACCACCTCGCCCTCGGCGTTGCGGTAGTCCAGGCCCTGGCCGTTGGGCAGGGAGATATTGCCCGGTTGCATCATGTCGCTGATCTCCACTTCCGCCTCGACCTCGCCGCGGCGGGTCACCACGCGCAGCACCTCGCCGTCGGCGCAGCCCAGCGCCTCGGCGTCCTGCGGGCTGATGCGCAGGGTGCCGTAGCGCCCGCGGCGGTGCCAGCCGGTGTCGCGCACGGCGGTATTGCTGGTGTCGCTGCGCCGCTCGCCGGCGGCGAGGATGAACGGGTAGGCCGGATCGTGGGGTGGCGCGCTGTGGGCGAGCTTGGCCAGTTCCGGCAACAGTTCGGGGATGTGCAGGTTGATCCGCTGTTCGGGACGGGCGACGGCCTGCCAGCTTTCGGCGTAGGTGGTTTCGGCGAAGACCACCCCGGACGGGTTGTCGAGCATGGCCTGGAACAGGCGGTCGGCGGCCAGCGGCGGCAACCCGTCGAAGCCGGCGCGGGCAGCGGTCTTGCGGTTGTTCAGCACGTGCAGTTGGCAGATGCCCCAGATCGCCGCGGCCGCTTCCATGCCGGCGGGCAGGGTCGGGCCGAGGGTACGGTAGAGCAGGACCGGCGCGTATTTCATGACCTTGGGGCGGGTCGCCGCGGCGGCGAGGAAAGCCGCCGAGAATGCCTTGCGCCCGAGCTTCAGGGCCAGGCGCAACGGCCGGTAGTCTTTCTCGCCGAGCACGCCCATGGCTTCCAGCAGGCGGGCGTGGATCTCCGCTTCCGGCAGGGTGCCGGGGCGCGCCGGGAACAGCGGCGCGCGCAGGTGGAAGGCGTTGCGCGGGAATTCCAGGTTGAAGAAGGTCGCCTCGGCCTTTTCGAACTGGCTCGCCGCCGGCAGCACGTAGTCGGCGTGGCGCGCGGTCTCGGTCATGGCCACGTCGATCACCACCGACAACTCCAGGGCGCGCATGGCTTCGCGCATGCGCTGGCTATCGGCCAGCGAATGCAGCGGGTTGCCGGTCTCCACCAGCATGGCGCGATAGCGCTTGGGATGGTCGGTGAGGATTTCCTCTGGAATCACGTTGCAGGGAATCAGGCCTATGATGATCTTGGCATTGGCCACCGGGCTGCGCTTCTCGACGCGTGGCGCGCCCTTCTTGCCCATCGAGGTATCGCCCTTGCTCGCCTTGGACAGCGAGAGGAAGGGCACGAAGGCGTTGCTGGTGCCGGGGCGCCCGTAATGGCCGGTGAGCAACCAGACCAGGCGTTGCAGGTAGCTGCCGAGGGTCGAGTGCAGGTTCATCTGCATGCCCAGGTCTTCCAGCGCCGATACGCTGCTGGCGCTGGCGATCCGCCGGGCGGCGGCGCGCAGCTTGTCTTCCGCCACCCCGCAGGTCTCGGCGCAGTAGGCCACCGGGATGGCGTTCAGTTCGTCGACGATGTGCTCGTAGCCGCTGGTGTGTTCGGCCAGCCAGTCGCGCGCCAGCAGCCCGTCCTGGACGATGATCCCGACCAGCGCCGCCAGGCACCAGGCGTCGGTGCCCGGACGGATCTGCAGGTGGAAGTCGGCCAGGGCGGCGGTTTCGCTCAGGCGCGGATCGATCACGATGATCGAGCGTGCGGGGTCCTTGGCCATGGCGTTGAGCAGCACGCGGGCGCGGGCGAAACCATGGGATTGCCAGGGATTCTTGCCGATCAGGATGGCCACCTCGCAATGCTCGAAGTCGCCGTGCACGCCGGTACCGAACATCTTGCCCTGGACCCAGAACTCGCCGGTCTTTTCCTGGGCCAGGGCGTTGGAGCGGTACTTCACCCCGAGGGCCTTCAGCGTGCTGTCGCCGTAGGCGCCGCCGAGGTGGTTGCCCTGCGCGCCGCCGCCGTAGTAGAGGATGCTTTCGCCGCCATGCCTGCGCTTGATGGCGAGGAATTTCTCCGCCACCTCGCGGATCGCCGTGTCCCAGTCGATGGCTTCGTAGCTGCCATCGGGGCGCCGGCGCATCGGCGTGTCCAGGCGGTCGGCGCCGTTCTGGTAGTAGTCCATGCGCTGCGATTTCTCGCAGACGTAGCCCTGCGAGGCGGGGTGGTCGTCATCGCCGCGGATCTTGCTGATGCGGCCATTCTCGGTCTGCACTTCCAGCCCGCAGTTGAGGCTGCAGAGGATACAGGCGGTCTTCTTCCATTGCGGGGACGGCGTAGTCACGGTGTGTTCCTCGTTGTTGTCGTTGCCGGCGCAACCTGGGGCGCACCCCAGCCGTGCGGGCTTCGTTCTTTCGGGACTGCCTGACGCTGTGCTGCAAGGACGACGCGCGGGCGGCACACGGAACCCCGTCGTATCGGCCTTTCCCTCTCATGCTCGACGCTTCTACAGTTCCGAATCGGAACTTATTACGCGGGCGCTGACATGGGACCCGTCCGTAGTGCTGGTTTGTCCGATCCTGGCAGGAGCGCGCCGGGTCCATGACCTTTTCGGCCGGATACTAAGTTCCAATTTGGAACTGTTCAAGCTCCGAAGCGGCCCCCTAGAATGGACGGAGGTTTTTCCGGGAGAACCCCATGAAATGGCAAGAAGTCGGCGAAACGCCCTGTTCGATGGCGCGCAGCCTGGCGATCCTCGGCGATCGCTGGACGCTGCTGATCCTGCGCAACTGCTTTCTCGGCATGCGCCGCTTCGATGAGTTCCAGGCCAGCCTCGGGGTCACCCGCCAGGTACTGGCCGACCGCCTGAGCCGGCTGGTGGAGGCGGGCGCACTGAAGAAGGTGCCTTACCAGGAGCGACCGCCGCGCTACGAATACCGCCTCACCGAGATGGGCCACGACCTGCATCCGGTGCTGCTGGCCCTGGCCAATTGGGGCGACCGCTGGCTCGACGAGGGCCGCGGCGCTCCGGTGGAGTATGTACACAAGGCCTGTGGCCACAAGTTCCGGCCGACCATGGTCTGCCCGGAGTGCGGCGAGCCGGTGGGGTCGCGCGATGTGACGGCGGTGCCGGGGCCGGGGTTCGCGGCGATGGCTGGCAAGCTCGCGCAGAACTGAATCCGCGCGCGCTCTGCCATGGGCGGGCCGCGACCCGCTCGGTTCGCTCAGCCGGCCTTGCGGAAGACGAACATCAGACCCACCACGATCAGCCCCATGCCCAGCAGGCTGAGCCAGCCGAGGCGGTTGCCGAAGACCATGAAGTCCATGATCGCGGTCACCGCCGGCACCAGGTAGAACAGGCTGGTGACGTTGACCAGGTTGCCCTGGGCGATCAGCCGGTAGAGCAGCAGGGTCGCGCCCACCGAGACCACGACGCCCATCCACAGTGCGGGGACCAGGAAGCCGGCGTTCCATTCGAACTCGAACGGCTGGAAGGGCACGAACGCCAGGCACAGGCCGAGGCCGGCGAGGTACTGCAGGGGCAGGGTGCCCAGCGGGTTCTCGCGGATGCCCTTCTGCATGATCGAGCCGCCGGTGACGCCGGCCAGCGCCAGCAGTGCGCAGAGGATGCCGGCCGTGGACATCCCGGCCAGGCCGATGCCCTGGTAGACCACCAGCACCAGGCCGGCCAGGCCCAGCAGCAGGCCGAACAGGCGCGCCGGCGACTGCCGGCGTTCGAGGATGACGGCGGTGAGGATCGGTTGCACGCCGAGGATGGTCGCCATCATGCCGGGAGTGACCTGCAGCTTCAGCGAGAAGATATAGAAGATCGGATAGATCCCCAGCATCACCAGGCCGGTGAGCAGGGCCTTGCCGCGCTCACGCGCGCTGCGCGGCGCGCGCAGCCTGAGCAGCGGGGCGAGCGGCAGCAGGCAGGCCAGGGCGATGCCGAAGCGGAACACCAGGAAGGCGAACGGCGAGGAGTGCGCCAGGCCCCATTTCGAGGCGATGGCCCCGCTGCTCCAGAGCAGGACGAAGAGGCTGGTGCTGGCCAGGCCGGCCAGCGCGGATTTGTTCAGTGCAAACATGGATCTGCCACCTTGTAGTCGGGCATGCCGCGGGCTCGGGCCGGCGGCGGACGGCACGCCTCGGCAGCGGATGGCGCTGCTTGCGGCGGGCTGTGGAAGAGAGTTGGGGCGCTACCGCGCTCGTCAGGGACTGACGCCCGGCGGCGGGCAGGCGGCCGAACCGGGAGGGGGAGGCGGAGGCGAGGCGACTACAGGAGGGGAAACGCAGCTCAGGCTGGCGCACGGCTGGAGCGCGCCGACCTCGCCGGTGGCTACCGGAAGGGCGGGGAGCGAGCTGTGCGAGCGCTGGTTCATGGAGGCTATCCGGTCGATGAAGACAACGAGAGGGACTATAGCGGGCCGTCCGGGATTTGACGAGCCTGTGGGCGAGCCTTGCGCTAAAACGCCAGCCCGGCGACAAACCGGGCCGGCGCCGGGCTTCACTTGCCGGTCTTCACCGTGTTCCAGGTGCGCGTGCGCACGCGGTCGATCTTCTGCGGCATGGACTCGAGGGCGAACAGCTTGGCCATCTTCTCCTGCGGCGGGTAGATCGCCGGGTCGGCCTTGATCTCGGCGTCCACCAGCGGGTCGGCGGCCAGGTTGCCGTTGGCGTAGTGCACATGGTTGCTGATCGCGGCCATCACCTCGGGACGCAGCAGGTAGTTCATGAAGGCGTAGCCGGCCTTCTCGTCGGGCGCGTCGACCGGCATCGAGACCATGTCGAACCACAGCGGCGAGCCTTCCTTCGGCGTCGAGTAGCGCACTTCCACGCCGTTGTTGGCCTCCTTGGCGCGGGTCGCGGCCTGCAGGATGTCGCCGGAGAAACCGACCACCATGCAGATCTCGCCGTTGGCCAGGTCGCTGACGTACTTCGAGGAGTGGAAGTAGCGGATGTACGGGCGCACCTTCAGCAGCGCCGCCTGGGCCTGCTTGTAGTCGTCGGCCTTCTGGCTGTGGTGTGGCAGGCCGAGGTAGTTGAGGGTGATGGGCAGCAGCTCGGGGCCGTTGTCCAGCACCGCCACCCCGCACTTGCTCAGTTTCTGCATGTATTCGGGCTTGAAGAATATATCCCAGGAGTCCAGCGGCGCGTCGTCGCCGAGCACCGCCTTGATCTTCGCCGGGTTGTAGCCGATGCCGGTGGTGCCCCAGAGGTAGGGGAAGCCGTACTGGTTGCCCGGATCGTTGACCTCCAGGGCCTTGAGCAGCACCGGGTTGAGGTTCTTCCAGTTGGGCAGCTGGGACTTGTCCAGCTTCTTCAGGGCGCCGGCCTGGATCTGCTTGGCCATGAAGTGGTTCGACGGGAATACCACGTCGTAGCCGGATTGGCCGGTCATCAGCTTGCCGTCGAGGGTCTCGTTGCTGTCGTAGACGTCGTAGGTGGCCTGGATGCCGGTTTCCTTGGCGAAGTTCGCCACGGTTTCGGGAGCGATGTATTCGGACCAGTTGTAGATCTTCAGGTTGTCCGCGGCGAGGGTTGCGCCGCTGCCGCAAGCGAGGGCGAGGAGGGTGAGGGAAGCGATGCGGGTCTTCATTGTTGTAGGTGTCCTGTCGGCTGACGACAGCGTCGGCGACGGACTGGTTCGCCGCCGGCGCTCAGGGGGCGCCGGCAACGCTGGCCGGCACCCGGGTTTTATCCCGCGTTGCCGGAAGCGAGGAAAGGGGCGGCTTTTACCTGCGGGCCCGCAGACAGGCGCCGGCACCGCAGCGGGGCGTCGCTCCGCCCGCCTGCCTCAACTCAGGGCGACCTTGACCCCGAGGGCGATCAGCAGGCCGCCGAGCAGCTTGTCCACCACCCCCTGGGCCCTGGCCAGGCCGCGGCGCACCACCGCGCTCTGGATCAGCACCACCAGCAGCGGCCACCAGAGTGCGGCGAGGCCGACGATGATGCCGGCGTACCAGAGCTTCTCGGCGAAGCTGGAGTCCAGGCTCAGCACCTGGGTGAACACGGCGAGGAAGAACAGCGTGGCCTTGGGGTTGAGCAGGTTGCACAGGTAGCCCTGGAGGAAGGCGCTCCAGTGGCCGACGCGCTGCACGCCGCCGACCGCCAGGTCGAGCGTGCCGCCGCCGCGCGAGCGCAGGGCCTGGATGCCGATCCAGATCAGGTAGACCGCGCCGGTGTACTTCAGCGCGTTGAACAGCCACGGCGTGGTGGTGATCAGCACCGCCAGGCCGGCGACGCAGTAGGCCATGTGGGTGGCCACGCCGAGGATCACCCCCAGCGAGGTCATCATCGCCGCCGAGCGCTGGTAGCGCGCCGCGTTGCGGATGATCAGGAAGAAGTCCGGGCCGGGCGAGAGCATGCCCAGGGTGGCGAGGGTGGCTACGAAGAGCGAGGTTTCCAGCATGATTCGATACGCCTGGCGCAAGGCGGCGCCGGTTCGCTGCGGCGCCGCGGGTCGGTGGTTACTGGGTCAGTTCCTGTTCGCTGAATAGGCCGTCGAAGAGCATGCTCGAAAGATAGCGCTCGCCGGAATCGGGGAGGATCACCACGATGGTCTTGCCCTGCATGTTCGGCTCCTCGGCCAGGCGCACCGCGGCGGCCATCGCCGCGCCGGAGGAGATGCCGCAGAGGATGCCTTCTTCCTGCATCAGGCGCAGCGCCATGTTCTTCGCTTCGTCGTCGCCGATCTTCTCGACCCGGTCGACCAGCGACAGGTCGAGGTTCTTCGGCACGAAGCCGGCGCCGATGCCCTGGATCTTGTGCGGGGCGGGCTTGACCTCCTCGCCGGCGAGGGTCTGGCTGATCACCGGCGAGGTCACCGGCTCCACCGCCACGGCGAGGATCGGCTTGCCCCGGGTGTTCTTGATGTAGCGCGAGACGCCGGTGAGGGTGCCGCCGGTGCCGACCCCGGAGACCAGCACGTCCACCGCGCCCTCGGTATCGTTCCAGATCTCCGGGCCGGTGGTCTTCTCATGGATCGCCGGGTTGGCCGGGTTGTCGAACTGCTGCGGCATGAAGTACTTCCCGGGATCCCCCGCGACCAGTTCCTCGGCCTTCTGGATCGCACCCTTCATGCCCTTCGCCGGTTCGGTCAGGACCAGCTCCGCGCCCAGCGCCTTGAGCACCTTGCGTCGCTCCAGGCTCATCGACGCCGGCATGGTCAGGATCAGTTTGTAGCCGCGTGCGGCGGCGACGAAGGCGAGGCCGATGCCGGTGTTGCCGGAGGTCGGCTCGACCAGGGTCATGCCGGACTTCAGTCTGCCGCTGGCTTCGGCATCCCAGATCATGTTCGCGCCGATCCGGCACTTCACCGAATAGCCGGGGTTGCGCCCTTCGATCTTGGCCAGGATGGTGACGCCGCGCGGGGCGATGCGGTTGATCTGGACCAGCGGCGTGTTGCCGATGGACTGCGCGTTGTCTGCGAAGATGCGGCTCATGATGGTGTCCTTGTCGCATGGAGAAAGATCAATCAGCCTATTCCGCCCCCGCCCGCGCGTCCAGACGCGTTCGAACCAGCGGCGCGCCGCGCGTGTCCACTGTCCAGGAGGGCCGTACCGATGAAGAAACGCTATGCCATTCCCCTGGGCAGCCTGGCGGCGCTGCTTCTGTTGTTGCTGGCGCTGCACCTGGCGCTGCCGTACCTGGTGCGCGACTACCTGAACGGCAAGCTGGCCGACATGGGCGACTACCGTGGGCACATCGCCGACGTCGACCTGGCGCTCTGGCGCGGCGCGTATCGGATCGACGGGCTGAGCATCGTCAAGGACAACGGCAAGGTGCCGGTGCCGTTCCTCGACGCGCCGAGCATCGACCTGTCGGTGAGCTGGCAGGCGCTCTGGGATGATCACGCAGTAGTGGCGCGGGTGGTCTTCGAGCGTCCGCAGCTCAACTTCGTCGATGCCGGCGGCGACCGCGACGCCTCGCAGACCGGTGCCGGCACCGACTGGCGCGAGCAACTGGACAAGCTGCTGCCGATCACCCTCAACGAGGTGCGGGTGGTGGACGGCACCCTGCGTTTCCGCAACTTCACTTCGAAGCCGCCGGTGAACCTGCACGCCTCGGCGCTCAACGCCAGCATCTATAACCTGACCAACGTGGCCGACGCCCGGGGCGAGCGGCCGGCGCGTCTCGAAGGCACGGCGCGGATACTCGGCCAGGCGCCGCTGGAAGTGGCGGCGCATTTCGACCCGCTGAGCGACTTCGAGGACTTCGACCTGCGCCTGCGGGTCACCCGCGTCGAGCTGAAGCGGCTCAACGACTTCGCCAGCGCCTATGGCAAGTTCGACTTCAATGCCGGCACCGGCGACCTGGTGCTGGAGGCCCAGGCTAAGCGCGGCCAGCTGGATGGCTACATCAAGCCGCTGCTGCGCGACGTGGACGTGTTCAACTGGCGGCAGGACGTGGAGGATGGCGACAAGAACCTGTTCCGCTCGGTGTGGGAGGCGCTGGTCGGCGGTGGCGAGACTGTGCTGAAGAACCAGCGCAAAGACCAGTTCGCAACCCGTGTGAACCTGAGCGGTAATATCCACCAGCGGGACGTCAGCGCGTTCCAGGCGTTCCTCGGGATTCTCCGCAACGCGTTCGTCGAGGCGTTCAACGCTCGTTTCGAGCGTTCCCCGGCGACGCGCGACGACGACGGCTGAAGACGCGGGCGGAACGGCGGGTCGCGAGGTGGCCGGGCATTCAGTGACTGAATGACCCGTCTGCGTTCACAGTGCGCTTGTCCCCGCGTTATAGTCGGGTTTTCAAACAATACTGAACTGCCCGGTTTTCCAGCCAGGGCGTTACCGTTCGAGGATTTCCTGATGAAGTTCGAAGGCACCCAGTCCTACGTCGCCACCGACGACCTCAAGCTCGCGGTCAACGCCGCCATCACCCTGCAGCGGCCGCTGCTGGTGAAGGGCGAACCGGGCACCGGCAAGACCATGCTCGCCGAGCAGTTGGCCGAGTCCTTCGGCGCCAAGCTGATCACCTGGCACATCAAGTCCACCACCAAGGCCCACCAGGGCCTCTACGAGTACGATGCGGTAAGCCGCCTGCGCGATTCGCAGCTGGGCGTGGACAAGGTTCACGACGTGCGCAACTACATCAAGAAGGGCAAGCTCTGGGAGGCCTTCGAGGCCGAGGAGAGGGTGATCCTGCTGATCGACGAGATCGACAAGGCCGACATCGAGTTCCCCAACGACCTGCTGCAGGAACTCGACAAGATGGAGTTCTACGTCTACGAGACCAACGAAACCATCAAGGCGAAGCAGCGCCCGATCATCATCATCACCTCGAACAACGAGAAGGAACTGCCCGACGCCTTCCTGCGCCGCTGCTTCTTCCATTACATCGCCTTCCCCGACCGCGAGACGTTGCAGAAGATCGTCGACGTGCACTACCCGAACATCAAGCAGTCGCTGGTCAGCGAGGCGCTGGACATCTTCTTCGACGTGCGCAAGGTGCCCGGCCTGAAAAAGAAACCTTCGACTTCCGAGCTGGTCGACTGGCTGAAGCTGCTGATGGCCGACGAGATCGGCGAAGCGGTGCTGCGCGAACGCGACCCGACCAAGGCGATCCCGCCGCTGGCCGGCGCCCTGGTGAAGAACGAGCAGGACGTGCAGCTTCTCGAGCGCCTGGCGTTCATGAGCCGCCGCGCCAGCCGCTGAGTGCGTCGGCCCTTTCCGGGGAAAGGGCTGCGGGGCGGCACGCCAGACAGCGGAGGAACATCCCATGCTCAGCGGAAGTTGCCTGTGCGGCGCGGTAGGCTATGAAATCGACGCGCCCATCGAGTCGGCCAGTCATTGTCATTGCAGCCAGTGCCGCAAGGCCCACGGCGCGGCGTTCGCCACCTACGGCAAGGTGCGCCGCGAGGCGTTCCGCTATGTCGCCGGAGCGGACGCGGTGGCCGAATACCACTCGTCGCCAGGCGTCACCCGTACCTTCTGCCGCCACTGCGGATCGAACCTGCAGTGGCTTGGCGGCAACGAGGACCCGACGTACACCTCTATTGCCCTCGGCACCCTCGACTCGCCGCTGCCATCGGTAGCGCAGCGGCACATCTACGTGGGTTCGAAAGCCGACTGGTACGTCATCGCCGACGACCTGCCGCAAGAACACCAATACTGACCGGCGCTCGCGCGCCGGGATCAACGGACAACAGACGAGGTCGCAGCCATGCTGCTCAACCTGTTCAACGAAATGCGCGCAGCCAAGGTGCCGGTGTCGGTGCGCGAGCTGCTCGACCTGATCGATGCCCTGAAGCACCGCGTGGTGTTCGCCGACATGGACGAGTTCTACTACCTGGCGCGCACCATCATGGTCAAGGACGAGCGCCACTTCGACAAGTTCGACCGGGCCTTCGGCGCCTACTTCAAGGGCCTGGAGAAGCTCGACGACCACCTCAAGGCGCTGATCCCCGAGGAATGGCTGCGCAAGGAGTTCGAGCGCCTGCTGACCGACGAGGAAAAGGCGCAGATCCAGTCCCTCGGCGGCCTGGACAAGCTGATCGAGGAGTTCAAGAAACGCCTCGAGGAACAGAAGGAGCGCCATGCCGGCGGTAACAAGTGGATCGGTACCGGCGGTACCAGTCCGTTCGGCTCCGGCGGTTTCAACCCGGAGGGCATCCGCGTCGGCGACGCCGGCAAGCGCCAGGGCAAGGCGGCCAAGGTCTGGGACCAGCGCGAATACAAGAACCTCGACGACCAGGTCGAACTGGGTACGCGCAACATCAAGATCGCCCTGCGGCGCCTGCGCAAGTTCGCCCGTGAGGGCGCGGCGGAGGAGCTGGACATCGACGGCACCATCGACCACACCGCGAAGGACGCCGGGCTGCTCAACATCCAGATGCGCCCGGAGCGGCGCAACACGGTGAAGCTGTTGCTGCTGCTGGACATCGGCGGCTCGATGGACGCCCACGTCAAGGTCTGCGAGGAGCTGTTCTCGGCCTGCAAGACCGAGTTCAAGCACCTGGAGTATTTCTACTTCCACAACTTCATCTACGAGTCGGTGTGGAAGAACAACCTGCGCCGCAGCAGCGAACGCACCGCCACCTTCGACCTGCTGCACAAGTACGGTCCGGACTACAAGGTGGTGTTCGTCGGCGACGCGGCGATGGCGCCCTACGAAATCACCCAGGCCGGCGGCAGCGTCGAGCACTGGAACGAGGAAGCCGGTTACGTCTGGATGCAGCGCTTCATGGAGAAGTACAAGAAGCTTATCTGGATCAACCCCTATCCGAAGGACACCTGGAACTACACGGCGTCCACCGGCCTGGTCCGCGAACTGGTCAAGGAACAGATGTATCCGTTGACCCTGAGCGGCCTGGAGGAGGGCATGCGCTTCCTCTCGCGCGGTTGAGCCAACTGCCTGCGGGACCGGCGACAGGCGCGGCGGCACGCAACTTGCCTACCCTGTGTATCCCGTCCGCGCGGTAACAGCGCGGCGCGGCCACCGGTAACGATGGGCACGCCATGATCGACTCGACCTTCTCCCGCGCCACCTGGCTCAACTCGCTGCACATGTCGACCCTCACTCTCTCGCTGCTGGAGAAGGAAGGGTTCGCCCGCGAGCAACTGCTCGAAGGCAGTGGCATCACCCCCGCCGACCTGCTCGACCTGCGGCGCCTGATCAGCCCCTGGCAGGAGCAGCAGGTGTTCGCCAACGCCTGCCGGCTCAGCGACGAGCCGGCCCTCGGCCTGCGCCTGGGACTGCGCACGCGGATTTCCGCCTACGGCCTGCTCGGCTACGCGCTGCTCTCCGCGCCGACCCTCGGCGAGGCGCTGCGCATCGGCCTCAGCTATCCGGTCTTGCTCGGCACCTACTTCCACCTGTCGCTGGAAGTCGCCGACGGCCGCGCCTGGCTGGTGGCCACCGGCTACGGCGAGGACGAGGCGCTGCGGCCATTCAACACCGAGCTTTGCCTGGGCTCGCTGAAGGTCACCTGCGCCGACCTGCTCGGCCAGCCGCTGCCCTTGCTGGAAGCGGCCTTCGACTATGCCGGCGACGAGGCGATGGCGCGGGCCTACGCCGAGGGTTTCGCCTGCGAGTTGCACTTCGAACGCGAGCGCAGCGCCATCGGCTTCGCCGCCGAATGGCTGGAGCGCCCGTTGCCGCTGGCCGACCCGGTGACTCACCGGGAGATGCTGGAACAGTGCCGGCGGCAGAACATCGACCTGGCCGCGCGTCGTGCCTGGCTGGACAAGGTCCGGGCGATCCTCGCCGAGCGCTTGCAGGACCCGCCCGGCCTGGAGGAACTGGCCAGGCGCCTGAACTGTTCGTCGCGCAGCCTGCGCCGGCACCTTCAGCAGCAGCGCACCAGCTACCAGCAATTGCTCGACGAGTTGCGCTTCGCCCGCGCCAAGGAGTTGTTGCAGAGCGGCGACATGCCGATCTACCGGATCGCCGAGGAACTCGGCTTCAGCGAGACCGCCAGCCTGCGCCATGCCTTCCAGCGCTGGAGCGGCCAGCCGCCGAGCCATTTCCGCGCCTGAGCGCTCGCTCAGGCGGAGGGGCTGGTGTCGGCGTGGCGCCGTCGCCGTTCGTCCGCCACCTCACTCAGGGATTTTGCCGCGCCGTCGCCAATCCAGGCCATGAAGGCACGATCGAAGCGGAAGTCGGCGCCGCACAGCCCGACGAGGAAGCGCCGTACGTCCTGGGCGTTGCGCTAGTCGCGGCACACTGCGGTGTCGCGGGTGATGGTGTCGCCGTGCCAGCCGAAGACCATCTGTCGTTTCTCTGCGCGCGCTGGAGCGGGCAGGCCAACGATGGCCTGCCCACGGGCCGTCAGGATGCCGGCTCTTCGATCAGCCGGTCATAGGGCGGCAGGCCGCTGTATTGGCCCAGGGCTTGCTCGTAGGCGTTCTTCAGGTCGTCGGCGGCGAGGTCGTAGCCGACCAGCAACTGTTCGAGTTCAGCGGCGTTCTGCGGGTCGTCGTTCTGCAACTGCGCGTCGAGTTCGCGGGTGCGCGCGGCGACGCACTGGATCGCCACCATCAGGGTCTGGGGTTTCAGGTTCATGGTTCACTCCTAGAGCCCGCGGGCTTTTTCCCATTGGCGGCGGATGGCGTTGCGCACGAAGTTGTCCAGTTGGCCCATGAGGACCTCCCGGTACATCGGCTTGGCCGGCATGATGGTGTAGTGGGTGGCTTGCAGGCGCTTGTTGTAGCTGTCCTGCTTCACCTTAAGGTCCGGCGGGATGTCGGTGCCGTCGGGTATCACGAAGTCGCCGTCGGCGCGGCGCAGCACGCCGGCGCGGTCGAACACCGAGGTGCCGCCGGTGTCCGGGGCGTAGAGGCCGTCGCGGCCGGCGACGATGTCCGGCGCGCGGGCGGGGACGCCAGGGGTGTTGGGGCTGTCGAAGGTCGGATGCAGCAGCGGGGCGACTTCCGCAGCCTCGGCGAGTTCCTTGTCGGGACGCAGGTAGCGACCGACGTCGCCGTCGTAGTTGGCCTTGAATACCGCCCGGTAGAGGGTGAGGCTGGTTTTCTCGTAGTCGTAGGACATGGGTGGACTTCCCTGTGGGTTGCGTTCGCGGCGCCGCGGGTGCGCGGCATCGCTACCGGCCACCGTCCTTGTGGCGCCATCGGCGAGCAGGATAACAGCCGTGGGCGGATCCGCCAGGGGCAGGCGACGACCGTCGCCCGGGAGGCTCAAGGCCTGGCCGCGCCGTGCAGGTAATGGCGGATGCGCACCTCCACGCCGGCGCTCTGGAAGCGCCGGGCGGCGGCCTCGACCCGCAACTCGCCGCGGGTCACCCGCTGGTGGTGGCGCAGGTGTTCCAGCCAGGATTCGTCGATGAAGAACTCCAGCCACAGGCGACGGTTGCCGCTGTCCTGGACCAGCCCCCAGGACACCGCGCCGTTGCGCCGACGCATGGCGCGCACCTCGACCATCGCCGCCTGGAATGCCGCGGCGTCCTGCGGGTCGATGTCGTACTCGAGGGTGACCATCACCGGGCCGCGTTCCTGGTCCACCTCTTCGTCGACAAGTGGTGCCGGCCAGTGCAGCGACGGCGCGAGGTCCTCGGCCTCGGTGACCGGCAGCCGGCAGCGCAGCGACGCGAACAGGCCGAGCAGCAGCGCGGCGCTGGCGCAGAGCAGGGCGAAGGCGATCGACAGGTGGCTGGCGACCAGACCCCACAGGGCGCCGCCGGCGGCCATGCTGCCGAAGAACACCAGGATGTAGACCGCCAGCGCGCGGGCGCGGACCCAGGCCGGCACGGAGGTCTGCGCGGCGACCTGCAGGCTGGAGAGCACGGCGATCCATGCCGCGCCGCTGAGCAGCATCACCGGCACCAGCAAATAGAGGTTGCGCAGCAGCGCCAGGGCCACCAGCACCAGTGCGTAGAGCACGCTGGAGAGCAGCACCAGGCGGTCGCTGCCGAGGCGTTCGCGCAGGCGCGGCAGGAACGCGGCGCCGAGCACCGCGCCGACGCCGACGCTGCCCAGCAGCAGGCCGAAGTCCATGGCGTTGCCATGCAGTTCGCCGCGCACGATCAGCGGCAGCAGCGACATGCCGGCGCTGGCGCCGAGGAAGAACGCCACCGCGCGCACCAGCACCGATTGCAGTGGCCTCGAGCTGCGGCTGTAGCGCCAACCGGCGCGCAGGGCGCCGAACAGGCGTTCCGCCGGCAGCACCGAGGGCACGGCCTCGCGTTTCCAGGCCAGCAGCACGGCGATCACCGCGAAGAAGGAGAGGGCGTTGAGGGCGAAGGTCAGCCAGGGGCCGACCAGGCTCACCAGCACCCCGGCGATGGCCGGTCCGACCGCCCGCGCCAGGTTGACCCCGACACTGGACAGCGCCACCGCCGCCGGCAGTTCGTCCTTCCCCACCAGTTCCGGAGTGGTGGCGCTCCAGGCCGGCATCATCAGCGCGGTGCCGATGCCCATGCACAGGGTCAGGCCGAGCAGCAGCCAGACGCTGGTCAACTGGAGCAGGGTGAGGCTGGCCAGCAGGGTGGCCACCAAGGCCATCCACAATTGCACGCCGAGCAGGTAGCGGCGCTTGTCGACGATATCGGCGAGGGCGCCGGCCGGCAGGGCCAGGAAGAACATCGGCAGCGATCCGGCGACCTGCACCAGGGCCACGTTCAGCGGGCTGGCGGAGAGCGAGGTCATCAGCCAGCCGGCGCCCACCTCGTGCATCCAGGTGCCGATGTTCGAGGCGATGCTGGCCAGCCATAGCCAGCGGAAGGTGGCTTGGCGCAGGGGACTCCAGGGTGAGGCGGCGGGTGCGGTCATGGTCAGAGCGAGCCTTTGAGTGGGTATTCGACGATCAGGTAGAGGCGGTCGATGTCGTCGCCGGCCTGGGCCGCGTTGGCCCGGTGGCTGAGGTGCGAGACGTTCAGCGAGAGGTCCTTGAGCGGGCCCGAGGCGAACACGTAGCGCAGGTCGAGGTCGCGCTCCCAGTGCTTGCCGCCGCTGCCCTGCAAGGGCCGGTAGCGGCCATCGGCGCCCAGCGGGTTGTAGGCGCCGCCGGCCGGCGCATGGCTGCCGTCGATGGCGCGGCCGCTGACGTAACGCGCCATGAAGCTCAGCCCCGGCAGGCCGAACGGGGCCAGGTCGAGGTCGTAGCGGGCCTGCCAGGAGCGTTCGCCGGGACCGTTGAAATCGGCGTACTTGATCGAGTTGGCGAGGTAGATGGAGTCACCTCCGACGAAGTCGAACGGCGTATCCCCATGGACACGCTGGTAGGCCAGGGAGAAACCCTGCGCGCCGACGCGGTACTTCAGTTGCAGGCTGTAGGCCAGGGTGTCGATCGCGCCGGCCCGGCTGCGGCCCTGGTCGCGCGTGCGATAGAGGTTGCCATCCAGGCTGAACGCGGCACGTTGCAGGTTCATGTTGAGATAGACCTGGCGCCAGACGTTGTCCAGTTGCGCGGCGAACAGCGAGCCGCTCAGGTTGTCGCTGGCCGCCAGGCTGGCGCCGGCGAAGCCGATGGCGCTGCCGGCGGTGCTCGCGCCGTAGCCGTCGAAGTCGCCATGGCCGGAGCTGGAGGCCTGTTCCTTGAAGGCGGTGAAGCGCCCGGCCTGGATCCGCACGCGGTCGAGGTCGTCGCTCTGCAGGAAGAAGCCCCTGGCGTACTGGGGTTGCAGGCGCTTGTCGCTGGTATCGAAGACCGGGGTCTCGACGGTCATCTCGCCGACCTTGAGCAGGCTCTCGCCGAGCCGCAGCTTGAGTGCGGCGCCGGCGTCGGAATACTCGCTGGCGTTATCGCCGGATGAGTCCAGCGGCAACAGGCCGGTGCCGGCATGGCCACGTCCGCCGTCGAGCTTGAAGCCGGCGAAGCCGTGGAGATCGAGGCCGAAACCGACGCGGCCGGGAGTATAGGCCGACTCCAGGTCGGCGATCAGGCCGTGTGCCCATTCCTTGCGGTAGCCGCGCCCGGCGTCCGCGCGGCGATAGTCGTTGTAGAGGAAGTAGTTGCGGTTGAGCAGGCGCCACTCCAGGTAGTCGGGTGCCTTGGCTTCCTCTGTCGCGGCGTGGCACGGCGAGGTGCCGCCCAGCGCCAGGAAAAGGGCCAGGCGGCCGACCGGTCGAACGCGGATCATCGGGAAAACTCCGGGCGAGGCGGGCCGCGAAGGGCCCGCCCGGGTACGTCAGAAAGCGAAGCAGGAACAGCCGAATGCGCCCCAGAAACCCTGGAAGTCGCTCACCGGTACGTTGGAGTGGCGCGCGCGGTTGTGCTCGTGGGCGTGTACCGCGCAGGCACCGACGCACTGGTGGACCTGGGCGGTCAGCGGCGCGCCTTGCCGCCAGTGGCCGGGTACCTTGGCCACCGGCGACCAGTCCGGCAGCACCGGCGGCGCCGGCGGACCGAGCTTGTCGAACTCGGCGGCGGCATAGACGACCTTGCCGTCGACCACCGTGAGCACCGACTCGATCCACTTGATGGCCTCTTCCTCGACGCCGAAGAAGTCCGCCGACAGCGCCGCCAGGTCGGCGAGCTGGCCAACCTTGATCTGTCCTTTCTTGCCCTGCTCGCTGGAGAACCAGGCGCTGCCGTGGGTGAACAGCTGCAATGCGGTTTCCCGCGGCAGGCCCTGCGGATACAGGGCCATGCCGCCGACGGTGCGGCCGCTGACCAGCCAGTACAGCGAGGTCCAGGGGTTGTAGCTGGAGACCCGGGTGGCGTCGGTGCCGGCACCCACCGGCACGCCCTCGGCGAGCATGCGCTGGATCGGCGGCGTGGCCTCGGCGGCCTTGGCACCGTAGCGGTCGACGAAGTACTCGCCCTGGAAGGCCATGCGGTCCTGGATCGCGATGCCGCCGCCGAGTGCCCGTACCCGCTCGATGTTGCGCGGGGTGATGGTCTCGGCGTGGTCGAAGAACCAGGGCAGGCCGTTGAACGGAATGTCGCGGTCGACCTTCTCGAACACGTCGAGCATCCGCGAGATCGATTCGTCGTAGGTGGCGTGCAGGCGGAACGGCCAGCGCTGCTCCACCAGGTGGCGGACCACCGGCTCCAGCTCCTGCTCCATGGTCTGCGGCAGGTCCGGGCGCGGTTCGAGGAAGTCCTCGAAGTCGGCGGCGGAGAACACCAGCATCTCGCCGGCGCCGTTGTGGCGGAAGAAATCGCTGCCCTGGCCGTACTTGACGCTGCCGGTCCAGTTCTTGAAGTCGGCGAGTTCTTCCTTCGGTTTCTGGGTGAACAGGTTGTAGGCGATGCGTACGGTGAGCTGGCCCTGGTCGGCCAGTTCGCGAATCACCTGGTAGTCGTCCGGGTAGTTCTGGAAGCCGCCGCCGGCGTCGATCGCGCTGGTCAGGCCGAGGCGGTTGAGTTCGCGCATGAACTGGCGGGTGGAGTTGACCTGGTATTCCAGCGGCAGCTTCGGTCCCTTGGCCAGGGTGGCGTAGAGAATCATCGCGTTGGGCCGGGCGATCAGCATGCCGGTGGGTTCGCCGCTGCTGTCGCGGACGATCTCGCCGCCGGGCGGGTTGGGCGTGTCCTTGGTGTAGCCGACCACGCGCAGGGCGGCGCGGTTGAGCAGGGCGCGATCGTACAGGTGGAGGACGAACACCGGGGTGTCCGGCGCGGCCTTGTTCAATTCCTCCAGGGTCGGCATGCGCTTCTCGGCGAACTGGAACTCGTTCCAGCCGCCGACCACCCGCACCCACTGGGGGCTGGGCGTGCGTTCGGCCTGGTTCTTGAGCATGCGCAAGGCGTCGGCCAGGGAGGGCACGCCTTCCCAGCGCAGCTCCAGGTTGTAGTTGAGGCCACCGCGGATCAGGTGCAGGTGCGAGTCGTTGAGACCGGGGATCACGGTGCGCTTCTGCAGGTCGATCACCTGGGTGGCGCTGCCGCGATGGAGCATCGCCTCGGCGTCGTTGCCGACGGCAAGGAACTTGCCGTCCTTGATCGCCACGGCGGTGGCGGTGGGGTTGTCGCGGTCCACGGTGTGGAAACGGCCGTTGTGCAGGATCAGGTCGGCGGTCATGGAACCTCCTGGGTTGCTTGCGGGAGAAAGGCTGGCGGCGTTGGCGAAGGGCAGGGCGGACCACAGGACTCCGGCGGCGCCCAGCACCGAACTGGTAGTGAGGAAATGGCGGCGGTCCTTGCTCGGCGGATCGTGGCTCATGGCGTGCTCCTGGCAGCGGGGCGGAATCGGTCAGCGAGGGCGGCGGCGAGAGAGGCCACCGGACAGGATAGGTGCGGCGGAAAACGTACGGGACGAAAGAGCGGTTTTCCCGAATGACGCATCCTCCTGCAAGCGCAACTTGCTGGTGGTCGATAGCAAGTAAGGCGCGAGACATGTCCTGAACTTCATGGGGGCTTTTTCTTATAGGGCGGACTGTCGATTCTGCTAGCTGGTAATCCTTCTTTTATTGTCTCTGTGTGCGCTTTTTGTATGGATGTGTCGAATATTTTGAATATCGCCGTTCAAATTTATCCAGGGCCTAAGTTCAGTGATTTATTTTCTCGAAAAGTTTGTTTTTTCCAATATTCATGCTTCATAGTCTGGCCGGCCACGGGAAATTATCTGTTGGCCCGCGTGCTGTTGTGCGCAACAGCTGGAATTCATCGTTCGTTGTCAGGAAACAATCATGAGCCACTATCTCGAAGTTCTAACTCCGCAGAACAGCCAGATCATCTTCATCGACCAGCAGCCACAGATGGCATTCGGCGTACAGTCCATCGATCGCCAGACGCTGAAGAACAACGTAGTGGGCCTGGCCAAGGCGGCGAAGGTATTCGACATCCCGGTCACCATCACCACGGTGGAAACCGACAGCTTCTCCGGCCCGACCTATCCGGAGCTGCTGGCGGTGTTCCCCGAGCAGAAGATCCTCGAACGCACCTCGATGAACTCCTGGGACGACCAGAACGTGCGCGACTCGCTGGCCGCCGCGGGCCGCAAGAAGGTCGTGGTCGCCGGGCTGTGGACCGAGGTCTGCAACACCACCTTCGCCCTCTGCGCCATGCTCGAGGGCGGCTACGAGATCTACATGGTGGCCGATGCCTCGGGCGGCACCTCCAGCGACGCCCACAAGTACGCCATGGACCGCATGGTCCAGGCCGGCGTGGTACCGGTGACCTGGCAGCAGGTCCTGCTGGAGTGGCAGCGCGACTGGGCCCGCCGGGATACCTACGACGCCGTGATGGCCATCGCCAAGGAGCATTCCGGGGCCTACGGCATGGGCGTGGACTACGCCTACACCATGGTGCACAAGGCGCCCGAGCGGGTGACCCACGGCGAACGCATCGGCCCGAATCCGGCCAAGTGAATGCCGGCCGTGCCGCTCCGGTCCGCCGGGCGGCACGGCCGCGAAGGAGAACGAAGATGAAGCTCTACGTATTGTCGCTGGGTGCCGGACTGTTGGTGGGGATCGTCTACAGCCTGCTGCAGGTGCGTTCGCCGGCTCCGCCGCTGGTGGCGCTGGTGGGGTTGCTCGGCATCCTGCTCGGCGAGCAGGTCATCCCGGTCGGCAAGCAATTGCTCGGCGGTTGCGCGTTCGCCTCGGCCTGCGACAAGGCGGGTTCGGTCGGCCATGTGCTGGGGCAACTACCGGGTCGGCATCGCCTCGACCAGGCCGCTGGCCCGTCGGAAAAGGAAAAGGGTTGAGCGTTATATCATCGAGTAACAGCGCAGTAATCTGGTAGTTATCTTCGTCGGTTAGATTTCCCCGGAACGGCTCCCTCGGATTAATCTCTGGGGGAGCTTTCGTGCGTCGTTTTTCGCGTCGAGAGAAAAGTGTCACGAGATCATCAGGCGCATGGAATCAGGGGGAGTCATGACTGTTGCCATAGACAGAACAAAGGGCGACCAATCCACGCCAGGGAACATCATAAGGGGAGAAGGGTACGCCTTGATTCGCAATAGTGAGGCGACTCCCGATCCGGACAAGGTGATCCATATTCCTTGTGCCGATTCGTTTTCCGTCATCGTGCAGTTGCGCGATTTCAATTCCCATCGTCTCTGGAATGGAAACAAACTGGTTTTCGATGGCGGACATCCACGGAAAAGTATCTCCATCGCCTATCTTGGCGATGAAATAAAGTGCCAGCACCGGACAACTTACGACAATGTCCGCTTCATGTTGCCGCGCGCTTCGATAAAGGAGTTTCTCTACGAAGAAGGGCAACGCGCGTCCGCCGAGCCGGAGCGGATCATCGGTGTCGACGATCCGGTGGTCTATCACCTGGCGCTGGCGCTGCTGCCCAGCTTCGCCAGGGCGGGCGAGCGCAACGAACTGTTCATCGAGCAGGTCATGCTGGCGCTGTTGACCCACGTTCAGGATCGCTTCGCTTCGACCCAGGTCCCGGTCTGCACCGGCAAGGGCCTGGCGCCCTGGCAATTGCGCAGGGCCAAGGAGCTGATCGCCGGGCATCTGGCCGAGGGCGTGTCGGTGGCGCGCCTGGCCGAGGAGTGCGGGCTCTCGCGCAGCTATTTCACCAAGGCCTTCAAGTGCAGCACCGGTGTTTCGCCCCACGAATGGCTGATGCGCATGCGCGTCGACCGGGCCAAGGAGCTGATGCTGGGCAGCGACGAACCGCTTTCGCAGATCGGCGTCGCCTGCGGCTTTTCCGACCAGCCGCATTTCTCGCGGATCTTTCTCCGGCTGGCCGGCGCCTCGCCCTCGACCTGGCGTCGGGTCAAGCGGCAGCGCACCGACGCAGCGCTGTGAACCGCGACCGTGCGTGACGGACGGTACGGAAGCCGCCGGATGCTCGGCTAGAATGCCCTGGCTTCGGCGGTCGCCATCGGCCGCCCACTTCGCAACGGAACAGGGAATCGCAGATGAAAGCAGTACGCCAGGGTCGCGGCGTAACGGGGTTGCTCATGCTCCTGGCGCTGGCCGGGTGCAGTTCGCGGTCGGCGGAGCCGCCGCCGCCCAACCCCGACGAAGTACGGGCGAAGATCGTCCGCCTGATGCCGGCCACGGTGCGCGATCGCCAAGGGTGGGCCAGCGATATCTACGCGGCCTTTTCCGCCCAGCAGATCTACCCCAGCGACGAGAATCTCTGTGCGGTGCTGGCGGTGACCGAGCAGGAGTCCACCTACCAGGTCGACCCGCCGGTGGCCGGCCTGGGCAGGATCGCCACCCGCGAGGTCGAGCGTCGTGCCGGCAAGCTGCACGTGCCGGCGTTCCTGGTCAGCTCAGCGCTGAATATCAAGTCGCCCGATGGCCGCACCTACAGCCAGCGCCTGGCCGCGGCGCGCACGGAGAAGGAACTGAGCGAGACATTCGACGATTTCATCGCCATCGTGCCCATGGGCGGCAAGCTGTTCGGCGGCTTCAACCCGGTACACACCGGCGGGCCGATGCAGGTCAGCATCGCTTTCGCCGAGCAGCACGCGGACGGCTATCCCTATCCGCTGGACGGCAGCATCCGCCGCGAGGTGTTCAGCCGGCGCGGCGGCATGTATTTCGGCATCGCCCACCTGCTTGGCTATCCGGCGGACTACCCGGCGCCGCTGTACCGCTTCGCCGACTTCAACGCCGGCTGGTATGCCAGTCGCAACGCCGCGTTCCAGAGCGCGGTGAGTCGCGTCTCGGGGATTCCGCTGGCGCTGGATGGCGATCTGATCCGCTACGGCACGCGCACGCCGGGCTCCACCGAACTGGCCGTGCGCAGCCTCGGCAAGCGCCTGGACATGAGCGACGCGGCGATCCGCCGGGCGCTGGAGCAGGGCGACAGCCCGGAGTTCGCCGACAGCGCGCTGTACCGCAAGGTCTTCGCCCTGGCCGAAAGCGCCACCGGCAAGACATTGCCCCGCGCCGTGCTGCCGGGGATCGCCCTGGAGAGCCCGAAGATCACCCGCAAGCTGACCACCGCCTGGTTCGCCAAGCGCGTCGACGAACGCTACCAGCGCTGCATGGCGCGCGTGCGGAAACGCTGAGTCCATCGTCGCGCGGGTCGAACCTGGCGCCGCCGCGGGAGTCTGCCGTCCTGTCAGCCAAGCTCATGGAGAAGCAGCGTATGAAGACCCGATACAGCGCCGAGGCACCGGCGCGCGACGAACTGGACCGGCTCGCCGGTCCGACGCTGGTGGAGTTCGGTACCGACTGGTGCGGCCATTGCCAGGCCGCCCAGCCGCTGCTGGCGGAAGTATTCAGCGACTACCCGGAGGTCGGCCACCTGAAGGTCGAGGACGGTCCCGGGCGCCGCCTGGGGCGCTCGTTCCAGGTCAAGCTGTGGCCGACCTTCGTCTTTCTTCGCGACGGCCGGGAGGTGGCGCGGGTGGTCCGCCCCGGCAGCGCCAGCGTGCTGGAAGAAGCGTTCGAGAGCCTGGTCGGCGAGGGCTGAGGACCCGGCCCGCGGGCCGGGCGGCGTTCAGGCCGGCATCGCGTGATCCACCTGTTCGCGGATCTCCTGGTAGCGCAGTTCCATCAGCTTGCGCTGCTCGCGCCGGGCCAGGGCCTGGGCGTAGCGGCGTTTCTCGATCGCGGTCTCCGGTTCCAGCGGACGCACCGCCACCGGCCGGCGCTGGTCGTCCATCGCCACCATGGTGAAGAAGCAACTGTTGGTATGGCGCACGGTGCGCTCGTGGATGTTCTCGGTCATCACCTTCACCCCGACCTCCATCGAAGTGCGCCCGGTGTAGTTCACCGAGGCGAGGAAGGTCACCAGTTCGCCGACATGGATCGGCTCGCGGAAGATCACCTGATCCACCGACAGGGTCACCACGTAGCGTCCGGCGTAGCGCTTGGCGCAGGCAAAGGCCACTTCGTCGAGGAGCTTGAGCAGCGCGCCGCCGTGGACGTTGCCGGAGAAGTTCGCCTTGTCGGGGGTCATGAGCACGCTCATGGTCAGTTGGTAGCTGCCAGGTTCCATCGTTCACCTATCACGCAAGTTGGTCACGGGCCATTGCAGTGGGCCGGCGGCCGCTCTGCGGCGGCCTCTGGCGATAGGGTAGGGAGAAACGCCGGCGCGATTAGCACCGCAGTCGACAATGGTGTTTTCCGCGAAACGGGCTTGCGGCGCCGCTCCGTATGCGCCAAGGGCTAGTCGCGGGAGCCGCCGCGTCCTTCCCGGCTGGCATCCATCCAGCGCAGCACTTCTTCGCCGAACTCCGGTGGCGCGATACGCCCCACCCGGCGTACCAGGTCGAGGATGGTCTGCTGGGCCAGCGCTTCTTCCATGCGCTTCTGCGCGGTGAGCATCACCGCGTGGATCGAGCAGGTGTTGCGGGTCGCCCAGGAAGGCGGGTTGCCTTCGAAGATCGCGCAGCGCTCGCGGACCTCGCGGCATTCGAAGATCGATTTGTCGCCGTCGATGGCGCGGACCACGTCGAGCACGCTGATTTCGTTGGCCGGCCGTGCCAGGCGGAAGCCACCGCGCACGCCTTCGGTGGCAGCCACCAGGCCGGCCTTGGCCAGGCGGGTGAAGACCTTGGCCAGCAGTTCCGGCGGCACGCCCTGCAACTCGGCGAGGGTGCGTACGCTGGACTCGCGGCTGTCGCCTTTCTCGTCGGCGAGGAACAACAGGCAGTGGATGCCGTATTCGACGCCGGCGCTATAGAGAGCCATCACTAACTCCGATAGAAATATTCGCAATATTCTGCGCGGTTTTCAGGTCGCTCACAAGGACAGGTCGTTCGCTGTCTTCCGCCTCGAAGCGCTCTATCTCCGATCCTTTTCGTATGTTTTCGACGTCTTTTCCTCTCTTTCACGGCGAGGGGCGATTGCCTGTCGGAACGCTTTTCGGGGATTGATCTTCTTAACTACGACAAATATAGTCGTAGTTACGGAGAGGCTTTTCTCCGGATATCCCGTCCTTTCCCTCCAGGAGCCCCCAATGAAACAACGTATCCTGATCGTCGGTGCCGGATTCGCCGGCATGTGGAGCGCGCTGAGCGCAGTGCGCCAGCTCGACCGCCAGGGCCGCGACGACGTCGAGGTCGCGGTGCTCGCGCCGCAGCCCGAGCTGCGCATCCGCCCGCGTTTCTACGAGCCTGACGTGCAGCGCATGGCGGCGCCGCTGGGCGAATTGTTCGCCGCGGTCGGCGTGCGTTTCGTGCAGGGCAGCGCGCAGCGCATCGACGTGGCCGGCAAGTGGGTGGAGTACCGCGATGCCGAGGGCACGCTGGCGCAACTGGACTACGACCGCCTGGTGCTGGCGGCCGGCAGCGGCGTGTGGCGTCCGGCGAGTGTCGTCGGCATCGACGCTGCCTTCGATGTCGACCAGTTGGAAGACGCCCTGCGCCTAGAGGCACACCTGCATGCCCTGCGCGACTTGCCGGATTCACCGGCACGCAACACCGTGGTGGTCGCCGGCGGCGGCTTCACCGGCATCGAGACCGCCACCGAGATGCCGGCGCGCCTGCGGGCGATCCTCGGCGAGAAAGCGGCGCTGCGAGTGATCGTGGTCGACCGCGGCGCCGCCATCGGCGCATCGATGGGCGCGGACCTGAGCGGCTTGATCGCCGAGGCCTCGGCGGAACTGGGCGTGGAGTGGTGCCTGGGGCGTTCGGTGGCGGCGGTGGATGCCGAGGGCGTGACGCTCGACGACGGCCAGCGGATCGAGGCGAAGACCGTGGTCTGGACCGTGGGCGTGCGGGCCAGCACCCTGACCGGGCAGATTCCGGGCGAGCGCGATGCCCAGGGTCGCCTGCATGTCGACCGCAACCTCAAGGTGCTCGGTCTCGACGATGTCTACGCCACCGGCGACGTGGCCCGCGCGGCTACCGACGACCTCGGCAACCATGCCCTGATGACCTGCCAGCACGCCATCGCCCTGGGTCGCTCGGCCGGCAATAACGTGGCTGCCGACCTGCTCGGCGTCGAGCCGATTCCCTACAGCCAGGTGAAGTACGTGACCTGTCTCGACCTCGGCGGCTGGGGCGCGGTGTTCACCGAGGGCTGGGACCGCCAGGTACGGTTCGTGCGCGAGGAGGGCAAGAAGATCAAGACCGAGATCAATGGCGTGTGGATCTACCCGCCGGCGGCGGACCGCGCCGTGGCGCTGGCGGCGGCCGACCCGCTGATTCCGGTGGTGGCGTAGGGCGATTTTCCCTCACCCCAACCCTCTCCCGCAGGCGGGAGAGGATGCCGTGCAGCGTAGAGGGATGCAGCGGCGCGCGGATGCCTGGCTTCCGGTAGGGCGAATAACCGCGAAGCGGTTATCCGCCGTTGCCTCGGTTCTCTTGGGAGCGTGCGTCTTCAGCGCTGGCGTTCCACCGCCGGACGGGCGAGCAGAAGGCGCAACGAGGCCCCCAGCGTTTCGCCATGACCCAGGCCGTCGAGCGGCTGGAAGTCCAGCGTGAGCCCGGCAACCCGGTGCAGGTCATCTACCAGCCGCGCCATCGCCTGGCCCGGCTCGGCTTTCAGCGAGCCGCGCGGGCTGGCCGGTTCGGCGCTGCCGCGCCAGAGCAGGAGTTCCGCGCGCTTTCCGCGCAGGCGCTGTTCGAGCCCCGCTCGCTCGCCGAGGATCGCCCCGTCGCGCCACCACAGCGACGGGCTGGCCGCGGCGTAGAGGGCGAACTCGCCGGGACGGGTGAACAGTGCGTGGAGCACCAACAAGCCGCCGTAGGAGTGTCCCCAGAGGGTTTGTCGCGCAGTGTCCAGGGGCGCCTGCGCCGCCACGGCCGGGCGCATGCCGTCGCGCAGCAGGTCGAGGAAGGCGTCGGCGCCGCCGCTGGGCAGGCCGTTGAGCGGGTCGCGCTGATCGGCCTGGCCGGGACTCGCCGGGGTGTAGTCGAAGGTACGCCCGGCGCGGTCGATGCGCAGCGGCGTGCGGTAGCCGATGGCGACCAGCAGCGGTGCGTCGCCGTCGGCCAGGCGTCTCAGGGTGGACGCGTCGAGGGCGCCGACGGCGGCGTTGCCGTCGAGCATCCAGACCACCGGGTAGCCGGCGGCGGGCGGTGCCTGCAGCGGTCGGCCGAGCCACAGCCGGTAATGCCGCTGGCCATCGACGGAGTCCAGGTCCACGGCGCTGAAGCGATAGGGCAGGTCCTGGCGTTGCAGCAGGCTGCGGTCCATGGTCGCCTCGGGGTCCGGTTGCGCCAGCGGCGCGCCGCCGGGCAGGGCCGCCGCCAGGGCGAGGCCCAGGGCGGCGACGAGCAGGGAGGTTCTCATCAGGCTTTCTCGTTATGGCTCAGAACGACGCGGTCAGGCTGGTATAGAAGGTCCGTCCGGGCTCGTTGTAGGTCGCCGCGCCGGCCCCGTCGATGCCGACCACGCCCTGGGCATTGCCGGCGCGGAACAGGCGCTTGTCGAACAGGTTGTCGACGCCGGCGCCGAGGCTCAGGTTCTTGCTCAACCGATAGGTGCCGCCGAGGCCGGCGATGGCGTAGGGCGAGAGCTGGTCGTTGGCGCTGCCGGTGACACGGTCGCCGTGATAGTCGTATTTCTTCGGCTTCTGCTTGCCGTACCAGGTGACCGTGGCTTGCAGCGAGAGGTCGTCGGTGGCCTGCCAGTCGAGCATCGAGTTGAGGGTGTAGCGCGGCGTCACCGAGAGCACGTCGCCGGTTTCCTTGTTCTTCGATTGCAGCATGTAGGTGAAGTTGTTGCTCCACTTCAGGCCGTCGGCCAGGGGCAGGGTCAGGGTGCCTTCGAGGCCCTCGACCACCGCCTTGGGCACGTTCTCCCACTGGTAGATCGCCGCGTTGGCGTAGTCGCCCTTGCCGCCGCTGGCGTGGTCGACCGGTGACAGGCCGGATTCGATCTTGTTCTTGTAGTCGTTGCGGAAGTAGGTCAGCCCCGCTACCAGGCCGTCGTGGCTGTACTCGATGCCCAGTTCCTTGTTCATGCTGGTCTCGGCCTTGAGGCCGTCGTTGCCGCGCAGGTAGCAACTGGTGCTTTGCCCGTAGCAACCCTGGCCACGGCTGTAGAGCAGGTAGTCGGGGTTCAGCTGGTACAGGTTGGGGGCCTTGTAGGCGCGGGCGATACCGGCCTTCAGGGTGACCCGCTCGGTGAGCGCGTGGGACAGGTTCAGCGATGGGCTCCAGTTGTCGCCGACGATGTCGTGGTGGTCCCAGCGCAGGCCTGGGGTGAGCATGGTGCCGGGCATCAGCTCGATGTTGTCCTCGGCGAACAGCGAGAAGATCCGCGCTGAGGAACTGCTGCTGCGGTTCTTTCCGGCGAGACCGGGGATCGAGCCGCCTTCCTCGGTGTTCTGGGTGTTGGAGCTGGGGTCGTCGAGCTTCTGCTCGGTCCACTCGCTGCCGAGGGTCAGGGTCTGCTCGTAGCCCAGGTGCAGCGGCAGGTTGACCTCGCCGTGGGCGGTCAGGTCGCGCAGGGTGGCGGTGTAGAAGCCGGCGTTGTTGGGGTCGAAGATACCTTCGGTGCCGCCGGCCAGGCCTTCGTTGATCCGGCTGTTGCGGGTCTTCTCGTACTGCAGGTAGGCCAGCGAGCTGCCGAAGTCCCATTCGCCGCGATGGGTGACCGAGTAGGTCTCGCGGTACATGCGGTTGGTCTCGTGGCCGAGCATCTGCTTCACGTAGTTGTTGCTGTTGGTGTTCTGCGTGTCGCCGGTGTAGATGTTGCCCTGGCGGCTGAAGCCGGCCTCGAACTCGAGGGTCTGCTCGGGCGTCAGGCGCCAGCTGAGCAGCCCGTCGATGTCCTTGTTGCGCACGCCTTCGCGACCGGCGGGGAGGGTGCCGGCCTGCTTGCCGGTACGGTTGGATTCGTGGCCGGCGTTGATGTCCCAGTCGTCCGAGTCGGTCTTGGCGATGTTGCCGTAGACGCGGTAGCTGAGGTTTTCCGTGAGCGGCCCGTTGAGACCGAAGCTCATCCGTTCGCTGGCGCCTTCGGCCTTGTGTTGCGGGAAATTGCTGTAGACGCTGAGATTACCGTGGGTTTCCGCGCCGGCCTGCTTGGTGATGATGTTCACCACGCCGCCCGCCGCGCCGTTGCCGTAGCGCGCCGCCGCCGGGCCGCGGATCACTTCGATGCGCTCGACCTGGTCGGCCGGCACCCAGTTGGTGTCGCCGCGGCTGTCGCGCTCGCCGCGCCAGCCGTAGCGCACCGAGTTGCGCGAGCTGACCGGCTTGCCGTCGACCAGGATCAGGGTGTTCTCCGGGCCCATGCCGCGGATGTCGATCTGCCGGTTGTTTCCACGCTGGCCGCTGGAGCTGTTGCCGGTCAGGTTGACCCCCGGCATGGTCCGGATGATCTGCGACAGGTCGTTGCTCGGCGGTCGCTTGGCGATGTCCTCGGCGGTGATGATGGAAACCCCCGGCGCCTGCTTGGTTTCCTCCTGGGCGGTGGCGACCACGGTCTGCTCGCCCAGCTCGATGACGGAGCCGTCGCCCTGGCCGGCGGCGTGTACGGCGTTGGCGAGCAGGCAACTGGACAGCAGCAGGAAGGGAACGGCGGGAAGGGCGCGTGAGGACATCGGTGATCTCCGGGCAATGCAGCGAAATGCAAGAGATCACAAATGATATTGATTGTTATTTGAGAGTAAAGCGCATTAACTTTCTAAACACTTCGCCCTCAGGCGGCCGCCGGCAGCCACAGGTGCAGGCACAATCCGGGCTTGCCGTTGCTGGCCCAGAGCCGGCCGCCCTGTAGCTCGATGGCGCGCCGGGCGATCGCCAGGCCGAGGCCGAAACCTTCGCCGGCGCTATCGTCCAGGCGCTGGTAGGGGAGGAAGATGCGTTCCAACTGGTCTTCCGCCACGCCAGGGCCCTGGTCCTGCAGGCGCAGGTGCCAGAAGTCGCCCTCGCGCTCGCCGTCGAGGCTGACCGTGCCGTCCTCGGGCGAGTGACGGATGGCGTTGCGCAGGAGGTTTTCCATGGCCTGGGCCAGGCTGTCCAGATGTACCTCGACGCGACAGTCGACGCCCAAGCGGCAGGGTAGCCGCGCCGGGTCCCAGCCGCTTTCGAAACAGGCGTCATCGCGCAGCGCTTCCCACACCGACAGCGCCAGCACCGGCTCGGTGGGCAGTTGCGGGCGCTCGGTGTCCATCCAGGCGAGGTCGAGGGTGTCTTCCAGCAGTCGTTGCATGTCGCCGATTTCGCGATCCAGGCGCTGGCGCAACTGTTCCGGCGGTAGCTCGCTGTCGTGGGCGATGCGCAGGCGCGCCAGCGGCGTGCGCAGTTCGTGGGACAGGGTGCGCAGCAGCAGGCGCTGCTGGGCGAGACTCAGGCGCAGGCGCTCGGCCATGTGCTCCAGGGCCTGGGCCAGCTCGCCCAGTTCGTCGCGGCGGGCCGCCAGCGGTGCGGCGAGGGGAGTGCTTTCCAGTTCGTCGGCGCGCAGGGCGTCGGCGCGATCGCGCAAGCGGTTCAGCGGCACCACCAGGTGGCGATAGAGCAGCAGGCCGAGCAGGGCGGCCAGCAGGGTCGGGACTATGCCGTGGGTGACCAGGTGGGTCCAGGGGGTCAGCCCGCCGGGCAGCAGGCGCTCCGGTAACTGGATTACCAGCCGGCCCTGCTCGGGATGTCCGGGGAACTCGATGCTGACGTACGGCAGTTCGTCCTGCAGGCGTCGGCTCATCGGCCAGTCGAGCTTGCGCATGAAGGTGAGGTGGCTCGACTCCTCGGCGCTTAGCGGCGTGCTGCCGAGGCTTTCCAGGTACGGTCCGACCAGCGCCACCCAGGTATCTTCCTTCGCCGACAGTTCCTTGCGGAAGCGTTCGGCGCCCGCGGCGCCCTCGCTGCGCCAGGCATCCTCCGCCTGCCGCGCGTAGTCCGCCAGGTAGCTGCGGTCGGCCGGGGCGAGGAAGTAGGTGCTGCGCTCCACCGACAGGCCCCAGGTGTAGATCAGCCAGGTCAGCAGCAGGCAGAAGCCGACCTGCAACAGCGCCAGTTTCCATAACAGCGGGTGCCTGCGCATCAGGGGTGTTCCGTCTCCACCAGCAGGTAGCCCTGGCCGCGTACCGCCTGGATCTGCAGGTGACGGACGGCGACCGCGGCGAGTTTGCGCCGCAGGTTGCAGACGTGCACGTCGAGACCGCGGTCGAGGCGCGTGTAGCTGCGGTGCAGCACGCTCCGGTAGAGGAACGGCTTGCTCAGCGCCTCGCCAGCGTGTTCGCGGAGCGTCGCCAGGAGGCGGTACTCGGATGGCGTCAGCCCCGCCGGAAGGCCCTGGTGGAGCACATCCTGGGCCTGGTCGTCGAACACCAGCCGGGTATCCCGCCGCTGCGCCGACGGTAGGCGGTCCAGTCGTACGCGGCGCAGCAGGGCGTCGGTGCGGGCATCCAGCTCGGCCAGGCTGAACGGCTTCGGCAGGTAGTCGTCGGCGCCGCGGGTGAAGCCGCTGATGCGATCCTGTTCGGCGCCCAGGGCCGACATCAGCATCACCGGCGTGGCCTGCTCGCGGCGCAGCGACTCCAGCAGGGCCAGGCCGTCGAGGCCGGGTAGCATGATGTCCAGCAACACCAGGTCGAACGCTTCGCGCCCGGCGGCTTCCAGTCCGTGCGAGCCATCGCCGCAGACGGTTACGCGGAAGCCGCGCCGGCGGAAATGCGCGTCGAGATCCTCGCGTAGGCGCGGGTCGTCTTCGACCAGCAGCAGGCGGGGAGATGGGATTGAAATATGAGAATGATTCACGTTCGTGAATATCTCATTTTTGCCGGGTATCGGGCAATGGGCCAATGCGCCGCAGCGTGCTCGGAGCGGAAATACTTTTCGACAAAGCCGTCGTTGCTTCGGCTTTGGTTCTGGCTTAGGGTCGGCGGGTCCGCAGGAGGCGGGCAGGAGTGTCGTGGCTATTGGCCAGCCTTTCGCGACGGCACTGGGTTGTACGATCATCTGGCGCGCTGCTGGCGCGTTGTTCGGGCCGCCCGCCGCAGGTGACTATCAAGGAAGATTCCCCATGCTGTTCTCCCAACACACCCGCCTGGTACACGTGGACTCCCCGCTGGGACCCGAGGTCCTGCAACTGCAACGGCTGGAGGGTCGCGAAGAGCTGGGCCGGCTGTTCAGCCACGAGCTCGAACTGGTCTCGAGCAATCCCGCCTTGCCTCTGGATGCCCTGTTGGGCAAGCCGATGAGCCTCGCGCTGGAACTCCCCGGCGGCAGCCGGCGGTATTTCCACGGCATCGTCGCGCGCTGTAGCCAGGGCGCCGGCGCCGGCCAGTTCGCCAGCTACCAGGTCACCCTGCGGCCCTGGCTGTGGCTGCTGACGCGCACCTCCGACTGCCGCATCTTCCAGAACCAGAAGGTCCCGGACATCATCAAGCAGGTGTTCCGCGACCTTGGCTTCTCCGACTTCGAGGACGCCCTGAGCCGCTCCTACCGCGAGTGGGAATACTGTGTGCAATACCGCGAGACCAGCTTCGATTTCGTCAGCCGGCTGATGGAGCAGGAAGGCATCTACTACTGGTTCCGCCACGAAAAGAAGCGCCACATCCTGGTGCTCTCCGATGCCTACGGCGCGCACCACAGCCCGGCCGGCTACACCAGCGTGCCCTATTACCCGCCGAGCCTCGGCCACCGCGAGCGCGACCACTTCTTCGACTGGCACATGGCGCGCGAGGTCCAGCCCGGCTCGCTGAGCCTCAACGACTACGACTTCCAGCGTCCCGGCACCCGCCTGGAAGTGCGCTCCAATGTCGGGCGCGCCCATGCCGCGGCCGACTACCCGCTCTACGACTACCCTGGCGAGTATGTGCAGAGTCAGGACGGCGAACACTATGCACGGACCCGCATCGAGGCGATCCAGACCCAGTACGAGCGAGTTCGCCTGCGGGGATGCGCCAGGGGTATTGGGGCGGGCCATCTGTTCCACCTGAGCAACTACCCGCGCCTGGACCAGAACCGCGAATACCTGGTGGTTGGCGCCGAGTACCGGGTAGTCCAGGAACTCTACGAGACCGGTAATGGCGGGGGCGGCGCGCAGTTCGAGAGCGAGCTGGACTGTATCGACGCCGGCCAGGCTTTCCGCCCCTTGCCGTCGACCCCGGTGCCGGTGGTGCGTGGCCCGCAGACCGCGGTGGTGGTCGGGCCCAAGGGCGAGGAGATCTGGACCGACCAGTATGGCCGGGTCAAGGTGCATTTCCACTGGGACCGCCACGACCAGTCCAACGAGAACAGCTCCTGCTGGATGCGCGTCTCGCAGGCCTGGGCCGGGAAGAACTGGGGCTCGATCCAGATCCCGCGGATCGGCCAGGAAGTGATCGTCAGCTTCCTCGAAGGCGACCCGGACCGGCCGATCATCACCGGGCGGGTCTACAACGCCGAGCAGACGGTGCCCTACGAGCTGCCGGCGAACGCTACCCAGAGCGGCACCAAGAGCCGTTCGAGCAAGGGCGGCACGCCGGCCAACTTCAACGAGATCCGCATGGAGGACAAGAAGGGCGCCGAGCAGTTGTTCATCCATGCCGAGAGGAACCAGGACATCGAGGTCGAGAACGACGAGAGCCACTGGGTCGGCCACGACCGGACCAAGACCATCGACCACGACGAGACGGTGCATGTGAAGCACGATCGCACCGAGACCGTGGACAACAACGAGACCATCACCGTGCATGCCAACCGCAGCAAGACGGTCGACCGCAACGAGACGGTCAGGATCGGCATGAACAAGACGGAAACCATCCTCATGGCCTCGTTGCAGAACGTCGGCATGGGGCGCATGGAAAACGTCGGGCTCGGCTACAGCCTGAACGTCGGCATGATGATGAACACCGTGGTCGGGCTGAACCAGAGCACCCAGGTGATGAAGAAGAAGACCTTGTCGGTGGGCGATAGCTACGAAGTGAGCGTGGGCGGCAGCGACGATGGCTCTAAGATCACCCTGGACGGTCAGAGCATCACCCTCGGCAGCCAGCGCATCGAGCTGACCGCCGACCGCGAGATCCTCTTGCGCTGCGGCCAGAGCACGATCCGCCTGACGCCGGGGGAGATCGAGATCCTCTCGCCCAATGTCGATATCAACTGTTGAGCGGCGGGCGGATGTCCTGTCGCGGCTTTTCCCAAGGAAGGATGGATAGATGAGCGGCCTACCGGTTTCCCATGTCGGCGAGAAAGTCTCGGGAGGGGTTATCTCCACCGGCTCGCCCACCGTGCACGTCGGCAGCAGCGCGGTCGGCCTGGCCGACCGGGTGTCCGCCTGCGTGCCGTTGGTGGGCAAGCCGGTCAACCCGATGCTCGGCAGCAAGCTGCTGCCGGAAGAGGTCGATTTCGCCCTGGCGGCGCCGGACACCTTCACCTTCGCCCGTGGCTACCTGTCGAGCAACCCCCGTATCGGCCGGCTCGGCCGGGGCTGGTGGCTGCCGGGCGAGAGCATGCACCTGGAACTGAGCGAAGACGCCTGCGTGCTGGTCGACGCCCAGGGCCGCCGGATCGGCTTTCCTGCGCTGGCTCCCGGCGCCCAGCATTATTCCGGCAGCGAGGAGCTGTGGCTGCGCCGCGGCGGTTCGAGCGGCGGCGAAGCGCAGGCCTGGCGCGGGCGCTGGGCGGCGGTGCCGGCCGAACTGCAGACGCAGGAGGGCTCCGTGCTGGTGCTGTCCGGCCACAGCTACCTGCATTTCCAGCGTTGCCCCGACGGTATCTGGCGCCTGCAGGCCAGCTTCGGCCGCGCCGGCTACCGCACCGAGTTCCGCTGGAGCGGACGTGGCCTGCTCACCGGCGTGCGCGACAGCGCCGGGCGCAGCTATGCGCTGGTCTACCAGCAAGCCTGCGAGCCGAGCGAGGGCGACGACGGCCTGCGTCTGTTCGGCGTGATCCTGGCCAGCCACGACGGACCGCCTCCGGACTACATCGATCCGCAGAGCCCGGGGCTCGACTGGCTGGTGCGCTACCAGTTCAGCGACAGCGGCGATCTGATCGCCGTGCGCGACCGTCTTGGCCAGGTGGTCCGGGTATTCGCCTGGCGCGAGCACATGCTGGTCGCCCACGGCGAACCGGGCGGGCTGGAGGTTCGCTACGAGTGGGATGTCCATGCTCCGCACGGGCGGGTCGTGAAGCAGATCGAGGCGGGCGGCCTGACCCGTACCTTCCGCTACCTGCGCGATGCCACCGAGGTCAGCGACAGCCTCGGCCGCGTCGAACGCTACGAGTTCGCCGGCGAGGGCGGGCAGCGGCGCTGGACCGCGCTGGTCAGGGCCGACGGCAGCCGTAGCGAGTTCGACTACGACCTGTTCGGCCGCCTGGTCGCCATGCGCGATCCGCTGGGACGGGAGACGCGGCGCCGGCGCGATGGCCAGGGGCGGATGCTCGAGGAGGAGTCGCCGGGCAAGGCGCGCTATCGCAAGCGCGTCGACGAAGAGACCGGGCTGCTGGTCGAGCTGGAGGACGCGATGCAGCGCCGCTGGACCTTCGAGCGCGACGAACGGGGCAATGCGACGACGGTGCGCGGCCCGGCCGGCAGCACCCGCTACGCCTACGAAGACCCGCGCCTGCCCGACCGGCCGACGCGAATCGTCGACCCGCGCGGCGGCGAGCGGCGCCTGGAGTGGAACCGCTTCGGCCTGTTGGCCGCGTTGACCGATTGTTCCGGCCAGGTCTGGCGTTACGACTACGACAACGAAGGACGTTTGGTCGCCAGCAGCGACCCGCTGGGACAACTGACCCGGCGCCGCTACGACCCGCTGGGGCAACTGATCGGCCTGGAATTGGCCGACGGCAGCGCCCTGAGCTATGAATACGACGCCCTTGGGCGGCAGACCCGTATCGCCGATGCCGAGGGGCACGCCACGCTGTTTTCCTGGGGGCACGGCGATCTGCTGGCGCGGGTTTCCGACGCCGGCGGCGGCGAATTGTCCTACCTGCACGACGAAGCCGGCAGGCTGGTCGCCCTGACCAACGAGAACGGCGTCCAGGCGCAGTTCCGCTACGACCTGCTGGACCGTCTGGTGGAAGAGACCGGCTTCGACGGTCGTCGCCAACGCTATCGCTACAACGCCGCTGACGAACTGATCGCCCGCGAGGATGCCGACGGTCGCGAGACCACCTATGCCTACGACCGCGACGGCCGCCTGGCGAGCATCCGGGTTCCCGCCACCGAGCACGCACCGGCCCTGGTCGAGCGTTACCGCTGGTTGGCCGACGGCCGCCTGGCCAGCGCCGGCGGGGCGGATTGCGAGGTGCGCTACACGTACGACGAGGTCGGTAACCTGCGCCTGGAAAGCCAGGTACATGCCGACGGTTGGGTCTACAGCGTCGAGCACAGCCACGACGCGCTAGGCGTGCGCCAGACCAGCCGCTACGGCGACGCGCCGCCGGTCGCCTGGCTGACCTATGGCCCGGGTCATCTGCACGGCGCGCTGGTCGGTGCGGTCGAGCTGGCCTTCGAGCGCGATGCCCTGCACCGTGAGGTGCGTCGCGACGCCCGCCGCGACGGGCAGGATGACGCGTTGTTCACCCAGGAGCGCCAGCACGCGCCGCTGGGACGCCTGCAGCGCAGCCGCCTGCGTCTGGCCGGCGGTTTCGACTGGCAGCGCGGCTATCGCTACGACGGACTTGGACAACTGGTCGGCATCGACGACAACCAGTATCCGTCGGTGCGCTACGAATACGACCTCGGCGGTCGCCTGCTGGCCAGCCGGCGCGCTGGCGCGGCGGCCAGCACCTACCGCTACGATGCCGCCGGCAACCGCCTGGAGGGCGTCGGCGAGTACGCGCGCGAGGACGCTCGCCAGGCATTCGCCGAGAACGAACTGTACCGCTCCGGTTTCAGTCGCTCCGAGGCGCGCGCGAGCCAGGCCGGCGAAGGCCCGGCGCGCTGGGCCGGCAACCGCGTGGAGAGGATCGCCGGCAACCGCTATCGCTTCGATGCGCTGGGCAACCTGGTCGAGCGTATCGGCGCCGACGGCGAGCGCCTGCGCCTGGCCTACGACGGCGCGCAGCGCCTGGTCCATCTGACGCGCGATTACGCCGACGGCACGCGGCTGGAGGCGCGCTACCGCTACGACGCGCTGTCGCGACGGATCGCCAAGGTGGTGCTGCGCGACGGTGTCGAGCAGCAGGTGCGCTTCGGTTGGGACGGCGATCGCCAATGCGCCGAAGCCTTTGCGCGGGAACTGCGCACCACCGTTCACGAACCGGGCGGTTTCGTCCCGTTGCTGCGCCTGGAGCAGGCCTGCGAGCCCGATCCCCCGGAGCTGCTGCAACTGCGCCAGGCGTTCGCCGCCGAAGGCCAGCCGCTGCCGGCGCAATGCGTGCCGGCGCTGGGCGAGGCGCGGATCGCTTTCTTCCACACCGATCACCTCGGTACCCCCCTGCAGCTGAGCGACGAACGTGGCCAACTGCGTTGGCAGGGCGTTCCGGACGACTGGCGGGCGGTAGCGCCGGAACGACAGCCGGGTGCGCAGCCGATCCGCTTCCAGGGGCAGTACCACGATGAGGAAAGCGGCCTCTACTACAACCGCTACCGTTACTACCTGCCGGAAGCCGGGCGCTATGCCAGCCAGGACCCGCTCGGCCTGGGCGGTGGCCCCAACCCCTATGCCTACGCGCTGAACGCGCCCACGCTGGCCTACGATCCCACCGGCCTGATCATCCCGCTGGTGGTGATCGGCGCCTTCGCCGCCCGCGCCGCGATCGGAGCGGCGCTGGGCGCCGGCATCGAGCTGGGGATGCAGACCGGCAAGCAGGTGCTGGGGCAGATGAAGGACAACTGGGACAGCGATCGCGACCTCACCGATATCAAGTGGAAGTGCATCGACATCAACTGGAAACACGTCGGCGCCTCGGCGGCCATCGGCACCGTGGCGCCGGGCATGCTCAGCACCGGCAAGACCGTGGTGCAGTCCGCCAAGGCGATCAGGACCCTTTCCGGACAGGCGGCCAACACCGCCAACCGCGCGGCCAAGCTGGCCGCGCGCAAGGCCGCCCATGCCGATACCATCAAGAAGGCCGTGGCCACCCAGGCCGCCTGGCAGACGGGCAAGCAGATCGTCAAATGCCCACTGAAGGACGAAGAAGAGGAGTGTCCGCCGCAATGATCAAGCATTACCTGCTGATGACCCTCGTCTGCATACCGCTGGCGTTGCTCTACGTCTGCCTGGAATGGTTCTTCGGCAACACCTGGGTGACCGTCGGGGTGTTCTTCGGCGTGCTCGTCGTGCTGCGCCTCGGGCTCTACCTCTACCGCCGCTCGAAGGGCATCAGGGACGGCTACCTGGACGAGTGAGGCCGACCCGGCATCGCGGAGCATCGACCCATGCAGGGCCTCTTCGTCAATGGCTCCGCCAGTCTTCCGCCGCCGATGCTGTCGCGCAGGCGCTGCTGGCGGCGTTCGCCTGGTAACCTGGCGACCTGCCTGTCTTCTTTGCCAAGGTCCGAGGAGCCGACCATGCACGACCTGCCTACCTACGACGATGTGATCGCCGCCGCCGCGCGGATCGCCGGGCATGCCAACCGCACGCCGGTGATGTCCTCGCGTACCCTTGACGAAGAACTCGGCGCGGAAGTCTTCTTCAAATGCGAAAACCTGCAGCGCATGGGAGCGTTCAAGTTCCGCGGCGCCTTCAACGCGCTGTCGCGGTTTTCCGCCGAGCAGCGTGCCGCCGGGGTGGTGGCGTTCTCCTCCGGCAACCACGCCCAGGCCATCGCCCTCTCGGCGCGCTTGCTGGGGATCCCGGCGACCATCGTGATGCCGGCCGACGCGCCGGCGGTGAAGATCGAGGCGACCCGTGGCTACGGCGGGCAGGTAGTGCTCTATGACCGCTATACGGAAGATCGCGAGCAGATCGGCCGCGACCTGGCGCAGCGCCATGGCCTGACCCTGATCCCGCCCTACGATCACCCCGACGTGCTGGCCGGGCAGGGCACCGCGGCCAAGGAACTGTTCGAAGAAGTCGGTCCGCTGGACGCCTTCTTCGCGCCCCTCGGCGGCGGCGGCTTGCTCTCCGGCTGCGCCCTGGCGATCCGCGCGCTGGCGCCGGCCTGCCGGATCTACGGGGTGGAGCCGGAGGCCGGCAACGATGGCCAGCGTTCGCTGCGCAGCGGCGCCATCGTGCATATCGATACGCCGCAGACCCTCGCCGATGGCGCCCAGACCCAGCATTTGGGCAATCTCACCTTCCCGCTGATCCAGCGCAACGTCGATGACATCCTCACCGCCAGCGACGCCGAACTGGTGGATGGCATGCGCTTCCTCGCCGCGCGGATGAAGCTGCTGGTCGAGCCCACCGGTTGCCTCGGCCTGGCCGCCGCCCGCCAGCGCAAGGACGAATTGCGCGGCAAGCGGGTCGGGATCCTGCTCAGCGGCGGTAACGTCGACCTGGCGCGTTTCTGCGCCTTGCTCGGCGGCTAGCCGGCCGCTAGAGGCCGAGTCCTTCGCTGGCTGCCCAGCGCGCCATCAGGCGGTTCGACGGCAGGCTTTCGTCGAGCAGCTTGCGCGCGCTTTCCACCCCCGCGACCGGCAGGCCCTGCGGGTCGAGCAGGCCGATCTGCACCAGCACGCCGGCCTGGTCCCAATAGATGTGCTCGTGGTAAAGGCGGTCGCCGCGAAAGCGCACCACGCCGAGCATGGGGATTTCCACGAAGCGCCCGGTGGGTGGGACGCCGGGCAGCAGCCAGTCGATCTCGCAGCTGTGGGTGAAGCGCATGACGAACTCGTCGACCACCTGCAGCGCCCCCACCGTCCGCGAAATCGGCGTGAGGGTCATGTCCGGCGGGTTGCCGTGGATGAAGTGATGGCGGTAGAAGCGGCTCAGTTCGCGCTGGCCGACGCCGCCGGTGAGGGTCGGGACATGGTTGACGTAGGGCTCGGCGACCATGGTCGCCATGGTCGCGGCTACGTCGCGGGTATCGAACTCGTGGCGCACATGCTCGTCCCACAGCGCGGAGAGGTCGAAGTTCGGCCCGATCTCCCGCTTCAGGGCGGCGATGCTGCGTTCGTGAGCCATCAGGTAGGCCGGTTTGTCGAAGTGCATGCCGCCGACGCGGGCGAAGGCGTGATCGACGCCGGGGTAGAGGTACAACTCGGTCTTGGGCAGGTTGCGCAGGCAGGGCAGGATCGCGTCGCGGGCCTGCTGCGGGCAGTAGGCGTCCTGTTCGGCGAAATGCAGCACCAGCCGGCCCTTGATCTGTTTCGCCTCGTCGAGCAGCGCCTCGATGCCCATGCCGTAGTAGCCCACCGAGCAGGAGACGTCGGTGCGCGTCGCGGCGAGGTAGGCCAGCTTGCCGCCCATGCAGAAGCCGACGAAGCCGATCCCGGCGTGGACCACCTCCTCGCGTTGGCGCAGGTGCTCGATACAGGCGGCGATGTCGTCCACCGCGGCGTCCAGGTCGATGCGCTGGAACAGCTCGATGGCCTTGGCGAAGGCCGCTTCGTCGTAGCCCAGGTCGACCCCCGGCTGCAGCCGCCAGAACAGGTCGGGGACCAGGGCCACGTAGCCCTCTTCGGCGTACAGGTCGGCCACCGCGCGCATGTTCGCGTTGACGCCGAAGATTTCCTGACCGATCACCACGCCCGGCCCCTTGCCGCTGGCGGGGAGCGCGAGATACGCGTCGAACCGGCCGCTGCCGTCGGACGCGGCGATGCTGACGTACTGTCCCATGCCTGGATTCCTCATCGGGTTGTTGTTGGAGTGGGAAAACGGGAAAGCGAAGCGAACCAGCCTAGTAGGAACCGGTCGGCGGGTCATTGGCTATCCGCATGCTGGCGGGAGGGTATCCGGATTGTCCGGGAGCGAGGGGCGGGAGGCGGCGCGCTCCTCGGCGAGCCGCTCGCGGATACCGCTCAGGCCCGCTGGCGCTGCCAGGGCGGGCCAGCGGCGAACCGCGCTTCCACCCATTGGCGGAACGCGCTGGCCGCCGCCGTGGCGTAGCGCGCCGAGGGGCGCACCAGGTAGACGCCGGCGTCGGCGTCCAGTTGCCACTCCGGCAGCACCCGTACCAGCCTGCCGGCTTCGAGGTCGCGGCTCATCAGCCACTCGCCGGCGGCGAAGATGCCCAGGCCCTGGCGTGCGGCGCAGAGCAGGGCTTCGTTGTCGTTGCTGACCATCGAGCCGCGTACCCGCACGGGCCGCTGTTCGTCCTGGCGGGTCAGCTTCCATTCCGGGTACGAGTGCAGTCCGCTGAAGCCGAGGCAGTTGTGTGCCGCCAGGTCGGCCGGGATACGCGGTACCCCATGCCGCTCCAGGTAGTCGGGAGCGGCACCGAGGATGCGCCGATGGGCGCACAGCCGCCTGGCCACCAGGCGGCTGTCGGCCAGTTCGCCGACCCGGATCGCGAGGTCGAAGCCTTCCGCGATGATGTCGACGAAGCGCTCCGAATAGTCGGTTTCCAGCACCACCTGCGGATGCGCCAGGGCGAACTCCGCCAGCAGCGGACCGAGCCAGAGCCGGCCCATCGCCGACGGCAGGGCGATGCGCAGGCGTCCGCGCAGTTGCGCGGCGCCCAGGCTGGCTTCGTGCTCGGCCTCGTCGAGCAGGTCGACGGCCTGGCGGAAGCGGCTCGCCAGGCGCTCGCCTTCATCGGTGAAGCGCAGTTGCCGGGTGGTGCGTTCGACCAGGCGGATGCCGAGGCGACGCTCCAGTGCGCCGAGCCGCTTCGAGAGCACCGAGGGATGTCGTTGCAGGGCGCGGCCGGCGGCGGCGAACGAACCGTGCTCGGCCAGGGCCAGGAGCGTGGCGACTTCATCGGCCTGCCGGCTGTCGAACGGTTGCATGCATGCGCCTCTTGCGAGTGGGTCAGGGCAAGAGTACCAGCGCGCCTTGCGAGCGTCCCTCCAGCAGATCGGTATGCGCCACGGCCGCCTCGGCCAGCGGGTAGCGCCGCCAGACCCGGGGCTGGATGACACCGTCTGCATGGGCGCGCAGCACAGCCTGCGCGCGTAGCCGGTATTCCTCCGGGTTGGCGGTGTGGGCGGCGAGCGAGGGACGGGTGAGGAACAGCGAACCCTTGGCGTTGAGGGTGGCGACTTCGACGGCTGGCGGCACGCCGGAGGTAGCGCCGAAGGACACCAGCAGGCCGCGCGGACGCAAGCTGTTCAGGGATGCCTCGAAGGTAGCGCGACCGATGGGGTCGTAGACCACATCGACCTTGCGCCCGGCGGTCAGCTCGGCGACCTGGGCGGCGAGACTGGCCGCGTCGAACACCAGCACCTCGTCGCAGCCGGCAGCCCTGGCCCGCTCGACGCTTTCCGCCTTCGACACCACGCCGATCACCCAGGCGCCCAGGTGCCGGGCCCAGGCCGCCATCAACTGGCCGACGGCGCCCGCCGCGCCGTACAGCAGGATGCGTGTGCCGGGCCCGACGGGGTAGGTGGCGTGCAGCAGGTAGTGCGCGGTGATGCCCTTGAACAGCAGCGCCGCCGCGTCCTCGAAAGCGAGTGTGTCGGGCAGCTTCAGCAAGCGCTCGGCGGGGTAGAGCCGGGCGCTGGCATAGGCGCCCAGCGGGCCGGTGGCATAGGCGACGCGGTCGCCCGGCGCCAGTCCGGAGACTCCCGGACCCAGCGCGGCGACCACTCCGGCGCCTTCCAGGCCGAGGCCGGACGGCAGCGGAATCGGTACCGCTCCCGAGCGCTGGCCGAGGTCCAGCGGATTGACGCCGATGGCGGCCTGCTCCAGCCAGACCTCGCCGGGGCCCGGTTGCTGCGCCTGGACTTGCTCCAGGCGCAGGACCTCGGGGCCTCCGTTTGCGTTGAGGGTGATGCGACTGGGCATGGCGGTCTCCTTGGCTGCGTTCGTCGTTCCGGCAGTCTAATGAAGCATCCGGGGATGACCAGGTAGGTTCTTTGCAGTTTATTGCTGCACCGCATGCAGTAGTGAGACGGTGCTCCAAGGTGACCGAAAGTCGTGTTTCCGTATCGACAGGATTCGCCTAGTGTAAGGCGGCAGCCTGGACGGCCATGGTCCCTGTGGTCGCCGGGATCATTTCGGGAGAGTCCCATGACGGCACCTTTCAAGGATCATTTCTCCACGGGTTCGGCGAACTACGCCGCACATCGTCCGACCTACCCGGCGCAGTTGGTCGACGAGCTGGCCGCGCTCTGCCCCGGCACCCGCCTGGCCCTGGACTGCGGCTGCGGCACCGGACAGCTCACGGTGCTGTTGGCCGAGCGTTTCGAACGGGTGGTCGGTACCGACGCCAGCGCCGCGCAGATCGACAAGGCGCAGGCTCGCGAGCGGGTCGAGTATCGCGTGGCCCTGGCCGAGGACAGCGGACTGGCGGCGGCCAGCGCCGACCTGGTGACGGTCGCCCAGGCCGCCCACTGGCTGGACCTGCCGCGCTTCTACGAGGAAGTCCGGCGTGTGGCCCGCGCGGACGCCATCCTGGCCCTGGTTACCTATGGCGTATTGCATGTCGACGGACCCATGGAACCGCTGGTCCAGCACTTCTACCACCAGGTCGTCGGCCCCTACTGGCCTGCCGAGCGGCGCCACGTGGAGGAGGGCTACCGCAGTCTGCCGTTCCCCTTCGAGGAGCGTCGCCTGCCGGACCTGGCCATCGAGGTGGCCTGGACCCTGGACGAACTGCTGGGCTATGTCGGTACCTGGTCGGCGGTGAAGGAGGCCGGCAAGGCCCTTGGCCAGGATCCGGGCGCCGCGTTCGTCGATGAGCTGCGCGAAGCCTGGGGCGACCCGCAGACGCGCTATCGGGTCAGTTGGCCGCTGACGGTGCGCGCCGGGGTGATCCGCTGAGCCATCGGACGCAATCCGAAACTCAACCATGACGGCGGGGAGAGCGCCGATCGCGTCCGCCTGCCGTCTACGCAGGTCGCTGCAACCCCCTGGCAGCCGCGGCGTCGCTTGAGCGCGGGCAGGGGGCAGGTGGTGCGCCGAGTCGTATTCGTCGAACTCGCCATGCCGCCCCAGGCCGGGTCGGCGTGCAGGTTGCCAGTCCCTGGCGTACGGGGCGCTCAGTGCGTGCTTTCGTTTCACTGAGCGAGGTTTTCCAGCGCTATGAAGAAATCGCCCCGATTGCAGGATGAGTCTTGCTTTCGTCCCGGTTTCCCTGCCGCTGGCTGCTGAATCGAGGGTGCACTCCGCGCAGTCCGGCCCCTCACCTTGAGAGCCGTTGCCATTGTCGGGGTTACCCACGTGCTTTCCAGCAGGTACGGAGCCGATGGGAGATCGAGTTGGCGAGAGTGCCGGCTTGCTCCGGCCTTCTGAAGGCTCTTCTTGAATCAGAAAAACCTTACGCCAGAAGTAGTGGGGGCTGATGGCCCCGCTCGCTTCGATCCTTCATGGTTAGCGGGTTCTGTTCTTCTTCGCCGTGGAGAGTTTTTCTGTGAGTGGTTCCCTCTTGGTACCGGCCAGTCTCGCCAGTCGCATCAGGCTCCTGCTGGTCATGACCCGGCGCGAGGTCGAACTGCGTTATCGCGACGCCATGTTGGGCCGCATCTGGATCATCGTCTCGCCGTTCCTGCTCTTGCTGATCTATACGTTTGTCTTCGGCTTCGTGCTGAAGTCGCGCTGGGGCGGAAGCCAGAGCACGCTTTCCTTCGCCTTGACCCTGTTTTCCGGACTCCTGCTGAACGGGATCCTCGCTGAAAGCCTGTCCAGGGCCCCGACTATCATCCAGGCCAACGCCAACTACGTGAAGAAGCTGGTTTTTCCCCTGGAGATACTCCCCCTCACACCGCTGCTGGCCGCTTTCTTCAACGCCATGCTCGGCTACCTGGTGCTCTGTATCTTTCTTCTCTTCAGCGGCGTCGAGCCGGGCTGGCAACTGGTCCTGCTACCGCTTGCCCTGCTCCCCTTCCTGCTCTGCGTGACGGGGCTGGCGTGGTTCCTCGCGGGGCTCGGCGTCTATGTTCGCGACATAGGGCAGTTCGTCCAGTTTCTCCTGGTGCTTCTGCTATTCATCAGCCCGGTGTTCTATCCGCTGTCTTCCTTGCCACCGGTAATGCAGCCCTACCTGTACCTCAATCCGCTGACGATCCCGGTGGAAATGGTCAGGGCGATCCTTTTCGATGCTCCCTATCCGACCCTTGGGGTCTTCAGCGTTTATTGCGTTGCGTCGCTGCTGGTCTGTTCATCGGGCTTCCTCTGGTTCCGTCGGGTACAGGAAGGTTTTGCAGATGTCCTCTGAGGCCGTTTCCCCGGGCCCGCAGATGACGGCCGAGTGGATACCGCTGGGGCAGCGTTTGCTCGAACGCGGGTTGGTGAGCGGCCAGGAACTCGAGCGGGCGCTCGACCTGCAACGCCGGCTTGGCGGCCGTCTGGGAGGCATTCTCGTGCGTTCCGGAGCCATCTCGGAAAATACCCTCATGCAGGTGCTGGCGGAGCAACTGCGGTTGCCGCTGGTGGGGGACGACCTGCGGAAGCCGAGCGAAGAGTCCATCGCCGCATTCCTGCTCAGTACCCCGATCAATACCGACTGGTTCGTCGAAGAGCAACTGGTGGTCTGGGAGGAGGGCGAGCAACTGCTGTTCGCGGCGCGTGATCCGTTATCTCCTTCGATACGCGAAACCCTGGGCTATTTCTATCCGGAGCGCTCGATTCAAGCAGTGCTGTGCCGCTCCCAGGATCTGGACGGCTGGTTGGAGCACTCCCTGGACCTGGCCCGGCAAGGTGCGGATCGGCACGCCTACGGCAGCGAAGACATCCGCTACCTGCGGGAGTTGGCGGAGGAGGCGCCGGTAGTCGAACTCGTCAACAACGTGATGAGCCAGGCCATGGAAAAGCGTTCTTCGGATATTCACATCGAACCCCGGGAGTTCGACTTCCGTATCCGCTTCCGCGTCGACGGCGTCCTGCACGACCAACTGAGCCTTCCCCGCGAGCGATTCGCGGCGGTCGTCTCGCGGATCAAGCTGATCTCCGCCATCGACATCGCGGAGCGACGGTTGCCGCAGGATGGACGCATGAGCATCCGGGTCAGCGGTACGGAGCTCGACGTGCGGGTCTCCACCTTGCCAGGGGGGCATGGCGAATCGGTGGTCATGCGCCTGTTGCCGAAGGAGCGCGAGGGGTTGCGCCTGGACCGGCTCGGGATGCTCCCGGACCACTTGCGGAGGATGCGTGCATGGGTAGCGGAACCCCACGGCATCATCCTGGTGACCGGCCCCACCGGATCGGGCAAGTCCACCACGCTCTATGGCGCGCTGGAGGAAATCAATGATGGCGTGCGCAAGCTCATCAGCGTGGAAGATCCCGTGGAATACCAGGTGCCCAACATCACCCAGGTCCAGGTCCATGCCGACATCGGCCTGACCTTCGCTGCCGCCTTGCGCTCGATCCTGCGGCAGGATCCCGATGTGATCATGATCGGGGAGATACGCGACCTGGAGACGGCGGAGATCGCCGTACAGTCCTCGCTCACCGGTCACCTGGTGCTTTCGACCCTGCATACCAACGATGCGGTGAGCGCCTTCACGCGTTTGATCGACATGGGCGTGGAACCCTTCCTGGTGGCTTCGCCGGTGCGCGGTGTCCAGGCCCAGCGACTGGTGCGCAGGTTGTGCGCCCACTGCGCGGAACCTTGCGAGCCAACCCTTGCTGCGGCCGATCTGGCAGCGACCCAGGCGGCCACCGCGCGGCTGTTCCCGGGGCAGGCAGCGCAATGGCGCGTGGCGCGAGGCTGCGGCCGCTGCGAAGGTACCGGCTACAGCGGCCGTGTGGGCATCTACGAACTCGTCGATCTGTCTTCCGAGATGCGCGACCTGATCGTGCAGAGAGCTTCCCTCGAACAGATGCATCGGCTTGCCGCCAGCCAGGGACAGCGCAATCTGCGTGAAGATGGCTTGATCAAGGCCTGGTTGGGTATGACCAGTCTTGACGAGGTGCATCGCGTGACCAGCGGCTAAGCCCATGAATTTCATCTACCAGGCCGTCGATCGCAAGGGCAGGCGCGTTCGTGGCGAACTCTGCCTCCCAACGCGCCAGGATGCGCTGCGGCAGTTGCAGCGCCAGGGGCTCACCCCGCTCAGCCTGGAGGTGAAACGCCGCAACCTGGGCTCGCGACGTCGGCTCAAGGCCGAGGAATTGAACATGGCCATCCACGAGCTGGCCACCATGCTCGCGGCGGGAGTGAGCATGGCCGACGCGGTGGAGGCTCAGGAGCGAGGCGCGCGCCACCCGAAGTTGATTACCGCCCTGCAGGCGATGGCCAATGGCCTGCGCCAGGGGCAATCCTTTCCCGTGGTGCTGGAGAGCGCCGGCCTCGACCTGCCGCGCTATGTATATCAACTGGTGGCGGCCGGCGAGATGACCGGAAACCTCGCAGGAGCCCTGAGGGACTGTGCCACGCAGATGGAATACGAACGGCGAACCCGCGCCGAGTTGCAAGGGGCGCTGATCTACCCTGCGATTCTGGTGCTCAGCGGGGTGCTCGCCGTGGCGACCCTGTTCGTCTTCGTCGTTCCGAAATTCGCCAATCTCCTGAACGAGACTGCCCAGCTCCCGTGGCTTGCCTGGGCAGTGCTGAGCATCGGGGTATGGAGCAACGAGAGTTCCGGCTTGCTGGCGTTCGCCGTCCTGCTGCTTGCTGGCGGCATCGCCGTGGCGCTGCGCAATCCGGCGCTCCGCGCCCATGCGCTCGACCAGTTGGTGCGCCTGCCCGTAGTCGGGGAATGGTTGATGCAGGCGGAAATAGCGCAATGGTCGAAGGTGCTTGGAACCCTGCTGGGAAATCGTGTGCCGCTGGTGGAGGCCCTGCTGCTTTCCGCCGCTGGCGTCCGCATTGCCCGGCAGCGCCGGACCCTGGAGCGAGTCACCCAGGATGTGCGGGCCGGCATCGCCTTGTCGGCAGCGTTGGAGGAGCGCCAGGCGGTCACGTCCATCGGTTCGAGCCTGGTGCGGGTTGGAGAGGCCTCCGGGCAGCTCGCGGAGATGCTGCAGAGCCTGGCGACGCTCTATGGAGAGGCCGGGCAGGCGCGAATGAAAAAGGCCCTGGTACTGATCGAGCCTTTGGCGATCCTGCTGATCGGCTCTGTGTTCGGCCTGATCATTACCGGCGTGGTACTGGCGATTACCAGCGCCAACGACATGGTGCTTTGAATGCCGGGTATCGATGCCGCGGCTGGTTGGATGAGACGTGAAGTGGAAACCGTATGAACAGAGCTGCACAACAGGGCTTCACCCTGCTCGAGATGATTGTGGTGTTGGTGATTATCGGCATGCTGATGGGGCTCGTCGGGCCGCGACTGTTCAATCAGGCCGACAAGGCGAAGGCGCAGACGGCGGATACCCAGGTGAAGATGCTCAAGGGCGCGTTGCTCACCATGCGCCTGGACATCGGCCGGCTGCCGACCGAAGAAGAAGGCCTGGCGCTACTCAACACGCCGCCTTCCGATGAACGTCTCGGGGCCTTCTGGCACGGGCCCTACCTCGAGGGCGGCGTACCGCTGGACCCCTGGAACCGGCCTTACCTGTACAGCGACAGGCCGAGTGCCGAACAACCCTTCACTCTCTACAGTCAGGGCGCGGATGGGCAGCCCGGTGGGAAAGGCCTGGATGCCGATGTCGGTTACGCGCCCAAACGTTGACCAGGCCGCGTTCACCTTGCTCGAACTGCTGGTGGTGCTGGTGATCGTCGGGGCCATTGCTGCGGTGGCGTTGCCCGGCCTGGTGAGGATGCAGGAGACCTGGGCGCGCAGGACCGCGCTGGACGATCTGTTCAATCAATTGCAGACCTTGGGCTATCGCGTGCGCAGCGATGGGCGGGAGCTGCTCATTGGTGAGAGCGGGGCGGTTCCCGAGCAGTTGCTGCGACTGCCCGATGGCTGGACGGTTACTGCTCGGCCGCCGATACGTTACATGGCAAACGGAGTTTGCCTGGGCGGAAAGTTGCAGGTCCATCATGGGCGCGCGACACATACGCTGCTGCTTCAGCCCCCCCTCTGCGCGCCCGGGACGATCCGCTGATGCCGGCGCGGCAGGAAGGCTTCACGCTCCTGGAGGCGGTGGTTGCGCTGACGCTCCTGGCAGTGGTCGGCGGTGCGCTTTTCGCCTGGCTCAACAGTGCCTTTCGGAGCATGCAGCGGGTCGAGGCGGCCGAGCTGCGCATCGAGACGGCTTGGGTGGCGATGGCCTATCTGGAGCGCATGAACCCTGCGCTCGAACCCGCAGGCAGGGTCCGGCTGGGGCATTACCGGCTGGAGTGGCGAAGTTCGCCGCTGTCCGCGTCGAAAGCGGCGGTGGGCCGCCATAGCGGCAGTCCGGGCATCTACGACGTGACCTTGTTCAGGGTCGTCGCCAGCATCCGGGCCGGCGATGGAACGCCGCAGACGCTGCAACTGGAGCTTCCCGGATACGTGGTCATCCCAGCGCGACTGGGTGATGGACCATGATCCGCTCGCGACGAAAACAGGGTGCATTCACCCTGCTCGAGATGATCGTGGTGCTGCTGGTCGTTTCCTTCATCGGCACGTTGCTCATGCAAGGGTTGAGCTATGCCAGCAAGGCCAACCAGTCCTTGCACCAGAGCCTGGGGCGCGGACAGGTCCGGGCGCTGACCTTCGATTGGTTCCGTGATGCGGTGGAGAACCTGGTCGCTCCCGAGGCTGGCGAGGTCCGCTGGCGTCTGCGAGGGGACGAGCTCAGTTTCGAGGCCATGTCTGCCGCGGCCCTGGATCGCCGTGCGGGCATCCCGACGCCCTTGGCCTTCCGGCTTGAGCGGCGGGCAGGAGAGGACCGGACCGAGTTGATCTATGTGCGAAGGCTGGAGGACAGTCGCTGGCCCCTCCTGCATCTGCGCGGCGAAGCTCGCTTCCGCTATCTGGACGGTCACGGCCAGTGGCACCGGGACTGGCCGCCGAGCGCGCAACTGGCCGATACCCTTCCCGAGGCGATGGCACTGACGGCTCCCGAGGAGCGCCTGTTTGTCCTTGTCGCGGTCGCGCTGCCCAGAGCGAGGCCCGCCGAACATGATTTCTGATGGCGCATGCCGACATGCGGCGTCTGCCCGCTCGTCTGGCTTCGTTCTGGTCGGAGTGGTCTGGTTCCTGGCCATCATGACCCTGCTGGCCAGTGCCGCTGTACTCTGGGTCGGGCGCTCGCTGGATGCCACGGAAAACCGGCGCAAGGCGCTGCTTCGTGAGCTGGAGGAGCATGCCTTGCTGGCGCGGGTCCAATGGCTGGTGGCTACCCAGCGCTATACCGTCGCGGGCCTGAGCGTACCGGGAAATGCTGGCGCCGCGCCGAGCAAGGTGGACATGGACACTTCGATCCTGCCCATTGGCGGGGAGCTGCCTCTGGATGGCCGGGAGTTCTGCATGGCCAATGGCTGGTGCATTGCGCTGCTCGATCGCTCCGCGCGCCTCAGTCTTTCCGGCATCGATCCGCGGGTACTGTCCAGGCTGCTGGCGGGGTTGGGGGTTCCCGCCGAGCAGGTGCAGGTCATGGTCACCCAATGGTTCAGCTATCTCTATCCCGGCGCCGCTCCACGACTGGGTAGCGCCGCGCAAGCCAGCGACAGGTCCTCTCCGGGCCAGGCCCGGCGCCGTCCGTTGCGCTCGGTGATGGAAGTCTTCCGGCTGGAGGCCTGGCGCCCCTGGGAAGCGCATTTGCTCGACGCCGGTTGGCGCGATCTGGTTGCGGCGGACGAGGCGGCGCTGAACATCAACACCGCGGATGCCCGAATCCTGTCTCTTGCCTGGGGACTACCGGAGGACGCTGTCGGCCGACTGCTGCAAGCCCGCTGGCAGCGTCCGTTCACCCGGATGTCGGACCTGCATGACCTCCTCGGGGGTCATGCGAGGCTGGTTCCCGAGGATGGCTGGGCGCGCCTGGCCAGTCCGGCCCTGTCGATTCGGCTCTACCCGCCAGGAGCCGAGCAGGGGACGGAATACGAGGTCCGCTTCAACTCAGAGCACCGCCTGCTGCCACCCTGGCAGCTTCTCTCGAAGAGGTCCGTGAAGATAAATGATCGCTACTCGAATCCTCCGCTGCATCCCGATATCGCCCCCGGGGTTCTTGCCGCCCCGCTTGTGGCAAGGCCGTGGTAAGGATGGCCGGGCGCAGCTTGAGTGGGTACGTAGAGGTACAGGGTTGGCGCGGCGCGCCCCAGCGCAGTGGATCGTGGATCGGGCGTGGTGTGTCTATCGCTGTCTCGATCTCAATCATGTGCCGCGCTCTGACCGGTATCAGGCACTGGCGTTGAAGCTTGCCGCCCTGGCGCCTTTTCGCCGCGCAGGCCATTACGTAGCCTGGCGGGGTGGCCATGCTCTGGTCTGGTTCTGGGATGAGGAGGTCCGGGAGGCCGTTGCCGAAGACTGCGTCGACCAACCTCGGCGTTATCGCTGTATCCCCGAATCCCTCCTGCAGGCTCCCCCTCGGTCGGTCGCGGAAGGCGAGACGGTTCGGCTGCTTCGGGTTCGCTCCGGGCTGGATCTCCAGGTCTGGAGAGATGACTGCCTTGTCCTGAGCCATTTCTTTCCCAGCCCACCCCAGCCAGAACAATGGGTTCGGTTGCTCCGGGGGCTGGCGGGAATACGCATCCCGGAGAGCCTGGTTGCCGAGCCTGGAGAGTCGCTGGGCCGTCCCTGGGCCGTTCCGGCGGCGGAAGCAACGCTGCTGCGATGGGAGCGTTGGTTGCCGCATGGGCTCATAGCCACCCTGTTGCTGGGATGCGGATTCAATCTGGGGGAAGGTTTGTCCTGGTGGTGGGCCGAGCGTGCGCTGCGAACGCAGTACGACCAGCTGAGCGACCAGGTCTCGCCGATCCTCAGCGCACGCAACCAGGCCTTGCAGACCAATCGGATGGCCACGGAGCTGGGGCGCGCTTTGCAGCATCGCTCGCAGGTGGCGCTGCTGGGACAGGTAGCGGAACTGTTGCCGAAGGACAGTCGGTTGCTCGCCTGGCGCTATCGAGGCTCCGAGCTGGAGTTGCGGATTGGCACCGACAGTGTCGACCCGCGTCTCTATGTGCGGCGTTTCATGGAATCGGGGAGTTTCGAAGATGTCAGGGTGGAACCTTCGCAGAGCGAGGGGCTATCGCTGAGCCTGGTCCTGCGTACGCCGGGGGAGGGTGCCTGATGTCGGACTTCCAGCGAACACTGCAGTTCCAGGGGCGGAACCTGCAACGACAATGGCAGGAAAAACCTCTCTTGCGCATGGCCATCTGGAGCCTGTGCCTGCTGCTGGTTGTGCATCTGGTCATGCTCAGCATGGATTGGAGGGAGGAACGAGGGGAGGAATATCGTCGTCTGGCCGGGGAATGGCTCAAGCTCCAGGACGTTTCCCGGCAGACCGCCTGGCCGGAGCGGGCGATGCAGGCGGAGCAGGTCCTGAACCTTCAGCGAGAGCGCTTCTGGCAGGCGCCGAATGCGTCGCAGGCGAGGGCCGATGTGCAGGCCTGGCTGACCGAGCGGGTTCGCCTGGCGGGCGTCCCTGACGCGGAAGTGAGCGTACTGCTTCCTCGCGGCTTCGAGAAGCAAGGGACGATCGCGCGTATCGAGGCCCAGGTTCGCGGGCAGTTGGAGCCAGCCTCGTTCAGTCGGTTGTTGCAGGATATAGAAGCGGAGCAGCGGCAAGTATCGGTGGAGTTTCTGGAACTGAACAATATGTTGTCGCCCATGCTCAATCTACAGTTGTCGTTCCTGTTCGTAGCGGCCTATTGAAGCGGATGCGGATCGGGCAGCACCCGTTTGCCGGAAGAGTTCGGCGGAGGGCGGTGCCCGTCGATGGAGCGAGTTGCCGCCAGGCGGCCGGGAAACCGAATCCGCTCGGGACGCCTGCGATTCGGCTCCCCGGCCCGCCATTGTCGCATTCGCGCAGCGAAGAACGGCCAGTCTGGTCCGGCCTGTAAACAAGTGCAAAATTTTACTTCATGGTCGGCTTGGCACTCCGAGCCGGCTCGTCCATGCTGGAGCACAACTTTCCCATGGATACCATTGCCATGAAGTTCCTGCTGCCCCTGCTGCTGTTATTCCCGCTTTCCACTCTCGCCGACGACAAGGACTACGACCAATGCATACTCGACTACCAACGCACGGCGAAGAGCGGGGTGGCGGTTCACTTCATCACCCAGGCCTGCGACAAGTTGTATAACGACGGCTCCTTCCTGCTGTCGCGGGAAAAGGCTTATTACGAGTGTCTGCTGGAGAACCTGCCGGGGGTGGAGAACAACCTGGCGGCGCAGAAGATCAGGAGCGCTTGCGAATCGAAGTCGCAGAATTGATCTGGCGAGGAGGGGAGCGAAAGTAGCCAGTGGGGTTTCCGACGGCATCGGCAGGATGCCGTCGGGAAAACCGGCTTAGCGTTGCAGCCAGGATTCGACGGTTTCGGAACCGTACTGTTCTTTCCAGGCTTTCAGAACCTTGTGGTTGCCGCCCTTGGTTTCGACGACTTCACCGTTGTTCGGGTTCTTGTAGACCTTCAGGGCGCGGGCACGGCGCTGCGGAGCGGCGCTGACGGTGACCGGAGCCTTGGGGTCGAGGATGGCGATGATGTTGTGCAGGGTCATGCCGTACTTGTCCATCAACGCCTGCAACTTGTCCTTGAATTCCAGTTCCTGCTTCAGGCTGCTGTCGCTTTTCAGCTTTTCCAGCAGGGCCAGTTGCTCCTGAAGTTTGCGCTCTGCCTCGCGGAACTCGGCAAGTTTGGACATTCGTTTCACTCCCGTTCTAAAAATATGGTGCTGGGTTTTGGTGCATTTATAGTGGCTTTACGGACTTTCCGTGTCCGCGGCAAAGGATAAGTCTTTATCTACTGGAAGAACAATATAGTTGCACGGTTTTATTGACTAACGGACTGTGGGGACAGCTTGCCGGATGTTTCCCGGAAGAATATGAAACCTTTATGTCCGTGGGGATAATGCTTCGTACAACCCATGGGAGAGAGATGGCAGAACGGGCCCGTTGTGTGGAAGCCCGTTTTAGAGCAGATGGCGAAGCGCCAGGGGAGAGTCGGGCGAATCAATCGCCCCGATATTCGCAACCGCTGGTGCAAGTTTCGTGGACGCGGACCTTGGAGAGTTCCGGCAACAGCGGCTTGAGTTGTTGCCAGATCCAGCGGCAGAGGTTTTCGCTGGTGGGGTTTTCCAAGCCTGGAATATCGTTCAGATAATTGTGGTCGAGTTGCTCGTAGATCGGCTTGAAGATCGCCTTGATTTCCGCGAAGTCGCGGATCCAGCCGGTATGCGGATCGACCTCGCCTTCGATGTGGATGGCGACACGGAACGAGTGGCCGTGCAGGCGCCCGCATTTGTGGCCTTCGGGGACGTGGGGCAGGCGATGGGCGGATTCGAAGGTGAATTCTTTGAAGAGTTCCACTGTAGTGCGCTCTGGATCGGGGTTATCGGACAACCGGAATGGGGGCGCCATGGTAGCAGGTTTGCGCGCCGGACCCGGTCTGCTCCGACCGGGCGGTCGTTCACCTGAGTTGCAGGCGGCGCGCCAGGCGCGCCAGGTTGGCGCGATCCAGGCCCAGCTCGCGTGCAGCCGAGGCCCAGCTTCCCTGGTGACGGGCCAGGCAGTCCTGGATCAGGTGGCGTTGGTAGGCGTCGGTGGCCGCGCGCAACGAGTGACCGGTCGTTGGCGCGGCGGGCGCGGGCTCGACCACGCTGCGAGGTGGCGCGGGGGTTTCCGCGGGCAGGTCGAGATCCTGCCGATGCAGGGTGACGATCCGCGACCGCTCCGGATTGTGGCCGAGGGCCTTGAGCGAGGCGCGGCCGACCAGGTGCTCGAGTTCGCGCACGTTGCCCGGCCAGCGATAGTCGAGGAGCGCGGCCTGGGCCTCGTGGTCCAGGCGCAGGCTGCGCAGTCCCAGGCGCGGTCGGTTTTCCTCGAGGAAGTAGCCGGCCAGCAGGAGGATATCGCGGCCGCGCTCGCGCAGCGGCGGCACGCGCAAGGGATAGACGCTGAGGCGATGGTAGAGATCGGCGCGGAAGCGCCCGGCACGTACTTCCTCGGCCAGGTCGCGGTTGGTGGCTGCGATCAGGCGTACGTCGACGCGGTGCTCGCGATCGGAGCCGACCCGCTGCAACTGCCCGCTCTGCAGCACGCGGAGCAGCTTGGCCTGCACCGCCAGCGGCAACTCGCCGACCTCGTCGAGGAACAGGCTGCCGCCGTCGGCCAGTTCGAACTTGCCGCGCCGTTCGTTGACCGCGCCGGAGAAGGCGCCGCGCACATGGCCGAACAATTCGCTTTCCACCAGGGTCTCGGGCAGCGCGGCGCAGTTGAGACTGATCATCGGCTTGCCGCTGCGCATGGAATGCCGGTGGATGGATTGCGCCACCAGTTCCTTGCCGACCCCGGTCTCGCCGGTGATCAGTACGCTCAGGTCGCTGTTGGCGACCAGGCGGATTTCTTCCAGCAGCGCCTTGTGCGCGGCGCTCTGGCCGATCATTTCCCGTGGCCGCTCGCCAGCGGCTTCGAGATAGGCCTCGGCGCGCTGGTGCTCGTCCTCGGCGCGGCGGGTCAGGTCGCGCATCCGCTCGCTGGCCTTGACCGTGGCGGCGGCGAGGCTGGCGAAGGCCTCCAGGGTATCCAGGTCGGCGCTGGCGAAGCGCGACGGATCGAGGGTATCCAGGGTCAGCAAGCCCCAGGGCTGGTCGTCGAGGTACAGCGGACAGCCCAGGCAATCATGGATTTCCAGGTGGCCGTGGAGGCCTTCCACCAGACCGTCGTAGGGATCGGGCAGGCCGCAGTCGGCGGGGAAGCGGGTCGGCCCGCGGCGCTCCAGGAGGGCCTCGAGGCGCGGATGTTCGCCGACCCGGAAGCGCCGGCCGAGGGTGTCCGGGCTGAGGCCGTCCACCGCCAGCGGGATCAGGTATTCGCCGTCCAGGCGCAGCAGCGCGGTGGCGTCGCAGGGCAGCAGGTCGCGCAGGGCCTGGAGCAGTCGGCGGTAGCGTTCGTCTTCCGGCAGGTCGCGGGACAGGTCGGCAACCAGCGGGATCAGGGTGGCAAGCAAGGGGTTGGTGGTCATTTCGACCTCTTTGCAGTCCTAATGACTCTGAATGGTTGCAGTCATTATGACCTATGTCGGCCTGCAAGGCCCGTGAATTCTGGTAGTTTGCCTTGGCACGCTTCCTGAAATGCTTCGAGGTGAAACAAAACCTTGCATGCGTCAGGAGTCATCTATGTTGTCCAATGCCCAACGTGCCCTCATCAAAGCCACCGTACCGCTGCTGGAGACCGGCGGTGAAGCGCTGATCACCCATTTCTACCGCACCATGCTCGGTGAGTACCCCGAGGTGCGCCCGCTGTTCAACCAGGCCCACCAGGCCAGCGGCGACCAGCCGCGGGCGCTGGCCAATGGCGTGCTGATGTACGCCAGGCACATCGACCAGTTGCAGGAACTCGGCCCGCTGGTGGCCAAGGTGGTGAACAAGCATGTCTCCCTGCAGGTGCTGCCCGAACACTATCCGATCGTCGGCACTTGCCTGTTGCGGGCGATCCGCGAGGTCCTCGGCGAACAGATCGCCACCGACGAAGTCCTCGAAGCCTGGGGCGCGGCCTACCAGCAACTGGCCGACCTGCTGATCGAGGCCGAGGAGTCGGTGTATGCCGCCAGCGCCCAGGCCGATGGCGGCTGGCGCGGCGTGCGGCGCTTCCGCGTGGCACGCAAGCAGGCGGAGAGCGAGGAAATCACCTCGTTCTACCTGGAGCCGGTGGACGGCCAGCCGCTGCTGGCGTTCCAGCCGGGACAGTACATCGGCCTGCGGCTGGACATCGACGGCGAGGAAGTGCGCCGCAACTACTCGCTTTCCGCTGCCAGCAACGGCCGCGAATACCGCATCAGCGTCAAGCGCGAGGCGGGTGGACGGGTCTCCAATCACCTGCATGACCGGGTCGCCGAGGGCGACGAGCTGGATCTGTTCCCCCCGGCTGGCGATTTCGTCCTGCGTGACAGCGACAAGCCGCTGGTGCTGATCACCGCCGGCGTCGGCATCACCCCGGCCCTGGCCATGTTGCAGGAAGCGCTGCCGCAGGCGCGGCCGATCCGCTTCATCCATTGCGCCCGGCATGGCGGCGTGCATGCCTTCCGCGACTGGATCGAAGACGTGTCGGCGCAGCACGAGCAGGTCGAGCACTTCTTCTGCTACAGCGAACCGCGTGCCGGCGACAGTCCCGACGCCGAGGGATTGCTGAGCCGCGAGAAACTGGCCGACTGGTTGCCGCAGGAGCGCGACCTGGACGCCTACTTCCTCGGACCCCGGCCTTTCATGGCGCAGGTCAAGCGCCACCTGGCCGACCTCGGCGTACCCTCGCAGCAATGCCACTACGAGTTCTTCGGTCCGGCCGCCGCGCTGGACGCCTGAAGCGACGGGCCGGCGCGAAATGCGTCGGCCCTTTTCGGAAAAAGGAGATCGAGATGAACGCTCTGTTCGATTGTCCACGGCGGGTGCTGCGGATCGGTCACGGGCTGCTGGCGGCCGGCCTGGCGCTGCTCGTCGCCGGCGTGATCGCCGCCTATTTCCTCGACCGCTACCTGAACATGCCGGCGCTGGTGTTTTCCCATGCCCTGGTGATCCTCGGCCCGACCCTGTTGAAGATCGGCTACGTGATGCGCCTGAGCGCGCTGTTCCGCATGCGTCGACCCGGTTGGGAGGTTTGCTGTGCAAGTGCTTGATCGTTCCAGGCTGATGGCCATACCGCCGATCTGGCGCCTGGGCTTCCGCCCGTTCTTCCTCGGCGGCGCGCTGTTCGCGGTCCTCGCCATCGCGCTTTGGCTAGCGGCGCTGGCCGGGCTCTGGAGCGGCTGGCAACCGGTCGGTGGCTGGCTGGCCTGGCATCGTCACGAAATGCTCTTCGGTTTCGGCGTGGCGATCATCGCCGGCTTCCTGTTGACCGCCGTGCAGACCTGGACCGGCGTACCCGGCCTGCAGGGCAAACCCCTGGCCCTGCTCGCCGGGCTCTGGCTGGCGGCGCGCCTGGCCTGGCTATTCGATGCGCCGCTGGCGCTGCTGCTGGTGCTGCAACTGAGCTTCCTGCCGCTATTGGCCTGGGCTATCGGTCGCAGCCTGTGGCGGGTGCGGCAGAAGCGCAATTACCCGGTGGTGGGCCTGTTGCTGCTGTTGACCCTGGCCGACGCCCTGGTCCTGCTCGGCCTGTTCGAGGGCAACGACGACTGGCAACGGCGTGCCTCCATCGCCGCGCTATGGCTGATCGCCGGAATGATGAACCTGATCGGCGGGCGGGTGATCCCGTTCTTCACCCAGCGCGGTCTCGGCCGTCAGCAGCAGGTGCCGGCGATCGCCTGGCTGGACAATGGCATCCTGCTGGGCTGCGTGCTGGTGGCGCTGCTCACCGCCGCGGGCGTCACGGCGCAGCCGACGCCCTGGCTTGCAGGACTGTTCGCCGCCCTCGGCGGTGCGCAACTCTGGCGCCTGTGGCGTTGGCGCGATCGCGGCATCTGGCAGGTGCCGCTGCTCTGGTCACTGCACCTGGCGTATTTCTGGATCGCTGTGGCGCCGCTCGGCATGGCGCTCTGGAGCCTGGGCCTGGCGCTGGTGCCGAGCCAGGCGCTGCACGCGCTGGCGGTGGGCGGCATGGGCGGGTTGATCCTGGCGATGCTGGCACGGGTCACTCTCGGCCATACCGGTCGCGCGCTGCAACCGCCGGCAGCGATGCCCTGGGCTTTCGCCCTGCTCAATCTCGGCTGCGCGGCGCGGGTGTTCCTGCCCAGCCTGTTGCCGGCGAACTGGGCGCTGCCCCTGGCAGGCGGACTGTGGGCTTTGGCGTTCCTGCTATTCGCCTGGTGCTACGCGCCGATGCTGTGTCGTCCGCGGGTCGACGGCCATCCCGGTTGATCAGGGGGCTTGCCGCAGACGCCGCAGCTCCTGGTTCAGCCAGTCGGCGGAGTTGCGCGTCTGCCCGGCGCAGCGCACCTGGTAGGGCTTGCCGCTGAGGCTGCTCTGGGTCGCGGCGCGCTCGATGAAGTCCTCGCTGCTGGCGACCAGATCCTTGCGCTCCAGGTAGTCGAGCTTCTTCTGCAGGTGGGCGCGGGCCTCCGCGGCCGGGTATTCGCTGCCGTTGCGGATGAAGGTGCAGCCGCTGTCTTCAACAAAGCTCAGCAAGCGGCCGATCTCCTGGCTCGCCTGCGGGGAGGGCGTGGCCAGCGCCGGCAGGCTCGAGGCCAGCAGCCAACAGGCGGCGCAGGTAGTCCGCCAGGTAATCGTGAAAGCGCGCATCGTTCCAGTACTCCATGTGGCTCAACGGGGTGTGCCGCTTGTACCAGGGACCGACCGGCAGGGCGAGGTCCTCGTGGACGACCACGGCGTAGTTCTGCAACGGCCGCAGCGGATAGCCGAGCGGATCGGCCGGCGCGTAGACGTTCAGCCAGCGTGCCTGCTGGCGGATCGCCGGGGTCAGGCAGTGGCCGGGAAAGCGGATCGGACAGACCTTCTCGTAGGCGAAGGTGAACAGCGGGATGTTACAACCGAAGGTGACCAGCCCGGCCAGGGTTTCCAGGCCGAGGAAGGGGTCGATCGAGCAACTCGGCGTGCGGTTGAGTTTCTGCTGGTCCCAGATGAAGTTGGATACGATGTGCCCGCCCAGGGAGTGGGCGAGGATCACCAGCGGCGTCTGCGGCCCGACCTTCGCGCGCAGGGCCATGATCCCGCTGCGCACGTGCTGGTGGACCTGCTGGTAGGTGGTGTCGTAGGCGGCGCTGACCTTGCGGTAGCCGCTGGCGTCGCCGAGGAATAGCGTCACCGCCCGGCGCAGCCAGCGCCAGCCCAGCGGCTCGCGCTCGATGCGCTTGAGGTAGGCCAGCTCGCGGGCGTCCAGTACGCTGGCCCAGTACAGGCTCTGGAAGGCCACCTCGCCGGCTTCCGCGCCGAGACGTCGGCGCAGCGCCGCCACCAGTTCGCGGGCGTAGCTGTGCAGACCGTCCTCGTCGCGGCTATCGGGCTGGTCGCCGATGCCGTGGATCAGCGCTACGGCCAGTTTCATGCAGGATCCTTCTCGTCGGTGGCGGCTCAGTCCAGCGCTTGCAGGCGTTCGCCGAGCCGGCCACCGTCGACCAGTTCGAGGAATTCGTCGCCGAGCCTGCGGCTTTCCGCCATCGCCTGGCGCCAGTAGCGCTCGCGGCCGTCGTCGTCGCCGAGGTAGCGGGTGAAGTCCTTGCGGTCCGGCAGCTTGGCGTGCGGCAGGCGCGCCAGGTACTCGCGCGACGGCGCCAGCAGCAACACGTCCTGCAGGCGCCCGGCGTCGCCACGGCGCCAGGGCAAGCCCTTGTCGAACCAGCCGGGGATCACCTTGTCGGTGAAGTGCGGGTAGAGCACCACGCCGCGGTCCTCGTAGGGCAGGTCGAGATGGTAGTCGAGCAGGCCGCCGTCGCGGTAGGTGCCGGGGCCGGCGCCAGGCAGGTCGCGGACGCCTTCCATGACCATCGGGATCGAGCCGGAGGCGAGCAGCGCCTGGCGCAGGTTGCCGCCGTCCAGGTGCAGGTAGCGCGACGGGAAGTCGGTCAGCGCGGCCAGCGGCGGCGCCTGGCGGGCGTCATGCAGGATCACCCGTTCGAAGTGGCGGTGCAGATGGCGGCGGCCGATCAGGTTGTCGCGGATCACCGAGGACAGCCCCAGGCCGAGGCTGGCCTTGTGGTCGTGGGCGAGGCGCCCGTGGCTCTTCACCACCACCACGTTGAGGCGGTACAGCGGGTTGTCGAGGATCCGCGCGTCCTGGCCGGCGAGCAGGTCGTCGAGCATCGCCGCGCACTTGCGCGAGACTTCGGCGATGCTCACGCCCTTGGGAAAACGCTGCCGGGTGTACAGCTCGCCGAGGCGGGTGAGGCCGGCCACGGCGTCGGGCAGGCAGGCACTGGCGAAGCGCCAGGAACCGATGGAGGCGCCGATCAGCGAGCGTTCACGCGGGGCGCGCGGCAGCCACTCGCCGAAGATCGCCAGGTCCAGTCCCTGGATGCCCAGCGCCTTTGGCCCGCCGGCGGCACCGGGGACGATGCCGACGTCGGCCGGCTGCAGGCCGCGCTCGCGGATGCGGGCGAGGGCGCGGCGACCGGCCTTGAGGGTCAGTGCGGGGGACTTGATCTGGATGGCTGGCATGCTGGTCTTCTCCCTTGCGGACCGGCGATTATAGGACGAGTTGTCGCAGGACCAAGCGCTTTCGAACGCCGGCGAGCCCCATCGCAGAGGCTTTCCGTTACCCTATGGCGCGCCCCGGCCATGTCCTTGCGGCAAATTCAGCTTCAATTAAGAGCGCCCGGTTAATCTGCAAACCGTCGAAAGCAACACGATTGATTCCCACGGAGAGATTCCCATGAAGAAACTGACTGCCCTGTTCGCCGCCACCGCCATCGCCCTGACTGCCGGCCTGGCCCAGGCCCGCGACCTCGGCCCGGACGAGGCGCTGAAGCTGCGTGACGCCGGGACCATCAAGTCCTTCGAAGAGCTGAACAAGAACGCCATCGCCAAGCATCCCGGCTCGAGCGTCCACGATACCGAGCTGGAAGAGGAATACGGCCGCTACATCTACCAGGTCGAGTTGCGCGACCCGCAGGGCGTGAAATGGGACCTGGAGCTGGATGCCGCTACCGGCGCCGTGCTCAAGGACCACCAGGACGACTGATGAAGTGGCTCATGCGCTACGCCGGGATCGTCGCACTGGTCCTGGCGGTCATCAGCCTCGAAGCGATGGCGCGCGACCTGGACCAGGACGAGGTCCTGCGCCTGCGCCAGGACGGTGTGATACAGCCGCTCGAATCCCTCATGCAGGAAGCCCTGGGGCGTTACCCCGGGGCGCGCCTGCTGGAGGTCGAGCTGGAAGAGGAAGACGACGTGTATGTCTACGAGGTGGAGCTGCTCACCCGCGACGGCGTCGTGCGTGAACTGGAACTGGATGCCCGCAACGGCCGCATCCTGAAGGACGAGGAAGACGACTGATGCGGTTGCTGCTGGTTGAGGATCACGTTCCCCTGGCCGACGAACTGATGGCCAGCCTGACCCGCCAGGGCTACGCGGTGGACTGGCTGGCCGACGGCCGCGACGCGGCGGTGCAGGGCGCCAGCGAACCCTACGACCTGATCATCCTCGACCTCGGCCTGCCCGGGCGTCCCGGCCTGGAGATACTCCAGGAGTGGCGTGGGCTGGGACTCGCGACTCCGGTGCTGATCCTCACCGCGCGCGGTTCCTGGGCCGAACGCATCGATGGGCTCAAGGCCGGTGCCGACGACTACCTGACCAAGCCGTTCCATCCGGAAGAGCTGGCCTTGCGCATCCAGGCCCTGTTGCGCCGCGCCCATGGGCTGGCCAACCAGAGCCAGCTGGAGGCCGCCGGGCTGCGCCTGGACGAGCAGCGCCAGTGCGTGTGCCTGAACGGCGCCGACGTTGACCTGACCGCCGCCGAATTCCGCCTGCTGCGCTATTTCATGCTGCACCCCGGCCAGGTCCTGTCCAAGGGGCACCTGGCCGAGCATCTGTACGACGGCGAGACCGAACGCGATTCCAACGTCATCGAGGTCCACGTCAACCACCTGCGGCGCAAGCTCGGCCGCGAGGTGATCGAGACCCGCCGTGGCCAGGGCTACCGCTACGCCGGGGTGGCCGCCGGATGAGGTCGATCCAGCGGCGCCTGAGCGTCGGCCTGTTCGCGGTGCTGCTGGTGGTCGGGCTGGTCCTCGCGCAGACCGGCCTGTGGCTGTTCGACCAGGGCCTGCGGCGCTATTTCGCCGGCAATCTGCGCGAGGAGGCGGAGAACCTGCTGGTGGCCATGGTGCGCGGGCCGAACGGCATGCAACTGGACGAGCAACGCCTCAACCCGGCGTTCCAGCGCCCGTATTCCGGGCGCTATTTCGTCATCGAGCTGGAAAAGGACACCTGGCGCTCACGCTCCCTGTGGGACAGCGAGATGGAAGTGCCGCACAAGAAAGGGCTGGTGCAGGGCCTGGTCGATGGGCCCGAGGAGCAGCGACTGCTGGTGTTCCGCGGCCACTACAAGCGCATGGGCCAGAAGCTGCGGATCGTGGTGGCGCAGGACTATACGCCGATCCTGGAAAGCTTCGCCCGTGTGCAGTGGATGGGTCTGGGCGCCGGCGCCCTGGCGCTGCTCCTGGTATTGCTGTTGCAGCGCCTGACCGTGCGTCGTTCGCTGCGTCCGCTGGAGGAGGTGCGCCTGCAGATCGCCCAGCTGCAGCAGGGCCAGCGTAGCCAACTGGACAACCAGGCTCCCGAGGAACTGGAGCCGCTGGTGGAGCAGATCAACCACCTGCTGGCGCACACCGAGGAGACCCTGAAGCGTTCGCGCAACGCCCTGGGCAACCTCGGTCACGCCCTGAAGACGCCGCTGGCGGTGCTGGTCAGCCTCGCCGAGCGCGAGGAGATGGCGCGCCAGCCGGAGTTGCAACAGGTCCTGCGCGAACAGCTGGAACAGATCCAGCAGCGCCTCGGTCGCGAGTTGGGCAAGGCCCGCCTGGTCGGCGAAGCGCTGCCTGGCGCACATTTCGATTGCGCCGAGGAGTTGCCGTCGCTGTGCGACACCCTGCGCCTGATCCACGGCCCGCACCTGCAGGTGAGCTGGAGCGCGCCACCGGGGCTGCGCCTGCCATGGGACCGCGAGGACCTGCTGGAGATGCTCGGCAATCTGCTGGACAACGCCTGCAAGTGGGCCGATAGCGAAGTCCGCCTGACTGTCGCGCAGGGCGAGGGCATGGTCCGCCTGAAGGTCGACGATGACGGCCCCGGCATCCTCCCCGACCAGCGCCAGGCGGTGCTCGAGCGGGGTACCCGGCTCGACGAGCAGGTCAGCGGCCATGGCCTGGGCCTGGGCATCGCGCGCGACATCGCCGAGGCCTGCGGTGGCCGCCTGAGTCTCGAGGACAGCCCGCTGGGCGGCCTGCGGGTGAGCGTCGAGTTGCCGTTGCAGAAGAGCGGCCGCGCCGCCAGGGCTTAACAGTTCTTCACCATTTGCCGACAGTCCCGGCAAGATTTCCTCCTGCGCTTTCCCTAGCATCCCGGGCTTCTTGCAAGGAGGTCTTGGACGATGAAACGGCGGACGGGTACGGGCCGCTGGCGCTGGGCGCTGATGCTGCCGGTGCTGGTGTTCCTGTTGGGCGAGTCCAGTGGACAGCGAGAGGAGGGGCGGTCGCCGCGGTTACCCGCGCAGGCTCGCTACGAGCAGGCCGTGGAAAACGCGTTGCGCAGCGAGCGCGGCGAGCCGCGACAGGCCGGGACAGCGGCAGCGAAGGTGGCCGAGGCGGGAGCCCCGGCGCGTCTGCGTGGCTGGCTGCGCTCGCTGGCCCGCCTGGCGATCTGGGGGACCTACGGCCCCCCGGCGCTATTCAGGCCGTGAACGGTCAGGCCTTGAACTGTTCCATCAGGCCCTGCTGGTGGTTGGCCAGGCGGTTCAGCGACTGACTGACCTGGGCCGATTCCTCGGCCTGGCTCGACAGCGACTCGGTGACGTCACGGATCGCCGCGACATTGCGGTTGATCTCCTCGGCTACCGAGCTCTGTTCCTCGGCGGCGCTGGCAATCTGCAGGTTCATGTCGTTGATCACCGTCACCGCCTCGCCGATCCGTTGCAGCGCGGCCACCGCTTCATCCACCTGCTCGACGCTGCCCTGGGCCTGGCGATGGCTGCCATGCATGGCGTCGACCACGTCGCGGGTGCCCTGTTGCAGGCCTTCGATCACCCCGCGGATCTGTTCCACCGAGTCCTGGGTGCGCCGGGCGAGGTTGCGCACTTCGTCGGCGACCACCGCGAAGCCGCGGCCGGCGTCGCCGGCGCGGGCCGCCTCGATGGCCGCGTTGAGCGCCAGCAGGTTGGTCTGCTCGGCGATGGCGCGGATCACTTCCAGCACCGAACCGATTTCCTCGCTGCTGCTGGCCAGTTGCTCGACCTGGCCCATGGCGCTGGTCAGGTTGGCGGCCAGGCTGTCGATGCTCTGTGTGGTGCGGTCGATCAGCGCCAGGCCGTCGCGGGTCGCCTGGTCGGCACCGCGCGCGGCGTCGGCGGCCTGGGCGGCGCTACGGGCGACGTCCTGGGCAGTGGCGGTCATCTCGTGGGATGCGGTGGCGACCTGGTCGATCTCGCGGAACTGCTGCTGCATGCCGGCGCTGGTCTGGCTGGAAATCGCCGCCGACTGGTCGGCGGTACTGCGCGCATCGCGCACCGAGACCTTCACGTCGCGGATGATCGGCTGCAGCTTGTCGAGAAAACGGTTGAACCAACCGGCCAGTTCGCCCAGCTCGTCGCGCCCGGTGTGCGGCAGACGCTGGGTCAGGTCGCCTTCGCCGCTGGCGATGTCGCGCAGCATGTGGGCGACGCCGAGGATCGGCCGGGTCACGCCGCGGGCGCTCAGCCACAGCACCAGCAGGCCGAGCACCGCGGCGCCGAGGCCGAGGCCCAGTTCGACCCAGGTGCCTTCGCGACGCATGTCGTCCAGTTGCCGCTCCAGCGCCAGGGCCGGGCCGAGCAGGGCGCTCTTCGGCACTTCGAGGAGCACGCCCCAGGGCTTGGCGCCGGGAATCGGCTGCAACGGTTGCAGCACCTTGAGGTCGTCGTTCTCGTTGAACAACCGGCTCTTGCCGGCGGCCAGCAGTTGCAGGAGTTCGCCGGCGTGCTGCGGATCCGCCTTGGCCAGGTTCTTGCCGAGCAGGCCGGCGTCGCGGCTGTTGCCGGCGAACAGCCCGGCCGGGCTGAGGATGCCGACCTGGCCGACGCCGTCGTAGAGTTCGCGGTTGCCCTGTTCGCTGAGCGCCTGCAGGTTGCTCAGGTTGATGTCCAGGCCCATCACGCCGATCACCTTGCCATCCAGTTCGAGGGGAAAGGCGATGCTGGTCATCAGCAGTTGGCGTTCGCCGACCTTGTCGAAGTAAGGATCGAGCACGCAGGGTTGCCCGCTTTCCTTCGGGCAGGTGTACCAGGCGTTGTAGGCCGCGCCGCTGGGCCCGCTGCTGGTGTCGGCGAGTTCGGACTCGATCATCGACTCGGATTCCAGCTGTCCCGGCGTGGCCTGCGCCCAGTACAGGGAGAAGCGTCCCTTGTCGTTGCTGCCCAAGGCGGGCTGGTCGACGAACAGTTCGTCCTTGCCGTCCAGCGCATTGGGTTCGAAGACCACGTACAGGCCGAGCACCTCGGGATTGGCGGCGAGCGCGGTGCGCACCTGGCGGGTCAGGTCTTCGCGCAGGTCGTAGGCATCGAGGAAGCGCTTCTGCGCCTGGTCGCGGAGGAACAGGATCTGCCGGGAGAAGCCCTTGCCGTACTGGAAGGCATCCATGAAATAGCGCTGGATGCGTAACGCCTGCAATTCCCCGCGGGCTTCCAGGCGCAGGCGCGCCGATTCGTCGAGCATCTGCGTACTGGCGCTTTTCACCAGCACGCTGCTGTGCTGCATGCGGTAGACCGAAAGGCCGACCAGCAAGGCGACCACGCCGAGCAGGCAGAGCCCTGCCAGCAGGGTGATCTTCCATTGGATGGACAGGCGGCGAAGGAACATGGGAGGGGTCCTTGTACGAAGAAACTGCGGGGGCCCAAGGCTTATCGGCAGGGCTCGCCCATTCTTGACGACGGTCCGTTCGCTGGCGCCGGATTGCCGTCGTTCGGCGAATCGCACGCAAGAACCGTGCACAACGGTTTATAGCCAGGCGACATTCGCGCATGCGCGGCTTTGACAGGCGGGGATGGCTGTAGCAGAGTACGCCCCTTTTTTCGGCCGCAGACGGTCGAGTTCGTTTCATTTGCAAGGAGTTCAACGATGAACGCAGTGGTGCTGGCGGTGGGGCTGATGCTCGTCCTCAGCCTTTGCCGTGTGCATGTCGTGCTGGCGCTGATCATCGGCGCGGTGGTCGGCGGACTGTTCGGTGGCCTAGGCCTGGAGGGGACTCTCAAGGCCTTCAACGGCGGCCTCGGCGGGGGTGCCACGGTGGCCCTGTCGTACGCCATGCTCGGCGCCTTCGCCGTGGCCATCGCCCGCTCCGGCGTGGCCCATGCGCTGGCCGACAAGGTCCTGGCGCTGCTCGGCCGGCACGACGAGCAGGGCAAGGGCGCCGGTGCGTTCAAGTGGATCCTGGTCGGCCTGCTGCTCTGCGTGGCGGTATCCTCGCAGAATATCCTGCCGATCCATATCGCCTTCATCCCGCTGCTGGTGCCGCCGCTGCTCTATGTGCTGAGCAAGCTGCAGATCGACCGGCGATTGATCGCCTGCGTCATCACCTTCGGCCTGATCACCCCGTACATGTTCCTGCCGGTGGGCTTCGGCAACATCTTCCTCAATGAAATCCTGCTGGCCAACGTGGCGCGCAACGGCGTCGACGTCAGCGGGATCAACGTCACCCACGCCATGTTCATCCCAGCCCTGGGCATGCTCGCCGGGTTGCTCATCGCGGTGCTGTTCAGCTACCGCCGCAAGCGCGTCTACGACTTGCAGCGGATCGAGCAGGCCGAACGCGTCGATGTCAGCTACAACCCGAAGAGCCTGGCGGTGGCCGGGGTATCCATCGTCGCCGCGTTCGTCGCACAGCTGTGGCTGGACTCGATGATCATCGGCGCGCTGGTCGGTTTCGTGGTCTTCTCGCTGTCCGGCGTGGTGCGCTGGAAGGAGACCGACGACCTGTTCACCGAAGGCATGAAGATGATGGCCACCATCGGTTTCATCATGATCGCCGCGGCCGGTTTCGCCGAGGTGATGAAGGCCACCGGCGAGGTGCAGAGCCTGGTCGACGCCTCGGTGGCCTGGATCGGCAACAGCAAGGCGGTCGGCGCCATGCTGATGCTGCTGGTCGGCCTGCTGGTCACCATGGGCATCGGCTCGTCGTTCTCCACCGTGCCGATCATCGCCGCGATCTTCGTCCCGCTGGCGGTGCAACTGGGCTTCAGCCCGCTGGCCATCGTCAGCATCGTCGGCACCGCCGGCGCGCTGGGGGATGCAGGTTCTCCGGCGTCGGACTCGACCCTTGGGCCGACCTCCGGGCTCAACGTCGACGGCCAACACAATCACATCTGGGACACCGTGGTGCCGACCTTCCTGCACTACAACCTGCCGTTGCTGGTGTTCGGCTGGGCCGCCGCGATGTTGCTCTGAGTTCCATCTCGGGCGGTCGCCTGACGGAATGTCGGGCCGGCCGCTTAAGCTTCCGACGGGATTGCCGATGAAACGGGAATCCCGTTTTTTATTGGGCGTCATGCTAGGAGTTGATGATGCGTCTGACCCTGAAATCCAAAGTCCTCCTGCTGGCCATGGTGCCGGTGCTGCTCTTCGCCCTGGTGCTCAGCGGCGGAGCGGTGCTGATCCTGAAAAAACAGGCTGATGCCGAAGTCAAGGATACCCGCGAGCGCCTGCTCGGCGACCGTCGTGCCGAACTCGAGCACTACGTGCAGATCGCCATGGGCAGTATCCAGGCCGAGTACGACCGCTCGGCCAACGGCGACCTGAATGCCCGCGCCGAGGCCATCGCGCGCCTGTCGAAGATCAAGTACGGCAAGGACGGCTATATCTTCGGCTACGACTCCCAGGTGGTGCGCCTGTTTCGCGGCGACAGCCCGGTGGACGTCGGCAAGAGCTTCCGCGACCGCCGCGATCCCAGCGGCGTCTACCTCAACCGCGAACTGGTGGAGGCCGGCCGCAACGGCAGCCACTACGTGACCTATACCTCGCCGCTGCCGGGCAACGAGAGCGTCATGGTGCCCAAGCTGTCCTACACCCTGTACCTGCCGAAGTGGGACATGGTTATCGGCTCGGCGATCAACCTCGACGGCGTCGAGGCCCAGTTGGTGGAAATCAAGCAGGACATCGACGAGCGTATCGGCACCCTGATCGCCAGTATCGTGGGGATCGCCGGCGTCCTTCTGGTGGTCCTGCTGGTGATCGGCCTGGCGGTGGCCAACGCGATGCTGCGGCCGTTGCACCAGATCCGCCAGAACCTCGATGACATCGCCGCCGGCGAAGGCGACCTGACCCGTCGCCTACCGGTGACCAGCCACGACGAGCTGGGCGAGCTGGCCGGTTCCTTCAACCGCTTCGTCGAGAAGATCCACGGTCTGGTGCGGCAGATCGCCGGGATGACCGGCGACCTCAAGCAACTGGTGGAGCAGATGTCGGCCCAGGCCGAGCGTTCCGAGCAGGCCATGGAGCGCCAGCGCCACGAGACCGACCAGGTCGCCACCGCGATCAACGAGATGTCCGCCGCCGCCCATGAAGTGGCGCAGAGCGCCCAGCGCGCCGCCGAGGCCGCGCAGCAGACCGACCACGAAGGCCAGGCGGCCAAGCGCGTGGTGGACGGCAGCATCGAGCGCATCCACGCGCTGGTGGACGAGATCCGCGACAGCGGGACTTCTCTGGATAGCCTACAGCAGGACGTGCAATCCATCGTCAGTGTGCTCGGGGTGATCCGCTCCATTGCCGAACAGACCAACCTGCTGGCGCTCAACGCGGCCATCGAGGCGGCCCGTGCCGGCGAGGCCGGACGTGGCTTTGCGGTGGTCGCCGACGAAGTGCGGGCGCTGGCCAGCCGCACCCAGCAGAGTACCCAGGAAATCCAGGGCATGATCGATCGCCTGCAGCAGGGCACCAACGCCGCGGTCGACGCCATGCGCCGTTCCGGCGAGGCCGGCGAGGGCACCAGCAACCAGGCCAACCAGGCCGGCGATTCGCTGGATGCCATCGCCCAGCTGATCGCCACCATCAACGCGATGAACGCGCAGATCGCCAGCGCCGCCGAGGAGCAGACCGCGGTGGCCGAGGAGATCAACCGCAGCGTGCACCAGATCGCCGGCGCGGTGGACAGCGTCGCCGACGAGGCCCAGCAGGGCGCGCAGACCGCCCGCAGCCTGGCGCAACTGGGCCAGGGCCTGGGCCGGCTGGTCGGTCAGTTCCGCATCTGACCCTTCCCCCGCGCGACCGCTGCCGGCAAAAGAGCCAGCCGGCAGTGGTGCGCCACAGAGCCTTCCTGTCATTATTCGGCGGAGTCGGCCGGCAGTCGTGAACGATCCACGTCCGCCGGCTGACTAATGCTTTGCTTCCCACTGCCAGATGGATTGGACATGCTCGACACGAAACTGGAATCCCGGACTTTTCTCCTGTTGCTGGCGGTGGTCACGCTCGCCTTCGGCTGGCTCTTGCTGCCGTTCTACGGCGCGGTGTTCTGGGGCACCATCTTGGCGATCATCTTCGCCCCGGTGCAACGCCGCCTGCAGGTGCGCCTGAGGGATCGGAAGAACCTCGCCGCGCTGATCACCCTGCTGATCTGCGTGCTGATCGTGATCATCCCGGTGATCTTCATCGCCGGTTCGCTGGTGCAGGAAGGCGCGAGCGTCTACCAGCGGGTCAAGTCCGGCGAACTGAACTTCGCCGCCTACCTGCAGCAGGCGGTGGCTGCCTTGCCGCCATCGGTGCACCAGTGGCTGGAGCGCTTCGACCTGGCCAATCTCTCGAGCCTGCAGGAGAAGCTCTCCTCGGTGGCGATGCAGGCCAGCCAGGTGGTGGCGACCAAGGCGTTCAGCATCGGCCAGAACACCCTCGACTTCGTCATCAGCTTCGGCATCATGCTCTACCTGCTGTTCTTCCTCCTCCGCGACGGTCGCGTGCTCGGCCGGCGGATCAAGCAGGCGGTGCCGCTGAGCCAGGAACACAAGCACCACCTGTTCGCCAAGTTCACCACGGTGATCCGCGCCACGGTGAAGGGCAACATCGCCGTGGCTGCCACCCAGGGCGCTCTCGGCGGTCTGATCTTCTGGCTGCTGGGCATCGAGGGCGCCTTGCTCTGGGGCACCCTGATGGCCTTCCTGTCGCTGCTGCCGGCCATCGGTGCGGCGCTGATCTGGGCGCCGGTGGCGGCCTACTTCCTGCTCACCGGGGCGATCTGGCAGGGTGTAGTGCTGATCCTGTTCTGCGTGGTGGTGATCGGCCTGGTGGACAACATCCTGCGCCCGATCCTGGTCGGCAAGGACACCAAGATGCCGGACTACGTGGTGCTGATCTCCACCCTCGGCGGCATGGCCCTGTTCGGTCTCAACGGCTTCGTCATCGGCCCGCTGATCGCTGCGCTGTTCATGGCCAGCTGGGACCTGTTCACTGGCCGCGAGGAAGAACCGCAGGCCTGAGTCGCGCCCGTGGCAGACGCGCCCCGCGAATGCGGGGCTTGTTCGTTTCAGGCCTTGAAGGTCAGCCACGGACGCAAGCGTGCCAGCGGCCGGATCAGCCCGGCACGCTCCTGGGCATCGATCACCGGCCCCACCGGCTTGTAGGCGCCCGGGGCCTCTTCGATGCGGCGCTCCTCACGGAGGGTCACGCAGTGCCAGGGCAGCGCGCTGTCGCCCGGGCCTTTCAGCGCTCGTAGCGCCTGCCGGCGGATGCTGCGGCCGGCCCCATGGCTGCAGGACCATAGCCAGTCCGGGTGGCCCAGGCCGCTGGCGATGTACGAGTAATCGCCCATCGAGCCGGGAATCAGCAGCAGATCGCCCTGGCGGGCCGGCGTGGCGCCCTTGCGGTGGAGATTCAGGCCCTGTTCCTGGAGCACCACGTTGTGCGGGACGTCCACCAGCAGGGCGCTGTCGTCGCGCTGGAAGGTCTCGCGCAAGACCTTGCGCACCAGCTCCGCCAGCACCACCCGGTTCAGCCAGGCATAGCGCGCAGCGCCACCCATGGCCTGGAGGTATTCTCCGGCCAGCTCGCCGCCCAGCGCGTAGAGGCCGGACGCGGGGTGGCGCCGGCCGCGCGGCCAGGCGGTGCGGGCACGGTCCATCCAGCGCTGGCCGACGTGAAAGCCGACATCGCGCGAGCCGCTGTGGATCATCACCACCAGTTCGTCGGCCCTGAGGCCCAGGGCGAAGGCCTGGTGGCGGTCGAGCAGGCGGTCCACCACCTGCAACTCGACGAAGTGATTGCCGGAACCGGTGGTACCCAGGCCGGGATCGCGGATCAGGCTGCGGCGGCGATCGCGCAAGGCCTCGGGGGCATACTCGAGACGCCCGCCGAATTCATCCAGGCCGATGCAGCCCTGTAACTCGCGGAACAGCCGCGCCTGGTCGACCTCGGCCCACAGGCCGTCTTCGCTGAGACGCTCCAGGCAGTGCCCGGGGCTTTCGGCGAACAGCGCTTCGAACGCCTGGACCCGCAATGGTACGTCGCGACCGTTACGCAGCAGGACGTGGGTCAGGCCGGCGACCAGGGCTTGCCTGTGCTCCTCGGCGCTGGACAGGGTCAGGCCGGTACGCAGCAGGCGCATGCCGCAATTGATGTCGGTGCCGATGGCAGCGGGAATGACGAAGTCCGCCGTACTGGCGACGATGGAGCCGACCGGGGCGATGCTGCCGGGATGGAAGTCCGGCGTGGCGCAGGCCTTGCAGACGTGCCCGGTGTCGCCGGGTGCCTGGACCGAGGCGAAGTCGAGCAACTGGCGCACGGCCTTTTCCTCCAGCGCGAAGCTGGCGGGCAGCAGGACCTGGGCCGAAGTACCGTCGTGACGACGGGTGAGGGTGACGATGTCCTGCTGGCGGTCGACGAGGATGCCGCTGCGCAGGAAGGCTTTTTCAAGCCGGGAATGTTTGGACATGACAGTGCCGCTCTACAGACAATGCGAAGCCGTCCGGTGGAAACCGGAGGCTGGCGTCTTTCCGCTCAGCAGCACAGGCGGGAAGGGAGCGCGGACTCTAAGGTCCGCGCGCGCCGCTGTCAACCGGCGGCGGACCTCGGCTTGAGCGCGCAGGTGGCGAGGAAGGTCGGCATGAAGCGGTCGATGACGAAGCGCGGGTGCGGTTGCCAGTCTTCGTAGAAATCCTGCAGCAGCAGGCCGGCGGCGAGCTGGCCGGCGATCTGCTGGGTCAGGCTATGGCCGAACACCAGGGCTTCGCCTTTCTCGCGCTTTGCCGCGAGGGCTTCGGCGGAGAGGCTTTCCAGGTCGGAGTAGGGCAGGCGATGTCGCGGCCGGATCAGGCCCTGCTCTGCCAGTTCCGGCGAGCGGTCCTCGATGAACAGCGCCGGGTTGTAGAAGCTCGCCAGCAGCTTGCCGCCCGGCCGCAGCACCCGCGCGCATTCGCGCCAGACCGGCAGGACATCGTCGACGTAGAGATTGGAGATGGGATTGAAGACCAGGTCGAAGGAGGCATCGGCGAAGGTCGAGAGGTCGCGCATGTCGCCCTGCACGCAGGCCAGTTCGAGGCGGTCGCGGGCGGCGACCTGGCGGTCCTTGTCCAGCTGTCCCGCCGAGGCGTCGAACAGCGTGACCCGTGCGCCGGCGGCGGCAAGGATCGGCGCCTGCTGGCCGCCGGCCGAGGCCAGGCAGAGGATCTCGCGGCCGCGTACGTCGCCCAGCCAGTGAGCGGGTAACGCGCCCGGGGTCAGCTTCACCGCCCAGTCGCCGCGGCGTGCGGCGGCGACCTCTTCGGCGCTGACCGGTCGCGACCATTCGCAGTCACGGGCGGCCTGGGCGTCCCAACTGGCGCTGTTGTGTCGCAGGACGTCGATATCGTGGAAGGTGGGCATGAGGCCTCCGGGTTCATCCATGGAGCGCGGAGCATGCCACGGTAGCGGGGCAGGGTGCGTGGGGCGGGCCAAAGAAAAACCCCGCCGAGGCGGGGTTTTCGTGGAGCGGGCGACTCAGCCGGCGAGGGCCAGGCCGGAACGCTGGAGGATTTCCAGCAGCGGCTGCGGGTAGACGCCGAGGAAGAACGCCAGCAGGGCGATGGCCACCAGCATGATGCCGCCGGCGCGCTGGCCCCAGTTGAACGGTGCGTCGTGCTGGCGGATGCCGGGCTCGACCAGGAACAGGGTGACCATGACCCGCAGGTAGTAGTACAGGCCGATGGCGCTGCCCAGCACCAGGGCGCCGATCAGCCACCACAGGTGCGACTCGACGCCGACCGCGATCACGTAGAACTTGCCGATGAAGCCGGCGGTCAGCGGGATGCCTGCCAGCGACAGCATCATCACGGTCATCACCGCGGTCAGTACCGGCCGGCGCCAGAACAGGCCGCGGTACTCGAACAGCGCATCGGCGTCGCGGCCGCTGTACGGGGTGGACATCAGGGTGATCACGCCGAACGCGCCGAGGGAGGTCAGTACGTAGGTGGCCAGGTAGACGCCGACCGCTTCCACGGCCATGCCCTTGCTGGCGATCAGGGCGACCAGCAGGTAGCCCAGGTGGGCGATGGACGAGTAGCCGAGCAGGCGCTTGATGTTGCTCTGGGTCAGTGCCAGCAGGTTGCCGAAGAGGATCGAGGCGACCGCGATGACGCTCAGGGAGATGTTCAGCAGTTGGTTGTCCAGGGCCGCAGGGGCGATCTGGAACAGCCGCAGCAGCACGGCGAACACCGCGACCTTGCTGGCGGTGGCGAGGAACGCCGAGACCGGCGCCGGGGCGCCTTCGTAGACATCCGGGGTCCACAGGTGGAAGGGCACCAGCGACAGCTTGAAGCCCAGGCCGACCAGCATCATGCCTACGCCAACGCTGACCAGCGGACCGCTCAGCACGTGCTCGGCGACCTTGGCGCCAAGGCCGGCGAAGCCCAGGGTACCGGACTCGGCGTAGAGCAGGGCCATGCCGAACAGCAGGAAGGCGGAGCCGGCGGCCGAGAGCACGGTGTACTTGATGCCGGCTTCCAGCGAGCGCTTGTTGAAGAAGGCGTAGGCGACCATCCCGTAGACCGGGACCGAGAGCAGCTCCAGGCCGATGAACAGGCTGGCCAGGTGCTGCGCGCTGACCAGCACCAGGCCGCCGGCGGTGGCCAGCAGCAGGAGCAGGTACAGCTCTTCGCGGTTACCCGGATAGCTTTCCATGTAGGCGTGGGCGAGGGTCACGCAGGCCAGGGCGGAGACCAGCACCAGGGCCATGTAGAAGCAGGCGTAGTTGTCCACCAGCACCAGCGGTGTCACCTCGATCGGGGTGACGCCGAGGACCGGCAGCAGCGACAGCAGGGCCAGGTTGAGGCCGATCACCGAGAGGGTGGCGGTGAACGAGTGATTGCGTTTCCAGGCTACCGCCAGCATCACCACCACCAGGGTGGCGCTGGTGATCAGCAGTGGCAGGAGCGCGATGAAGTGTTGGATCGTAAAGGTCATTTCGCGACTACCGTCCTGCAAGGGTGGAAAGGGCTGCGCCCAGCCATTGCTGCACGCCGTGCATGCTGGCCGCGGAGATGTCCAGCACTGGCTGCGGGTAGACCCCGAGCAGGACCAGCAGGACCGCCAGGCCGAGCACCATGCTCAGTTCGCGGGCATCGAGGCCGAGGATCGGCTCGTCGGACTGGCTGGGGCCGAAGTAGGCGCGGTGGATCATGATCAGCGAGTAGACCGAGGCGAAGACCAGGCCGAAGGTGGCGATCACGATGATCACCGGGACCACCTTGAAGGCGCCGATCAGGATCAGGAACTCCCCGACGAAGTTGCCGGTGCCGGGCAGGCCCAGCGACGCCGAGGCGAAGAACAGGCTGATCGCCGGCAGGTAGGGCATGCGCGACCACAGGCCGCCCATCTTGCGCATGTCGCGGGTATGCAGGCGCTCGTAGAGCTGGCCGCAGAGGATGAACAGCGCCGCGGCGGAGAGGCCGTGGGCGATCATCTGCACCACCACGCCCTGCAGCGCGACCTGGCTGCCGGAGTAGATGCCGATCATCACGAAGCCCATGTGCGAAACGCTGGAGTAGGCGACCAGGCGCTTGATGTCGGTCTGCGCGAAGGACAGCAGGGCACCGTAGAAGATGCCGATGATGCCGAGCCACATGGCGATCGGCGCGAATTCCGCCGAGGCGTTGGGGAACAGCGGCAGGGCGAAGCGGATCAGGCCGTAGGCGGCGGTCTTCAGGAGGATGCCGGCGAGGTCCACGGAGCCGGCGGTGGGCGCCTGGGCGTGGGCGTCCGGCAGCCAGGAATGCACCGGCACCACCGGCATCTTCACCGCGAAGGCGACGAAGAAGCCGAGCATCAGCAGCCATTCCACGTGGGGGCTCAGCTGGGTCTTCAGCAGGGTGGCGTAGTCGAAGGTGATCACGCCGGTGGCATTGAAGTTGACGAACACCAGGCCGAGGATCGCCACCAGCATCACCAGGCCGCTGGCCTGGGTGAAGATGAAGAACTTGGTGGCGGCGTAGATGCGGGTCTTCTTGCCGTCATCGGAACTGTGTCCCCACAGCGCGATGAGGAAGTACATCGGCACCAGCATCATTTCCCAGAAGAAGAAGAACAGGAACAGGTCGATGGCGAGGAACACGCCGATCACACCGCCCAGGATCCACAGCAGGTTCAGATGGAAGAAGCCGATGCGGCGCTGGATCTCGTTCCAGGAGCAGAGGACCGAGAGCACGCCGAGCAGGCCGGTGAGGGCGACCATCAGCAGCGACAGGCCATCCATCGCCAGGTGGATGCTGATGCCGAGACGCTCGATCCACAGCACCTTGAATTGCAGGGTCCATTCCGGCTCGCCGCCGGGCGCGGGCGCCAGCTGGAAGTCGCCGGTGGCCCAGATCCAAAGGCTCAGGATCAGGACCAGGGTCATCGAAAGCAGCGCGATCCAGCGGGGCAGGGTCTTGCTGCTGTGTTCGGCGATCCAGCAGAGGAAACCGCCGATGAAGGGGATCAGGATTAGCCAGGGCAGAATCATGACAGGCTCAGTCTCTCCGTGAATTCGTTAGGCCAGCAGCAGCGCGCCGAGCAGGATGGCGGCTCCACCCACCAGGGAAGCGGCGTACCAGCGCAGGCGGCCGTTCTCGGTGAGGCTGAGGAGGTTGTGTCCGCCGCGCACGCTGAACGGAACGACGCCCAGGGTACGGTCGATGGGGTCGCGCCCCAGCAATTGGCAGAGCAGCAGGTAGGGTTTCACGAACAGCTTGTCGTACAGCCAGTCGAAGCCCCAGGCGTGGTACCACCAGGTACCGAAGAAGCGACCCGAGGCGCTCTTCGCCAGGGCGCTGACGAAGCGGCGCTGGCCGAGGAAGAGCAGGGCGGCCAGCAGGATACCGGCGATGGCGATGGCACCCGAGGCCAGTTCCAGGCTGTGCTTGGCTTCGCCACCTGCGTGGCCGACGCTTTCCGGCAGGACGCCAGCCAGCGGCGGGGTGATCAGGGCGCCGACGAAGGTCGACAGGACGATCAGCACGCTGAGCGGCAACCAGTGGGAAATCCCGTGGCCGGCGTGGGCTTCGGTCTTCGGCTCGCCGTGGAAGGCGACGAAGATCAGGCGGAAGGTGTAGATCGAGGTCAGGAACGCACCCACCAGGCCGGCGATCAGCAGTTCGCGATGGCCGCTGGCGAAGGCCTCCCAGAGGATCTCGTCCTTGGAGTAGAAGCCCGCGGTGAGGAAGGGCAGGGCGGCCAGCGCCGCACCGCCGACCACGAAGCTGGCGTAGGCCAGCGGCAGCTTCTTCCACAAGCCGCCCATCTTGAAGATGTTCTGCTCGTGATGGCAGGCGACGATCACCGCGCCCGAGGCAAGGAACAGCAGGGCCTTGAAGAAGGCGTGGGTCATCAGGTGGAAGATCGCCGCGTCCCAGGCGCCGACGCCGAGGGCGAGGAACATGTAGCCGATCTGGCTCATGGTCGAGTAGGCGAGGATGCGCTTGATATCGGTCTGTACCAGGGCGGCGAAGCCGGCCAGGACCAAGGTCACCGCGCCGACGATGCCGACCAGTTCGAGGATGTCCGGGGCCAGGGTGAACAGGCCGTGGCAACGGGCGATCAGGTAGACGCCGGCGGTCACCATGGTGGCGGCGTGGATCAGCGCGGAGACCGGGGTCGGGCCGGCCATGGCGTCGGCCAGCCAGGTCTGCAGCGGCAGCTGGGCGGACTTGCCGACCGCGCCGCCGAGCAGGGCCAGGGTCGCCAGGGTCAGCCAGAGGTTGCCTTCCGGGAACTTCTGCGGCGCCAGCACCAGCAGCTCCTGGATGTTCAGGGTGCCGAACTGCTGGAACAGGATGAACAGGCCGAAAGCCATGAACACGTCGCCGACGCGGGTGACGATGAATGCCTTGAGCGCCGCGTTACCGTTGTTGCGATTGCTGTAGTAGAAGCCGATCAGCAGGTAGCTGCACAGGCCCACGCCTTCCCAGCCGAAGTAGAGGAACAGCAGGTTGTCGCCCAGCACCAGGAACAGCATGCTGGCGATGAACAGGTTGGTGTAGGCGAAGAAGCGCGAATAGCCGGTTTCGCCACGCATGTACCAGGAGGCGAACAGGTGGATCAGGAAGCCGACGCCGGTAACCACGCCGAGCATGGTTACCGAGAGGCCGTCCAGGTACAGGGTGAAGTTGGTGCTGAAGTCGCCGGCCGCCATCCACTGCCACAGCACCAGGCTGTAGGCGCCGCCTTCCGGCGGACTGCTGTGGAAGCTGAAGATGGCCCAGGCCGCGCTCAGGGCGGAGAGGCCGACCGAGCCGACGCCGACCAGCGCCGAAAGGTTTTCCGACCACCTGCCGCGGGAGAACGACAGCAGCAGGAAGCCGACCAGGGGGAACAGGAAGGTAAGAGGTAGAAGGTTCATCCGCGCATCTCGCTGGCAGCGTCGATATCGAGGGTGTGGAAGCGGCGATACAGTTGCAGCAGGATCGCCAGGCCGATGCTCGCTTCGGCGGCCGCGAGGCTCAGCACCAGGATGAACATCACCTGGCCGTCGGGTTGGCCCCAGCGGCTGCCGGCGACCACGAAGGCGAGGGCGGCGGCGTTCATCATCACTTCCAGGCTCATCAGTACGAACAGGATGTTGCGTCGCACCATCAAGCCGACCAGTCCGAGGGCGAACAGGACGCTGGCGAGGGCCAGGCCGTGTTCCAGTGGTATTGCGTTCATAGCGTTACGTTCCCTTGGGGCGGGCGCAGGGCGCCCGCCGAACCTTTATTGTTTGGCGTCTTGACGACCCAGGTGATAGGCAGCGACCAGGGCCGCGAGCAACAGCATGGAGGCCAGTTCGACCACCAGCAGGTACGGGCCGTAGAGGCTGATGCCGACCGCCTTGGCGTCTACCGTGGTATGGCCGATGCCGGCACCGCTCGGGGTGCGGGCGAGGACCACCAGCAGTTCCACCAGCAGGACCAGGGCCAGGGCCGAAGGCCCGACCCAGATGCCGGGCGTGAGCCACTTGCGCTCCTGCTCGACCACGGCCGGGCCGAGGTTGAGCATCATCACCACGAAGACGAACAGAACCATGATGGCGCCAGCGTAGACGATGATCTCCAGGGCACCGGCGAAGGGTGCGCCGAGGCTGAAGAAGGTCATCGAGATGGCCAGCAGGGAAATGATCAGGTAGAGCAGGGCATGCACTGGGTTGCTGTTGGTGATGACCCGCAGCGTGGCCAGTACGGCGACGCCGGCAGCGAAATAGAAAGCGAATTCCACGCGACGTCTCCTTATGGCAGCAGGCTTTTCACGTTGATCGGTTCGGCTTCGTTCTGCGCGGCGCCTTTCGGCTTGCCGGCGATCGCCATCCCCGCAACGCGGTAGTAGTTGTAGTCCGGGTTCTTGCCCGGCCCGGAGATCAGCAGGTCGTGCTTCTCGTAGACCAGGTCCTGGCGCTTGAACTCGCCCATCTCGAAGTCCGGGGTGAGCTGGATCGCGGTGGTCGGGCAGGCTTCCTCGCACAGGCCGCAGAAGATGCAGCGCGAGAAGTTGATGCGGAAGAACTCCGGATACCAGCGACCGTCCTCGGTCTCGGCCTTCTGCAGGGAGATGCAGCCAACCGGACAGGCCACGGCGCACAGGTTGCAGGCTACGCAGCGTTCCTCGCCGTCGGGGTCGCGGGTCAGGACGATCCGGCCACGATAGCGCGGCGGCAGGTAGACCGGCTCTTCGGGGTATTGCAGGGTGTCGCGCTTGCGGAAGGCATGGCCGAAGATCATCACCAGGCTGCGAAGCTGGGTGAAGGTGCCATGCACGACGTTGATGATTTCTTTGATCACGGTGGTTCTCCTTACTGGGCCGCGGCCAGCACGAGCGCGCCGGTCACCAGCAGGTTGATCAGGGTCAGCGGCAGGCACACCTTCCAGCTGAACGCCATCACCTGGTCATAGCGCGGACGCGGCAGCGAGGCGCGGATCAGGATGAAGAGCATGATGAAGAAGCCGGTCTTGGCGGCGAAGTAGAAGAACGACAGCCAGGGCAGGGTGTCCAGGAACGGACCGTGCCAGCCGCCGAAGAACAGGGTCGCCAGCAGCGCCGAGACCAGTACGATGCCGATGTACTCGCCGACGAAGAACATGCCCCATTTCATCCCGGCGTACTCGATGTGGTAGCCGTCCGCCAGTTCCTGCTCCGCTTCCGGCTGGTCGAACGGGTGACGGTGGGTCACGGCGACGCCGGCGATGATGAAGGTGCAGAAGCCGAAGAACTGCGGAATGATGAACCAGACGTTGTCGATCTGGTACTGGACGATGTCGCGCATGTTGAACGAGCCGACCTGGGCGACGATGCCCATCAGCGACAGGGCCAGGAACACCTCGTAGGAGATGGTCTGGGCCGAGGCGCGCAGGCTGCCGAGCAGGGCGAACTTGTTGTTGCTCGACCAGCCGGCGAACAGCACGGCGTACACCGTCAGGCCGGCCATGGCGAAGAAGAACAGGATGCCGATGTTCAGGTCCGCCACGCCCCAGGTGGGGGTGATCGGCACGATGGCGAAGGCGACGAGCAGGGCGCCCATCGCGATCACCGGGGCCAGGGTGAAGATCATCTTGTCGGCGAACGGCGGGGTCCAGTCCTCCTTGAAGAACATCTTGACCATGTCCGCGCCGAGCTGGAACGCACCGAACGGACCGACCCGGTTGGGGCCGTAGCGGTCCTGCCAGAGGCCGAGCAGGCGGCGCTCGACCCAGCTTAGCAGGGCGCCGCAGATGACCACGGCGAGCAGCACCACGATGGCCTTGACCACGGTGAGGATGATGGTGACCAGAGCGGGAGTCAGCCAACTCATTGTGCAGCCTCCTGCAGACCTTCCACGGAGCAGCCGGCGATCGCCGCCGGGATGCCGGCGAAGCCGACCGGCAGGCCGATCAGGCCGGCGCCGAGTTGTTCATCGATACGCAGCGGCAGGCGCAGGGCCTGGCCCTTGAGCTGGAAGCCGAGGGTCGCGCCGTCGTTGACGCCGAGGCGGTCCGCGTCTTCCTTGGACAGGGCGACGTAGGTCTCCGGGATGCGCTGCTGGATCGGCGCGGCCCGCGAGCTGTTTTCCTCGCTGCCGAACAGGTGGTACAGCGGCACTACCTTCCAGCTGTCGGCCTTGGCGCTGAACGGCACCGGCACGGCCTGGAACCAGTCGAGGCCTTCGCCCTTCGGTTCGATCAGGCGCACGCCGGGGTCGCCGGCGCGCAGGTGGCCGCCGACCTCGTCCTGGAACTTGTTCCAGGCCTGCGGCGAGTTCCAGCCCGGCGACCAGGCGAACGGGATCTGCTGACGGTCTTCCTGGCTGCCGGAGTAGCCTTCCATGGAGAAGGCGAACGCCGAGTCGATGTCCTGCGGGGTGCGCGGCTCGTGCACGCTGATATTGGCGCGCATGGCGGTACGCCCGCTGTAGCGGTGCGGTTCGCGGGCCAGCTTGAGGCCCTTGATGCGGAACGAGGCGGCCGGTGCGGCGTCGCGGATGCCGGCCAGGATCGGCTTGGCCTCGGCCACGGCTTCGGTGACGTGGTCCAACTGGGTCCAGTCGACGCGCTTGCCTTGCAGGGTGCTGTGGATCGCATGCAGCCAGCGCCAGCCCTCGCGGACCATGTTCCTGGCGTCGTAGTAGGTCGGGTCGAACACCTGGAAGAAGCGCTGGGCGCGGCCTTCCTGGCTGACCAGGGTGCCGTCGCCTTCGGCGAAGCTGGCCGCCGGCAGCACCAGGTGCGCCTTGGCGGTGGTGGCGGTCTGCTGGTGATCGGCGACAATCACCACCTTGGCCGCCGCCAGGGCCGCGTCGACACGGGCGGCGTCGGTGCGGCGATAGAGATCGTTCTCCAGCACCACCACGGCGTCGGCCTGTCCGGAGGTCAGTCGCTCGAGCGCGGCTTCCACGGAGTCGCCGCCGAAGAGCGCCAGGCCGAGGCTGTTGGCTTCGCCGACCACCAGGCTGATGGAACCGTTCTTCTCGCGCTGCTTGAGGGCCTTGGCGATGTTCGCCGCGGCTTCGATCAATGCCTTGTTGCCCAGCGAGTTGCCGGACACTACCAGCGGACGCTTGGCCGCCAGCAGGGCATCGGCGATGCGCTGGGCGAAGGCCTGGGCCTGAGGGTCGAGGTCGGCCACGGACGGGGCGCTTGGGTCGATCGCGTGGGCCACGGCGAAGCCGAGGCGAGCGAGATCGTCCGGCGCGGCGTGAACGGTTTCCTCGGCCACGTCGTCGAGGCGGGTCGCGCTGACGCTGGCGATGAACAGCGGGTTCTGCGCATGCTGGGCGATGTTCTTCACCGCGGCGTCGAGCCACGGCTGGACCTTCATGTCGGCAGCCATCTCGACGGCCTTGCCCTTCACCGACTGGCGCAGGGCCAGGGCGATGCGGGCGGCGGTCTGGGTCAGGTCCTCGCCGAGGACGAAGACCGCGTCGTGGTCCTCGATGTCGCGGATGCTCGGCACCGGCAGCGGGCCTTCCTGCATGACCTGCAGGATCAGGCGCAGGCGGTCGAGCTCGCCTTCGTTGATGCCGCTGTAGAAGTTGCCTTCGCCAACCAGCTCGCGCAGGGCGAAGTTGCTTTCCAGGCTGGCGCGCGGCGAACCGATGCCGACCACCTTGCGCTCCTTCAGCAGGGCGGCGGCCTGGTCGAGGGCGCCGTCCAGGCTCAGCTTCTGCTTGCTCAGCACCAGCAGCGGCTGGCGCGGACGGTCTTCGCGGTTGACGTAGCCGTAGCCGAAGCGACCGCGGTCGCAGAGGAAGTAGTGGTTGACCGAGCCGTTGTAGCGGTTCTCGATGCGGCGGATCTCGCCGTAGCGCTCGCCGGGGCTGATGTTGCAGCCGCTGGAGCAGCCGTGGCAGATGCTCGGGGCGAACTGCATGTCCCACTTGCGGTTGTAGCGCTCGGAGTGGGTCTTGTCGGTGAACACGCCGGTGGGGCAGACCTCGGTGAGGTTGCCGGAGAACTCGCTTTCCAGCACGCCGTCCTCGACCCGTCCGAAGTAGACGTTGTCGTGGGCGCCGTAGACGCCGAGGTCGGTGCCGCCGGCGTAGTCCTTGTAGTAGCGCACGCAGCGGTAGCAGGCGATGCAGCGGTTCATCTCATGGGCGATGAACGGGCCGAGTTCCTGGTTCTGGTGGGTGCGCTTGGTGAAGCGGTACCGGCGCTCGTTGTGGCCGGTCATCACCGTCATGTCCTGCAGGTGGCAGTGACCGCCTTCCTCGCACACCGGGCAGTCGTGCGGGTGGTTGGTCATCAGCCATTCGACGACGCTGGCGCGGAACTGCTTGGCCTCTTCGTCTTCGATGGAGATCCAGGTGTTGTCGGTGGCGGGGGTCATGCAGGACATGACGAGGCGACCACGCTTGTCGTTCTCGTCGGTGTACTGCTTCACCGCGCACTGGCGGCAGGCGCCGACGCTACCGAGCGCCGGGTGCCAGCAGAAGTAGGGAATGTCGAGACCGAGGGACAGACAGGCCTGCAGGAGGTTGTCTGCACCATCGACTTCGAGCGTCTTGCCGTCTACGTGGATAGTGGCCATGGTTCAAGTCTTCGTTGGCCCGTTGTCAGCGGGCGTGGCTAATAGAAACTCACGGTTCCGTCGGGCCTGCGGCCGGGCCGCGGCACGACGACGAAACATCGCCGGACGGCTGGCCGTCCGGCTGCAAAGCATCAGGCGCCGACCGTTGCCGGGCGCGGCGCGGCCGAAGGCTGGCGGGAGATGCCCGCCTCGAATTCGGCACGGAAATACTTGAGGGCGCTGCCCAGCGGCTCGACGGCTCCCGGCGCGTGGGCGCAGAAGGTCTTGCCTGGGCCGAGGAAGTTGACCAGCTGCTCGAGGGTCTCGAGGTCGCCGGGCTGGCCTTCGCCCCGCTCCAGGGCACGCAGCAGCTTCACGCTCCACGGCAGGCCATCGCGGCAGGGGGTGCACCAGCCGCAGGACTCGCGGGCGAAGAACTCTTCCATGTTGCGCAGCAGGGAAACCATGTTGATGCTGTCGTCCACCGCCATGGCCAGGCCGGTGCCCATCCGGGTGCCGACCTTGGCGATGCCGCCGGCGAACATCTGCGCATCCAGGTGCTCCGGGAGCAGGAAGCCGGTACCGGCGCCGCCGGGCTGCCAGGCCTTGAGCTGGAAGCCGTCGCGCATGCCGCCGGCGTAGTCCTCGAACAGCTCGCGGGCGCTGACGCCGAACGGCAGTTCCCACAGGCCGGGGTTCTTCACCTTGCCGGAGAAGCCCATCAGCTTGGTGCCCATGTCTTCGCTGCCGGGGCGGGCCAGGGTCTTGTACCAGTCCACGCCGTTGCCGACGATGGCCGGCACGTTGCACAGCGTCTCCACGTTGTTCACGCAGGTCGGCTTGCCCCAGACGCCGACGGCGGCAGGGAAGGGCGGTTTGGAACGCGGGTTGGCGCGGCGGCCTTCCAGCGAGTTGATCAGCGCGGTCTCTTCGCCGCAGATGTAGCGGCCGGCACCGGTGTGGACGAACAGCTCGAAATCGAAGCCGCTGCCGAGGATGTTCTTGCCGAGCAGGCCGGCGGCCTTGGCTTCGTCGATGGCGCGGTTGAGGTTGCGCGCCGCGTCGACGTATTCGCCGCGGAGGAAGATGTAGCCGCGGTAGGCCTTCAGCGCGCGCGCGGAAATCAGCATGCCTTCCACCAGCAGGTGCGGCAGCTGCTCCATGAGCATGCGGTCCTTCCAGGTGTTCGGCTCCATCTCGTCCGCGTTGCACAGCAGGTAGCGGATGTTCAGCGACTCGTCCTTCGGCATCAGGCCCCACTTCACGCCGGTGGGGAAGCCCGCGCCGCCGCGGCCCTTGAGGCCGGAGTCCTTGACGGTCTGGACGATGTCGTCCTGGGCCATCTGGGTCAGCGCCTTGCGCGCCGCGGCATAGCCGTCCTTGCTCTGGTATTCCTCGAGCCAGACGGGCTGGGCGTCTTCGCGCAGGCGCCAGGTCAGCGGATGGGTTTCCGCCGAACGCGCCATGCGGTTGGCCGGACCAATGGAGGTAAGGGTCATACGTAGGCCTCCAGCAGTTTGGCGACACCGTCGGGACGCACGTCGCCATGGGTGTCGTCGTCGATCATCAGCGCCGGGGCCTTGTCGCAGTTGCCCAGGCAGCAGACCGGGAGCAGGGTGAAGCGTCCGTCGGCGGTAGTCTGGCCGAGACCGATGCCGAGTTGCTTCTGGATCTCGCCGACCACCGACTCGTGGCCGCCGATGTAGCAGACCATGCTGTCGCAGACGCGGATGATGTGGCGGCCCACCGGCTGGCGGAATATCTGACTATAGAAGGTGGCGACGCCTTCGACGTCGCTGGCCGGGATCCCCAGCACCTCGCCGATCGCCGGGATGGCGCCGTCCGGCACCCAGCCGCGCTGTTTCTGGACGATCTTCAGGGCTTCGATGGACGCCGCGCGCGGGTCCTCGTAGTGATGCATTTCATGCTCGATGGACGAGCGCTCGGTTTCGCTGAGGACGAAACGGTCGGTCTGAATCAGGTTGCTCTGGCTCATGTCAGCGGTCCACGTCAGCCATAACGAAATCGATGCTACCCAGGTAGGCGATCAGGTCCGCGATCATGCTGCCGTTGATCACCGAGGGGATCTGTTGCAGGTGCGCGAAGCTGGGCGTCCGGATACGCGTGCGGTAGCTCATGGTGCTGCCGTCGCTGGTCAGGTAGTAGCTGTTGATACCCTTGGTCGCCTCGATCATCTGGAAGGCTTCGTTGGCCGGCATGACCGGGCCCCAGGAAACCTGCAGGAAGTGGGTGATCAGGGTTTCGATGTGTTGCAGCGTGCGTTCTTTCGGCGGCGGCGTGGTCAGCGGATGGTCGGCCTTGTACGGGCCTTCCGGCATGTTCTTCAGGCACTGTTCGATGATCCGCAGGCTCTGGCGCATCTCGCCCATCTTGACCATGCAGCGGTCGTAGGCGTCGCCGTTGTGGGCCAGCGGTACCTCGAACTCGAAGTTCTCGTAGCCGGAGTAGGGGCGGGCCTTGCGCAGGTCGAAGTCGCAACCGGTGGCGCGCAGGCCGGCGCCGGTGGTGCCCCACTCGAGGGCTTCCTTGGTGTTGTACTGGGCGACGCCGATGGTCCGGCCGCGCAGGATGCTGTTCTTCAGGGCCGCGGTCTCGTACTCGTCGAGGCGCTTGGGCATCCAGTCGAGGAACTCGCGGACCAGCTTGTCCCAGCCGCGCGGCAGGTCGTGGGCGACGCCGCCGATGCGGTACCAGGCCGGGTGCAGGCGGAAGCCGGTGATGGCCTCGACCACCTTGTAGGCGCGCTGGCGGTCGGTGAAGGTGAAGAACACCGGGGTCATGGCGCCGACGTCCTGGATATAGGTGCCCAGGTACAGCAGGTGGTTCAGGATACGGAAGAACTCCGCCATCATGATCCGGATCACGTCGACCCGCTGGGGCACCTTGATCCCGGCGAGCTTCTCCACCGAGAGTACGTAGGGCAGGTTGTTCATCACCCCGCCGAGGTAGTCGATGCGGTCGGTGTAGGGGATGAAACTGTGCCAGGACTGGCGCTCGGCCATCTTCTCGGCGCCGCGGTGGTGGTAGCCGATCTCCGGGACGCAGTCGATGATCTCCTCGCCGTCCAGTTGCAGGATGATGCGGAACGCGCCGTGGGCGGACGGGTGGTTCGGGCCGAGGTTGAGGAACATGTAGTCCTCGTTCTCGCCGTGGCGCTTCATGCCCCAGTCTTCCGGCTTGAAGCGCAGGGCTTCCTGCTCCAGGTCCTGCTTGGCGGCGGACAGGGAGTAGGGATCGAACTCGGTGGCGCGCGCCGGGTAGTCCTTGCGCAGCGGATGGCCCTGCCAGGTCGGCGGCATCAGCATGCGGGTCAGGTGCGGGTGGCCGGTGAAGGTGATGCCGTACATGTCCCACACTTCGCGCTCGTACCAGTTGGCGTTGGGCCAGATACGGGTGGCGGTGGGCAGGTTGAGGTCGCGCTCGGACAAGGCGACCTTGATCATCACGTCACTATTACGCTCCAGCGACATCAGGTGGTAGAACACGCTGAAGTCGGCGCTCGGCAGGCCGCGGCGATGGGTGCGCAGCCGCTCGTCGACGCCGTGCAGGTCGTAGAGCATCACGTAGGGCTTGGGTACCTGACGGAGGAAGGTCAGGACTTCGATCAGTCTTTCGCGCGGAACCCAGAGCACCGGCATGCCGGTACGGGTGGGCTGGACGGTGAAGGTCTCGGCGCCAAAGCGGGAATTCAGTTCGACGACGATATCCTGGTCGTCTGCCTTGTAAGGCGGGATGTACAGAGCGGAGTCTGCAGTCATGGTCTCGGTCGCTTTCGGTCAACGGTGGGGTGAACGCGGCTGGTCTCGGCCGGCCAGCGGGGCTGGCCGGGAGTTCCGGATCACACTTCGTCGGGGCTGCGCAGGTTGGTCACCTGGATGCGCTGCTCGCGTTTCAGGTCTTTCTGGGCCGGCATTTCGGCGCGGTAGACCCCCTGGTCACCAACGACCCAGGACAGCGGGCGGCGCTCCTGGCCGATGGATTCCTGCAACAGCATCAGGCCTTGCAGGAACGCCTCCGGACGGGGCGGGCAGCCGGGGATGTAGACGTCCACGGGGAGGAACTTGTCGACCCCCTGGACCACCGAATAGATGTCGTACATGCCGCCGGAATTGGCGCACGAGCCCATGGAGATGACCCACTTGGGTTCGAGCATCTGCTCGTAGAGGCGCTGGATGACCGGGGCCATCTTGATGAAGCAGGTGCCGGCGATGACCATGAAGTCGGCCTGGCGCGGCGACGCCCGGATCACTTCGGCGCCGAAGCGGGCGATATCGTGCGGCGCGGTGAAGGCGGTGGTCATCTCCACGTAGCAGCACGACAGCCCGAAGTTATAGGGCCAGAGCGAGTTCTTGCGACCCCAGTTGACGGTGGAGTTCAGCACATCCTCGAGCTTGCCCATGAAGATGTTCTTGTGAACCTGGCCCTCGACCAGCGGGTCGGCTACGGTTTCCCGTTCGCCTATCGGGTATTGGTCGTTGGCCGCATCGGGATCGATCCGGGTAAGTTTGTATTGCATCGCCAAAGCCTCATTGTTTTAGCTTCGCCTGCCGCTTGCGACGGCTTTCGGGAGCCCAATCGAGCGCACCGATCCGCCAAAGATAGACAAGACCCGCCAACAGAATTGCTATGAAAATGGTTGCCTCGATCAGGCCGGCCCAGCCGCTTTCGCGAACCGACACCGACCAGGCGAAGAGGAAGAGGGCTTCGACGTCGAAGATCACGAAGAGCATCGCGACCAGATAGAATTTTGCCGAGAGACGCAGGCGTGCGCCTCCGGTGGGGACGATCCCGGATTCGAAGGGTTCGTTCTTGCTGCGACCAAATGCCTTGCTGCCAAGCAGGGACGAAACCCCTAGCATGAAGGCGAGAAGGCCAACGACCCCTAGAAGGAAGGCAGCGAATCCCCAGTGATGAGCTGCAAGTTCAGCTGGGTTTGGCATGCTGATACTCCTTCTGTACCGGATATATAAGATCGTGGGTTCTGGGCGCAATGCCCGACTTCTTGTGCAACCCGCTGCGTAGTGAGCTAAGGGTTGTATGTATCTTTCCGATTTTATGCCCAAAGCGCCGGACAAGTAAATTTTTCTAACACAAACAGACGCTTCTCTGCTTTTTCCAGCGCTTTGGTTAATCCCCGAAACCCTCGTGAATGCTGTCTTTGCGAGAAATGGCGCGGCCTGGCTGGCTTTTGGTCGTATTGCCGCGAAGCGTGGTGGAGGGCTCTTTGCAAGGCTTCAAACGATAATGAATATCGTTTGCAATGTCGCATCCGTATAACTTCGCTACATATATTCTTCGCCGCGTTACTATTGTTTACCCTTTTATTGGTAATTACTCTCGCCCAATCCGTTATTGCATTAAACCGGGAATATTCTCCGGGCCGGGCGCATGGCGGTTTTTCTTCTTTCCGCACCATGGCAACCCGGCTGCGGCGCCGCCTGGGGCTGCGCCCGCGGTTCTTCGTGACGGATGCGAAGGCGCTGGGCAAGGTTTGCGGCGGTTCGCTTCGCAGCGTAGATGTAGTCGCTCCGGAGGTGCGCTACCTGGGGGCTGCGGTAGCGACCCGGGGTTTCTTGCCGACCCAGGCCCAGACCATTTCGCAGGCGATCGGCTGGTTGCCGTTCTCGTCGCTGACCAACACCGCCACGCGGACCTCGCCCTTGTCCTGTTGCCGGATCTGCTCGATCTGTCCGGCCTCCAGCGTCGCGATGGCGGTCAGGTCGCCCTGGGCGCGCTTGAGATAGTCGATCTTCATGGTCTTGATCAGCGGCAGCTTGTCGTCCGGTACGTTCATTCCGACCAGGAAGCCGCTGGCCGACTCGGCGAGCAAGGCCATCGCCGCGGCATGGATACCTTTTATGTGGTTCTGCACCGGCCGACGGTTCTTCAGGCTGAGGATGGCGCGCTGCTGCCCCAGTTCATGGATGCGCACCCTCGCCGTGCCGGCGAAGCGCACCTGGGAGCCCAGCAGCAGCGTCAGGCTGCGGCTGCGCAGGCGGCGGGGGAGGAGGTTGATGGCGCCGACGGCGCGGCTGAGACGATTGCGCTTGGGCATGCTGGCGTCCTTCCATAGAGAGGGGAGCCTGCATTCCACCCGCTTTGCCCGGGCTTGCCCACGGCTGTAGCGGCGACCTGCGCCGGCATTCCGGCCAACGCAGGTCGTCGTGGCGCGTCAGAGCAGGCGTCGGCCGTCTTCGCGGGTGATCACCACGGTGGCCGAGCGTGGCCGGCGGCCCGGCCCGTCCGGCCAGGTGCTGAGGAGGTTATCGGCGGTCGAACCTTCCCCCGGGTGCTGGATGTTGATGAACAGCGTACGGAAGTCCGGCGTCGCGGCAATGCCGGTCACCTCGCAACCCAGCGGACCGGTGAGGAAGCGCTTCAGTTCGCCGGTGCGCGGGTCGGCCACCAGCATCTGGTTGTTGCCGAACGGGCCGCTGCTCAACTGGCTGCCGCTCATGTCGGTCTGGATCCACAGGCGGCCTTCCGGGTCGAACCAGAGGCCGTCGGGGCTGGCCAGGATATTGTCCTGGTTCAGCGGCTTGCCGTCCGGGCCGCGGCTGTCTTCGCCGGGACCGGCGAGCATGAACAGGTCCCAGGTGAAGCGTTGCCCGGCATAGTCGCGGCTGCGTTCGCGCCAGCGGATGATATGGCCGTAGGCGTTCTTCACCCGTGGGTTGGCCGCGTCGGCGACGGTGCGCGACGTGTTGTTGGTGAGGGTGAAGTAGACGTCGCCGTTGTCCGGGTTGACCGCGCCCCACTCCGGGCGATCCATCTTGGTCGCGCCGAGGACATCGGCGGCCAGGCGGGTGTTGATCAGCACTTCGCCCTGGTCGGCGAAGCTCACCCCGGCCTTGCGACAGGCCGCGCGGAAGTTGCCGTCGGCGATGTCCAGCGGCAGCCACTGGCCGCTGCCATCGGCGTTGAAGCGGGCGACGTAGAGGGTGCCTTCGTCGAGCAGGCGAGCGTTGCTGCGACCCGGACGGAACTTGTCGCGGCTGACGTACTTGTAGATGTACTCGTTCTGCGAGTCGTCGCCGGAGTAGCAGACTACCTGGCGGCCCGGCTTGACCGGGGCGAAGACCAGGCCTTCGTGGGCGAAGCGGCCGAGAGCGGTGCGCTTGACCGGTACCGATTGCGGGTCGAACGGGTCGATCTCGACGATCCAGCCGAAGTTGTTCGGTTCGTTGCGGTAGTCGTCCTGGGCCTGTTTGCCCTTGCGGGTGGCGTCGAAGCGTTCGAACTCGTCGCCCGCCAGGGTTTCCCAGCCGAAACGGCTGGTGTTGCGAATGCCGTAGCGGGTCAGTTCGCGCGGCAGTTCGCTGTCCTGGGTGGAGAAATAGCCGACCCAGTTCTCCTCGCAGGTGAGGTAGGTGCCCCAGGGGGTGAAACCGTTGGAACAGTTGTTATGGGTGCCGCGGGTGCGGGTGCCGTCCGGACTGTGGCGGGTGCGCAGCAGTTCGTGGCCGCGCGCCGGGCCGGCGATACGCATCGGCGTGGCGGCGGTGATCCGGCGATTTCGTTGCGACGGCACGACATTCCACTCGCCACGCACGTTGCGACGGATCTCCACGACGGAAACGCCATGGGCGTTGATTTCCTTGCGCACTTCATCGGCGACGGTGCGCTTGCCATCGACCACGGTCGGGCCATTGGTGTGCAGCAGCGGCGCGTCGATGTATTCATGGTTGAGCACCAGCAGGCCATGGTTGCTGATGTGTCCGCCGCCGAAGCCGAACTGCGCGTCGATCGGGAAGAAGTGCATGCCGTCGTGGTGCATGCCGATCTGTTCGGCCTGGTCCTGGGCGCTGTTGCTGGCGTCGTCGAGGAAGCCCGGATAACTGCCGCTGATCGGGGTGCCCCAGGGTATGAAGGGCGTCGCCTTGTAGCCGGCGGGCACCCGGATGGTATCGGCACGGCCGCTGGCGATGGCTTCGAAGGGCAAGCGGTTGCGGCGTTTGAAAGGCAAGCCGCGCAGGCCTTCCGCGGCGGGCACCTGCGCTTCGGCGGGAGCGGCGCTGGCGGGGAGCGCGACGCCGAGGAAGGCGAGGGCGCCGAGCGCCGCGCCGCCGGCCAGGACCTGGCGGCGGCCGAGGCCGGCGATCAGGTCGTTCATGTGCGGGTTGTTCGAATGGTTGCTGGGCAACTCGTCGCCATCACCGAACAGGATGGCATCTTTTTTCTCCAGGCTCACGGACGTGCTCCTTGTGGGCTGATCGACGGAGCATTGACGCTAACCGCTGAAAGCGACGGGACGATGACAGGCACTCGAGGCCTTTTGCCATGATCCGGAAATGAAAAACCCCGGCCGGAGCCGGGGTTTTCGCGAGGCGGGCCGGGCAGATCGTGGCTGCCCGGCTGGCCCCTGTTCCTTAGTGGAACTGGTTCATGGTGTTGTCTTTGCCGCTGGCCTTCAGAGCGGCTTCGCCTGCGAAGTACTCTTTATGGTTGTCGCCGATGTCGGAGCCCGCCATGTTCTGGTGCTTGACGCAGGCGATGCCCTGGCGCAGTTCCTGGCGCTGCACGCCCTTCACGTAGGCCAGCATGCCTTCGTCGGCGAAGTAGCCCTTGGCCAGGTTGTCGGTGGACAGCGCGGCGGTGTGGTAGGTCGGCAGGGTGATCAGGTGGTGGAAGATGCCGGCGTGGGCCGAGCCATCGCGCTGGAAGGTGCGGATCTTCTCGTCGGCGACCTTGGCCAGCTCGGTGTCGTCGTACTCGACGCTCATCAGCTTGTTGCGGTCGTAGGCGGAAACGTCCTTGCCTTCGGCGACGAACGCATCGAACACCTGCTGGCGGAAGTTCAGGGTCCAGTTGAAGGACGGGCTGTTGTTGTAGACCAGCTTGGCGTTCGGAATCACTTCGCGGATGCGATCGACCATTGCCTTGATCTGGCCGACGTGCGGCTTCTCGGTTTCGATCCAGAGCAGGTCGGCGCCGTTCTGCAGCGAGGTGATGCAGTCCAGGACGCAGCGATCTTCGCCGGTGCCCTTGCGGAACTGGAACAGGTTGGAAGCCAGGCGCTTCGGACGCAGCAGCTTGCCTTCGCGCTTGATCACGACGTCGCCGTTGCCCAGCTCGGCCTCGGAGATTTCTTCGCAATCCAGGAAGGAGTTGTACAGGTCGCCCAGGTCGCCCGGCTCGTTGGTCACGGCGATCTGCTTGGTCAGGCCGGCGCCCAGGGAGTCGGTACGGGCGACGATCACGCCATCGTCCACGCCCAGCTCGAGGAAGGCGTAGCGTACGGCATTGATCTTGGCGAGGAAGTCGATGTGCGGAACGGTGACCTTGCCGTCCTGGTGGCCGCACTGCTTCTCGTCGGACACCTGGTTCTCGATCTGGATGCAGCAGGCGCCGGCTTCGATCATCTTCTTGGCCAGCAGGTAGGTCGCCTCGGCGTTGCCGAAGCCGGCGTCGATGTCGGCAATGATCGGCACCACGTGGGTTTCGAAGTTGTCGATCTGGGCCAGCAGCTCGGCTTCCTTGGCCTTGTCGCCAGCGGCGCGGGCAGCGTCCAGGCCGGTGAACAGCAGGTCCAGCTCGCGGGCGTCAGCCTGGCGCAGGAAGGTGTACAGCTCTTCGATCAGGCCGGAAACCGCGGTTTTCTCGTGCATGGACTGGTCCGGCAGCGGGCCGAAGTCGGAGCGCAGCGCGGCGACCATCCAACCGGACAGGTAGAGGTAGCGCTTGTTGGTGGTCTTCAGGTGCTTCTTGATCGAGATCAGCTTCTGCTGCCCGATGAAGCCGTGCCAGCAACCCAGCGACTGGGTGTAGACGGAGGAGTCCGCATCGTATTCGGCCATGTCCTTGCGCATGATGGCCGCGGTGTACTTGGCGATATCCAGGCCGGTCTTGAAGCGGTTCTGGATACGCATGCGAGCTGCGTACTCGGGGTTGATCGCGCTCCAGCTGCTGCCGTTCTTCTCTTTCAGCGCGGCAACTGCCTTGATCTCGTTCTGATATGCGGACATGGTCAATCCTTCAAGAAATGTATTGGTTGAGCACCGACTGACCCACTCAAAACCTGCTGGTGAAGGTTGTCTTGCGGGTGGCTCACCGCTGCATGGCGAGAGAATGACCGTGGCGAAGAATGACGCCGAGGAGGGGGTGGAGACGAACAGTTCGCGGACCGTGCTTCTCGACTGGATCAAGTGCCGTTCGGCTCGTGGTTGCCGGTGGGCGACTCGCTGTCGAGTCTTTCGATCTGGCTGATACGTAAACGCTTCCCCGTCCCTCAGGACAACTTCGTTCCAGTCGCAATCTCGTCAAGCCGCCTTGTGGGCAGATCAACACGGTGGAGGCCGAGGGCGTATCGGCGCAGGCACCGGGAGCTCGTCGTTTCAGAGCCCCTGATTAGCGGGAGCGGGGCCATCATGCTCTGGAAAAAATCCGTCGTCAAACGTTTTGTAGTGTTTTTTCAAGACTACTACACGAAGGTCTAAGAGTGACCGGATGGTCTTGTCTGGTCGAGATGTTTCCGTTTGCATCGAAAATGCCCGCAAGAGCCCGCGCCCCGCGGCTTTGCCGGAGCGGGAGGCAATTCGCGCTGGAAAGAGCGCCGTCGGTCAGTCGAGGGTTTCGACTTTCAGGCGCAGGCTGGTGTCGTCGCGTCCCTGGGTCGAGTAGCGACGCACGAAGCCGCGCTGGTCGGCCTGGTTCTGTTCGCTGACGCCGCCCAGGGTGATCCACTCGCCGAGCTTGCCGCTGACCCGGGTGTCGGTGCTCTGGGTATCGATGACGCCGGGATGGCTCTGGCTGAGGCGGTCATTGCTGGAGCTGATGGTGACGTGCACCAGGTTGCCGGTCAGCGTCGCGGTGACGTAGAAGCCGCGGTTGACGTTGCGGTATTCGGTCTGGCTGTAGATCTGCCCGTAGGGACCGGTGGCGGTGCTGGTGATGGGGACGCTCTGGCCGACCTGGATCAGCGCCGGGTAGCCCTCGGTGGCCTGGACCTGCTGGCTGCCGCCGGAACGGCTGTCGGTGGAGCGACGGATGATGCGGACGCGATCCTTGCCGTTGACCTCGCCGCGGCCGCTCTGGATCTCGATGTTGCCGGCGCTGGCCGAACCATCCACCGAATAGCCGCGGCTGTCCTGTTGCAGGTTCTCGCTGGTATCCACGGTGATCAGCAGGCGATGCGGGCGCGAGTCGATCTGCTGCAGGACCGATTGCAACTCGCGGATCTTCGCCGGCTCGGCATTGACGATCAACTGGTTGCCATAGGCGGTGACCTTGCCTTCGCTGCCGATGACCGACTGGGCCACCGCCATCACGTCGTCGGCGGTGCGGTAGTTGAGCGGGATCACTTCGGTGCGCGGGGCGGCCGAGGCGCCGAGAACGACCGTCGCCAGCAGCGAGGAGAGCAGGGTGGTGCGCAACAGGGTCACAGGAGGAAGCTCCGCAGGTCCGGGTCGGAAAGGCTGGTGTCCCAGGCCTGCTCGAAGCGGGCCTGGAGTTGACGCACCCGCCCGGCGGCACGGTAGCAGGCGTAGCCCGCCGGTTGCGCCGGTTTCGGGCGCAGTAGCAGGCCCTGGTCGTCGGCCAGGAGGAAGGCGTCGTCCTCTTTAGGGTAGTCCGGGTTGAGCCGGCGGATCAGGCAGTTGCTCGACAGGCGGCGCGAAAGGCTGATCAGGCGGTGGCCGTTGCGCACGGCCTGGGCGCTGTCGCCAACGAGGATACGCAGGCGATTGCGTGGATTGGCCAGGAGGAAACGGGTGCAGGCTTCCTGGATGCTGCTGTGGTGATAGAGCCAGCTTTCCAGGTCGGGACTGTGCAGGCAGAGCGAGCGGCGGGCCTGCTGCAGGAGGGCCAGGGCATGGGCGCGGGCTTCCTGCGGATGCTCGAAGCGCTCCAGCGGCTCATGTTCGCCGAGGCGGAATGGCGCTGGTTCCCAGCGTTCCGCAGGCAGCGCGGCGCTGGCCGGGTTGCGTACCGCAAAGCACCCCGGAGAGCTGAATTCGATGGCCGGCAGGTCGGCCGGCGAGGTCTCCGGGGCGTCGCTCATCGGGCCTCAGTCGCTGTCGCGAACCATGTCGACATGGGGCAGGCCGGCGTCGAGGAACTCGCCGCTGTCGACCTTGAAGCCCAGTCGCTCGTAGAAGGGTATGGCATAGACCTGCGCGGTCAGCAGTTGGCGCTTCAGGCCGCGTCGCTCGGCTTCCTCGATGGCCGCGCGCATCAGCGCGTCGCCGACCTTCAGGCCGCGCCAGTCCTTGAGTACCGAGACCCTGCCGATGTGCCCGTCGCCCAGCAGGCGCGCGGTGCCGATCGCGTATTCGCCTTCATAGGCGAGAAAATGCACGGCTTCGTCGTCTTCGGCGTCCCACTCCAGTTCCGGCGGAACCGACTGTTCGGCAATGAAGACCGCTTCGCGGATGCGGCGCAGCTCGGCATTGTCCTTCTGCCAGTCGGCTACGCGTACGCGGATCTTATTCATCTGCAAACTCCAAACTGCCCTGTTTGACCAACTCCGCCAACAGCTTACGCGCATCGTCATCGGCCAGCCATTGGCCGAGGTTTTCCAGATGCAACGCATCGGCCGAGCAGACCAGCTTCAGCAGTTCCTTGAGCTGCCCGGGCAGGAGTACGCTCTGGCCGCTGGCGAACAGCACCAGGCCGATGTCGATCTCGCTCCAGGCCAGGCGGGCGCTGGGGTTGCGCACCAGCAGCGCGCCATCCTCGAGGGCGCCGAACAGCTCCTCTTCGGGGATCTCCTCGCCGGCAACCAGTTCGGGATAGCGCGGTTCGGTCATGAACTGGCCGAACCAAGTCAGCAGCAGGCGCTCGTCGCTCATGTGCTCCTGGATCAGGCCCTGCAGGCGCTCCAGAGCGTCGCGCTGGATCTGGTGCGGATCGTCGCCTACCGGTTGCAGGCCGGCATCGGTGTAGCGCTCCTCGTCGGAGAGGAACTGGCCGAGGAAGTCGGTGAAATGGGTCAGCACTTCGGCGGCGCTGGGCGCGCGGAAGCCGATCGAGTAGGTCATGCACTCGTCTTCGGCAATGCCGTAGTGGGCGAGGCGCGGGGGCAGGTAGAGCATGTCGCCGGGCTCCAGGACCCACTCGTCGCTCTGTTCGAAGTCGGCGAGGATGCGCAGGTCGGCGTGCTCGCGCAGCGGGCTGTCGCTGCTGCACATCTGTCCGACTTTCCAGCGCCGGCGTCCGTGGCCCTGAAGCAGGAATACGTCGTAGTTGTCGAAGTGCGGACCGACGCCGCCGCCGGGAGCGGCGTAGCTGATCATCACGTCGTCGATCCGCCAGCTGGGCAGGAAGCGGAATTGCTCCAGCAGTTGGGCGACTTCCGGGACGAACTGGTCTACCGCCTGCACCAGCAGGGTCCAGTCCTGTTCCGGCAGGTGCTGGTAGTCCTCCTCCTGGAACGGGCCACGGCGCATTTCCCACGGGGTTTTCCCGTGTTCGAGGACGATGCGCGATTCCATCGACTCCTCCAGCGACAACCCGGCCAGCTCGTCGGCGGACAGCGGGCTTTCGAAGTCCGGGATCGCCTGGCGGACCAGCAGCGGTTTGCGCTGCCAGTAGTCGCGGAGGAATTCGGCAGCGGTCAGTCCGCCCAGAAGTTGCAGGGGAGTATCAGCATTCATGGTTAAGTCCTTGAAACAAAAACGCCCGGCGCAGCCGGGCGTGCAAAAGGGTTGCGTGCTCAGATGCGCTTGGCCTGGGCGGCGGCATTGCCGACGTAGCCGGCCGGGGTCAGCTTCTTCAGCTCGACCTTGGCCTCGGCGGGAATCGCCAGCTCTTCGATGAAAGTCTGCAAGGCTTCGGCGCTGATGCCTTTGCCGCGGGTCAGTTCCTTCAGCTTCTCGTAGGGGTTTTCCACGCCATAGCGACGCATCACGGTCTGCACCGGCTCGGCAAGGACTTCCCAGCAGGCGTCCAGGTCCTCGGCGATGCGCTGGGCGTTCAGCTCCAGCTTGCCGATGCCCTTCAGGCTGGCCTCGTAGGCGATGACGCTGTGGGCGATGCCGACGCCGAGGTTGCGCAGCACGGTGGAGTCGGTCAGGTCGCGCTGCCAGCGCGAGATCGGCAGCTTGCTGGCCAGGTGCTGGAACAGCGCGTTGGCGATGCCGAGGTTGCCCTCGGAGTTCTCGAAGTCGATCGGGTTGACCTTGTGCGGCATGGTCGAGGAGCCGATCTCGCCGGCCACGGTCTTCTGCTTGAAATAGCCGAGGGAGATGTAGCCCCAGACGTCGCGGTCGAAGTCGATGAGGATGGTGTTGAAGCGGGCGATCGCATCGAACAGCTCGGCGATGTAGTCGTGCGGCTCGATCTGGGTGGTGTAGGGGTTGAAGGTCAGGCCGAGGTCGCCTTCGATGAACTGGCGGGCGTTGGCTTCCCAGTCGACTTCGGGATAGGCGGACAGGTGGGCGTTGTAGTTGCCCACGGCGCCGTTGATCTTGCCCAGCAACTCGATGCCGGCGACCTGCTTGATCTGCCGCTCCAGGCGGTAGACGACGTTGGCCAGTTCCTTGCCCAGGGTGGTCGGCGAGGCGGGCTGGCCGTGGGTGCGGGAGAGCATCGGCACGTCGGCGAATTTCACCGCCAGTTCGCGGATGGCCTCGGCGATCTGGCGCATCAGCGGCAGCAGCACGCTGTCGCGACCCTCGCGGAGCATCAGGGCGTGGGACAGGTTGTTGATGTCCTCGGAGGTGCAGGCGAAGTGGATGAACTCGCTGACCGCGGCCAGCTCCGGGAGCTTGGCGGCCTGTTCCTTGAGCAGGTACTCCACGGCTTTCACGTCGTGGTTGGTGGTGCGCTCGATTTCCTTGATGCGTTCGGCGTGTTCCAGCTGGAAGTCGCTGGCCAGGCTGTCGAGCAGGGCGTTGGCTTCGGCGGAGAACGGCGCGACCTCGGGAATCCCGGCGTGGGCGGCGAGGCGCTGCAGCCAGCGGACTTCCACCATGACGCGGAAACGGATCAGGCCGTATTCGCTGAAGATCGGACGCAGGCTGCTGGTTTTGCCGGCATAGCGGCCATCGACGGGGGATACCGCGGTGAGCGAGGAAAGCTGCATGAGACGTTCTCGTGGCTGGAAGTCAACGAAAAAGGGGCGCATATCATACATGAAAGGTGCGCCCCGGTGGGGCATTCAGCGGGGCCTTTCGGCGGGGCGGTTGCCCAGCAGGGGGATCAGGCTGGCGGCGAAGATCAGGGCGGCGCCGAGCAGCGACGTGTGGCTGGGCAGTTCGTCCCAGCGCAGCCAGGCGATCACCCCGGCGAAAACGATGGCCATGTAGGCGATCGGTCCGATCACTCCCGGGGAGGCCAGGGCATAGGCCTGCGACATGGTCAGTTGGCCGAGGCTGGCGAACAGTCCGGCGCCTAGCAGCAGGAGCAGTTCCTGGCCGTTCAGCGGCTGCCAGGCCCAGGCCAGCGGCACGGCGGAGAACAGGGTGCCGAACAGGGCGAAGTAGAACACGATGCGATAGGCCGGCTCGCTGTCGCTCATTTCGCGGATCGAGACGAAGGCACAGGCGGCCATCAGGCTGGAAGCGATGCCGACCAGGGCGATCGGCGCCACTACCGCGCCGCTGGGCCTGGCCACCAGCAGCACGCCGAGGAAGCCGACCAGGGTGGCGACCATCATGCGGCGGGTCAGCGGCTCCTTGATCCACAGGTGTGCGATCAGCGGCGTGAACACCGGCGCGGCATAGCTGAACAGCATGGCGTCGGTCAGCGGTAGGTGGGCGAGGGCGTAGAAGTAGCAGTACATGCCGCCCAGGCCGTAGGTGGTGCGCAGCAGGTGCGATAGCGGGCGGCGGGTGCGCAGCGGGCCGATGCCGCGAGTCAGCGCCAGGGGCAGGAAGAACAGCACGCCGACGAGGTTGCGGAAGAACACCACGGTTTCGTTGTTGACGGTGCTGGAAGCCTCGCGGATCAGGCCGCCCATCAGGGCGAAGAACAGCGCCGAAAGAGCCAGCATGGCGGCGCCCTGGGTCGGGCTGTTGCGCCGTTGCGGCTGGCTCCCGGCCATGGCCATGGCTAGCCGCGCAGCAGGGGATAGAGTTCGTTGAGCAGCCGGCGCCGGCTGAACACCATCTGCCAGCGGCTGCCGCCCAGTTGCCGCCAGAGCCGCGCCGAGCGGATGCCGGCGAGCAGCAGGGCGCGGATCCGCGCGGCGTTGCTGCTGACCTGCAGGTGGCGCATGTCGCCGTGTACCTGGATGCGCTGGCGGAAGGTGCTGAGGGTGTCCTGGTAGATGCTGGCGAACGAGGCGATGACGTTCTCGTGGACCAGGCCGAAGTGCTGGACCTGCTGTTCGACCTGGTCGAGGCGCTGGCCGATCAGGTCGAGCATGTCGCCGCGCTTGTCCAGTTGCCGTTCCAGGGTCAGCATCGCCAGGGCGTAGCGCAGCGGTTCGCGCTGCAGGCTGCCGGGCTTGCGCTCCAGGGCGCTGGCCAGGGCCTTGAAGCCGTCGCGCAGGTTGAGGCTGTCGCCACCGTAGACGTCCAGGGTGCTGGCCGGGTTGCGCGCCAGCAGGCTGCCGAGCATGCAGCCCATCGGGGCTTCGCTGATCTGCCCGGTGCGTGCCAGCTTGTCGACCAGGGCTGCGGATTCGAAGACGGCGCCGAGGGCAATCAGTTGCTGTCGCGGATCGCTCACGGGCGTCCTCCGAAATCCCAGGCTTCCGCCGTTTCGATCACGCCGCCGCCGAGGCAGACGTCGCCGTCGTAGAACACCACCGATTGCCCCGGGGTCACTGCGCGCTGCGGTTCGTCGAACACCGCGCGGTAGCCTTCGGCGATTTTCTCCAGGACGCAGTCCTGGTCGCTCTGCCGGTAGCGCACCTTGGCCCGCAGGCGGCGCGGCCGCTCCAGTTCGACCGGGTTGACCCAGTAGATTCGCGAGGCCAGCAGGGCGCGGGAGAACAGCAGCGGGTGGTCGTTGCCCTGGCCGACCAGCAGCACGTTGCGTTGCAGGTCCTTGCCGAGCACGTACCAGGGATCGTCGCCGGCTTCCTTGAGACCGCCGATGCCGAGGCCCTGGCGCTGACCGATGGTGTGGTACATCAGGCCGCTGTGGCGACCGATGACCTTGCCTTCGGTGGTCTCGATGTCGCCCGGCTGGGCCGGCAGGTACTGCTTGAGGAAATCGGTGAAGCGTCGCTCGCCAATGAAGCAGATGCCCGTGGAGTCCTTCTTCTTCGCCGTGGCGAGGCCATGCTTCTCGGCGATGGCGCGGACTTCCGGCTTCTCCAGTTCGCCGACGGGGAACAGGCTGCGGGCGATCTGCTCGCCGCCCACCGCGTGCAGGAAGTAGCTCTGGTCCTTGTTCGGGTCCAGGCCCTTGAGCAGCTCGGTGCGCCCGTCGCGGTCGCGGCGCCGCACATAGTGGCCGGTGGCGATCAGGTCCGCGCCGAGCATCAGCGCGTAGTCGAGGAACGCCTTGAACTTGATTTCGCGGTTGCAGAGGATGTCCGGGTTCGGCGTACGGCCGGCCTTGTACTCGGCAAGGAAGTGCTCGAACACGTTATCCCAGTATTCCGCGGCGAAGTTCGCCGTGTGCAGCTTGATGCCGATCCGGTCGCAGACGGCCTGGGCGTCGGCCAGGTCCTCGCGGGCGGTACAGTATTCGGTGCCGTCGTCCTCGTCCCAGTTCTTCATGAACAGGCCTTCGACCTGATAGCCCTGCTGCAACAGGAGCAGGGCGGAGACGGACGAGTCGACGCCGCCGGACATGCCGACGATCACGCGCTCGCGGCGTGGGGTGGGGGCGGATTCAGACATAGCGATCAGGCGTCACGGGCGAATTCGTAAAACGCGGATTCTATCAGGCCTGGGGCAGGGAGGGCGACACGTGGGTGTCGCGGATCAGCGCCAGGGGATAGCGGCCGCCGGCCAGGTAGTCGTCGATGCAGCGCAGCACCAGGTGGCTGCGCCAGCGCTGCGGCTGGGCGGCCAGTTCGTCGCGGGTCAGCCAGCGCGGGCCGATGATGCCGTCGTCGAGGGCGCGTTCGGGGTGGTGGCGCACGGGGCGGGCGGCGAAGCATACGCGCTGATAGGTGACACCGTTGGACGGCGCGGTGTACAGGTAGATGCCGGTGACGGCGCTCAGCTCGACCTCCCAGCCGGTTTCCTCGAGGGTTTCGCGCAGGGCGGCCTCGAGCAGGCTTTCGGCGGGCTCCAGGTGCCCGGCGGGCTGGTTCAGCACCTCGCGGCCGTCGGCCTGTTCCTCGACCAGCAGGAAGCGGCCCTGGTCCTCGACGATGGTCGCTACGGTGACATGGGGATGCCAGCTCATGGATGTCTCCTCGGTACGGAAAAGGCCTCGATAAAAAGAAACCCCGAGCGTAGGCTCGGGGTTTCTGCTTCGTCAGCGTGACGCCATCAGGCCAGGCTGTCGATCGCCGCGTTGAAGGTGGCGCTGGGGCGCATCACCTTGCTGGTCAGCTCCGGGTTGGAGCGATAGTAGCCGCCGATCTCGGCCGGCTTGCCCTGGACCGCATTGAGTTCGGCGACGATGGTCGCTTCCTGCTCGGTCAGGGCCTTGGCCAGCGGTGCGAAGTGCGCTTTCAGCTCAGCGTCTTCGTCCTGGGCGGCCAGGGCCTGGGCCCAGTACATCGCCAGGTAGAAGTGGCTGCCGCGGTTGTCGATGTCGCCGACCTTGCGCGACGGCGACTTGTTGTTGTCCAGCAGCTTGCCGGTGGCTTCGTCCAGCGCCTTGCCGAGCAGCTTGGCCTTGGCGTTGCCGGTCTTGATCCCGGTTTCCTCCAGGGACACGGCCAGGGCCAGGAACTCGCCCAGGGAGTCCCAGCGCAGGTAGTTCTCTTCCACCAGTTGCTGGACGTGCTTGGGTGCCGAGCCGCCGGCGCCGGTTTCGTACATGCCGCCGCCCGCCATCAGCGGAACGATGGAGAGCATCTTGGCCGAGGTGCCCAGTTCCATGATCGGGAACAGGTCGGTCAGGTAGTCGCGCAGGACGTTGCCGGTCACCGAGATGGTGTCCTTGCCGCGGATCAGGCGTTCCATGCTGACGCGAATGGCCTCGTTGTAGCCCATGATGCTGATGTCGAGACCGGTCAGGTCGTGGTCCTTGAGGTACAGCTCGACCTTCTTGCGCAGTTCGCGGTCGTGGGCGCGCTCCGGGTCCAGCCAGAAGATCGCCGGGGTATCGGACTGGCGTGCGCGGGTGACGGCCAGCTTGACCCAGTCGCGGATCGGTGCGTCCTTGGTCTGGCAGGCGCGCCAGATGTCGCCGGTCTCCACGTCGTGCTGCATCAGCACGCTGCCGTCGGCCAGGACCACGCGCATGGTGCCGTCGGCGGTCATTTCGAAGGTCTTGTCGTGGGAGCCGTATTCCTCGGCCTTCTGCGCCATCAGGCCGACGTTCGGCACGCTGCCCATGGTGGTCGGGTCGAAGGCGCCGTTGGTCTTGCAGAAGTTGATCATCTCCTGGTAGATGCGGGCGTAGGTGCTTTCCGGCATTACCGCCTTGGTGTCTTTCTGCTTGCCGTCCTTGCCCCACATCTGGCCGGAGTTGCGGATCATCGCCGGCATCGAGGCGTCGACGATGACGTCGCTCGGAATGTGCAGGTTGGTGATGCCTTTCACGGAGTCGACCATCGCCATTTCCGGGCGGTGGCTGTACACCTCGTGGATGTCGTGGAGGATCTCTTCCTGCTGGGAGGCGGGCAGCGACTTGATCTTGTCGTAGACGCTGGAGATACCGTTGTTCGGGTTCACGCCGAGCTCTTCGAAGAGTTGGCCCCACTTGTCGAAGACGTCCTTGTAGTAGACGCTCACCGCATGTCCGAAGACGATCGGGTGGGAAATCTTCATCATGGTCGCCTTGACGTGCAGGGACCACATGACGCCGGTTTCCTTGCAGTCCTGCAGGGTCTTCTCGAAGAAGTCGCGCAGCTTGCCGCAGCTCATGAACATGCTGTCGAGCACTTCGCCTTCCTGCAGGCTCAGTTGCTTCTTGACCTCGACCTTGCCGTCCTTGCCGACGAATTCGATGCGCACGTCACCGGCCTTGGCCATGGTGATGGACTGTTCGCTGGAGAAGAAGTCGCCGCCGCGCATGTAGTCGGCGTGGGAGCGCGAGGCCATGCTCCACTTGCCCATGGAGTGCGGGTGCTTGCGGGCGTAGGCCTTCACTGCGGCAGGCGCGCGACGGTCGGAATTGCCTTCGCGCAGGACCGGATTCACTGCGCTGCCGAGGATCTTCGCGTAGCGTGCGCGAACCTCTTTCTCTTCGTCGGTCTGCGGGTCTTCCGGGAAGTCGGGAACCTTGTAGCCCAGGCCCTGCAGCTCGGCGATCGCGCCTTTCAGCTGGGGCACCGAGGCGCTGATGTTGGGCAGCTTGATGATATTGGCGTCGGGCGAGGTGGCCAGGACCGCCAGGCGGGCGAGGTCGTCTTCGATACGCTGGTCGGCTTCGAGGCGGTCGGCGAAGTTGGCCAGGATGCGTCCTGCAAGAGAGATGTCGCTGGTCTCGACGTCGATGCCGGCGGAAGCGGCAAAGGCCTTGACGATGGGGAGGAGCGAGTAGGTGGCGAGCGCGGGTGCTTCGTCGGTGAAGGTGTAGGTGATCTTCGAGCGGATGGACATCTACGGTAACTCTCTTTTTTGCTGGGCGCGCACAGAGTCTCGATACGCGTTGGTGGACGCGATGCCTTCGCTCAACATCGGGTTGAATCGAAATCGAGATATGCCGCGGGATATAGGGGCGCCAGTAGAGCGTTGTACGGCGGGTTCATGGTGGCGAACCCGACGCTGCGAGGGGAGAGGGTCTGGTCCCAGACTGCTCGGACCTCGATGACTGCGAAGTCATGGCGCGCAGTATACCACCCTCTCGCCGGGCTGATGCGCTCGCCTGTTTAGACTAAGGAAGATGTGGTTTCCGGGCGGACAACTGGGCTACCCTAGAAGGCTGCAACAGGGTTTTAACCACAACACGGAGTTCAGCATGGGATACCAAAAGATCCAGGTGCCGGCGACCGGTGACAAAATCACTGTGAATGCCGACATGTCCTTGAGCGTACCGAAGAACCCGATCATCCCGTTCATCGAGGGTGATGGCATCGGCGTCGATATCAGCCCGGTCATGATCAAGGTTGTCGACGCTGCAGTGGAAAAAGCATACAAGGGCGAGCGCAAGATCGCCTGGATGGAAGTCTACGCCGGCGAGAAGGCCACCCAGGTCTATGACCAGGACACCTGGCTGCCCCAGGAAACCCTGGACGCCGTACGCGACTACGTGGTTTCCATCAAGGGCCCGCTGACCACCCCGGTCGGTGGCGGCATCCGCTCCCTGAACGTGGCCCTGCGCCAGCAACTCGATCTCTACGTCTGCCAGCGCCCGGTACGCTGGTTCGAAGGCGTGCCCAGCCCGGTGAAGAAGCCCGGCGACGTGGACATGGTGATCTTCCGCGAGAACTCCGAGGACATCTATGCCGGCGTCGAGTGGAAGGCCGGTTCGCCGGAAGCGGAGAAGGTCATCAAGTTCCTCACCGAGGAAATGGGCGTCAAGAAGATCCGCTTCACCGAGAACTGCGGCATCGGCATCAAGCCGGTTTCCCAGGAAGGCACCAAGCGCCTGGTGCGCAAGGCCCTGCAATACGCCGTCGACAACGACCGCAGTTCGGTGACCCTGGTGCACAAGGGCAACATCATGAAGTTCACCGAGGGTGCCTTCAAGGATTGGGGCTACGAAGTCGCGCGCGATGAATTCGGCGCCGAGCTGCTGGACGGCGGTCCGTGGATGCAGTTCAAGAATCCGAAGACCGGCAAGAACGTCGTGGTCAAGGACGTGATCGCCGACGCCATGTTGCAGCAGATCCTGCTGCGCCCCGCCGAGTACGACGTGATCGCCACCCTGAACCTGAACGGCGACTATCTCTCCGACGCCCTGGCGGCCGAGGTCGGCGGCATCGGCATCGCGCCCGGCGCCAACCTGTCCGATTCGGTGGCCATGTTCGAGGCGACCCACGGCACCGCGCCGAAGTACGCCGGCCAGGACAAGGTCAACCCGGGTTCGCTGATCCTCTCCGCGGAGATGATGCTGCGCCACATGGGTTGGACCGAGGCGGCCGACCTGATCATCAAGGGCACCAACGGGGCGATCGCCGCCAAGACCGTGACCTATGACTTCGAACGCCTGATGGACGGCGCGACCCTGCTGTCCTGCTCGGAGTTCGGCGACGCGATGATTGCCAAGATGTAGGAAGGGCTAGCGCCCGAACGAGAAAAAGGCCGGTTCGCACCGGCCTTTTTCATTTCCGCATCCGCGCTGGGGTCAGGCTTCGACGGGCGTCGCCTGCGGCTCTTCCTGCGGGGCGGGGGCGGAGGGTGCGGCGGTTGTCGCGGTGGCGGGGCTGATGTTGATGGCATGCAGTCCCTTCGGTCCCTGGATGATCTCGAAATTGACCGGCTGGCCCGCCTTGAGTGTCTTGTAACCGTCCATCTGAATGGCCGAGTAATGGGCGAACAGGTCCTCATCTCGGCCCTCGGCCAGGATGAACCCGTAGCCCTTGGCGTTGTTGAACCACTTGACCTTACCGCTGAGCATGCTCATATCCCTCTGCAAAGGACTCCAACGCTGGAGTATCATCCACTACGATCCCGCGTCCGACCTGGGTCGAGACGGGTGCGGAACCCCTGATACCCTGTAGGGGTATTCCATTGTTTGTAACACCCTTTTGCAGTTAGTCAAGGCGCTGAACCATACGCCTGAGAAACGGATCAACATCATGTCGGTCCATAACTTTCCAGAAAGGCAAAGCTTTTTTTCCTCATGCATGCACCTAGCCAGATTCGACTAACATTCAATCAGGACCATCCCGAGCCTCATGAGCACGAGGACGAAGGGGCGGGGCTCGCGGTACAGGAGTCGAAGCCTGTATTACAGCCGCCACCGTTGTATAAGGTGGTACTGTTCAACGACGATTACACGCCGATGGACTTTGTTGTTGAAGTGCTGGAAGTGTTCTTCAACATGGACCGGGAAAAAGCCACCAAGATCATGTTGACGGTACATACTCAGGGTAAGGCGGTCTGCGGCTTGTTTACCCGGGACGTGGCCGAAACCAAGGCGATGCAGGTCAATCAGTATGCACGGGAGAGCCAGCATCCATTGCTCTGCGAGATAGAGAAAGACAGTTGATCGGATGTTTGGGAGCGAGGTGAAGCCATGTTGAATCGAGAGCTCGAAGTCACCCTCAATCTCGCCTTCAAGGAGGCGAGGGCCAAACGCCATGAATTCATGACGGTTGAGCACCTGCTGCTGGCCTTGCTGGACAATGAGGCGGCGGCAACGGTATTGCGTGCGTGCGGTGCCAACCTGGACAAGCTGCGGCGCGACCTGCAGGAATTCATCGATTCCACCACGCCGCTGATCCCGCAGCACGACGACGAGCGCGAAACCCAGCCGACGCTGGGCTTCCAGCGCGTCCTGCAGCGTGCGGTGTTCCACGTGCAGAGTTCCGGCAAGCGCGAAGTGACCGGGGCCAATGTCCTGGTGGCGATCTTCAGCGAACAGGAAAGCCAGGCGGTGTTCCTGCTCAAGCAGCAGAGCATCGCGCGTATCGATGTGGTGAACTACATCGCCCATGGTATCTCCAAGGTGCCCGGGCATGCCGAACATCCGCAGGATGGGGAGCAGGATATGCAGGATGAGGAAGGTGGCGAGTCGGCCACGTCCAACCATCCGCTGGACGCCTATGCCAGCAACCTCAACGAGCTGGCTCGCCAGGGGCGGATCGACCCGCTGGTGGGGCGTGAGCATGAAGTCGAGCGGGTGGCGCAGATCCTTGCCCGCCGGCGCAAGAACAACCCGCTGCTGGTAGGCGAGGCGGGGGTCGGCAAGACGGCCATCGCCGAGGGCCTGGCCAAACGCATCGTCGATGGCCAGGTGCCGGACCTGCTGGCCGACAGCGTGGTCTACTCCCTCGACCTGGGTGCCTTGCTCGCGGGTACCAAGTACCGCGGCGACTTCGAGAAGCGCTTCAAGGCCTTGCTCAACGAGTTGCGCAAGCGCCCGCACGCGGTGCTGTTCATCGACGAGATCCATACCATCATCGGCGCCGGTGCGGCATCCGGCGGGGTAATGGACGCCTCCAACCTGCTCAAGCCGGTTCTGTCCTCGGGCGAGATCCGCTGCATCGGCTCGACCACCTTCCAGGAGTTCCGCGGCATCTTCGAGAAGGACCGGGCCTTGGCGCGGCGCTTCCAGAAGGTCGACGTGACCGAGCCGTCGGTGGAAGACACCTATGGCATCCTCAAGGGCCTCAAGGGGCGCTTCGAGCAGCATCACCACATCGAGTACAGCGACGAGGCGCTGCGCGCCGCGGCCGAGCTGGCGGCGCGCTACATCAACGACCGGCACATGCCGGACAAGGCCATCGACGTCATCGACGAGGCGGGCGCCTACCAGCGCCTGCAGCCGGAAGAGAAGCGCGTGAAGCGCATCGAGGTGGCGCAGGTCGAGGATATCGTGGCGAAGATTGCGCGGATCCCGCCGAAACACGTCACCACCTCCGACAAGGAGTTGCTGCGCAACCTCGAACGCGACCTCAAGCTGACCGTGTTCGGCCAGGACGACGCCATCGAGTCGCTGTCCACGGCGATCAAGCTGTCCCGGGCCGGGCTCAAGGCGCCGGACAAGCCGGTCGGCTCATTCCTCTTCGCCGGTCCCACCGGCGTGGGCAAGACCGAGGTGGCGCGGCAGTTGGCGAAGGCCTTGGGTGTGGAGCTGGTGCGCTTCGACATGTCCGAGTACATGGAGCGGCATACCGTGTCGCGGCTGATCGGTGCGCCTCCGGGCTACGTCGGCTTCGACCAGGGCGGCCTGCTCACCGAGGCGATCACCAAGACCCCGCACTGCGTGTTGCTGCTCGACGAGATCGAGAAGGCTCACCCGGAGGTCTTCAACCTGCTGCTGCAGGTGATGGACCACGGCACCCTGACCGACAACAACGGGCGCAAGGCGGACTTCCGCAACATCATCCTGATCATGACCACCAACGCCGGCGCGGAAGTGGCGGCGCGCGCGTCGATCGGCTTCAACCAGCAGGATCACACCACCGATGCGATGGAAGTGATCAAGAAGAGCTTCACCCCGGAGTTCCGCAACCGCCTGGATACCATCATCCAGTTCGGCCGCCTGAGCACCGAGACGATCAAGAGCGTGGTCGACAAGTTCCTCACCGAGCTGCAGGCGCAGCTGGAGGACAAGCGCGTCCAGCTCGAGGTCAGCGATGCGGCGCGCGGCTGGCTGGCGGAGAAGGGCTACGACGTGCAGATGGGTGCGCGACCGATGGCGCGGCTTATCCAGGACAAGATCAAGCGGCCGTTGGCCGAGGAGATCCTGTTCGGCGAGCTGGCCGAGCATGGCGGCCTGGTGCATGTCGACCTGAAGGGCGACGAGCTGGCCTTCGAGTTCGAGATCACGGCGGCGGAGCCCGCCTGATCCGGGCGCGGCAACGAAAACGCCCGGCAGATGCCGGGCGTTTTCTTTTGCAATCGGCGAGCCGCAGCGGCTCGTGTCGACTCAGCGGGCGCGGTAGGTGATGCGGCCCTTGCTCAGGTCGTAGGGCGTCAGTTCCACGCGGACCTTGTCGCCGGTGAGGATGCGGATGTAGTTCTTGCGCATTTTGCCGGAGATGTGCGCGGTGACGACGTGCCCATTTTCCAACTCCACACGGAACATGGTGTTGGGCAGGGTGTCGACGACAGTACCTTCCATTTCGAAGCTGTCTTCTTTCGACATGCAGTAGAGCCCTCGGTATCTGTGGGTGGCCCTTTCAATGAGAGGTGGGCCGTGAAAAGCGGCGTGCATTGTGCCAGAAAATCGACAATAGCGCCACACGGCTATCAGGTGAGGGCGACCCAGCGCTGGTTGACGAACAGTTCGATGGGGCGGTACTGGGTCTTGTAGTTCATCTTGCGGCAATTCTTGATCCAGTAGCCCAGGTAGACGGCCTGCAGGCCCAGGCGTTCGGTCTCGGCGATCTGCCAGAGGATCGCGTAGCGTCCCAGGCTGCGCTGCTCTTCGTCGGGATCGTAGAAGGTATAGACGGCCGAGAGTCCGTTCGGCAGCACGTCCGTCACGGCTATGGCCAGCAGGCGGCCATGCAGGCGGAACTCGAAGAAGCAGCAGAAGGGCAGGTCGCGAACCAGGAAGGTGGCGAACTGGTCGCGGCTGGGCGGATACATGTCGCCGTCGGCGTGGCGTTGCTCGATGTAGCGCCGATAGAGGTCGTAGTACTCCTCGTTGAAGCTCGGTCGCTTGCGGATCACCTGCAGTTCCGCATTGCGCTTGAGGATGCGCCGCTGCTGGCGGTTCGGGCTGAAGCCGGCGACCGGTATGCGCGCGGCGATGCAGGCGGTGCAATGCTGGCAGTGCGGACGATAGAGATGGTCGCCGCTGCGGCGGAAGCCGACCTCCGACAGCGAGGCGTACAGCTGCGTGTCCATGGGCTGGCTGGGATCGAGGAACAGGGTGGTTGCCTGCTCCTCGGGCAGGTAGCTGCACGGGTGCGGTTGCGTCGCGTAGAACTTCAGTCGGGCGAGTTCGGTCATGGTGAACTCCAGCAGGGACCCATAAGCAAGTTTATGCCAGGCACGGAAACTCGCCTAAAAATCCAGGTCGCCGGTAGGAGGCTGGTCGCGATAGCGTTGCAGGTAGTCGGCGAATTCCCCCCGGCTGATGGCGCGGGCGCCCAGGCTGTGCAGGTGGCGGGTCGGCATCTGGCAGTCGATGAGGACGAAGCCGGCGTCGCGCAGATGGCGGACCAGCGTGACGAAGCCGACCTTGGAAGCGTTGTCGGCGCGGCTGAACATCGATTCGCCGAAGAACAGCCTGCCCATGGCCAGGCCGTAGAGGCCGCCGACCAGTTGTCGCTCCTGCCAGACTTCCACGGAGTGGGCGATGCCGCGCAGGTGCAGCTCCTGGTAGGCCAGTTGCATCGGCGTGGTGATCCAGGTGCCGTCGGCGTAGTTACGCGGCGCGGCACAAGCCTGGATCACCGCCCGGAAGTCACGGTTGAAAGTGACTTCGAAGCGTTGCTGGCGCAGGCACTTGGCCAGGCTGCGGGAAACGTGCAGTTCGTCGGGGAACAGGACGGTGCGCGGGTCGGGCGACCACCAGAGGATCGGCTGGCCATCCTGGTACCAGGGGAAGCAGCCGTGGCGATAGGCTGCGACCAGGCGTTGCGGATTGAGGTCGCCGCCGGCCGCGAGCAGCCCGTTGGGCTCCTGCAGGGCCTTGTCGAGGGGTGGAAAGTCGAAGTCGGTGCGGGAAAGCCAGGTCAGCATGGCGGGGTAGGGGAGGGCGGGCCTCCCCCGGGTCCGATCAATGGTCGTCGAGGTATTTTTCGGCATCCAGCGCGGCCATGCAGCCGGCGCCGGCGGAAGTGATGGCCTGGCGGTAGACGTGGTCGGCCACGTCGCCGGCGGCGAACACGCCTTCGATGCTGGTCTGGGTGGCATTGCCTTCGCTGCCGCCGTGGATCCGCAGGTAGCCGTCGCGCATTTCCAGTTGGCCCTGGAACAGGTCGGTGTTCGGCTTGTGGCCGATGGCGATGAACACGCCGGCCAGCGATAGCTCGCTGGTGCTGCCGTCGATGGTGCTCTTCAGGCGTACGCCGGTGACGCCGCTGGCGTCGCCCAGCACCTCGTCCAGGGTGGTGTTCCAGTGCAGGCGCACGTTGCCGTTCTCGGCCTTGTCGAACAGCTTGTCCTGGAGGATCTTCTCCGAGCGCAGCTTGTCGCGACGGTGGATCAGGTGGACTTCCTTGGCGATGTTGGCCAGATACAGCGCTTCCTCGACGGCGGTATTGCCGCCGCCGACCACGCAGACCACCTGGTTGCGGTAGAAGAAGCCGTCGCAGGTGGCGCAGGCGGAAACGCCCTTGCCCATGAAGGCTTCTTCCGACGACATGCCCAGGTATTGCGCGGAGGCACCGGTGGCAATGATCAATGCATCGCAGGTATAAGTGCCACTATCGCCCTTCAGTGTGAAGGGGCGCTGTTGCAACTCGGCGGTGTGGATGTGGTCGTAGACGATCTCGGTGTCGAAACGCTCGGCGTGCTGCTGCATGCGGGTCATCAGCGCCGGGCCGGTAAGGCCTTCGACGTCGCCCGGCCAGTTGTCGACTTCGGTGGTGGTGGTCAGCTGGCCGCCTGGCTGGATGCCGGTGATCACCACTGGCTTGAGATTGGCGCGTGCGGCGTACACGGCGGCGGTATAGCCGGCCGGACCGGAGCCCAGGATGATGAGGCGCGAATGCTTGACTTCACTCATAAAAAGACTCCATAAGCCTTTGTCACATAAGAAAATGCGTGCTCCAATGGAGCCGCCTGAAGAGTTCTGCCGGCTATGCTACACCTATCCGCAAAAGGCCGGCAAAACCCCGGGGCCGGGATCAGCCACGCACGGATTGCCGCTGATTTCGGGTGTGATTTTTCAGAGTTTCCCTAAAGCCGTACAATAGGCGCGTTTTGACCAAGACAGCTTCTAAAGCACCAGCCGTGCGCAGGAAAAATAGCGATTTGAAGGATTCGACCACCGCGAGCCATGCCGCCGCATGGCGTCAGCAACTGCATTCCCGCCTGAAGGAAGGGGTCCTGATCGCGCTGGGCGCGCTCTGCCTCTACTTGTGGATGGCTCTGCTCACCTATGACCCGGCCGATCCGAGCTGGAGTCACTCGAGCCAGGTTGACCAGGTGCAGAATGCCGCCGGTCGGCTCGGTGCGGTATCCGCCGATATCCTGTTCATGACGCTCGGCTACTTCGCCTACCTCTTTCCGCTGTTGCTGGGCATCAAGACCTGGCAGGTATTCCGCCGCCGCAACCTGCCGTGGGAATGGAACACCTGGCTGTTTTCCTGGCGCCTGGTCGGGCTGATCTTCCTGATCCTGGCCGGCTCGGCACTGGCCTACATCCATTTCCACGCCAGCGGCCACATGCCGGCCAGCGCCTCGGCCGGCGGCGCCATCGGCCAGAGCCTGGGCCGCGTCGCGGTGGATGCGCTGAACGTGCAGGGCAGCACGCTGGTGTTCTTCGCCCTGTTCCTCTTCGGCCTGACGGTGTTCGCCGACCTCTCCTGGTTCAAGGTGATGGATGTCACCGGCAAGATCACCCTGGACTTCTTCGAACTGATCCAGAACGCCTTCAATCGCTGGATGGGCGCGCGCGCCGAGCGCAAGCAACTGGTCGCGCAACTGCGCGAGGTCGACGAGCGCGTCGCCGAGGTGGTGGCGCCGAGCGTGCCGGACCGCCGCGAACAGTCCAAGGCCAAGGAGCGCCTGCTGGAACGCGAAGAGGCCCTGGCCAAGCACATGAGCGAGCGGGAGAAGCGCCCGCCGCCGAAGATCGATCCGCCACCGCCGCCGAAGGCCCCGGAGCCGAGCAAGCGCGTGCTGAAAGAGAAGCAGGCGCCGCTGTTCGTCGATACGGCGGTGGAGGGCACCCTGCCGCCGCTGTCGCTGCTCGATCCGGCGGAAGTGAAGCAGAAGAGCTACTCGCCCGAGTCGCTGGAGGCGATGTCGCGCCTGCTGGAGATCAAGCTGAAGGAGTTCGGCGTCGAGGTCAGCGTGGATTCGGTGCATCCGGGCCCCGTGATCACCCGTTTCGAGATCCAGCCCGCGGCGGGGGTCAAGGTCAGCCGCATTTCCAACCTGGCCAAGGACCTGGCGCGCTCGCTGGCGGTGATCAGCGTGCGGGTGGTGGAAGTGATTCCCGGCAAGACCACCGTCGGCATCGAGATTCCCAACGAAGACCGGCAGATGGTGCGCTTCTCCGAAGTGCTGTCGTCGCCGGAGTACGACGAGCACAAGTCCACCGTGCCGCTGGCCCTGGGCCACGACATCGGCGGTCGGCCGATCATCACCGACCTGGCGAAGATGCCGCACCTGCTGGTGGCCGGTACCACCGGCTCCGGTAAGTCGGTGGGGGTCAACGCCATGCTCCTGTCGATCCTGTTCAAGTCCACGCCGAGCGAGGCGCGACTGATCATGATCGACCCGAAGATGCTCGAACTGTCGATCTACGAAGGGATCCCGCACCTGCTCTGCCCGGTGGTCACCGACATGAAGGAAGCCGCCAACGCCCTGCGCTGGAGCGTGGCGGAGATGGAGCGGCGCTACCGCCTGATGGCGGCCATGGGTGTGCGCAACCTGGCTGGCTTCAACCGCAAGGTGAAGGACGCCGAGGAGGCTGGCACGCCGCTGACCGACCCGCTGTTCCGTCGCGAAAGCCCGGACGACGAGCCGCCGCAGCTGAGCACCCTGCCGACCATCGTGGTGGTGGTCGACGAATTCGCCGACATGATGATGATCGTCGGCAAGAAGGTCGAGGAGCTTATCGCCCGTATCGCGCAGAAGGCGCGGGCGGCCGGTATCCACCTGATCCTGGCGACCCAGCGGCCGTCGGTGGACGTGATCACCGGCCTGATCAAGGCCAACATCCCGACCCGGATCGCCTTCCAGGTCTCCAGCAAGATCGACTCGCGCACCATCCTCGACCAGGGTGGCGCCGAACAGCTTCTCGGCCACGGCGACATGCTCTACCTGCCGCCGGGCACAGGCCTGCCGATTCGCGTGCACGGCGCCTTCGTTTCCGACGACGAGGTGCACCGGGTGGTCGAGGCCTGGAAGCTGCGCGGCGCGCCCGACTACATCGAGGACATCCTCGCTGGCGTCGACGAAGGCGGCAGCGGTGGCGGTTCCTTCGATGGCGGCGACGGCTCCGGCGAAGGCAGCGAGGACGACCCGCTCTACGACGAGGCGGTACGTTTCGTCACCGAGAGTCGCCGGGCATCGATCTCCGCCGTGCAACGCAAGCTGAAGATCGGCTACAACCGCGCCGCGCGGATGATCGAGGCGATGGAGATGGCCGGCGTGGTCACCCCGATGAATACCAACGGCTCCCGCGAAGTCATCGCGCCGGCGCCGGTTCGTGATTGAACCCGACAGGTTTTAGAGGATTCCGATGCGACTGATCCGCACGTTGTTCGTTGCCGCCCTGGCCATGGGCGCTTCGCTGGCCCATGCCGACGACAGCGCCGCTGTCCAGCGCCTGACCGGCCTGCTGAACAAGGCCCAGACCCTGACCGCGCGTTTTTCCCAACTGACCCTGGACGGTAGCGGCACGCGCCTGCAGGAAACCGCCGGCCAACTGAGCCTGAAGCGGCCGGGACTGTTCCGCTGGCATACCGATGCGCCGAACGAGCAATTGCTCATTTCCAACGGCGAGAAGGTCTGGCTGTACGACCCGGACCTGGAGCAGGTGACCATCCAGAAGCTCGATCAGCGCCTGACCCAGACGCCGGCGCTGCTGCTCTCCGGCGACATCTCGAAGATCAGCGAAAGCTTCGCCATCACCTACAAGGAGGGCGGCAACGTAGTCGATTTCGTGCTCAAGCCGAAGACCAAGGACACCCTCTTCGACACCTTGCGCCTGTCGTTCCGCAGCGGCAAGGTGAACGACATGCAGATGATCGATGGCGTCGGCCAGCGCACCAACATCCTGTTCTTCGACGTGAAGATGAACGAGGCGCTGGATGCCAAGCAATTCACCTTCGACGTTCCGCCGGGCGTCGACGTGATCCAGGAGTAAGCGCAAGCCGTGGATCTGTTCCGCAGCGAGCCCGTCGCGCAGCCCCTGGCGGCACGGCTGAGGCCCGCAAACCTGGACGAGTACGTGGGGCAGGAACACCTGCTGGCCCGCGGCAAGCCCTTGCGCGAGGCGCTGGAGCAGGGCGCGCTGCACTCGATGATCTTCTGGGGCCCGCCGGGAGTCGGCAAGACTACCCTGGCGCGGCTGCTGGCGCAGGTGTCGGACGCCCATTTCGAGACCATTTCCGCGGTGCTGTCCGGGGTCAAGGAGATCCGCCAGGCGGTCGAGGTGGCCAAGCAGCACGCGGCGCAATACGGGCGCCGGACCATCCTGTTCGTCGATGAGGTGCACCGCTTCAACAAGAGCCAGCAGGATGCCTTCCTGCCCTATGTGGAAGACGGCACGCTGATCTTCATTGGCGCGACCACCGAGAACCCGTCCTTCGAGTTGAACAATGCGCTGCTCTCGCGGGCTCGCGTGTATGTCCTCAAGAGCCTCGACGAAGCCGCCCTGCGCAAGCTGGTGGGCCGCGCGCTGAACGAGGACAAGGGCCTCGGCAAGCGCAAGCTGAGGCTGCCGGAGGAGAGCTTCCAGGTTCTCCTGGCCGCCGCCGACGGCGATGGGCGGCGCCTGCTGAACCTGCTGGAGAACGCTGCCGACCTCGCCGAGGACGGCAGCGAGATCAGCCCCGAGCTGCTGCAGAATCTGCTCGGCGATACCCGCCGACGTTTCGACAAGGGCGGCGAGGCGTTCTACGACCAGATCAGCGCGCTGCACAAGTCGGTGCGCGGCTCCAATCCCGACGCGGCACTCTATTGGTTCGCGCGTATGCTCGACGGCGGCTGCGATCCCCTGTACATCGCCCGGCGGGTGGTGCGCATGGCCAGCGAGGAGGTTGGCAACGCCGATCCTCGCGCCCTCGGCCTATGCCTGTCGGCCTGGGACGTGCAGGAGCGCCTGGGCAGCCCCGAAGGCGAGCTGGCGGTGGCCCAGGCCATCGTCTACCTGGCCTGTGCGCCGAAGAGCAATGCGGTGTACAGCGCGTTCAACGCGGCGATGCGCGACGTCGCCGAAAGCGGCTCGCGGGAAGTGCCATTGCACTTGCGCAACGCGCCGACCAAATTGATGAAGAGCCTCGGCTATGGCGAGGAATACCGCTACGCCCACGACGAGCCGGATGCCTATGCCGCCGGAGAGGATTATTTCCCCGAGGATCTGGAGCCGCGGCGTTACTATCAACCGGTGCCGAGGGGCCTGGAACTGAAGATCCGCGACAAGCTGGAACACCTGGCCGAGCTGGATCGCACCAGTCCCCGCCAACGCAGAAAATCCTGAGCGGTATGGGCTCGGCGGAGCTAGCCAGGCTTCCGCGACGGCGTCGATGACGTCGCCGGGGCCGGCGAAGCGCCAACCGGGCCACGAACCGCCGATAACCGACACGAGACGAGAAAAGAGCATGCTCGATCCCAAACTGGTACGCACCCAGCCGCAAGAAGTGGCTGCCCGCCTGGCCACCCGTGGCTTCCAACTGGATGTCGCACGCATCGAAGCGCTGGAAGAGCAGCGCAAGTCGGTACAGACCCGTACCGAGCAGCTGCAAGCCGAGCGCAACGCGCGTTCCAAGGCGATCGGCCAGGCCAAGCAGCGTGGCGAGGATATCGCGCCGCTGCTGGCCGATGTCGATCGCATGGGCTCCGAGCTGGAGGAAGGCAAGCGCCAGCTGGACGCCATCCAGGGCGAACTGGATGCCATGCTGCTGGGCATTCCCAACCTGCCGCACGAGTCGGTGCCGGTCGGTGCCGACGAGGACGCCAACGTCGAAGTGCGTCGCTGGGGCACGCCGAAGACCTTCGATTTCGAGGTCAAGGACCATGTCGCCCTCGGTGAACGGCACGGCTGGCTGGATTTCGAGACCGCCGCCAAGCTTTCCGGCGCGCGCTTCGCCCTCATGCGCGGCCCGATCGCCCGCCTGCATCGCGCCCTGGCGCAGTTCATGATCAACCTGCATACCGCCGAGCATGGCTACGAGGAGGCCTACACCCCCTATCTCGTCCAGGCTCCGGCGCTGCAAGGCACCGGCCAGTTGCCGAAGTTCGAGGAGGACCTGTTCAAGATCGGCCGCGACGGCGAAGCCGACCTCTACCTGATCCCGACCGCCGAGGTTTCGCTGACCAACATCGTCTCCGGGCAGATCCTCGACGCCAAGCAATTGCCGCTGAAGTTCGTCGCCCATACCCCGTGCTTCCGCAGCGAGGCCGGTGCCTCCGGGCGCGATACCCGCGGCATGATCCGTCAGCATCAGTTCGACAAGGTGGAGATGGTGCAGATCGTCGATCCGGCCACTTCCTACGAGGCGCTGGAAGGCCTGACCGCCAACGCCGAGCGCGTCCTGCAACTGCTCGAGTTGCCGTATCGGGTGCTGGCGCTGTGCACCGGCGACATGGGCTTCGGTGCGACCAAGACCTACGACCTGGAAGTCTGGGTTCCCAGCCAGGACAAGTACCGCGAGATTTCCTCCTGCTCCAACTGCGGCGACTTCCAGGCCCGGCGCATGCAGGCCCGCTACCGCAATCCGGAAACCGGCAAGCCCGAGCTGGTGCACACCCTCAACGGCTCCGGCCTGGCCGTCGGCCGCACCTTGGTGGCGGTACTGGAGAACTACCAGCAGGCGGACGGCTCGATCCGTGTGCCGGAAGTCCTCAAGCCCTACATGGCTGGCATCGAGGTGATCGGCTGACATGGATTTCCTGCCGCTGTTCCACTCCTTGCAAGGGCGCCTCGCGCTGGTGGTCGGTGGCGGCGAAGTCGCCCTGCGCAAGGCGCGCCTGCTGGCCGACGCCGGCGCGCGCCTGCGCGTGGTCGCGCCGCAGATCCACATCGAACTGCGGCATCTGGTGGAGCAGGGCGGCGGCGAGCTGCTCGAACGCGACTACCAGGACGGCGACCAGCCCGGCTGCGTCCTGATCATCGCCGCCACCGACGACGAACCGCTGAACGCCGAGGTGTCGCGAGCGGCCAATGCGCGCGGGATACCGGTCAACGTGGTGGACGCGCCGGCCCTGTGCAGCGTGATCTTCCCGGCCATCGTCGACCGTTCGCCGCTGGTGGTGGCGGTCTCCAGCGGCGGCGATGCGCCCGTGCTGGCGCGGCTGATCCGGGCCAAACTGGAAACCTGGATTCCCTCGACCTACGGGCAACTGGCCGGACTCGCCAGCCGCTTCCGCCACCGGGTCAAGGAATTGCTACCCGACCTGCAGCAGCGCCGGGTGTTCTGGGAAAACCTGTTCCAGGGCGAGATCGCCGAGCGTGTCCTGGCCGGCCGTCCGGCGGAAGCCGAGCGTCTCCTGGAGGAGCACCTGGCCGGCGGCCTCGCGCACATAGCCACGGGCGAGGTATATCTGGTCGGGGCCGGGCCGGGGGATCCGGACCTGCTGACGTTCCGTGCCCTGCGCCTGATGCAGCAGGCCGACGTGGTGCTCTACGATCGCCTGGTGGCGCCGTCGATCCTCGAATTATGCCGCCGCGATGCCGAACGCCTGTACGTCGGCAAGCGCCGCGCCGAACATGCGGTGCCGCAGGATCGGATCAACCGCCTGCTGGTGGAGCTGGCCAGCCAGGGCAAGCGCGTGCTGCGCCTGAAGGGTGGCGACCCGTTCATCTTCGGCCGCGGCGGTGAGGAAATCGACGAACTGGCTGCCCACGGCATACCTTTCCAGGTCGTGCCGGGAATCACCGCGGCCAGCGGCTGCGCGGCCTACGCCGGGATTCCACTGACTCATCGCGATCATGCGCAATCGGTTCGTTTCGTCACCGGTCATCTGAAGGACGGCACCACCGACCTGCCGTGGCAGGACCTGGTAGCGCCTGGCCAGACCCTGGTGTTCTACATGGGCCTGGTGGGATTGCCGGTGATCTGCGAGCAACTGGTCGCCCACGGTCGCTCCGCACAGACCCCGGCGGCGCTGATCCAGCAGGGGACCACCGCCCAGCAGCGGGTATTCACCGGAACCCTGGAAAACCTGCCGCAACTGGTGGCTGAGCACGAAGTGCATGCGCCGACCCTGGTGATCGTCGGCGAAGTCGTGCAACTGCGCGACAAGCTGGCCTGGTTCGAAGGCGCCCGCGAGGACGCCTGAGCCTTCAGCCTTCTCCCCAGATGCCCTTGCCGGGAAGTCGTTCCCGGCCTGGCGCGCGCGCCAGGTCGAGACGCGGGCCCAGCGGTACTATCCCGGTCGGGTTGATGGTGCGGTGGCTGGCGTAGTAGTGCCCCTTGATATGTTCGAAGTCCACTGTCTCGCCGATGCCCGGGCGTTGGTACAGCTCGCGCAACCAGCCGGAGAGATTCGGGTAGTCTTCGATGCGCCGCAGGTTGCACTTGAAGTGTCCGTGGTACACCGCATCGAAGCGCACCAGGGTGGTGAACAGGCGGATATCGGCCTCGGTCAGGTATTCGCCGGCCAGGTAGCGGCGTTCGCCGAGCAAGCCTTCCAGGTAGTCCAGCTCCTCGAACAACTGGACGAAGGCCTCCTCGTAGGCGTCCTGGCGAGTGGCGAAGCCAGCACGGTACACGCCGTTGTTGACCGCAGGATAGATGCGTCCGTTGAGGCGTTCGATCTCCTCGCGCAGCGGCTCCGGGTAGAAGTCCAGCGCGTTGGCGCCGATGGCGTCGAAGGCGCTGTTGAAGATGCGGACGATATCGGCTGATTCGTTGTTGACGATCTTCTGCGCCTGCTTGTCCCACAGCAGCGGCACCGTGACCCGGCCGCTGTAGTGCGGGTCGTCGCGGGTGTAGCGCTGGTGCAGAAAGGCCAGGCCGTCGAGGCGATCGCCGGTGGAGCCGTGGGCGGGGTCGAAGGTCCAGCCGTTCTCGCGCATCAGCCAACTGACCACCGAAACATCGACCAGCGACTCCAGCCCCTTCAGCTTGCGCACGATCAGGGTCCGATGGGCCCAGGGGCAGGCCAGCGAGACATAGAGATGGTAGCGCCCGCCCTCGGCGGGGAACGCCGGCTCGCCCAGCCAATGGCGGCGCTGGGCGTTTTCGCGCTGGAAGCGGCCGTCTTTCTGTGTGTCATACCACTGGTCGTGCCAGCGGCCATCGATCAACTGTCCCATGAGCGGGTTCCTCCATACGTCGTTGGAGGAACAGTCTAGTGTCGGGCGATCGATAAATTTATATAAATAAAGGGCTATTCGTATCGATCAGATCGATTCGTTTCGGGTCGCCCAGTAGTGTGCGGCTTCCTTGAAGGCTTCTTCGCGATTCTTGCCAAGGGCCCGTAGCGCCAGGGCCATGCTGGAGAGCACCGCCAGGTGGCCATAGGCGTCGCCTTCGCGGCCGTCCCAGACGGCCCGAAGGAAACCCGGGTCGAGCTGTTCCGGCTTCATGTGCCGGTGCGTCGACAATGCCGGCCATTCCTCGTCCCAGGCTTCGCCCTGGTCGCAACCATACAGGTGGGCGACGACGTCCGGGTTGACTTCGATCTCGCCGCCTTCGCCCTTGATGACGATGGCCCGGTCGCCGAGCAGGCGGCTGGCCTCGCGGTGGGTTTCCTGGTAACCGGGGTGGAAGATGCTCTGCAGGATGCAATCCGCATTCAGGGGGTTGAGCAGGCGAACCAGCGAATGGATCGGCGAGCGCAGGCCGAGGGTATTGCGCAGATCAATCATGCGTTGCAGCACCGGCATCCAGGCGCCGAGCGGAATGAACGCCAGGTGGCCGCGCTCCAGGGCCTGTTCTACCTGCAGCCAGTCGTGGCAGAGCGGGATCTCCAGCGCCGCCAGCAACTGTTCGCTGTACAGGCGTCCGGCGGTATGCGCGCCGCCGCCGTGCATGAGGATGCGCACGCCATGGCCGGCCAGGCATTTGGCGGCCAGCAGGTACCAAGGCAGGTGGCGCTTCTTGCCGGCGTAACTGGGCCAGTCGAGGTCGACGCGCAAGGACGGGACTTGCAGGCGTTCGCGCACCGCCTCGGTGAAACCGGCCAGTTCCTCGCTGCTTTCCTCCTTGTGCCGCAGGAGCATGAGGAAGGCGCCCAGCTGGGCGTCCTCGACCCTGCCGTCGAGGATCATGCCGAGGGCCTCGCGGGCTTCCTCCCGGGTCAGGCTGCGCGCTCCGCGCTTGCCTTTGCCGAGGATGCGGACGAACTGGGCGAACGGATGTTCGGCGGGAGTCGAGAGAGTCATAGACAGTTGCTCGGTTTCGGCAGGCCGGCCAGCTTCGCGCCAAGCTTGGCCGGGGCGCCCTTGAACAGGTGGTTGAGGTGCAGGCTGTTGCCCTTGTCCGGACCCAGTCGCTGGGCGACGTACTTGATCAGCGGGCGGTTGGCCGGAGACAGCTGGAACTCCGCATAGAACTCGCGGAGCAGTTGGAGAATCTCCCAGTGCTCGGCGGTCAGGGCCAGCTCCTCGCGGGCGGCCAGGGCTTCCGCCACCGGCTCCGACCAATCGTCGAGGGCGGCGAGGTAGCCGTCCTTGTCCAGCCGGATTTCCCGGCCTTCCAGCATAAGGAGCGTCATAGCCAACTGTTGACCTTGTCGAAGCGGGTGGCGAGTTCGACGAAGCCGGGGTAGTCCACCGCCACCAGGCGAGCGGGGACGTCCTCGATACCGCGCGCCTGGAGGTCTTCCAGCAGGGCGAACAGTTCGATTTCCGCCGGCATCAGTTCCAGGGCCTGGCAGGCGTGGCTGCCGGCCAGCAGGGCGTGCACGGCGTCGCCGCAGAGCAGCAGGCCGTCGCCGGGGTTGAGCAGGTACAGGCAACTGCCCAGGCGGCCGTCATTGAACGGCGAGCGGGACAGTACGTGGAGGGTCGTGGCCATCAGAGGGTAATCACCTGGTCGTAGCGTTGCAGCAGGTCGCGCAGGGCCTGGTCGTCGAGCACCTCGACCGCGAGGGCCAGGCGCTCTTCAGCCAGGCCACGCTCGCGCAGGCTACGGGCCGAGACGTAGAGGTCGTCCACGCCGAACATCGGCAGGGCCTGCAGGTTGGCCTGCAGGTCCTTCTGCTGCAGGTGCGCAGGATGCTGGCCGGGAGCCAGCTGGAACGCGCCGTCGTCGAGGAACAGCATGCCGACCGGTAGATCGAAGGCGCCGCCGGCCAGGGCTATGTCCAGCGCCTCGCGGGCGCTCGGGCCGGACCAGGGCGACTGGCGGCTGATGATCAGCAGCGACTGGCTCATCGGTCGCCTCCGAAGCAGACCAGGCGGTCCGCGCTTTGCGCCGCCTCGTGCAACTGGCCGAGTCCGGACAGTTCCCATGGTGCGCCAAGGTTGGCGCCGGGACGGCCGTAGCGTTCGGCTTCCTCGGCGTTCAGCACGCCGCGGCGCAGGGCGGCGGCGATGCAGACCACGGCGTCCAGGCCGTTGCGCTCGACCAACTCGCGCCAGGCGGCGGGCAGGTCGAACTCGTCCTGGCCGCTCACGACGTTGGCCGAGGCGCTGTGCACGCCGTCCTGGTAGAAGAACAGGCGGACGATTTCGTGCCCGCCGGCCAGCGCGGCTTCGCTGAAGCGCAGCGCGCGGCGGGCGGCGGGGGAGTGGGGAGGGTCGAATAGGGCGATGGCGAATTTCATGCTGCGATACGCGAAGGATTTCTTCGAATGATAAACCAATGCCTGTGTTTTGCCGGTCCGCAAATGAAAAAGCCCGTCGCGGGGACGGGCTTTTCCGGAGGCGTTTTCTATCAGTCGTCGCCGCCGGCGATGCCGAAGATCTGCAACAGGCTGATGAACAGGTTGTAGATCGACACGTACAGGCTGATGGTGGCCATGATGTAGTTGCGTTCGCCGCCGTGGATGATCGCGCTGGTCTGGTAGAGGATCATCGCCGAGGAGAACAGGACGAAGCCGGCGCTGATCGCCAGTTGCAGGCCACTGATCTGGAAGAACAGCGATACCAGCACGGCGCCCAGCAGGACGAAGAAGCCGGCGGTGATGAAGCCGGACAGGAAGCTCATGTCCTTGCGGGTGGTCAGCACATAGGCGGACAGGCCGAAGAACACCAGGGCGGTCATGGCGAACGCCGAAGTGATGACGCTGCCGCCGTTGGGCAGGCCGAGGTACATGTTGAGGATCGGGCCGAGCGTGTAGCCCATGAAGCCGGTCAGGGCGAAAGTGCTGACCAGGCCCCAGGCGCTGTTGCGCAGCTTCACGGTGAGGAAGAACAGGCCGTAGAAGCCGATCAGCACCACGAACACGTTCGGATAGGGCAGGCGCATCTGCTGCGAAACGTAGGCCACCAGGCCGCTGAAGGCCAGGGTGAGTGCCAGCAGGCCGTAGGTATTGCGCAGAACGCCGCTGACTTCACGCTGTTCCGCGACGGCGGAGTTCAGCTGATATTGCTGTTCTTGCATGGTGTGGGTACTCCTTAACGGGAACGGGTCCATGACGTACTGATGGGCATGATAGCAAAGCCTCTGCCAGGGCCAATCGATAGAGTTTGACAGTGTGTTGCTATCCGGTACTATGGCGCCCCGCGATGCGGAGGTGTGGCCGAGTGGTTTAAGGCAACGGTCTTGAAAACCGTCGAAGGGGAGACTCTTCCGTGAGTTCGAATCTCACCGCCTCCGCCATATAACCTTATGTTTTCATTGATGTTTTCATTCGACCCACTCTCAGAAGTGAACGATTTGGGAACAAATTGGGAACGAGGCGCAGAAAAAAGGGGCCCCGCAAGGCCCCTTTTTCGTTGCTTCAGGAAAGTTTCAGCGCCTGATTCAGCAGACCTACGATGTCGGGGCCGTCCTTGCTGATCCACTTGGCGTAATGCTTGAAGATCATCGCCGTCGAGGTGTGCCCCATCTGGTCCGCGATCCATTCGGGAGTGGCGATGCCGCTGCTGAGCATCTGGCTGGCGAAGGTGTGGCGGCACTGATTGGGACCACGCGAGCGGACGCCCGCATTCCTGAGGTGGCCATGCCACCAGCCGTTGCGCAGCGTATCCGACGTGGAGTACGCCGCCCCGCTAGCACTGTTGTGGAACACGAAGCGTACCCGTTGAGCCTTTCTAGTCCGGTTGTCGCGGTCTATCACCTCGATCTGTACGGGCGGAAGGCGTCTGGTTAGCTTGGCCTGCTGCTGCAGTGCGCGCAGCGCCGGGGCCAGTAGCTGGACCTTCCTCGTCGATCGGCGAGTCTTGGTGACCTTGTACTGGCTGCGTACACGGGCGCGGCGGAAAACCACGGTCCCCGTGTCCAAATCGACATCTTCCCAGGCCAGAGCTATGGCCTCGCTGACGCGGGGGCCGCTCCAGATCATGAATTCCGCCAGGTTCAGCTCACCGATGCGCGCGGTTTCGGTACCGAGGATGAGGTCGATTTCCTCTCGAGTGAATGGGTCTGGGTCATCCGCATCCGGGAGAGTGATCACGATGCCGTCTGTTGGGTCGTGCGCGGTCCGGTTCCGAGTTCGATACAGCCGGAAGATCTGCCGCAGGTTGCTGACGATCTCTCGCACCGTCTTGTTGTGCAGCTTGGGCATGAGCGTGTTCTGCACCCAGTCTTGAATATCCAGGTGGTCGATGCTGTCGGCCTGGCTGTCACCCCAGCGAGGTCGGACGTGGGTTTCCACGCGGCTGGTGTAGCCGCGGAAGCCGCTGGCGGCGATCTGGTTGCGTTTGATATCGAGCCAGAGGTCGATGTAATGGCCGAGGGTGTTGCTTTTCACCCGGGGTGAGTCCGGGAAGTGTCGGCTGTAGTTGAAGACTCCTTGCTTGATCTCGTAGTTGATGATGCCGGCCAGCCGTTCGGCATTGGCTATATTCTCGGGCGTTGCGTCCCCTGGTATGGACTCCCTACACAGCTCGCCCTGGTAGCGGAAGTAGATCCTGATCCGGTTTCCGCGTACCTCGACTCCGTCTGCCATCTGGTTCCCCTGATCCACACCAAGCGTTCAGGCTATCAAGCCTCCAAAAAATAGGCCCGCAAGCGGGCCAAGAAGATTCGTTGCCTGTTTCTGGTAGCTCTCTACCATTCAGTCAACACCATGAAGTACAGGATGAAGACAACCAAAGTCGCGAGAGAGAAGTTCAACAGGCTGCGAGGGCTGTCTAGCATTTTGAGTAGTTCGTGCATGAATATCCCCTTAACAGAACAGCAGCGGCTGTACCGCGCCGTCGGCGAAGACTTTGTCGAGAGGGGTGATGGCGATTGGCTCGTCGCCGTCCCAGCCATCCGGCCAGGTTCCGGCGGCGATCAGCTCGCGGATGCGGGCCTCTTCCTCGGCGTTGATCAGGTCGATGTGAGGGCGACCGAGGGGGTCGGCTGCGGCGTTGCATTCGGCCTGGATGGCCAGTACGCGCTCCAGGCCCATCAAGCGGGACTCCAGCAGAATCGGTCCCATACGCTGGGGGTTCGCGGCGATGCTGCCGTCCTTCAGCCGCTCGATGCCGGCCTTGCGTAGACGATGCTGGGGTTCGCGCAACTCGCGCCACAGCGGCTTGATGCGCTTGAGCGGCGCCAGGTACTGCCAGTACGGAACCAGCAGGATCGTGTCGAGCGCCTTGTCTTCATCAGTCAGCGGGCAACTGGTGCAACCGGTGCGCGCGTTGATTTCCTCGGCCTCGTCGCCGCCGTAGGCGTCGGCGATCATGGTGGTAGACCAGTCGCCGAATTCGGGCAGGGGGGCCCAGTGCTTCAGCCATTCCCAGACATGACAGACCCGCCAGTGCAGAAGCGGTGCGAGCGTGGCGATGCGTCCCTTGATGCCCTTTGCCTCGGGTAGAACCTTTTGATACCAGCCCTGGCCGCACTCTGCTCCATCCTTACCGCATGACATCTCGATGCGTTTGTCGCGTATTGCGCTCTCGCCCTGGCGTACGCCAGTGATCATCAACACGTTGCCGTCGAGCGCGGCCAGGCGTTGCTCGAGGGCGGTGACCATCGGGTCGACCTTGATTTGCCGGGTGCACCAGCGAAGCGTGTTGTTGTTCGGCGGTGGCACGCCCCTACCGAGGATGTAGACCATGAAGCGCTTGTCGAGCGGGGCCATGACCACTTCGACGTGGATGCCACGCTCTTCCAGCTCGTCCATGAGGTGACGCGCAGAGTTCGCCAGCGGCAGCAATTCCAGACGGGTATCGGCATAGAACACGGTCAAGGTTTTCGGCGCTTTCACTTTCCCGGCGTCGATCAGATAGAGCACCAGAGTGACAGTGGCGCTGCTGTCCTTACCGCCCGACCAGGCAATGGCCCAATGCTCATGATCGGCGCCATAGGCCTGTAGGGATTGGATTGTCAGTTCAATGCTCTCGGTCATCTGCAGGCGCTGGGCGCCGGCGGCGAAGATGTCGTTTTGACGCGGGGTAAAGGTCTTCACTGATGCGTCTCCGTCTGGGCAGAGCTCCGCTCCAAAAGGGCGATGCCTCCCTGCGCTTTCCTGGCCGCAAGGTTGGCCATGTAGCTGGCCCACTCGACCGCCTTGGCCTGTTGGCGAATCCGGCTGCAGCGCTGATGCTTGCCGGTGGAACGTGCGTTGCCGCAGATATCACAGATGCTCGGAAGGTCCAGCCGCTTGCTGGCCATCGCTGGACGAGTGCGGGCCGACGACGTGGTTGTGCTAGCCTTGGCGCCGCCGCCTTGAGGCTGATTCGCTTGCATGGTGTCTCTCCTTTGGGGTGGTCGGCGCCAGGGAGTTGCCGCTCCCTGGCGCCTCTTCTTCAACGCCGCGCGGGGTGCTCGCGCAGTTCCTGACAGCTGATGCAGCACTCACAACCCGGGGCGGCCTGGCGGCGAGCCTCGGGGATTCGCTCGCCGCAGTCTTCGCACCAGAGGGCGCTGGGCGCTGCGTTAACGGACGCTCGCTGTGCTAGGGCGGCCTGGACCATGTTCTCGGCCCGTTCGTTGGCCTGGTCGATCACATCCACAGTCAGCCCCCTTATGCCGGCAGTGTCGCTGCGGCCCAGCGTCTGCTCAGGTCCTGCCAGATCGCGTCGCCGTCTTCGAAGTACTCATGCACTTCCTGTTTCGGGGCGTAGTCCATACGCAGCACGGACAGGCACGCATCGAACAGCGCTGAGTCGAGTCTGCGCAGCTCGGTGAGGTCGAAGCGGTGGGCTGGGCCGTTGTACAGGCCGAGCAGGAACCGACCGATCACGCCGCTCTGGCCGCTGTCGCGCTGGGCGATCGGCAGCAGGTGTTTCAACGCGGTGAGGCCGGCTACCTCGCTCTCCTGCTGCCTGGTCTGGAAGTCGTGGATCAGTTGCAGATAGTCATGGGGGAGGGGTTGCATGGTGTCTCTCCTTTGGGGTTGCAGTTCCGGCGTTGCCGCGCCGGTCAGGCTTGGAAAATCCAGCACTTAACGGTGCTGGGTCGGTTGGTGAGAGGGTTCTGGCGGGCGTGTGCCGAACGCACGGCACTGTCGACGGCTTTGTATTCGATGAACTTGTGCCGGCGGGACTCTTTCAGCAGGTCGCGCAGGGTTGCCGCGTCGGCCACCTTCTGGCGGTGGTCGGCGGCCAGCTTCACGAACTCGTTGAGGTTGATGGCGATGGTTCCGGGGTTCTTGCTGTGGTTGAGCACCGGCTCTTCGCTGAGGTTTTCGAGGTAGTCGTAGACCTCCCAGAACTCGGCCACCTCGGGCGCGTCGGCGTTGACGGCGTCCTGGCGCTCCAGGGCCATCGTCATCAGGGTCTGCTGAGCGCAGGCGAGCTGGTGCTCGGACAGCGGCACCACCAGGCGCAGCGCGTCGACCAGGGCCATCATCTGCGCGTGGTTGAGGATCAGCCGCTCGATACGAATCTGCTTCAGACCGCGCAGCGTCGCGCTGTGAACCTTCAGCCGCTCGCGGAAGCACTCCAGCACGCGGGCCTCGGAGCGGATGGCCATCAGCAGGAAGTGGCTGACCTCGAGCACGCCCAGGTGGTTGAGGTTGTCGGCCGCGGCCTGGCTCTCGCGGGTGATCTCTGGGCGAATGAAGTGCAGCTTCACGATACGGGTCATGATCGCTTCGGAGGCCTGCACCGTGGCGTTCTGACTCATCACCAGGGTGCCGCGGAAGGGGGGCTCGTAGGTTTCGTTGCCGGCGGTCTTCTGGCCGGTCACGCCCAACGCGCGGCCGTTGAACAGCGGCTTGAACTCGTCCCAGTCGAAGGACTTGGCGGCGCCGCCGGCGCGGCTGTTGTCGCTGCGGTCGGCCTCGAGCATGACCATGGGCATGTTCGACAGCTGGGTTAGCCAGCGGCGCAGGCCCGCCTTGGTCATCTTCGACGGGTCCTGGCCCTCTTCGTCGGCGCGGCCGAGCAGCTTCCACAGGAAGGTGATCAGCGTGGACTTGCCGGCACCGGCCTCGCCGGTGGCTTCAAGGAACGGAAAGGACTGGAACTCGGCGCGGATCTGCTCCGCGAACAGCGAGCCGAACCAGAACGCCAGCGCCACCAGGCCCTTGGCGCCGAAGCAGGTCCACAGCCAGTCCAGCCACTCCGGGCGGTAGTCCTTGGCGTCGGTGGCGATCTGCAGCTTGATCGAGCGCTGCAGGGTCTTCAGCCGCAGCTTCTGGAACTCGAAGAAGTCTTCGGCGTTGGCCTTCTCGATTACGCCACCGCGCACCGCCACGTCGCCCAGGACGTAGCAGGCATGCTCCCGGCTGTAGCCCAGGTAATCGATGGTGGCCACCGTCTTCAGGCCGGTGAGTTGCAGCTTCATGATCTGGTCAAGCTGCGCGCCGCTGCCGGTGAATATCGCCCCGGCCGCCACGCCGAGCAGGCGCTTCTTGAACTCGCTGGCCGCCGCGACCTGGGCGCTGGTGAAGGTGTTCTTCACGCTCTCGTCGTCGGGGCGATCGATGCGAAAGTAGTACCAGCTCTCGTCTGTGACCTCGTTGCGCTGGAAGTACAGGGCCTGTGGGAAGCAGTTGGCGATTTCCACGACGCCGCCGGCTTGCTGCAGGGCCTTGTCGCGCATCTGTTTCTGGTTCAGCAATTGGTCGTCGTGGTTGTCGCTGTCCTCCAGGCTCTGCATGGCCTTGTTGAACTTCTCGATATCCAGCTTGAACCAGTAGAGGCGGTTGGCGAAGCGGAAGTGGAATTCACCGCGCTTGCCCCAGTCGTACATCAGCAGAGCCTTCTCGGCCGCACTCTCGGCAATCAGCAGAGCACCCTCATGACGCGCGGTCTTGAGGTCTTTCTCGATTTGTGCAGCGCGCTCGGCCGCGTCATCGATGAACATCCAGCGCTGGTGCAGGTCGTTCCAGTCGAATTTGCGGTTGTTGCGCTGCTGTAGTTGGGCCGCTTCGCAGACGTAGCCCAGGGCACGCGCTTCGGTCACCCAGCGCCGGGTGTACCTGTGGGCGCCAGGTTCGTTGTCCAGCGCCCAGATCAGTTTCGGCAGCTTGCCGCCACGGGCTGCCGCGAGCTCGCGCAAGGACTGCTCGGGGAAGGCGTTGGAGCTCATGGCCGACACGGCGTCGATGCCGTGGTGCAGCAGCGCGATGGCGTCGAAGATACCTTCGACGATCCACAGCTCCTTCACCTCCTGCAGGTCGACGCTGGGTGGGCACCACCAGACGCCGCGCGGGCTGTCGCCCGGCTTGAAGCGGGCCTTCTTCTTGCCGAAGCGGCTCGGGCGATCGATCAGGCGTTCCCAGTAGCCCCCTTTCTTCAATGGGAAACGGACTGTGGCGCTACCGATCTCAAGGTCACGGTCCCAGTAGTTTTCCTGGCTGTACCAGCCATCGATCAGCGTCAGGTCGAAGCCGCGGGCATGGGCTAGGTACGCCCGGGCCGAGGCGGCGGGTTCCTTGTCGGTGGCCGGCGCTCGCTTGCTCCAGTCGTCGAAGAGCTCCGGATAGATTTCCTTGATGTGCCAGGTGTCGCCGCACTTGCCGCGCCCGCAGCGGATGAACCAGGGGCTGTCGACCAGGGTGTAGAGCTCCTTTTTGCCACACGTCGGGCACTCGCCCTTGCGCATGTACTTCGTGCCCTTGATCGGCGTCAGGCCGTACTGATCCTGTAGGCGGCGCAGCACGTCGGCCTTTAGCTCGCGGTCCATTTCCTTCATGCGTGCCCCCGAATCTGCTTGCGCAGTTCGCGGATCGTCCGGCAGATGCCGGCAATGTGTGGGCGGTCCTCGAGGATGCGCTTGCCGCGTAGACCCTGCGGCGTATAGCGGTAGCGATCGTCGTACCAGCACTCGGCCATGGTGGCTTCGTACTGGCTGACCAGCCAGAGCAGATACTTCTCAGCCTGGTTCTGGTCCACTTCGACGGTGATTGAAATGTGGCCGCTCATGGCGGAATACCTCGAATTCTGGGCGTAACTACCCCAAACCCACGGCAGTGGGTAGGGCGTGTTTCAGGGATTACTGGGTGTGCTGGGGGCGCTGTTTGAGCAGGTGCGCGGGCAGATAGCGGGCCGGGATCGGGAAGCGGCAGTGATTGCGGGTGTCGATCAGGTAAACCACCTCGTCGTCTCCCTGGCCCCAGTCGATACCCAGCCAGATAGGATCTGGCCCTGCGAAGACTTCATTCCACGCGCGCTGGGCGAGTTGTTCGGCTATGAATTGGGGAACCTCGAGGCCTTTGGCCAAATGGTTGACACAGGCATCGAACAACCGGTCGGAGCCGGAGGACAGATACTGGTTGGCGTTGGCCTGCAGGTACGTTGCGGCGGCTTGCTGCATGGTGCTGCGGTAGTCGTTGGTGCCGTTCATTGCATGCACTCCACATGATCCAGTAGGTCCAGTTGGTTGGTTGCGGCCGCGAGGTCACGGCGTGCCAGTTGACGGGTTTTCGAAGGCGCCATGGGGAGCACCAGCAGTGGCCGCTCGAGGCCCGAGGGGCTGAGCTGGTAGTCCCAGCTCAGGGAGCCGGTGAAGGTGGCGCCGCAGAGCGCGTTTGTGCATTGCGCGTACATCGAGCGGAAGCACGGGGTTTGGCCCTCGGAGGAGCGGATCCGCATCCGGCTGTGGCAGCAGGGGCAGACAAGCTTGTAGACGCTCATGACTACAGGGCCTCCATGAACTCGAAGGCGATGTTCAATGGCGTAAGAGCGTCACCTATTGCGATGCGAATATCGCTGTCTGCCAGCGTCCCCTTGGCGGTACGGACTGTTTCCCTTAGCGTGTCTAGCCGCTGCTGAGCACAGTCCAGTACGCTGAGCAGTTCTTCTCTAGCTTGGTCGTTGAGGTTTGCCATGGGTCATCACTCTGAAAAGGACGTACAGCGCTTGATCGAGCGGTTGCAGGAGCGCCACGACAAACTGGTCAAAGTCATGACCGGGCGCTCGACACAAACGCATACTGCGTCGGGTAGCTTTCCAGCGTTGGCGGTGAACGCAGAAGACATCCGTTTTGCCGTGGATGATCTGGCCACCGCTCTCAAGGAAATTCGCTCCCGGCTGGGAAAGGGCTGAGACCGTCTCACCGGAGACTTCCTTCACTGTGAAGAGCGACCACTGCCAGCACCTCGCCATGGCGCTCGGCCATGTAGCTGGCATGGGCTGCAAGGATGGCTTTGGCCTCGGCGTCTTCGATCACCCCGTCTTCCAATGCCTTGGCGATGATCAGGTCCACTGCCCCCCGCTTGATTGATGCACGCACCGAGCGGCTGTACAGCGTGAGGTTGTCCAGTGTCTCCGGTTGGCTCAGCGCTACGAACATGCCGCTATACAACTGCGCAATGTATTCGGGAAAGAAGGTGGTTCCGGCCTCCTGCTCGAGCAAGCGCAACTGGTCGTCGCTGAGCGGCTTGCTGCCGGCGTTCTCGTAAGCGTGGTTATCAAACTTCTTCAGGTCGAGGCCCAGGCGGGCAGCGGCGCATTCGCGACCTCCGGGATAGGCGCCGATGATCGCGCTGACCACCTGGCGCCGCGTTTCTAGGAGCGGGCGTTTCATCTTCTTGTGTCTCTCAAAGCTGGTGGCCATTACTGTGCGATTACTCCGTCCTTGATCCCGAGCAACACGGCTGCGCGGTGGGCTTCGCCACGCAGGCACTTCTTTTGCCCGTTGAGAACGGCGTAGACGGTGCTTTCTCCTAGGCCATTTCTTTCGGCCCATTCCCGGACTGAAAGGCCCAGTCGAGATATGTGTTTGCGGGCTGCCTCGCGGGCTTGCTCCGTCGGGTAGGCGTTCGGCATAGTGCAGATTCGTGCAATTTCGTGTGATGACAACCGAAGAATGATGCACGTTTCTGCATTGGTCAATAGCGGAGATGAATTTTTTTGCATCTTTCACGAGAAGAGATAGGCGCTCGGCTACAGGCTGAGCGCAAGCGTATTGGGCTGAACCAAGATGAGTTTGCCCAGCGCGTCGGAGTGGCCAAGCGGACTATTGCCGGTTACGAAGGTGGCGGCGGGGATATTGGGGCTTCAGTTCTAGCTATGGCTGCTGAGCTTGGAGTCGATGTTCTTTACGTTATAACTGGGCGTCGCCAGCCTGCGGAGCTTGAGTCACTCAGTCAGGAGGAACTTGATGTGCTGAGGTACATCAAGTCCATGGAGGAAGAAGACCGAATAGCATACCTACGGGTGGGGCGAGGTATCTCAGAGTCAACTGAGTCGCGTCGTACAAGCAAATAGGACACCTCGCCAGCATGGGAAAAAATCCCGGGCGACCTACCGTGGATTTCTGCTTCTGGCACGCGGGCCTATGTGAAGAATGGGGTACTCCCGGGCTGCTATCACGGTGACATCGTGTCGCCGGGTGGCCTGTCAAAGGAGTAGACCAATGTATAGGCCCATCGACCCCATCGTGCTCACCGCCCTGCTGATCTGCCTTAGCCAGATGAGCGAGCAGGATCAACTGGACCTGCTGCGGTTGGCGTGCGCTCTCAGGGGGCATTGATTGAATGGGCCTTCGGTCGTAGCCGAAGGCCCCACTGTGAAGAGAGGGACGTATGAACTGGCTCAAGGGAATGGCCGCTGCGGTCGGACTGATGGTCTCGTGTGTTGCGATGGCTGACTCGGCCGCCCAGGTCGAACTGATGGACAACCTGCACCAGAGGATGCTGGACGCGTTGCAGGCCTCGAGTGTTGACCAGGTGACTGAGGTTTTTGGCGATCTGGACCGGTACCGCCCTGGTATCCGCAGCACCGCCAGTGAAACCTGTTTCAAGGCCTATGAGGCACTGGGATGGGTGTTGTCCGACATAGTGGTGCAGGCCGATATGGATGGTCCTCTTCCTGAGCTGAAAAAACACCAGCAGGACTACTAGCGGAAGCGCTTGGCCTGTGCTGCAGGCACTTAATTCTTGATGACCCCACCAAACCATTTGCCTGATGGGGTCTTCTTCACTGCTGACTAAATAACCCAGGTTGGGCCGAAATCAATGGACTTTCTGCCTGCAATGGGAATCTTAACCCATACGTGCGCTTCAAGCTGAAGTCCAAATCCACCAATAACTTTCAAGTTCACATCATAACTTGCTCCGAGAGAACTGCCTCCAATCTCTTCTGCGCGATGAAGAGTTCCATTCTCGAATGACATTCGGGATGTGCCGACACTAAAACCCAGAATCTTTGAGGTGACATCGACAGAGTATCCGTCGCTGCTCGTTTGGTTCACAACGATGTGGAATGATGCTATTCCGAAGTTAATATCCTTGGTGATTGGAAATAGACTGGATCCACCTCCGCCAGTGATATAACTTTGCTTCTCGCTGCTGTAGAATACCTCCTGCGACTGCTTGTGGCTATAAAGCTGCAGGTAAGATTCTGCAAGTTTTTCTTTGAAAGAGTCCTCTCCTAGCTTAGCTTCCTTGTAGAGTTGTTGTACTTCAGGATTTTCAAAATTGTCATCAATGAAGTTTTTGATGAAGCTTTCTGCAGTAGTCATAGTCATCTCCTTAGAGTAGGCAGCAGAGCGGGCTGCTCTGCCAGTGGAAGATTAGGTTTGGCTCCTGAAATCGCTATGGCAAAAAATAATGAATTTCTTGGCTCCTAACAGTTTTGATAGGGTCAGAGGAGTTCGAGAATTGCAGCTAAAGCAATGGCTTGAGGTTTGTTCCTGCATCTAAGCTTTCTAGTGGCGCTGTTAATATGAGAGTTAACTGTGTGTGGGGATAAACTTAGTTTCTCAGATATCGATAGCGCCGTTTGCCCATCTGCTGATCTACGTAATATATCGAGCTCTCTTTTTGTTAGCTTGGTGTCTGTGGTTATGAATAAGTTTGGGGTCCTTTTCTTGGTATTGCTTATGAGAATTCCAAATAAAGCATATGTGTAGATTTCTGCATGGGTATGGTCTACTTCAGTGTCTTTGTATTTTGTTGTTATTGTTGTTTTGTATAGATTTTGTGGTGTTAGCGCTAGTCTGAATGTTGCTCCTTGTTTTTGGTCGCTTCCTGTTTTGGATGTGTATATTCTCTCTGGGCTCAGTGGGATGGGATGTCTTATTGATATTTCGTGAAATACTGGGAATGGTCCTTTTAAGTGGTTTTTTATTGTTCTGGTGGTTTCTTCTAGAGCTTCACCTATTCTTGTTTCTATATTTTCCATTGTGTGCCCTTATATTGATGGCGGCACGCAAACTAGTGGTTTGGCTTTGATGCGGGTACCTATCCGTTTTGTTACGGCTACTCTCACCGGTGGGGCTGGCGTGAGCTCAAAGGTGCTGTGAGAGGTGTTCAAGTTTTCTGTATGGTCTATCCAGTTTCAACGAACAATGACTGAGCTAGGTTTCTTCAATCTGTGGAGGAAAGGTGTGCTGGAAGAGCGATCACCTCCTGCCTCTCACTTGCAGCCGGTTCAACTCCCGATCGACAGCCCGCTTCGCGCTGGCCTTGGTGCTGTACAGGTAGCGCAGGCGGCGCGGCTTGTTCTGGTCTCCCGCGGTGATGGTCTTCTCCGTCCCGCTCTTCTCGTCGCGGTAGTAGGCGATGATGCCGGTGTAGTCGCCGCCGGTGTCGTCGGCCAGGTCGCTGACCAGGTCCTCGGGCAGCTTGCTTTCCAGCTCCAGGCTGGTGATGTAGCCGCCATCGGCGCTGAGGCTGTGCTGCACATTGCCGCCGTACCAGATGATCGCGTCTATCTCCGTCTTCACGCCCCGCAGGGTGTAGGTCAGTTCCGGGATCAGGTCCGGCCGGCCCTTGGCGAGCACGTAGCTGAGTGTGGCGCTGCCGCGCTGCAGGCGGTTCCACTCGGCGCGGGCGGCGCGCAGGGCGCTCTGGCGGTCGCTGTAGGTGTGGCGCAGGTCCTTGAGGTTGTCGCCCCTGCCGCCGGCGATCGCCTCCTGCTTCTTCGCGCTGTTCACGTCGTAGAAGTACGCGCGCACGCCGTCGTAGCTGTCTCGGTCGGCCTGCAGGTAGCGGTGCTGGTCGCCATCCTGGCGGGTGAGGGTGATGTGCGGCAGCGCCAGGCCGCTGGCAGTCTTGCCGCCACCGGCCGGCAGGCAGAGCAGGCAGCCGGCTTTCACGGTGGCCACCGCGTCGAAGTCCTCGCCCAGGCGTGTCAGCAGGTTGGCGTCGGACTCGTTGGCCTGGTCCAGCTGTAGGATCGGCAGGCCCGCCAGCGCCGGCGCGAGCACCGGCTTCAGGTTGTTGCCGAGGGCGATGTCGGTGAGCACGTCGCCCAGCGTCTTCGGGCTGCTCCAACTGCGCTCGCGCTTGATCTTCAGGCCCTTGCGCAGGTCCGCCGAGCGGGCACGGATGCTGAGCACGTCCGGCGCGCCGCTGTGCTCGGTTTCGTCGACAGTGTAGGTGCCCTTGTCGACCAGTCCGCTGTCACTCCAGCCCAGCCAGAGGTGCAGCACGGCGCCGCGCGGGGGGATCGCGAGCAGCCCGTCATGATCGCTGAGTGTCACGCTCAACTGATCGGCCTCGAGGCCGCGATTGTCCGTCAGGTCCAGTGCGATCAGTCGTGGGCTGATGAGCTGGGCGATGTCGTTGCCGTCGACCGTGAGCCGGAACACCGGCACCGGGTAGCCGGCGTCGCGCTGCAGCTGGTCGACGGCGCTGGTCAGGTAGCCCGTCACGCGGGCGAGGGCGGCATCGATCACAGGATGCGTCTCAGCAGGTTGCCGGCGGTACCGAGGACCGAGCCGAGCAGATCGGTGCGTCCGTCGTCGATGCGCTTGAGCTCGAGGGAGAACTCGATCCGCCGCGGGGTGCCGTCGGCGAAGAAGAGTGTCCGCGTCTCGGTGACACGCTCGATCACCCACAGGCCGTAGATGCGTCCGGTGCCCTCGACCATGGGCCAGGCCGACCCGGTGTCAGCCATCTGCCGCAGCACGTCCAGGCTCAACGCGCTGCCGGCCAGCTCCGGCAGCAGCACGCCGGGCAGGGTGATTGCGTCGTCGCCGCGACCGACGAACTGGCGCGCCGGCTGGGCACCGATGCGGCTGCTGCTGGCGTGTCGCCACTCGGTCTGCCGCTGGAACTCTTGGTAGGCCAGCGTGTGCAGGCTGAAGACGAACATCCCGAGGGACAGCATCATGGTGGTTACTCCCGGTCCTGCAGGCGGGCGCGCAGGCGCGCCGCCTTGTTGCGTTCGCGCTCGTCCAGCAGTTGGCTGAGCGTGCGTTTCAGATCTGCGGCGTCGCTGCCCGCACCGGCCTGGATGGTGATGTAGTAGGTGTCGCCGCCGATGCTGACTGCCGCTGGCGCCGAGCTGACCGGGGGACGGTTGTCGATGGTGATGGCCTGCGCTGGGGCGCTGGCGCCGAGCACCAGGGCACCGATGGCGCCGGCGCTCTTGCTCAGGTCGCCCAGCATGGCCAGCAACGGCTGGTCGAACATCGGCGAGCGTTGCCGTTGGGCCGCGACCAGTTCGGTCACCACTGCCGGCGGGGTGATCGTAGGGCGGGTGCCTCGGGTCAGCTCACTGTCCAGGCCGGCGACAGTCTGGCGCCCTGCGTTGACCAGGCCCTGGCCGATACGTGCAATCACGCTCAGCGGGCCGGCCTGGCCGGCGCCGAGGCCCTGGGCCAGTCCAGCCATGGTGAACCCGCCCAGATCGGCGAACACCCGCGACGGTGAATGGATGCCGAGCTTGTCCTTGAACCAGTCGATCGCGGCGCCGCCGACGCGCTGGACCGCGCGCTTGATCTGCCCGATGCCGGCGAGCAGGCCGTTCACCAGGCCCTGGACGATCATGTTGCCGAAATCGGTGAAGCGTGCCGGTAGATCGATACCCAGGTAGCCCAGGACGCCGGAGAACGCACGGTAGATCAGACCGAGGGGGCTGAAATTCATCAGGGTTGAAAGAATGCCCCCGATGCCGCCGTCGAAACCTGCCTTGATCTCTTCCCACAGCCCCAGCAGGTACGCCTTGACGGCGTCCCAGTTGCGATAGATCAGGTACGCGGCGCCGGCCAGCACCGCCACGACGGCGGCAATTGCCAGGACCACCGGGTTGGCGGCCAGACCCCACAGCGCGATGCTCACGACGCGCAGGGCGGTCACCAGCGGGCCGATCAACTGGCCGGCCAGCATGCGGATCGGTGCGAACAGCAATTTCAGCAGGCCGATCAGACCGGGCAGGCGAATGCCGATGGTGCTGAGCATGAAACGGACCGCGATCATCGGGCCGAGGATGCCGGCGAGGGTGATGGCCAGGCTGCCGACGGTGGCCATCAGCGCTGAGAACGCGGCGACGGTGATGACGATGCCCTTGCTGACTTGCGGGTTGGCCTTCAGGAACTCGCCGGCGTTGTGCAGCAGGTGACTGAGGTCGGCGGCGAGTTCGCGCAGCCAGGGGCTGTTCTTGTCGAACAGCTCGACCGAAATGTTTTCCAGGGCCGCATGCAGCATTGTCATGTCGCCCTTGAGGTTGTCCAGCTGGGTGGACGCGACCCGGGCGGCCTCGCCTTCGGAGTTGTTCAGGCTTTCGCGCATGGTCTGGAACTGGCCGCCCTCGACGGCGCGCATCAGGGTGCCGAAGCTGGTAACCGCGTACTGCCCGGCGATGTCCTTGAAGATCGCGCCTCTCTGTACGTTGCCCATGCCGGCGGTCTTCTTGTTGATGTCCTTCAGGATGTCCAGCATGTCGCGCATGTTGCCGTTGGCATCCTTGGTCTGGACGCCCAGCTTGGCTACCGCCTTGGACGTGCCCAGGCGGGTCAGAACAGAGCGCATCGAGGTGCCGGCCATGCTGCCCTGGACGCCGGCGTTGCCGAGCAGAGCCGTGGCGGTGGTGACCGTCTCCAGGCTCTGGCCGTACTCGCGGCCGACGCCGGCGGAGTACTTCAGCGAGTCGCCGAGCATGCGGATGTCGACGTTGTTCCGGGTGAACGCCGCAGTCAGTACGTCGGCCACCTGGTCCATCTTCTCGGCCGGAATACCCATCGCCGTCTGGATGTTCGAGGCGATGTCAGCAGTGTCGCCGAGGTCCATGTCGCCCGCGGCGGCCAGGTTGAGCATGCCGGGCATGGCGCCGAGGATCTGCTTCGCGTTGTAGCCGGTGCGGCCCAGGAAGTACTGGCCCTGGGCAACTTCCTTGTCGGTGAACTTGCTGGACAGCGGCAGGGTTCGGGCCTGTTGCCGCAGCGCCTGCATCTGCGGATCGTCCTTGCGCTCGATGCGGGTCACCGCCTGGGTGGCCGACATCGTTGCGTCGAACTCGTAGCCCACGCCGAGCATCTGCCGCAGCTTGTCGCCGGTGTACATGCCCGTCGCGCGCGCCGCCATGCCGGTGCCGGCCAGCGCGGCAGCGCTCTGGATGCCACGGCTGTAGGTGTTGCGGGCGTGGGTTAGGCGCTCCTGCTGTTGGCTGAGGTTGCGTAAGCGCTGCGCCTGGCTGTTGATGGCGCCATTGGCCGCCTGGATCTGCGCGCGCAGTTCGCGCTCATGCTGGCTGAGGTTGCGCGTGCTGATGCCGGCGTTGCTGAGACGCGTGCGCAGTTGCTGCAGGGCTTGGCTCTGCTGCAGGTGTTGCTGCTTGAGGAAACCGGCTTCACGGATGGCCCGGTTGTAGTCGCGGGTGAGCGCACGGGTGGGGTTGCCGGCGGCGGCCATCTGCTGGGCCAGCGCTTTCACTCGGGCCTGTTGCGCGGCCAGCGCGGTGCTGACCTGATCCAGGGCGCCGCGCTGGGTGCGGAAGGCGCGCACGTCGCTCTGCTGAGCGTTGAGCTGCTTCAGGCGCTCGCGAGTTGCCTTGAGCGCCCGGGCCGTCGCGTCGCTGCCTTGCATGATGCGACGCAGGGGAGCGGTGGCTCTGTCGATCGCGCTGAGCAGCACGCGCAACTGCAGGTCATTCGCCATCGGCGGAACTCCGTACCCGGGCGCGTTCGCGCCATTCCATCAGTTCGGTGAGCGAGAGCCGGTCCATATGGTCCGGCGCCCAGTGGAACGTCACGGCCAGGTCGGCCATGGCGTTTTCTACGCGATCAGGGAGGCTGCCGCCTTCGCCCGCTTCTGCAGCAAAAAACCGGCGATCACCTGGCCGCAGGCGAGCAGGTCGGCTGGGTCCATGCCGGCGGCCTCGGGCTCGGTGATGGTCGGCTGGCTGATGCGCGGCAGGATTTTCATGGTCGCAGCCACGTCGAACTGCAGCAGGTCGAGCAGGTGCAGGCCGCGCAGTTCGCCAGAGGATGGCTTGCGCAGGGTGAGCGATTCGATGGACTGGGCGCCGCGCTTGATTGGCTGGTCGAGGGTGACGACGTTGTCGGGAGCGTTCTGCAGGTCAGCGGGAGTCTGTTCGGTTTTCATGGGCGTCGGTATCCAAGGGGGAGAGAAACCGCCGGTCGGGCCGGCGGGAAGGGACTACAGGCCGATGGCCTTGCGCTGTGCCTCGAGCAGGTCCTTGCCGTTGACCTTCTCGACGAAGTTCAGCAGGTCGATCTCGATGACTTCCTCGCCGTTGACGACGAGCTTGTAGTAGCTGCAGGTGGTGGTGATCTTGTGCTCGGTGTCTTCGCCGGGCTGGGCGTCACCCATTTCGATGGTCTCGTGCCGGCCGCGAACGACGATTTCGACGGACGTGACCGCGCCGGTATCGTCCTGCTGGTAGGCGCCGGCGAAACGCAGCATCACGCCGCTGGCGCTGACTGCGCCGTACTGCTTGAGGACGGTCAGCTCCAGGCCCCCGACGGTCCACTCAAACTGGATGCCGTCGTCGTCGTGGCCGAGGTCGGCCTTGACCGGGCCGTTCATGCCGCCCCCGCGGAAGGCCTCCATCTTGCGGGCCAGCGGGGGCAGGGTGCAGGACTTCACGAGGCCCTGGTAGCTACCGCCGTCGTTGAAGAGGTTCATGTTCTTGAGCTTGCGCGGCATGGCCATTGTGGGGCTCTCCGGGAATCAGGTGGGTCGGCTCCCCGTCCGGGGAGCGCTGGGCGTCAGGCGTTGACGCGGCTGGCGAAGTCGACGAGGTAGCTGTCGGTGATCTTCTGGAAGAAGGTCAGGTCCTCGAGCGGCGGCACCGGGGTGTAGTCGTAGGCGATGCGCAGCTTGCCGGCCTTGAGCGTGTCCTTGTCGTTCATGCTGGGGTCGTACCAGGCTTGGGCATCGATGATCAGGCCGAGCCCCTTGAGTTCGCGGAATTTTGCGTTCACGCCCTCGAGGATGTCGCGCACCAGCGACGGGTGCATGGGCTTGTCGACCGCCCACATATGCGCTTCGGCGATGGTGTCGGCTAGCACTTGGGCGGTGCGGGTGTAGTTCTCGAAGGCGAACAGCGGATCATCGCTGCAGGTGCGCGAACCCCAGAAACGGAATCCCCCTTCCTGCACCAAGGTGGTGACCTCGTTCTCGTTGAGGTAGTTGGCGTCGGTGCTGGGGCTCTGCAGGTCCCAGAACACGTCGGCGCTGATGCCGGTCACGCCGTTGACGGCGACGTTCGACAGTGTCTTGTGCCAACCGACCTCCTGATCGATCCGGGCGCGCAAGCCCAGGGCCTGGGCAACAGCTGGCGCAGGTACGGTCTGGTTGACCACGGTGCTCCAAGTCAGGAAGTCCGGCCAGATCACCATGGCTTCGCGCGCGGCGAAGTTCTCGCGGTAAGCGGTAGCCTCTTCCTTGGTCTTGCAGCCGTTTGCGGAGACGTAGGCGAAGCCACGCAACTGCTGGGAGATGGCGATGAGTGCGGTAGCGACCGGCTGGGTATCCAGGCCCGGCGCGCCGAGGATGCGCGGTACCACGCCCAAGCGGGCCTTGGCGGCAAGCAAGGCCTTCATGCCGGTGTACTTGCCTTCGGCGCTGACGCCGCCGATGACCGCGCTGTTGGTCGCGGCTTCATCCTCACCCGGCTTCACCCGCACCACCACAGTGGCGGCGTTGGCCTGGTCGGCGATTGCCTGCAGGCTTGCGGGCAGCGTACCGCTGGTGCCCGCCTTGCCGATGGCAGCCTGCACGTTGGTGATGAGTACCGGAGTATCGAGTGGAAAGGCGGTGGCGTCGGCGTCTTCGGCGGTGGCTACCAGGCCGATGATCGCGGTGGCGATGGTGCGAATGGGGCGGGTCCCGTCATTGATCTCTTGGACCCGGACACCGTGATGGTATTGGTCAGCGGCCATTGGGTGTGCCTGTGCAGTGGTTGGATGACACTGCACAGGCTGCCGCGCGCGCGGCGATGGGGCGAGGCGGGAAGCTTGTAGGGCGGGAAGCTACAAGACGCCATCTGCGAAGAGGGCGTCGAGCCAGTCTGGTGCGGTCGGCCGGTGTTCTGCGAGCGGAAACTCACCGGACTCCGGCCAGTCGCGCAGTTGGCGGCGGTAGGCCTGCAGCGCCTGGTACTGCTCCGCGCTGAGCGTCGTGGTACCAACCTCGAGCTCGTCGCGGTGACGGGCGACCAGGGCGTCGGTGTCGACGAGCTGGCGGTCGCGCCAGTTGCGCTCAATCGCGGCTTGCGCCTCCTCTGTGGGCGGCGGTGGTTCTTTCGTTGCTGGCTGTCCATCGGCGTCCGCGCAGATCACACGGCCATTCTCCTGTTCTAGCAGAATGCGGGCGTGTACTTCATCGCTGATGGGGACGCCGTCATCCGGCCAGCCGATCCCGGCCTCGTAGACCTCGCGCAAGGACACGGGGTAGAACACCCGCACGGAAGGCGAGAAAACATAGCTAGCGCTCATCGACCGAATGCCTCCCAAAGCAAAACCGCCTGGAATTGATACCCGTTTTCCAAAGTTGCACCTGTCGTCGACGGGTTATAGAACGAGGTGCTCGCGTCGGTTCCTGGGTGGAAATTCGCAGTTTGGCCAGCGAACCCGCCCAAGCAGACATTCGGGAACGCGATGGGGAAGGTGATCGCCGCGGTACCATCACCAGGCACAGTCACCCGGCCCCATTGCCGGATGTAACCCGTATCGTTGTCCCTCCACCAACCGCTTGCTCCCAAGGATGCTGTGGCGATGGTGCCGGCTCCGATGTTGCTACGCGCCGTCGTGGCATTGTTCGCCCCAAGGCCGCCTCGAGCCAGCGGCAGGATGCCAGACGTAATCTGGCTGGCGTCGTGGATGTGTGCCGTGGGTGGAAACGTCGCGGGCTTCCCAGGCAAGGACGCCCAGGAGTATTCCGACTTCGCCAAGTAGTTTGATGGGTTGAAGTTGCCGGAGTCCCATGCCCGGAACCATCCTCCCCAGGTGCCGTTGTATCTGCAGCGCCAGTACAGACCGCCAGCGGCATAGCCACGATAGGTCTGATAGATCATCGAGGAGGTTGGAGCATGCACCGTCAATATGCCGGCCTCGCCAACCGGATAGTTCGCGCCGTTCTGTGCGTTGGCGCTGAACGGTTGATGCCACCAGCCCGACGCAATCATTGAATCCAAGTTGACTCCGCCACCCAGTACGCCATCCGGCGCATGAGCGAACGCCCCTCCCAGATCGCAGCGGACCCAGGCTGACCACTCTCGCTTCGAAGGATCGGTCGTTGCGGGGGAGCCGTAGGCATAACGAACGTACATATCAGCCACGCCGGCATAGCCGGTTGCGATCTGCGTCGCGTTGCCTTCGACGCTCGGGTAGAACATCGTCTGGATGTAGTAGTAGCGGCCAGCCACTGGGCCATTCGCGTGGTTGGTCAGCACAAGCGGAATGACTACCGAGTTGGGATCAACGCTGGTATGCACAGCCGTGGCCAGTCCCTGAGAGACCAACGGCAAGCGCTCAAGATCGAGTCGGCCGGTAGCAGTCTTCGAAGCATCCAACGCAGGAATGTCCGCTGCCGTCAGTCCACCGCCACCGGTAACCAGCCCCTTGGCGTTAACAGTGACTTTGGGGTAGGAGCCGGCATTTACACCCGAGTTCGCCAGCGTGACCGTGATTCCAGCGTTCGCGCTACCGTCGAACGTTGTCGAGCCGCTGGCGTCCCCACCGAGGTAGATCGTACGAGGGGCGGCGAGTTTGACCGCCGTTGCAGCCTGACCAATACCATTGCCGGTACCGCCTCTGGCAGCAGGTAAGATGCCGGAGGTGATTTTTCCGGCATCAAGGGCCGGAATATCACTCGCTACAAGCCCAGTGGCTCCGGTAACCAGTCCTTTGGCGTTCACCGTGACTTTCGCGTAGGTCCCGGCGGTGACGCCGGAGTTGGCCAGCGTCAGGACTCCGTTGACGTTTGTGGCTCCATCGAACCGAGCTGACCACGTTGCATCGCCGCTCGCGCTGAGCGTGATGGGCGCTGCAAGCCGGCTGGCAGTGGCTGCGTTGCCCGTAATCGAGGCCGGTAGTAGCCCGGCCGCGTTCAGCCTGAGCAGCTTGTTCGCCGTCGGGGTAGTGACCGCCTCGCTGGCATGCAGTGCGTCAGTGATGCCGTAGCCGCCCAGCGTGGTCGGGTTGCTGCCGGCGGTGACGATGCCATTGGCGTTGACGGTGACCGCACGGTAGGTGCCGGCACCCACGCCGGAGGCTGGCAAGGCGATGGTGCGATCCGCAGACAAATCGCCACCGCCGACCAGGCCGTTGCCGGCCAGCACCTTGCGTCCCTTGAAGTCCGCGGCAACCTTCGCCGTCACCCAGTCCTGGGTGGCGTAGACGATGCCGTCGTCGATGATCAGTTCGACGTGCTCCATGCCGGATAGGATGATCTGCACGCGGATGGTCTGGGTGCGCGCGCTCCCGCTCTCGACGCTGGCCTTGAAGCTGGGCGGGCAGTTGGCGACCGCCACGAACTTCCCGTCGGCGTCCTCGAGGCCGATCTCCCGTATCCAGAAGCCGCCGATGGCCATCGGCAGTACCAGCTCGGCGACCAGCACGTTTGCGCTTTGCTCGGAGACGAACAGACGGTTCAGTTGAGCGCGGTAGCGCTGGCGGATCAGCTTGGTCTGAGCGGCCGAGGGGATGGGGTCAGCCGTCTCGCCGGGCGCGCCGCCGGCGTCACCGATGAGCATATGGGTGGGCTGCCACTTCTTCCCGGCTTCGCTCGCCGCGATCAGCGCTGCCGCGCCGATGTCGGTGAGCAGGCCGCCGTACTTGGGAGTCGTCATATCACTGCTTCCAGGGGCTGATTTCCAGGGTGTCGCCGTCGATCGTCGCCAGACCGTGGCGGGCCAGGATGTCCGGCGTGATGCGCAGGTCCAGGCGGATCAGGTGTCGGCTGACTGGGCGCACGTCGTCGAGCAGGCGCTCGAGCTCGAGCACGGTCTCCTCGTCGAGACCGTTGTCGCTGACGTCGACGGTGATTTCGAAGGTGCCGGGGACGCCGGCGGGGGTCTGTTGCCACCACTCGAGGATGTCGGTCAGCGAGCCGACGGGCTCGACCACACGGCGCAGGGCGCTCAAGGTTCCCTTGTGGGAGTGGACGAGGTAGGCATCCCGAATGACCTGGCGCTTCACACGCTCCGGCCAGGTGCTGTCCCAGCGATCGACGGAGAACGCCCAGGCCAGGTATGGGAGAAGGGCGACCGGGCAGGTGGTGGGGTTCCACAGTTGGCGCAATGGGATCGGTACCCGTTCGATCTGCGCCAGGGCTTCGGCGGCCAGGCGCTCAAGTTCGGTGGCGTTGCATGGGAGCAAGCTGGGCATCACTCATCCCCCAGCGTCAGCGTAATTCCGGTGCAGTAGGGCGCCTGGGCTGGTGTGGCGGCGATGTCCGACCAGTTGCTGAGCGTGACCTTGCGCACGCCTTCCACGTGGAGGGCCGCATGCACCGCTGATTCGGACACTTCCATGCCCAGGCGTCGACGCTGATGGACGTAGGCCGTCAAGCGGGCCCGGGCGGCATCGAGTATCGGCTCGGACTCCGGGCCGATGGTGGCCAGGTAGAGCGTCGCGTCGATGCGGTACTCAAGCACCTGGGCGGACTGGACTGTGAGGCGATCAGCGACGGGGCGACGGTCGGCGTCGTTGAGGTAGGCGTCGACGATGGCCAGCAGGTCCGCCGGGGCGCTGCCGTTGCCCTGGGCGGCCTGCACCGTCACCACGACAACGGCAGGCGATGGGCTGACGGCCGAGGCATCGCCGACGCGACCGTCGGCGGCGCGGGCGTGGAAGATGTAGCTGTTACGCGGTCCCGCGGTGCTGAGGCCTTCCCAGGCCATCTGCGCGCGCTCGCGTAGGCTGTCGTCGGACTCCAGCAGTTCCGGCACGGGCGGCACCTTCGACGGATCTCCGGGCTGGATGACCAAGCGCCTGACGTTGTAGTTGGCGGCGAGCTGGTCGAGGTCGGCGCCCTGGGCGCTGGCCAGCATGTTGGCGAGAGCCGCCTCGTTGACCCGCTGGCGCCAGAGCATTTCGCGGTATGCGTTTTCCTCGAGCAGCTTGGTCAGCGGTTCGGACTCCAGGGCGAGGCGGGCGGCGATTTCCGCCTGCTGATCCTCCGGCCAGAGGCTGATGGCGTAGGCCTTGCGCTCGGCGAGTATCTGCTCGTAGTCCAGTTGCTCCACCGCGTGTGGTGGCGGCAACTGGCTGAGGTCGATGGCGACGAAGTTCGTTGTCATGCGCTGGCGCCCATCTGCAGGGGGATGCTCAGGTTGTGTGGCTCGTTGCTGTCCACCAGGGTGGCGTCAATCTCCATGAGCACCTGGCCGGCCAGGTTCTGGCCGGTGATCTGGACACGGCTCAGGCGGATGCGCGGTTCCCAGCGCATGAGGGCCATGGCGGTGGCGGCATAGACCTGCAGGCGGGTGGTGTCGTTGAACGGAGCATCGATCAGCTCCGGCAACTGGCTGCCGTATTCGCGTCGCATGACGCGGGTACCGATGCGAGTGGTGAGGATGTCGGCGATCGCCTGGCGGATGTGTGCCAAGCGGTCGATGGCGCCGCCGGTATGGGCGTTCATTGCGGTTTCCCCGTTGTAGCGCCGCCTGGCATGACGCCGCCGTGGGTATGACCGACCAGGCTGATGCCCTTGGCGATCACGTCGACGCTCACGGTGACCTTGCCGGTAACGGTCTGGTTGCCGGTCTGGATGTAGTCGCCCTGGTGGGTGATGTCGCCGACGATGCGGATGCCGCCGTCGCTGATGAGCTCGGTGGTACCGCCGGCGGGAAGAACTGCGCGCAGGTGGTGGGCTGCGCTGTCGTACTCAATCACCGCGCCGTCGCGGTAGGTGATGCGATGCAGGGCGCCGCGGTCGCCGTTGGGCGGGATCAGGTCACTGAACAAGCCGGTCAGGACCACGCCATTGGCGGTCTGCCCGGATGGGCTGAAGAGCAGTACCTGCTCGTTCAGGGTAGGGGCGTTCCATTCGCGGTCGGCGCCGGCCCGCGGCGATGCCCAGGGCAGCCAGCCGGTCAGCAGGTCACCGGTCAATACACGGACGCGCTGCGCGGCATGGTCCACCGCGGCGATTGTGCCAAGGCGGATCAGGTTCTCGATCAGACGGGAGAGGGTTGCAAAGTCAGCCATGCGCCAAGCATGTGCTGTTATGGGAAAGGATGCGGGCAGCGGGGCTTGTACGAGCCTTGCGTACAAAGGTTTTATATGAACAAAAATTCGCCCTTGCGCAGGATTGTGATTATGGCGTATTTTTTTCTATGTCCGCTTGTTTTGAGCGGTTAATCAATGATGCCCAGGAGGGTTTTTATGAGCAGCAATTCTGCGAAAAGGGGAGAGTTAGCGCGTAAAGCGCGATCAGTTCTCGGAGCTAGCACAGCGGAAGCTGCGCAGTTGGTACATGTATCCAAACGCACCTGGGAACTTTGGGAGTCCGGCCAGCGCGAAATGCCGGAAGCGTCCTGGGAACTCTTTGTTTACAAGATCACCCATGGCATCACTCCGACTGATGAGCGCGAGCTGCTTGTGGTTGTTGACGATAACCAAGCGCCGTTGGATGTCGTTTCGAGTGACACCTTCCTGAACCTCACGGAGCAAGGACCGGGGGAATATGAAATCAGCTCCATGGCTGTGAGTCGCGAGACTGGCCGCCAGTACATTCACCGCACTCGCTTCAACCTGAAGCCTTACAACGAACACGTACTGAAATTTGCCGAGCGCCATCGGCAGTGGGATTGATATTGAATGTCAGGGGGGGAGATGCTTTAGGACACCGCTGCGGATGCTGTCTAGATCCGCGGCGGTGAACCCTAGAAGGGAGCGCTGCGCATATTGGACTTCAGGAGCGCCAGGCTCAGCACGGTCCCTCAGCCCGTACTGGTGAACCCGCGCGATGCGTGCGATCCGACCAGCGAAGGAAACCGTAATTGCCTGGGCGTCGCCCTTGGCGCGCAGATAGCGCACCGTGCGCAGCTTCTGGAACATCTTGATCTTGCGCCGAATACGGCCCTGCTTGCCGCGCAGTTCGCGTTTCTTGCGTGGCTCGTAGGCGCTTCCGTCGGGGTTGCGCTGTGCCATTACGCGCTTCTGCTGGCTGCGCCGTAGATCGCGGGCGAGCGAACGCGCCAGGGCAGCACGAGGGCCTGGCTCGAGGGCGCGGAGAATCGGCCCTGCCCAGTCTTCCAGAGCCTCGAGGCTGTCAGCCATTGGCCGGGCGCCTGATCTGCGGCGTCTCGAGCATGACGGCCTCGGTGGGCGTCGGCGGCGTCCACTCGGCCAGCAGCTCGCCGTTGGCGAGCATCTGCATCGGCCCATCGACCTCGATGGCCTCGGTGAGCTGGGGCTCTTCCGGGTGACTCACATCGTAGCGGCCATCCTCGCGGCGCTTGACGACGACACGCTCGGTCAGTGGCAGGACGATACCGAGGTCGACCTTGCTGCGGTCGAGCATGTCGGCCTCGAAGGTGATGCCGTCCTGCACCTTGGTGAGGTTGGCCAGCAGATCCGACTGGTTCACCAGCAGCCAGCCGAGCAGCGGCAGAAACACGCTGTCGGGGTGCCCGGCGAAGTCGGTGAGGATCACCTGCAGGTCATAGGCGTATTCGAAGGACAGGCTCTCGGCCGAGGTGCTGCGGACCCGGCCGTTGTCGATGAATATCACCAGGCGGTCGCCGTTGTTCCTGAGTTCCGGCACGGCGGCGAGCAGATGCGCCTTCAGGCTATCGGGCTTGTTCATGGGTAGCCCCTTGGGTGCTGATGATCATGTCGACCTTCGCGGCGCACTCGGCCCAGGCCAGGCCGATACGCTCGACTTCAGTCTGTAGGCCGCCGTTGTCCTTCGGTCCCGCTGACTCCAGGCTGCAGGGCGTCACGGCGGGACAGCCACTGATGGTAAGCGGCCGCTCCGGTGATAGCGGGGCGCTGTTGCAGCCGGCGAGCAACATCAGGCAGAGGCTGATCAGCCCACTGGCGATAGGGTTCATCGTCACGTTTCAGGTCCTCGATCAAGCGTTCGCGGATGGCCAGCGCCTGGCGCAGCTGCTGCCGCTGTTGGTCCAGATCGGCCTGGGCCTGACGCTCGCGGGAAAGGGCGGCCTCGAGGGCCGTGATGGTGCCGGCCTGGCGGGAAAGTTGGGCGTCGCTGGCTTTCCTCGCCAACTCGGCCTGGGCCAGGCGGGCCTGCGCCAGGTCGATGCGCTGATGCTGCACCCACAGGAGCAGGCCGAGGGCGCTGAGCAGGGCGGCGCCGTATAGGGCCTGGCGGAGAATCGTCATTTTCGGTACCAGCCGGCGGCGTTCATGGCCGCTTCATCCAGGGACTGCACGTCACCGCAGATGACCAGCGGAGGAACAGCCATCACATGCTTGAGCGCGTCGGCCATCTTTTGGCAGTCCTCCATCGGTGTGTCGCGCGGTAGTACCACGGCCACACAACCAGTCGGAGACAGCTTGGTCATGCGCTCCAGAAGCTCCTTGTAGGGGAAGTGCTCCCCAGACTGCGCGCCGGTTCTCATATCGTCTCCTTGTGCGCTTCGGTGTGCTGTTTATAGGCATGCTCAAGCTTCACGTCGTAGAGGTTCCGCTTGTAGTCGGGGCCGTTGTAGAGGCGGGCGAAGTCGGCCCATTTGCGAGCCTTCAGCGCCTTGTGTAGCGCCGGGTCGGTGTCGATGAAGCGGACGAACGCTTCGAACTGAGCCGACTCGCTGCGCCCCATGGCCTCGGCGAAGGCCTGCACGCTGATGTAGCCCAGGCGTTGCCAGTGGAAACCCATGATCTGGAAGGCTCCCCAACTGGCCGACTCCAGTGCGGCGGTATCGTCGATCTGGCGAGCGTTCGCCAGGCGCTGGTGCTCGGCGGTTCCGCCGGCATAGCCGCCCGGGCGAGGATTCACCAGCGCGGGGAACTGTGCGGCCAACTGGTCGGCGGTGACCTGATCGTGGGCGGCGAGACGGCGGTACATGATGTGGCGTTCGAACAGGATTGCCGGCTTGCCGTTGCCCAGGAACCCCTGGCCGTTCGACTCGACCTGATTGACCGCATAGATCGTCGCCAGCGGCAGGCCGAGGCGAGTTGCGGCGGCGACGAGGTCGGCGTTCTGCAGCAGGTGCGAGCAATCAGCTCCGCCGAGAGCGGCCAGGGTCTTCGGGCCGGCGATGCCATCGGCGACCAGGCCATGCGAGCGCTGGAAGGCGCGCACCGCGTCCTCAGTGGCGGCGCCGAAGTGGCCGTCCTCGTAGAGGTTGGCGCCGGCCCAGGTGTTCAGTCGACGCTGAAGCTGGCGGACCTCTTGAGAACGATCACCATATCGAAGGGTCATGCGGATGGCCTCAGCAGGGCGGCGACGTTGCCGCGGGAACGGAAGATCAGCAGGCACAGCAGGGCAGCGACGATGGCGTGCCAGATACTGACCGGTGGGCGGTAGAGCAGGATTTCCAGGCCGCAGATGGCCATGGATGCGCCGAGCAGGCTGGCGAGCAACGAGACGCTGCGGCGGAAGCGGGCGCCGCAGCGCTGGTAGCAGACCAGGCGCAGCGCGGCGGCGATGTAGGCCAGGGCGGCGATCAATGGAACGGTAGTCATGAGCATGTCAGCGACCTCCTCGGATGCGGCGCCACAGGTCGTCGAAGTCGACCTTGTCGACCCAGGCGACCGCCTTGAGGCTGAGAGGAATGACCACCAGGGCGCAGACGAAGGCAGAGAAGGCCAGGTTGGTCAGCCAGGGCACACGGGCGAGGGCAACATCGGCGAACAGGTAGCCGACGCAGGTCGGCAGGATCAGCGATAGCAGACGCGACCAGGCCTTCAGGTCCTGCTTCGTGCCGGTGGCCAGCCAGGCGCCGAGCAGGGCGCCGAACAGCATGCCGCCGTCAACCGGAAGGGTTACGCCCAGGCCGAGGCCCATGATGGCGCCGGCCGTGGCGGTGGTGGTGAGGTCAGCCATGCGGGGTGGTTCCTTGCAAAGTGGTCAGTCCCATAGGTTCACCATCTGCCGTTCCGGGGCGGCTGTCGGAATGTCCGGCATGGTGACCTTGAGGCCAGGGGGGAGGGTGGGGCCGTGGTCGGCCAGGCCGTGGTTCGCCTCGAGGACCGCCTCGGTCACGCCGGCGGTGCGGCCGTAGTGCCGCCAGCACAGCGCCTCGACGGTGTCGTTCTGGTGGGCGATCGCGACGGCGGCCATCAGATCAGCTCCACCGTTGTGCGGGGACGCTTGAGAAAGTCGCGGATCGCCCAGCGCTGGTCGCGGCGGTAGTCGTCGATGGTGGTTGCGATGTCCTGGGCCTTGTCATTGCCGCTGGTGGTGGTGTCGTACCAGCGGTAGCGCTCGGCCACTTCGGCAGCGGTGGCAGACTGCACTGCGCGCAGATACAGCTGCACCAGTTCGGAGGTGTCCCGCACCTTGTCGGACGGCACCTGGGCGAGGTCGGCATAGCCGGCCGCGCTCTTCTCAAGGCGCCAGGTCCGCAGCTCGCGGTTGACGCTGATCACCGCGGCAATGACCGCGACTTCGAGGCGCGCCGGATCGACGCTGGAGTCGATGCGCAGGTTCGCCCGCACATGCTCGAGCTCGATGGTGGGCCAGAAGGGATCGCTGTTGATGTGCCCGCTCGGGACCGGGCCGTTGGCGATGAATCCGCTCATGCTGCTGCTCGCTTGAGGTCGCCGGTGGTCGGGGCGTCACTGCTCAGGAAGGAGAGGACCTGGCAGATCGGCCCCGAGCCGGCGGGGCGCGGGGTACGCTCGGTCAACCGCCAGAGGCGGTCAGTTTCTTCTGGAGCCGTTCGGCGGCCTCCAAATCCTTCTTCCCGCCGCACTTGTCGTGCAGCTGGATCGCGCGCTTGAGCAGATCGATGCCGGCTTGCACCTGCCCGGGTTGACCGGGGCTCTCCACAGAAAGGCCTTCCAGGGTGGCATGGCCGGCGGCGAGGTAGAGCTTCGCGCGGGCTTCGTCGGGCATGTCGGCCTGGTCGGTGAGCAGGAGGGTGCGATGCAAGGTCGCAAGGTCGAAACTGCCGCCGGTCTTCTGTGCCTTGAGCGCGGCCTCGGCGATCTCTTCGGCGATGACGCAGCCGGCGGTACGCGCGAAGCGGTCGGGCATGACCAGGTCGTGTGCGAGCACGTAGTCGGCGATGTCCAGGGCGCCGGCGTAATCGCCGGCATCGATGCGCCAGAGCATGACGGTGGTGATCACCTCGTCCTGGGCGCCCTTGCCGGCCTGCAGCACGCCGGAAATGTACGGCTGGTAGGCCGGCAGCAACTCGACCTTGAGCGCTGCCTTACCTTCGCCGGACTGGATGTTCTTCAGGCGGCTACGATCCTGATACAGCTGGGCGAGCTGCAGCTCATAGGCGTTCGCGCCTTCCATGCCCTGGTGCGGGGCAGTGGCCGCCGCCTCTTGAGCGGCGGTCACGCGCAGGAAGTGCGCCTTGGCGGGACTGAAGGCCATGTCATCTACTCCGCGACTTCGATGTTCTCGACCACGCAGCCGAGGCCGTAGTCCTCGACGACGTAGGCGTCGTTGCTGGACTCGTAGTTCTCGATGCGGTTCTTCTCCGGTACCTCCTTCAGGTAGCGGCGGCGACCGCCGATCTGCCAGTAGAGCGACAGGTTCTTCAGGGTGGTGACCATGAGGCCCTTCTCGGGCACGTAGGGCACTTCCACCGGCGGCAGGCCGCCCATGCGCTTCTGCGACAGGATGAGGTCGGTGGCGATCTTCTCGGTTGCCGGCTGGTCCTTGTTCACCATCGGGAAGTACTTGTCGTGGACCAGCTCGCGGCCGAGGATCACCACCAGGCCCGGGTCACGGCGGTGCCAGGGATCGATCAGGCTGCTGACCACGTCGAACACCAGGGCGTCGAGGTTCTTGTAGTCGGCGTCGGCGCCGTTGCCGACTACCACCTTGCCGGCGGTCTTCCCTTCTTTCAGTACCCGTGCCGGAGCGTTGTTGCGGTACTGCTGGAACCAGCCAATGTTCACGTCCTGCAGCAGCGGGTTGGCGGCGCGGTTGGTGGTAGCCGCGGCGCTGGTACCGTTGAAGCCGATCATCAGGCGGTCGAGGGCCTGGCGCTTGAGGATCGCGTCGCGCAGCAGGGCCTGGAACTCCGGGAACTTGGCCCAGGCGTCGAGCATGGCGTAGGTGATGGCGGTGTCGAAATCGGTGTGCTTGCACTCGTAGCGCTGGTTGTCGAGCGCGGACACGTCACGCGGCTTGCGTACACCGTCGCCGGTGGTATCGGTACGGCTGGCGATGGTGCCGCTGACGCCGATGCCGATCTTCTCGCCTTGCAGCTCGTCGACGCCGTAGACGTTGATCTGCTTCAGGAACTCGCTGGACTCCTGAATACGTTGCTCCAGCTTCTGCTGGACACTCGGCTCGACGGCGAAGGTCTGGACGGCGGAGTTCACGCCGTTGAGCTTGGCGAGCTGCGCCAGGTAGGCGTCGAACTGTTTGCGGGTTTCGTTGCGCATGGTGCTTTTCCTTTGGATACCGGGGCGGGGGACGGTTAGCAGTCGGTCAGGGCGACACTGCCGCCACCGGTGACCGGGGGCCGCTGCTGTTGGCTGTGGTCCCGGGTGCTATCGAGGGTGCTCTTGAGGTCCGCCAGTTCCTTGGTGACCTTGTCCAGCTGGCTGGCCAGTTGCTGAGTCTGCTTCTTCTGCTCGCCGAGTTGCTCACCCAGGTCGCGGCTGTGCTCGGCGATCGCTTCGACGGCCTCGCCGACCTGGCCGAACTCGGCTTGGGTGCGGGCTTCCTTGCCCTTGAGCAGTTCCTTGACCTTGGTGAACAGCGCCGCGCCGACCGAGGGCTTGTCCTCGTATTCCTCGAACTCGAGGGTGCCCTCTTCGGCAGCGCTGAACAGGGTGTCGGGGTTGGTCTTGCGGCTGGCGAGGGTCCCGTTCTTTGCGCTGAAGGACAGCGCCTCGGTGCCCAGGCTGGCGGGTGAGTCGGTGATGGCCAGGCCGACCAAGTAGGCCTTGCCGGTGTCGGCGAACTTGGGATCGATCTCGACCGAGGTGTAGACCTTCTGCCGCTGCTTGTTCAGTTCCAGCAGCGCCTGGTTGGGCTCCAGTTGGGCGAAGAGGGCAAGCTTCTTCTGCCCGTTGATGTCGATCTCTTCCGCCTTGCACGCCAGCACGTCGCCATAGGCGCCGAACTCACCAGCCGGCCAGGCCCACTTGATGTGCTCGCAGTTGATCCGCGCGCCGTAGGTGTTCGGGTCGTACTGCGCGGCCATCTGCTCGATCCAGTCGCGCTCGATGTTGCGGCCGTCCGTGGTCGCCCCTTCGACGGCGATGCGGAACCATTTGCTGCGGAATTTCTTCATGCCGGGAGTCCTCAATGCGGCTGATGCGGGGTGCATGGCAATGAGGGGCATGTTCGGGACGCGCGCGCGGCCCAGCAATCACGCGGGATTGTAGGGGGCGGAGCTACAAGGGGCGGCGCTACTGAAGGGCGAGGGTGGGCGGCAGCATCTGCGCCATGAACGCTGCCGTCGAAATTCCCATCCGTGACAACCGTCGCCAGGCCAAATTCCTGTACTGGATGGGTTGGCGTGTCTGCGACATCGCCGATCACCTGGGCGAGAAGGACAAGACCCTTCACTCATGGAAGGACCGCGACGGATGGGACCGGGCCGACAGCGTAGAACGGATCGGAGGCGCCCTGGAAGCCCGGTTGGTTCAGTTGATCCTGAAGGACTGCAAGACCGGCGGTGACTACAAGGAAATCGACCTGCTGCATCGGCAGCTTGAGCGCCAGGCGCGGATCCAGCGCTACCAGGGCGGTGGTACCGAAACCGACCTGAACCCCGAGCTTGCCAAGCGTAACGAAGGTCCCAAGCGCAAGCCGAAGCGTAACGACATCAGCGAGGAACTGACCGAGAAACTGGTCGAGGCCTTCCTCGACGGTTGCTTCGACTACCAGAGAGACTGGTACCGCGCGGGTAATCAGCGAACCCGCGTGATTCTCAAGTCGCGACAGATCGGCGCCACGTTCTACTTCGCCCGCGAGGCGCTGATCGACGCGCTGGAAACGGGGCGCAACCAGATATTCCTGTCGGCCAGCAAGGCCCAGGCACACATCTTCAAGGCGTATATCCAGGCCTTCGCGCGCGATGCGGTAGGTGTCGAACTGAAGGGCGACCCGATCATCCTGCCGAACGGCGCGGAACTGCACTTCCTCGGTACCAACGCGCGGACTGCCCAGGGCTACCACGGTAACTTCTACTTCGACGAGTTCTTCTGGACGTTCAAGTTCAAGGAGCTGAACAAGGTCGCCAGCGGTATGGCGATGCAGAAGCGCTACCGGCGGACCTATTTCTCGACGCCCAGCTCGATGGCGCATGAGGCCTACACATTCTGGACTGGCGAGCGCTTCAACAAGGGCAAGCCAGCTGCCGATCGCATCAAGATCGACGTAAGTCATGACGCCCTGCAGCAAGGGCGACTGTGCGAGGACCGCATCTGGCGCCAGATCGTCACGATCCTCGATGCCGAGGCCCGTGGCTGCGACCTGTTCGACATCGACGAGCTGCGTCTCGAGTACGACGCCGAGGCTTTCCAGAACCTGCTGATGTGCCAGTTCGTCGACGACGGCGCGAGCATTTTCCCGCTGACCATGCTGCAGCCATGCATGGTCGATAGCTGGGACCTGTGGTCGGAGGACTACAAGCCGTTCGCGCTGCGGCCGTTCGGTGATCGCCAGGTGTGGCTGGGCTATGACCCCGCCGAGACGGGCGACACTGCGGGTCTGGTCGTGGTGGCACCGCCGGCGGTACCGGGCGGCAAGTTCCGCGTGCTGGAGCGCCATCAATTCCGCGGCAAGGACTTCGCCGAGCAGGCCGAGTTCATCCGCAAGGTGACCCAGCGCTACTGGGTCACCTACATCGGCGTCGACACCACCGGCATGGGCTCTGGCGTCGCGCAACTGGTGCGCCAGTTCTTCCCGGGGGTGCGCACCTTCAGCTACTCGCCCGAGGTGAAGACGCAGTTGGTCATGAAGGCCTGGTCAGTGATCAAGAACGGCCGCCTCGAATTCGACGCCGGCTGGACCGACCTGGCCCAGGCGCTGATGGCTATCCGCAAGACCATCACAGCCGGTGGGCGCCAGTTCACCTATACCGCCGGCCGCAACGACAACACCGGCCACGCCGATCTGGCCTGGGCGCTATTCCACGCATTGCAGAACGAGCCGCTCGAGGGGCAGACCCCCGCGAATACCGGGCGCATGGAGATTTTCGGATGAGCAAACGTCGCAGCCACCGCCGCCAGCAGCCAGTTACAGTCCAGTCCGCCCAGGAAGGCGAGTTCATCCCGCGCCAGGGTGGCCGTGCCGAGGCCTTCACCTTCGGCGACCCGATGCCGGTGCTCGACGGGCGGGGCATCCTCGACTACCTCGAGTGCTGGTCGAACGGGCGGTGGTACGAGCCGCCGCTGTCCATGGAGGGGCTGGCCAAGGCGGTGGGGTCGAGCGTCTACCTGCAGTCGGGCCTGAAGTTCAAGCGCAACATGCTGGCCAAGACGTTTATCCCACACCGCCTGCTCAGCCGGGCGACGTTCGAGCAGTTCTCCCTGGACTGGCTGACATTCGGCTCGGCATACCTCGAGCAGCCTCGCTCTCGCCTAGGCACGCGGATGGCGCTGCAGGCGCCGCTGGCGAAATACCTACGCCGCGGCACCGATCTGGAGACGTTCTACCAGGTGCGCAGCTGGAAGGATGAGCACGAATTCGAGAAGGGCAGCGTGATCCAGCTGCGCGAGGCCGACATCAACCAGGAAATCTACGGGGTGCCGGAGTGGTTCTGCGCCCTGCAGAGCGCCCTGCTGAACGAGTCGGCCACGCTGTTCCGGCGTAAGTACTACAACAATGGCAGCCACGCCGGCTTCATCCTCTACATGACCGACGCCGCACAGAACGAGGAAGACATCGACGCGCTGCGCACGGCGCTGAAGACCGCGAAGGGGCCGGGCAACTTCCGCAACCTGTTCGTCTACGCGCCGAACGGGAAGAAGGAGGGGATCCAATTGATTCCGGTCAGCGAGGTTGCGGCCAAGGACGAGTTCGGCTCGATCAAGAACATCAGCCGCGACGACCAGCTCGCCGGTCTGCGGGTCTATCCGCAGCTGATGGGGGTGGTGCCGCAGAACGCTGGTGGGTTCGGATCCATCAGCGACGCGGCAGCGGTCTGGGCCAGCCTGGAACTGGAGCCAATGCAGGCGCGACTTCGGCAGATCAACGATTGGCTCGGGGAGGAGGTGGTGCGCTTCCAGCCCTATGAGGCACCGATACAGGAGTAAGTTGCCGCACTTTTTTTTGAGTAGCAGTTATTTTCTCTCTGCAGAGAACATTGGGAAAAGTATTCTCTGGCTCTTAAACTTCAAAGTGTCATTGATCGTGATTGTGTTTGCCTTTCTGCGTGTGCCACCAGTGGGGGTGATGACTTCAATTTCAGGGCTCTGAATTATTGCAGTATGTATATCATCTGTATGCGCAGGGGTTTCATTGTAAATGCTCGAATAGAACTCACTGATAGACACCGCGTCACCTGATTCCGAGATGATTCTAGGTATATCTTCAATCAATTCAATTCTAGCGTTCTCCCTGTCGCTGTCTCCAAACAGGTAGAGAGTTCCGTCTTCCGCAGGGTCGTAGGATAACATGTTTAGGCCGGACCTTCCGAAGTGAGCCTGTGCGCTGCTATTATCGTGAAGAATGTTGTTATAAACCTGACGTGCCTTGTACGAGTTCGCAAAGTGTATTAGCCAATATCTCCACCCGGAAGGGTTATTAATTGAAAAAGGGCTAACATATGGTGCGCATCTTTTGAATGCTTGAAATACCAATCGTTCAGCCGCGCCCAACCAACTGTTCGTATTTAAATAGTTTTCGAGATTCTTGAGTTCACTTTCAGGTATTCCAATTGGGGCGAGCTGTGTAGCCAGCATGACCGGATCGGACTTTCTTAAAAAGGAAATTAACGCCTCAATTGCGAATGTGTAAAATATTTCGGCGGAAGGGTTCGAACGTGTTATATCTAGAATTGTTCTCCTGTCGACATGACTGTGGCCACATTGGTCGAGGTTGAAGAGGACGTTTCTACATCTAAGCTTGGATAGCAGGTTCTTGACTTTAGGGTAAAGCTGCTCGAAGGGTTCGCTAAAATAAGCAACCTCAAGTGACAATCGCTCCTCCGTGGCCTTGGCTTCTGCAAGAATTGGCGCGAGAGTCTCCTTTAGGAAAGCGGTAACGTTCTTATCGGCATCGTTCAAAATCAGGAAGCAGTCGATAGTGATAAGCCCTAGCCCTTGGGATGCTCGATTTAAATTGATGTGCTTTAAAGCATGTTTTAGCTCTTCAATGAAAATAACTGGAGAACCAGGAGTGCCGCATTGGTAGCGTCCGCCCCCGGAGAATCCATCGATGACTGCTAAACGGAATCTGGATTGTTGGGGAAGCTGGCACCTTACAGTTAGATACTGAAAGAAATACTCTCTTAGTATCTTGTGCTTTCGACGTGAATGATCATCTAGAATGGCGCCGTCCAACCAGTTATAACGTTTTTCTGTCATCTCTAAAGAATTCCCTATCAGATCGAGACTTGACCTAGACTACCTACGATAGTGACAGGCATTTCGTCCCATGTCCGTCCTCGGTACTCTCTACCGTTATCCTTTTTAGATCTCTTCGTATTGTCTTTTCCCCAAGCGCCCCACTGCTTGAAGAAGAAGGCGGTGTCGCTTAGCAAGCACTGTTCATAAATTTCATCTATCCATTCTTCTTTGATTGGGCGAGCTCCTCGCCCACTCTCGCCGCCGACTATCGCCCAATCAATGTTACGTAGATCCACATCTCCCACAGAGTCAATTAGGGGTTCGAATGATATAAATCGTATGGCCGCAGGTACATTTCGTAAGCTCTCTATACGGTGAAGCACTTCGGAGTTTTCTACACTGGTTCCAATCCACACATTAGGAAGAATGTCCTTGATTCTACTCTTTATGATTTCTTTCATGCGTTCAGGACGCTTTGTCAATATTTGATAGCTATGTCGTGGGGTTTCGCGCATGACATTCCAGACGCGAAGAATGAAGTCGTCGTTCACGTCCTCGTGGAATAGGTCGCTCATCGAGTTAACAAAAATCTTCCGAGGTTTCTTCCAAGAGTATGGAATAGAGAGGGATTTCTCGTCCTCTCTGATCACACCATTCCATACAGTGCGCTTGCCAGATTTTCTAGTTAGGCCTTTGTACTTCTCCACGCCCATAGACTCTAAGCGCCTCGCCATCTCCATGGCGTAACAGTTCTTGCAGCCGTCACTGATAATTGAACAGCCCGCAACAGGGTTCCATGTGGAGTCTGTCCACTCGATTTGGGTCTCAGCCATCCCTACACCTGTACGATCGGTCCTGCGTTTGATAGGCATCGCATGTAGAGCAACGCCATGGGCAGAGCACCCATGGTTTTGCATATTTAAACCATCTACCCAAGCATTATGCCTTACCGAAGTCAAGATGGGTTGGTTTTTGGAGTTTATGGGCTGGCTTTCAATGAGCAGGGGATCGGAGTAGTTGCATTGCTCGTCAGAGAGGGGCATCTCGGGCTGACTCCAGCGCGCGCAGTCGTCCCCCCGCCACGCCTCCGCTCTAAATAGACCTCTTTTTCTGCACTTTCTGCGGACCCCAGCCAGCAAGCTTGGCGGGGCGCTGCTGGTGGCTTTCTGCGGTGATGAATCCCTGCGAAACCCTGCAGAGCAGGTGCTTTTCTGGGAGCGGCCAAAGCCCTCTCCTTGCCTGGTTTTCTCTCGACCCCTTGGGAAAAGGTAATTTTGGTAATTTGACAGTTGAAGATGACTGAAGGCCGCGTGGTTCCTGGCTTTCAGCGATTACCTTGAAAGGTAATTTAGGGTAATTGAAAAGGTAATTTTTCTGTAACTTATTGATTTTTAAGGGGGTTGTGAATTGAGGAACTTACCTTCGAGAAAGGTAATTCGATTACCTCAAAATTACCATATTATTACCTTTAAGGATTTTTCATAAACCACTGAAATTAAAGGTAAAAACTCACTTTTCAAAGAGGGATTACCAAAATTACCCCATTTCAATGGGTCAACATGGAACCGGCTGTTGCCCTGGGACGGCAGGTTTGACGGCAGGCTTCCAGGCTCTCTCGCACACGCTGGGAACACTCTGGGAACAAACGCGAGTGAAAATGGATAGTAGGGCCCAGGAATAATGCAGCCTCCAGCGAGCTTGGGGCGTTTCATATGAGTTCGAATCTCACCGCCTCCGCCATATCCGCGTACTGAAAAGCCCCGCTGAGCGGGGCTTTTGCATTTTCGGGGCGCCGCTCTTCCGCACTTCCGGATCGTTTCCGCAGCCTGCCCGGCGTCGATTCGATGACTCTCCGATTTCGTCGGGTAATGGCTTCAGATCACGAAGAAACCGTGGGTTCCGTCGCGACCGAGTTGTTCCACCAGGCCGAACTCCCAGTCCAGGTAGCCCTGCATCGCTTCGCGCGGATTGTCGGTACCTTCGTAGGGGCGGCGGTAGCGGTCGATGCGCGGCGACGCCAACAGGCTTTCGCCGTCTTCCGTCGGCAGGCCCGCGGCGACCCAGGCGCTGGTGCCGCCGTCGAGAAGGAACACCGGCTTGCCGCTGAGTGCCTGGACTTCCGCCACGGCGAAGCGCGCCAGCAGGCTGCTGCCGCAGGTGAGTACGTAGCGCTCGGCCGTGCCCAGCCGTTCCAGTGCCTGCTTCAACTGGCTGCGCAATACCCAGGCGGCGCCGGGGATGTGGCGTTTCGCATAGTTGGCGCTGGCGGTGAAGTCGAGCACCCGGGTGCCCGGTTCGCCCAGCCAGTCGGCGAGGGTGGTCGGGTCGATGGTGTCGGCCCGGGGTTGCCTCGGCAGCGGCGCGCTCCAGGCGCCCCTCTCGCTGAAGTCGGCCTCGGAGAGTCCGTCCAGTACCGCGACCTGCCAGCCCATCTGGGCCAGCCAGGAGGCGCTCATGTTGGCGCGTACGCCATCGTCGTCCACCAGTACCAGGCGCGCGCCGCGCACGCTGGCGACATGGTCGGTTTCCTGAACCAGCTGGCCTCCGGGCGTGGAGCGGGAGCCAGGCAGGTGACCGGCTTCGTATTCCTCGGGCGTGCGTACGTCGAGCAGGTAGGTGGTGCGGTCGTGCTCGTCCTGCCATTGGGCCAGACCGGCCAGGTCGAGGCGTTCGACGCCGGCGCGGTCGGCGACGGCACGGGCGCGCTGGGCGGCGGCCTTGCGAGTGTCCTGGGAGATCGCACCGAAGCGTCGCGTCTGGCCGTGTTCCAGTTGCTGACCGGCCAGCGTCCAGCCGATGGTGCCGTTGCGTAATGCCGCCACCGGGTTGGGGATGCCGGCGTTGAGCAGCGACTGGGTACCGATGATGCTACGAGTGCGCCCGGCACAGTTGACTATCACCCGGGTGCGCGGGTCCGGCGCCAGTTCGGCGACGCGCAGCACCAGTTCGGCGCCGGGCACGCTGATGCCGCCGGGGATACTCATGGTCTGGTATTCGTCGAAACGACGGGCATCCAGGATCACCGCGTCGGCCCTGGCGTCGAGCAAAGCCTGTACTTCCTCCGCGGCCAGCGATGGCGTGTGGCGCTCGGCCTCCACCAGTTCGCCGAAGGCCTTGCTTGGCACGTTCACATCCCTGAACAGCTCGCCGCCGGCGTTGCGCCAACCGGACAGGCCGCCATCGAGCAAGGCCACGTCGCTGTAGCCGAGGTCGAGGAGGCGTTGCGCGGCGACCGGCGCCAGGCCTTCGCCGTCGTCGTAGACGGTAATCGGCGTGTCGCGGCGCGGCACCCGGGCATGGATCTCCAGTTCCAGCCTGGACAGCGGCAGGTTGGCGGCGAACAGGGGATGGGCCTGGGCGAACGGGTCCTCCTCGCGCACGTCGAGCAGCGCCAGCTCCCGGCGGGCGAGGAGAGCGGCGCGGATATCGTGGAAGGTGCGTACGGCGATCTGGCTCATGCGGGGTTCTCTTTCGACAGGTCCCAGATATTGGGCAAGCGGCTGTTGGAATAGCCGGAAATGAAGGGTTTTTCCTCACCTTCGGCGCTGAACACGGCACGCCGTACCGCACCGATATTGGCGCCGTAGACGTGGATACTGATGGATGTGCGGTCGCTGAAGGCGTTGCTCACCTGGTGCACGTCGCCAATGCGTGGCGACAGCGCTTCGACCTCGCCGGGCTCCAGGCGTCGACGGGCTCCGCTGGGATGCGGACGCCCCCCCGCATCGAAGGCGTACGGCTGCGAGTATTCGGCCCCGCGGAGCATGCCGATCAGGCCCCAGACCCGATGATCGTGTACCGGTGTGATCTGGCCTGGCCCCCAGACGAAGCTGACCACCGAGAAGCGCTGCCGTGAGTCGACATGCAGCAGGTACTGTTGGTAGCGCTGTGGATCGGGGCGGGCGCAGTCTTCCGGCAGCCAGTCGTCCTGGCGCACCAGCTCGGCCAGCAGGGGGTGGGCTTGGGTGAGCAGGGTGGATTCGTCGGGACGGCTGTCGAGCAGTGTCGCCAGCTCGCCGATGAACTGGCGCAGGCGGTCGAGGCGCAGGATGGATGACATGCGGGGATTCACTCCGGGAAGTTCTGGCGGTACGGTAGCAAACGCTTTTTTATTCCTGAAATGCATTTTGAATCTAAGCTAATATGCGAGAAATGCAATTGGTGCCGGCCCCATGAAAATCGATGACATCGACGCCTTCGTCGCGGTGATCCGCAACGCTTCCCTGAGCCAGGCCGCCGAGAGCCTGGGTTTGACCCAGTCTGCGATCACCCGGCGGGTACAGAGCCTGGAGGAGTCCCTCGGAGTGGCATTGCTGGACCGCAATACCAAGCCGCTCAAACCCACCGCCAGCGGACTGCGGGTCTACGAACAGTGCCGGCGGGTGCTGCGCGAGGTGGATGGCCTGCGCGAACTGGTGGCCGGTGACTCCACACCAAGTGGCGTGCTGCGCCTGGGCGTGCCGCAGAGTATCGGCGAGGTGGTGTTGCTGGATGCCCTTCGGCGGCTGGCCGACGAGTACCCGGAGCTGCGCGCGCAGGTCGGCACTGGCTGGGGCAGCCATTTGCTGGCGCGCCTGGAGAATGCCGAACTGGACGCGGCAGTGGTGTTGTTTCCGCCAAGCAAGGTGTTCCCCGAAGAACTCGGCGCCACGCCCCTAGGGCGCATGGAACTCTGCGTGGTGGTCGCCCGCGACAGTGCCATCCAGGCGCGACGCCTGCTCGATTGCTACCACCATGGCTGGGTGCTCAACCCCGATGGCTGCGGCTTCCGTGCCGGCCTGCAACGGGCCCTGGCCGATCAGGGCCTGGGCCTGCAACTGAACCTAGAGACTTTCGGCAGCGAGCTGCAACTGGGCCTGGTCGTCGCGGGCCGGGGTCTCGGCCTGGTGCCGGCGCCGGCCCTGGCGCGTAGCCGCTACCGCGATCAGTTGCAGGTGCTGCAACTGGAGGATTTCCAGCCGCTGATCCAGCTCTGGCTGGTGCGTCCGCGCCTGCTGGGCAATCTGGAGACGCCGGCACGGCTGTTCGGCAGGGCGGTGGCCGAGGGGTTGGATATGCAAGCCGGTTGAGTAGCGGCGCCGGGAGATCCCCGGGAGACGGGAGCGTGAATGAGAAGGGGCTGCAGTCGGGATCAACATTCCCCTGCGAGCCCCTTTTCGCTTCAGAGGGAAGAGGGAGCGAGGGCGGCTACGCATAGTGTCCGCCTTGGGAAACGAAAAGACGGAAAAGCTAAATATGCGCTTTTAGCATATTAAGATATGACAAAAATGAATTTCCATCATGTAGTTTCAGCCTGTAGCTTCTAAGAAAAGCACCCATGCAGATGTTTTTCTTATAACGACAGCCGCCAACCTTATCAGTCGAGCGGCCCAGGCGAGGGCAACAGCGTGAGCGTGGAAATTCTCGGCATGATCACCGCCACACCGAGTTCCGAGGTGGACCAGCCGTTGGGGGAGGCTGTGGACGCCGGTTTCGTCCGGCGTTTCGCCCAGGCCCATGAGGACGCCGGCTTCGACCGGGTGCTGGTGGGGTATTTCAGCAATGCCGCCGAGGGCGCGGTGGTCAGTTCCTTCGTCGCCGCTGCCACCCGGCGCCTTGGCGTTCTCCTGGCCTATCGCCCGGGGGTGATCGCAGCGCCGCTGGCGGCACGCCAACTGGCCACCCTGGATCAGTTCAGCGAGGGCCGCCTGGCCCTGAACGTAGTCAGTGGTGGTAACGACGAGGACCTCGCGCGCGATGGCGACTACCTCGACCATGACCGCCGCTACGCCCGTACCGACGAATACCTGCAAGCCCTGCGTGCTATCTGGACCGCCACGGGACCGGTGGATTTCGACGGCGAGTTCTACCGCTTCCAGGGCGCCTCGCCAGCGGTGCGCCCGCGCCAGTCGCCGCACATACCGATCTATTTCAGTGGCTCCTCCGACGCAGCCATCGAGGTCGCCGCCAGGCACGCCGACACCTACATGCTCTGGGGCGAGCCGCTGGCCGCGGTCGACGGGCATATCCGCCGAGTGCGCGCCGCCGCCAAGGCCCAGGGACGCGATCCGCGCTTCTCGGTGTCATTCCGGCCGATCGTCGCGGATACCGAGGAGGCCGCCTGGAAGCGTGCCGCCGAGGTGCTCGAACAGGTCCGCGAGAACCGTGCGCGCCTCGGTCTGCCGCTGCGCGACCACCAGCCGCAGAACGTCGGTTCGCAGCGCCTGCTGGCCGCCGCCGAGCAGGGCGAGGTGCTCGACAGCCGTTTGTGGACCGGCGTGGCCCGGCTGACCGGGGCGCGCTGGAACTCCACCGCCCTGGTAGGCACCCCCGAGCAGGTTGCCGCTGCGCTTGGCGAGTACTACCGGCTGGGCGTCTCGACCTTCCTGATTCGAGGCTTCGATCCGCTCGGCGACGCCGTGCGCTACGGCCAGGGCCTGATTCCCGCCATACATGACCATATCGCCCGCCTGCCGCTGTTGCGGCACGCCGGTTGAGGAACTCCGATGAAACTCAAGCAATACCTGCTAACCAGCTTCGCCACGCTTCTGCTCGGTGCCTCCCTGGCCCAGGCCGCAGAGCTGCCGACGTTGCGTGTGGGCGACCAGAACTACTACAACGTGCGGGCTTCCATGGAGGCCTCGGGAGTTCTCGAAGGCGCGCCTTACCAGGTCGAATGGAAGCATTTCCAGTCCGCCGCGCCGGTGGCCGAAGGGTTGCAGGCCGGAGCGCTGGACCTGGGTTTCCTCGGCGACTCGGGCTTCATCTTCCTCGCCGCCAAGGGTGCGCCGGTGAAGCTGGTCGGCGTCTCGCGGCAGAACCCCGATACCATAGCCCTGCTGGTGCCGAAGGATTCTCCGGTGCGCAGCATTGCCGATCTCAAGGGCAGGAAAGTCGCCTACTGGCCCGGTGCCTGGAGCCAGCAACTGACCTTGCGCGCGCTGGAGAAAGCCGGCCTGCCGAAGGACTACGTGGAGTTCGTCAAGCTGATGCCGATCGACGCCGCCGCCGCCTTGCCGCGCGGCAGCATCGATGCCTTTCCGGTGTGGGAGCCGTATATCTCGCAGCAGATCGTGGTTTCCGGCGCACGGCCGATTCTCACCGCCCGCGACCTGATGCCGGGGCTGTCCAGCATCGCCGCCAACGCTGCTTCCATCGAGCCCAGGCGCGCGCAGATCGCCGACTTCCTCGGCCGCCTGCGCAAGGCACGGGCCTGGGTCGAGGCACACAAGGAGCAGTACGCTGACCTCTGGGCGCAGAAGGCCAATCTCGACCGGGCAGTCTCCCGCCATTGGATCGGCCAGGCCGGCATGAGCGTCGGCCCGGTAGACGCCCAGGCCGCCACCGACTACCAGGAGACCGCGGATTTCCTGCTGCAGACCGGTGCCTTGCCCAAGCCGTTCGACACTTCCACGGTGATCGACACGTCCTTCAACGAAGCCTTCCACTGAGTACGGACCATGAGCATCCAGTTTCTCGGCATGATCGGCCATCGCCTGGCCTCGGAGACCCTCGCGCCGGTCGGACCTATCCTCGACAAGACTTACATCGCCGCTTTCGCACGCGCCCACGAAGAGGCCGGCTTCGATCGAATCCTGGTCGGCTACTGGTCGGACCAGCCGGATGGATTCCTGGTGGCCGCCGCCGCTGGCCTGGCCACTTCCCGGATCGGTCTGCTGCTGGCGCACCGCCCCGGTTTCGTCGCCCCGACCCTGGCCGCGCGCAAGCTGGCGACCCTCGAACACCTCCTCGACGGGCGCCTGGCGGTGCATATCATCAGCGGCGGCAGCGACGCCGACCAGCGCAAGGACGGCGATTATCTCGACCACGACCAGCGCTATGCCCGCAGCGACGAATTCATCGAACTGCTCAAGCGCACCTGGACCAGCACCGAACCCTTCGATTTCCACGGCGCGCACTACCGCGTGGAGCACGCCTTCTCGGCCATCCGTCCGCAGCAGAAACCGCACATTCCGGTGTATTTCGGCGGCTCCTCGGAAGCCGCGCTGAAGGTCGCCGGCAAGCAGGCCGATGTGTTCATGCTCTGGGGCGAACCCCTGGCACAGGCCGCCGAAACCATCTCCGCTGTGCGCGAACAGGCGCGCTCGAATGGTCGCGAAGTGGAATTCAGCCTGTCGTTCCGGCCCATCCTCGGGCGCACGGAGGACGAGGCCTGGGCCAAGGCCGAGGCGATACGCGCAAGCGCCGGCGCGCGCCTGGGCGAGGCCGGCTTCCCCAAGGGCAAGCCGCAGAGCGTCGGCGCCCAGCGTCTGCTCAAGGCGGTGGAGCAGGGCGAGCGCCTCGACGAGCGCCTTTGGACCGGAATCGCCAGGCTGGTCGGTGGCGGGCACAACTCCACCGCCCTGGTTGGTACCGCGGAACAGGTGGCCGACGCCCTGCTCGCCTACTACGACCTGGGCGTGCGCAATATCCTCATTCGCGGTTTCGATCCCCTCGCCGATGCCGTGGAATATGGCCGCGAGCTGATCCCGCTGACCCGCGCCAAAGTCGCCGAGCGCGAGCGCCGGCGCGCCACGGCCTGATCCCATGGCCGTCCTGCAGACTCCCTCGGCGGCGTTCGATGAACGGCTGCCAGAACTGACCCGGCAACTGGCGGAAAGCGCCGATGCCCATGACCGCAGCGGAGATTTTCCCCATGCCAACCTGGCCCTGCTGCGACACCACGGGCTGCTCGCCCTGGCCTTGCCGCCTGCGCTCGGCGGTCCCGGCGCCAGCCTCGGCGAGCTGCGCCGGGTAATCGGCGCGGTGGCTCGCGGCGAACCCTCCACGGCCCTGGTGCTGTGCATGCAGTACCTGCATTTGCGGCGCCTGGCCGATAACCCCGATTGGCCCGGCGCGCTCAAGCGGCGCGTGGCGCGCGAGGTGCTGGAGCAGGGGGCGTTGATCAATAGCCTGCGCGTGGAGCCCGAGCTGGGTTCGCCGTCACGCGGCGGTCTGCCGGGTACGCTGGCGCGGCGTGTCGGCGACGGCTGGCAGCTGTCCGGGCACAAGCTCTACACCACCGGCATTCCCGGCCTGACCTGGCTGGCGGTATGGGCGCGCAGCGACGAGCCGATCCCCCGCGTGGGTACCTGGCTGGTGCGCCGCGACAGCCCAGGCATCCGTATCGTGGAGAGCTGGGACCATCTGGGCATGCGCGCCAGCGGCAGCCACGAGGTGCTCTTCGAAGAGGTGGCGGTGCCTCTGGAAAACGCCATCGGCCTGCATCCCCACGACCAGCCTCCGGCGCCGGACCAGGCCGTGCTGCGCGACTTCGCCCAGGCTAGCGCGGTGTTGCTCGGCGCTCTCTACGACGGTATCGCCGGGAGCGCCCGCGAGTGGCTCGTCGGCTGGCTGCGCGAGCGCGTGCCGGCCAGTCTCGGCGCGCCGTTGGCGAGCCTGCCGAGGATGCAGGAGGCGCTCGGCGAGATCGACGGCCTGCTCCTGCAGAACCGCCTGCTGCTCGATGCCGCGTGCTGCGGACAGTTGCCCGCCAGCGACTCCGGGCTGCTCAAGGTCGCGGTCATCGACAACGCGTTGGCGGTGGTCGAGAAGGCCCTGGAACTGAGCGGCAACCACGGCCTCAGCCGGCACAATCCGCTACAGCGGCACTACCGCGACGTGCTTTGCGGACGTGTCCACACGCCACAGAAAGATAGCGTCTGGAGCGCGGCGGGGAGGGCGGCGCTGAGTCTTTGAAACGTACCTCCCACGATTCTCGACCCTGGCCTTGTCGGCGACCGCACCGGCGGAACGGATAGCCCAGGATAGCCCCGGCTCCGTGCGGAGCTGCCTGGAGATTGCCCATGAAACGACCCCTGTGTGTGCTTGCCGGCCTGCTGGCCGCGACCCTGCTCGCTGGAGCCGCCAGCGCCGCCGACCTCATCAGCCTGCGCCTGGGCGATGTGAAGGGCGACCGCTACGCCGCCCTGCGCGCGTCCGGCGAGCTCGACGACCTGCCGTACAAGCTGGAAATGTCGGCGTTCCCCTCCGGTGCACCGGTGCTCGAGGCGCTCAACGCCGGGGCCCTGGACATAGGCTTTACCGGCGATATCCCGTTCCTCTTCGTCTACGCTGCCGGCGCGCCGCTCAAGGCGGTGGGCGCCTGGCACTTCAACCCGGCGACCGTGGCGCTGGTGGTCGGCAAGGACTCGCCGATCCGTTCGGTGGCCGGCCTCAAGGGCAAGCGCATTGCCGTCAATCGCGGCGGCTGGGGGCATTTCCTCGCCCTTGGCGCGTTGCGTCGCGCCGGCCTCGGACCGCAGGACGTAAGCTTTTCCTTCCTTGGTCCGGTGGACGGCCGCGCCGCCCTGGTGCGTGGCTCGGTAGACGCCTGGGTGCCCTGGGAGCCCTATACCTCCAGCGCCGTGCTGCTCGATCAGGCGCGGGTCATCGACAACGGTGCCGGGATCATGACCGGCTACTCCTATGCCCTGGCCAGCGACGCTGCGATCGCCCGCAAGAAGGCCGCGATCAGCGACCTGCTGACCCGCCTGGCGCGTGCCCAGGCCTGGGCCCTGAGGCATCCGGAGGCGTTCGCCGAGGCCCTGGCCAAGGATCTGAACATGCCGCGCGAAGTCACTCGGCGCTGGGTTGGCGAGGCGCGCATCAGTCCTGTGGTCTTCGGTCCGGAGGTTGCCGCCACCCTGCAGACCGCCGCCGATTTCTTCCATGCCGAAGGCGTGCTGCCGAAGTCGCTGGAGGTCGCCCCGGCGTTCGACTTCAGCCTGTCCGCCGGTGCCGCCGAAGTGGCCCGCCAGTTGCCCGCCGACCTCCGCGTCGGCCAGCGTTGAGGAGTTACGGAATGCGTCAGACCCTGAGCCTGTTCCTGCTTCTCTGCCTGCTCGTCGGCCAGGCCTGTGCCGACGAGCGCGTGACCCTGCGCCTGGCCGACCAGAAGGGCAACATGCGCGCTCAGTTGGAGGCTGCCGGCGCGCTGGACGAGCTGACCTACGACATCCGCTGGTTCGAATTCCCCGCCGCCGCCCCCCTCGCCGAAGCACTCAATGCCGGTGCGGTGGATGCCGGCATCATCGGCGACGCGCCATTGCTCTTCGCCCTGGCCGCCGGTGCCCGGCTGAAGGCCATCGCCGTCGACAAATCCGATCCCTACGGTACCGCCGTGCTGGTGAGAGGGGATTCGCCGCTGCGCTCGGCCAACGACCTGAAAGGTCAGCGCATTGCCACCGGGCGCGGTTCCATCGGCCACTTCGTCGCGCTCAAGGCCTTGGCCTCGGTCGGGCTGGGCGAGAAGGACGTCGAATTCCGCTTCCTCGGCCCGGTGGACGCGAAAATGGCCCTCGCCAATGGTTCCGTGGATGCCTGGGCGACCTGGGAGCCCTACACCGCGCTCGCGGAGACCGCCGACAAGGCTCGGGTACTGGTCGACGGTCGCGGCCTGTGGGCTGGCAACAGCTTCCTCGCTGCTACCGATAGCGCACTGGCCGACCCGGCGAAACGCGCCGTGCTGCAGGACTACCTGCAACGCCTGGCCAGCGCCCAGCGCTGGGCGTACCTGCACCTGGACGAGTATTCGCGAAGCCTGGCGCAGATCATCGGCTTCCCCGAGGACGCCGCGCGCTTGCAGTTCGAACGCCGGCGCTTGCGTTGGCAGGCGCTGGATGAGCGAACGCTCGGCCAGCAGCAGGAGACCGCCGATTTCTACCAGGCCCATGGATTGATTCCGCAGCGCCTCGATGTGCGGCCGACCTTCGCCAGCGGCTTTGCGGTCAGGCAGGCGTCGGATGCGGATATCCGGTAGGCGCTGCCCGGGCATTAATTGATAACTATAAGTTATTTATCGATTGTTTTTTATTCCAATAATCTATCCGTTCCGTCGCCGGCAGCTGGAACTCCCGTCCCTGCGGGCGCTCGCACCTATCCCAGGAGTCATCGCATGTCTCGTCCGTTCCTGCGTCGCTTGGCCATCGTGTTTGCCGCTTCCGTCGTCCTGTCGGGCATTGGTGGCGCACAGGCCGAGGAGGTCCTGCGCATCGGCTTCCAGAAATCCTCGACTCTGCTGACCCTGATCCGCAGCCAGGGCACCTTCGAGCGCGAGTTGGCCAGGCAGGGCATCCGGGTGTCCTGGCATGAGTTCCCCAGCGGCCTGCCGTTGCTCGAATCGCTCAATGTCGGCAACGTCGATCTCTCCGCCGACGTCGCCGACACCGTGCCGGTGTTCGCCCAGGCGGCGGGTGCTCGCCTGACCTACTTCGCCCGCGAAACACCTTCGCCCGCGGCGCAGGCGATACTGGTCGGCGAACATTCGCCGCTGAAGTCCCTGGCCGAGCTGAAGGGCAAGCGCATCGCCGTGACCAAGGCCGCCGGCAGCCACTACCTGCTGATCGCCGCGCTGGCCAGCGCCGGGCTTGAGTTCTCCGACATCCAGCCAGCCTACCTGACGCCAGCCGACGGCCGCGCCGCCTTCGAGAACGGCAAGGTCGACGCCTGGGTGACCTGGGACCCCTACGTGGCAAGCGCCCAGCGCCAGCAACGCGCGCGGGTACTGGCCGACGGCCAGGGCCTGGCCAGCTACCAGCGCTACTACCTCGCCTCCAGCGACTACGCCAGGAAACATCCTGAAGTGCTCCAGCAGGTCTTCGCCGAACTGCAGCGCACCGGGCGCTGGCTCAAGAGCCACCCGGCCGACGCGGCCAAGGTGCTGGGGCCGCTGTGGGGCAATCTCGATGCCGCTACCGTCGAGCAGGCGAATGCGCGGCGCAGCTACGACGTACAACCGGTGAGCGCAGATGGTCTCGACGAGCAACAGCGCATCGCCGACGCCTTCCACGCCCAGGGACTGCTACCCAAACCGGTGGATGCGCGCGCCGTGGAGGTATGGCAGCCGCGGCACTGAGCGGCGCGGCTGCCCTGTGATGCGCGGCACCGGCGGCCAGCGTAGCTTGCCGCTGGCGCGCGTCCTTCAGGCCAGCCCATAGCTGATCTGCTCGGCCTTGACGTGGAACGCCTGCTCACGGCTCGGAAGATGCTGGTTGGCATCGGCGTTGCCCTGGCGCAGGCGTTCGGACCTCAGCGTCGGCAGGCGGAACACATCCTGCCGCTCGGTCTGCAACGCATTGCCGCGCATCAGTTCCATCAACGGAACCTGCATGGCCGGGGTGCTCTGGCCGAGGAAGTAGTTGGGCACCTCGTCGCACCACAGCAGCATGTAGTCGCTCACCGCATCGTGCTCGGCGTCGAGCACCACGTACTCGACGCGGTGGCGCAGGACCACTTCGGCGTCGATGCTCCAGCGGGTGTCCACGGTGAACAGCGGAACGTGCTTTTCCACGTCCACCAGCAGGCCATTCACCGCCTTGCAGCCGGACTTGCGGCAGGCCACGTGGTAGCGCTTGTCGGGGAGGGGGTGACGCGCCACCACGTCGCGCCCGCCAAGCAGGTGCAGGTCGAACTCCTTGATGCGGATGTCGATCAACTCGCACGGCAGGTCGAACCCCGCAGGCGTCAGCAGCCTGGGGCAGAAATGGATAAGCATGGTTTTCTCCATCAGGCATGCCCGGGGCTTTCCCGCCCTGGGGGAGAGGTATCTCTATCGGTCGCAGGTCAGCCGGCAAGCCGCATCCTGACGGACGAGGCAGAGCCTCGCCCGGTGAAAGACGCGAACGCCGGTCCTGGCGGACCTCGCTGGATTTTTCTGGCTCCGGGCGCTCCCGCGCTTCCAGGGGGCGTCTCGGGCGGGTGTCAGCTCCCGGTCTTGACCCGGCTCCAGACCCGGGTACGGATTCTCTCGACCTTCAGTGGCAGGGTTTCCAGCGGGAAGAGGGTCGCCATGGTTTCCTTGCTCAGGTAAACCGCCGGGTTTTCCCGCAGCTTCCGCTCTACCAGCGGCAGCGCCGCCTGGTTGCCATTCGGATAGCCCACGTAGTTGGAGGTCCTGGCGATGACCTCCGGACGCAGCAGGTAGTCGATCAGCGCATAACCCTGCTGCGGATGCGGTGCATCCTTGAGCAGCACCATGTTCTCGGTCCAGACCAGCGAGCCTTCCCGGGGAATGCTGTAGGCGATATGGCGACCGTTCCCGGCCTGTTCGTTGTTGACCTGGGCCATGTAGGCCGTGCCCTGCCAGCCGACCACCACGCAGACGTTGCCGTTGGAGAGATCGGTGTCGACTCTGGAGGAGTCGAAATAGCGAATGTAGGGGCGAACCTTCAGCAACAGTTCCTGGGCTTTCTGGTAGTCCTCGGGATTCTGGCTGTTGTGCGGCAGGCCCAGGTAGTTGAGGGCGATGGACACTAGCTCGGTGGAGGAGTCCAGCGTGGCCACGCCGCACTGGCTGAGGCGGGAGATGTTCTCCTCCTTGAAGACCAGGTCCCAGGAGTCGACCGGCGCGTCGGGGCCGAGCAGCTTGCGGACCTTGTCCACGTCGTAGGCGATTCCGGTGGTTCCCCAGAGATAAGGTACGGCATAGCGATTGCCGGGATCGTTGGCCTGAAGCTTCCCGAGGATGTCCGCGTCGAGGTTCTTCCAGTGGGGGAGCCGGTCGCGGTCGAGTTCCTGGAGGACGCCCGCCTTGATCAGCCCGGGCAGGATGTTGGAGGTGATCACCACCACGTCGTAGCCGGAGCGGCCGACCATCAGCTTGCCCTGCGCGGTCTCGGCGCTGTCGAAGGTGTCGAGGACGACACGGGTGCCGGTTTCCTTCTGGAAAGCCTTGGGCGTTTCCGGGGCGATGAAGTCATACCAGTTGTAAAGATGGACGCTGGTTTGCGCAGCCCATGCACTGTCCGCCGCTGTCGCACCGATCGTCGTCAGGATCGATAACGCCAGTGCACAAACTTTTTTCATTGGATTTCCTTTCCGAAACGAAACAAGTTGGATTTTGCACCTACCAGAACTGGTAGTTCTGACCTGTGGCTATCTTCGAAGGCATCGATATTATGCACATTGGAACTCTTCATGACATAACGCCGAGTGACTAATCCCAGAGGAGTAGTTGTGTGGATATCGCATTGCACGGCGGCGCCTGGCACGAGTCACTGGGAAAGTTGCTCGAAGCGCTGGACCGGCCGTTCTTCTGGCGGATCCTGGCGCAGACCCTCGGCCAGTTCGCCCCCGTCGACAACTGGGCGGCCCTGATATTCAGCGACTCCAGCCCCTTGATTCTTTCCTTCATGGAAGAGGAGATAGAAGAAATCGAGCCAGACCCGCTGATCAGTCGATATATAACCGGACTTTATCTGCAAGATCCTTTCTACCAGGTATCCAGAAACTGTCGGCGCGGCGGGCTTTTTCATCTTGCGGATATCGTCTCCGAAGATTTCGAAACGACCGAATATTACAATACGTACTTTGCGCATTATGTGGTGACGGACGAAGTTCAATATAACGTCCCGCTGGATGGTGAAAGAACCCTATGCCTGTCGTTGGGCAGCGAGAGCCGCTTCGGTGCCGAGCAGATCGCGCTGTTCGAGCTGCTTCGCCCGTGGGTCATCGCGCTGATGAAAAAACGCATCCACTTCGAGGATGCGGTCAGGGAGGAGGCGAAACCGATCGCAGCGGCGGAGGTGGAAGTCCAGCCCTGGAGAGGGTTGATATCGCCGCTGACCGCGCGGGAGTCGGATGTCATCCGGCTGATGCTGGATGGATACTCGAACAAGGAAATAGCGGATCGGCTGACGCTGTCGATCGCCACTATCAAGGTGCATCGCCGGCACATCTACGCGAAGCTGAACGTGAAGTCCCACTCCGAGATATTCGCGCTGTTGATCAACCCGCCCGCGCCGCGGCTCGCCGACGCACGCTAGTGCGCCGCCTGCGGAGGAACCCGGGCGCATAAGGTTATGCGAAATTCATATTGCCCGACGCTGAAAAAGCCGGCGTCGGATTGCACTCATGGGCGAATTCCATCCAGGACGATTCGACCATGCCCGATGTACGTCTTTCCTCTCGTTCGTTGACCCCCGTGCTCTGTGCGGTGGGGCTCGCCTGCGCGCTGCAGGGCGAGGTGCAGGCCGCCGACGGTGGGCCGCGCGACGTGGCCACGGCGCCCCGGGTATTCGACATAGCGCCCGGCGAACTGGCCGAGGTGTTGTTGAACATCGTGCGCCAGGGACACGTGCCGATCGCCTTCGACCAGCGCCTGGTGGCGGGGTTGCGCGGACCGGATATCCGCGGCCGGCTCAGTGTCGAGGAGGCCTTGCGGCGTGCCCTGGCCGGCAGCGGGCTGGCATACGCGCAGGACGAAAGCGGTGCCTTCGTCCTGCGCCGCGGACAGGCGCCTGTGCAGGAGACGCGAGGTGCGACGGTGGCACCGACCTTGTCCACCGTGGTGGTCACCGGCACGCGCAAGAGCGATGTGAAGGCGCAGGACAGCCTGAGCCCGATCGATGTGGTCAGCGCTACCCAGCTACGCAGCAGCGGTGCGGTCGACCTGCGCGATGCGCTGGTCAAACTGTTGCCCTCGCTGACCCGCCAGGCCCAGCCGTTCAACGCCTCGGCGTTGACCCACACGCAGTCGCTGCGCGGGCTGAGCCCCAACCATGTGCTGGTGCTGGTGAACGGCAAGCGTCGCCACGAAACGGCCAATCTCAATATCAGCGGCGGGCTGGAGAAGGGCTCCACCGGCGTCGATCTGGACACCATCCCGATCAACGCCATCGAGCGGGTCGAGGTGCTGCGCGACGGCGCCTCGGCGCAGTACGGTTCGGACGCCATCGCCGGGGTGATCAACGTCATCCTCAAGTCCGCCGACAGCGGCGGGTCGGCGGCCGCTGACGTCGGGCAGACCGGCGACGGCGACGGCTTCACCCATGGCGGCGGGGGGAACATCGGGCTGGCCTTCGGCGATAGCGGCTTCGTCAACCTCACCGCCGAATATCGCGAGCAGGAGCGCACGATGCGCAGCGGCATCGATGAGCGCACCGGTCGGCGCGACAACATTTCCATGGGCGATCCCGCGTTCCACCGGCAATCGTTGGCGCTCAACTCGGGTTTCGGGTTGGGCGACGATATCGAGGTGTACGGCTTCGGCACCTATACCCGGCGCAAGGCCTCCTCGGCGGCCAACTATCGCCTGGCTTCGGTGGCGCCGACGCTGTATCCGGACGGCTTCACGCCGCGCCCGAACAGCGACGAGGACGACTATGCGTTCCTCGCCGGGGTGCGCGGCGAGCGTCTGCTGGATGCCTGGCACTGGGACCTGAGCAGTGGCTACGGCGCCGACCGTCCCGATATCGGCATGACCCAGTCGGTGAACGCGGCGATCTACCGTGAAACCGGCAACAGCCCGAGAAGCTTCGACCTGGCGCGCTACCGCAACAGCCAATGGACCAGCAACCTGGACCTGGGGCGGGAATTCGAACTGGATTTCCTCGCTGCTCCGCTGGCGTTGTCGCTGGGTGCGGAATACCGGCGGGAAAGCTACCGCATCGACGCCGGCGACCCGGCGTCCTACTACAGCGGCGGGGCGGAATCCCTGGCTGGCCTCTCGCCGCTCAGCGAGGGGCAATGGTCGCGGCACGCCTGGGCGTCCTACCTGGACCTGGGTACCTCCCTGACCCCAGCCTGGGAGGTCGACGTGGCGGTGCGCCACGAGAAATTCAGCGACTTCGGCAGCACCACCAACGGCAAGTTCGCCACCCGTTACCAGTTCGATCCGCGGGTGGCGCTGCGCGCCAGCGTAAGCAGCGGGTTCCGCGCGCCGTCCCTGGTCCAGGAGCACTACACCGGCCTCAGCGTCGGCCCGACCATCGCCCTTGGCCTGCTGGCGGCCAACTCGCCGGCGGCGAAGATGCTCGGCGCCGACGAACTGCAACCGGAGAAGTCGACCAGCTTCAACCTTGGCCTGGTACTCAGCCCGTGGGAAAACGTCGGGCTGAACATCGACGCCTACCAGATCAGCATCCGCGACCGCATCGTCGACAGCGCCACCTATTCCGGCCAGGAAGCCATCGATGCCCTGGCCGCGGCGGGGATCTCGTTGCCGGCCAGTGCCAGTACGGTCAGTACCCACTACCTGGCCAACGGTGCCGACACCCGCACCCGCGGTGTTGACATCACCGGTCACTACCTCGTCGCGCTTGGCGAGTACGGGCAGGTCGACTGGGAACTGTCGGCCAACTTCAACCGCACCACCTTGCGCAAGAACCATCGAGGCGCCAACGGCGAGCCGCTGCTCAATGCCCAGCAGGTCGCCTGGATCACCAGCTCCACCCCGCGCAGCCAGGTTTCCCTCGGCGGCACCTGGAGCCGCCAGGACTGGGAGGTCAGCCTGCGCCTGACGCGCTACGGCCGGACCAGCTCGGAACTCGACTACACGGTAGGGCCGGACGCCTGGTCGACGGAGAAATTCAACCATTTCGTCAACGACCCGAAGTACATCACTGACATCGCCGCGCGCTACCGGCTCAGCGCCGACCTGACGCTGACCGCCGGCGCCGACAACCTGTTCGACGTCCGTCCGGACAAGCTGCCCGCGCAGAACACCACCTATGGCGACGTGCTGCGCTACGACACCTATGCCTCGCAGATCGGCTTCAACGGCGCCTTCTACTACCTACGCGCGGCATACCGCTTCTAGAGGGCCAGGCGTGGCGCAACGAGAATTTTCCGCGACCAGCGGCGGTGTGCTGCTGGCGTCGGTGGTGGCGATCATGCTCGGGCCCACCGGCATCCTGCTGAACACCTTCAGTCTGTTCATCGCACCGATGAGCGCCGAGTACGCCTGGGACCGCGCCGAGGTGTCGTTGCTGGTGACGCTGTTCGGACTGGCGGTCGCCATCACCAGCCCGCTCAAGGGCTGGCTGATCGATCGTTGGGGCGCGCGGCGGACAATGCTCGGGCTGACCGCCGCCCTGTCGCTGCCGCTGCTCGGCCTGGCGGCGGTGAATGCCGTCTGGCAACTCTACGCGCTGTTCCTGCTGATCGGCCTGCTGGCGCCAGGCAACCTGCCTTACGGACGTATCCTCGGACTCTGGTTCCGCCAACGCCTGGGCGTGGCCTACGGCCTGCTAGGCCTGGGCTTCGGGGTGGGCGGGCCGCTGGGCCTGCTGGTCGGCCACCAGAGCCTCGAAGCGTGGGGCTGGCGCGGCGCTTTCCTGGTCTACGGCGTGCTCGAACTGGGCCTGGCGCTGCCGCTGCTGGCCTGGCTGTTCCGCGAGCCAGCGCCGGATGCTGGCGTGGCCGCCGGCACGGCCGTAGCGGAAACCGCGCTGAGCGGATCGACGGCGCCCCAGGCCTGGCGCAGCGCCAGTTTCTGGCTGGTGCTGGGCAACCAGGTACTGGCGGTGTTCGTGATGTCCGGGATCATGACCCATGGCGTGCCGATGCTGGTGGAGCGCGGTTTGTCCCGGGGCGAGGCGGGCACCGCGCTGTCGGCGTTGTGGGTCGGCATGATGCTGTCGCAGCCGCTGATGGGCTGGCTTCTCGACCGCGTGGCGACGCCTCGGGTGGCGTTGCCCTTCGCCCTGGCGGCGGTGCTCGGCATGGCCTGGTTCCTGGTGGGCGACACACCGAGCGGTCTATGGCTGGCGGTGTTCCTGGTCGGCCTGGGTGGAGGAGGGGAAAGCGGCACCACCAAGTACCTGTTGATGCGCTACTTCGGCCTGCGCAGCTTCGGTGTGATCTACGGTTCGATCCAGCCGTTCACCTTCGCCCTGTCGATCAGTCTCGGCGCTTACCTGCTGGGCTGGCTGTACGACCGCGCCGAAGGCTACGGGACGGCCGAATGGGTGCTGCTCGCGGCTTTTTCCCTGGCTGCGTGCAGCCTGTTCGCCTTTCGCCCCTATCCGCAGAAATTGCCCTGAAGGGAATCATGCCGGCTAGCGTTCGCCCTGGCGCCGCGCGGTCTTGCCGGCGAGGCGGGCCTGGCGATAGTCGTTGGCGCACTGTCCCGTCCAGCGACGGAAGGCGTGGCGAAAACTGGAGGTATCCATGTAGCCCAGCCTCTCGGCGACTTCCTCGATGCGCAGTCGCTCGTCCCGCAGCAGTTGGCGCGCCCTGTCGTGGCGGACCAGGTCGAGCACTTCCCGGTAGTTGGTGCCCTCGTCGGCGAGCCGTCGGCGCAGCGTCCGTTCGGTGACCTTCAACTGCCGGGCGACCCAGGCGATGCTCGGGTAGCGGTCCTGTAGCACCTCCAGCAGTGCCACGATGCGTTGGCGGTAGCCGCCCATCTCGCGGGTGACGCGGGTGTTGAAGGCCTTGCTGCCGAGCGCCAGCGAGGCCTGGAACACGGCGGAGTTGGCAGTGGCGATCTCGGCCTCGAGCAATTCCTCGGGGAGGGTGAAGGTGATGCCTGCGCCGGCGAAATACACCGGCACCCGGAAATACTCCTCGTATGCCCGCACGTCGCCGTTCCTTTCCGGGAGGCGCAGGCGGACCAGTTCCAGCTCGCCCAGCAGCAGGTCGCGGAACACCGCGTAGGCGGCCGACGCCAGGACGTTGGCGTGATACAGCCGGGCCGACTGCGGCCAGTCCGGCTTGTCCTGCAGGTCGATATCCACATCCACGGTGTCGCAACTGGAACGTCGCACCGCGATCCCGCGGATATCCTTGCGGAACAGCAGCATGTTGGTCTTGATCAGTTGCAAGGCTTCGCCCACGGTGCCGGCACTCTGCAATGCCAGCCCGGCGACGCCGTAGTCGGAAAGGCGGTAGTGCTCCCCCAGGCTCAGGCCTTCCAGGGGGGAGCGTCCGTTCAGCACGATCCACTCGTAGAGCGCTTCGCTGGGCAGGCGCGGCTCGGCAGCCGAACCCTGACGCATGTCCGGAGGCGTGATGCGTTGCACGGCGAGGTAGTTGTTGAGTGGTCGCCACTCGAAATCGTACTGGATGTTTTCGGACGGGCTCATCGGTTACCTCTTGCACGCGATGCTATCGCCCTGAAGGCGTCAGGGCTTCGTTATTCCATGCGGATGTCGTTTCGGTTGATTTTCGTACGCTGGGCTTCCGGCAATCACTACCTTGCGTAAGGGGTTGACAGGAGCGGGGTCTGCGTATAGCCGCGCCTCCGCGACGCCGTGCCGATCAGTCGTGCATGCTTGCCGTGGCCCGGCTGAGCACTGCCGTCCCGGCCACTCTCGCCGGGGTGGCTGCGCCTGGATGATCGTCGTGGGCGGTGGTGGCGCGGGCCGGTTGCCCTGAGCTTCAGGCGCCATCGCCGCTTGCCGGCGCTCGGGAGGCCGCTGGCCAAGGAAAACCGTAGCGCCGCGGCGGGCGGCGGCTAGCGGGGATTTCCGGCCACGCGTGCCGTGCCCGGGCCTCGCTTGCCTTCCCGGCGCGCCGGACTCCCGGTGGCCTGGAGGACAGGAAAAGCGAGCGGCGAGGTGTCGGCGAGCAGGGTCAACTCGATCTTCTGATAGGGTCGGTGGGCTGTCCGGGGCGGCTAGGATGGACATTTTCATCGTCTCGGGCAGGCCTGTCGCGACCGCGCGAAGTCGCGACGGATGCCGCTGCTAAGGAGCAACGGATGACCGTTCTTATCCAGGGGGCCGGGATCGCCGGCCTGGCGCTGGCGCGCGAATTCACCAAGGCAGGCATCGACTGGCTGCTGGTCGAGCGGGCCAGCGAGATCAGGCCCATCGGTACCGGCATCACCCTGGCGAGCAATGCGTTGACGGCGTTGTCCAGCACCCTGGATCTCGACCGGCTGTTCCGCCGTGGCATGCCGTTGGCCGGCATCAACGTATACGCCCACGACGGTTCGATGCTGATGTCGATGCCTTCCAGTCTGGGTGGGAGTTCCCGCGGCGGCCTGGCGTTGCAGCGCCACGAGCTGCATGCGGCGCTACTGGAGGGGCTGGATGAATCGCGCATTCGGGTCGGGGTCTCCATCGTGCAGATCCTCGACGGACTCGACCACGAACGCGTGACCCTGAGCGACGGCACTGTCCACGACTGTTCGCTGGTGGTCGGTGCGGATGGCATTCGTTCGAGCGTGCGACGTTATGTCTGGCCGGAGGCGACCTTGCGTCATTCCGGCGAAACCTGCTGGCGCCTGGTCGTTCCCCATCGGCTGGAGGACGCCGAGCTGGCGGGAGAGGTCTGGGGGCACGGCAAGCGCCTCGGCTTCATCCAGATCAGCCCGCGCGAGATGTATGTCTACGCGACCCTGAAGGTGCGCCGGGAGGAGCCCGAGGACGAGGAGGGCTTCGTCACCCCGCAACGGCTGGCCGCCCACTACGCGGACTTCGACGGCATCGGCGCGAGCATCGCCCGGCTCATACCGAGCGCCACCACGCTGGTGCACAACGACCTCGAGGAGTTGGCCGGCGCCTCCTGGTGCCGCGGACGGGTAGTGCTGATCGGCGACGCCGCACACGCCATGACGCCGAACCTGGGGCAGGGCGCGGCCATGGCCCTGGAGGACGCCTTCCTGCTGGCGCGCCTGTGGTGCCTGGCGCCGCGCGCCGAGACGCTGATCCTGTTCCAGCAGCAACGCGAGGCGCGGATCGAGTTCATCAGGAAGCAATCCTGGATCGTCGGCCGCCTTGGTCAGTGGGAATCGCCCTGGAGCGTCTGGCTGAGGAATACCCTCGTTCGCCTGGTGCCGAATGCCAGTCGCAGGCGCCTGCACCAGCGTCTTTTCACCGGTGTCGGTGAGATGGCCGCGCAGTAGCCGCCGGTGCCAGTGGCGTCTTGGTCGCCTGTTTTCGACTTCGGCGATGGTCGCTATGGAGGAGTCCCGGGCAACCAGGGCGCTTGCGCTTTACCAGGCCCGGCGTCGCTGGGCTCTCCACAGATTCGCCGGTTTTTGCTGCGATCCGGTCTGCCGCTCGCCGGGGGCTGGCGGTATACTTCGCAGCGCCCGTTCGATGCCGTCGAATGATGTTTCCATGACGCTTGATTTATGACGCCTTTGCGCCAAGCTAGGTCATGGGATGGCTTTCTGTTAAGGTTGCCGAAATCTCCTGGGGGCCCGTGTGGGCGGTTGTCTGCTAATGCGCGACGAGGTGCAGCGTGATTAAGGTGCTGGTGGTCGACGACCACGATCTGGTACGCACCGGTATTACCCGCATGCTGGCCGACATCGAAGGCTTGCAAGTGGTCGGCCAGGCCGACTGCGGTGAAGACTGTCTGAAACTGGCCCGCGAGCTGAAGCCGGATGTCGTCCTGATGGACGTGAAGATGCCCGGTATCGGCGGCCTGGAGGCAACCCGCAAGCTGCTGCGCAGCCAGCCCGACATCAAGGTCGTGGTAGTCACCGTCTGCGAAGAGGATCCGTTCCCCACCCGCCTCATGCAGGCCGGCGCCGCCGGCTACATGACCAAGGGCGCGGGGCTGGAGGAAATGGTCCAGGCGATTCGCCAGGTCTTCGCCGGCCAGCGCTATATCAGCCCGCAGATCGCCCAGCAACTGGCGCTGAAGTCCTTCCAGCCGCAGCAGCACGATTCCCCCTTCGATTCGCTGTCCGAGCGCGAGATCCAGATCGCCCTGATGATCGCCAACTGCCACAAGGTGCAGAGCATCTCCGACAAGCTGTGCCTGTCGCCGAAGACCGTGAATACCTATCGCTACCGCATCTTCGAGAAGCTCTCGATCACCAGCGACGTGGAGCTGGCGCTGCTCGCCGTCCGCCACGGCATGGTCGATGCCGCCAGCTAGATGAGCGCCGTTTTCGACGCAAGCGCTTTCCTCGCTACCTGCAGCAATCGTCCGGGCGTCTACCGCATGTTCGATGCGGACGCCAAGCTTCTCTACGTGGGCAAGGCGAAGAGCCTGAAGAAGCGCCTGGCCAGCTATTTCCGCAAGTCCGGCCTGGCGCCGAAGACCGCTGCGCTGGTGGCGCGGATCGCCCAGGTGGAAACCACCATCACCGCCAATGAAACCGAGGCGTTGCTGCTGGAGCAGACGCTGATCAAGGAGTGGCGGCCGCCCTACAACATCCTGCTGCGGGACGACAAGTCCTATCCCTTCGTGTTCCTCTCCAGCGAGGACGAGTATCCGCGGCTGTCCCTGCACCGTGGCGCGAAGAAGCGCAAGGGGCGTTACTTCGGTCCCTATCCGAGCGCGGGAGCGATCCGCGAGAGCCTCAACCTGCTGCAGAAGGCGTTTCTCGTCCGCCAGTGCGAGGACAGCTATTTCCGCAACCGTACGCGGCCCTGCCTGCAATACCAGATCAAGCGCTGCAAGGGGCCCTGCGTGGGGCTGGTCAGTCCTGAGGAGTACGCCGAGGACGTGCGCCACTCGGTGATGTTCCTCGAAGGAAAGAGCAACGCGCTGGCCGACGAGCTGAACGTCGGCATGGAGCAGGCGGCGATGCGCCTGGACTTCGAGAAGGCGGCGGAGTTGCGCGACCAGGTGGCGATCCTGCGGCGGGTCCAGGACCAGCAGAGCATGGAAGGTGGCAACGGCGACGTCGACATCGTCGCCGCCATCGTCACCCCTGGCGGCGCTTGCGTACACCTGATCAGCGTACGCGGCGGGCGGGTGCTGGGCAGCAAGAACTTCTTCCCGCAGGTCGCGATCGAGGAGGAGGTGGGCGAAGTGCTGCTGGCGTTCCTTGGCCAGTACTATCTCAGCCACCAGGAGCGCGACCTGCCGGCGGAGTTGATCGTCAACGTGACGCACGAGGATTTCCCGGTGCTGGTTTCGGCGATCGCCGAAGCGCGAGGCCGCGAACTGGAGATCAGCTACCGGGTGCGTGGTACCCGCGCACGCTGGCAGCAACTGGCGGTGACCAACGCCGAACAGGCCCTGGGCGCACGCCTGGCCAACCGCCAGCATGTGGCGGCACGCTTCGAAGCCCTTGCCGAGGCGCTCGACCTGGCGGAGCCGCCGCAACGCCTGGAGTGCTTCGATATCAGTCACTCCAGCGGCGAGGCCACCGTGGCTTCCTGCGTGGTGTTCGGCCCGGAAGGGCCGCTGAAGTCGGACTATCGCCGCTACAACATCGAAGGCGTCACGGCCGGCGACGACTACGCGGCGATGCACCAGGCGCTGACCCGCCGCTTCAGTCGCCTGAAGGACGGCGAGGGGAAGATGCCCGACATTCTCCTGGTGGATGGCGGCAAGGGGCAATTGGCCATGGCCCAGGAGGTGCTCCAGGAACTGGCGGTCGCCGGTCTGATCCTGCTCGGCGTGGCCAAGGGCGTGACCCGCAAGCCGGGGCTGGAAACCCTCTACCTGAACGATGCCTCCCACGAGTTCACCCTGCCGGCCGATTCGCCGGCGCTGCACCTGATCCAGCAGATACGTGACGAAGCGCACCGTTTCGCCATCACCGGCCACCGTGCGCGGCGCGGCAAGGCACGGCGGACGTCGACGCTGGAGGACGTCCCTGGCGTCGGCCCGAAACGTCGGCGCGACCTGCTCAAGCATTTCGGCGGGTTGCAGGAATTGTCGCGGGCGAGTATCGATGAACTGGCCAAAGCCCCCGGTATCAGTAAAAAGCTTGCCGAGCAGATTTATGCCGTCCTGCACAGCGAGTAGAATGCCGGCTCACCTCGCAGCCTAGATGGTCCGATGAATATCCCCAATCTGCTCACGTTACTGCGCGTCCTGCTCATTCCGATCTTCATTCTGCTGTTCTATCTGCCGACGTCCTGGAGCTACCTGACCGCCAGTGCCGTGTTCGCCCTGGCCGCCGCCACCGACTGGCTGGACGGCTACCTCGCCCGGCGCCTCGGCCAGAGCACGCCGTTCGGCGCCTTCCTCGACCCGGTCGCGGACAAGCTGATGGTGGCGGTTGCGCTGGTCTTGCTGGTGGAAGAGCACGCCAACCTGTGGCTGACCCTGCCGGCGGTGATCATCATCGGCCGCGAGATCGTGGTTTCCGCCTTGCGTGAGTGGATGGCCGAACTGGGGGCGAGGGCGCAGGTCGCGGTGTCCAACCTGGGCAAGTGGAAGACCGCGGCGCAGATGCTGGCGCTGGTCATTCTCCTGGCGAATCCGCCGCTGATGACCTTCTGGGTGATTCTCGGCTACGTGCTGCTGATCATCTCCGCGGCGCTGACCCTGTGGTCCATGGTGCACTACCTGCTGGCCGCATGGCCGCATCTCTCGACTACCCCGAAAGAGAAATAAACTTTTTTGAATCAAGGAGTTGACACGGCGCCGCGATGCTATAGAATGGCGTCCGTCACCAAGACGATGCGGGAATAGCTCAGTTGGTAGAGCACGACCTTGCCAAGGTCGGGGTCGCGAGTTCGAGTCTCGTTTCCCGCTCCAAATATAGATCTATAGAGTTCCAATGAAGTCTGTAGATCATTGAGAAAGGGCCTTCGGGCCCTTTTTTCGTTCCGCCTCCAAGTCCCGTACCCGTTCGTGGAGCGTCCGCGCCGAGGGGCGGTTCTCCTTGCCGCTTTCCCGGCGACCGGGGCCGTACGTTTCGCGAAGCCCTTCGTCTCGCCAGCGAGGCGGCTTGCCGCAAGATGCTGCCTCGGCACATCAGAAGTGTGGCTGTCGCACTCCAGGGGGGCTCGATTCATTGCACCTTGGACCCGTGCGCCTGTTGCTTTGGCTGCCACGTTCGACCGAGCCGTCCCAAGGCCAGCGCTTCGGTATCGCAGCGCTTCGACGACCACTGAGAAGGTCGGCGAAGGTTGCCTCTGACTTGGGTGATGGAGGTAATAGCCCGGGAATGGATCGCACCAGCCTTCCAGCACGCTACCAGGTTGCCCTCGGCGATGTGCGGCTCGAACTGGGCTTTCGAGTGCAGGCATGCCACGGCCAGTGCGCACGTCATCGCAAGCGGCTTCATCGATCCAGCCGGCGACGCGAAAGAGTCGAGGGTTTTCGCGAGCCGGGCATAAGGCGGCTGCCAGAGCGAGTGTCGACAGGCGTGGGTTCCTGGGAAAAGTATCCATCTACCTGCTAACATGGCGGCATCGTTGCCGATGTATCCGCAGGCTCCGGGTCGCGGATGCGCTGCTTTCTGTCCGGCCGGAGAACTTTGCCATCGTAGACTCGACATGCTGACAAGGTCGTTGCTGTCCGCGGTCTTTTGCCTGTTGCTGATCGCTCTGCAGCCGCTGCCCGTCGAAGCCGAATCCATCCTGCCGGATGGGCGTACGACGACAACGATGCGTCCCTGGCTCGATAAACGAGCCAGGCAGTGGCTGGATGCACGGGAGCCGCTGACGGTAGGCGTGGTTTCCCCCGACTATCCGCCGTTGTCCATCTTCTACGCAGGCTCCTACAAGGGCTTCACGGCCGATTACCTGGCCTTGGTGTTCGAGCGGCCGTTGCGCGTCAGGGACTTTCCGTCGCGGCAGGCGGCAATCGACGCGTTGTCGCAAGGGGAGATCGACCTGCTTGGCGTCGGTAGCGAGGTCGAGGCCCGACAACACGGCTTGCTGGCATCCGCTGCGTATCTTTCCGACCGGCCGGTACTGGTGTCTTCCAGCGGTGCCCCGTTCGATTCGCAGGCGGAGTCCTGGCTGGCCACGGTCAAGGGCTATCTTCCCGCCGAACGTATCAAGGCTGCCTATCCGCACAGCAGGATCATCTGGTTCGACTCGCCGCAGCTTGCCCTGGAAGCGCTGAGCATGGGGGATGTCGATGGCGTGCTGGGGGACGCAGTTTCCACGCACTACCTCATCCAGACCCATTACCTGCTGAACTTGCGCATCGAGAACTTCGCACCCATCGACAGCCAGGGTTTCCGTTTCCTGCTCCGGCCAGGTGACGAACCTCTGCTCGCGCTCATCGATCGCGCCCTGCCGCATATTAGCGGGCGCTACGGCGACGAACTGTTGCGCAGCTGGAGCGCCGGGAGGCGCCTGCGCTTCGACGATCCCCGGGTGACGCTGTCGCCGGCGGAACAGCGTTGGCTCTCCGCGCACCCGGTCGTGCCGGTGGTGATCAACCATTCCCTTGGCGCGCTCGGGCAACTGGATAACGAGGGGAGGCTGAGTGGTATCGGGCGTGACTATCTGGACCTGATCGGCAAGCGCAGTGGCCTGCGGTTTTCCTTCACTGGAGCACGCAACTTCGTCGAGACGAAAAGCCGACTGGATGCGGGGGAGGCATTGGTTACGCCGACCATGCCTTCGTCGGAGCGCTTCGATTCCGGCCTCGAAGTGCTGACGCCCTATCTACGCAGCACCACGGTGCTGATGGGCGCCCGCCAGGGTGGCCGGGATGAAAGGGTGGGGCGTGTCCATGGCCTCGCGGACCTGGCGGGCAAGCGATTGGCGACGACGATTGGCTACTTTCTCAACGACTTCATTCGACGCGAGCACCCGGAGATCAAGCTCCAGGTCTATCCGACCTTCCTCGCCGCCATGCGCAGCGTAGACGCCGGCCAGAGCGAGGCCGCCATCAGCAGCGACTATACCGGTCGCTATCTGTCCGCCCAGCATTTCGACAACCGGATCCAGGTCGTCGGTATCCTCGATGACCTCTCCATCCCGATCAGCATCGGCGTGGCGAGGAACCAGCCGGAGCTGCGGGGCATCCTGGAGAAGGCCCAGGTGGCGATCGCTCCGGAAGAAGTGGCGGAAATCCTCCACCGCTGGGAGCCTCGCTTCGCCAAGGGAGGGGCGGACTTCTGGCGCGATCACCGGAGCAAGATTCTGCAGATCGGCGGATTGTTCGGCGTACTGATTTCCATCTCCCTCATCTGGGGTTTCTACCTGATGCGCCAGGTGCGCAAGACCCGCCAGGCAGAAGAGCAAGCCGACGCTGCCAACCGTGCCAAGAGCGTGTTTCTTTCGACGATGAGTCACGAGATCCGCACGCCATTGAATGCGGTCATCGGCCTGCAGGAACTGGTGCTGAAAAAGGGCGAGAAGGGCGTGTTGGACCTAGATTCGCTGAGCATTGCCCAGGAGGCGGCCCAGGGGTTGCTGCTTCTGCTGGGCAATATTCTCGATTTGTCGCGGATCGAATCCGGTCGGTTCGATTCAGCTCCCGAACCAGTGCTTCCTGGCGAGTTGATCAGAGGAATCCTGCCGTTGGTTGGTGGGCTGACGCGGCAGAAGAATCTTTCCCTGGCACTGGAACTCGACGGGGATCTCGAGCATTGGGTGCTGGTGGATCCCCTGCATTTCAAGCAGGTGTTGTTCAACCTGCTGGGCAATGCCATCAAGTTCACCGAGCGCGGAGGGGTAACGGTGCGGGCGGTGGGGCGGCGCGAGGCGGAGAGGCTTCATTTGCTGCTCGAGGTAAGCGACACCGGCCTCGGTATTTCGGAGGAGGACCAGGCCAGGCTGTTCCGGCCATTCTCGCAGGTCGGCTCTCCTGCGCTTGGCCAGGCGTCCGGCAGCGGCCTGGGGCTGTACATCAGCCGACGCCTGGTGCACCTGATGGGCGGCCAGATCAGCCTGCGCAGCGAACTGGGCAACGGCTCCTGCTTCTCGGTCGAGTTCGATCTTCCGCTGACCGGGCCTCCGCCCAGCGAGTCCAGCGAAGCGCGTTCCGGAGTTGCCGAGGTCGAGGAGCAGAAAGAGGCAAGGGCGCTCTCGATCTTGCTTGCGGAAGACCATCCGTTCAATCGGCTGACCCTGACCATGCAATTGGAAAGCCTTGGGCACCGGGTGACCTCCACGGAAGATGGCGAGGAAGCATTCGAACGTTGGCAGGGCGAAGACTTCGATGTCGTGATTACCGACGGCATGATGCCGCGGATGGATGGCTACGAGCTGGCGCGACGTATCCGGTCGCAAGAGGCCCTTGGCGGTCGGCGTCGCTGCTTGGTGATAGCGCTTACCGCCAGCGCCGAGAAGGATGCGCTGGAGCGTTGCCTGGCTGCCGGCATGGACCGGGTCCTGTTCAAGCCGACTACGCTCGATGAGCTCGCTCGGGCGCTGAACGGGGGAGAGCCGCTCATGCCTACGAGCGTCGATTCGCAATGAAAGTGCCCGACTGGTTGCCGTTTTGCGTGCCGCGAGCGGATGTATCGGGTAATCTCTCGCAGAAATGAACCAGCACTAGTGAAGCGAACGATGGGTTTTGAACAACTTGCCGAGCTGAGAGACCGTCTGCGCGCACAGGCGGCGCAGGCGAAACCGGCTCAAACCAAAAGCTCCGCGGGACGCGCGAAGAAACGTGAAGCCGTCGAGCCGGGAGTCGAGGCTATCTGGAGGCTGCAACGGCATTTTCCGCTGGCGTTTCCGAAAAGTCCCGCGGCCAAGGTTCCGCTCAAGCAGGGTATTCTCCAGGATGCGCAGCAGCACCTCGAACTACTGGGAATCACCGCCGAACAACTGAAACAGGCCATCGCCACCTGGTGCCAGGGCAGCCGCTACTGGAGTTGCATGGTGGAAGATGCGCCGCGACTGGATCTGCAAGGCCAGGTTGCCGGCAAGGTAACCGCCGAGCAGGCGGTGTATGCGCGGCGGCAGGCGTCTCGCCGGCAGCGCGAGCAGATGCGCGAGAAGCGCGCCAAGCGTGCACAGGCGGGTGGCGAAGCGCCGGCCGCCACGGAGGCGCCGACGCCTGAAGCGCCCGCAACCGAAGCGAGCCCCGAGGCGAACTGATCGCCGGGGCAGGGCGCGTCGGATCCTGGCGCGCTCCTCGGTTGCCGGTCGCTGCGGGCCCATTTCGCGGACGTCTGGGCCCGTTTCTCCCGGCTTGTGCTACGCAATAGCCTGATCTGCAAAGTTTTTTTCGTAGAGCGCTTGCCAAGCTCGGCGAATCCGTCCATAATTGCGTCCATTCCAGCGATGGGTGAGCTAAAAATCTTTTGAAATCAAAGGGTTATAAGTTCAAAATCGCGCCAGGAAAGAAATTTCAGCGATATGCCAAACGCATGTCGCTTCGCTCAAAGGCTGAGTAGCAGAGTGGTTATGCACCGGATTGCAAATCCGTGAACGCCGGTTCGATTCCGACCTCAGCCTCCAACAGGAAAGCCCCGTAGCTCAGTGAGTTACGGGGCTTTTTTCTTTCCTGTCCGGTATTGCTGAAGCAAGTTCCTTGGGGTGCCCCCATAACGCTTTCATACTTTTACGGTCTCGCAACCGCCTCCCTTTCCCGATAACCGCTCCGTAATTGCTACTTTCCCGGAGTGTCCGAGGAGTACCCCAGCACCTGTCACGTTTTCGGCCGTTGCCTGCAATCCAGCCCCGTGCGCGGCTTTCATCTGGACGCAAGATCCGGTCTGGGTCGGTCATCGGCTGGTCGTCATCGAACATGACCAGCCGAGCCGGTCTGTCCTGCCGCCTGCCTTCCGGGCCTCTATCGATCAACCGTTGTGGCGACCGCGAGCGGAAGGCGCTCGGCGGAGGGCCCGTTTCATCTTGCCTTGCGTTTCAAGGAAACCGGCAGGCCCCAGGTCAGGTCTTCCATGCCTGCTTCGCCGAGTATCTCGGTTTTCATCGGCTGGATGCGCGCGAGCACCTGGCGGCCCGTTTCATCCAGCCTTGGCTGCTCGCGATCGATGAACCTTTTCGTCAGCTCCATGGGCGCTGGCCTCATGAAGACCTGGATATCCTGCAAGGCGCACTTGATGTTTTGCGTGTCCACGGCCTTGCAGGTCTTCCTGTCATAGCTCACGGCCGGGGTCTTCAAGTGGAACCGATCGCTGAGCAGGATCTGCCCAGGCTGAATGGTGAAGGACAGCGGGGCATAGGCGTCGGGTATCTGCGCTTGCAGCTTGATGGAGGGAACGTCCTCGATCTTCGTGCCTTCGGCCCAACCGGCATCCGAGACCATTTCCCGCTGGCTGTATTGCTGCTCGGTCCAGCCCACGCATTGGCCGGAGGCCATGTGCACGGCGCTGCAGACATTCTGTGTGTAGGTTTTATCTGCATAGGAGGCGTCGCGCCAGTAGTTCTCCTTCACGAACCGGCGATACAGCACGGCGGACAGGTTCACCGAACCAAGTGGGCTGGCAGCCGGCTGCCCCTTTGGCGCCTTGATCTGGGCAAGGGTGCTGTCGATCTTGTAGTCGATCCCTCCGGACAGCAGGTAGGTTCCCGGCGGGACGATGTTGACCTCGAGGAAGTCCCACAGATAGACGGCTTCCTTGATCTTCTCCAGGTCGTTGTTGGCAAAGGCCTGCATGTAGGCGATCCCGGGCACGTCCTTATTCTTGAATATGACCCGATGCGAGTAGCTGGAGAGGTCCGTCACGCTCTTGTTGGGCATGAGTGCCGGTACCAGCACCACGGACATACCTTCGCGGGTAGCCTCATCGATCATGTTCAGGAGCTGGTTGGTGGGGTTCTGCTGGGAGCCGCCGAGTCCGGCGTTGCCTAGGGAGGCGCAGGCTGACAACAGGCTTGCCGGGAGCAGGATCGCGAAGGGGCTCAGACGCCGAGCGATGGTTTTCATGAGATATCCTTATCTATACGGGCCAATGACTTAAGGCGAGTGCGGGAAGAATCCTAATCTACTCCTTGCGGATTCCCAAGGAGCGTTCGTCCCGCGCGTAGGAAGGAGCGTTTGAGTCGAGCGCGTCACAGCCTGTTGCTGCAATCCTGGGTACTCACATGCGTTCGAATGCTGGCGAGCCAGTGCGTACTGCGTTGGTGATGGCTCGCTGCGGGTAGAGTTCGTGCCGGTCATCGAGGGCTGGCTGCGTGGGGGCGCAATGAAGACGCGCATCCCAGCTCTTCTGGCGATTCGTGAGTGCGGATCAAATCTGTTTTACCGCCGAACGACTTTTTCCGTTCCCTGCGCCTATCTAACCTGCCGCTCTCTTCAACCCGGGATCGGCAGGCATCTCCGCTGCGGTTCCAGCATGTACGGAACACCATGAAAAACATTCTCCTGCTCAACGGCGGAAAGCGTTTCGCCCATTCCGACGGTCGCCTCAACCAGACCCTGCACGAAACCGCCCTGGCCCATCTGGACCGCCGTGGCTTCGACCTGCGCCAGACCCTCATCGACGGTGGCTATGACATCCCGACGGAGGTGGACAAGTTCCTCTGGGCCGACGTGGTGATCTACCAGATGCCCGGCTGGTGGATGGGCGCGCCATGGACAGTGAAGCGCTACATCGACGAAGTCTTCACGGCCGGACACGGCAGCCTCTATGCCAACGACGGTCGTACCCGCTCCGACAGCACGCAGAAATATGGCAGCGGCGGTCTGGTGCAGGGCAAGCGCTACATGATCTCGGCGACCTGGAATGCACCACGGCAGGCGTTCGACGATCCGAGCGACTTCTTCGAAGGGAAAGGCGTGGATGCGGTGTATTTCCCCTTCCACAAGGCCAACCAGTTCCTCGGCATGTCCGGCCTGCCGACGTTCCTCGCGGTGGATGTGATGAAGCGCCCGGACGTCCCGGCTACCGTCGCTGCCTACCAGGCGCACCTGGACAGGGTGTTCGGGCGCGCCGGCTGAGTTCGACGGCGAGCCTCGTGTCGCTTCGCTGGATGGAGTGGCGGGTCGAAATCCAGGCTCTCGGGACGAGGCCTAATGGTCACGGATCCGCTATCCGGGCTTTTCTCGGCCACGACCCGCGAGTGATCCGAAATTCGATTTTTCCATCGATCCGTCGAATTAGATTTCATCGGGGACGGGCAGGAAAGGATGCTTTGCACGAATATTCGAATGGGCGCATCGTAAAATGAGCGCGCTTCGACCGTGTCGAAGCCACCCCCGACAACGTTGCCGGCAGGTCGCTCATCGACTTCCGACGCCTGCCGCCGAATTCAGGAGATTCACATGTGTCCTTGCCCTCACTCCCAGACCCAGGGAGAAACGGACGGAGAGGCTGAGTGGCATAACGCCGCCCTGGACTTCACCCATGCGATGAGCTACGGCGATTACCTGAAGCTGGAGAAGGTCCTGGACGCCCAGTTCCCGCTTTCGCCCGACCACAACGAAATGCTGTTCATCATCCAGCACCAGACCTCGGAGCTATGGATGAAGCTGATGCTCCACGAACTGCGGGCCGCCCGGGAGCACGTCAAGTCAGGCAAGCTCGGTCCGGCGCTGAAAATGCTCGCCAGGGTCTCGCGGATCTTCGACCAGCTGGTACACGCCTGGGCGGTGCTGGCGACCATGACGCCGACCGAGTACAACACCATCCGCCCGTACCTGGGCCAGTCTTCCGGTTTCCAGTCCTACCAGTACCGCGAGATCGAATTCATCCTCGGCAACAAGAACGCCACCCTGCTCAAGCCCCATGCTCACCGTGCCGAGCTGCTGGCGGCCCTGGAGCAGGCCCTGCATACGCCGTCGCTATACGACGAAGCGATCCGCCTGATGGCCGCCCAGGGGTTGCCGGTAAGCCAGGAGCGGCTCGCCCGGGACGCGGCGGCCGGCACCTGTTACGAGGCCTCGGTGGAGGCGGCGTGGCGACAGGTCTACCAGGCGCCGGAACGCTACTGGGACCTGTATCAGCTGGCGGAGAAACTGATCGACCTGGAGGACTCGTTCCGCCAGTGGCGCTTCCGTCACGTGACCACGGTGGAGCGCATCATCGGTTTCAAACCCGGCACGGGCGGAACCGAGGGAGTGGGGTATCTGCGCAGCATGCTCGATACCATCCTCTTCCCCGAACTGTGGCGGCTCCGTTCCAACCTGTAGTACCGGATGAGGCGCAGCATCCGCCTGCGCCTCAGTCGTTGCCGGCGCCTCCCGCCGCCCACTCTTGCCGCAAAAGCCCCATGAGAACGACATTCCAGCGTTCCCGGCCGACCCGGGTGGCGGAGCGGCGCAAGCCTTCTTCGCGGAACCCCGCGCGTCGATAGAGATGACGGGCGGCAGCGTTCCAGTCGTACACGTTCAATTCAACGCGCTCGATGTCGGCGTCGGCGAAGGCCTCGGCGAGCAGCGCCTCCAGCATCGGCAGCCCCAGGCCCTGGCCGCGCGCGCTTGGCGCCAGGGCTATGCGAGCCAGGCGGACGACGCCGTTGCGGCGGTCGAACAGCAACTGGCAATGGCCGATGACCTGGTCATCCCGGCAAGCGCTCCAGAGCAGGCGCAGCGGCGGTCGCCGGCGGCTTTCCGCGAGGTCTTCATGCATCTGCTCGAGGCTCAGCGGATGCCGCAGGGCGGGGCCGGCCCATTGCACCAGCTCCTTTTCCGTGGCGAACCAGCGTTGCAGGATTGGGAAGTGTTCCAGCTGGAACGGGACGAGTTGCAGTTCCGGGACGGAACCCGTGCCGGGTGTGGGCATGCGGAGTGCCTCGCTCAGGTCATCGGGGGGAGCCGGCGTTTAACCGGGGACTTCTTGACGATGGCGGTGTTGGTTTCCGCGTAGCCGTTGATCCTGTCCAGCAGCGTGTCGAGCTGTTCCATCGAACGAACCTGGAGGCGGGCGATGAAGCAGTCGTCACCGGTGACCTTGTCGCACTCGGTGAACTCGGCGATGTCCTGGATCTGTCGCTCGACCTCGTGCAGCCTGCCGGGCAGGGGGCGGATGCGCACGATCGCCTGGAACTGGTAGCCGAAACAGCGGGGGTCGACATCCAGGGTGTAGCCGCGGATCACGCCGCGTTCTTCCAGCTTGCGCAGGCGTTCGGCGACGCTCGGGGCCGATAGCCCGCTGACCTGGGCGAGAGCCTTGAGGGACAGTCGCGAGTCAGCCATGAGGGCGTTGATCAGGCGTTGGTCGATGTCGTCGGTCATGTCGGCCTCGAAAGTTTTTTTTCAAAATAGCCCTGATAAAAAAGGTCGTCACGGGTTTTTGCCTGAGTAATGCGATGGAGGGCTGGAAGACGACTTTGGATAATCATAGGCCTGTCTTGCGGGAGAGCGCCCATGAACGATCCGATCCGTCGCGGTACGCTGGAAATGACTTCGGCCATGCTGATCTGCGGCACCATTGGCTGGCTGGTGCTGCTCTCCGGGCAGCCCGTGCTGGACGTGGTGTTCTGGCGCTGCGTATTCGGTTTCGCCACGCTGCTGGTCGCCTGTGCCGCGCTGGGTTTCCTGCGCCGCGGCAGCCTGGGGCGCGAGGCGTTCCTGCTGGCGCTCCTCAGCGGGGTGTTCATCGTCGGCAACTGGGTATTGCTGTTCGCATCCTACTCACGGGCTTCGATCGCCATCGGTACCGCGGTCTACAACGTCCAGCCGTTCATGCTGGTGGGGCTAGGCGCGGTGTTTCTCGGCGAGAAGGTCACGGCGCGCAAGCTGGGCTGGCTGGGGCTTTCGTTCGCCGGCATGCTGGCGATCGTCAGCGCCCACGGCGACAGCGACGCCCCGCGCGGGGACTACCTGTTCGGTATCCTCCTGGCGCTCGCTGCCGCGCTGCTGTATGCCTTTGCCGCGCTGATCGTGAAGCGCCTGCAAGGCACGCCGCCGCATCTTATCGCCTTGATCCAGGTGGGCACCGGCGTGCTGATGCTCGCACCGCTGGCGAACCTTGCCGAACTGCCCCGGCACGTTGCTCCCTGGGCCAGCCTGGCGACCCTGGGAATCGTCCATACCGGGCTGATGTACGTACTGCTCTACGGCGCCATTCAGAAATTGCCGACGGCGCTGACCGGTGCCTTGTCCTTCATCTATCCGGTCGCGGCGATCCTGGTGGACTGGCTGGTCTTCGAACATCGCCTGAGCCTGGCCCAGTGGCTTGGCGTGGCTGCCATCCTGCTCGCCGCGGCGGGCATGCAGCAGGGTTGGAGCGTGCGCCTGCCGAGGCCGGCGGTGCGTCGCGGCTGAGGCGCGGGGGAAAGAAAAAGCCCCGCGACGAGGCGGGGCTTTTCTACGGCGATCTCGGCCGATCAGTTGCCGAAGACCTTGAAGCGTTCGCTTTCGGCGATGAAGGCTTTCTCGCCCGCCGGAGCGGCGATGGCGCCGAAAGGCATCTGTGCGCGCAGCTTCCAGCTTTCCGGCAGGTTCCAGGTCTTGTGGGTCTGCGCATCTACCAGCGGGTTGTAGTGCTGCAGGCTGGCGCCGACCTTGTGCTCGGCGAGGGCGGTCCAGACCGCGAACTGGGCCATGCCGCTGGCCTGCTCCGACCACACCGGGAAGTTGTCGGCGTAGAGGGCGAACTGCTCCTGAAGCTGGCGCACTACCGTCTGGTCTTCGAAGAACAGTACGGTGCCGGCACCGGCGGCGAAGGAATTGAGCTTGGTTTCGGTGGCGGCGAAAGCGTCGGCGGGAACGATCTTCTTCAACTCGTCCTTGGCGATGTTCCAGAACTGCTCGTGCTCGGCGCCGAACAGGACGACCACCCGCGAGCTCTGCGAGTTGAACGCGGAAGGGCTGTGCGAGACGGCCTCCTTGACCAGTTCGACGATTTTCTCCTGGGAGACGGGCAGTTGCTTGTCCAGGGCGTAGATGGTGCGGCGGTTCTTGATGGAGGAGAGGAATGCGTCAGACATCGTGAGGCTCCTTGTTTGGAAATTGGATTCGATATTAGCGACGGCCTCGATGAGATCAATGGGAAATAACCGGTGATTCCTATCGGCTGATGCGATGGATACCCGGCTTCTCCAGGAAAGCCGGGTATCCACGGTCCAGCGCGGCCGGCAGCGAGAGACGGCAAGTACGGATGAAAATGGAATATCGAGAAAGTCGATGGGCATAAAACCGCGAGGACTTGGCCTTTGATTCAGGTCAAGCAGGGTGAAGGCGGGGGAGGCGGCCAACCTTTAGTGATGGTGACCTGGCAGCCCGGCTCGGTGATGGTTCGATTGTAGGATTGTCGGACAAAAACTGGAGCGCACGATGTTTGAAAATTTCTCTCCCAGCACCATGCTGGCCATCAAGAAGTACGCCTATTGGCTCTGGCTGCTGCTGGCGTTGTCCATGCCGTTCAACTACTGGATGGCCCAGGACAGCGCACATCCGGCCTTCTGGGCATTTTCCCTGGTGATTGCGGTATTCGGCATCGGGCCGCTGCTGGACATGCTGTTCGGCCGCGACCCGGCCAACCCCGACGAGGAAACGCAGACGCCGCAGTTGCTCGGCCAGGGCTATTACGTATTGCTGACCCTGGCCACGGTGCCGGTGCTCATCGGTACGCTGGTGTGGGCCGCTGGCGTGTTCGTCGCTTTCCAGGAGTGGGGCTGGCTCGGCCGGTTGGGCTGGATCCTCTCGATGGGCACGGTGATGGGAGCGGTGGGGATCGTCGTCGCCCATGAGCTGATCCACAAGGACTCGGCGCTGGAGCAGGCTGCCGGCGGCATTCTGCTGGCCGCCGTGTGCTACGCGGGGTTCAAGGTCGAGCATGTGCGCGGCCACCATGTGCATGTGTCTACGCCGGAGGACGCTTCGTCGGCGCGTTTCGGCCAGTCGGTCTACCAGTTCCTGCCGCATGCCTACAAGTACAACTTCCTCAACGCCTGGCGCCTTGAAGCGGTGCGGCTGCGCAAGAAGGGCCTGCCGGTGTTCGGCTGGCAGAACGAACTGATCTGGTGGTACCTGCTGAGCCTGGCGTTGCTGGTCGGTTTCGGTTGGGCGTTCGGCTGGCTGGGGATGGTTTTCTTCCTTGGCCAAGCGTTCGTCGCGGTGACCCTGCTGGAGATCATCAACTACGTCGAGCACTACGGCCTGCATCGGCGAAAGGGCGAGGACGGGCGCTACGAGCGGACCAACCATACCCACTCCTGGAACAGCAACTTCGTCTTCACCAACCTGGTCCTGTTCCATCTGCAACGGCATTCCGACCATCATGCCTTCGCCAAACGCCCCTATCAGGTCCTCCGTCATTATGACGATAGCCCGCAGATGCCCAGCGGTTATGCCGGGATGGTGGTGCTGGCGCTGATCCCGCCGCTGTGGCGGGCGGTCATGGACCCCAAGGTGCGGGCCTACTATGCGGGCGAAGAGTTCCAGTTGACGGCCGAACAGAGCGAGCGGCCGGCAGCTTCCTGAGAATGGCCGGCGTCCCCGCTCCGTGCCCGAATAGCTCTTCGTTCGGGCAATCCCGCCTTGCCTGGGGTTGACTATCCTTAGCGATATCTCGGCACGGAAAGGAGCCCAGGGATGAACATTCGGCAGAGAATCCTCGCTTCGGGCGCCATCGGCATCGTGGCTGTGGTGCTGCTCGGCGGGGTCGGCTTCTGGGGGCAATTGCGGTTGGGCAAGGCACTGTCGGAGAACGAGCTGAGCGTCAATGCGCTGCGCAACCACATGGAAGGCGACATGATGCACGACGCCTTGCGCGCCGACGTCCTCGCGGCGTTCGTGGTCCAGCCCGGCGACGGCGCGGCGGCCGAGCAGGTCCGCGAGGACCTGCAGGAGCACAGCCAGTGGTTTCGCAAGGTGGTCGAGCAGAACCAGGGGCTGCCTCTCAACGACGCCATCCACCAGGCGCTGGTCGAGTTGCGGCCCGACCTGGAAGCCTACATCGGCGCCGCCGAGAGCATCGTCGGCAAGGCGTTGCTCGATCCCGTGGCGGCGCGGGCCGAGCTGCCGCAGTTCGTCCAGGCCTTCAAGGAGCTGGAAGGGCGCAACGAAGCGCTCAGCAGCCTGATCGAGAAACACGTCGAGCAGACCAACCGGGCGCGCGAAGACAGCATGCGCTATTCCGCCTGGATGCTCGCGGGCGGCATCCTGGTCGCCTGCCTGGTCCTTGGACAGCTCTGTCGCCAGTTGCTGCGCGCCGTCCTGCAGCCGCTGCGCAAACTGGTCTCATCGGCCCGGGTGATCGCCCAGGGCAACCTGCAGGAGCCGATCGGCGTCGACAGCAATGACGAGGCCGGCCAGTTGCAGCGGGCGTTGGGCGAGATGCAGGAGAACCTGCGGCAGATGATCACCATCATCCGCCAGGAAAGCGAAGAGCTCCACGACACCTCCCAATCCATCGGCCAGACCTCGCAGTCGATCGTCCACGGCGCCAGCCAACAGGCCGACAGCGCCACCAGCATGGCTGCGAGCATGGAAGAGATGATCACCAATATCTCGCAGATTTCCGACCACGCCGACAACGCCAGGGTGATCTCGGCCAAGTCCGAGGAGCTGGCCAGCAGTGGCGGGCAGGTGATCCTCAACGTGGTGGAAGGGATGAGCCGCATCGCCGACGTGGTCAACCAGTCCTCCACCAGCATCACCGCTCTCGGCCAGTCGTCGGACGAGATCCATTCGATCATCCAGGTGATCAAGGGGATCGCCGAGCAGACCAACCTGCTGGCGTTGAACGCCGCCATCGAGGCGGCGCGGGCCGGAGAGGCCGGGCGCGGTTTCGCCGTGGTCGCCGACGAGGTACGCGGGCTGGCGGCGCGGACCACCCAGTCGACCCAGGAGATCACCGCGATGATCGAGCGCATCCGCGCCAGCACGGGGCAAGCGATCAACAGCATGGAGGCCGGCGTGAGCCGGGTCAACGAGGGGGTGTCGTTCGCCCGTCAGGCAGGGGTGTCGATCAACGAGATCCTCGATGGAACCCGTCATGCCGCGTCGGTGGTCGACGAAATTTCCCAGACCATCCGCGAGCAGTCGCGCGCCAGTGATGAAATCGCCCAGCGCGTGGAACTCATCGCCCAGCGTTCGCAGCAGAACACCCAGGCGATGCACGAGATGGCCGCCACCGCCAGGCGCCTGAACGAGGTTGCAGCGACCATGCGCTCGTCGGTGGAGCGCTTCAAGATCTGACGGGAGCCGCCTAGGTCGTCGACTCCGGGAGGCGCACGAACAGCGTGTAGCGTGCGCCTTCGATCGCTTCGAAGGCGATCAGCTTCTCGATCAGCGCCAGGTTCAGGACCTTGCCCGCGTTGAGCAGCAGCATGCCGTTGTTGGCGGTGAGGTTGCGCGCCAGCACCATGCCCGGAACCAGGTCGCGGGTGCCATGGGCACGGACTTGCGGATCGGCCAGGGTGACGTCGGCAAGGGTCGTCGCGCAGACCTGGATGAACGGTTCGATCAGCTCGGGGTCGTACAGCCGGCCGGCGTATTTGCGGATGTACATCAGTGCTTCGTCGCGATTCATGCGCCGTTCGAGGATCAGTCCGCGCTGCAGCTCGACGAAATCCACCGCCAGCTTCAAGAGGCGCGAGCCCAGGGGAATGGCCTCGCCCTTGAGGTGGTCCGGATAGCCGCTGCCGTCCCAGTGCTCCTGGTGATGGCGAATCAGGCGGGCGGCGTCCTGCATCGGTTCCAGCGACATCAGCAGCGACTCGCTGAGCTCCGGGTAGCCGCGGAAACGATCGCGGTCGTGGTGATAGAGCAGGTCCGAGGGCGAGCTGAGCAGGGTGTCGTTCCAGCTCAGCTTGCCGATGTTGTAGAGCGCCGCGGCCATCGCCAGGTCGCGACCATCCGATTCGTCGACGAGGCCGCTGGCACAGCAGGCGCGGACCAGTTCGATGATTTGCTGGTTGGTCTGCTTGTCCTTGGGCAGGCGCTGGTTGACCAGCAGCGAGAAGACTTCGGTGCCGACCACGTAGCTGCGCTTTAGCTCCTCATAGGCGAGGTCGAGCATGTCGGCGGTCTGCTGCAGTTCGGCGGTGCGCGCCTGAACGCGCTTTTCCAGCGTGGCGTTGAGTTGCTGGAGGCGGTCGTTCTGCTCCTGGGTAAGTCGCTCCAGGCGCCGCCGCTCGCGCTCGGAATGCAGGTATTCGAGCGACTGGCGCAGGGTCAGCAGCAACTCGTCGTCGTTCCACGGCTTGCTCAGGTAATGGTGGATGCGCCCTTCATTGATGGCCTTGGCGATGGTTGGCAGGTCGGCATGGCCGGTGAGCAGGATGCGAATGGTTTCCGGGGAGCGGCGATGGATTTCCGCGAGCAGGGCAGCGCCGTCCATGTTCGGCATGCGGGCGTCGGACACCACCAGGTCCACGGGCCGGCTTTCCAGCAGTTGCAGGGCCTGTTCGCCGCTCTCCGCCAGCAACAGGTCGTAGGGCTGGTTGCGTAGCAGCCGGCGCAGGCTGCTGAGGATCAGCGGCTCGTCGTCGACCAGCAGCACGCTGAAGCGGATCTCCGTCTCGTTGGAAGGAGGTGCGCTATCGTTCATGAGTGTCTGTCCACCGGGTGAGTTTTGCCTGAATACTTCAGGCAAGCATAGTCCGAGTCTGGCCTGGACGAGGGCGCATGCACGCGGCGGCTGGGCGAGCGGAGGTGCGGATCATGGAGACGTTACCCATCAGGAACCGGCGCTTGCTGGTGATCGATGAGCGGCAGGCGGATCGAGACCGTGTATGCGGGTTGTTGCAGGGAACCCTAGGGGCCGAATCGCCTCCCGTGGCGCCTGAGCGGGGCTACCAGGTGGATACGGCGGGAAGCGCCGAGGAGGCATTGGGGCGGATACGCTCGGCCCTCCAGGCCGATGCGCCGTATGCCGTGGTGTTTCTCGGGATGCCGTCGGTAGGCGCGGATATTCCCGTTCTAGAGCGGTTCTGGCGTCTCGACTCCCGCTTGCAGGTCGTGGTGCATGCGCCTCCCGCCGATTTTCCGCTATTGGCGCCGTGGGCTGCGGAAGAGCGCCTGCTGCTCCTCGGCCTGCCTTTGCAGGGACAGGAGGTCCGCCAGATGGCCGGCAATCTCAGCGCCAAGTGGAACGTGACGGCTCACCTCCAGTTGCAGATGAGCCGGATGGAGGCTGCCATCCAGGAGATCACCCGGGAAGTCGGCCAGGCCAAGGAGGCGCTGGAGAAAGAGATCGGCGAGCGCAAGGAACTGGAAAGCCAACTGGTGCAGACGGAGAAGCTTGCCTCGATCGGCCACCTGGCCGCCGGCGTCGCCCATGAGATCAATAACCCCATCAGCTACGTTTCCTCCAACTACACCACCCTGGAGGAGCACGTCAGGCGTTTGCTGGAGGTACTTGAAGCCTATGAAGAGGCTCGCCCCGCGATCCGCGACGAGGCGCTGGCAAGACGCCTGGAGCAGCTCGGCGAGCGGGTCGAACTGGCCTTCGTCAAGGAGGATGTCGCCGTGTTGCTGCGCGAATCCAGGGAAGGTATAGGGCGGGTGCGCAAGATCGTCCAGGACCTGAAGAACTTCTCCCGCGTCGACGCCGAGGACGACTGGCAGTGGACCGATCTGCACCAGGGGATCGAGTCGACCCTCAATATCGTCGCCAGCGAACTGAAGTACCGGGCCGACGTGGTCCGCGAATACGGCGATCTGCCCGAGGTGAAGTGCCTGCCGTCGCAGATCAACCAGGTGGTGATGAACCTGGTGATGAACGCGGCCCAGGCGATGGGGCCGGAGCGGGGTCGCATCGTGATTCGCACGGGGCATACCGTGGAGCATGCCTGGATCGAGGTGGAAGACTCGGGGCAGGGTATCTCCCCCGAGATCCTGCCGCGCATCTTCGATCCGTTCTTCACCACCAAGCCGGTAGGCAAGGGGACCGGCCTGGGGTTGTCGCTCTCCTACGGCATCGTCCAGAAACACGGCGGCACCATCGAGGTACGTAGCCAGCCGGGAGTCGGCAGCGCTTTCCGGATCGTGCTTCCCCTGGAATCGCCCGGCAACCTGGGCGGAGCCCACGGAAATTAACTGTTGCGCCGGCTAGGGTAACGTAAGACAATGATTTATCTACCGTTTGGGGTGGGTCTCGGGTTGGGATGCCGGTTTGGTTCCCGTTGCCGGCTCACTTGAAGCGAGATCCTGCCCGGATGGCGAAATCGGTAGACGCAAGGGACTTAAAATCCCTCGGGGGTAACCCCGTGCCGGTTCGACCCCGGCTCCGGGCACCATTGTGTTTCCTGGCGTTCAGCCGACTTCTACGTTCCTTCCCCGATTTTCTTCCGGCCCGCCATCGCGCGGCAATCAACGAGTCGACGTTGCCTTCTTTCCCTCCTCGGCCTTGGAGGCGTTTCATTCTAGTACGGCTCCGTATAGGGTTCGCCCTGGCTGGTGTGCGGGAGTGTTTGTGCAGCTTGAAGTAGTTGTCTTTGGAAGTTTGATTTTTTGTCGTTATCTTCTGCTCCTGCTTTTTAATTTCCTTTCCGAATATATTCAATTCACTGGCGGAATTATCCTCTTTTCTCCTGCATGAATTGGTAGGCGGTACTTCCTCGTTGCTGTGCTTTGCTGACAGGGAAGGATCGCGAATCAGGGTTTTTCGCCTCTTTCGTTTATGAACAGGAATTCATATATCGGAGATCAATCATGGCTTGGAAAGGTGAGGTTCTGGCTAATAACGAAGCAGGGCAGGTAACGTCGATTATCTACAATCCGGGCGATGTCATTACCATCGTCGCCGCCGGTTGGGCCAGTTACGGACCTACCCAGAAATGGGGGCCGCAGGGCGATCGGGAGCATCCGGACCAAGGGCTGATCTGCCACGATGCGTTTTGTGGTGCGCTGGTCATGAAGATTGGCAACAGCGGAACCATTCCGGTCAATACCGGGTTGTTCCGTTGGGTTGCACCCAATAATGTCCAGGGTGCAATCACTCTTATCTACAACGACGTGCCCGGAACCTATGGCAATAACTCCGGCTCGTTCAGTGTCAATATTGGAAAGGATCAGTCCTGATAACTTGTGTCGGAAAAAAAGGGCCCGAATGGGCTCTTTTTTTAAATACAAATAAAGTGAAGTTGCCCGTGTGGCCGTTATGAACGGACAGGCAGCGCTTCGCAGTTGCGACTACCAATGACAAGGGTATCGAACTCCTGGGGCTGCCGCGGTCGTGGGAAACCGAGCGAGGGGGGGGCGGGGAACTGCTTCAACACGCTTCGGTCTGAACGGGAATATCGATTCCTGACCCGATTCAGAATTCCGTCCACATAGTAGACAGTACCGAAGCCGATGCCCTGCCGACTTTCCCTGGTTGTATTTCCCGCTCTCTTCTCCATTGCCGCTGGCGCCGCGGAGGAACTCAAGGACATGGCAGGTTCGACCATCGTCGTTGCCGGAAGACTCGAGGCCGTCGAATGCCCTGGCGCAGGCCTGTACGATTGCACGGGGTGGCCTGCCAACCTGTACCGTTTCGAGGGACAGGACGTGTGCCTCAGCATCGAGGCTGGCTGCGATTACAGTTGCGATGGCATTCTCAGCGAGAAGGGCGGCACGCAATCGATCCTGGTTTCCGGCTCCTATCGCGATCACATCCGCAAGGTGGAAGGCACGCAGGTCTCCTGCCCGCGCTAGAGACGCTCGGCCGAGCGCTGGAAACATCGCGAGGTGCAACGGACGGTCTGCCGCCCGCTGAAGAAGGCGAGCGGCGCGGGATGTGCTAGGGTGCCCGTTTGCAGGGAGGACCCAGGGCATGGAGCACCCATACAAGACCCCAGAGGCGGACCTGGCCGAGGAGAAGCTGACTGCGAGAGGTTTCCTTTCCGGCGGGCAGCCGCTGTGGAAGGCATTCTGGCTGTTCTTCGCTGCGGGTTTCTTATTGCTCAGCGTCGCCGCCAGGCAGGCGATGGTGGCCATTGTCGATCCGCTGATGCAGGAAGCTCCCGGCGAACATGCGGTGGCCCTGACCTTGTGGGGAATGGTCGGTGTCGAGCTGGTTAGGCTGGCCTACCTGTGCCTCAGCCTCGTCGTGGTCTGGCGCTGCGGGCGCAATTCCCGCTGGGTGGCTGCGCGCCATGCCAGCAGGGCGGTGCTGTTGGCACTGATACTCCTGACCCTTTACTCGATCTATCTGGTCTGGGCCTTGCTCGCCAGTCCCTGAGCGACGCGCTGAGGCTGGCGAGCATGCTGGTAGGGCCCATTCCACGTGCCTGCGTTGGCTAACGCCGCAGCCAGTCCTCCAGTTGCTCCGGCAGCATCGGCTGGGCGATCAGATAGCCCTGGCCCTCGTGGCAGCCCCAGGCCTGCAGCAGGTGGAAGGTGTCGTGGGTCTCGATGCCTTCCGCGACCACCCGATAACCCAACTGGCTGGCCAGGCCGATCACCGCCTGGGTGACGCTCTGCGCCTTCGGCGAGCCGGCGAGGTCGCGGGTGAACGATTGGTCGAGCTTGATGGCGGTGATTGGCAGATCGCGCAGGTAGGTCCAGTTGCTGTAGCCGGTGCCGAAGTCGTCCACCGCGATGCCCATGCCAAGCTCCCGGGCACGCAGCAGCACCGAGCCGACCGCCGAGGCGTCGCGGATGAGTACGCTTTCGGTGAATTCCAGCTCGAGGGCGGAAAGGTCGATGTCGTAGGTTTTGGCGAGTCTGACGGCCTCTTCCAGGAAGCTGCTGTCTTCCATGTCCGATGCCGATACGTTGATCGCCAGCCTGAGCGGGATGTTCCATGCGTTCCATTGCGCCAGCTGGGCCATGGCATGGCGCAGCACCCAGTCGCTGAGGGGGCGCATCAGTGCGGTTTTCTCCGCCAGGGGCACGAATTCGGCGGGGCTGACGAAGCCGAGTTGCGGGTGCCGCCAGCGCAGCAGCGCTTCCACGCCTGTGCACCTGCCTGTCGGCAGGTCGATTTTCGGCTGATACACCAGATGGAAGCCTTCTTCGGTTCCGATCGCCTGGGACAGCGAGGTCAGCAATGTGAAGGCACGCTGCTGGGCCTGGTCCAGCGGCGGGTTGTAGCGGGCCCAGCCGACACCGCGGTCGCGGGCGTCGTCGGCCGCGCTGACCACCAGGCGCAGCCAGTCCTGATCGCCGTCGAGGGGATCGTCGGCAAGCGGTAGTACGCCGAGGCCCACGTTGGCCTTGATCGGGATCCCGCGACATACGACGGGGCTTTCGAAGGCCCGCAGCAGGCGGAGGCAGACCGACTCGGTTTCTTCCTGTTGCTGCCGTGGCAGGAGCAGTCCGAAGCGCGTCGGGCTGATCTTGTAGAGAGTGAAATCCGGCAGTTCCGCGCGGATGCGGTCGCGCGCCTCGAGCATGAGGTCGTTGGAAAAGGGATAGCCCAGCGTACGGATGATGGTATTCAGCAGGGCGAGGGGCAGGAGGTCGGCGGCGATCACGGTGAGGGCGCCGTCGCGCTGCAGGCGCAGGGAAACGTCCTCCTGCAGGCGGAGACGGTTGTACAGGCCGGTTGGCTCGTCGATGTAGTTGGTCGAGCGGAGCGTATGGATACGGGCCATCACCAGCCGAGCGAAGTGCTCGAGCATGGCGACGTCCCGCTCGGCCAGCGGCCCGCGTGGTTCCCGGTCGATGACGCAGAGGCTGCCGAGGTTGAGACCTTCCGCGGTGGCCAGCGGAGCCCCGGCGTAGAAGCGGATGCGCGGTTCGCCTTGCACATAGGGGTTGTCCCGGAAGCGCGGGTCGAGGGTGGCGTCGGCCACCTCGAAGACTCCCTTGCCCAGGATCGCATAGGCGCAGAACGAATCCCGTCGCGGCGTCTGCCGGATATCGAGGCCGATGCTCGCGCGAAACCACTGGCGCTGATGGTCGAGGATGGAAATGAGCGCGATGGGCGTCTGGAAGTAGGACGTAGCGGCGGCGAGGATTTCCTCGAATACCTCGTCCGCACCTTCTTCCAGCAGACCGAGTTGGTCGACGTAGGCCTGTCTCGAATGCTCGTCCTCGGGATAGGGTGGGGTTGCCATGCTGGACTCCTGGGCTACTGCGATGTCGGGCATCGGCAATCAATGATGTCATTGTGCCTTTATTTCGTGGAGCGCGGGCTCTTTTCCCAGATTGCAGCGATGAAAGGGCATGGAGGTTGATCGCGGTCATGCCGGTACGGCCTTCGACGCCGACGCCAGCTCTGCGAAATCGATTACCTGGTAAACGGACTCTTCCTATATCGGCCAGCATCACCGCTCGCTAAAACGGTCGCACATGCTTCCACCGAGAAAAGACATGTCCGACACGCTCTCCTTCGCCTCGCGCCTCTGCAAGTTCGTCATCCTTCTCGTCATCCTGCTGATCGGCGGCGCCAGCCTCTTCCTGTGGTGGCTGGGGCGACCTTACCAGGACGCCATGTCCGCCTTCGTCCCGTTGCTCATGCCGATGCTGTTTCTGGTGCTGGCGTTCGACACCTTTCGCGCCTTCTCCCGCCCCGGGCGCTAGGCCTCCGGGCGCGCAGGCACCGATGCAGCGCTGTATCCCCGTGCTGCCCCTGTCAGCACTGATACGTGGAGAGTCTTCGCAGGCCAGCCACTGACCCGGAGGAAGCTTCCGAATCGCCGGATCGCTACAACGCGCCAGCCTGCATGTCGTCATCTTCGAACAGTTCTTCCGCGATTTACTGACGGAGCGGCGGGCTCTCCGCCACAGCGGAAGGGCCAGCCCATGCCTGCCCGCCGAGTGGCGCTTCGCTCAATGGCCGGGGAGAATGTCCACGGCGCCCGGCTTGTCGTAGGCGCCGAAGCGATCGACCAGGGTCGCGCTGGCGGCGTTCAGGCCCAGCACGTCGACCTGCACGCCGCGCTGGCGAAAGCCCAGGACCACCTTGTCCAGTGCCGCGACGGCGGTGACGTCCCACAGGTGGGCGTGGCGCAGGTCGATGAGCACATGCTCCAGCGTCTCTCTCAGGTCGAAGGCGGCGATGAACCTGCCGGACGACGCGAAGAACACCTGCCCGCTCACCTGGTAGTGGCGGCGGGTGCCGTCGGCGGAGCGTTCGCTGTCGATATCGAGGTAGTGCCCGATCTTGTTGGCGAAGAACAGCGAGGCCAGGAGAACGCCGGCGACCACGCCGAAGGCCAGGTTGTGGGTGGCGAGGACCACGCCGACCGTCACCAGCATGACCAGGTTGGTCGATAGCGGGTAGCGCTTCAGGTTGCGGATCGACTCCCAGCGGAAGGTGCCGATGGACACCATGATCATCACCGCCACCAGGGCCGCCATGGGAATCCGCCCGACCCAGTCGCTGAGGAACACCACCATCAGCAGCAGCGCGACGCCGGCCACCAGGGTCGAGAGCCGGCTGCGCCCGCCGGATTTCACATTGATCACCGACTGGCCGATCATCGCGCAGCCAGCCATGCCGCCGAGCAGGCCGGTGGCGATGTTCGCCAGGCCCTGGCCCTTGCATTCGCGGTTCTTGTCGCTGCCGGTGTCGGTCATCTCGTCGACGATGGTGGCGGTCATCAGTGACTCCAGAAGGCCGACCACCGCCAGGGCGGCGGAGTAGGGCAGGACGATCAGCAGGGTGTCGAGGTTCAGCGGCACGTCCGGCCAGAGGAACAGCGGCAGGCTGTCGGGCAACTGACCCATGTCGCCGACGGTGCGGATGTCCAGGCCCAGGTAGATGGATATGCCGGTGAGGACCAGGATGCATACCAGCGGAGAGGGCAGCAGCCGGCCGATCCGTGGCAGCTGCGGGAAGCCGTAGACGATCGCCAGGCCCGCGGCGGTCATCGCGTAGACCGGCCAGCCGACATCGGTGAGTTCGGGTAGCTGGGCCATGAAGATGAGGATCGCCAGGGCATTGACGAAACCGGTCACCACCGAGCGCGAGACGAAGCGCATCAGCGAACCCAGGCGCAGGTAGCCGGCGAGTATCTGCAGCACGCCGCAGAGCAGGGTCGCCGCCAGCAGGTATTGCAGGCCGTGGTCCTTCACCAGGTTGACCATCAGCAGCGCCATGGCGCCAGTCGCGGCGGAGATCATTCCCGGACGGCCGCCGGCGAAGGCGATCACCACCGCCATGCTGAAGGAGGCGTACAGGCCGATCTTCGGGTCGACCCCGGCGATGATGGAGAAGGCGATGGCCTCGGGGATCAGCGCCAGGGCGACGACCAGGCCGGCGAGCAGGTCGCCGCGGAGGTTGGAGAACCAGTTCTGTTTCAGCGTCTGTAGCATCGGGATACCCAGGGGCGAGGCACGGCCCGTGCAGTCGGTCGACAGCGCGGGCCGCGGGATGGCATTGGAAAAAACAAGGGATGACGACAGGCGTTCAGGCGAACGAACGCTGGCCACGGTCGTTCGGACCGTGGCCGGAAGGGGCAGGCATGGCTATGGCGGAGTGGGCAGCCAGGTCATCGGGGAGTAGCGGGTAGTCGCTTGCAGGGAGCGGCAGCATAGCCGATTCGACAGGTTCGACCAAGCCTGCAGCTCGGGCTTTCCCTGGGTTGCGTCGCGATCGACGGCATGGAACCAAACAAGCGAAACGGTTCTAAGCTATCGAGGGATCGTCCTCGCATGGAGAGAACATCATCATGTTCAACACTCGTTCTGTGCTCGCGCTGGTCGTGAGCCTGTCCCTGATCGGCGGTACGCCTGCCGTCCTGGCCGACCCGGGCAATGGCAAGGGCAACCCGCACGGTAACCAGATGGACGGCGGAAAGGGTAACAAGGGCAACAAAGGCAACCAGGGTGGCCACGACAACCATGGCGGCCCCGGCAACAAGGGCGGCGGCGCCGGCCAGAAGGGCAACGGCGGTGGCAACTGGGACTCGGGACCGCGTATCGACGTCGGCGGGGTACGGGTGATCCTCGGCGACAACCGCGGCTACTGGAACCCGGGGCCGGCCCTGCCGCCCGGCATCCAGAAGAACCTGGCGCGCGGCAAGCCGCTGCCGCCCGGCATCGCCAAGAAACTCGACGGCCGCCTGCTAGGCCGGCTGCCGCACTACGACGGCTACGAGTGGATGCAGGCCGGCACCGACCTGCTGCTGGTGGCGGTGGCGACCGGGCTGATCTACGAGGTGCTGGACAACGTCCTCGACTGATCGAACCCTGGCTGTGCATGGCGGATAGCGCCACAACGCTATCCGCCATGACCCCCCGTTGGAGCGGCGGATAATCGCGTTGCGGTTGTCCGCCTTACCTCATGGAAGTCGTTTTCTTACCCCAGGTCAGGCCCGCAGGCGTTGCAGGGCATCGCCCAGTTGCGCGGAGAGGCCATGGAGATCGCGGCTGGCGGCTTCGGTCTGCTCCACCTGTTCCTGGTTGCTGGAGGCGATCGAGGCGATTTCCGTGAGGTTGCGGGAAATGTCCTCGGCCACGGCGGTCTGTTCCTCGGCGGCGGTAGCGATCTGGCGGTTCATGTCGCGGATCGATTCGACCGAGGCGGTGATCTGGCGCAGCATGGCGCCGGCGTTGGCAACCTGCTCGGCACCGGCCTCGCTGCGCGACTGCCCGCTTTCGATGGCGCGCGCGGCATTCACCGCGCCGTTCTGCACGGTATCGATGATCTGGTGGATCTCGGCGATGGACTCGGCGGTGCGCTGCGCCAGGGTGCGGACCTCGTCGGCGACCACCGCGAAGCCACGGCCGGCATCGCCGGCGCGGGCGGCTTCGATGGCCGCGTTGAGGGCGAGCAGGTTGGTCTGCTCGGCGATGCCACGGATCACGTCGAGGACCTTGCCGATCCTGCCGCTATCGCTTTCCAATTGGCGGATGACTTCCACCGTATGGTCGATCTCCTTGCGCATCTCGCCGATGCTGCGAATCGTTTCTTCCATCACGTCTTCGCCGCGCTGGGCGGAATCGTCCGCCTCGTCGGCGGCCCTGGCCGCGTCGCCGGCGTAGCGCGCCACTTCCTGGGCGGTGGCGGACATTTCCTGCATCGCCGTGGCGACCTGGTCGGTGCGGCTGAACTGCTCGCGGGTACCGGCCGCCATCAGGCTGGCGATCGCGTTCAGCGAGCCGCTGGCGCTGTCCAGGTCGCGGGTACTGCGCCGCAGCCGGTCGAAGATGTCCACCAGGAAGTCGCGCAGGGTGTTGGCGGCCAGGGCCAGCTTGCCGAGTTCGTCCTTGCGCCGGATCTCGATGCGCTCGCCGAAGTCGCCATGGCTGAGCTGGGCGATGTGCTCGATCAGGCGTTGCACCGGACGGACCAGGTTGCGGTTGACCAGCCACAGGCTGAGCAGGGCGACGGCCAGGCTGGCGCCGATCAGCACCAGGCTGCCGAGCAGCATGGTGCGCCGGGCCTCCGCGCTGATGGAGGAGGAATGGAGATCACTGGCCTGGTGCAGTTCGTCGCGCAGGGCCTGCATCTGCGCGGTGGTGGCGCGGTCGATGCCGGTCACCGCCTGGTCGCCGGCGATGGGGTCGGCGCCCGCCTCGAGGAACCGTTGCCTGCCTTGTCGGTAAGCCGTACCGAGTCGCCGGTGCTCTTCGCGCAGGCGCTCGACACGATCCTTCAACTCGCCTTCGGCCACGCTGCCCAGGCGCCCGAGGATGTCCTGCACCGCTCGCTCCTGGGCTTCGAACTGGCTCCAGTATTTCGTCTGGGCCTCTGCCTGGCGTCCGCGCAGCAGGACGTTCTTCCATTCCTGGACCTGGCCGCGGAATTGCAGGTTGGCCTCGTCGATCAGTTGCGCCGCCCGCACGGGGCCGCCGAGCAGCTCGCGGTAGGCGCGTACGTCGCCGGTCAGCGAGCCGAAGCAGGCCAGGGCTATGAGTAGCAGCGCCGCCAGGCTGCCGCCGAGCAGGACAAGGATTTGCGCACGTAGGGATTGTTGCAGCATGGAACGCCTCAATGGATTGCCAGGTTGGACCGGCACGCAGGCTGCGACGAGGCAGCCGAGGACGTCCCTGTGGCCCGGCGAGGCGGGCATGGCGCGTGTTCCGGCTCGCAGAGTATCGACAGCGGATCTGACAACTTGAGGACGACGCAGGGGCCGGGCCAGAGCCGACGAAGGGAAATAGCTGGCATGGATGTTCTGCGGGGCTTCGGTTAATCTCTGTGACGAATGTCACATTGTGCCAGTCGAAGGATCTGACTCATGGATGTCCCTCCCACCGTTCAGGATGAACAGGCCGTTTCCCGCCAGTTGCACTCGTTGAGTGTGCGCAATCTCGCTCACCTGGCCGCTGCCCTGACCCAGCTCGGCTTCGAGCTGTCGCGCAGCTCCGACCCTGGCACCCGCCAGGCGGCCAATGCCTTCATCGGCCAGTTGGCCAATATCAACCAGGACATTGATCGACAGATCGAGCTGCTCAGCGCGCTGGACGCCGACAACGTGGGGTTTCGCCTGCTGGACGAGGTGCAATACCCGGATGCGCCCGAATGAGCCGACGCCAGGAGCACGCAAAGAGTGGAGGGGGTGTGCGGGCCGAGAGCGGCAGTCTCCCGGCGTGGCGCTGATCAGTCTTCCTGGCGCAGGTCGCTGAGCATCTGCTCCCAGTACTGGTTGGCCTTGCGGTTGAGATCGAAGGCGGCTTGACGCAACTGGTCGTACTCGGCGCCGCTGTAGCCGCTTTCGCGCAGCTTCTGGCGAGCGGCGTCGGCTTCTTCGCGCAGACGGTTGTAGGTCGCCTGGTCGTCCGCCCAGGTCCTGCCTGTGCGCCGGGTGTACTTGTCCTGGGGTTCAGCCATGGGTTCTCCTTGCGGGCCGGATGGGACTTGGAAAAACGCTGCGCTGAACAGACTTTTTCCAATGGCAAAAATTCAAAAAAAACTGACGGATTGCGCGACTTCGCTATTGGTACCGATGTCCCATACCTGTACGCCAGCCGATGAAATTTGTGCGTTCCTCGCCAAGTCGGCTAGCTTGTTCAGGCTTGCGCCTTGGCGCTCGCCGTCTCTCCGGTAAGCTGGGAACCTTGTCGCCATGGGCTCGGAGACTGCGCGGACGGCGCCATGGCGACAGGTCCGACCTTTCCCTCCGATGGGTTTTGCGAGTAAGGAAATGCTATGAGAAGCAAGGCGTCCGGCTTGGCGCTGGTGGTAGTGGCGGGGCTTGTGGCGGGTTGCGCCAGCAGTGGCTATCAGCCCGAGGTCGACTGGCCGGCCGGCTGGCAGGTGATCACCGAGAGCATCCCACCCGAGGCCAGCGACGTGGAGCAACTGGGCTCCCGGCAACTGGCGACCAAGCTCGGGCCGGGAGGCGAGAAGGAAGCCAGCATCGAGTTGCTCAGCCTGAAGATGATGGAAGAGGAGTCGGTGGAGATCGACGGCCAGTTCCAGAGTGTCTTCGATGTCGTCCAATCGGGCTACCGCAAGGCCGGGCTGGGCTCGCGCTGCACCACACCGATCCGCTCGAACCTCGGCGGCCTGGCATCGCTGGAGACCCACTGCCGGATCAGCCAGGGCAACGAGGTGCTGCTGACCCAGATCGTGGCGATGGCCCTGGGACAGCGCGCGATGTACTCCCTGGTATATACCGCCAGTCCGGCCAACAGCGTGGTCTACCGGCAGAGCTACCTGCGCACCCGGGCCAGCCTGGTCCTGCGCTGAAGGGCCAGCCGCTCGACGCCTGGACGCGACCGGCGTCGCTCAGGCTTCCTCGGGCGGCGCCTCGACGCTGAGATAGCGATGGGCGCCGCAACGCCGGCAACGTTGGCGCAGCATCAGGTCGGGGCCTACCGTGACCAGGCTACCTTCGTCCCAGCGGCAACCTCGCAAGAAACAACGCAAGCGCATGACTCCTCCCCGCGGGGCGGCTCGCCCCGTCCACGAAACAGGCAGTGGTGGTGTGGTTCACTCCGGCTTGTTCTTGTCTGGAGGTGGGAAAAGCCTGCGGCGAAGCGTCTAGAATGGGCAACCTAAATTCGCCGGATCATTCCGCGGCGGGATTCATCACCCAACTGGCGGCGGTGACCTGCGGTGCCAGGCACAGCTCGCCGACCATCTGTTCCACCAGCGAATCCTCCTTGTGCAGGGTGAACACCACGGCGTTCACTTCCACGTTGCCGCTGCCTTTCAGCGCGTGGCTTTCCAGGCTCTGCAGGTTCAGGCGGTTGTCGCCCATGCGTTGCAGCAACTGCATGCGCACCAGCGCTTCGTTGCGCGCCTCGCAGCACACGCTGATCTGGTAGAAGCGCTCCTGCTCGGCCTCGCCCGAGGTGTGGCGGTCCACCACCCGGCCGAGAGCGGGCAGGAACAGGTTGGCGATGACGATCAGCGCGGTCGTCATGCAGGCCGCCAGGATGAAACCGCTGCCGGCCAGTACGCCGATCGCGCCGGTGCTCCAGATGCTCGCCGCAGTGCTCAGGCCGCGTACGCTGAGGCCGTCGCGCATGATCACGCCGGCGCCGAGAAAACCGATGCCGCTGACTACCTGGGCCGCCATGCGGGTCACGCTGACCTCGTTGTCGAGCAACAGCGGCAGGATCGAGAAGCTGGCCGCACCGAGTGCGACCATCGCGTGGGTGGCCATGCCGGAAGAGCGCTGTCGCCATTGTCGCTCGAGACCGACCAGCGCACCGAGGCCGAGGGCCGTCACCAGGCCGATGGCGATTTCCGGGGTCATGCTGTGCTCCTGTGAAAAACCGCCCATTCTACGCCGTTCCGTTGGGCCGCGCCGGAGCCGACGGCCCTGGGCGGACAAGCCTCTTGCGTTTACCTTTACGTTAACGTAAACATGCTCTTCGACTTCACCGACACCGCTCGCCGGTGTCCGTCGTAGCGCCCTGGCGGCGCAGGACGACGGTTCAGCGACATTCCCAGAACAACCACAACAAGGGAAAGCCATGAATCAGCCGAGCTATACCTCGGGTCGCCAGGATGTCGCCTTGCTGGCGACCACCGTCGGCGACGCCTTCGATGCCACCGTCGCGCATCATGCCGAGCGCGAGGCGCTGGTGGTGCGGCATCAACGCCTGCGCTACAGCTGGCGGCAACTGGCGGAGCGGGTCGATACCTACGCCCGCGCCTTCATCGCCCTGGGCCTGCGCCCCGGCGAACGCCTGGGGATCTGGGCGCCGAACTGCGCCGAATGGTGCATTACCCAGTTCGCCAGCGCCAAGGTCGGTGCGGTCTTGGTGAACATCAACCCGGCATACCGCAGCAGCGAGCTGGAATACGCTCTCAAGCAGTCCGGTTGCAGTTGGCTGATCTGCGCCGACGCCTTCAAGACCAGCGACTACCACGCGATGCTCGGCGACCTGCTGCCGGAGCTGGCGCGGGCGCGTCCGGGCGAACTGGCCAGCGAGCGCCTGCCGGAACTGCGCGGCGTGATCAGCCTGGCCGAGCGGGCGCCGGCGGGCTTCCTGCACTGGCAGGGCCTGCCGGGGCTGGCCGCCGCGGTAGGCGCCGAGGAACTGCGCCAGCGCCAGGCCTCGCTGCAGTTCGACGAGCCGATCAACATCCAGTACACCTCCGGTACCACCGGCTTCCCCAAGGGCGCCACCCTCAGCCACTACAACATCCTCAACAACGGCTACATGGTCGGCGAAAGCCTCGGACTCGGCGCGGAAGACCGCCTGGTGATCCCGGTGCCGCTGTATCACTGCTTCGGCATGGTGATGGGCAACCTCGGCTGCGTCACCCACGGCTCGACCATGATCTACCCGGCGCCCAGCTTCGACGCCGAGGCGACCCTGCTGGCCGTGGCCGAGGAGCGCGCCACCGCGCTGTACGGGGTACCGACCATGTTCATCGCCGAGCTGGATCATCCGCGCCGCCGCGAATTCGACCTTTCCAGCCTGCGCACCGGAATCATGGCCGGCGCCACCTGCCCGATCGAGGTGATGCGGCGGGTCATTGGCGACATGCACATGGCCGAGGTGCAGATCGCCTACGGCATGACCGAGACCAGTCCGGTGTCGCTGCAGACCGGTCCGGACGATGGCCTGGAGCTGCGCGTGACCACTGTCGGACGCACCCAGCCGAGGCTGGAGAGCAAGATCGTCGACCAGACGGGCAGGGTGGTGCCGCGCGGCGAGATCGGCGAGCTGTGCACCCGCGGCTACAGCGTGATGCTCGGCTACTGGAACGACCCCCAGGCCACCGCCGAGGCCATCGACCCGGCGCGCTGGATGCACACCGGCGACCTGGCGGTGATGGACGACGACGGCTACGTGCGGATCGTCGGGCGCAGCAAGGACATGATCATCCGCGGCGGCGAGAACATCTATCCGCGCGAACTGGAGGAGTTCTTCTTCACTCACCCGGCGGTGGCCGACGTGCAGGTGATCGGCATCCCCGACGAGCGCTATGGCGAGGAAATCGTCGCCTGGATCAAGCTGCATCCGGGCCACCACGCCGATGACGAACAGTTGCGGGCGTTCTGCAAGGCGCGTATCGCTCACTTCAAGATCCCGCGCCACTTCAAGTTCGTCGACGAGTTCCCGATGACCGTTACCGGCAAGATCCAGAAGTTCCGCATGCGCGAGATCAGCATCGAAGAGATTCGCCTACTCGCGCTGCGCCAGGGGCGCGATTGAGAGGATGGAGCCGCGCCCCGCTCCTGCGCTAAGGTGGCGGGCGGCGCGCAGCGAGGCGAGAGGGGCGGGTGAAGAACGACGGCGAGACTCAGGTGAGCACCAAGGGCACCATCTCGGTGCGCCTGGTCGGCGAGGCGCTGGTGGAGTGGCGCCGGCAGGGCGGCGAGGAGGGGGAGGTCCTCCAGGCCGCCGGTATCGATCCGCAGCTGCTCGGCAAACCCTACGCGCGGGTCACCTCGCACGCCTATTCGCGGCTCTGGCTGGATCTCGCTCGGCGCATGGACGACGAGTTCTTCGGCATGGACTCGCGGCGCCTGAAGAGTGGCAGCTTCGCTTTCATGAGCCGCTGCGCGATCCACGAGCAGACCCTGGAGCCGGCGCTGACCGGCATCCTGCGATTCCTCTGCCTGCAGTTCGACGACTTCCAGCCGCGCCTGCAGCGCCGCGGCGGCCTGGCGGAAATCGTCCTCGACGAGGCGCCGGGCCGGTACGGGCGAGCGCTGTCCTACTTCACCCTATGGATGATCACCCATGGCCTGGCCTGCTGGCTGGTCGGCCGGCGCATCCCGATCCTGGCCATCGACCTGCGCTGTCCGCAGCCGGACTACATCGAGGACTACCGGGTGATGTTCAGCGACAACCTGCGTTTCTCCCGTCCCCTCAGCCGCCTGCTGTTCAATGCCGACTGCCTGGCCTTGCCGGTCCGCCGCGACAAGCGGGAGCTGCGGCGCTTCCTGCTCGGCGCGCCGGCCAACATCCTGGTCCGCTATCGCGATCCGCAGAGCCTGGCGGCGCGGATCAAGGCCTACCTGCGCAGCCTGCGGCCGGGACGCTGGCCGGACGCGGACGCGCTCGCCGGGCATTTCTTCATGGCGCCCTCGACCCTGCGCCGCAAGCTGTCCCTGGAAGGGCAGAGCTACCAGGCGCTGAAGGACCAGGTCCGCCGCGACCTGGCCATCGCGCGGCTGGACGCCGGCGCGGCGAATTTCGCCGAACTGGCGCTGGAGCTGGGCTTCGCCGATGGCAGCGCGTTCCACAAGGCGTTCAAGAAGTGGACCGGCTCGACCCCCGGGCAGTACCGGACGCAGGTCGCGGCGGAAACCGCGTCGGCCGAGTCGTCAGGCGTCTTGTCCGAAACGCTCGGCCATCGATAGGGTGAATGCCCGCGCAGCGTCATCCGCCGTATGTCGCGAACGGTTCGGCGGGGCAGGCGGCCAGCACGGATTGTCCAAACCGCTCAGGCAGATTGAAGCCTTTCGACATTGCCCCGCGTCGACCATGGCGTGAAGATTCCGGCTACTCCATACAAAAACAAGCCGAGGAGTCCTGCAATGCGCGACTACGCCACCACTGCCGCCGGGTTCGACTTGCAGCGGACCGCCGCCGCCACGCTTTCCGGTACGCTCCAGGCGCTCAACGCCTGCGTCGAATGCTGCGACCGGCATGCCCTGCCGGGACGGATCGCGTTGTTCTGGGAGGGCAAGGATGGCAGTCGCGCCAGCTATACCTTCAGCGAGCTGAAAGCGCTCTCCGGACGTTTCGCCAATTTCCTCCAGGCCCAGGGCGTACGCCCGGGCGACTGCGTCGCCGGCCTGTTGCCGCGCACGCCCGAGCTTCTGGTCACCATCCTCGGCGCCTGGCGCCTGGGCGCGGTGTACCAGCCGCTGTTCACCGCCTTCGGCCCGAAGGCCATCGAACACCGCGTGGCGACCGCCGGCAGCAAGGTGCTGGTCACCGATGCGGCCAACCGCGACAAGCTCGACGAACTCGCCGATCCGCCTCTGGCCGTCACCGTCGGCGGACCGAAGGGGCAGGGCATCCGTCGCGGCGATTTCAGCTTCTGGGCCGAGCTGGAGCGCTATCCGGCCGAATTCGAACCGGTTCCGCGCAGCGGCGAGGATCCGTTCCTGATGATGTTCACCTCCGGCACCACCGGCCTGGCCAAACCGGTGCCGGTGCCGCTCAAGGCGATCCTCGCCTTCGTCGGCTACCTGCGCGAGGCGGTGGACCTGCGCCCCGAGGACGCCTTCTGGAACCTCGCCGATCCGGGCTGGGCCTACGGCCTCTACTACGCTGTCGCCGGTCCCCTCGCCATGGGCCATCCGACCACCTTCTACGAAGGGCCGTTCAGCGTGGAAAGCACCTGCCGGATCATCCGTGACTACGGCATCACCAACCTTGCCGGATCGCCCACCGCCTATCGCCTGCTGATGGCCGCCGGCGCGGCCGCGGAAACTGCGCTGAAGGGGCGCCTGCGCGCGGTCAGCAGCGCCGGCGAGCCGTTGTCCCCGGAGGTGATCCGCTGGTTCGCCGACAGGCTCGGCACCACCATCCACGATCATTACGGGCAGACCGAGCTGGGCATGGTGCTGTGCAACCACCATGCCCTGGCGCATCCGGTGCGGGTCGGCGCCGCCGGATTCGCCTGTCCCGGGCACCGGGTAGTAGTGCTGGACGACGATCTCAACGAACTGCCGCCCGGCCAGCCAGGCATCCTCGCCCTCGACCGGCGGCGTTCGCCGCTGATGTGGTTTCCCGGCTACCAGGGCCTGGAAACCGCAGCCTTCGTCGGCGACTACTACCTGAGCGGCGATACCGTCGAACTCAACGAAGACGGCAGCATCAGCTTCGTCGGCCGCGCCGACGACGTCATTACCACCTCTGGCTACCGGGTCGGCCCGTTCGATGTGGAGAGCGCGCTGATCGAACACCCGGCAGTGATGGAGGCGGCGGTGATCGGCAAGCCCGACCCGGAGCGCACCGAACTGGTCAAGGCCTTCGTCGTGCTCTGCGCCGGCCACCGGCCGACGCCGGAACTGGCGGACGCATTGCAGCGATACGTGCGCCAGCGCCTGTCGGCGCACGCCTACCCGCGGGAGATCGAGTTCCTCGAGGAACTGCCGAAGACTCCCAGCGGCAAGATCCAGCGCTTTCTCCTGCGCAACCAGGAGATCGCCCGGCAACGCGAGGCGGCCCCACGGGCGGCCGCCGCGAACTGATTCAGCAGGAGAAAACGACGTGCGTATCGAAAATCGAGTGTTCCTGGTTACCGGCGGCAGCTCCGGCCTCGGCGCCGCCACCGCGAAGATGCTGGTGGAGCAGGGTGGCAAGGTGGTGCTGGCCGACATCAACGCCGAGGCCGGCGCGGCCAAGGCCGCCGAGCTTGGCGCCCAGGCGCGCTTCGTCAGGGCCGACATCGCCAGCGAGGCCGACGGCCGCCAGGCCGTGGCCGCTGCACTGGAGGCCTTCGGCGGCCTCCATGGCCTGGCCAATTGCGCGGGCGTGGCGCCGGCCGAGAAGGTCCTCGGACGCAATGGCATCCATGCCCTGGAGAGTTTCCGCCGGGTCATCGACATCAACCTGGTGGGCAGTTTCAACATGCTGCGCCTGGCCGCCGAGGCCATGTCCCAGGGCCAGCCGGACGAGGGCGGCGAGCGCGGGGTGATCGTCAATACCGCCTCGGTGGCGGCGTTCGACGGGCAGATCGGCCAGGCCGCCTATTCCGCCTCGAAGAGCGGGGTGGTCGGCATGACCCTGCCCATCGCCCGCGAGCTGGCGCGCTTCGGCATCCGAGTGATGACCATCGCCCCGGGCATCTTCGAGACACCGATGATGGCCGGCATGCCCCAGGAGGTGCGCGACTCCCTCGGCGCCAGCGTGCCGTTCCCGCCGCGCCTGGGGCGTCCGGACGAATACGCCGCGCTGGTCCGGCAGATCATCGAGAACAGCATGCTCAACGGCGAAGTGATTCGCCTCGACGGCGCCATCCGCATGGCCGCCCGCTAATACAGGAGGAAGATCCCATGACCCGCGAAGATCCGATCGTCATCGTCAGCGCCGTCCGCACCCCGATGGGCGGCTTCCTCGGCGACTTCAAGGACGTCAACGCCGCTACCCTCGGTGCCGCGGCGGTGCGCGCCGCGGTGGAGCGGGCGCGCCTGCAAGCCGACGAAGTGGACGAGGCCGTGCTCGGCTGCGTGCTCGCCGCCGGCCAGGGCCAGGCGCCGGCGCGCCAGGCGGTGCTTGGCGCCGGACTGGCGCGCGGCACGCCGTGCTCGACGCTGAACAAGATGTGCGGCTCGGGCATGAAGGCGCTGATGCTCGCCCATGACACGTTGCTCGCCGGCAGCGCCGGGGTCGCGCTGGCCGGGGGCATGGAAAGCATGTCCAACGCGCCCTACCTGCTGGAGCGCGCCCGTAGCGGCTACCGCATGGGCCACGGCAAGGTGCTCGACCACATGTTCCTCGACGGCCTCGAAGACGCCTACGACAAGGGCCGCCTGATGGGCACCTTCGCCGAGGACTGTGCCGAGGCCTACGGCTTCACCCGCGAAGCACAGGACGAGTTCGCCGTGGCCTCGCTGACCCGCGCGCAGCAAGCCATGCGCGACGGGCGCTTCCAGGCCGAGATCGTGCCGCTGACGGTCACCGCCGGCAAGACCGAGCGCCTGGTGGATAGCGACGAGCAGCCGCCGAAGGCCCGGCTGGACAAGATCCCGACCCTGAAGCCGGCGTTCCGCGAAGGCGGCACGGTGACCGCGGCCAACTCCAGTTCGATTTCCGACGGCGCCGCCGCGCTGGTCCTGATGCGCCTTTCCGAGGCCGAGCGACGCGGGCTCGCGCCGTTGGCGGCGATTCGTGGGCATGCTTCGTTCGCCGACGCGCCGAACCTGTTCCCCACCGCGCCGGTCGGTGCGGTGAAGCGTCTGATGCAGCGTACCGGCTGGTCGCTGGGCGAGGTCGACCTGTTCGAGGTCAACGAGGCCTTCGCCGTGGTCGGCATGGCGGCAATGCGCGACCTCGACCTGTCCCACGAGCGCCTCAACGTCCACGGCGGCGCCTGTGCGCTGGGCCATCCGATCGGCGCGTCCGGCGCGCGGATCGTCGTGACCCTGCTCAACGCCTTGCAGCAGTACGACCTGGAACGCGGCGTGGCGGCGGTCTGCATCGGCGGCGGCGAGGCGACCGCGATCGCCGTCGAGCGCTTGCGCTGATGCAGGCAGTGAAGAAGAGGAACCCGCGATGATTCCCTGCGAAGAAGAGATCCAGATCCGTGACATGGCGCGGCAGTTCGCCCAGGAACGGCTGAAACCGTTCGCCGCCGACTGGGACCGCGAGCACCGTTTCCCGGCCGAGGCGATCCGCGAGATGGCCGACCTCGGCTTCCTCGGCATGCTGGTGCCCGAGGAATGGGGCGGCGCGCAGACCGGGCACCTGGCCTACGCCATGGCCCTCGAGGAGATCGCCGCTGGCGACGGCGCCTGCTCGACCATCATGAGCGTGCACAACTCGGTCGGCTGCATGCCGATCCACAAGTTCGGCAGCGCCGAGCAGAAGGAGCGCTTCCTCCGTCCGCTGGCCCAGGGTTCGATGCTCGGCGCCTTCGCCCTGACCGAGCCGCAGGCCGGTTCCGACGCGAGCTTCCTGAAGACCCGCGCCCGCCGCGACGGTGACCACTACGTGCTGAACGGTGCCAAGCAGTTCATCACTTCGGGCAGCCACGCGGGGATGGTGATCGTCTTCGCGGTCACCGATCCGGATGCCGGAAAGCGCGGCATCAGTGCGTTCATCGTGCCCACCGACACGCCCGGCTACGAGGTGGTGCGGATCGAGGACAAGCTCGGCCAGCACGCCTCGGACACCTGCCAGCTGGCCTTCAACGACCTGCGTATCCCGGCCACGCTGCGCCTGGGCGAGGAGGGCGAGGGTTACCGCATCGCCCTGGCCAACCTCGAAGGCGGCCGCATCGGCATCGCCGCCCAGGCGGTCGGCATGGCGCGCGCGGCGTTCGAGGCGGCGCGCGACTACGCCCATGAGCGGGAAACCTTCGGCAAGCCGATCATCGAGCACCAGGCGGTGGCCTTCCGCCTGGCCGACATGGCCACCCGCATCGCCGTGGCGCGGCAGATGGTCCACCACGCCGCCAGCCTGCGCGAAGCCGGCCTGCCGTGCCTGACCGAAGCCTCGATGGCCAAGCTGTTCGCCTCGGAGATGGCCGAGGAAGTCTGCTCTGCGGCGATCCAGACCCTCGGTGGCTATGGCTACCTCAAGGACTTCCCGGTGGAACGCATCTATCGGGACGTGCGGGTCTGCCAGATCTACGAGGGCACCAGCGACGTGCAGCGCCTGGTGATCGCGCGCAGCCTGTAGCGGCGACTATCCGTCGTTTCCGCAACGGCGCCTTCTCCCTTCAGGGAGAGGGCGCACTGAGGCACCTCGGAAGCAAATGCCCGAGCCTCGTTCGCCCTACGCCCCTTGGCAGGCGCTCACGCCGGCTGCGCCGCCTTGTTCTCGCGCGTGGTGACCTGCTGGCACAGCTCGATGATCTGCTCGCGCATCCAGCGGTTGGCCGGGTCCTGATCGGTGCTCTCGTGCCAGTACAGGTGGGTTTCCAGCTTCGGCACGTCGCTCACCGGCAGCACCGCGTAGTGCAGGTCGTGGTGACGGGCGAAGCGTTCCGGCACGGTCATCGCCATGTCGGTCTGCTGGACCACCGTGGAGGCCATCAGGTAGTGCTGCGAGCGCAGCGCGATCTTGCGCTGGATGCCCATCTTGCCCAGCGCCAGGTCGATGTAGCCGAGGCCGCTGCGGCGGCTGGAAATATGGATGTGGGTCAGGCCCAGGTAATCGTCCAGGGCCAGCTTCGGCTTGCCCGCCAGTGGGTGGCCGCGACGCATGGCGCAGACGTAGCGGTCCTCCATCAGCTTGACGTGGCGCACCTGGGGATCGGTGTTCAGCGGCGCGTCGACGGCGAAGTCGAGGCGGCCGGCGGCGAGTTCCTTGGTGGTCTCGCGGCGCTTGGCGAGGAAGCTCTCGATATGCACGTTCGGCGCCAGGCGGCGCAAGCGCTGGAACAGCGGGGGGAGGATGACCGCTTCGGTGAGGTCGGTCATGCTGATGCGGTAGGTCTTGTTCGCCTGCTGCGGATCGAAGCTGCGGCTCTCCTGCACCGAAACCCGCAGCAACTGCAGCGCGTTGCGCACCGGGCCGATGATGTTCTGCGCCATAGGGGTCGGCACCATGCCTTGGGCGGTGCGCACGAACAGCGGGTCGTTGAAGGTCTCGCGCAGCCGGGAAAGGGCGTTGGATACGGCTGGCTGGGTGATGCCGACGATCTGCCCGGCGCGGGTCAGGTTGGCTTCGGTATAGATCGCATCGAACACGATGAACAGGTTCAGGTCGACTTTGGTCAGGTTCATGGCACTGGCTCCGCGACTTTTCTTGTTATTGGGGGCTTGGATGACCCCCATATGGATCATGAATGTTCATGGACGGAAAAAATAGACTGGGCAAATCTTAAGCCCTGTTCCGGCATCGTTACCAGCGCCTTTGTCCGATGCCTCACCTGCCAACCCGTCAGAAGGTATCCCCCATGGATTTCGCCTATTCCCCCAAGGTCCAGGAGCTGCGTGAACGCGTCAGCGCGTTCATGGAAGCGCATGTCTATCCCGCCGAGGCCGTGTTCGAGCGCCAGGTCGCCGAGGGCGACCGCTGGCAGCCGACGGCGATCATGGAAGAGCTGAAGGCCAAGGCCAAGGCCGAAGGGCTGTGGAACCTGTTCCTGCCCGAGTCCGAGTACGGTGCCGGGCTGGCCAACCACGAATACGCGCCGCTGGCGGAAATCATGGGCCGTTCGCTGATCGGGCCGGAACCCTTCAACTGCGCCGCGCCGGATACCGGCAACATGGAGGTGCTGGTGCGCTACGGCAGCGAGGAGCAGAAGCGCACCTGGCTGGAACCGCTGCTGAGCGGCGAGATCCGCTCGGCCTTCGCCATGACCGAACCGGGCGTTGCCTCGTCCGACGCCACCAATATGGAGGCGCGCGCCGAGCGCCAGGGCGACGACTGGGTGATCAACGGGCGCAAGTGGTGGACTTCCGGCGCCTGCGATCCGCGCTGCAAGATCCTGATCTTCATGGGCCTGACCAACCCGGACGCGCCGCGCCACCAGCAGCACTCGATGATCCTGGTACCGGTCGACACCCCCGGGGTGAAGATCCTCCGCCCGCTGCCGGTGTTCGGCTACGACGACGCGCCGCATGGCCATGCCGAAGTGCTGTTCGAGAACGTGCGGGTGCCCTACGAGAACGTCATCCTCGGCGAGGGCCGCGGTTTCGAGATCGCCCAGGGGCGCCTCGGCCCGGGCCGCATCCACCACTGCATGCGCTCCATCGGCATGGCCGAACGCGCCCTCGAACTGATGTGCAAGCGCGCGGTCAGCCGTACCGCGTTCGGCAAGCCGCTGGCGCGCCTGGGCGGCAACATCGACCACATCGCCGACTCGCGGATGGAGATCAACATGGCGCGCCTGCTGACCCTGCAGGCCGCCTACATGATGGATACCGTGGGCAACAAGATCGCCCAGAGCGAAATCGCCCAGATCAAGGTGGTGGCGCCCAACGTGGCGTTGAAGGTGATCGACCGGGCGATCCAGATGCACGGTGGCGCCGGGGTTTCCAACGACTTCCCGCTGGCCTACTGGTACGCCATGCAGCGCACCCTGCGCCTGGCCGACGGTCCGGACGAGGTGCACCGCGCGGCGATCGGCAAGTTCGAGCTGGGCAAGTACGTGCCCAGGGAGATGCTGCGCAGCAGCCGCTGACGGCTGTGGTATACGGGAAAGGCCCGCGGATGCGGGCCTTTTTCATTCCGGGGACTCCGCCCCTTTTTCCTCGGCGTTGCGTTCCAGCTGCCACGCGCGACGGCTGTGCAGCAGGGCGGCGAACTCGCGGGCTGCCCGCTCGTTGCGGAAGCAGATCCCGCGCGTGCCGAGGCGGACCCGCCAGAAAGGTTCAGCGTGGGTGTCCAGACGTTCGATCCAGAGCGTGTTCGGCATTCGGTTCGGCCTTGTCCTCGACGGTGGCTTTCGGCGTGCGGGTCTTCAGCAGGGAGAGCAGGATGCCGCCCGCCAGCAGGCCGAAGGTTACGCCAAGCGAGAGGCCGGCGGGAATCTTGCCGATCACACCATGGAGCATGATCTTCGCACCGATGAACACCAGCACCAGGGCCAGGGCGTACTTCAGGTAGACGAAGCGGTGGATCATCGCCGCCAGCGAGAAGTACAGGGCGCGCAGGCCGAGGATGGCGAAGATGTTCGAGGTGTAGACGATGAACGGGTCCTGGGTGATGGCGAAGATCGCCGGCACGCTGTCCACCGCGAACACCAGGTCGGCCAGCTCGATCAGCACCAGGGCGAAGAACAGCGGGGTGGCGTAGCGCACCAGCTTGCCGCTGGCGTCCGGCAGGCGGACGAAGAAGTGATGCTCGTGCAGTTCCTTGGTCACCCGCATGTGCTTGCGCAGGAAACGCAGCACCGGGTTGTGCTCCAGGTCGGGTTCTTCCTCGTGCTTGTTGAACAGCATCTTCACGCCGCTGAACAGCAGGAAGGCGCCGAACACGTACATGATCCAGTCGAACTCCTTCACCAGCGCGGCGCCCAGGCCGATCATGATCGCCCGCAGGACGATGGCGCCGAGGATGCCCCAGAACAGCACCTGGTGCTGGTAGCGGCGGGGGATGCCGAAGAAACTGAAGATCATCGCCATGACGAACACGTTGTCCATCGATAGCGACTGTTCGACCAGGAAGCCGGTGTAGTACTCCACCGCGCTGGTGGGGCCGAAGGCGTACCAGACCCAGCCGCCGAAGGCCAGGCCGCAGGCGAAGTAGCCGGCGGACAGCAGCAGGCTTTCGCGCACGCCGATTTCGTGGTGGTCGCGTTGCAGCACGCCGAGGTCGAGGACCAGGAGAACGATGACGATGGCCAGGAAGGCCAGCCAGAACCAGGTAGTCGTACCGAGGAACGGTTCGGTGAGAAATGCATGCAGAGCTGCCATTGGGCCCCCTCGCTTCGAATTGTCGGATGGTCATGTGACTCCGACATGGCGGCAATTGCTTACCGTCAGAGGGGCCCGCAGTCACTCGGAAAAAATAAACCAGGCTCCGGGCGCCGGCAAAACGGCGAGGTTACAAAGTGCTACAGCGTTCAGTAGACCCAGACTTCCACCCGCCGGTTCTTCTGTCGGCCCAGTTCCTGGTCGTTGCTGGCGACCGGCAACTCGTCGCCGAAGCCGGCGATTTCGCGGAAACTCACGCCGCCGCGGGCCAGTTCGCGGCGCACGGCCATGGCGCGCAGGCGCGAAAGCAGGACCGAGCGCTCGGCGTCGGACTTGGGATCGCCGAAGCCCACCAGCACGGTGCGCTCCTGCAACTTCCGATTTTGCCGCAGGTAGTCCAGCAAACGCTGTACGTCGAGCAGTGCCTTGTTGTCGAGCAGCGCGCTGCCTTCCTGGAAGCGGAAGTTCACCGTCAGGCGCCGCGCCTGTTCCGCGAGCTTGCGGTATTCGGCGGGCATCTGCGGGCGCGGTGCGATCTGCACCGCCTGGATCTTCTGCGCGACGAAGCCGCTGCGGGTGACGATCGCCTGGCCGCGCGGGCCCTGGGCGAAACGTACCAGGGCCTGGGCCCAGGGGTTCTTCTCGCCGGGCTTCAGGTAGAGGAACAGGCGGCGCGACAGCGGATAGTCCTCGGTGGCGATCAGGCTTTCCTGGGGCGCCATCGGCAGCGATTCGCCGTCGGCGATGGCCAAGGCGCGGGCCCGGCCCACCGACGCGATGCCGACGAAGCCGATGGAGTGCGGATCGGCGCTCACCGCGGCCGCCAGCCGATCGTTGGATTCGAAGCGGCGGGCGTCGCTGGCCAGGCTTTTGCCGTGACTGGCCAGCACCAGTTCCTTGAAGGTGTCGTAGGTGCCGGACTGCTCGTCGCGAGCGTACAGGCGGATGGCGCCGCCCTTGCCGCCCAGTTCTTCCCAGGTACGCACCTCGCCGGCGAACACCGCCGCCAGTTGCGCGGTGTCCAGCGAGGCCAGCGGGTTGTCCGGATGCAGGATGATCGCCAGTCCGTCGATGGCGATCACCTGCTCGGCATATGGGCTGCGCAGGTCGCCGAAGCCGGCCAGGGCGCGAACTTCGCTGTCCTTGACGGGACGCGAGGCCGCGGCGAGTTCGGCGTGGCGTTCGAGGAGGGCGGCGAAGCCGGTGCTCGAACCGTGGGCGGATAGCTCCACCCTCACCAGGCGGCCGTCGCGGCTCTTGCCGAGCAGATGGAGTTCGTTTTCCCGTTCTCCGGGGGTACGGCGGATATCCTCCAGGCCTTCCTCTTCCATCAGGCCCTCGACCAGGGCCGGCAGGAGCTTCGCGCCGATGGTGTTGGAACCCTGGATGCGCAGCGCCGGCGTGTCGTCCGTGGGGATCGGCAAGGGGGCGGCGAATACCGACCAGGGGAAGGCGTAACAGAGGAATCCGAGGAAAACCAGGCTCAGGGTACGGCTCCAGAGGTCTTTGTCACTGGCGCGCTGGCGGTGTGGCATCGCGGGCATCGTCTTCTATGGGGGAAGGGATTTGCCGGCGAGATTAAGTCAGACGGGTGACGCTAAGGTTACAGCGTTGGGGAATCATGGCCCTGCGCCATTGTCTCGGTCAGGAAGTCGAGAAACACCCGGGTCTTGCCGGCCAGTTGGCGCGATGGATAGACCGCGTGGATCGCCGTCTCGTCGGCCTTCCAGTCAGCCAGCAATTCAACCAGGCGGCCTTCGGCCAGTTCCGCCTGTACGTACAGCCGTGGGATCAGGCTCAAGCCGAAGCCGGCGAGCAGGGCATCGCGCACCGCCAGGCTGGAGGACACCCGGTAACGGCCGGCGATAGGCACCGCTATGCACTCGCGGTCCTTGCGGAAGGTCCAGCGGTCGGCATGGCCAGAGAGGCTGAAGCGGATGCACTCGTGTTCGCGCAGGGCCTCCGGCCGCAGCGGCTGGCCATGCTGACTGAGGTAGGCCGGCGCCGCGCAGAGCACGTGCTCCAGGACCAGCAGCGGGCGGGCGACCAGGCCGGAGTCCGCAACCCGGTCGCTACCACGCAGGGCCAGGTCGATGCCTTCGGCGATCAGGTCCTGGCGGCCGTCCTGCAGGAGCAGTTCCAGGCGCAGGTCCGGATAACGCTGGAGAAAAGCCGGAATGGCCGGGGTCAGGCAAGTGAGGGCGAGGGTCAGCGGGGCGCTGACCCGCAGCAGGCCGCTGGGGCCCTGCTGCATCGAAGTGAGCGCGGCGTCGGCGGCCTCGAGGTCGTCGAGGATGCGCTCCAGGCGCTGCCGGTAGACTTCGCCGGCCTCGGTCAGGCTCATGCTGCGGGTGGTGCGATTGATCAGGCGCACCTTGAGGTGCGCTTCCAGCTCGGCGACGTTCTTGCTCACGGCGGCCGGCGAGAGATTCATCTGCCGGGCCGCGGCGGCGAAGCCGCCATTCGCGGCCACGGCGCGGAAGACCTTGAGAGCGGTGAGGTGATCCACGGGGATAATTCACTGTCAGTAATCAATGAATCAGGGATTAAACCATTATCAACCCGAGGTGTGCTGGCTAAAGTCTTGCCATAGTCCACGGTCCAAGAGGTGAATGACCATGCAACCCTTCGTCGTCGAACGTCTCGATCACATCGTCCTGCGGGTCCGCGACCTGGAACGCAGCATCGCGTTCTATCGCGATGTCCTCGGTTGCGTGGTGGTGAAGTGGCGCGACGACCTGGAGCTGGCCCATCTGCGCCTGGGCACGTCGATGCTCGATCTGGTCGCGGTGTCCGGGGCGCTCGGCCGGGAGGGCGGTGCGGCTCCGGGTGGGGAAGGGCGCAACCTCGACCATTTCTGCGTGCGCATCGAGCCGTTCGACGAGGCCGCGCTGGTCGCCCATCTCGAGGGGTTCGGCCTGGTCCCGCAGGTTCCCGCGGAAATCCGCTTCGGCGCCGAGGGCGACGGCTGGTCGCTGTACTTCTTCGACCCGGATGGCAATCGAGTGGAGCTGAAGGGGCCGCGGGTGGACAATCCTGCCTGAGGGAAAGGTCGCGCGCCGGATAGGGGGGGAGGCGTCGGCGAGATCGCCCGGACCAGGTAGCGATCGCCTGAAGGCTCATCCGGGGATGAGCCTTTTCCTTGGGCTGAGCCTCAGGCCAGTTCCAGCCAGATCGGGGCGTGATCGGAGGGTTTCTCCATGCCGCGCAGGTCGTAGTCGATGCCGGCGTCCTTGAAGCGCGACTGCAGCACCCGGCTGGCCAGGATCACATCGATGCGCAGGCCGCGCTTGGGGTTGTCCTCGAAGCCACGGCTGCGGTAGTCGAACCAGCTGAAGCGGTCGTTCACCTCCGGATTCAGGGCCCGGAAGCTGTCGACCAGGCCCCAGTTCTTCAAGGTAGCCAGCCATTCGCGCTCTTCCGGCAGGAAGCTGCACTTGCCGGTCTTCAGCCAGCGCTTGCGGTTTTCCTCGCCAATGCCGATGTCGCAGTCCTCCGGCGAGATATTGATGTCGCCCATCACCACCAGGGCCTGCTCGGGCTTGAAGCTGTTCTCCAGCAGCGACTGGAGATCGGCGTAGAAGCGCTGCTTGGCCGGGAACTTGGTCGGATGCTCGCGGTTCTCGCCTTGCGGGAAGTAACCGTTCATCACGGTGATCGGGTTGCCCTGGGCGTCGCTGAAGGTGCCCCAGATGAAGCGCCGCTGGGATTCCTCGCCGTCGCTCGGGAAGCCGCGATGCAGTTCCAGGGGCGCCTGGCGGGAGAGCAGGGCGACGCCGTAGTGGCCTTTCTGCCCGTGGTAGTGGACGTGGTAGCCGAGCGCCTCGATCTCGGCCTGGGGAAACTGGTCGTCGGCGACCTTGGTTTCCTGCAGCCCGATCACGTCGGGCTGGTGCCGCTCGATCAGCGCCGCCAACTGGTGCGGCCGGGCGCGCAGACCGTTGATATTGAAAGAGACGATTTTCATGGTGGGCGTCCTGGCAAAAACAGGAATGCTAGCCCAGCCGGGGGATGCCTGGCGACCCTGGAGGCGCTGTGCTAGTGTCCGCCGGGTACCCGATGGCTGTGTGGCTTGGCGCCTTGCCGGCCCTGTGGTCTGCCGCGGACGGGGATGGCCAGGCCATCCGCTCGACCAATCGCCGTGGCGAAGCGTGCGTGTCGCTGCGCCTGCGGCCGACAAGGAATGCGTTCCATGCCTGATCAGGTCACCGATGTCCGTCTGCTCGACGACGGCTATAGTCGCGAAGTCCGCTCGCTTTTCTACCACGCCTACCGCCACGAACCGACCTTCGCCTACCTGATGGATGCGCAGCGCGCCGGCTACGACCAGCGCGTGCGTGCCTGCGTCCGGGAGATGGTCGAGCGCCATCTGGGCGAAGAGTTGCCGGCCATCGGCCTGTTCATCGACGATCGGCTGGTCGCGGCGGCCCTGATCACGCCGCCGCAGCGGCGCCTGGATATCACCGAGAGCTGGAGCTGGCGCCTGCGCATGCTGTTCAGCGTCGGCCTGGCCGCGACCCGGCGCTACCTGGATTACCACCGGGCGGTGCAGGCCTGCCTGCCGGTCGGCCCCCACCACCAGTTGCCGATGCTCGGCGTGCATCCCGAGTACCAGGGCAGGCAGATCGGCGAGCAGTTGCTGGCGGCCGTGCAGCGCTGGTGCGCCGAGGACTCCGCTTCGCAGGGGCTGGTCCTGGATACCGGCAATGCGCGCTACCTGGACTTCTACCAGCGGCACGGCTACCGCGAGATCGGCGAGGTGACGCTGGGAGCGGTGCGCGAGCACGTCCTCCTGCATCCTGGCGAGACGCCGGCGGCGACCTGAGCGTTCCCACGGACGCGCGAGAAAAGCCATGCCTGTCAGGCGCTTGGCGTCATAAAACCCGAATGTCAGGAGGTGGTCGGCGGCGTCCGCGCAAATCTGGACGCGCGCCACCCGCCTGCGTAGCATCCGCGCCATGAGACTGACTCAAGGATTGTTCCGGTTCCCGCTGGCCGGGCTGCTGTGCCTGAGTACGGCCGCCTTCGCGGAGAGCCAGCTTAGCGTGCGCGTCACCCCCGCCAATGCCGCCCTGAAGGCCAATATCGAGGCCTACGTGGGTAGCCTCGGCGAGCGGGACGAGGCGGCGTTGCAACGTTTCCGTCGCAATGCCGAGGCGCAGGCGGAAAAGGCGGCCCAGGCGCTCGGCTACTTCCAGGCGCAGATCGACAGCGAGGTGAAGGACGGCAAGCCGCCGAAGCTCACGCTCAAGGTAGTGTCCGGCGAGCCCGTGCGCCTGCGCCAGGTGAACATCCAGGTGCTCGGCGAGGCCGCCAGCCTGGAGAGCTTCCGCTTGCCGTCGGGCAAGCAGCTGAAACCGGGCGCGAAGCTGAACCAGGGCGTCTACGAGGACGCCAAGCGGCTGATCCAGAACCAGGCCTCGCGCTACGGCTTCTTCCAGGGCCGCTTCAGCACCCAGCGCCTGAGCATCGATCCGCGCGCCGGCATCGCCGACATCGACTTGGTCTACGACAGCGGCCAGCGCTACACCTTCGGCAAGGTGAGCTTCGACGGCGACTCGATCATCGAGGAAGAACTGTTGCGCCGCATGGTGCCGTTCAAGGCCGGCCAACCCTATGACTCCGAACTGATCGCCGAACTCAACCAGAACCTGCAATCCAGCGGCTACTTCGAGGGCGTGCGGGTCGACGCCGCGCCGACCCAGGCGCAGGCCGACGGCGCGCGCCAGGCGATCCCGGTAGCGGTCCGGCTGGAGGCGCGCAAGCCCCGGACCATGGGCGTCGGCCTCGGTTTCTCGACCGACGTCGGGGCGCGCGCGAGGTTCAACTGGACCCGCCATTGGGTGAATGCCGAAGGACATAGCCTGGGATTCGAGTCGGAAATCTCCGCACCACGGCAGAACGTCGGCGCCTGGTACGAGATTCCCCTCGATCCGCCGCTCACCGACAAGCTGCGCTTCACCAGCGGCTACCAGTTCGAAGACCTGGTCGACACCGAGAGCAAGCTGCTGACCCTTGGCGGCGAATGGCACAGCAAGCGGCCCGATGGCTGGCAGCGGGTGGTTTCGCTGAACTGGATGCGCGAGGAGTACAAGCTGGGCGACGACTCCGGGCTGAGCAGCTTCCTGATGCCGGGGATCGGCTACTCGCTGCTGGAGACCGACAACAAGGTCGACCCCAGCCATGGCTACCGCCTGCAGTTCAACGTCAAGGGGGCGAAGGAAGGCCTGCTGGCCGACGCCGACGTCCTCCATGTCGACGCCATGGCCAAGGGCCTGACCAGCTTCGCCGGCGGCCATCGCCTGCTCGGCCGCCTGCAGGTAGGCGGAATCGCCACCAACGACTACAAGTCGATCCCGCCCTCGCTGCGCTTCTTCGCCGGCGGTGACCAGAGCGTGCGCGGCTACGACTACCGGACGCTGTCGCCGGAGAATTCCGATGGCGATAAGATCGGCGGCCGCTACATGATCGCCGGCAGCGTCGAGTATCAATATCCGCTGGCCGAGCGCTGGCGCCTGGCGACCTTCGTCGACCAGGGCAACGCCTTCAACTCGCTGGACTTCCCGTCGATCAAGACCGGGGTCGGCTTCGGCGTGCGCTGGGTCTCGCCGGTCGGCCCGTTGCGCCTCGACCTGGCCCATGCGCTCGACGACGACGGCGGTTTCCGCCTGCACTTCTCCATGGGGCCAGAACTGTGAAGGCGCTGAAGATCACCTTGCTGGCCATAGTCGGGCTGCTCCTCGCGCTGCTCCTGGGACTCGCTGCGCTGCTCGGCACCCAGACCGGCAGCGCCTGGCTGCTCGGCCGCGTGCCGGGCCTGCAGGTCAGCGGCTTCGAGGGTCGCCTCGGTGGCGCCTGGCAGGCACAGCGGCTGTCCTGGGCGCAGGACGGTACGCAACTGGTCGTCGAGCGGCCTGAACTGCGCTGGTCGCCGGCCTGCCTGGCGGGGCTGCGCCTGTGCCTGCAGCGGGTGGCCGCCGAACGGGTCGCGCTGGACCTGCCGCCGAGCGGCGACAGCGCCGACAGCGGGCCGATCAGCCTGCCGACGCTGAAACTGCCGCTGAGCATCGAACTCGGCGAAGTGGCGGTCGGCAGCTTCCTGCTCGACGGCAACCAGCAGGTCGCCGAACTCAAGCTGGCGGCCCATTGGCTGGCCGACGGCCTGCACATCGACTCGCTGACGGCGCGGGGCTTCGGCCTGGACCTGGCGCTCCAGGGGCGCTTGCAGCCGAGCGGCGACTGGCCCTTGCAGGCCGAAGCCACGCTCGGCCTGCCCGCTCCCGAAGGCAAGCCGTGGAAGCTGGCCGTCCAGGTCGGCGGTGAGCTGCAGCAGGCGCTGACCCTGAAAGGCCGCAGCAGCGGTTACCTGGACGGCAGCCTGGAAGGACAGTTGCAGGCGCTGGCGGAAAACCTGCCGGCACGATTGCTGATCCGCGCCGACGGTTTCAAGGGTGCGGCCGGACTACCGGACACCTTGACCCTGAATGCCATCCAGCTCGATGCCGGCGGCGATCTCAAGAACGGTTACCTGATCCGCGGCGGCGCCAGCCTGCCGGGCGAGGGTGGGGCGGTGGCGTTGAGCCTGGACGGGCGGGTCGACGCCCAGGGCGCGGATATCCGCCAACTGCGCCTGGACGCTGGCGGCGAGCAGCGCCTGGAGCTGGTCGGACGCCTGGACTGGCGCGAAAGCCTGGCCGCCGACGCGACCCTGGACTGGAAGGATTTCCCCTGGCTGCGCCTGTATCCGCTGGCGGAGCCGCCGCCGGTGACGCTGAAGACCTTCAAGGCGGAAGTGCATTACCAGGACCAGCGCTACCTGGGCAATTTCAGCGCGGCGGCGAGCGGTCCGGCGGGCGACTTCACGCTGGCCAGCCCGGTGTCCGGCGACCTCGTTCAGCTCAACCTGCCGTCGCTGCAGCTCCGCGCCGGGCAAGGCCAGGCCGAGGGGCGGGTGACGTTGCGTTTCGACAATGGCGTGGCTTGGGATACCGCCCTGCAGCTCAGCGAACTGAACCCGGCTTACTGGGTCGCCGAGCTGCCGGGTTCACTGGCCGGTCCCTTGCGCAGCCAGGGAAGTGTTCGCGACGAGCGGCTGGCGTTGGGGGTGGATCTCGACGTCAAGGGCCGCCTGCGCGGCCAGCCGGCGCTATTCCAGGCGCGCGCCGAGGGCGAGGGGCAGCGCTGGACGCTGGGCAACCTCGACCTGCGCCTGGGGGATAACAAGGTTCAGGGCAGCGGGGCGCTCGACCAGCGCCTGCAAGGCCGCCTGGACATCGCCCTGAACCGTCTCGGCCAGCTTTGGCCGCAACTCTTCGGTCGCCTCGACGGACGCCTCGACCTGGCTGGCAGCCTCGCGGCGCCGCAAGGCAGGCTGAACCTCAAGGGACAGCAGATCGCCTACGCCGAGCAGCGCATCGCCGGCCTCGACCTGCAGGCGAACCTCGATGCCCGGCAGAACGGCACCCTGGCGCTGGTCGCTTCCGGCCTGCGCAGCGGCGAAACCGACCTCGGCCTGTTCAAGGCCAATGCCCGCGGCGACCAACGCCGCCAGCAACTGGAACTGGACCTGCAAGGTGCCTTGCTCAAGCTCGGCCTGGCCTTCGACGGGCAACTGGAGCGCGGCAACTGGCGCGGTCGCCTGGCGCGCGGCGAGTTGAGCAGTGGCGGCCAGGACTGGAAGCTACAGCAGCCGGCGCGCCTGGAGCGGTTGGCCGACGGCAGGGTCAATTTCGGCGCACATTGCTGGGTATCCGGCGCCGCCAGCCTCTGCGGCGGCGAGCAGCGCCTGCTGCCCGAGCCGCGGCTGCGCTACACCCTGCGCGACTTCCCGCTGGACAGCCTGAAGCAATGGTTCCCCGAGGACTTCGCCTGGCAGGGCAAGCTGAACGGCGACCTGCAACTGGACGTTCCGGCCCGCGGCCCGAGCGGCGTGGTCAGCCTGGACGCCGGCAGCGGTACGCTGCGCCTGCGCGACCAGGGCCAGTGGGTCGACGTCGGCTACGACAGCCTGCGCCTGGAGAGCCGGTTGGCGCCCAACCGCGTCGATACCTCCCTCGACTTCCGCGGACCGAAGCTCGGCGAGTTGCGGGTGCAGGCGCAGATCGACCCGCGCCCGGCGAGCAAACCGCTGAGCGGCGAGTTCAGCCTGGCCGGCCTCGACCTGTCGGTGGCGCGCCCGTTCGTGCCGATGGTGGAGAAACTGCAAGGCAGGCTGAACGGCAGCGGCCGGCTGTCCGGCGGCCTGCTGGCGCCGCGGGTCGACGGACGGGTGACGCTGAGCGACGGCAACATTGGCGGCGGCGAGCTGCCGACCAGCTTCGAGAACCTTTCCCTCGACGCTCGCATCGCTGGCGAAAGCCTGGAACTCGGCGGCGGCTGGCGCAGCGGCAGGTACGGCCAGGGCAGCCTGTCCGGCAACCTGAGCTGGGGCGACGCGCTGAACGTCGCCCTGAACATCCGTGGCAACCGCCTGCCGGTGGTGGTCGATCCCTATGCGCAACTGGAGGTGGAACCGGACCTGAAGATCGGCATGGCCGGGCAGGAGCTGGCGATCTCCGGCAAGGTCCTGGTGCCGCGTGGCGACATCACCATCCGCCAGTTGCCGCCATCCACGGTCAAGGTCTCCGACGACGCGGTGATCGTCGGCTCCGAGCAGCCCGAGCAGCGGCCGCTGAAGATGAAGATGGACATCGATGTCGAGGTCGGCCAGGACAAGCTGGCGTTCTCCGGCTTCGGCCTCAGCGCCGAACTGGCCGGCCACCTGCACATCGGCGACAACCTGGATACCCGCGGCGAGCTGAACCTGAACAAGGGCCGCTATCGTGCCTACGGCCAGCGCCTGACGATCCGTAGGGCGCGGCTGTTCTTCGCCGGACCGATCGACCAGCCGTACCTGGATATCGAGGCGATCCGCCGGGTCGACGACGTGGTCGCCGGCCTGCGCCTGACCGGCAGCGCCGAGCAGCCGACCAGCGCGGTATTCTCCGAACCGGCGATGAGCCAGGAGCAGGCGTTGTCCTACCTGGTGCTGGGGCGGCCGATGAGCACCGGCGAAGACAGCAACATGCTCGGCGAGGCGGCCCTGGCCCTGGGCCTGGCCGGTAGCGCACCGCTCACCGGGGAAATCGCCAAGCAGCTCGGCATCCAGGACTTCCAGCTGGACACCGAGGGCACCGGCAACAGCACCAGCGTGGTCGCCAGCGGGAATATCACCGACAAGCTCAGCCTGCGCTATGGTGTTGGAGTGTTCGAACCGGCAAATACCATCGCCTTGCGCTACCAGTTGACCAAACGCCTCTATCTCGAAGCGGCGAGCGGCCTGGCCAGTTCGCTGGACCTGTTCTTCAAGCGCGATTTCTGACGGATGCGCTGATACGGACCATGCGTAACGCATAAAAGTGTGTCACTTTTAGCGGCGCATCGACGTCGTAGAATGGAGCGGGCGCCGACCGCCAGGTCGGTGCCCGAAGCAACTCGGCACAAGGACTGGCTGACATGATTTCCGTCTATCAACTCAAACCGCGCTTTCAGAATCTTCTTCGTCCCGGCGTGCAGCGCCTCTACCAGCGCGGCATCACTGCCAACCAGGTGACCCTGGCGGCCTGCCTGCTGTCGCTGCTGGTCGGCGCGCTGGTCGCCGGTTTCGCCAGCCATCTCTGGCTGTTCGCCCTCGTTCCGCTGTGGATGTTCCTGCGCATGGCGCTGAACGCGGTGGACGGCATGCTCGCCCGCGAGTTCGGCCAGAAATCCGACCTGGGCGCCTACCTCAACGAACTCACCGACGTGATCGCCGACAGCGGCCTGTACCTGCCGTTCGCCCTGTTGCCGGGAGTCAACCCGCTGTGGGTGGTGCTGGTGGTGCTGCTGGCGGTGATCAGCGAATATGCCGGCGCGCTGGGCACCATGGTCGGCGCTTCGCGCCGCTACGACGGCCCGATGGGCAAAAGCGACCGGGCGCTGTGTTTCGGCGTGATCGGCGCCGGGGTGGCCAGCGGCCTTTTGCCGCTGGCCTGGATCGACTGGCTGATGTTGCTGATCGCGGCCCTGCTGTTGCTGACCATCGGCAACCGCGTGCGCCAGGGCCTGGCCGAGCTGTCCGCGAGTCGACGGGGCAGCGACGGCCAGGCCTGAGAGGGAACGGGCGAACGCCATGGAGGTGGGCGCCCGCAGGAAGCAACCCCGCCGGGATCCCGGCCGGGGCAACGACATAGGGACATCACATGCGCGACGTACAGGAATTGCGTTTCACCACCCACGACGGGGCAGAGCTCTTCTACCGCCACTGGCCGGCCAGCCGCCCGGCGCCGGACGGCACGCGCCAGGCGGTGCTGCTGTTCCACCGCGGCCATGAGCACTCCGGGCGGATCGCCCACCTGGTCGACGAACTCGACCTGCCGGAACACGACTTCTTCGCCTGGGACGCCCGTGGCCACGGCCTCTCGCCAGGCGCCCGCGGCGACAGCCCGAGCTTTGCCACCAGCGTGCGCGACGTACAGACCTTCGTCGACCATATCCAGGCCGTCCACGGTATCGCCGAAGAGCGGATGGCGGTAGTGGCGCAGAGCGTCGGCGCGGTGCTGGTTTCCACCTGGGCCCACGACTACGCGCCGAAGGTGCGCGCACTGGTGCTGGCTTCGCCGGCGTTCCAGGTCAAGCTCTACGTGCCGTTCGCCCGCAGCGGGCTGAAACTGATGCGCCTGTGGCGCGGCAATTTCTTCGTCAACAGCTATGTCAAGGCACGCTTCCTCAGTCACGACCCGCAGCGGATCGCCTCCTACGACAGCGACCCGCTGATCGCCAAGGCGATCTCGGTGAACGTCCTGCTCGGCCTCTACGAAGCTGCCGAGCGGGTGGTAGCGGACGCACAGGCGATCCAGATTCCCACCCAACTGCTGATTTCCGGGGCCGACTTCGTCGTCCATCGTGCGCCGCAGGAGCGCTTCTTCGAGCGTCTCGGCAGCCTGCGCAAGGAAAAGCACATCCTGCCCGGCTTCTTCCACGACACCCTTGGCGAGCGCGATCGTCACCTGGCCGTCGGCCGTGCCCGGCGCTTCCTCCTCGAGGCATTCGCCACGGCACCTGAACGACCGAGCCTGCTCGATGCCGACCGTCTGGGCCATACCTGCGCCGAGGCCGAGGCGCTGGCCGCGCCGTTGCCGAAGAACTCGCCGCGCGATCTCTACTGGCGCGCCACCCGTGCCGGGCTGCGCCTGGGCAGCCTGTGGTCGGACGGGGTCAAGCTGGGCTTCGACACCGGCTTCGATTCCGGCAGCACCCTCGACTATGTCTACCGCAACCAGCCCAGCGGCAGCGGCCCGCTGGGTCGCCTGATCGACCGCAACTACCTGGACTCCATCGGCTGGCGCGGCATCCGCCAGCGCAAGCTGCACGCCGAGGAGCTGCTGCGCCTGGCCATGCAGCGGTTGCGCGAGGAGCAGCGCGAGGTGCGCATCGTCGACATCGCCGCCGGCCACGGCCGCTACATCCTCGAAGCCCTGCAAGGCGTCGAGCCGCTGCCGGAAAGCATCCTCCTGCGCGACTACAGCGAGATCAACGTGCGTGACGGCAGCGCCCTGATCGAAAGCAAGGGCCTCGCCGGCATCGCCCGCTTCGTCAAGGGCGATGCCTTCGATCGCGCCGACCTGGCGGCGCTGCAACCGAAGCCGAGCCTCGGGGTGGTTTCCGGGCTCTACGAGCTGTTCGCCGACAACCGCATGGTCGGCGACTCCCTCGCCGGCCTCGGCGAGGCGCTGGAGGAGGGCGGCTACCTGGTCTACACCGGACAGCCCTGGCACCCGCAGCTGGAACTGATCGCCCGCGCGCTGACCAGCCACCGCCAGGGCCAGGCCTGGGTGATGCGGCGCCGGACCCAGGCGGAAATGGACCAGCTGGTGGCCGCCGCCGGCTTCCGCAAGATCACCCAGCGGGTCGACCAGTGGGGCATCTTCAGCGTATCGCTGGCGCAGAAGGTCGCCCGCTGATGGCGCCGCGCGAGCCGGGGGTACTGAAGCGGGCGGTGCTCTGGCTGCTGTTCCTCGGCCCGTTCTTCTTCGCCAGCTATGGCCTGGCCAACTGGTTGACCAGCCAGCGCGGCGACGTCGGCAGCCTGGTCTTCGACTGGGAACGCGGGATGCCGCTGTGGCCCTGGACCATCCTGCCGTACTGGTCGATCGACCTGCTCTACGGCCTGTCGCTGTTGTTGCCGCGGGACAAGCGCGAGCTGGACACCCACTGCCTGCGCCTGCTCAGCGCCCAGGTGCTGTCGGTGACCTGCTTCCTGCTGTTCCCCCTGCGCTTCACCTTCGAACGGCCGGAACTGGGCGGCGTGTTCGGCTGGCTGTTCGACGTGCTGATGGGGTTCGACAAACCGTACAACCAGGCACCGTCGCTGCACATCGCCCTGCTGGTAGTGCTCTGGGTCTGCTACGCGCGCTACGCCAGCGGCGCCTGGCGCTGGCTGCTGCATGGCTGGTTCGCGCTGATCGGGCTGTCGGTGCTGACCACCTGGCAGCACCATTTCATCGACGTGCCCACCGGCGCGCTGGCCGGTTGGCTGTGCGTCTGGCTGTGGCCGCAGGCGCAGCCCGCGCCGTTCGCCCGCGCCAGTCTGAGCCGCGACCGGCAACGGCGGCGGCTGGCCGCTCGCTACGGCCTCGGCGCGCTGGCCTGCGCCGCCGTCGCCTTTGCCGTCGGCGGTGCGGCGTTGTGGCTGTGCTGGCCGGCGCTGGCGCTGGCGCTGGTGGCGCTGAACTACCTGCTGTTCGGCGCCGCCGGCTTCCAGAAGGGCAGCACTGGCCGCCTGAGCGCCGCCGCGCGCTGGCTGCTGGCGCCATATCTGCTTGCCGCGCGGATCAACGCCTGGCTCTGGACCCGTCGCCGGCCGCAGCCGGACGAGGTGCTGCCGGGCCTCTGGTTGGGGCGCCTGCCGTCGTCCGCGGAACTGGCCGACGGCCGCTTTCGCGCATTGCTCGACGCTACCGCCGAACTTTCCTGCGAGCCGCAGGGGCTGGCCTATCGCAGCCTGCCGTTGCTCGACCTGGTCGCGCCGGACGTCGAGGACTGCCGGCGCGCCGCGGTGCTGATCGACGAACTGCTGGCGCAAGGGCCGCTGCTGGTGGCCTGTGCCCTGGGCTATTCGCGCAGCGCCACGCTGGTCGCCGCCTGGCTGCTGCTCAGCGGCCGCGCGGCGGACGTCGAGTCGGCCGTGGCGGTGTTACGTCGGGCGCGACCGCAAGTGCTGCTGGGCGAGGCCCAGCGGCGGACCCTCGCGGCGCTGAGCGGGAGCGTGCCGGAGCCATCGGCGGAACTGGGCGAGGTGCGCCATGCCTGAGCAAACCCTGGCCCTGGTGGCGGCCCTGCTGCGCCGTGGCCGCGAGCTTGACCGGCTGTCCGCCGCACTGACCCTGCTGGCCATCGGGCTGGGCCTGTACCAGGCCGTGCAGGGCATCGGCTGGCGCTATTTCGCTGCGGCGATGCTGGCGATCGCCCTGCTCGGCCTGTGGCAGAAGTACTGGGCGCTGCGAGTGGCCCTGGACGCCGAACTGTTCGAACGTTTCAGCCACGTCGGCGACAGGCTGGAAGCGCAGACCCAAGACCTGGACCGGGCCCTGGCCGATCTCGGCCTGGCCCGAGCGGACGCCGCAGGGCGCACCTGGCACCAGCGCAGCCACGGCGCCCTGCGCCTGCTACGCTGGCAGGCGCTGGCCTGTGGCGCCCAGTTCCTGCTGGCCTTGTCGTGCCTGTTGTCGATCCCTCTATTCAACGCTCAAACCTGAAGAGTCTTCCCATGCTCGAATCAGTCGTCGCCTATGGCATCATCGCCGGCGCCCGCGCCATCACCGGCTTGCGCAGCCTCTGGCTGGGCACCACGCCGATCCCCAAGCAACGCATCTATTACGCCAACCACAGCAGCCATGGCGACTTCGTCCTGCTCTGGGCCTCGCTGCCGCCGGAGGTGCGGCGGCGTACCCGGCCGGTGGCGGGCGCCGACTACTGGAACAAGGCCGGCCTGCGCAGCTACGTGATCAACAAGGTGTTCAACGGCGTGCTGGTCGACCGCCAGCGCAGCGAGGCCAATGCCAATCCGCTCGAACCCCTCGACCGCGCCCTGGACGGCGGCGATTCGCTGATCATCTTCCCCGAGGGCACCCGCAACCTGGACGACGAGGTCAAGCTGTTGCCATTCAAGAGCGGTATCTACCACCTGTCCCTGGCCCACCCGGACGTCGAGCTGGTGCCGGTCTGGCTGGCCAACCTCAACCGGGTCATGCCCAAGGGCCGCATGCTGCCGTTGCCGCTGCTCTGCACCCTGAGCTTCGGCAAGCCGCTGGTCGCCACGGCGGAAGAAGGCAAGGAGGCGTTCCTCGAACGAGCGCGCATGGCCCTGCTGGACCTGGCGCCGGAAGAGGAGGCCTGAGATGAACGAACAGACCTGGATGCTCTTCGGCGGGATCGGCGCGCTGCTGCTGCTCGCCTCGCTGGTCGGCTTCGTCCTCAAGTGGCGCGCCGGTCCCGGCCCGAACGCGGTGATCGACAACCTGAACGCACGGATCAACGCCTGGTGGGCGATGGTCCTGGTGATCGGTTTCGCCTTCTGGCTTGGCCAGGCGGCGGTGATCCTGCTGTTCTATGGCGTGTCGTTCTACGCCCTGCGCGAGTTCATCACCCTCACCCCGACCCGGCGCAGCGACTACCCGGCGCTGGTGGCGGCGTTCTACTTCGTGCTGCCGATGCAGTACCTGCTGATCTACATCGACTGGTACAGCATGTTCTCGATCTTCATCCCGGTGTACGTGTTCCTGCTGTTGCCGATCCTCGCCTCGCTGGGCGGCGACACCAAGCACTTCCTCGAGCGCGCCTCGAAAGTGCAGTGGGGCCTGATGCTGGCGGTGTTCTGTATCTCCTTCGTGCCGGCGCTGCTGACCCTCGACATCCCCGGCTTCGAGGGGCGCAACCTGCTGCTGATCGCCTACTTGGTGATCGTCGTGCAGCTCTCCGACGTGATGCAGTACATCTGCGGCAAGCTGTTCGGCAAGCGCAAGATCGCTCCCAACCTGTCGCCGTCGAAGACCGTCGAAGGCTTCGTCGGCGGCATCGCCCTGGCCACCGCCATCGGCGCCTCGCTGTGGTGGATCACCCCGTTCAACCTCTGGCAGGCGGCGCTGATCGCGCTGCTGATCAACCTGCTGGGCTTCTTCGGCGGCCTGGTGATGTCGGCGATCAAGCGCGACCGTGGGGTCAAGGACTGGGGGCACATGATCGAAGGCCACGGTGGCATGCTCGACCGCCTGGACTCGGTGTGCTTCGCCGCGCCGATCTTCTTCCACGTGGTGCGCTACTGGTGGACGCCCTGAGGTTCGCCTGGCGCCGAGGGGAGCGGGGCGGTTGCCGATGGCGGCCGCCCCGTCGTCGTTTTCCCGCCGTGTAGGCAGCCAGGAAATTGCGAGCGATAGAGACCCGTAGGGCGGATACCGTCACAGGCGGTATCCGCCGAAACCCCGGATAAGCGGCGGATAACCGCAAGCGGTGATTCGCCCTACAGCCAGGCTCCGGCATACGGGGACGTGACCGCAGCTTCACTGTCTCAGAGATTGACCAGGCGCATGCCTTCCTCGCTATAGCGACTGCCGGCGACCGCCTCGGCGGGGAAGATCGCATCCAGCTCGGCCAGTTCCGCCGCGCTCAGGCGCAATTCCGTCGCGGCGACGTTCTCCTCCAGGTAGCGCCGCTGCTTGGTGCCGGGAATCGGGATCAGGTCATCGCCCTGCGCCAGCACCCAGGCCAGCGCCAGTTGCGAGGGTTTCACGCCCTTGGCTGCGGCCAGTTCGCCGACCTTGTCCACCAGCTTCAGGTTCTTCGCGAAGTTCTCGCCCTGGAAGCGCGGGCTGAAACGACGGTAGTCGTCGGCGGCGAAGTCTTCCGGGCGCTTCAGGGTGCCGGTAAGGAAGCCTCGGCCCAGCGGGCTGTAGGGGACGAAGGCGATGCCCAGGCGACGGCAGGCGGCGAGCACCCCGGTGTCCTCCGGATCGCGGGTCCACAGCGAGTACTCGCTCTGCAACGCGCTGATCGGGTGCACCCGGTGGGCACGCTCGAGGGTTTCCGCCGAGGCTTCGCTGAGACCGATGTGGCGGATCTTGCCGGCCTTCACCAGGTCGGCGAGGGCGCCGACGCTGTCCTCGATGGGTACCTGCGGGTCCATGCGGTGCTGATAGTACAGGTCCAGGCGGTCGGTACCGAGGCGCTTCAGGCTGCCTTCGATGGCGCGGCGGATGTACGCCGGGCTGCCGTCGACGCCGCGCGCCCGGGGATTGGCAGGGTCGCGGACGATGCCGAACTTGCTGGCCAGGAACACCTGCTCGCGTTTGCCGCGCAGGGCCTCGCCGAGCAGTTCCTCGTTACTGTGCGGGCCGTACATGTCGGCGGTATCGAAGAAGTTCAGCCCGAGTTCCACGGCGCGATGCAGGGTGGCGATGGCCTCCTGGCGGTCGCCGCCGGTGGTGTAGAAGTCGGTCATGCCCATGCAGCCGAGGCCGATGGCGGAGACGGAAGGGCCGTTGTGGCCGAGTTGACGGGTTTTCATGTGTCGAGCCTCGCGGGAGGGAAGGAAAACGTCGTCATTCTTCGCTCTGCATTGGTCTGGATAAAGCCCATAATTACGGTTTTACCATTCGTATTTTCCAAATAATCGAGGGTGTCCGATGGATCGTTTCCAGGCCATGCAGGCCTTCACCCGCATCGTCGAGCTGGGCGCCTTCGGCAAGGCCGCGGACAGCCTGGAGCTGCCGCGCGCCAGCGTGACCCAGGCGATCCAGCAACTGGAGGCGCACCTTGGCGTGCAGTTGCTGCAGCGCACCACCCGCCAGGTCAGCCTGACCCTCGACGGGCAGGCCTACTACGAGCGTTGCGTGCGCCTGCTGGCGGACCTGGAGGAGGCGGAAAGCTGCTTTCCACGCGTCCTGAACAACCCGCGCGGGCGCTTGCGGGTCGACCTGCCGGGCGCGCTGGGGCGGATGCGGGTGATTCCGTTCCTGCCGGAGTTCTGCGAGCGCTACCCGGAACTGGAGCTGCAGTTGAGCAGCAACGATCGCCTGGTCGACCTGCTGCGCGAGGGTGCGGACTGCGTGCTGCGGGTCGGCGAGCTGCACGATTCCAGCCTGGTCGGCCGGCACCTGGCCGACCTGCCGCAGGTGACCTGCGCCAGCGCCGCCTACCTGGAGCGTCATGGCCATCCGCGGCAGCTCGCCGAGCTCGGCGGGCACCTCGCGGTGAACTACCAGTCGCCTTCCAGCGGGCGTACCTTCGACTTCGAGTTCAGCGTCGACGGGCGTCTGCGCACGTTGCCGATGCGCAGCCGGGTCAGCGTCAACAACGCCGATGCCTACGTCGCCGCCTGCCGGGCCGGGCTCGGGCTGATCCAGGCGCCGCACTATCACGTCGCCGCCGGCCTGGCCGACGGTAGCCTCCGACAAGTGCTCGGAGAATGGTTGCCGCCATCGCTGCCGCTGCATGCCGTGTATCCCTCGCAGCGCCAGTTGTCGCCGCGGGTGAGGGTGTTCGTCGACTGGCTGGTGGAACTGTTCGGTCGCCAGGCGGCCGGCGAGACGCAATGAGACGCAGGCTTTCCGGGCGAAGATTTTTCTCGATTTCGCCGAGAGAACCTCGTTAGGATCGGCAGCCTTGGCCTGTCGAGCAGGGATGTTCGTCCGAGTTCCGGATGCCCGCTGCCGCCAGGCCGCATTCATTCGAACAAGAATAAGGATCGCTGATGGAAAGCTTGCAGAAGTGGGTGGTCGACCTGAACGGCGTGGTCTGGGGGCCGTTGATGCTGGTGCTGATTCTCGGCACCGGCCTGTACCTGATGCTGGGGTTGAAGTTCATGCCCCTGGTGCGCCTGGGAGTCGGCTTTCGCCTGCTCTGGCAGGGGCGTAGCAAGGATGACGAGAGCAGCGGCGAGATCAGCCCGTTCCAGGCGCTGATGACCTGCCTGGCGGCCACCGTCGGTACCGGCAACATCGCCGGGGTGGCCACGGCGATCTTCCTCGGCGGCCCGGGCGCGCTGTTCTGGATGTGGTGCACCGCGCTGGTGGGAATGGCCACCAAGTTCTCCGAAGTGGTGCTGGCGGTGCACTACCGCGAGAAGGATGAGCGCAACGAACACGTCGGCGGTCCGATGTATGCCATCAAGAACGGTCTGGGCAAGCGCTGGGCCTGGCTCGGCGCGGCCTTCGCGCTGTTCGGCGGGCTCGCCGGCTTCGGTATCGGCAACATGGTCCAGGTCAACAGCATGGCCGATGCCCTGGAGGTTTCCTTCGGCGTGCCCGACTGGGTCACCGGGGTCGCCACCATGCTCGTCACCGGGCTGGTGATCCTTGGCGGCATCCGCCGTATCGGCAAGGTCGCCGAAGCCCTGGTGCCCTTCATGTGCGTCGGCTACATCGTCGCCTCGGTGATCGTCCTGGTGGTCCATGCCGAGGCGATTCCCGGCGCGTTCCAACTGATCTTCACCCACGCCTTCACGCCGATCGCCGCCACCGGCGGCTTCGCCGGCGCAGCGGTGATGGCGGCAATCCGTTTCGGCGTCGCACGCGGGATCTTCTCCAACGAGGCCGGCCTCGGCACCGCCGGCATCGCCCAGGCCGCCGGCACGACCCATAGCGCGGTGCGTTCGGGCCTGATCGGTATGCTCGGCACCTTCATCGATACCCTGATCATCTGCAGCCTGACCGGCCTGGCGATCATCACCTCGGGCGTCTGGACCAGCGGCGCCAGCGGCGCGGCGCTGTCCTCGGCGGCGTTCGAGGCGGCGATGCCGGGCGTCGGCCACTACATCCTGTCGCTGGCCCTGGTGGTGTTCGCCTATACCACCATCCTCGGCTGGAGCTACTACGGCGAGCGCTGCTGGGAGTACCTGGCGGGCACCCGGGCGATCCTGCCGTTCCGGATCGTCTGGACCCTGGCGATTCCGTTCGGCGCCATGACCCAGCTGGACTTCGCCTGGCTGGTGGCGGATACCCTCAACGCGCTGATGGCGATTCCCAACCTGATCGCCTTGCTGCTGCTGAGTCCGGTGGTGTTCCGCCTGACCCGGGAGTATTTCGCCAAGGCCAGGAGTTGAGCCTCGGGGGACGGCGACGCTCAAACCCGAGGTTTTCGCTCGGGTAAAGCGTGCTAGCATCGTCGCCGGCCCCGAATGCTTCCGCCGCCGGCCACAGGGCCGGCGGCTTCTCACTGACTAGAAGGATCAACGCAATGGCTCAAGTGACTCTCAAGGGCAACCCGGTCAACGTCGATGGCCAGCTCCCGCAGAAAGGCGCCCAGGCTCCGGCTTTCAGCCTGGTCGGCGGCGACCTCGCCGACGTGACCCTGGAAAACTTCGCCGGCAAGCGCAAGGTGCTGAACATCTTCCCCAGCGTCGACACCCCGACCTGCGCCACCTCGGTGCGCAAGTTCAACGTCGAGGCCGGCAAGCTGGCCAACACCGTGGTGCTGTGCATCTCCGCCGACCTGCCGTTCGCGCAGAAGCGCTTCTGCGGCGCGGAAGGCCTGGAGAACGTAGTCAACCTGTCGACCCTGCGCGGTCGCGAGTTCCTCGAGAACTATGGCGTGGCCATCGCCAGCGGCCCGCTGGCCGGCCTGGCCGCGCGCGCCGTGGTGGTGCTCGACGAGCAGAACAAGGTGCTGCACAGCGAACTGGTCGGCGAAATCGCCGACGAGCCGAACTACGCGGCGGCCCTGGCGGCTCTCTGAGCCCCACGGCCAACCCGCTTCGTCCCATGACCGTCAGCCAGGCTGGCTGGTAACGGGCGAACCCGAATCCCTTGGCTGCTCGCCTCGGGCCATGAGCAGGGCGGATAATCGCAGCGCGGTCATCCGCCCTGCGTCGCAGAGACGCAGCGCTAGCGCATGGCGACCTGGTGGCGCCGGCTGACGCTGGCGAAGGCGCTCCGGAACGCCTGCATCTCTTCCTCGCTGCCTACCGTCACGCGGACCCAGTTGGGCCAGGAGGCCCACGGGCGGCCGACGTGCACCCGCTGTTTCTCCAGTTCGGCGATGACCAGCTCGGCGGGACGGCGCATATCCACCATGAAACAGTTGGACTGTGAGGCGGTGCAGCGGAAGCCCTGCTGGCGCAGCCAGGCGATGGTGCGCTCGCGGACCTCTGCGTTCTGCTGCTTGCGCCGTGGCACCAGATCGTCGTCACGCAGGCTTTCCAGCCCGGCGTGGGCGGTTGGCGAGGGCACCACGTTGTGGCCGCCGAAGCGCTCCAGCCGCGCCAGCAGCTGCGGATGCCCGATGGCCAGGCCGAGCCGGGCGCCGGCCATCCCGTAGAGTTTCGAGAAGGTACGCAGGACCAGCACATCCTGGCGCTGGACGGCCAGGCCGACGACGCTGGGTGCGTCGGAAAAATGGATATACGCCTCGTCGACCAGCACCACGCTGCGCTCGGGCTTGCGTTCGATCGCCCTGACGATCCGCTCGTGCGGGGTGAGGGTGCCGGTCGGGTTGTTCGGGTTGCAGATATAGATCAGCCCGGCGTCGCGTTGCGCGGCGGCGAGCATGCGCTCGATGTCGTGGGCCGCCTCGGCGTCCAGCGGCACGGCAGCGACCTTCGCCCCCTGGGCCTGGGCGGCGCCGACCACGGAGTCGTAGGAGGGATCGGCGATGACCAGGCCGCGCTCCTTGCCGGTGAACGCCGCGACGGCGTATTGCAGCGGCTGGCGCGAGCCGCAGTAGGCGTGCACGCATTCGGCGGGGATGCCGTTCTGCTTGGCGAACAGGCCGACCAGGGCGTCCTGCGCGTCGTAGTCGTAGCGACCGCAGAGCGCGGCCGCCCGCTGCATGGCGGCCCTGGCCTTGGCGGAGGGGCCGTAGGGGCTTTCGTTGAAATCCAGGAAGGTCTCTTGCGGCTTGCCGGCGGCGCTTGTCGCGCCGCTCCCGGCGAAGGCTCGCGGGCTCAGCAGGATGCTGCTGGAGGCCAGGGCGGTCAGGGTCACGAACGAACGACGACTCAAAGCGGGCATAGCTTCACCTCCGTGTACCGAATGGGATATGCGTGCGGTGGGTTCCTCTCGGGCGTGTGTCACCAGAGTGGATAACGAGGAGGGAGTCGGTCCGTTTATGGTGGCGTGATAATGGCGCCGGAATATCGGCGGTCGTTCTTCGGATTGCGCACGCGGCGCTCCCGGGCGGCGAACCGCCGGGGAGCGCCGTGTGGATTCAGAGCGTGAGGGTGAAGCGCCCGGTCAGCGCGCCCGGCAGGTGCATCGAGTCGGTCTGGCGTTCGCCGTAGGTATTGCTGGACAGGCGCAGTTCGCGCTCGTGGCTGAGGTCTTCCAGGTGGGCGCCGAGGAAGCTGTACAGGCTGTCGTCGAAGCGCATGGTGCTGACCGGCGCCCGGATCTGGCCGTTCTCCACCCAGAAGGTGGCGAAGCGGGTCATTCCGGTCAGGCGTGCGGCGGGCATGTCCGAGTAGTTCAGGTACCACAGGTTGCCGATGTACAGGCCGGTATCCAGGGCCTCGAGGATACGCGCCTGTTCCAGGCTGCCGCCGGCCATGTCCAGCGCCGTGGGCGCCTCGTTGGCGCCGGCGCCATTGGCTACCAGGCCGTATTCGCGGGCGCTGCGCGAACTCACCAGGCGTCCGCTCAGGCGGCCGTTGCCGACCAGTTCGACCTCGGCGCGCGGCGAGCCTTCCGCGCTGAATGCCGGGGAGGGCGAGGTGGCAGGGCGCTCGGCGAGGTTCAGCAGCGGGCTGAGCAGGGCGTCGCCGTTCTGCAGGCGTTGCAGGGGGCTTTCGCCGGTAGCCAGGGCGCGCGCGGAGAAACCGCCCCAGCAGAGCATCTGCATGACTTCCTCGAGCGCCGCCGGCGCCAGGTAGGCGCGATAGTCGCCGGGGCGCAACTGGCGCAGCGGCTTGCCCAGGTGGCCGAGCTGCTCCCGGGCCTGTTCGAAGCGCCGGGCGAAGGCTTCGTCGTCCCAGCGCTGGCCGGCGTAGTCGGCCTTCACCGCCTGGCCGTTGCCATGGAACAGGCTCCAGTCGAAGTTGAAGCTGCTGCCGGCATGCCAGCCGAAGGCGCCCCAGGAGTTGGCGAAGCCACGGAACAGCGGTCCGGCGGCATAGATGCCGACCAGGTCGAGGTCACGCGCCCGGCGTTCGAGGCTGGCCAGCAGCGCGCCGCTGTCGGGCGCTGCGCCGAGGTCCTGGTTCTCTCGCTGCCAGGCCGAGGTGTCGAGCAGCAGATAGGGATCGGCGGGAATCCAGGCCAGGCTCTGGCGCAGTTGCCGAAGGCCTTCGGCCAGACGCTGGCGGTCTTCTTCCGGCGCGCCGGAGAGCGTCAGGTCGAGGCTCGCCTGGCGTTCGTCGCGGATCAGCCGGAGCAGCGCGCTGGCCTGGCGCACCCGGCCGGCCTGGCGCACCCGCGCCCGGTTGAAGCGGATGAACTCGGAGTCCTCGGCGCTGTACCAGAGGGTGAAGTCCTCGCCCTCGGCCAGATGCCGGCGCAGGTCCTCGGCGAGGGCTTCGAAATGCTGTCTCTGGTGCATCAGGTATCTCCCCCGAATACGTCCACATCGCTGAATACGCAGGCCGGCGAGGCGTGGCCGACACGGATCACCTGGTTCGGCTCGCCCTTGCCGCAGTAGGGCGTGCCGAGCACCTCGAAGGTGCCGGCGTCGCCCACCGCGCTGAGGTTGCGCCAGAACTGCGCGGAGATGCCCCGGTAGTTGGGGTTCTTCACCACGCCCTTGAGTTCGCCGTCCTCGATCAACTGGCCCCATTCGCAGCCGAACTGGAACTTGTTGCGTGCGTCGTCGATCGACCAGGAGCGGTTGTAGGACATCAGCACCCCGCGCTCGATACCGGCCACCAGCTGCGCGAAGCTCTTGTCGCCGGGCTCCAGGTTGAGATTGGCCATGCGGTCGATGGGCGCGCGGTTCCAACTGCTGGCGCGGCTGTTGGCGACGCCCTCCAGGCCGCTGCGGTGTTGCGACAGGGCGCCGCCGAGCGGACGCAGCAGGCGGCCTTCGCGGATCAGGTATTCCTTGCGCGCGGGGCTGCCGTCGTCGTCCTGGCGGTAGCTGGCCAGCTCCTCGGGGATTTCCGGGTCGAAGCTGACGTTGAGCAGGCTGGAGCCGTACTGGTAGCGACCGAAGTCCTCGGTCTTGATGAAGCTGGTACCGGCGTAGTTGCGCTCGTCGCCGAGGATGCGATCCAGCTCCAGCGGGTGGCCGATCGACTCGTGGATCTGCAGGATCATCTGGTCCGGCATCAGCAGCAGGTCGCAGCGGCCGCTCGGGGTGTTCGGCGCCGCCAGCAGTTGCAGGGCCTGGTCGGCGATGCGCGGCGCGGCGCCGACCAGGCCGAGGCGCTCGATCACTTCGGCGCCGCCCTGCTGGCCGGCATGGTGGCCGCCGAAACTGCGGGTCTGGCTGTCATGGCCGTCGTAGGCGGTGACGCTGGCGCCGGGATAGACGAAGCGCTGCTCGTGGTATTGCTCGGCGCCGGCGCTGTTCAGGTAGAGCTGTTCCTGGCGGCTGACTTCGAGGAATACGCTCCAGTTCACCAGGCGCTCGTCGCGCGGCACCTTGGCGGACTCCTCGGCGAGCAGTTCGTAGCACTCGGCGAGGGAGGGGAAAGGGGCGTCCTGGTTCGGCGAGCGATACTGCGAGCGGCCGCTTGCCGGCGGCAATCCGCGGACGTCGAACAGGACGTGCCGGGCGATCCGCTCGGCTTGCCGTTCGGCTTGCTCCAGGGCGGCCTGCAGGCCGGCCGCGGAGAGATCGTTGGTGGCGGCGTAGGCTTCCACGCCGTTCAGCCGTACGCAGAGCATGGCGCCGCGGTCCTGGCTGAAGTGCGGCGGTTCGTTGACGTTGCGGCGCACCGAGAGGTACTCGCCGCTACGCTGGACGTAGCGCAAGGAGTGGAATTCGGCGCGACTGCGGAGCGCCGCGAAGCGGTGTTTCAACGGGTCGATCATCTGTGCGTCCCTGGCCGATTGCGGAGTGGGCGAATGCAGAACGCTCTATTTCAAGCCTTCGTCCGTAACGGAGCAAGCCGTTTGTTGTCATAGCCTGGTGCCAGGCTGCGGGTGGCTCGCCGAAGCATGCGGGCGGAATGCCTAACTATCGGTAAAGCAAGGGTAAATAGCGGGTAAAGAGGCTTTGCCTGGGCCCCTGCAATGCTTATCGTGCAGCCTGGAAAAAGCGCCTCCGTTCTAAGCCTGAAGAAGAACCATGACTCCAACGACCGGTAAATCCAAGTTCCGTACCCTGCGCCCGTGGCTGATCACCGCCCTGGCCTTCGCCGCCGTGATCGGCCTGGTGATGTGGCTGGCGGCGCCCGCCTCGGCACCGTCCTCCGACGGGCGACCCGGTCGCGGCGGCAAGCCGGGCGCCGCGCTGCCCAAGGCCAACGCGCTCACCGTCGGCGTGGCCAGGGTGGAGCAGGGCGACCTGGCGCTGCATTTCAACGCGCTTGGCACCGTCACCGCCTTCAACACGGTGAACGTCAAGCCGCGGGTCAACGGCGAGCTGGTCAAGGTGCTGTTCCAGGAGGGGCAGGAGGTCAAGGCCGGCGACCTGCTGGCGGTGGTCGACCCGCGCACCTACAAAGCGGCGCTGGCCCAGGCCGAGGGCACGCTGATGCAGAACCAGGCGCAACTGAAGAACGCCGAGATCGACCTGCAGCGCTACAAGGGGCTGTATGCCGAGGACTCGATCGCCAAGCAGACCCTGGATACCCAGGAAGCCCAGGTCCGCCAGTTGCAGGGCACCATCCGTACCAACCAGGGCCAGGTCGACGACGCCCGCCTCAACCTGACCTTCACCGAGGTCCGCGCACCGATTTCCGGGCGCCTCGGCCTGCGCCAGGTGGACATCGGCAACCTGGTCACCAGCGGCGATACCACGCCGCTGGTGGTGATCACCCAGGTCAAGCCGATCTCGGTGGTGTTCAGCCTGCCGCAGCAGCAGATCGGCACCGTCGTCGAGCAGATGAACGGCCCCGGCAAGCTGGCGGTCACCGCGCTGGACCGCAACCAGGACAAGGTTCTCGCCGAAGGCACCCTGACCACCCTGGACAACCAGATCGACACCACCACCGGCACGGTCAAGCTCAAGGCGCGCTTCGAGAACGCCGACGGCAAGCTGTTCCCCAACCAGTTCGTCAACGTGCGCCTGCTGGCGCAGACCCTCAAGGGCGTGCTGACCATTCCGGCCAACGCCGTGCAGCGCGGCACCAACGGTATCTATGTGTACGTGGTCGGCGCCGACAACAAGGTCAGCCAGCGCAGCGTCGCCATCGGCACCAGCGAGAACGAGCGGGTGGTGGTGGAAAGCGGCCTGAAGGCCGGCGAGCAGGTGGTGGTGGAAGGCACCGACCGCCTGCGCGACGGTATGGAAGTGCGTGTCGCCGAGGCCTCCCCGCAGGTCCTCGAGGGCGAGCCGCAGAAACCGCAGACTGGCCGCCCCAGCGGCCTCCAGGGCGACTCGGTGGGTAGCGGGAGCGCTGAATGAACCCGTCCCGCCCGTTCATCCTGCGGCCGGTCGCGACCACCCTGCTGATGGTGGCGATCCTGCTCTCGGGCCTGATCGCCTACCGCTTCCTGCCGATCTCGGCGTTGCCGGAAGTGGACTACCCGACCATCCAGGTGGTCACCCTGTACCCCGGCGCCAGCCCGGAGATCATGACCTCGTCGATCACCGCGCCGCTGGAGAACCAGCTCGGGCAGATTCCGGGGCTCAACGAGATGTCTTCCAGCAGTTCCGGCGGCGCCTCGGTGATCACCCTGCAATTCAGCCTGCAGAGCAACCTCGATGTCGCCGAGCAGGAAGTCCAGGCGGCGATCAACGCCGCGCAGAGCCTGCTGCCCAACGACCTGCCGAACCAGCCGGTGTTCAGCAAGGTGAACCCGGCGGACGCGCCGATCCTGACCCTGGCGGTGATGTCCGACGGCATGCCGCTGCCGCAGATCCAGGACCTGGTGGATACCCGCCTGGCACAGAAGATCTCGCAGATCTCCGGGGTCGGCCTGGTCAGCATCAGCGGCGGCCAGCGCCCGGCGGTGCGGGTGCGCGCCAACCCGACGGCGCTGGCGGCGGCGGGGCTGAGCCTGGAGGACCTGCGCAGCACGGTGACCAGCAACAACCTCAACGGCCCCAAGGGCAGCTTCGACGGCCCGACCCGTGCCTCGACCCTGGACGCCAACGACCAGTTGCGCTCGGCCGACGCCTACCGCGACCTGATCATCGCCTACAAGAACGGCTCGCCGCTGCGCATCCGCGACGTCGCCAGCGTCGAGGACGACGCCGAGAACGTGCGCCTGGCCGCCTGGGCCAATAACCTGCCGGCGGTGGTGCTGAACATCCAGCGCCAGCCGGGGGCCAACGTGATCGAGGTGGTCGACCGGATCAAGGCGCTGCTGCCGCAGCTGCAATCGACCCTGCCGGGCAATCTCGACGTGCAGGTGCTGACCGACCGCACCACCACCATCCGCGCCTCGGTCAAGGACGTGCAGTTCGAGCTGGCGCTGGCGGTGGCGCTGGTGGTGATGGTCACCTTCCTGTTCCTGCGCAACGTCTACGCCACCCTGATTCCCAGCTTCGCCGTGCCGCTGTCGCTGATCGGTACCTTCGGCGTGATGTACCTGTCCGGCTTCTCGATCAACAACCTGACCCTGATGGCGCTGACCATCGCCACCGGCTTCGTGGTCGACGACGCGATCGTCATGGTGGAGAACATCGCCCGCTACCTGGAGCAGGGCGACTCGCCGCTGGAAGCGGCGCTCAAGGGCTCGAAGCAGATCGGCTTCACCATCATCTCGCTGACCTTCTCGCTGATCGCCGTGCTGATCCCGCTGCTGTTCATGGGCGACGTCGCCGGGCGGCTGTTCCGCGAGTTCGCCATCACCCTGGCGGTGGCGATCCTGATTTCCGGCTTCGTCTCCCTGACCCTTACGCCGATGCTCAGCGCCAAGCTGCTGCGCCACATCGACGAGGACCAGCAGGGCCGCTTCGCGCGCGCCGCGGGGCGGGTCATCGATGGCCTGATCGCACAGTACGCCAAGGCCCTGCGGGTGGTCCTGCGGCACCAGCCGCTGACCCTGCTGGTGGCCATCGCCACCCTGGCGCTGACCGCGCTGCTCTACCTGGCCATGCCCAAGGGCTTCTTCCCGGTGCAGGACACCGGGGTGATCCAGGGCGTCGCCGAAGCGCCGCAGTCGATCTCCTTCCAGGCCATGTCCGAGCGCCAGCGCGCCCTTGCCGAGGTGGTGCTGAAGGACCCGGCGGTGGCCAGCCTGTCCTCCTACATCGGCGTCGACGGCAGCAACCCGACCCTCAACACCGGCCGCCTGCTGATCAACCTCAAGCCGCACAGCGAGCGCGACGTCACCGCCAGCGAAGTGATCCAGCGCCTGCAGCCCGAACTCGACCACCTGCCCGGGATCAAGCTGTACATGCAGCCGGTGCAGGACCTGACCATCGAGGACCGGGTCGCCCGCACCCAGTACCAGTTCACCTTGCAGGACGCCGACCCGGACGTGCTCGCCGAGTGGGTGCCGAAGCTGGTGGCGCGGCTGCAGGAGTTGCCGCAGCTCGCCGACGTCGCCAGCGACTGGCAGGACAAGGGCTTGCAGGCCTACCTGAACATCGACCGCGACACCGCCTCGCGCCTCGGCGTGAAGCTCTCCGACATCGACAGCGTGCTCTACAACGCCTTCGGCCAGCGGCTGATCTCGACCATCTTCACCCAGGCCACCCAGTACCGCGTGGTGCTGGAGGTGGCGCCGCAGTTCCAGCTCGGCCCGCAGGCCCTGGAGCAGCTCTACGTGCCGTCCAGCGACGGCACCCAGGTGCGCCTGTCGAGCCTGGCGAAGGTGGAGGAGCGGCATACCCTGCTGGCGATCAACCATATCGCCCAGTTCCCCTCGGCGACCCTGTCGTTCAACCTGGCCAAGGGTTACTCCCTGGGCGAGGCGGTCGAGGCGATCCGTGGCGTCGAGGCCAGCCTGGAGCTGCCGCTGAGCATGCAGGGCAGCTTCCGCGGCGCGGCGCTGGCCTTCGAGGCCTCGCTGTCGAACACGCTGCTGCTGATCCTCGCCTCGGTGGTGACCATGTACATCGTCCTGGGCATCCTCTACGAGAGCTTCATCCATCCGGTGACCATCCTCTCGACCCTGCCCTCGGCCGGGGTCGGCGCGCTGCTGGCGCTGATGCTGGCGGGGCAGGAGATCGGCATCGTGGCGATCATCGGCATCATCCTGCTGATCGGCATCGTCAAGAAGAACGCGATCATGATGATCGACTTCGCCCTCGACGCCGAGCGCAACGAAGGCAAGCCGCCCCATGAGGCGATCTACCAGGCCTGCCTGCTGCGCTTCCGGCCGATCCTGATGACCACCATGGCCGCGCTGCTCGGCGCGCTGCCGCTGATGCTCGCCGGCGGCGCCGGCGCCGAGCTGCGCCAGCCGCTGGGCATCACCATGGTCGGTGGCCTGCTGCTGAGCCAGGTCCTGACCCTGTTCACCACCCCGGTGATCTATCTCTACTTCGACCGCCTGGCCCGTCGCTGGGCGGCCTGGCGCAAGCAGCGCGGGCTGGACCTGAACACCGAGGCCGGGTTCGACGGGGACGCCGGGCGATGAGTCTGTCCACGCCCTTCATCCGCCGCCCGGTCGCCACCACGCTGCTGACCCTGGCGTTGCTGCTGGCCGGCACCCTGTCGTTCGGCCTGCTGCCGGTGGCGCCGCTGCCCAACGTCGATTTTCCGGCCATCGTGGTCAGCGCCAGCCTGCCGGGCGCCAGCCCGGAAACCATGGCCTCGTCGGTGGCCACGCCGCTGGAGCGCTCGCTGGGACGGATCGCCGGGATCAGCGAGATGACCTCCAGCAGTTCGCTGGGCTCGACCACCGTGGTGCTCGTGTTCGACCTGGAGAAGGACATCGACGGCGCCGCCCGCGAGGTGCAGGCGGCGATCAACGGCGCGATGAGCCTGCTGCCCAGCGGTATGCCGAACAATCCCAGCTACCGCAAGGCCAACCCCTCGGACATGCCGATCATGGTCCTCACCCTGACCTCGGAGACCCAGAGTCGCGGCGAGATGTACGACCTCGCCTCGACTGTGCTGGCGCCGAAGCTGTCGCAGGTGCAGGGGGTAGGGCAGGTGAGCATCGGCGGCAGCTCGCTGCCGGCGGTGCGGGTCGACCTCAACCCGGATGCCATGAGCCAGTACGGGCTGTCCCTGGACAGCGTGCGCACGGCCATCGCCGCGGCCAACAGCAACGGCCCCAAGGGCGCCGTCGAGAAGGACGACAAGCACTGGCAGGTGGACGCCAACGACCAGTTGCGCAAGGCCCGCGAGTACGAGCCGCTGGTGATCCACTACAACGCCGACAACGACGCCGCGGTGCGCCTCGGCGACGTGGCCAAGGTCAGCGACTCGGTGGAGGACGTGCGCAACGCCGGCTTTTCCGACGACCTGCCGGCTGTGCTGCTAATCGTCACCCGCCAGCCCGGCGCCAACATCATCGAGGCCACCGACGCCATCCACGCGCAACTGCCGGTGTTGCAGGAACTGCTCGGGCCGCAGGTCAAGCTGAACGTGATGGACGATCGCAGCCCGTCGATCCGTGCGTCGCTGGAAGAGGCCGAGCTGACCCTGCTGATCTCGGTGGCGCTGGTGATCCTGGTGGTCTTCCTGTTCCTGCGCAACGGCCGCGCCACGCTGATCCCCAGCCTGGCGGTGCCGGTCTCGCTGATCGGCACCTTCGCGGTCATGTACCTGTGCGACTTCAGCCTGAACAACCTGTCGCTGATGGCGCTGATCATCGCCACTGGCTTCGTGGTGGACGACGCCATCGTGGTGGTGGAGAACATCGCCCGACGCATCGAGGAGGGCGATCCGCCGATCCAGGCGGCGATCACCGGCGCCCGCCAGGTCGGTTTCACCGTGCTGTCGATGACGCTCTCGCTGGTCGCGGTGTTCATCCCGCTGCTGCTCATGGGCGGCCTCACCGGACGGCTGTTCCGCGAGTTCGCGGTGACTCTCTCGGCGGCGATCCTGGTGTCCCTGGTGGTATCCCTGACCCTCACGCCGATGCTCTGCGCACGTCTGCTGCGTCCGCTGAAACGGCCCGAAGGCGCTTCCCTGGCGCGGCGCAGCGATCGCTTCTTCGCCGCCTTCATGCTGCGCTACCGCGCCAGCCTGGGCTGGGCGCTGGAGCACTCGCGGCTGATGGTGGTGATCATGCTGGCCTGCATCGCCATGAACCTCTGGTTGTTCGTGGTGGTGCCCAAGGGCTTCCTCCCGCAGCAGGACTCCGGGCGCCTGCGCGGCTACGCGGTGGCCGACCAGAGCATCTCGTTCCAGTCCCTGAGCGCGAAGATGGGCGAGTACCGCAAGATCCTCTCTTCCGATCCGGCGGTGGAAAACGTGGTCGGCTTCATCGGTGGCGGCCGTTGGCAGTCGAGCAACACCGGTTCGTTCTTCGTCACTCTCAAGCCGATCGGCGAGCGCGACCCGGTGGAGAAGGTCCTCACCCGGCTGCGCGAGCGGATCGCCAAGGTGCCCGGCGCGGCGCTCTATCTCAACGCCGGCCAGGACGTGCGCCTGGGCGGCCGCGACAGCAACGCGCAGTACGAATTCACCCTGCGCAGCGACGACCTGACCCTGCTCCGCGAATGGGCGCCGAAGGTCGAGGCGGCGATGCGCAAGCTGCCGCAGCTGGTGGACGTCAACAGCGACTCCCAGGACAAGGGCGTGCAGACCCGCCTGGTGATCGACCGCGACCGCGCGGCGACCCTGGGGATCAACGTGGAAATGGTCGACGCGGTGCTCAACGACTCTTTCGGCCAGCGCCAGGTGTCGACCATCTTCAACCCGCTGAACCAGTACCGGGTGGTGATGGAGGTCGACCAGCAGTACCAGCAGAGCCCGGAGATCCTCCGCCAGGTCCAGGTGATCGGCAACGACGGCCAGCGCGTGCCGCTGTCCGCGTTCAGCCACTACGAACCGAGCCGGGCACCGCTGGAGGTCAACCACCAGGGCCAGTTCGCCGCCACCACGCTGTCCTTCAACCTGGCACCGGGCGCGCAGATCGGCCCGACCCGCGAGGCCATCATGCAGGCCCTGGAGCCGCTGCACATCCCGGTGGACGTGCAGACCAGCTTCGAGGGCAACGCCGGCGCGGTGCAGGACACGCAGAACCAGATGCCCTGGCTGATCCTCCTAGCGCTGCTGGCGGTGTACATCGTCCTCGGCATCCTCTACGAGAGCTACGTGCACCCGCTGACCATCCTCTCGACCCTGCCTTCGGCCGGGGTCGGCGCGCTGCTCGCGCTGATCCTCTGCCGCAGCGAGCTGAGCCTGATCGCGCTGATCGGCATCATCCTGCTGATCGGCATCGTCAAGAAGAACGCGATCATGATGATCGACTTCGCCCTGGAGGCCGAGCGCAACCACGGCCTGAGCCCGCGCGAGGCGATCCTCGAGGCCTGCATGATGCGCTTCCGGCCGATCATGATGACCACCCTGGCCGCCTTGCTCGGCGCCTTGCCGCTGATCTTCGGCATCGGCGGCGACGCCGCGCTGCGCCGGCCGCTGGGTATCACCATCGTCGGCGGGCTGATCGGCAGCCAGTTGCTGACCCTGTACACCACCCCGGTGGTCTACCTCTATCTCGACCGCCTGCGCCACTGGGTCAACCAGAAACGCGGCGTACGCACGGACGGTGCGCTGGAGACACCCCTATGAAACACACCCCCTCGTTGCTCGCCCTGGCCCTGGTCGCCGCCCTCGGCGGCTGCGCCATCGGCCCCGACTACCAGCGACCGGACCTGGCGGTGCCCGCCGAATTCAAGGAAGCCGAAGGCTGGCGCCGCGCCGAGCCGCGCGACGTGTTCCAGCGCGGCGCCTGGTGGGAGCTGTACGGCGACCAGACCCTGAACGACCTGCAGATGCACCTGGAACGTTCCAACCAGACCCTGGCCCAGTCGGTGGCGCAGTTCCGCCAGGCCGAGGCGCTGGTGCGCGGCGCGCGGGCGGCGTTCTTCCCGTCGATCACCGGCAACGTGGGCAAGACCCGCAGCGGCCAGGGCGGCGGCGACAGCACCGTGCGCCTGCCCGACGGCTCCACTGTGAGCAGCGGCGGTGGTTCCGGTGCGATCAGCAACAGTTACTCGACCAGCCTCGGTGTCAGTTGGGAGGTCGACCTCTGGGGCAAGCTGCGCCGGCAACTGGAGGCCAACCAGGCGAGCCTGCATGCCAGCGCCGCCGACCTCGCCGCGGTGCGCCTCAGCCAGCAGTCGCAACTGGCGCAGAACTACCTGCAACTGCGGGTGATGGACGAACAGATCCGCCTGCTCAACGACACGGTGACGGCCTACGAGCGTTCGCTGAAGGTGGCCGAGAACAAATACCGCGCCGGCATCGTCACCAGGGCCGACGTGGCCCAGGCCCGCACCCAGTTGAAAAGCACCCAGGCCCAGGCCATCGACCTGAAGTACCAGCGTGCCCAGCTGGAGCACGCCATCGCCGTGCTGGTCGGCCTGCCGCCGGCGCAATTCAACCTGCCGCCGGTGGCGAGCGTGCCGAAGCTGCCGGACCTGCCGGCAGTGGTGCCGTCGCAATTGCTCGAACGACGGCCGGACATCGCCTCGGCGGAACGCAAGGTGATTTCCGCCAACGCCCAGGTCGGCGTGGCCAAGGCCGCCTATTTCCCCGACCTCACCCTGAGCGCCGCCGGCGGCTACCGCAGCGGCAGCCTGAGCAACTGGATCAGCACGCCGAACCGCTTCTGGTCGATCGGCCCGCAGTTCGCCATGACCCTGTTCGACGGCGGCCTGATCGGCTCCCAGGTGGACCAGGCCGAGGCGACCTACGACCAGACCGTGGCGACCTACCGGCAGACCGTGCTCGACGGTTTCCGCGAGGTGGAGGACTACCTGGTGCAATTGAGCGTCCTCGACGAGGAGAGCGGGGTGCAGCGCGAAGCCCTGGAGTCGGCCCGCGAGGCACTGCGCCTGGCCGAGAACCAGTACAAGGCCGGCACCGTCGACTACACCGACGTGGTCACCAACCAGGCCACCGCGCTGAGCAACGAACGCACCGTGCTGACCCTGCTCGGCAGCCGCCTGACCGCCAGCGTCCAGTTGATCGCGGCAATGGGCGGCGGCTGGGACAGCGCCGATATCGAGCGGACCGACGAGCGGCTCGGCCGGGTCGAGGAGGGCCTGCCGCCTTCGCCCTGAGTTCTTCTCGCTGCCTGTTCCTGACGAATGCCTTTCCCCGCTATTGCGCTTGCATGACACACCGCCGTCCGCGTCTCGGCTAGAGTGCGGCGGCGGATGTGGAGGTGAATACGTGTCGGGGAAGTTTCCGGAAATGCCCTCGCGCCGAGGCTACTGGCTCGGCTGGTTGTGCCGCCTGGCCATGCTTGGCGGCGTCGCTGCGATGTTCTGGGCGCTGCTGCAATGCTTCGTCCTGCTGCACGGTGAACCGCCGCTCCAGCGCGCCCCGCTGCGGACGCCCTGGACCCTGCTGGCGCTCGGCCTGGCGCTGTTCCTCGCCGGTTTCTGCGGCGAGTACCGGCTGTGGCGGCGCCGCGCCGGTTGCTGAAACCGGCGTCAGGCAGCGCCCGTCGAAGGGAACAGCAGGCGCAGGTGGGTCTTCTGCTGCGGTACGCTTTCCGCTTCGGCGCGGCCGCCGTGGTAGGCCATGATCGATTGCACGATGGCCAGTCCCAGGCCGGTGCCGGCCTGGGCTCCAGTCTGGCGTCCGGCGCGGCGGTAGAAGCGCTCGAACAGGTGCGGCAGGTACTCCGGCGGGATGCCCGGGCCGTCGTTGCTGACCCTCACCTCGGTGTGCCCCGCGCGTTCCCCGATCCGCACGTCGATGCGCCCGCCTTGCGGGGTGTGGCGCACGGCGTTGGACACCAGGTTGGAAATGGCGCGCTGGATCATCAGGTTGTCGCCGTGGGCGAAGCCGTTGCCGGACAGGCGCAGTTCGACGCCCTTGTCCTCGGCGACCATCTCGTACAGGTCGATGACCTTGGCCGCCTGCTCGTGCAGGGCGACGCAGCCGAACTGGGCCTGGATCGCCGGGTTGTCCACCTGCACCAGGAACAGCATGTCGGTGACGATCCGCGACAGCCGCTCCAGTTCCTCGGCATTGGACTCCAGGGCTTCGCGGTATGCCGCGCTGTCGCGATGCTGGCTGAGCAGCACCTGGTTACGCACCAGCAGGTTGCAGATCGGCGCGCGCAGTTCGTGGGCCAGGTCGTCGGAAAACTGCGAGAGCTGGCGTACGCCATCCTCGAGGCGGCCGAGCATGTGGTTGAAGCTGCGGGCCAGGCTGTCCAGCTCGCGCGGCAGGTTCTGCTCGGGGATGCGGTAGGAGAGATCCTGCGGGCTGACCTGGGCGGCCACCCGGCGGAAGCGGTTCAACGGTTCGAGGCCGGCACGCACCACCCACCAGGCGGCCAGGGCGATCAGTGGCAGGAGGAAGGGCAGGGCCAGCAGGGTGGCGCGGAGGAAACCGTCGAGCAGGCGCTCGTCGGCGTTGCGCTCGCTGCTCAGCAACACCTGTACCGGGGTGCCGTTCTTCATGCGCATGGAAGCGCCGATGCTCAGCAGGCGCTGGTCGTTGCCGGTGCTCCAGCTCTGGAACACCGGCTGGCGGGCGTCCGCCTGCAAGCGGGCGAGAAGCGCGCGGTTGGTCGCGACGCTGGCCGCGGCCTGGTCGCCGAAGCTCATCAGCGGCTGGCCGCTGCGGCTGTCGAGAATGCTCAGGTGCAGGCCGCTGTGGGCCACCAGTTGGTCCTGCAGGGCATGCGCCTGTACGGCCGGGTCGCTGCGCAGGTCGAGATCGTCTTCCAGGCTGTGGCGGATCTGCTCCAGCTTCAATTGCAGGTTTTCCCGCTCGCGGGCTTCCAGCTCGCGGCCGAGGTTCCAGTGCGCCATCGCGCCGAGCGCCAGGGCCAGCAGTGCGCCGAGGGCGCCGACCAGCAGGGCCAGGCGCAGCGACAGTCGGCCTGGTGGCGTCATCGGCGCGCTTCCAGGACGTAGCCGACGCCGCGAATGGTATGGATCAGCTTGAGGTCGAAGCCGTCGTCGATCTTCGCCCGCAGGCGGCAGATGGCGACTTCCACCACGTTGGAGTCGTTGTCGAAGTTCATGTCCCAGATCAGCGAGATGATCTGCGTCCGGGTGATGACGTCGCCGTTGCGCCGCATCAGCAGGTGCAGCAGGGCGAACTCCTTGGTCGTCAGGTTGATCCGCACCCGGCCGCGGAAGGCCCGGTGGCGGCTGGCGTCCAGCTCCAGGTCGGCGACCCGCAGGACGTCCTGCATCGGTGCCTGGTCGTGGCGGCGCAGCAGCGAGCGGACCCGCGCCAGCAGTTCGGGGAACTGGAACGGCTTGACCATGAAGTCGTCGGCGCCGAGATCGAGGCCGCGCACCTTGTCGGTCAGCCTGCCATGCCCGGTGAGCATCATCACCCGCGCGCTGCTGCGTTCGCGCAGGCGGCGGAGCAGGTCCCAGCCGTCGATGCCGGGCAGGTTGACGTCGAGGATCACCAGTTCGTAAGGGTGTTGCAAGGCCATGTGCAGGCCGTCGATGCCATCGTTGGCGCGGTCGACGATGTAGCCGCTTTCGGTCAGGCCCTGGTGCAGGTAGTCGGCAGTCTTGACTTCATCTTCGATAATAAGGATGCGCATGTTCGCCCCTATATAAAGTATGGATTCATTTGCAAGTAAATGTTTAAGTGCATTGCTATAAAGTTACATTGCGGGCGTTGCCTGGATAGAATCCTGGAAATGTAATTTCATATCGTTGCGCTGCTTCGATGATAATTATCGAATGACCGGGTAGTTCTCCCGGGAGTCCGCCTGAGAACTTTGGAAATGTCCGCGGCGCAAGCACCGCTGGGCGTGAGGGGCAATGCCTTTTGTAAGCGCATGTTGCTTTTGTCCCTATGTTTCATCCAACTATTGCCAGTCTCTTCGAAGGTTGCCGAAGTGTAACCGCTAATTGTCCGTGGAGAATATTCATTACCGACTTGTAATTCTTCCGTCACCTTGCCGATAAGCCCCGCTACCTAACATCTGCCGCATCCCGGAAGTGCAACTTCGAATATCGCCGGCGAGATATCGCCGATGAACGGTTGCGTGGTTCCGGGCCGGTAATGGATCGCCGTCGCCGACGACGATCAGCAGACGAGGAGCGGAACATGCCGATACTTCGGCCACTGGCCAGCGCGGGGAAACGCGCCTGCTGGCTACTGATGGGACTCTGCCTGGGCCTGCCGGCCCTGGCGAACGAGGCGCCGGTGAGTTTCAACGGTACTTCGATCAGCCTCGAGCAGGCGTTGGAGCGGGCCCTGCGGAGCAACCCCGAGCTGGCGGCGGTGGGGCGCGAGACCGAGATTGCCAGCGGCGCGCGGCAGCAGGCCGGGCTGATCCCCAACCCGGATCTGTCCTGGAGCGTCGAGGACACCCGCCAGGGCAATCGCCAGACCAGCGTCAGCATCGCCCAGCCGCTGGAGCTGGGCGGCAAGCGCGGTGCGCGGGTGGAGGTGGCGAAACGCGGCAGCGAGATCGCCTGGACCCAACTGGAAGTCCGTCGCGCCGAACTGCGCGCCCAGGTCCGCGGCGCCTACTACGCGGCGCTGACCGCGCAGGAGCGGGTGCGCCTGGCGAAGACCTCCCTGGACCTGGCCAGGCGCGCGCTGCAGGCCGCCGACCGACGGGTCAAGGCCGGCAGCATCTCCTCGGTGGAACGGGTTCGCGCCCAGGTCCTGGCGGACAACGCCCAGCTCGACCTGAGCCAGGCGGAGCTGGAGCAGCAGCGCACCTATGTGCAGCTGTCGAGCACCTGGGACGAGCCGCAGCCAGGCTTCGCCAGGGTCGGCGGCGCGCTCGACGCGGTGCCGGCGAGCATCACCCGTGGCGCCTTGCTGCGCCATCTCGACGAGTCGCCGACCCTGCGTCTGGCGGCCCAGGAGGTAGCGCGCGGCGAGGCCCAGGTCGACCTGGAGAAGCGCCAGCGCATCCCCAACCTGACGGTCAGCATCGGCAGCAAGTACGACCAGACCGCCCGCGACGGACGTGGCGAACGGGTCAACCTGATCGGCCTGTCGATGCCGCTGCCGCTGTTCGACCGCAACCAGGGCAACATCTACGCCGCCCAGAGCCGCGCCGACCAGGCCCGCGACCTGCAGCGCGCGACCCTGCTGCGCCTGCGCAGCGAAGCGGTACAGGCCTACGACCAGTTGCGCACCTCGGAACAGGAGCTGGCGCTGGTCCGTCGCGACCTGCTGCCCGGCGCACAGAGCGCGCTGGACTCGATGACCCGCGGCTTCGAGATGGGCAAGTTCAACTTCCTCGACGTGCTCGATGCCCAGCGCACCCTGGTCGGCGTCCGTGCCCAGTACGTGCGCGCGCTGGACGCCGCGGCGCAGGCGCGGGTGAGCATGGAGCGCCTGCTCGGTGAAGACATCGGCCACCTCGGCCAGTGAGATTTCCGGGGCGGGCCGCCGGCGCGCCCCCCGAACGGTTCGGGAGAACAGAATGGGCAAGAAGACGATTATCGCGGTGACCGCACTGGCACTGCTCGGCCTGGGCGGCGGCGCCTACCTGGAGCTGGGCGGCAAGGCGCCGGCCGGCGCCGGCGAAGCGGCCGCCGAGGGCGAGGGCAGCGGACCGCGCGGCGGCATGTTGTTGCGCCAGGGCGACCTGACCCTGGAACTGCTGGTGCCGGAGGACGGCAGCCCGCTCAAGGCCTGGGTCGAGCGCGGCGGCAAGGCGCTGGCGCCGCAGGAGGTGGTCCTCGGCGCCGACGTCGAGCGTGCCACCGGCGAGGTCGAGGACCTGCTGTTCAAGGCCAGCGGCGATGGCCTGGTGGCCAATGCCGGGATCGCCGAGCCGCATGCCTTCACCGCGCGCCTCAAGCTGATGGCCGGCAAGCAGGGCTACGACTTCGCCTTCACCCGCGAGGAGGGCAAGCTGGAGCTGGATGCCGAGCAGATCGAGGCCGCCGGCATCACCCTCGATACGGCGCGGACGATCAGCCTGGCCCAGGTGGTCTCGCTGCCCGGCGAGATCCGCTTCAACGAGGACCGCACCGCGCATATCGTCCCGCGCCTGCCGGGGATCGTCGACAGCGTGCCGGCCAATCTTGGCCAGGCGGTGAAGCAGGGCGAGCTGCTGGCGGTGATCAGCAGCCCGCAGTTGTCCGACCAGCGCAGCGAATTCGCCGCCGCCCAGCGCCGCCTGAGCCTGGCGCAGAGCACCTACAAGCGCGAGCAGCAGCTGTGGAAGGAGGGCATTTCCGCCGAGCAGGAATTCCTGCTCGCCCGCCAGGGTTTGCAGGAAGCCGAGATCGCGCTGAACAACGCGCGGGCGAAGATCGCCGCGCTCGGCGGCAATCCCAGCCTGCAGGGCGGCAACCGCTACGAGCTGCGCGCGCCGTTCGCCGGGGTGCTGGTGGAAAAGCACCTGACCCAGGGCGAGCCGGTGGACGGCACCGCCAACGTCTTCACCCTGTCCGACCTGTCCTCGGTCTGGGCCACCTTCAACGTGCCCGCGCAACTGCTCGGCCAGGTCCGCGTCGGCAGCAAGGTCAAGGTGCTCGCCCAGGCGCTGGATAGCGAGGTGGAGGGCACCGTGTCCTACATCGGCGACCTGCTCGGCGAGCAGACCCGCGCGGCCACCGCCCGGGTCACCCTGAGCAACCCCGAGAGCACCTGGCGCCCGGGCCTGTTCGTTTCCGTGCAGGTGGCCGAGGCGACCCGCAAGGAAGTCCTGACGGTCGCCGACGGCGCGGTGCAGAACGTCGACGGCGAGGACGTGGTGTTCGTCCGCGTGGCCGATGGCTTCGTGGTCCAGCCGGTCAAGCTGGGCATCAGCGACGGCCAGCGCGTCGAGGTCCTCGAGGGCCTGCGCGCCGGCAGCCAGGTCGCCGCCAGCGGCAGCTTCATCCTCAAATCCGAACTGGGCAAGGGCTCGGCGGAACACGGTCACTGAGTCCCGCTCCAGGAGTCTTCGCATGTTCGAACGCATCATCCAATTCGCCATCGAGCAACGCTGGCTGGTCCTGCTGGCGGTGCTGGGGATGGCCGGGGTCGGCATCGGCAGCTACCAGAAGCTGTCCATCGACGCGGTCCCGGACATCACCAACGTCCAGGTGCAGATCAATACCGCCGCCCCCGGCTACTCGCCGCTGGAAGTGGAGCAGCGGATCACCTACCCGGTGGAGACCGTCATGGCCGGCCTGCCGGGTTTGCAGGAAACCCGTTCGCTGTCGCGGCCGGGGATTTCCCAGGTGACGGTGATCTTCGAGGAGGGCACCGATATCTACTTCGCCCGCCAGCAGGTCAACGAACGCCTGAGCACGGCGCGCGAGCAACTGCCGGAAGACATCTCGCCGACCCTCGGGCCGATCTCCACCGGTCTCGGCGAGATCTACCTGTGGACGGTTGAGGCCGAGGAGGGCGCGACCAAGGAGGACGGCAGCGCCTACACGCCCACCGACCTGCGCACCATCCAGGACTGGATCATCCGTCCGCAGTTGCGCAACGTGAAGGGCGTGGCCGAGATCAACACCATCGGCGGCTACGCCAAGCAATTCCTCATCGCCCCGGATCCGAAGAAGCTCGCGGCCTACAAGCTGACCCTCGGCGACCTGCAGAACGCCGTGCTGCGCAACAACGAGAACGTCGGCGCCGGCTACATCGAGCGGCGCGGCGAGCAGTTGCTGATCCGCGCGCCGGGCCAGGTCAAGGACATGGACGATATCCGCGGGATCATCGTTTCCAACGTCGACGGCGTGCCGATCCGTATCCGCGACGTCGCCGAGGTCGGCCTGGGCAAGGAGCTGCGCACCGGCGCGGCCACCGAGAACGGCCGCGAAGTGGTGCTCGGCACGGTGTTCATGCTGATCGGCGAGAACAGCCGGGAAGTGGCCCAGGCGGTCGGCCAGCGCCTGGAGGAGATCAACCGGACCCTGCCCAAGGGGGTCAAGGCGATCACCGTCTACGACCGCACCACCCTGGTGGACAAGGCCGTGGCCACGGTGAAGAAGAACCTGGTGGAAGGCGCGGCGCTGGTGATCGCGGTGCTCTTCCTGTTCCTCGGCAACATCCGCGCGGCGCTGATCACCGCCACCATCATCCCGCTGTCGATGCTGTTCACCTTCACCGGGATGGTCGGCAACAGGGTCAGCGCCAACCTGATGAGCCTCGGCGCGCTGGACTTCGGCATCATCGTCGACGGCGCCGTGGTGATCGTCGAGAACGCCATCCGCCGCCTGGCCCACGCCCAGGCCCACCACGGCCGCCAGCTGACCCGCGCGGAACGTTTCCACGAGGTCTTCGCCGCGTCCAGGGAGGCGCGCCGGGCGCTGGTCTTCGGTCAGATCATCATCATGGTGGTGTACCTGCCGATCTTCGCCCTCACCGGGGTCGAGGGGAAGATGTTCCACCCGATGGCGTTCACCGTGGTCACCGCGCTGCTCGGCGCGATGATCCTCTCGGTGACCTTCGTCCCGGCGGCGATCGCGCTGTTCATCACCGGCAAGGTCAAGGAGGAGGAGAACTTCGTCATGCGCCGCGCGCGTCTGGCCTACGAACCGGCGCTGCGCTGGGTGCTCGGGCACCGCGCGCTGGTGGTCGGCGGCGCCCTCGGCGCGATCCTGCTCACCGGGCTGGTGGCCTCGCGGATGGGCAGCGAGTTCATTCCCAGCCTCAGCGAGGGCGACTTCGCCATGCAGGGCCTGCGGGTGCCGGGCACCAGCCTGACCCAGTCGGTCGAGATGCAGCAGACCCTGGAGAAGAAGCTGATGGGCAAGTTCCCGGAGATCGAGCGGGTCTTCGCCCGCACCGGGACCGCCGAGATCGCCTCCGACCTGATGCCGCCGAACGCCTCCGACAGCTACGTGATGCTCAAGCCGCAGAGCCAGTGGCCGGACCCGAAGAAGTCGCGGGAGGCGCTGCTGGAAGAATTGCAGGCCGCGGCCCTTGAGGTGCCGGGCAGCGTCTACGAGTTCTCCCAGCCGATCCAGTTGCGCTTCAACGAACTGATCTCCGGGGTGCGCAGCGACGTCGCGGTGAAGGTCTTCGGCGACGACATGCAGGTGCTCAACGACACCGCGGAGAAGATCTCCAAGGTGCTGCAAGGCATCGACGGCGCCTCCGAGGTGAAGGTCGAGCAGACCACCGGCCTGCCGGTGCTGACGGTGGACATCGACCGCGACAAGGCGGCACGCTTCGGCCTCAATGTCGGCGACATCCAGGACACCGTGGCCACCGCCCTCGGCGGACGCAATGCCGGTACCCTGTTCGAGGGCGACCGCCGCTTCGACATCGTCATCCGCCTGCCGGAAACCCTGCGCGCCGACCTGCCGGCACTGTCCAACCTGCTGATCCCGCTGCCGCCGAACAACCTGGCGCGGATCGACTTCATCCCGCTGTCGGACGTGGCGCGCCTCGACCTCTCGCCGGGACCGAACCAGATCAGCCGGGAGAACGGCAAGCGGCGCATCGTGGTCAGCGCCAACGTGCGTGGCCGCGACATCGGCTCGTTCGTGCTGGAAGCGCAACAGAAGCTGCAGGACGGGGTGAAGATCCCGGCCGGCTACTGGACCACCTGGGGCGGCCAGTTCGAACAGTTGCAGTCCGCCGCCAAGCGCTTGCAGGTAGTGGTGCCGGTGGCGCTGCTGCTGGTGTTCACCTTGCTCTTCGCCATGTTCAACAACGTCAAGGACGGCCTGCTGGTGTTCACCGGCATCCCCTTCGCCCTCACCGGCGGGGTGCTGGCCCTGTGGCTGCGCGGGATACCGCTGTCGATCTCGGCGGCGGTGGGTTTCATCGCCCTGTCCGGGGTGGCGGTGCTCAACGGCCTGGTGATGATCTCCTTCATCCGCAACCTGTTGCAGGAAGGACGCAGCCTCGACCAGGCGGTGTGGGAGGGCGCCATCACCCGCCTGCGTCCGGTGCTGATGACCGCCCTGGTGGCGTCCCTCGGTTTCGTGCCGATGGCCCTGGCCACCGGCACCGGCGCCGAGGTGCAGCGGCCGCTGGCGACGGTGGTGATCGGCGGCATCCTGTCCTCGACCATGCTGACCCTGCTGGTGCTGCCGGTGCTCTATCGCTGGACCCACGGGCGCGACGCCGGACCGCGCGAGGAGACGCCGGCGGCCGGCTGAAGCGGGCGCGCAAGCGGGCCGGCAGGGGAAACCCTGGCGGCCCTTTTTCGTTGGCCGTTGGACGGATTCCGTTCGATTACCGCACGCGATTGCCGGCCCGGATTGTCGCCGGCGGAGGGCTTGCGTAGTGTGGGTGGATGTTCTGCGCCCGGCGCTTGGCGCCGCGCGGCGATAACAACAACGATAGCAGCCTGAGTGTCCTGCCCATGAATGCCTCCTTGCTCAGCGAGCGCAGCCGGGTGTTCGAACGTGCCGACCCCTATGCGGTGTCCGGCTATGTCAACCGGCACGTCGGTACGCACTGCATACGCCTGCCGGCCTCCGGCAGGCCGCAAGCCAGCCTCGACCACCGCACCTTCGCCAGCCTCGACCTGTGCCGGATCAGCTACGGCGCGGCGGTACGGGTCACCTCGCCGGCGCTGGAGAGCATCTTCCACCTGCAGATCCTCCTGCGCGGCCACTGCCTGTGGCGCGGCGGCGGGCAGGAACACGCCCTGGCGCCGGGCGAGCTGTTGCTGATCAACCCGGACGATCCGGTCGACCTGACCTATTCGGCGGACTGCGAGAAATTCATCGTCAAGCTGCCCTGCGCGCTGCTCGAAGCGATCTGCGCCGAGCAGCGCTGGAGCCATCCGGCGCGCGGCGTGCGTTTCCTCGAACATCGCTATCGCCTGGACCAGCTGGAAGGCTTCGTCGGCCTGCTCGCCCTGGTCTGCCGCGAGGCCGAGTCCGGCGAGCGGCTGGCGCGGGTCGACAGCCACTTCGAGCAGATCCTCGGCAGCAAGCTGCTGACCCTGCTGAAGACCAACGTCAGCCGCGAGGACCCCGGCGATGCGCAGGTCGTCTTCGCCCGCCTCGATGCCTACATCCGCCGCCATCTGCAGAGCGAGATCGAGGTCGCGGCGCTGGCCGAGCAGGCGCACATGAGCACCCGTTCGCTGTACGCGCTGTTCGAGCGCCAGCTTGGCGAGAGCCCTCGGCAATACATTCGCCGGCTGCGCCTGGAGCGCATCCGCGCCTGCCTGGAAGACCCCGGCTGCCGGGTACGCAACCTCACCGAACTGGCCCTGGACTTCGGTTTCGCCCACCTCGGCCGCTTCGCCGAGCAATATCGCCGGCAGTTCGGCGAGCTGCCTTCGGAAACCCTGCGCCGGCGCGCCTAGCGCCGACCGCCACGGCGTGCAGGAATCGGCCAGCGATCCGCAGGCAACGGATATCCCCAGCAGCACGCGCTACCTAACCTGACCGGGCCTGAACAATAACAACGGAGGCCCCGGCCATGTCCCTGGGTAGCGATTACTTGCGTTCTCTGCTCGAGGAAGACCCCGAGCGCGGCGTCTACCGCTGCAAGCGGGAGATGTTCACCGATCCACGCCTGTTCGAACTGGAGATGAAGCACATCTTCGAGGGCAATTGGGTCTATCTCGCCCACGAAAGCCAGGTTGCCGGAGTCAACGACTACCTGACCACCCAGATCGGCCGCCAGTCGATCGTCATCGCGCGCAACCGCGACGGCCAGCTCAACGCCTTCATCAACGCCTGCAGCCACCGTGGCGCGATGCTCTGCCGGCACAAGAGCGGCAATCGCAGCAGCTATACCTGTCCGTTCCACGGCTGGACCTTCAACAACTCCGGCAAGCTGCTCAAGGTCAAGGACCCGGCCGAGGCCGGCTACCCGCAGGGCTTCAACTGCGAGGGCTCGCACGACCTGACCCGGGTGGCGCGCTTCGAGTCCTACCGTGGCTTCCTGTTCGGCAGCCTCAACCCCGATGTCAGGCCGCTGGCCGAGCACCTGGGCGAGTCGGCGAAGATCATCGACATGATCGTCGACCAGTCGCCGGAAGGCCTCGAGGTGCTGCGCGGCTCTTCCAGCTATGTCTACGAAGGCAACTGGAAGCTCACCGCCGAGAACGGCGCCGACGGCTACCACGTCAGCTCGGTGCACTGGAACTACGCGGCGACCCAGAGCCAGCGCCAGCAGCGCGACGCCGCGGACCCGCTGCGGACCATGAGCGCCGCGGGCTGGGCCCGGCAGGGCGGCGGCTTCTACTCGTTCGAGCATGGCCACATGCTGCTCTGGAGTCGCTGGGCCAACCCCGAGGACCGGCCGGCCTTCGAGCGCCGCGCCGAGCTTGCCCGCGACTTCGGCGAGGCCCGCGCCGACTGGATGATCGAGAACTCGCGCAACCTCTGCCTGTACCCCAACGTGTACCTGATGGACCAGTTCAGCTCGCAGATCCGCATCGCCCGGCCGCTGTCGGTGGACCGTACGGAAATCACCATCTACTGCATCGCGCCGAAAGGCGAGAGCGCCGAGGCGCGCGCCCGGCGCATCCGCCAGTACGAGGACTTCTTCAACGTCAGCGGCATGGCCACCCCGGACGACCTGGAGGAGTTCCGTTCCTGCCAGCAGGGCTACCAGGGCAGCGTGGTCGGCTGGAACGACCTGTCGCGCGGCGCCGAACACTGGATAGAGGGCGCCGACGCGGCGGCCGCGGCCATCGACCTGCGGCCGCGCCTGAGCGGCGTGCGCACCGAGGACGAAGGGCTGTTCGTATTGCAGCATCGCTACTGGCAGGAGGCGCTGCTCGCCGCCCTGGAGCGCGAACGGACGCAGCGCGTGGCGCTGCGGGAGGTGGCGTCATGAGCCTGGGCTACGACGCCCTGCGCGATTTCCTCTACCGCGAGGCGCGCTATCTCGACGACAAGGATTGGGACGCCTGGCTGGCGTTGTACGCCGCGGACGCCAGTTTCTGGATGCCGTCCTGGGACGACCGCGACCAGCTCACCGAGGACCCGCAGCGGGAAATCTCGCTGATCTGGTACGGCAACCGCGGCGGCCTGGAGGACCGGGTATTCCGCATCCGCACCGAGCGCTCCAGCGCGACCCTGCCGGACACCCGCACCTCGCACAACCTGAGCAACATCGAACTGCTCGGCGAGGACGACGGCATCTGCCGCGTGCGCTGCAACTGGCACACCCTGAGCTATCGCTACAAGACCGTGGACAGCTACTTCGGCACCACCTTCTACGACCTCGACGTACGCGGCGAGAGTCCGCTGATCAAGGCCAAGAAAGTGATCCTGAAGAACGACTACGTTCGCCAGCTGATCGACGTCTACCACGTCTGACGCCCGCGCCGGCGGGCTGTCGAGGGACATGCCATGAACCATCGGATCGCACTCAACTTCGAAGACGGGGTGACCCGCTTCATCCATGCCGCGCCCGGCGAGACCGTGGCCGACGCGGCCTACCGCCAGGGCATCAACATCCCCCTGGACTGCCGCGACGGCGCCTGCGGCACCTGCAAGTGCCTGGCCGAGGCCGGGCGCTATGCGCTGGGCCAGGACTACATCGACGATGCCCTCAGCGCCGAGGAAGCCGCCCGCGGCTACGTGCTGACCTGCCAGATGCGCGCCGAAAGCGACTGCGTGCTGCGCGTGCCGGCGTCCTCGACCCTGTGCAGGACCGGCCAGGCGCGCTACGAGGCGCGCATCAGCGAAGTCCGGCAACTGTCGCCGAGCACCATCGGCCTGTCGCTGCGCGGCGAGGCGCTGGCCAGCCTGGCGTTCCTGCCCGGGCAGTACGTCAACCTCCAGGTACCCGGCAGCGAGCAGCGCCGCGCCTACTCCTTCAGCTCGCTGGCGAAGGACGGCGAGGTCAGCTTCCTGATCCGCAACGTCCCCGGCGGGCTGATGAGCGGCTTCCTCAGTGGCACGGCCAGGGCCGGCGACAGCCTGGCGATGGACGGCCCGCTGGGCAGTTTCTACCTGCGCGAGATTCACCGGCCACTGCTGATGCTGGCCGGCGGCACCGGCCTGGCGCCGTTCACCGCGATGCTCGAACGGATCGCCGAACAGGGCAGCGCGCACCCGCTGCACCTGGTCTACGGGGTGACCCACGACGTCGACCTGGTCGGGCTCGAGCGCCTGGAGGCGTTCGCCGAACGGATTCCCGGCTTCACCTGGAGCGCGTGCGTGGCCAGCGCCGACAGCGACTATCCGCGCAAGGGCTACGTGACCGAGCACATCGCCGCGCAGCACCTGCACGAGGGCGACGTCGACATCTACCTGTGCGGGCCGCCGCCGATGGTCGAGGCGGTCGAGCGCTACCTGCGCGAGCAGGGCGTGCGCCCGGCGAATTTCTACTACGAAAAGTTCGCCGCCAGCGCGGCCTGAACCCGAGCGAGCCAAGGAGACTCCCATGAACGACAGATTCCGCGACAAGGTCGCCCTGGTCAGCGGCGCCGCCCAGGGTATCGGCCTGGGCGTGGTCCGGCGCCTGCTGGAGGAAGGCGCGCGGGTGGTGGCGGTGGACCGCTCCGAGCTGGTCCACGAACTGGCCGGCGACGCCTGCCTGTGCCTGACCGCCGACCTGGAGCGCTACGCCGAATGCCAGCGGGTACTGGAGCGGACCCTGGAGCGTTTCGGCCGGCTGGACATCCTGGTCAACAACGTCGGCGGCACCCTCTGGGCGAAGCCCTACCAACACTACGCCGAGGACGAGATCGAGGCCGAGCTGCGGCGTTCGCTGCTGCCCACCTTGTGGTGTTGCCGAGCGGCGCTGCCGGCGATGCTGGGGCAGGGCAGCGGGGCGATCGTCAACGTCTCGTCGGTTGCCACCCGCGGGGTCAACCGGGTGCCCTATGGCGCCGCCAAGGGCGGGGTGAACGCGCTGACCGCCTGCCTGGCGTTCGAGACCGCCGACCAGGGCATCCGCGTCAACGCGGTGGCGCCGGGCGGCACCGACGCGCCGCCGCGAAGGATTCCGCGCAACGCCGCGGCGCAGAGCGAGGAGGAGCGGCGCTGGTATCGACAGATCGTCGAGCAGACCCTCGACAGCAGCCTGATGAAGCGCTACGGCAGCATCGACGAGCAGGTCGCGGCGATCCTCTTCCTCGCCTCCGACGAGGCGTCCTACATTACCGGCGTGACCCTGCCGGTAGCTGGCGGCGACCTCGGCTGAGCGCTTCAGTCGCCGCTTTCGGTGAACTTCTCCAGGTACAGCCGCAGATGCTCCAGGGAGTGCTCGCGCAGCCACTGGCGGACCGCCTCGACCATCGGCGGCGGCCCGCACAGGTAGAGGTCGAAAGCTTCGTCGCGCAAGCGGGCGGCGTCGAAATGCTCGTGCAGGTAGCCGCGCCGGCCATCCCAGTCGGCGTCCGCCTCGCTGAGCACCGGGACGAAGCGGAAGCCGGGAAGCCGCTCGGCGTAGCCGGCGATCCGTTGCAATTCGCAGAGATCGGCGGCGCGGCGTACCCCGTAGTAGAGATGCACCGGCCGCTCGCAACCGCGCTCGGCCAGTTCGTCGAGCATGCCGAGGAACGCCGACAGGCCGGTGCCGCCGGCCACCAGCAGCAACGGGCGCTCCACCTGGCGCAGGTAGAATGTGCCCAGCGGCGCCTCGAAGCGGATCTCGTCGCCGACCCGGCACCCTTGGCGCAGGTAGTCGCTCATGGCGCCGCCCGGGAGCAGGCGGATAAGGAACTGCAGGTGGTTCTGCGGATTCGGCCGGTTGGCGAAGGAGTAGGCGCGCCGGCAGTCGCTGCCGGGTACTTGCAGGCGCGCGTACTGGCCGGGCAGGAAGTCCAGCTGGCGGCCCGCGGCGCCGGCGTCGAGGCGGAGCAGCGCGGTGTCCTCGGAGAGCAGGCGCAGTTCGCGCACCACGCCGCTGTGCGCCTGGGCCGCGGCGGCATGGCAGAGGGTCGAGGCGAAGTCGAAGTAGAAGGCCGCGTCGGAGCGCACCCGGGTCTGGCAGGCGAGCACCTTGCGCTGCTCCAGGTCGGCGGCGGAGAGGGTGTCCTCGTCGGCGTAGTCCAGGCTGTAGCTGCCCGCCTCGCAGCGGCCCATGCAGGTGCCGCAGACCCCTTCGCGGCAGTCCAGCGGCAGGTTGATGCCGTGGCGCAGGGCGGCGTCGAGGAGCAGGTCGTCGTGGCCGACGGGCAGGAACAGGGTCTTGCCGTCGGCGAAGCTGAGGGCGACTTTGTGATTCATCGTGACGGGTCCCGCCGTTCAGAGGTGGTAGAAGTCGAGGACCGAGTCGATCCGGTCGTTGAGCAGGACGATGTGCTTGCGCGCGATCAGCCAGGCCTCTCCATGGGGTTTCAGGCGGTAGGTGGCATGGCCGAAGAAGCTGCCGGTCTGGTCCAGGCGCTGGAACAGGGTCTGCCAGTTGACCCGCACTCGCAGCAGGCCTTCGCCTTCCTCGGCGATGCGCACGTTGCCGATCTGGTGCAGGGTGCGCGGCATCGGCACGGTGGACGCGGCCTTGCCGGTGCGGATACGGAACACCCGGTCTTCCAGGCCGGCACGGCTGGGGTAGTAGATCAGCGACATCTCGCGCTTCGGATCGCGGGTGTAGCGCTGCTCGGACTCCCACTGCGGCAGGTGGAACTCGCACTGTTCGTCGAACTGCGCGAGGTAGCCGTCCCAGTCCTGGGCATCGCAGAGTTCGGCGTGGCGGTAGAGGAACTGTTCGACGCGGTACTGCAGTCCGGCGTTCATGGGGTCACCTCTTTCGCGCGCAGGGCCAGGCGCTCCAGGCCGTCGAGGAGGAAGCGCCGCCAATGCGCGTGCTGGTTGACGTAGAGGCCTTCGTGGGTGATCTCGGTGCCGGTCAGCAGCGGCGCGATACCCAACGCCTGGCTGTTCGGCGTCGCGCCTTCGAGCCACTTGCCGTGGCCGCGGGAGATGTCGCTCCAGCGCTCCAGGCGGGCCTGGAAGCCACGCTGGGCTTCGCGGAACTCCACCAGGTCGTCGGGCGTGCCCATCCCGGAGACGTTGAAGAAGTCCTCGAACTGGCGGATCCGGCTCTCCCGGTCGGCGTCCGACTCGCCCTTGACGCCGATGCACTGGCTGACGATCTCGGTACGGTTCCAGGCCAGCGGGCGGACGATGCGCAGCTGCGAGCTGATCTGGTCGATGACGAACAGGCTGGGGTAGAGATTGAGGTTGCGCAGGCGATGCATCATCCACTCGGCGCGGGCCTGGCCGTATTCCGCCACCAGCCGCGGCATCACGCTGGCGTAGCCGGGGCGTACGGCGGGGTTGGGCATCTCGCTGAAGAGCACGCTGTGGCCGTTGGCGAAGGAGAACCAGCCGTCGTCGGTGGCCGCGTCGCCGGCGCCGAGCTTGCTGTAGTCGAGGGTGGCGGCCACGCCGCCGCGCTCGGCCTCGACCTGCTGGCGGTGCTGCACGGTGGCTACGTAGTTGTAGTGCACTGTGCTGACGTGATAGCCGTCCAGGCCATTCTCGTTCTGCAGCTTCCAGTTGCCTTCGTAGGTGTAGGTGGAGGTGCCGGGCAACACTTCCAGCTCGCCGCTGGGAGACTGCGCCACCAGCATGTCGAGGAACACCCGGGCGTCGCCGAGGAAGTCCACCAGGTCGTCCTCGCCGGCGACGTCCAGGCTGACGAAGACGAAGCCCCTGTAGCTCTGGATGCGCGCTTTCTTCAGGCCACGGGTGGCCTTGTCGAAGCCTTCCGGGTATTCGCCCGGCGCCTTGACCTTCACCAGCCGGCCGTCGTTCTTGTAGCACCAGGCATGGAACGGACAGGTGAAGGTCGACTGGTTGCCCTTGCCGACCCGCACCAGGGTCGCGCCGCGATGCTGGCAGGCGTTGACCAGCGCGTGCAACTGGCCGTTGCCGTCGCGGGTGACGATCAGCGGCTGGCGTCCGGCGCGCAGGGTGACGAAGTCGTGGGGCCTGGCCAGTTCGCTTTCGTGGCAGGCGTAGATCCAGTTCTTTTCGAAGATCAGCTCCATCTCCAGGTCGAACAGCTCCGGTTCGGTGAACATGTCCCGGGCGATGCGGAAGATGCCTTCCTCGGGACGGAAGTCGAGGCAGCCGCCGACATAGTCGCGCCACTGTTCGAGGCTTCTGCGGGTAGCGTTCATGCGTTCTCACCCTTGTGCGTTGTCGTTATGGGTGACCCATTCAACGGCCGCGAGCGGGGGCGGGCTATCCGCTTAGTCGACGATGCGCATCCCGAAAATCCGCAGCCGCCGAGGAGCGGCCAGGGGGCTCGCGGAGGGCTCGGCCGAGGTTCGAGCGGCGCTTGCGGCGGACGCTTTGTCCGGAAAGTCGGCGAACGCTATCCGGATAGTGGAGGATGCGGGGAGCCGGCCTTGCGCCGGCATATGCCTTGCATTTTGCTGAAAACAGAGCGCCAGCAGAGCGCACCCCCAGCCTTGCCGTGTCGAGTGCCGAACCATGATGAGGACCCATCCCGTCGCCGATCGTGGCGATCTCCATGCCGACCACCTGGACCTGGCCGCCGCCCGTTCCTGGATGTCGAAGGTCTGCGGGCCGCACCGGCTCGAAGCGGCGAGCCCGGGACTGGTGCAGTTCCAGCACCACGGCAACGTGCTGAAGTCGATGTGCACCACCCTCGGCTACATCGGCTACGGTACCGACGTCACCATCACCGTCGAGGATGCCGCGGCGTTCAACGCCTACAGCCTGAGCCTGCCGCTCAGCGGCGAGCAGGAGCTGTGCCGGGGCGGGCTACGCCTGCTCTCCGACGTCCGCCGCGGGGTGATCATCGCGCCCAACGAGCGCCAGGAGCTGAGCATCGCCGGGGACTGCCGCAAGCTGCAGGTGGTGATCGGCCGCACGGCGATGCGCAAGGTCCTGGAGGAGATGTTGCAGCGGCCGATCGATACGCCCTTGCGCTTCGATCCGGAGATGGATGCCCTGGACGGCGCCTCCGCGTCCTGGTGGCGCACCGTGCGGCACATCAGCGAGGAGATGGCGCGCAGCGAACTCTACGCCCAGGCGTTTTTCAGCAGCGACCTGGAACGCGCGCTGATCAAGGGACTGATCCTGGCCCAGCCGAACAACTACAGCGAGGCCCTGCAGCAGGGCCTTGGCGGGCGCCCGCCGCACTACCTGCTGCGCGCCCGCGAGTTTCTCCAGGCCAACGCCCGCGAGACCCTGAGCCTGGAGGACGTGGAACGCGCCGCCGGGGTCTCGCGGTTCAAGCTGTTCGAGGGCTTCCGTCGCTACTTCGGGGTGTCGCCGATGAGCTACCTGAAGCACTACCGGCTCGCCGCGGTGCGCGAGGAGATCCTCGCCAGCGGCGGCGCCCGCAGCATCTCGACGATCGCCCTGGGCTGGGGCTTCAGCCACCTCGGACGCTTCTCCGTGGACTACCGCAAGCGCTTCGAGGAAACCCCGAGCATGACCCAGCGCCGCGCTGCGCGGCGCTCCTGAGAGGGCACTCAGGCGTCCTCGCGGCCGATCAGCGCCAGGCAGCGCCGCAGGTGCGGGGAGCCGTCGCCCTGGCGCCGGCTGACGATGATCGGCGAGGTCAGGGAGGCGTCGGCCAGGGCCTGGTAGGCGACGTCGTCGCGGTGCTGCAACTGCACCGAGGCCGGCACCAGGGTCGCGCCGAGTCCGGCGGCGACCAGGCCGATGGCGGTCTGCATCTCGTTGGCCCATTGCGTCACGCGCAGGCTCAGGCCGTGGGTGGCGAACAGCGCCAGCACGTGGTCGGCGTAGCTCGGCCGCGGCTGGCCGGGGTAGAGCACGAACGGCTCGCGCGACAGGCGCTCCAGGCTCAGCGGCTGGCCGAGCAACGGGTGCCCGGCGGGCAGGGCGGCGACCAGCGGCTCTTCGCTGAGCACGCTCTGGCGGATCGCCGGGTCGTCGATGCGGATGCGTCCGAAACCGATGTCGATGCGCCCGCTCTTCAGCGCCTCGACCTGCTGCAGGGTGGTCATCTCCAGCAGGCCCAGCTCCAGCTCCGGGTCGCCGCGCAGGTGGCGGATCAGCTCCGGCAGCACGCCATACAGCGCCGAGGGCACGAAGCCGATGCCGAACCACTGGCGCTGGCCCTGGCCGATCCGCCGGGTGCTGTCGCAGATGCTTTCCAGTTGGTCCAGGAGCGTCGCGCTCTGTTCGTGGAAGAAGCGCCCGGCTTCGGTCAGGCGCAGCGGCCGGCCGCGCTCCAGCAGGGCCACCCCGAGCATTTCCTCGAGTTGCTGGATCTGCCGGCTCAGCGGTGGCTGGGCGATGTGCAACTGCTCGGCGGCGCGGGTGAAGTTGAGGGTCCGGGCCAGCGCCTGGAAGTAGCGCAGGTGACGAAGCTCCATGATACCTCCAGGGTATGGTTCGAGAGGAAGATGATATTGGACCCCAGTGAAGAAGGCGATGGATGCTTGGTTGAGACAACGGCGAAACCCGCTCGGTATCGAGCGAGCCTTGAGCGGCGAACCGTCGAAAACCCGACCGCAACCCTGGTGGACCCCCGAGAATGAGCCAAGCCGTGATCCAAAGCCTCGAGTCGATCATCGTCGACCTGCCGACCATCCGCCCGCACAAGCTGGCCATGCACACCATGAACCGGCAGACCCTGGTGATCCTCCGCCTGCGTTGCAGCGACGGCATCGAGGGCCTCGGCGAAGCCACCACCATCGGTGGCCTGGCCTACGGCAGCGAGAGCCCGGAGAGCATCAAGAGCAATCTCGACGCGCATTTCGCCCCGTTGCTGCTGGGCCAGCCGGCGGACAACGTGAATGCCGCGATGCAGCGCCTGGACCGACACATCAGGGGCAACACCTTCGCCCGCTCGGCGGTCGAGACCGCCTTGCTCGACGCCCATGGCAAGCGCCTCGGCCTGGCCGTCAGCGAACTGCTCGGCGGCCGCCTGCACGACAGCCTGGAGGTGGCCTGGACCCTGGCCAGCGGCGACACCGGCCGCGACATCGAGGAAGCCGAGCGGATGCTCGACCTGCGCCGCCACCGGCACTTCAAGCTGAAGATCGGCGCCGGTGAGGTGGATGCCGACGTGGCCCACGCGATCGCCATCAAGCGCGCCCTCGGCGAGCGCGCCAGCGTGCGGGTGGACGTCAACCAGGCCTGGGACGAAGGCGTTGCCCAGCGTGCCTGCGCGACGCTCGGCGACAACGGCATCGCCCTGATCGAACAGCCCATCGCCCGCCACAACCGCGTCGGCCTGGCGCGCCTGAGCAGCCGCGGCGGCGCGCCGATCATGGCCGACGAGGCCATCGAGAGCGTCGAGGATGCCTTCCATCTGGCTCGCGAGGGCGCCGCCCCGGTGTTCGCCCTGAAGATCGCCAAGAACGGCGGACCGCGCGCGGTGCTGCGTAGCGCGGCGATCGCCGAGGCGGCCGGGATCGGCCTGTACGGCGGGACCATGCTCGAGGGCGGCATCGGCACCCTGGCCGCCGCCCACGCCTTCGTCACCCTCGACCGCCTGGCCTGGCACAGCGAACTGTTCGGCCCGTTGCTGCTGACCGAGGACATCCTCCTCGAGTCGCCGCGCTACCAGGATTTCCACTTGCACGTGCCGCGTGCGCCGGGTCTCGGCCTGGCGCTCGACGAGGAGCGCCTGGCGCGCTTCCGCCGGCGCTGAAGCCGTCCCGCAGACAGAGGAGAAACGACCGATGCTGTTCCACGTGAAGATGACCGTGAAGTTGCCCGTCGACATGGACCCGCAACAGGCCGAGCGGCTCAAGGCCGAGGAGAAGGAAATGGCCCAGCGCCTCCAGCGCGAGGGCAGCTGGCGGCACCTCTGGCGGATCGCCGGGCACTACGCCAACTACAGCCTGTTCGACCTGCCCAGCGTCGAGGCGCTGCACGACACCCTGACCCGGCTGCCGCTGTTTCCCTACATGGACATCGAGATCGACGGGCTTTGCCGGCATCCCTCGTCGATCCATGCCGACGACCGCTGAGATTCCCTTCCCACGCCCGACAACAACAAGCAGAGGCAAACGCCATGACCGTGAAGATTTCCCAGACTGCCGACGTCCAGCGCTTCTTCGAAGAGGCCAGCGGCCAGCTCAACGAACGCGGCGATCCGCGCACCAAGGCCCTGGTGCGGCGCATCCTCGACGACACGGCGAAGCTGATCGAAGAGATGCAGGTCACGCCCGACGAATTCTGGAAAGCGGTGGACTACCTGAACCGCCTGGGCAGCCGCCAGGAAGCCGGCCTGCTGGCCGCCGGGCTGGGCCTGGAGCATTACCTGGACCTGCTGCTCGACGCCCAGGACGCCGAGGCCGGCCTCACCGGCGGCACGCCGCGCACCATCGAAGGGCCGCTGTACGTCGCCGGCGCGCCGCTGAGCGATGGCGAGGCACGGATGGACGACGGCCGCGACGCCGGCACCGTGATGTTCCTCCAGGGCCGCGTCAGCGGTCCCGACGGCCAGCCGCTGGCCGGGGCCATCGTCGATGTCTGGCATGCCAATACCCAAGGCACCTATTCCTACTTCGACAGCAGCCAGTCCGAATACAACCTGCGCCGGCGCATCCGCACCGACGCCGACGGCCGCTACCGTGCGCGCAGTATCGTGCCGTCCGGCTACGGTTGCCCGAGCGACGGCCCGACCCAGGAACTGCTCGACCGCCTCGGCCGCCACGGCCAGCGGCCGGCGCACATTCACTTCTTCGTCTCGGCGCCCGGCCATCGCCACCTGACCACCCAGATCAACCTGGCGGGCGACCGCTACCTGTGGGACGACTTCGCCTACGCCACCCGCGATGGGCTGATCGGCGACCTGCGCTTCAACGACGACCCCGCCGCGGCCCGCGACCGCGGCGTGGAGGGCGGACGCTTCGCCGAACTGGATTTCGACTTCCAGCTCCAGGCCAGCCCGGCACCCGCCGCCGAGCGCCGCAGCCAGCGGCCGCGGGCATTGCAGGGGTAAGGCGGGGAGCGGGGAGGGCGGCTGGTCGCTGGCGACCATGCCGCCTTCTTCCGCCAGGCGCGACGGCGGATAAAAAAAGGCGCCATGACTGGCGCCTCAGGACTTGTCCAAAGGAGCAACCCAAAAAGGACAAGTGTATTGCTCGGTGAAAGGCTGCTCAGCCGTTGCCGTTCTTGCGCTCGGCGCATTTGCTGCGGTCGGTCTTCTGCGCTTGCGCTTCCAGTTGTTGCTTCTGCAGGCGCTTTTCGCGCAGTTCTTTCTGCGCGGCGCGGAATTCGGCGTTGTACTGCCAGGAGCGTTCGCTGCCGTCCTGGGCCTGGGCAGTGGCGGCGCCGGTCGCCAGCAGGGCGGCCAGCAGCATCGGGATGATCTTCATGGCAAACCTCTCGGGTTGGCTCGTCGCCGGGGCGAGGTATTCGTCCCGTTTGAGCAAAGAGTAAGAGCGGACGGATTACCCGAGGGTGAGTGGAAAATTACGTTTCCGATAACTTCGGCGATGCTCCGTTGCATGGCGGAGGAGTCTGCGCGAAGCGCATTAAGTGCGAGTTAAGATTGCGGAAAAGTAATCCCCGCCTCATGTCTGCGTCATTTCCCCGGTTCCAGAATCAGCCCCACGGTCAATGCCGGTTGCGGCAGGACTGCGCGGGGGCGCGATCGACCAGAAGTTCACGCACAGCCAGCGCCGCAAGGCATGGCCGCAGAAGAAAAACAGACATGAACCGATCTGGAGCAATCGCCATGCAAGGGGATGGAAAGAAACGACTGTGGACGCTTCCACTGCTGCTGGGCGCCGGACTGATGGCCTCGGCCGTCGCCGAGGAGAACGCCGAGCGGAGCAAGGAAGGTTTCATCGAGGGCAGCGAGGTCAACCTGCTGCTGCGCAACTTCTACTTCAACCGCGACTTCCGCAAGGGCCAATCGAGCCCGGCGGGCGGCGGCTACACCGAGGAGTGGGTGCAGGGCTTCATGGCCAACTTTTCCTCGGGCTTCACCCAGGGCACGCTGGGCGTCGGCATCGACGCCTTCGCCCAGCTCGGCGTGCGCCTGGACAGCGGCGGCGGGCGTTCCGGCGCCGGCGGTAGCGTCGACCTGCTGCCCTATGACGACCAGGGGAGGCCGCAGGACGACTATTCGCGAGCCGGCGGCGCGGTCAAGCTGCGCTGGTATGGCACCGTGCTGCGGGTCGGCGACGTGTTCCCGGAAACCCCGGTAATCCAGTACGGCAACAGCCGGCTGTTCCCCTCCAGCTTCCGTGGCTTCACCCTGGTCAACGACAGCCTGGCGAAGGGCCTGACCCTGCAGGCCGGCAAGCTGAACTCGATGACCCAGCCGAACAGCACCAGCGGCAGCGACGACTTCTACAGCTTCTACACCGGCCGGCGCATCGACTCGCCGTGGGTCGCCTACGCCGGCGGCGACTACCAGGCCACCGAGCACTGGAGCGTCAGCCTCTACGGCAGCCGCCAGAAGGACGCCTGGGACCAGTACTACGCCGGCACCAGCTTCAACTATCCGCTGGACGACAAGCTGTCCCTGCTCGGCGGCGCCAACTACTACAAGGTCAAGGACCAGGGCAGGCAGGTGATGGGCGAACTCGACAACGACATCTGGAGCGTGCGCGGCGGCTTCGCCTACGGTCCGCACCAGGTGCTGCTGTCGTACCAGCGCAACAACGGCGACGACGACTTCGACTACCTGCGCCAGACCGACTCCATCTACCTGGACAACTCGATCCAGTACAGCGACTTCAACTCGCCCAAGGAACGCTCGCTGATGCTCCGCTACGACCTCGACATGGCCGCCTTCGGCGTGCCGGGGCTGAGCTTCATGACCCGCTATGGCAAGGGCTGGGACGCCGATTATTCGAATGCCAACAGCGTCTACATGCGCACCGACGCCAACGGCAACCCGCTGACCAACCAGGGCCGCTGGGAACGCAACGTGGAGGTCAAGTACGTGGTGCAGGGTGGCGCGGCCAAGGACCTGGCGTTCCGCGTGCGCCAGGCCACCGTGCGCTCCGACAGCTTCGAGTCGGACCTCGACGAAGTCCGCCTGATCGTCGAATACCCGCTGCAAGTCCTCTGAAGGCGCGCCGCCGCCCCGTCCGGGGCGGCGCTCTGCGACAGCCCGTTGCTGGCGGCTGCGCGGCGGCGCTGCTACTTTCCTCTGGGTAGGCGGGCCGAAGGGCGGTTCCTGGCCGGGCATGGCTTCGACCTGCCGGTGGGCGCCGCGACCCGAACCTCGGCCACGCCATTCCACCCATGCCGCCCGGGCACCGGCGTGCCCGTGGCAGCCCAGGCTACGGGCGCCGCGTAGCCAGCCAAGCGGGAGTCGACATGGCCTCGTGGACCTTGGTGGACGCCAGTGCGATCGCTGTCCGCCATCCCTACACCTTCTACAAACCGGACGCGGAGACCATCGACCGGGTCGCCGCCGGGGAAAGCGTCAAGCTGATCTTCGCCTTCGATACCGACAACCCCGATGCGCCGCGCGCCGAGCGGCTCTGGGTGACGGTCGAGGGCATCGAGGCGGATGGCGCCTTCAGCGGCCGCCTGGACAACTATCCGCAATACATCCGCGACCTGTCGCTGGGCGAGCGCATCGTCTTCGAGGCGCGGCACATCATCAACACCGAGCACGACCCGCGGGAAACGCCGATCTCGCGCTATGCCCGGCGCTGCTTCGTGACGCGCCGGGTGATAGACGAGGGGAAGGCGGTCGGCTACCTCTACCGCGAGGCGCCGGAAGAGGAAAACGACAGCGGCTGGCGGCTGATGGCCGGCGACGAGTCGGACGACTACATGAATACCGCCGGGACCACCGCCTACGTCAGCCTGGGCTCGGTGCTGAACGCCGACGACAGCATCCTGCCGCTGCTCGACGCGCCGCCGGGACGGGCGTTCGAGCGGCTGGCCGACGGTTCCTTCATCGAGGTGCAGGGACCGGAGGGTTGAGCCTCAGCCTGGCAGCTCGGCGAGGAAGCGCTCCAGGCGCTCGGCCAGGGCCAGGTAGTCGTCGGGACTGCGGTTGCTGCCCATCTTTCCCGACCTGACCCGCCTGGCGTCGCTGCGCTCGCGCTCGGCGCGGCTGGCGAGGGCCAGACGCAGGGCGCTGGCCCTCGCCGGCGACTCCTCCAGCAGCGGTCGCGCCATGATCCGCGCGGCGTCGGCGTCGCCGTATTGCAGGGCGAGGAGCACCGTATTCGGGTCGGAGATCGCGCCGAGCCGCAACAGGCGTTCGGCCAGGAGCGCATCGAGGTGCGCGGCGCCAATCTGCAGGCTGTCCTGGTGCACCGCGACGCCCTGGTCGAGCAGCCATCTGGCGGCCTCCAGGCGCCCGCGGGCGAGGCAGGCCTCCAGCACGCCGCCGCGTCCGCGCAAGGTTTCGGCGAAGTCGCAGCCGGCATCGCGCAGGCGTTGCAGCAGGTCGATGTCGCCGTCTTGCGCAGCTTCGGCCAGGGCCAGTTGACGCAGCCTTGGCTCGGCGGCCAGGCTGCCGTCGGCGAGGGCCGGCCGCCAGTCGAGGATGCGCTGGCGCAGCAGGACTTCCAGGCGGCCCTTCAGCGCCTTGCCGGGCTCCCCAGCGGCCTCCAGGGCGTCCAGCGCTTCCAGTAGCTCGTCGGCCACGCCGCAGGCGTTCTCGGCATCGAACGGATCCTGTTCGAAGGACAACAGGCGGAACAGCCCGCCGACATCGTCGGCCAGGCGCGTCACCGAATCCTGGTGCAGGCGTCCGGCCCAGGCCGGCGGCAGGCCGTGGCTCCAGGCGATTACCGCGCCATGCTCGGGGCCGGGTTCGACGCAGACGTAGAGCCGCTCCAGGTACTCGAAGCCACCGAACGGCAGGTAGGCCAGCTTGCCGTTCCAGTCGCGGCCTTCTTCTGCCGCGGCTTCCGCCGCCAGCTCGCGCTCGTGTTCGATCCAGCCCCAGAGGTCGTGGTAGCCGTCGCTGTCCGGATAGAACAGTTCGCTGAAAGAGAACGGGTGGCGGTGGCCGTCGTAGTCGACTTCCAGGTCATAGCCGAGGCGCCCGCCGAAACAGGTGCGCCAGAGGCGCAGCAGGTCTTCTGGAATCGGTCCGGCCAGGCCTTCGGCAAGACGCTGGACGTGTTCGGCGGACACCGGCGGTTGGGCGTCGTACACCACGCAGCCGTCGAACACGGCCAGGCGATGGGCCAGCAGGAGTTGGCGTTCGGCGGGGGAGAGTTCCATTCTCTGTGGTCCTGTCGATTCGGGGCGGCCACTCTAGCACGGCGAGGGTGCGCGTTCCGCAACGCCTTGGCTATCATGCGCGGCTTTCCATCCGCCCTGGCCGGAGTCCGTCGAACCATGCACACCTTGCAGCAACTGCGCAGCGGCGAACTGGCCGGCGCCACGCGCCTGGACCTGTCCTGCGGCCTGCGCGAGTTCCCCCGGGAAATCTTCGAGCTGGCCGACTCCCTGGAGGTGCTCAACCTCAGCGGCAACGCCCTGGACAGCCTGCCGGACGACCTCGGGCGGCTGCATCGTCTCAAGGTGCTGTTCTGTTCCGCCAACGACTTCGCCGAATTGCCGGCGGCGGTGGGCGACTGTCCGGCGCTGAGCATGGTCGGCTTCAAGTCCAACCGCATCGAGCGGGTGCCGGCCGCGGCCCTGCCGCCAGCGCTGCGCTGGCTGATCCTCACCGACAACCGGATTGCCACGCTGCCCGAGGAACTGGGTCGCCGGCCGTTGCAGAAGCTGATGCTGGCCGGCAACCGCCTGGAGGCCTTGCCCGAGAGCATGGCCGCTTGCGAAGGCCTGGAACTGCTGCGGATCGCCGCCAACCGTTTCCAGCGCCTGCCGGCCTGGCTGGCGACGCTGCCGCGCCTGGCCTGGCTGGCCTACGCCGGCAACCCGTTGTGCCGTCTGCCGGCGCTGGCCGACAGCGGCATCGCTGCGCTGGACTGGAGCGAGCTGAGCCTGGACGGTTTGATCGGCGAAGGAGCCTCCGGGGTCATCCATCGCGCCGGCTGGCACCAGCCGGACGGTTCGACGCGCACGGTGGCGCTGAAGCTGTTCAAGGGCGAAGTGACCAGCGATGGCACCCCCGCCAGCGAGATGGCCGCCTGCCTGGCGGCGGGGCGCCATGCGCAATTGATCGAGGTGCTCGGCCAGCTCGCCGGGCATCCGCAAGGGCGCGACGGGCTGGTGCTGGAGCTGCTCGACGACGCCTATCGCAACCTGGCGGGGCCGCCGAGCCTGGAGTCCTGTACCCGCGACGTCTATCCGCCGGGACTGCGCTTCGAGCTGGCCACGGCGCTGCGCCTGGCGGCCTCGCTCGCCGCGTTGATGGCCCATCTGCATGGACGCGGCATCAGCCATGGCGACTTCTATGCGCATAACATCCTCTGGCGCGAGGATGGCGCCTGCCTGCTGGGCGATTTCGGCGCCGCGTCATTTCTCCCGGACGACGCCGTGCTCGCCGGCGCCCTGCGGCGCCTGGAAGTACGTGCCTTCGCCTGCCTGCTGGAAGAGTTGCTCGAGCGCAGCGAGGCGCCGCCGGGGCAGGCCTCGCTACGTGCGGCGCTGGTCGAGTTGCAGCGACGTTGCGCGCTGCCACGGGTGAGCGAGCGGCCGGACTTCGGCGAGATCCAGGCGATCTTGCGCGACCTTGCCGCTCGCAGCCAGGCGTTTCCTCAAGTTCGATGAATTTGTCCGAAATTGACCGCAGGCTGATAAATATCAACGTAGTTCTAGCGGGCTTGGAGCTAGACTGACAAGTATGTCAGGAACGCGGCCAACGAGGGTAAACATGGATTCCTACGGCGTCACTTTCGCAATCATCGTGCTGGGCATGCTCTTCATCGGCACGGGTTTCACCAAGCGCGACACGCCGTTCGGCCTGTTCCTCATGTGGGTCGGGGTGATCTGCATGCTGGCCATCATCAGCTACCGCATCTATATCGCCACCCATTACTGAAGCGCCACCCGCGCCTGCAATGGCGGGCGCGGAGGTCCGCCGCTCAGTCGCGCGTCTCGCCCATGGCCCGGGCATAGCCGGACGGGGCGAAGCGCAGGGTCACCAGCAACATCGCCACCACGCTCGCCGCGAGCAGCAGCCAGGAGGCCTGGAAGCTGCCGGTGACGTCGCGCAGCCAGCCGGTCAGGTAGGGCACGATGCCGGTGATGATGAAGCCGATGCCTTGCACGAAGGCCGCCAGGCTTCCCGCCGCACGCGGCTCGTGGAGGTGGTCGAGGGTCAGGGTCAGGCTGAGGGCGAAGCAGGCGCCCAGGCCGTAGCCGATCAACGCCACCCACAGTGCCGCGTGCTGTAGCGGCATCAGCAGCAGGCCGCAGAAGCCGCCGAGCTGGACCAGCAGCGCGGCCAGCAGCCAGGGCCGGCGGTCGAGGCGGCGGCGAATCAGCAGCGGCACGCTGAGCGCGGCGAGCACCTGGAAGATGGTCATGATCCCGACCAGCCCGCCGCTGTCCTGGGCGCTCCAGCCGAGCTGGCGGTAGTACACCGGCAACCAGGCCACCATGCTGGTGTAGCCGCCGTTGATCAGCCCGAAATACACCGCCAGCAGCCAGCCACGGCGATTGCCGAAGAAGTGCCGGACCGGCCCCTCGCCAGCGCTCGGCAGCACCTCCCTTGGCCGCGCGAACATCCACAGCAGCAGCGCCAGCAGGGCCGGTACGGCCCAGGCGCCGAGGCCGGCCTGCCAGTTGGAGAAGTGTTCGGCGATCCGCGGGCTGAGCACCGCCGCGGTTCCGCCGCCGGCCATCAGCGAGGCCGAGTAGAGGCCCATCGCCGCCGGGACCCGCCTCGGGAACCAGCGCTTGACCACGCCCGGTACCAGCGCCTGGATGATCGCCACGCCGCTGCCGGCCAGCGCGGCGCTGGCGATCAGCGCCAGCCCGCTATCCAGTTCCAGGCGCCAGAGGCAGGCTGCGGCGATGGCCAGCAGTCCGCAGACGATGCCGCGGTGCTCGGCCAGCCAGCGCCCGAGCCAGGGCAGCAACAGCGCCACCAGGCCCATGCAGAGCACCGGCAACACCGTCAGCAGCGACGCGCCCTGGAAGCCGAGACCGGTGCCGGCGGTGATTTCCTCGAGCAGCGGGCCGATGCCGGTGAGGATCGGTCGCAGGTTGATGCCGAGGCAGAAGATCACCAGCAGGCCGACCCAACTGACCTCCGCCGCGCCGACGCCGGTGGCGGCCTGGCCGCCGGAAGGGATTCGCGCGCTCATGCCTGGCGTTGCCGCCATTGCCGGTACAGACCCTCTTCGCCGGCAGGACGCAGGGCGCGTAGCGGCAGGCTTTGCCGCTGTGGCGGGCGCGCCATCTCGGCGTAGAGCGTGGCCGTGGACAGGCCGAACGGTTCGCCGTCCTCGTTGGAATAGGCGAACCAGGCCGCCTGGATGCCGCAGAGATGCATGGCGGCCAGACACATCGGGCAGGGATGGCCGCTGGCGTAGATCACACAACCGTCCAGACGCGGGCTGCCGAGCGCCTGACTGGCCTGGCGGATCGCCTGCAGTTCGGCGTGGGCGCTGGGATCGTGGGTCTCGTGGATCTGGTTGACGCCGCGGGCCAGGACCCGCCCGTCGCGCACCAGCACGGCGCCGAACGGGCGGCCGCCGGCCTCGACGTTGGCGCGGGCGAGGGCGATGGCCTCGCGCATGAAGATTTCATCGGACATGTCTTTCTCCTTCGCTTTCATTGGGCGCCGGCGGCCAGCAGCAGCCGCTCGATCCCGCCCTGGCCGCGCTGGCGGGCGTGGGCCAGCGGGCTGACGCCGTCGGCATCGGCCAGGTTGACGTCGGCGCCGGCGTCGATCAGCAGGCGCACGATCTCCTGGTGGCGCGGACCACCGTCACTCAGCAGGATCGCCTCGAGCAGCCCGGTCCAGCCGAGCTTGTTGACATGGTTGGGATCGACCCCGGCTTGCAGCAGCGTCTTCACCACTTCCACATGGCCGCGTTCGCAGGCCGGGATCAGCGCGGTGCCGCCATAGCGGTTGGTACTCTTCAGGTCGGCGCCGTGGAGCAGGGTCAGGCGCAGGATTTCCAGGCGGCCCTCGGCGCCGGCCAGCAGATACGGGCTGTCGAGCCGGCTGTTCTGCCGGTTGACGTCGGCGCCGGCCTCGATCAACTGGCGCGCCACCGCCAGGTGGTCGTTGGCGGTGGCCAGCAGCAGCGGGGTGCTACCGTCGGCGCTGGGCGCGTCGACCTCGACCTTGCGTTCGAGCAGGCTGGCGACCTGCGCGGTATCGCCGCGACGCGCGGCTTCGAGCAATGCTCCGGCGTCGCTCGCGCCGGCGCCTCCGCTGAATGCTGCGCAGACCAGCATGGCTCCGCTCCTGCATAGATTGGCCAGGGACATGTCGATGGGCTCCGATAGGCGTTGGCGAAAAGTATGGCGTCGATGTCATGTATGCTGAAATTAAATGATGTAATGCCTTTCAGTGGGAGTGTGCATGCTCGATCTGGTCCTGCTCCGTACCTTCGTCAGCGTTGTCGACACCGGCAACTTCACCCGCGCCGGCGAACACCTGCACCTGACCCAGTCCACCGTCAGCCAGCAGGTCATCCGCCTCGAACAGAACCTCGGTTGCCGCCTGCTCGACCGCAGCCAGCGGCAGGTTTTGCCGACCGAGGAAGGCGAGCGTCTGCTTGGCTACGCGCGGCGCCTGCTGCGGCTCTCGGACGAGGCCAGCGAGGCCCTCAGCCCGGCCCATGGCGACGGCGTGCTGCGCCTCGGCGTGCCGGAAGACCTCGCCGGCGAAGTGCTGATGCCGGTGCTGACGCGCTTCACCGAAGAGCGTCCGCGACTGCGCCTGGAGGTCGAGAGCGGTCTCAGCCATCACCTGCTGCGCCTCTATCGCAGCGGCGAGCTGGACCTGCTGCTGGTCAAGCAGTGGGGGGCCGACAGCGACTGCCATGCACGCTGGGCCGAGCCGCTGGGCTGGTTCGGCAGCGCCACGCGGCCGTTCGGCGAGGGTTCGCCGGAGGAGCCGGTGCCGCTGGTGGTGTTCCCGGTCGGAGCGCTGTATCGCCAGGAGATGATCCATGCCCTGGAGAGCATCGGGCGTCGCTGGCGCATCGGCTATTCCAGCGCCAGCCTGGCCAGCCTGGTGGCCGCGGTCGGCGCCGGACTGGGGGTCAGCCTGCTGCCGCTGGGCTGCGTCGGGCCCGAGCATCGCCTGCTTGGCGCGCAGGCCGGCTTCCCGCCCATCGCTGGCCTGGAGCTGGCGCTCTACGCGCGGCCCGAGCTGGACAGCGCCGGGCGCACCCTCCGCGACCGCCTGCGCGACCTCTGCGATGCGCGCCTGGAAGGGTTGCAGGGCGAGCGCTGAGCGCTGTCTCCGGGCTATGATCCGGCTCCCTCAGCGAATGGACACGGAAGCCCGCCACATGTCCCGACCCACCCTGCAAGTCGACCTGCTGGTCGAGTCCTTCAATTACAAGGCCTGGTCCGACCGCCGCACCCTCGATGCCATCGCCCGGATCGACGCCGAGGCGTTCCCGGCCTCGCTGGCCTTCGCCTTGCAACAGCTCAATCACATGGCGATCGTCGAGGAACTGTTCAGGGCGCGCCTGCTGGGCGAGCCGGCGCCCCACCAACAGACCAACAGCGAGGTGGTGCCTGGCTACGACGTCCTGCGTCGCCGGCTGGAGGATTCGGCCGCCTGGTTCGCCGGCTATGTCGCCGAGCTGCCGCTGGAGCGTCGCGGCGAATGGCTGCGCTTCCGCTTCGCCGATGGCCGCGACGGCGGCATGACGCGCCAGGAGATCCTCTTCCATATCGTCAACCATGGCACCTACCATCGCGGCGCCATCGGTCATGCCCTCGACCTGGCGGGCGCGCCCCGGCCGGCGGATACCTACACCCTGTATATCCACTCCGCGCAGCCGGAGCGGCGGGAATAGCCCGCGGCAATGGCCGCCGAGCCTCTACGCCATCGCCGAGAAACGACGTGGGGCTCGACCGAGCCCCCGCGCTGCGCATAAAAAAGCCCCGCGACCAGGAGCTGCAATCGCGGGGCTGGAGTGGCCGATTTCCATCGGCCGGGGGATAGCCGGTTCAGGCGCTGGGTTGCCAGCCACCGCCGAGGGAGCGGTAGATCGCCACGATGCCGCGGTACAGCTCGACCTCGGCCTGGGCCTGGGCATCTTCGGCGGAGAGTTGCTCGCGTTCGGCGTCCAGCAGCACCAGGAAATCGGTGGTGCCTTCGCGGTAGCGGATCGCCGCCTGTTGCGCGGCGGCGCGGCTGGCTTCCGACTGGCGGACCAGCGAGACCAGGCGCTCCTGGCGCTTGCCATAGTCGCTGAAGGCATTCGCCGATTCTTCCAGGGCCAGCAGCACCTGCTGTTCGTAGCTGGCCAGCGCGGCGTCGGCGTCGGCCTTGGCGCCTCGCAGGCGGGCACGCACGCTGCCGAGGTCGAAGGCGGCCCAACTGATGCTCGGGCCGACGCTCCAGGCGCGGGCGGCGCTTGAGCCGATCTGCGAGCCCCGCCCGGCGGTGAAGCCGAGGAAGCCGCTGAGGCTGACCCGCGGGAACAGGTCGGCGGTGGCCACGCCGACGTCGGCGGTGCTGGCGGCCAGGCGCCGTTCGGCGGCGCGGATGTCCGGCCGGCGGCGCAGCAGCTCGCCGGGATCGCCGATCGGCAGGGCCTTGGTGATCGCCGGCAGGTCGCGCGGCGAAAGGTCCACTGTCAACTCTTCCGGCCGTTGGCCGAGGAGGGTGGCGATACGATGCCTGGCGCGCTCGGCTTCCGCCTGCAGTTGCGGCACGCTGGCGGCGGTGGCCGCCAGGCGCGCATCGGCGCGCAGTACGTCGAGTTCGGCACCGACCCCGGCGTCGCGCAGTTGCTCGGTGAGCTGGCGCGACTCCTTCTGGTTCTCCAGGTTGCTCAGGGCAATCTTCTCGCGCAGTTGCGCGCCGCGCAGTTGGCCGTAGGCGTCCACCAGCTCGGCGATCAGGCTGACCTGCAGTTGCTGCAGGTCGGCCTCGGCCGCTTCGCTGAGGGCGTCGCTGGACTCCAGCTGACGGCGGATGCGCCCGAACAGGTCAAGCTCCCAGGCGCTATCCAGGCCAAGGTCGTAGCGCTCGCTGTTGACCCGGTCCTCGGTCACTCCCGGTTGCTGGCCCTTGCCGATGTCGGCGCTGGCGCGGCTGGTGACCACCGGGAAGCGATCGTTGGCCACGTCGTCGCGCAGGGCGCGGGCGGCGCGCAGGCGGGCGAAGGCCACGCGCAGGTCGCGGTTGCCGCTCAGCGACTGTTCGACCAACTGGTTCAGGGTCGGATCGTCGAACTGTTTCCACCACAGGCTTTCGAAGCGGCTGCGGTCGTAGGGCTTGCTCGCCGTGGCGTCGATCTTCGCCGCCGCGGTGTCGGGGGTCCGGTAGTCCGGACCCACCGTGCAGGCGCTGAGCGCCAGCAGACTGAACAGACCCAGGGCGGACGCGAGCCCGCTCCGGATCGACTGCGCGTGAATCATGCATGCACCTCTGGCAGGCCTTTGTCGTTGGCGGCGCGGCGCGCTTCGCGGTTCTCCACGAAGCGGCGGATGAGGACGTAGAACACCGGCGTCAGCAGCAGGCCGAAGAAGGTCACCCCGATCATCCCGGAGAACACCGCCACGCCCATCGCATGGCGCATCTCGGCGCCGGCGCCGGTGGAGATCACCAGCGGCACCACGCCCATGATGAAGGCGATGGACGTCATCAGGATCGGCCGCAGGCGCAGGCGGCAGGCTTCCAGCACCGCGGCGACGCGGTCCATGCCTTCCTCCTGCTTGTCCTTGGCGAACTCGACGATCAGGATCGCGTTCTTGCACGCCAGCCCCACCAGAACGATCAGGCCGATCTGGGTAAAGATGTTGTTGTCGCTGCCGGCCAGGATCACCCCGGTGATCGCCGACAGCAGGGTCATCGGCACGATCAGGATCACCGCCAGCGGCAGGCTCCAGCTCTCGTACTGGGCGGCCAGCACGAGGAAGGCCAGCAGCACGCAGAGCGGGAAGACGAACAGCGCGGTATTGCCGGCGAGGATCTGCTGGTAGGTCAGCTCGGTCCACTCGTAGGTCATGCCGTTGGGCAGTTCCTCCTTCAGCAGCTTCTCGATCGCCGCCTGCGCCTGGCCGGAGCTGTAGCCCGCGGCCGGGGCGCCGTTGAGTTCGGCGGTGATGAAGCCGTTGTAGTGCATCACACGGTCCGGACCGGAGGTGTCGCTGACCTTGATGAAGGACGCCAGCGGGACCATCTCGCCGAGGTTGTTGCGCACCTTCAGCTGGCCGATCTGCTCGGGTTCGAGGCGGAACTGCTGCTCGGCCTGGACGTTGACCTGATAGGTACGGCCGAAGCGGTTGAAGTCGTTCGCGTACAGCGAGCCGAGGTAGACCTGCAGGGTGTCGAAGATGTCGCTGATCGCCACGCCGTGGGTCTTGGCCTTCTCGCGGTCGATGTCGGCGTCGATCTGCGGCACGTTGACCTGGTAGCTGGAGAACACCGAGCTGGGTTCCAGCTCAGGCAGCGCACGGGCCTTGGTGATGATGTTCTGGGTCTGCTTGAACAGCTCCTCGTAGCCCTGGTTGCCACGGTCCTCGATCTGCAGGCGGAAGCCGCCGATGGTCCCCAGCCCCTGTACCGGCGGCGGCGGGAAGATCGCGATGTAGGCGTCCTGGATGTCGGCGTACTTGGCGTTCAGCGCGGCGGCGATGGCCCCGGCCGACTGGCTCGGGTCCTTGCGCTCGTCGAACGGCTTCAGCGGGGTGAACACGATGCCGCTGTTCGGGCTGTTGGTGAAGCCGTTGATCGACAGGCCGGGGAAGGCCACCGAGTCCGCCACGCCGGGCTGCGCCAGGGCGATCTCGGACATCTGCTTGATCACCGCCTCGGTACGGTCCAGGCTGGCCGCGTCGGGCAACTGGGCGAAGGCCACCAGGTACTGCTTGTCCTGCTGCGGGACGAAACCGGTCGGCGTGCTGGAGAAGCCGAAGTAGGTCAGCACCATCAGTCCGCCGTAGACCAGCAGGGCGATCGAGCTGCCGCGCAGGACCCGGTTCACCGTGCCGACGTAGCCATGGCTGGCGCGGTCGAAGAAACGGTTGAACGGACGGAACAGCCAACTGCCGAGGAGCTTGTCGAGGAACACCGAGAAGCGGTCCTTCGGCTCGTGGTGGCCCTTGAGCAGGACCGCCGCCAGCGCTGGCGACAGGGTCAGCGAGTTGAACGCCGAGATCACCGTGGAGATCGCGATGGTCAGGGCGAACTGGCGGTAGAACTGCCCGGTGAGGCCGGAGATGAACGCGGTCGGGATGAACACCGCGCAGAGCACCAGCGCCGTGGCGATGATCGGCCCGGTCACCTCGCGCATGGCACGCTTGGTGGCTTCCACCGGCTTGAGGCCGAGGCCGATGTTGCGCTCGACGTTCTCCACCACCACGATGGCGTCGTCCACCACGATGCCGATGGCCAGCACCAGGCCGAACAGCGACAGCGCGTTGAGCGAGAAGCCGAGCATGTGCATCACCGCGAAGGTGCCGATCAGCGACACCGGCACCGCGGCCAGCGGGATGATCGAGGCGCGCCAGGTCTGCAGGAACAGGATCACCACCAGCACCACCAGCACCAGGGCTTCGAACAGGGTGTGCACCACCGCCTCGATGGAGCCGCGGACGAAGATGGTCGGGTCGTAGACGATGGAGTAGTCCATGCCTTGCGGGAAGCTGTGCTTCAGCTCGGCCATCTTCTCCCGCACCAGGTTGGAGATCTCGATGGCGTTCGAGCCGGGACGCTGGAAGATCGGGATCGCCACCGCCGGCTTGTTGTTCAGCAGCGAGCGCAGGGCGTACTGGTTGGAGCCCAGCTCGACCCGGGCGATGTCGCGCAGACGGGTGATCTCGCCGTTGGCGCCGGCGCGGATGATGATGTTCTCGAACTCTTCCTCGGTGACCAGGCGACCCTGGGTGTTGATCGACAACTGGAAGCTGGTATCGCTCGGCGCCGGCGGCGCGCCCAGGGTGCCGGCGGCGACCTGGCGGTTCTGCTCGCGGATGGCGTTGACCACGTCGGTGGCGGTGAGGTTGCGCGAGGCGACCTTGTTCGGGTCCAGCCAGACGCGCAGCGAATAGTCGCCGAGGCCGAACAACTGGACGTCGCCGACGCCGTCGAGGCGGGCCAGTTCGTCCTTCACGTTGAGCACCGCGTAGTTCGACAGGTAGAGCATGTCGTAGCGGTTATCCGGCGAGGTCAGGTGCACGACCATGGTCAGGTCGGGCGAGGCCTTGTCGACGGTGATGCCGAGCCGGGTCACTTCTTCCGGGAGCTTCGGCTCGGTCCGGGTGACGCGGTTCTGCACCTGCACCTGGGCGTTGTCCAGGTCGGTGCCGAGGGCGAAGGTGATGGTCAGGGTCAGCTTGCCGTCGGAGGTCGACTGGGAGGACATGTAGAGCATGTTCTCCACCCCGGTGATCGCCTGTTCAAGGGGAGAGGCGACGGTCTCGCCGATGACTTTCGGGTTGGCGCCGGGGAAGTTGGCGCGGACCACGACGGTCGGCGGCACCACTTCCGGGTATTCGCTGATGGGTAGCTGGAACAGGGAGATGGCGCCGCCAATCAGGATCAGCAGCGACAGCACCGCGGCGAAGATCGGCCGCTGGATGAAGAATTGGGAGAAATTCATCGGTTCTTCCTATCGCCGCGCTCAGCCGCGCGGCTCGTTGCGAGTGGCGTTGTCCTTGGACGCCGCCACCTTCGGTGGTTCGCTGTCGCCGACCGACTGCCGCAGGCGCGCGAGGGTGGCCAGGGTGTCGGCGCTGGCCATCTCGACCTTCTGCGGATCCACCTGCATGCCCGGGCGGACCCGCTGCAGGCCATTCACGACGATCCGGTCGCCCTTGCTCAGGCCGCTGCGGACGATGCGCAGGCCCTCCAGCTTCGGTCCCATCTCGACGGTGCGGTAGACGGTCTTGTTGTCGCCATCCAGGACCAGCACGAACTTCTTGCCCAGGTCGGTGCCGACCGCTTCGTCCTTGATCAGGGTGGCGGCGTAGGTCTTGCTGCCGACCAGCTTCAGGCGCACGTAGAGGCCCGGGGTGAACTCGCCCTTGGCGTTGTCGAACACGGCGCGGCCGCGGATGGTGCCGGTACGCGGGTTGACCTGGTTGTCGAGGAAGTCCAGCCGGCCCAGGTGCGGGTTGCCGTCCTCGCTGCTCAGGCCGAGGTACACCGGGCTCTCGCTGCGCGTGTCGCGACCGGCCTGGCGGGCCAGCTCGACGTACTTGAGGAACACGCGCTCGTCGGCGTCGAAGTAGGCGTAGACCTTGTCGGTGCTGACCAGGGTGGTGAGCAGGGTCTCCCCGGAGTTGACCAGGTTGCCGGCGGTGACCTCGGCGCGGCTGACGCGACCGTCGATCGGCGCGGTGATCCGGGTGAAGCTCAGGTTCAGGCGCGCCGCGTCCAGTTGCGCCTGGGTCGCGGCGACCGCCGCCTTGGCTTCCTGGGCGGCGGTGGTGCGGGCGTCGGCGAGTTCCGCGGAGATCGCGTTGCTGGCGCGCAGGCGTTCGCCGCGCTGGGCTTCGTTGACGCTCCGCGCCTGGGCCGCGCGGGCCTGTTGCAGCTGGGCTTCGAGGCGCTTGACCTCGGCCTCGAACGGGCGCGGGTCGATCTGGAACAGCAGGTCGCCTTTCTTCACCAGTGCGCCTTCATGGAAGGCCACGCGGTCGATGTAGCCCGACACCCGCGGGCGCAGCTCCACCGACTCCGGGGCCTCCAGGCGGCCGGTGAATTCGTCCCACTCGTTCAGCGGTTGTTCGATGACTTCGGCGACGCTGACCTTGGGCGCCGCCATGCCTTGGGTGGTTTCCGGGGCCTTGCCGCAGGCGCTCAGGACCAGTACGGCCGCGAGTGCGAGGGGGTAGCGCCAGGAGAAGTGGGATGACTGTTCCATGCTTGACTCCGCCAGTCGGTTTTTCGGGATTGGCGAAGTCTGCGGGCTGCTCCGGCAGGGAACTAATCGAACGACGAGATTTTGATTATCACGAACAGTGATACATGGTTTTTCGTTTTCTGTAACAGTCGATGGTTATGGACAGTGCTTTCGATGGAATAAGCCGCACACCCGCGGCGCGCGATCGATTTTCCCGTTGCGACGCCTCGTGCGGGTAGCTGCCGGAGGGCTCAGAGACTGTCCGGATCGCCGATGAACATGCTGATCCGCGAGCGCAGCCAGCGTTCGGCCGGATCGTTGTCCTGGGCGCCGCGCCAAGCCATCGACAGTTCGAAGGCGCGGGTCTCGAACGGTGGGTCCTCGGCGCGTAGGCCGCCGGCGGCGATCAGCGCCTGGGCGGCGTAGTCGGGCACGGTGGCGATGATGTCGGTGCCGGCCAGGAGGGTGCCGAGGCCGTTGAACTGCGGCACCGCCAGGACCACCTTGCGCTTGCGGCCGAATTTCTCCAGTTCCTCGTCGACGAAGCCGCTGAGGTCGCCGGCGAAGGACACCAGCGCGTGCGGTCGCGCGCAGTAGTCGTCGAGGGTCAGCTGGCCGGGCGCGGAGTCGGCGCGGAGGATCTTCGGCTTGCTGCGGCGCACGGTCTTGCGCTTGGCGTTGGCCGGCAGTTCGTCGGTGTAGCTGACGCCCACCGAGATCTCCCCCGAGGCCAGCAGGTTCGGCATCAATAGATAGTTGGCGCGGCGCACGACGAGGACGATCCCCGGCGCCTCTGCGCGCAGGCGGCGGAGCAGGGGCGGCAGCAGGCCGAACTCGACGTCGTCGGAAAGGCCGATGCGGAACACCGCGGTGCTGGTCGCCGGATCGAACTCGCTGGCGCGACTCATGGCGGTGGAGATGGAATCCAGCGCCGGCGACAGGTGGGCGAAGATTTCCTGGGCTCGCGCGGTGGGCTCCATGCTGCGTCCGGTACGGACGAACAGCGGGTCGTCGAACAGCGTGCGCAGGCGCGACAGCGCGGCGCTGATGGCCGGCTGGCCGAGGAACAGTTTCTCTGCGGCGCGGGTCACGCTGCGTTCGTGCATCAGGGTCTCGAACACGATCAGCAGGTTCAGATCGACGCGGCGCAGGTCGTTTCGGTTCATGGCGTTCCTCGTTTCCAGGGGCTAGAGGCTGCAACCGCGGGGGCTCGCCGTCAAGCCTTGCGTGCGAGACGGGGCGGGGCCTGGCGAGGTGCCGGAGGGGCATAGGATCACTGACAGGCATAGCCATTATCAATAACGACGGGTGGTTTTGTCAGGCATGGGCGGATACAGTCACAACCCATGAGGTTATTCACCCCGTGATGCACTGCAGAGGTTTGCGATGTCCCGAGTGATCCGTTTTCATCAGTTTGGCCCGCCAGAGGTCCTCAAATGCGAAGAGCTGCCGACCCCGGCGCCGGCCGCAGGGGAAGTCCTGGTGCGTGTCCAGGCGATCGGCGTGAGCTGGAAGGATGTGCTCTGGCGTCAGAACCTGGCCCCGGAGCAGGCTGCGCTGCCGTCCGGTCTCGGCTTCGAACTGGCCGGCGAGGTGCTGGCGGTCGGCGCCGGCGTCGGCGACCTGCCGCTGGGTTCCCGCGTGGCCAGTTTCCCCGCCCATACCCCCGATCATTATCCGGCCTATGGCGACGTGGTGCTGATGCCGCGCGCGGCCCTGGCGGTCTACCCCGAGGTACTCACCCCGGTGGAGGCCAGCGTCTACTACACCGGCCTGCTGGTGGCCTATTTCGGCCTGGTCGACCTGGCCGGGTTGAAGGCCGGGCAGACCGTGCTGATCACCGAGGCGGCGCGCATGTACGGGCCGGTCTCGATCCAGTTGGCCAAGGCTCTCGGCGCGCGGGTGATCGCTTCCACCAAGTCCGCCGAGGAGCGCGAGTTCCTCCGCGAGCAGGGCGCCGACAAGGTGGTGGTGACCGACGAGCAGGACCTGGTCCTGGAAGTCGAGCGCTTCACCGAGGGCAAGGGCGTCAATGTCATCCTCGACGAATTGGGCGGCCCGCAGATGACCCTGCTCGGCGATGTCTCCGCCACCCGCGGCAAGCTGGTGCTGTATGGCTGCAACGGCGGCAACGAGTCGGCGTTCCCGGCCTGCGCCGCGTTCAAGAAGCACCTGCAGTTCTACCGCCACTGCCTGATGGATTTCACCGGTCATCCGGAGATGGGCCTGGAACGCAACGACGAGTCGGTGAGCAAGGCCCTCGCGCACATCGAGCAACTGACCCGCGATCGCCTGCTCAAGCCGGTGGTCGACCGGGTATTCGAGTTCGACCAGGTGGTCGAGGCGCACCGCTACATGGAAACCTGTCCGAAGCGCGGCCGGGTGGTGATCCACGTCGCCGATTGAGGACGACCCGCAGCGAAAGAGCCCGGCCAGCGAGCCGGGCTTTTTCGTGGGCGCGGTTTCAGATCCACAGATCGTTGACGGCCGTCCGCTCGCCGCCCTGGTCGCCGGTGTTGCGCACGCCGCAGGGCTCCACCAGGAGCATGCGCACCTCGCCCTCGGCGAACGGCTTGTGCTCCACGCCGCGCGGCACCACATACATCTCGCCGGGGCCCAGGTGCACCGCGCCGTCGCGGAAATCGATGCGCAGGCGACCGGCGAGGACGATGAAGGTCTCGTCGGTGTCGGCGTGGCTGTGCCAGACGAAGTCGCCTTCGATCTTCACCAGCTTGAACTGGTAGTCGTTCATCTGGGCGATCACCCTGGGTTGCCAGCGGTCGTCGAACAGGGCGAGCTTGGCGGCGAAGTTGATCGCTTGGGTTGTGCTGGTGGACATCGGTGCGCTCCGGTGGTTGGTCTCTGGCGCCAGGGTAGGCGGCTACGGAGCGGGCGGTCTTGGATGATCGTGCAACCTGGCTAGGCGCGGCCGAGCATACGCAGCCAGCGTGCCGGCGGCAGGCCGTAGCTCTGGCCGAAATGGCGGGTCATGTGGCTCTGGTCGGCGAAACCGGCGGCAAGCGCGGCTTCGGCCAGCGTCTGGCCGCCGAGCATCAGCCGGCGGGCGATGTCCAGCCGGCGCTGGATCAGGTAGCGGTAGGGGCTGGTGCCGAACAGCGCGCGGAAATCGCGCGACAGGCTCCAGCGTTCGCGCTGGGCGACCTGCGCCAGTTCGTCGAGGCCCAGCGGGCGCTCCAGGTGCGCGTGGATGTACTGCCGGGCGCGCTCGGCGGCGACGAAGTCGAAGTGGCGCCTGCCGCGCGCCCGGTTGCCGGCCACGGCGTCGAGGGCGTGGGCCAGTTCGAACAGGGCGTCCTGTTCTTCCAGCGGCTCCAGCGGGGTATCCATGGCCTGTAGCAGGGCCCGGCTGGCGGCGATCAGGCGCGGGTCGTCGGACAAGCCCCCGCGCACGAACGGCAGCGGCCGGCCGCCGAGGGCCTGCTGGATCAGCGCCGGCTCGACGTAGAGCATCCGGTAGCGGAACCCTTCCTGGCTGCCGGCCTCGCCGTCGTGCAGCTCGTCGGGATGCAGCACCAGGCAGCCGCCCGGCAGGCTGTGGCGCTGGCTGCGGCGATAGCGGAAGCTCTGCACCCCGGCCAGGGTCTGGCCGATGGCATAGGTGTCGTGGCGATGCGGATCGTAGCCGTGGCCGGCGAAGTAAGCCTCGATGCGTTCCACCGCACCGTGTTGCGGGGCGCGTCGAACCCAGTCGCGGGGCGTATTGGCGTGGCTCATGGGGAAAGGCTCGTGGCGCGGAAGGTTCAGGCTAGCGCTTCGTTGGCGCGACTGGAATAGCCGGACGGCGTCTCGCCGAATACTGTGCGGAAGGCACTGGCGAAGCTGCTCGGGCTTTCGTAGCCGAGCGACCAGGCGACCTCGCCGACCGCCTGGCCCGCTGCCAGCCGTTCGACGGCCGCGTGCAGTCGCGCCAGTTGCCGCCATTGCGCGAAGCTCATACCGGTCTCGGCGCCGAACAGCCGGCTCAGGCTACGGCTGCTGAGGCCCGCCCAGCGTGCCCATTCGGCCGCCGGCCGCGGATCGCCGGGGTTGGCCAGCAATGCCTCGGCGATCCTGCGCAGGCGCGAATCCCCCGGATAGGGCAGGCGGGTCCGCTGGGGCACGGCGTGGCGCAGTTCGTCCAGCAGCACGCGCAGCAGGTTCTCGCGTTCGGTGCTCCAGGCGGAGCCGGTCGGCCAGCGGGTGGCGCGTTCGACGATCAGCGCCACGAAAGCCGAGCAGGCGAGCACGCCGGGGTGCCGGGGCAGGTCGCGGCAGTGTTCGGCGGCGAGGTAGGCGCTCCAGCCCGCCAGGCTGCCGTGGGAGTGCGCCGAGTGTGGGTGACCCGGTGGGATCCAGGCGATCTGGCGCGGAGGCAGGGCCTGGCGGCCATGCTCGTCCTCGACCACCAGAAGGCCGCGCTCCAGGCAGTAGAGCTGGCCGCAGGCATGGCGGTGGGAGGCCGTGCGGCTGGCTGCGCGGTCGATGCGCAGGGCGAAGAGCGGGACGGGCAGGGGTTCCGGAAGCATTTGGCGGAAAAGCGACGATGATTGGCTCGGGATGGATAATAGGCCATTCGACTGCGGATGTAGCCTGGCGGCTCATCATTCTTGCCTGGAGCACGCCATGAAAGCCGAAGACATCCTTCCCGACCGACAGGACCGCATCCGCCTGGGCGGCGTGGAGATACGCAAGGGCAGCGTCGGCGCGTTCATCGCCAACGCTCGGCTGCTGCTTGAGGAGGAACTGCCCGCGGCGCAACGGCGGCAGGCTGAAGAAGACCTGCGCGCCCTGCTGCCGGCGATCCGGGCACTGGGGCTGCTGGAACTCTTCGAACTGCGCGACGCGCGACTGCGGACGCTGGTGGCGGATTGGGAAAACGCCGCTGGCCGCTCCTGAGAGCGGCACACGGGCACTGGAGGTATCAGTCGTCGATGCAGCTTTCGATCAGGCGTTGCAGGGCTTCGCGCTCACTGACCGGCGTGCGCATCGGCATGTGCGCGAGGCTGCCGTCGCGGCGCTCGATGATGTACTCGGTCTCGAAGTGCAGGGTGCAATCCTCGAGGCTCACATAGGTGACGCCATAGGTCGGGGCCTTGCGGGAGCGGGCTGAGAGCATGGATGCCTCCTTGGGCTCATTTCTTCTCGCTGGTCGGCGCGGGCGCGCTGGCCTGAACCGGGCGAGTAGGGGTCACTGCATTGCTGTAGAACGCGGAAGCGGCGAAGTAGCTGGCGAGGGCGCTGAAGCTGGACATGATCGGTTCTCCTGGGGAAGGGTGGGCGTCTGCCCTTGGAGAGCATGTTTGCCCAGCGGGAGAACCGGCAGAAGTAAAAAGCCTGCATGGTGTATATCGAGCGCGGTGATGGATCAAGCGACCCCCTCCAGCCTTGCGACTGTTCGCCGGTGTTACCATATGACGTGTTTTTTTCTCAGGAATTCCCATGGCCAAGCGTGGACGCCCCTGCGGCTTCGATCGTGAACAGGCATTGCGCCGGGCGCTCGACGTGTTCTGGGAGGCCGGCTACGAAGGCGCGACCATGGCCGCGCTGAAGGAGGCCATGGGTGGCATCTGCGCGCCGAGCATGTATGCCGCCTATGGTTCCAAGGAGGCGCTGTTCCGTTCGGCGGTGGAACTCTACCTGAGCCAGGAATGCCAGCTTTCCAAGGGCGCCTTCGCCCTGCCGACGGCGCGCGAGTCGATCGCCGCGCTGCTGGAAAGCGCCGCCGTCAGCTACACCACCGAAGGCAAGCCGCGCGGTTGCCTGGTCGACCTCAGCACGACCAATTTCTCGCCGGCCAACAAAGGCGTCGAAGACTACCTGCGCGATCACCGGCGGCGCGCCGCGCGCCTGCTGCGCGAGCGTTTCGCACGAGGCGTGGCCGACGGCGACGTGCCGGCCGGAGCCGATCTCGACGCGCTCACCAGTTTCTACAGCAGCGTGCTTCAGGGCCTGTCGATCCAGGCCCGCGACGGCGCCAGCCGCCAGCAGTTGCTGGCCATCGGCCGCTGCGCGATGGCGGCCTGGGATTCCCTGCTGGCGGTCGAGGCCGCCTGACGCCACAGCGCGCCTTGACTGGAAAAAGCCCATGGATTCTCCGTGGGCAAAAACTATAACGCGTGATATAGAATTGATCCAAACCCCGGGCGAGGTCCTTCCGCGCGTGTCTCGCGCCCCGGCCATCGCCCGCTGCCGATTGGAGCTTTCATGACAACGCTTGCTGATATTCCCCTGTCCATGCTCGACCTGGTGCCGGTGCGCACCGGCGGCAGCGTGGCCGAAGCCCTGCACAACTCCCTGGACCTGGCGCGCCATGTGGAGCGCCTGGGCTTCAACCGTTTCTGGCTGGCCGAGCACCACAACATGGATGGCATCGCCAGCTCCGCCACCGCGCTGCTGATCGGCCATATCGCCGGCGGCACCTCGCGGATCCGCGTCGGCTCGGGTGGGGTGATGCTGCCGAACCATGCGCCGCTGGTGGTGGCGGAAAACTTCGGCACCCTGGAGACGCTCTACCCGGGCCGCATCGACCTCGGCCTTGGCCGCGCCCCCGGCGCCGACCAGGCGACCATGCGCGCCTTGCGTCGCGACCGCCTGGGCAACGGCGACGACTTCCCCGAGCAGGTCGCCGAGCTGGAAATGCTGCTCGGCCCGCGCCGTTCCCAGCAGAGCCTGCTGGCGGTGCCGGGCGAGGGTACCCAGGTGCCGATCTGGCTACTCGGTTCGAGCCTGTTCAGCGCTCACCTGGCGGCGCAGAAAGGCTTGCCCTATGCCTTCGCTTCGCATTTCGCACCGCGTTACCTGCACGAGGCGCTGCGCATCTACCGCAGCAACTTCCAGCCCTCGGCGGTACTCGACAAACCTTACGCGATGATCGGCGTGCCGCTGATCGCCGCACCTACCGACGAAGAGGCCGAGTTCCTCGCCACTACCGCCTTCCAGCGCGTGCTGGCGCTGATCCGCGGCGAGAGCCTGAAACAGAAGCCGCCGGTGGAAAGTATGGCGCCGTTGTGGCTGCCCCACGAGCAGGATGCGGTCGGCAGCTTCTTCGGCCTGGCGGTGATCGGCGGTCCGGAGAAGGTTCGTGCGCGTCTGGAGATCCTCCTGGAGCAGACCGGCGCCGACGAGCTTATCTTCACCAGCGACTTCTACGAGCACGCCCATCGGCTGCGCTCTTGCGAAATCGTCGCGGAGCTGAAAGGGGCGTGATCCGGGGCCTGTAGGGAAAATGATGCAGACCTGCGTGCGGTAGGGTCTTTCGGTGATAGGTTTTTTGGTTCTAAACTTAGAACTAAAAACAATAAGCCAGAGAGGAACCCTGCCATGCCGGTTGCACACCGACTGCTGTTTTCATTGACCGCCTTGCTGGCGGCGACGGCCCAGGCCGCCGTCGACGGCCAGAAACTCTATACCCAGGGCGGCGCCAACCCGGCCGCCGCGGCCTGCGTCACCTGCCACGGCGCCGATGGCATGGGCCTGGCCGCCGCCGGCTTTCCACGCCTGGCGGGCCTTCCCGCCGCCTACCTGAGCAAGCAGCTGCACGACCTCAAGCAGGGCGGCAGTCGCGAGCACCCGGTGATGAAGGGCATAGCCGATGCTCTCGGCGACGACGAGATCCAGGCGCTCGCCAATACCCTCGCGGCAATGCCGGCGCCCAAGCCGGTGGAGCTGTCGCGCGTGGCCACCCCGCGCAGCCCCGGCGAGACCCTGGCGGTGCGTGGCGCCTGGGAGCGCAACATTCCCGAGTGCGTGACCTGTCACGGTCCGGCCGGCAGCGGCGTGGGGGAGGCCTTCCCGCCGTTGCAGGGGCAGGGCGAGATGTACCTGAGCAACCAGTTGCGCGCCTGGCAGCTTGGCACTCGCCGCAACGACCCGAACGATCTGATGGGACATATCGCCAAGTCCCTCAGCGAAGAGGAGATCCGCAGCGTCAGCCAGTTCTTCGCCACCCTCGGTCAGGCAGGAGGCCAGCCATGAACATGCCGTCGATCCTTTCCCTGGCCGTCGCCGGCCTGCTGGTCGCTCCCGTCCACGCGGCAACGGCGCCCTCGGAGCCGTTCCAGCCGCCGGCGGAAAGCAGCCTCCCGGACAACGCCTTCGGCGAAATGGTCCGCCAGGGCCAGGCGTTGTTCGTGGAAACCCGGAAGAACGCGCCGCATCTGGTCGGCAACCAGCTCAACTGCGTCAACTGCCATCTCGACCAGGGCCGCCGGGCCAACTCCGCGCCGCAGTGGGCGGCCTATCCGGTCTATCCGGCGTTCCGCGCCAAGAACAACAAGGTCAATACGTTCGCCGAGCGCCTGCAGGGCTGCTTCCAGTTCAGCATGAACGGCAAGGTGCCGGCGGCCGACAGCCCGGAGATCAAGGCCCTGACCGTCTACGCCTATTGGCTGGCGAGCCAGGCGCCGACCGGGGTCAGCCTGCCCGGACGCGGCTATCCGGACGTGGCCCCGCCGGAAGGCGGCTACAGCATCGAGCGCGGCGCCAAGGTCTATGCCGCGCAGTGCGCGATCTGCCACGGCGCCGACGGCCAGGGCCAGATGGCTCTGGGGCAGACGGTGTTCCCACCGCTGTGGGGCGCGCAGTCCTTCAACTGGGGCGCGGGCATGCACCGCATCAACACCGCGGCCTCCTTCATCAAGTACAACATGCCGCTGGGCAAGCCCGGTACCCTCAGCGACCGCGACGCCTGGGACGTCGCCGCCTTCATGAACAGCCACGAGCGCCCGCAGGACCCGCGCCTGGTGGACGGTTCGGTGGAGAAGACGCGGCAGAAGTTCCATGCCAACGACGGCGTCAACCTGTACGGACAGAAGGTCAACGGCGTGCTGCTGGGACAGGGAATCTGACCCTCGTGGCCTGGCGTCCGCAGGACGGAGACCCGGTCCGGCGGAAGCAGGTCGGCGCGGGGGTAGGGCGGATAACGCCAACGGCGTTATCCGCCGATGCCTGGGCCTCGGTCCGGCGGATAGCCGCGGGCGGCTATTTGCCCTACGGGGGCCGGTTGGCGGGTGGGCCCGCGCATCACTCGCGCAGCGGCATTTCCAGCGTCACCCGCAGGCCGTCCGCGCGGCTGTCGAAGTCCAGCCGGCATTGGCAGCGTTGCACGATGGCCTGGACGATGGCCAGGCCGAGCCCGCTGCCGCCGCTCTTGCCGTGGCGCCAGAAGCGCCGGGTGAGATGCGGCAGGTCGGCTTCGGCGATGCCCGGGCCGTGGTCGCGGACGTGGAAGCGCGCGCAGCCTTGCGCGGTTTCCACCGCCAGCTCCACCCGGGTGCCGGCGGCGGTGTGGCGCAGGGCGTTGTCCAGCAGGTTGCGCAGCGCGGCGATGGCCAGCACCGAGGGGACTTCCAGCGGCGCCTCGGACAAGCCGTCGGCCAGCTTCAGCTCGAACATCCGCACGTCGCCGTGGCCGGCGTCGTGCATGGCTACCCGGGCGGCGTCCTCGGCGCTGCATTGCACGCCGTCGTCGAACGACAGGCTGCCTTCCACCCGCGCCAGCAGCAACAGCTGGTCCAGCGTCCGGTGCAGACGGTCGGCGCCTTCCTCGGCGTGGGCCAGGGCCTGCTCGGCGGCGGCGCCCTCGGTCATGCGCGCGACCTGCAGGTGGGTCTTGATCGCGGTCAGCGGGCTGCGCAGCTCGTGGGCGGCATCGCCGGTCAGGCGTCGTTCGCGTTCGATGGCCTGGGCGATGCGCTGGAACAACTGGTTCTGGGTTTCCACCAGCGGCTTCAGTTCGCTCGGCAGGGCCGCCAGCTCCAGTGGCTCCAGCGAGTCGGCGCCACGTCGGGTGAGGGCGTCGCGAATCCGCTTGAGCGGCGCCAGACCCTGGCCGGCGCCGAGCCAGAGCAGGGCCAGGCTGCCGAGCAGGGCGACCGTCACCGGCACCGCGGCGGCCACCACCACCGAGCGTTGCAGCACGTCGCGCTCTTCCAGGCGGTCGGCGGTGCTGACCCGCAGATCGCCGGCCTGCACGGTGAAGCTGCGCCACAGCACGCCGTTGATTTCCTGGTCGCGGAAGCCGCTGGCGGTGCTGTCCAGCGCCCGCTCCGGGGTGGCATGGCTCTGCGCCAGGACTTCGCCGCGCAGTGAGCTGACCTGGCAGGCCATGCCGTTGGGAATTCCCAGTTGCTCCGCGCTCAGGCGCGTGGTCTGGCCGTCCGCCGGCTGCGGCTGCGGCAACTGCTGGAGCAGGCCGGCAACCATCCGCGCCGAGGCCGCCAGGCGTTGGTCGAAGGAGCGCATCATCTGCCCGCGCAGGTCGCAGAGCATCCAGGCCGCGGCCAGCGACCAGAGCAGGATGAAGGCCGAGCCGAGGATCAGGGTAAGGCGCAGGCGCAGGCTCATGCGTCGTCTCCGTCGCCGCGCGCCGGCCCGAGGCGGTAGCCGAGGCCGCGCACGGTCTGCACGATGGCGTTGCCGAGCTTGCGCCGCAGGTGATGGATGTGGACGTTGAGGGCGTTGCTCTCGACCTCGTCGCCGAAGCCATAGACGCTGTCCTTGAGCTGCTCGCCGCTGAGGATCCGCCCGCGGTTGTTGAGCAATGCCTGCAACAGCGCCTGTTCGCGTCGCGACAGTTCCACGGGGCGGCCGTCGAGCCAGGTTTCGCGGGTGCTCGGATCGTAGCTGAGGCGGCCGTGTTCGATGACGTTGACGCAACGCCCGGCGGAGCGCCGCTGCAAGGTATGCAGGCGGGCGCCGAGTTCGCGCAGGTCGAAGGGCTTGAGCAGGTAGTCGTCGGCGCCGGCCTGCAGCCCGGCGACCCGGTCGGTCACCGCGTCGCGCGCGGTCAGCACCAGCACCGGCAGGTCGACGCCCTGCTGGCGCAGGCGTTGCAGCAGGCGCAGGCCGTCCTCGTCGGGCAGGCCGAGATCGAGGACCAGCACGTCGAAGCGCGCCACCTGGAGCAGCGCCTGGGTATCGGCGGCGCTGGCCACCCGGTCCACGGTCAGGCCCTGGGCGTTGAGGCCGGCGACGATGCCGCTGGCGATCAGGTCGTCGTCTTCGGTGAGCAGTACATGCATGGCGGTATCGCTGGTTAAAGGGATAGGAGTCTGAAGCGGGCGAATTAAGCCAGGATTATGCCCCGCCCGGCGCGTCGCCGGGGTTTTCCCGTGGCCGCGTTAACGGCCTGTTAATCGTCGCTGGCCATGCTGCCGCCGAGTTCATCGTAGAAGGCGTTATCCATGCGTGTGTTGATCCTGCTCCTGATGCTCCTGCTGCCGGGCCTGTCCCAGGCGCAACCGGGCGACGACCTGTTCGCGCCGCGCGGCGCGACGCAGACGGATTTCCTGCCGGTGGAGAAAGCCTTCCGCTTCACCTGGGAGCGCCTCGACGACGGCCAGGTGCAACTGCGCTGGCAGATCGCGCCGGGCTACTACCTGTACCAGAAGCGCCTGCGCTTCGACGGACTCGACCCGGCCTTGCAGCCGCAGCTGCCGCCCGGCGAAAGCCACAGCGACGAGTTCTTCGGCGAGTCGCAGGTCTATCGCCAGAGCCTGGAACTGACCCTGCCGGCGGCCGCCGCCGGACAACTGCGCCTGGGCTGGCAGGGCTGCGCCGATGCCGGCCTGTGCTATCCGCCGCAGAGCCAGGCGCTCGACCTGGGCGGTACCGGCCCTGCCGCCGCCGGGACGAGCGGCGAAGTCGCCGAGGACCAGGGCCTGGCCGGCAGCCTGCAGGCCGGCAACCTGGCCTGGAGCCTGTTGCTGTTCTTCGGCCTCGGCCTGCTGCTGGCGTTCGCTCCCTGTTCGCTGCCGATGCTGCCGATCCTCGCCGGGCTGGTGGTCGGCAGCGGCGCCGGCCCTCGTCGCGGCCTGCTGCTGGCCGGTAGCTACGTGCTGAGCATGGCGCTGGTCTACGCCGGACTCGGGGTGGTCGCGGCGCTGCTTGGCGGCAACCTGCAGGCCTGGCTGCAACAGCCGTGGCTGCTGGGCAGCTTCGCCGCGCTGTTCGTGTTCCTCGCGCTGCCGATGTTCGGCTTCTTCGAACTGCAACTGCCGGCTGCCCTGCGCGACCGCCTCGACGGTCTCAGTCGCGGCCGCAAGGGCGGCAGCCTGGCCGGTGCCGCTGCGCTCGGCGCGTTGTCCGGGCTGCTGGTGGGACCGTGCATGACCGCGCCGCTGGCCGGCGCCTTGCTCTATATCGCGCAGACCGGCAATGCCCTGCATGGCGGCCTGGTGCTGTTCAGCCTGGGCCTCGGCATCGGCATGCCGCTGTTGCTGCTGGTGACGGTCGGCAGCCGCTTCCTGCCCAAGCCCGGTCCCTGGATGAACCTGGTCAAGGGCGTGTTCGGCTTCCTTTTCCTCGGCACCGCCTGGATACTCCTGCGTCCGCTGCTCGGCGAGGCGCTGTGGATCGGCCTTGGCGGCGCGTTGCTGCTGGTCCTGGCCTACGCCGCGCTGCACACGGCGCGAGGCCTGGCGCGGCACGCGGTGCTGTTCGGCGCGGCGGGCTGCATCTTCGGTCTCTGGGGCGCGGCGATGTTGCTGGGCGCCGCGGCCGGGGCCGACGACCCCTGGCGTCCGCTACAGGTGTATGCGGCGGCGAACCGGGGCGCTACGCCGACGGCCAGCGCCCACGAGGCGTTCCTCACGGTGAGCCAGCCGGCCGAGCTGGACCGTCAGTTGGCTGCGGCCAAGGCCGAGGGACAATGGGTGCTGCTCGACTACTACGCTGACTGGTGCGTGTCCTGTCGGATCATGGAGAAACAGGTGTTCGCCAAGCCCGATGTGCTCGCCGCCCTGCAGGGCGTGCGCCTGCTGCGGCTCGACGTGACCGCGGACAACGCCGCCAGCCGCGAGCTGCTGCACCGCTACCAGGTACCCGGCCCGCCGAGCCTGATCTGGATCGGCCCGGAAGGCGAGGAGCGCCGCGCGCGCCGGTTGACCGGCGAAGTCGACGCCGGCGGCTTCCTCGCCCATTGGCAGGCGACCCGGGAGCGCGGCTGATGCTGAGTTTTTCCCTGGGGCCGCTGGTGGTCTCGCTGCAACACCTGCTGCTGTTCCTCGCCCTCGGCGCCGCGCTGCTCGGTGGTTGGCTGGCGGCGCGCGGCGGCGGGCGCAACGCCGAGCCGGTGCTGTTCAACCTGTTGTTGCTCGGCCTGCTGGTGGCGCGCCTGGCCTTCGTGGTGCGCTACTGGCCGCAGTACCGTGGCGACTTCGCACAGATGCTGGATATCCGCGATGGCGGTTTTCTCGCCTGGCCAGGCCTGCTCGCCGCTGTGCTCGGCGCGCTGTTCTGGGCCTGGCGGCGACCGGCGCTACGTCGCTCGCTGGGTGTCGGCGCCAGCCTCGGACTGGCGTTCTGGCTGCTTGGCAGCCTGGGCCTGGGCATCTACGAGCGCGGTACGCGCCTGCCCGAACTGAGCCTGCGCAACGCCGCCGGCGAGTCGGTGCAACTGGCCGATTTCCGGGGCCGCCCGCTGGTGATCAACCTCTGGGCCAGCTGGTGCCCGCCGTGTCGGCGCGAGATGCCGGTGCTGCAACAGGCGCAGGCGGAGAATCCCGACGTAGTGTTCCTCTTCGCCAACCAGGGCGAGAGCGCCGAGACCGTGCGCCATTTCCTCCAGGGCGAGAACCTGCGCCTGGACAACCTGCTGTTCGACAACGGCGGGCAGCTTGGCCAGCAGGTCGGCTCGGTCGCCTTGCCCACCACCGTTTTCTACACCGCCGAGGGCCGCCTGCTGGGCAGCCATCTCGGCGAACTGTCCCGCGGCAGCCTGGCGCGCTACCTCGAAGCCTTCGAGCCGGCCGCTGCCGCCCCCGCAACCAGGAGTTCCGAATGAGACTGCCGCGCAACCTGATCACCCTTGGCCTCGGCCTGACCCTCCTCAACGCCGGCCTGGCCACGGCGGCGGAGGAGCTGCCGGCGCCGATCCGCATGGTCCAGGAGAAGGGCGCCCGCATCCTCGGCAGCTTCGACGCCCCGGATGGCCTGCGCGGCTACGCCGCCGAATACCAGAACCAGGGCATGGCGCTGTACCTGACGCCCGACGGCAAGCACGTACTCACCGGCCACCTGTTCGACGCCCAGGGCAAGGACCTCAGCCGCGAACCGCTGGAGCGCCTGGTGTATGCGCCGCTGGCCAAGGAAATGTGGCAGAAGATGGAGCAGAGCGCCTGGATCGCCGATGGCCGTGCCGACGCGCCGCGCGTGGTCTACCTGTTCAGCGACCCGAACTGCCCGTACTGCACCATGTTCTGGGAGCAGGCGCGACCCTGGGTGGATGCCGGCAAGGTGCAGTTGCGGCATATCATGGTCGGCATCATCCGCGAGGACAGCGAAGCCAAGTCCGCCGCGCTGCTGGCCAGCAAGGACCCGCAGAAGGCCCTGCACGACCATGAGCAGGCGGGCAAGGCCAGCACCCTGAAGCCGCTGGCGAAGATCCCGGCGGCGGTGCGCAAGCAGCTCGCCGGCAACATGGAACTGATGGAGTCGATGGGCGCCGCGGCGACCCCGGCGATCTTCTATCTCAATGCCGAGGGGCGCATGCAGCAGCAACAGGGCGCGCCGCAGCCGGACCAGTTGGCGGAGATCCTCGGTCCGCGTTGATCCTCCGGGCCGGCGCCGAGCCGCCGGCCATCTATACTCCCTGCGTTACGCCAATCCAGCGGAGCAAGGGCCATGGACGACGCATTCAGCGAGGAAGGCAGCGCGCAGCCGCGCCATGACGCTCAGCGTCCGGCGCTCGCCCCGCGGAGCGACGGTTTCGACATACACACCTACCATCCCGACTTCGTCGCCGATCCCTATCCGCTGTTGCGGCTGGTCCGTTCCCGTGCGCCGGTCTGCCGCGACCAGGCCTCGATCTGGTGGATCAGTCGCTATGCCGATGTTTCGGCGTGCCTGCGCGACCGCCGTTTCTCCGCCGACCCCGCTCGCCTTGGCGCCGCCGGCGTCCGCCAGGGCGGCGCCAGCTGGTTCGGCCACCAGCAATTGCAACCGCTGGCGCGCTTCTACGACAACTTCATGCTGTTCAACGACGCGCCGCGGCACACCCGCCTGCGCAGGCTGTTCGCTCCGGCCTTCGGCCCCGACGCCGTGCGCCGCTGGGAAGCGCGCATCGAGGTGCTGGTGGAGGAACTCCTCGACAGCTTGCTGGAGCGCCGCGAGCCCGATCTGCTCAGGGATTTCGCCGAACCGCTGACGATCCGGGTGGCCGCCGAGCTGTTCGGCTTTCCCCGCGAAGATACCGGGCAACTGCTGCCCTGGGGCCGCGATCTGGCCGCCGGGCTCGATCTCGCCGCCAGCCACGGCGATGCCGGGCAGATCAACCGCAGCGCGGCCGCCTTCAGCGACTACCTGCAACGCCAGGCGCGCGGCTGGAGCGATGGCTCTTCGCGCCCGCCGTCCGGCGCGGCGCCGAGCATCCTCGACGGCGCCGCGATGCTGGAGGCCGGACTGGGCCTCGAGGACCTGGTAGCGGCCTATGCCATGGTGTTCATGGCCGCCTTCGAAACCACCATCAGCATGGTCGGCAACGCTACGCTGGCGCTGCTCACCCATCCCGACCAGCTCGACCTGCTGCGGCGGTGCCCGGAGCTGGCGGCGAACGCGGTGGAGGAACTGCTGCGCTTCGATGGCGCGGTGCGCGGCGGCGTGCGTTGCACCCTGGAGGAGGTGGAGATCGGCGGCCAGCGGATTCCGCCTGGAGAGAAGGTCTGGCTGAGCTTCCTCGCGGCGAACCGCGACCCGGAGTTGTTCGCCGCCCCCGACCGCCTGCAGTTGCAGCGAGCGAACGCCAAGCAGCACGTGGCGTTCGCCCATGGTCCGCACTACTGCCTGGGCGCGTACCTGGCCCGGCTCGAATTGCAATGCGCATTGCGCGGCCTGGTGCGTCGCCGTTTCGCCCTGGCCTCGGAACCGACGGACCTGCGCTGGCGGCGCAGCTCGGTGTTCCGCACCCTGGAGCGCTTGCCGATCGTCCCGGAAGGCGACGCTCAGAAGACCTGCGAGTAGCGCAGGATCAGCCGGCTGCCCTCGCTGCGGTTGCGTGCGCCGTATTCGTGATAGGCGTTGAGGAACAGCCGCGACTTGCCCCAGCCGAACATCAGCGCCGGGCCGATGGCATCGACCCGCTCGCGGGAGTCCGGGCGGTCGTGGCCGTCGACCCGCTCGTCGGTGATCTGTCGCAGGCTGTAGCCGGACAACCCGAGCCGCCAATGCGCATCCAGCGCCAGCGATACCGAGTAGTTGGCGTGGAACGCCTGGCCCGGTTGCAGGTAGTCGTCGGCCAACGGCGGCGCCGGGTCGCGATTCTTGCCCGGCAACAGGTACTGCAGGCGAGCGCTGGCTTCCCAGCCTTCGGCGAATTCCCAGGTCAGCGCGTAGTGCGGGTTGAAGCTCCAGTGGTTGCTGCCGGGATTGATCGCCCGATGCCTGTCGTAGCGCCCGGTGGGTAACTGGAAGGCGAGGTTCAGGCGCTGCCAGTAGGGCCGGCCGAACAGCTCGGTCTGCGGCCATTGCAGGATGAACGGACTGACGATCAGGTTGCCGAGGCCGTTGGCGCTGCCGGCGTGGGGTTCGAAGTCGGGATCGGCGAGCAGCACCGGGACGAGGATTTCCGCGCCGTAGTAGGCGCCGAACAGCTGGTGCTGGCTGATGTGGGCGAAGTGGCTGGTGGCGAGCAGGGTGCGCAGGCGGTTGTCGAGCGGGCGCCGGTGACCGTTGGCGTCCATGAAGTCGTCGGCCTCGTAGATATTCACGAACTGCTGGAACAGCGTGCCGGGCAGGGCCTTGCCGTCGAGGAAGGAGGTCTGGCCGAGGTTCATCCCCGGCAGCGCGGCGATAGCCTGGAACGGAGGCAGCAGCAGGGGCAGGGCCAGCAGGCTGGCCCGGATGCGGGTGGTCATGGGCGTGTCCTTCTTGTTGTTGTTTTCCACGGGGCAGCGCGTCAGTCCGGCAGGTAGTCGGGCTGGCGCTCGGGGCTGGCGCGCTGGAAGGCTTCGAGCGCCAGGCAGCGCCCCTCCAGTTCGAGCAACGCCGGGTAGGGCGCCAGGTCACAGCCCATGCGCCGGGCGTTGGCCAGTTGCGGTACCAGGCAGCACTCGACGATGCCCGCTGCGGCGCCGGCGAAGAAGGCGCCGCGACGGTGTCGGTTCAGCAGGGTCTCCGCCGCCGCCAGGCCCTCGGCGACCCAGTGCGCGTACCAGCGCTGGCGGTCCTCGGCGTCTATGCCGAGGACCTGGGTCAGGTACTTGAGCACCCGCACGTTGTTCAGCGGATGGATGTCGCAGGCCACCAGCAGAGCCAGTTCCAGCGCCTGGGCGCGATGCAGTGGGTCGAGAGGGATCAGGCGCGGTTCGGGCTGCACGGCGTCGAGGTAGTCGATGATCGCCAGCGACTGGCTGAACCGGCGACCGTCGGCGTCGACCAGGGTCGGCAGCGCGCCCATCGGGTTGCGCTGGCGGTCGGCCGGGCGCAGTTGCTCGCCCTGCCGCAGGTTGACCGGCACTACCTGGTAATCCAGGCCTTTCAGGGCCAATGCGATACGCACCCGATAGGACGTGGAGCTGTTGAAGAAGCTGTAGAGCTGCATGGAAAGTCCTGTTCAGAGAGTGGTGGGAGAAGGCCTGGCCCGGCGCCGGCCCAGGCGATGCACGGCCACGGCGGCGAGCAGCGCCGGGATCACCAGCAGGGCGAGGATGCCGCTGAAGCCCAGGCCCAGGCCGAGCAGGGCGCCGCCGCTAAGGGAGCCGACGATCGAGCCGATGCGGCCCAGGCCGAGGGCCCAGCTGATCCCGGTGGCGCGGCTGCGGGTCGGATAGAAATCGGCGGCCAGGGCGTTGGCGCCGACCTGCGAGCCGCTGATGCAGAAACCGACGCCGGCGACGCACAGCGCCAGCAGGGCGAAGCTGTGGTAGAGGCTGGCGATGCCGAGGATGAACAGGGCGCCGCCGACGTAGGCCAGGCTCAGCACCCGGTGCGCGTCGAAGCGATCCATGGCGCTGCCCAGGAGGAGTGCGCCGAGGGTGCCGCCGAGCTGGAACATGGCGCTGATCGTCGCCGCCTCGCCGAGACTGAAGCCGGTGCCGCCGATCAGCGTCGGCAGCCAGTTGGTCAGCAGGTAGATGATCAGCAGGCCCATGAAAAAGGTGGCCCAGAGCAGCAGGGTGCCGCCGCGCAGCTCGGCGCCGAGGATCTGCCGCAGGGGCGAGGTGCCGTCGGACTCGTCGGCGGGCAGTTCGAGGCGTCCGGCCCAGCCGTCGGGCAGGTGCCCCAGGCGTTCGAGGATGCGCCGCAGGCGCGCCGCGTCCGGTGCGCGGCGGGCGAGGAAGCGCACCGACTCCGGCAGGCATGCCCAGAGCAGCGGCAGGCTCGCCAGGGGCAGGCCGCCGCCGAGCAGCAGCACGCTTTCCCAGCCCAGCGCCGGGACCATCCGCGCGGCGAGCAGGCCGCCCAGCGCCGAGCCGAGGGTGAAGCCGCAGAACATCGCGGTGACCATCAGCGCGCGGTGCCGGCGCGGGCAGTATTCGGAGGTCAGGGTGATCGCGTTGGGCATCGCCCCGCCCAGGCCGAGGCCGGTGAGAAAGCGCAGCAGGGCCAGGGTTTCCACCGAACCGGCGTAGGCCGAGGCAAGGCTCCAGCCGCCGAAGAACAGCACCGAGAGCAGGAGTACGCTCTTACGTCCGAAACGGTCGGCCAGCGGGCCGGCGGCGAAGGAGCCGAGGGCCAGGCCGGCCAGCGCGGCGCCGAGGATCGGGCTGAGTTGCGCCGGGCTCAGTTGCCAGTCGTGGGCCAGGGCCGGGGCGATGAAGCCGATGGCGGCGGTGTCGAATCCGTCCATGGCGACGATCAGGAAGCACAGCGACAGCACTCGCAACTGGAAGGCGGAAACCGCCTGCGCATCGATGAAAGCCTGGACGTCGATCTTGTTGTTCTTGTCGGGCGTAGGCATGAGCGTTCCTCGGCCGTCGCCGCGGCGACAGCCCGGATGAAGGGCAGGGTGGGCCCGCGCCGTGCGCGGGCAGTGGGTCAGACCACGCGGACGCTGAGTTCGCCGAGGCCGTCGATGGCGCCGAGCATCCGCTCGCCGCGCTCGACCGCGCCGACGCCTTCCGGGGTGCCGGTGAAGACCAGGTCGCCGGGGCGCAGCTCGAAGAAGCGCGACAGGTAGCTGACGGTTTCCGCCACCGACCAGATCAACTGGTCGATGTCGCTGCGCTGGCGATCCTCGCCGTCGACCTGGAGGCTGATGGCGGCGTGGCGCGGATGGCCGACCTGGCTGGCAGGGTAGAGCGGGCCGATCGGCGCCGAGCGGTCGAAGGCCTTGCCGATCTCCCAGGGCCGGCCCATCTCGCGCATGCGCATCTGCAGGTCGCGGCGGGTCATGTCCAGGCCCACCGCGTAGCCCCAGACGTGTTCCTCGGCCTGCTCCAGGGGGATGTCGCAGCCGCCCTTGCCGATCGCCGCCACCAGTTCGATCTCGTAGTGGTAGTTGCCGGTCTGGCTCGGGTAGGCCAGCTCCAGGGTGCTGCCGGCGGCGACCGGGACCACCGCGTCGGCCGGCTTGCAGAAGAAGAACGGCGGCTCGCGCTCGGGATCGAAGCCCATTTCCCGGGCGTGGGCGGCGTAGTTGCGGCCGACGCAGTAGACCCGCCGCACCGGGAAGGTCTGGTCGCTGCCATGGATGGTGAGGCTGACGGGCGCTTCGGGCGCGAAGAGATGGTTCATGGGACGGGTCCTTCAGTGGGCGAGGGTTTCGCGGGATTCGCGGAGGATGCCGAGCGCCTGCTGCACAGGGCGGTCGGAGAAACTGAACAGCACGCAGTCGGTGGCGCCGGCTTCCAGGCGCAGCTCGGCCCAGGAGGGCACGACGAACAGATCCTTGGCCTCGAAGGCGAAGCGCCGGCCGCCGATCTGCGCCACGCCGCTGCCTTCCACCACCGAATAGACGCTGGCGTCGGTGCTGCGCGCGGGCTGCCCGAGGAAGCCGGCCGGCAGCAGTTGCAGGCAGGTGGCGATGGTCGGCATGGCCCAGCCGCCGGTGGCCGGGTTGACGTAGCGCAGCTTGTGGCCTTCCCAGGGATCGGGCCGTTCGAGGCGCGCCAGGCGCTCGAGGGCCTCGCGGCTGCGCGCGTAGGGGTAGCTGAACAGCGGCGAGGTCGGCGTCGTCGGCTGATGGCGCAGCGGCAGCATGTTGCTGCCGTAGCGGGCGAGGCTGTCGCCTTCGCCACGTCGCAACGGCTGTACCGGTTCATCATGGTTTTCGGCGAAGGTGGCGCCGAAGAAACGCAGCATCGGGATGTCCAGGCCGTCCAGCCAGACCACCGGCTCGCCGCCTTCCGCGGCGGCGCGGTTGCCGTGGTCGTGCCAGGTCCAGGACGGGGTGATGATGAAGTCGCCCGGCTCCATGCGGGTGCGTTCGCCGTCCACCGAGGTGTAGGCGCCGTAGCCCTCGACGACGAAGCGCAGGGCCGACTGGGTGTGCCGGTGGCTGGGGGCGATCTCGCCCGGCAGGATCAGTTGCAGGCCGGCGTAGAGGCTCGGGGTGATCGCCGACTGGCCGGGAAGGTCCGGGTTCTCCAGCACCAGCACGCGGCGCACCGCTTCCTCGGCGCTGATCAGGTCGCCTGCCTCGAGCAGGAACGGGCGCAGTTCGCGATAGCGCCACAGCGCCGCCTGGCAGCCGCCGGCGGGTTGCGCCGGGACCAGGCTGTGCAGGGCTTCCCAGAGCGGGGTGAGGTGCTGCTGGCGGATGCGTCGATAGAAGTCGGCGCGCTTCTCGGTGGAATTGTCGTTATGCATACCGATGAATCTCCGGCGGGAGGAGGCGGGGCCGCCTCGGTCTGGTAGTCATTATTCGAGGTGAAGGCATAACCGAATAATGATATTTAGACATCGACCTATACGTATTTGAGGATGGCTTGCGATGGACTGGACCCGCCGCCTGCGCCTGCAACACCTGCAACTGCTGGTCAGCCTGATGGAGACCGGCAACCTCAGCGGCACCGCCCGGGCCGCACACACCACCCAACCGGGCCTGTCGAAGTGGCTCAAGGAACTGGAGGAGGACGTCGGCGCGCCGCTGTTCGAGCGTCACGCCCGTGGCCTGCGCCCGACGCCCTATGGCATGACCCTGTTCAACCACGCCCAGCGCGTACTCACCGAGATGGAGCGGGCGCGGCAGAACCTCGAGGCGATGCGCAGCGGCAGCGGCAGCCGGGTGCTCCTCGGCACGTCGCCGGCCTCCGCGCCGAGCCTGGTGCCGCGCGCATTGCGGGCGTTCCTCGGACGCTACCCCGGGGCCCAGGTGGAACTGCTCGAAGGCACCATGAACGGCCTTCTCGAGCGGCTGGAGAAACGCCAGCTCGATGTGGTGGTGGGGCGCCTGGACAACTATGCGCCGCGCGCCAGCCTGCGCTGCGAGGTGCTCTACAGCGAGGCGATCGTGGTGATGGCGCGCCCCGGTCACCCCCTGGCCCAGGCCGCCGCGCTGGACTGGGAAGACGTGCGGCGCTACGACTGGATCGTCTGGCCGCCCGGCTCGCCGATCCGCAGCAAGCTCGACATGGCCCTGACCCAGGGCGGCCGGCAGCCGCCGGCCTACCGCCTGGAGTCATCGTCGATGCTGGCCAACATCGAATTGTTGCGTGGCAGCGACATGCTGTCCATCGGCTCGGCGCGGGTGGTCGAGCACCTTGCCGGGCTCGGCCTGGTGGCCAGGCTGGCGCTGGAGATTCCCGGCGAGGGCGCGGTGGGCATGTGCTGGCGCGACGAACCGCACCGCGACCGTGCCAGCGAAGACCTGCTGGCCTGCCTGCGCGAAGGCGCGGCGGCCGAGTAGGGCGCCGGCCGGCGGGTGCTATTGCAAAAAGGCCGCGGCTTCTCGACAATGCGATTCATTATCATTCATGTGTCGCCCCGACTTTCCCATGTCCGCCCCGATCCTTCTCAGCGCCCACCATCGCGCCATGCATGCGCTGTACAGCGAGCACCATGGCTGGTTGCAGAACTGGCTGCGCGGCAAGCTGGGCTGCGCGGCGGACGCGGCGGACCTGGCCCAGGACACCTTCCTGCGCATCCTGCTCAAGCGCGAACTGCGCGAGATCGGCATGCCGCGCGCGTTCCTGCGGACCATCGCCCGCGGCCTGGTGATCGACCACTGGCGTCGCGAGGAACTGCAGCGCGCCTACCTCGAAAGCATCGCCCACCTGCCCGAGGCACAGGCGCCGTCGCCCGAGGCGCGGGAACTGGTGCTGGAACTGCTGGAGGAAATCTCGCGGATGCTCGACGGGCTCAAGCCGAAGGTCCGCACCGCCTTCCTCCTGGCCCAGTGCGAAGACCTCAGCCACCGGCAGATCGCCGAACGCATGGGGGTTTCCCAGCGTAGCGTCGAGCGCTACGTGGCCGAGGCGCTGTACCACTGCTACCTGCTGCGCTACGGCGAATGAGCGGAGCCGTGGACGGGACGCGCGGTAGGGTCGACGAAGCGGTGGTCAGGCAGGCCATCCACTGGCTGGTCCGCCTGCGCTCGCAGCCGGCCGACGATCGCCTGCAGCGCGCCTGCGCGGCCTGGCGCGCGGAGCACGGCGAGCACGAGCGGGCCTGGCAGCAGGTCAGCGCGCTCAACGAAGAACTGCAAGGACGCTTCAAGGCGCTGCCCGGCGGGGTCGCCTACGGCACCCTGGACAGTAGCGCGCAGCGCCTGCAGCGGCGCCAGGCGCTGAAACTGCTGTCGCTGCTGGTGGCCGGCGGCGCCGTGGCCTGGGTCGGTCGCGATAGCCTGCCCTGGCAGCGCCTGAGCGCCGACTACAGCACCGCCACCGGCGAGCGGCGCAGTATCGAGCTGGTCGACGGCACCCGCCTGCAACTGAACACCGACAGCGCGGTCGACGTGCGCTACGACGCCGGCCAGCGCCTGATCCTCCTCGCCCGCGGCGAGATCTTCCTCGCCAGCGGCGCCGATACGCAATCGCCCACGCACAGGCCGCTGCGGGTACGTACCGCGCAAGGGCTGTTCGAGGCCCTCGGCACCCGTTTCAACGTACGCCTGCAAGATGCCGCCACCTGTCTCAGCGTCAGCGAGGGTTCGGTGCGCATCGATGCCTTCGGCGCGCGTCCGCTGCAGGCTCCGGTGGCCGAGGCGGGGCAGAGCTATCGGATCGCCGCCGACGGCGTGCGGCGCCTCGAACGGCCGCAGATGGACGCCGTGGCCTGGGCCGATGGCCTCATCGTCACCCGCGACATGCGCCTGGCCGATTTCCTCGCCGAGGTCGCCCGCTACCGCAACGGCTACCTCGGCTGCGCCGCGGAGGTCGCCGACCTGCGCCTGTCCGGGGTCTATCGCCTGGACGACACCGACAAGCTGCTGCAGGTGCTCGCGCGGACCCTGCCGGTGCGCCTGCAGCGACATACCCGCTGGTGGGTGAGGGTGGTCGCCGCCTGAGTCGCGCCGGCGGCCGCGTGGACGCTTGCTTTCGTCCGGAGCGAAACGCACTGAAAATTATTTTCATTATTTTTGTCGGCTTTCCGCGACTGGTCCGGCTTTACCGATTGAACACCCTTCAACGACTCCAACGGATCCCGTTCATGACCGCCACCGCCGTCGTCCTCCGCAATGCCCCGTCGTCCCTCGATTTCCCCCGCGCCTCGCGCCTGAGCCGTTCGGTGCGCGCGGCCCTGCTGTCGTTGGCCATGGCGGCCGGCGCGGCGCCGCTCTGCGCCTCGGCCGCCGAAGCGGCGGCGGAACAGGCGCGGCCCTATGCGATCCCCGCCGGACAGTTGGGCGACGTGCTCAACCGCTTCGCCCGCGAAGCCGGCATCACCCTCTCGGCCACTCCGGCGCAGACCGGTGGCTACAGCTCCCAGGGGTTGCGCGGCAGTTTCACCGTGCAGCAGGGCCTGGCCCGGCTGCTCGCCGACACCCCGCTGGAAGCGGAAGACCAGGGCGACGGCAGCTTCGTCTTGCGCGAGGCGCCGGCAAAGGACGGCGATGTGCTGAACATGCAGGCGGTGGAGGTCTTCGCCCTCGGCAACAACCTGGGCAGCACCGATGGCTACCTGGCCACCCATAGCCAGATCGCCACCAAGACCAGCAAGCCGCTGCTGGAAACCAGCCAGACCGTCTCGGTGATCACCCGCGAGCAGATCGACGACACCGCCTCCAAGACCGTGCAGCAGGCGATGCGCTATACCCCCGGCATCTTCACCGGCCAGGTCGGCGCCTCCAACCGCTACGACTACGTGGTGATGCGCGGCTTCGCCGACAACAGCGTGGACAACATCTACCTCGACGGCCTCAAGGCCATGGGCGACAGCGGTACCTTCAGCTCGATGCAGGTCGACCCGTACTTCCTCGAACGCATCGATGTGCTCAAGGGGCCGTCCTCGGTGCTCTACGGCCGTAGCCTGCCGGGCGGCCTGGTGGCGCTGACCAGCAAGAAGCCGTTGTACGAGGACTACCGCCAGATCACCGGCAGCATCGGCAACATGGGCCAGAAGGAGATGGGCTTCGATTTCAGCGGGCCGCTCGACGAGGAGAAGCGCATCGCCTACCGCCTGGTCGGTCTCGGCAAGGGCTCGGACACCCAGTTCGATCACGTCAAGGAGGAGCGCTACGCCATCGCCCCGACCCTGGCCATCGACTTCAGCGACGACACCACCCTGACCCTGCAAGGCTACCTGCAACACGATCCCAACGGGGGCTACCACGGCGGCGTACCGGCCGACGGCACCCTGTCGCACCACAACGGCCGGCACATCTCCCGCGAGTTCTTCGATGGCGAGCCGAGCAAGGACGACTTCGACCGCACCCAGCGGATGTTCGGCTACCAGCTGGAGCACCGCATCGACGACGTCTGGTCGGCGCGGCAGAACTTCCGCTACCTGGACTCCGACGTCGACCTGTCGCAGGTCTACGCCTACGGCTGGAGCGCCAGCGAGCCGAACAAGCTGAACCGCTACTTCAGCGGCGCCCGCGAGCACCTGCAGGCGTATATCGTCGACAACATGCTGCAGGCCGAATTCGCCACCGGCGCGGCGCGCCACACCCTGCTCACCGGCCTCGACTACCAGCGCCGGCGCACCGTGGTCGACTGGCGTTCCGGCTCGGCCTCGGCGCTGGACGCGTTCAACCCGGTCTACGGCGACGACGCCATCAGCTATTTCCCGGACGACAACCACACCCGCCGCCTGGAGCAGACCGGCGTCTACCTCCAGGACCTGATCGACATCGACCAGTGGCGCTTCTCGCTCGGCCTGCGCCAGGACTGGGTCAGCGTCACCGACAAGAACCGCAGCACCGGCAGCAAGGCCGACGATGACTGGGAGAAATTCACCGGGCGGATCGGCGCGCTGTACCTGTTCGACAACGGCCTGGCGCCCTACGTCAGCTACTCCGAGTCGTTCAACCCGAACGCCTATTCCGACGCCTCCGGCACGCCCCTGGCGCCCACCGAGGGCAAGCAGTGGGAACTCGGCCTGAAGTTCCAGGCGCCGGGCAGCAACAGCTTCTACACCGCCTCGCTGTTCCATATCACCCAGGAAAACGTCGCCTCCAAGGAACCCCAGGACAACTTCTACACCTCGGTCGGCGAAGTGCGCTCCCAGGGGCTCGAACTGGAGGCCCATACCCAGCTCAGCGACAACCTGAAACTGCTCGGCAGCTACACCTACACCGACATCACCTACACCAAGTCGCTGGACGGCAACCAGGGCCATACGCCGAACCAGGCGCCCAAGCACATGGCTTCGCTGTGGGCCGACTATGCCTTCGACGCCGGCCCGCTCAGCGGTCTGAGCATCGGCGGCGGCGCTCGCTACGTCGGCGAGACCTGGGCGGACAAGGAAAACACCTTGCGGGTGCCGGACTACACCCTGGTCGACGCGCGGATCGGCTACGACCTCGGCAAGCTCGGCCTGAAAGGCCTGGACGTCAGCCTCAATGCCAACAACCTGCTGGACAAGGACTACGTGGCGTCCTGCTACAGCCTGGACTTCTGCTACTTCGGCGAGAAGCGCAACGTCACCGCGACGGTGAACTACCAGTTCTGACCGTCCACCCGGGCCCCGGCGCCAGCGCCGCGGTACCGGCCAAGCAGCCCGGCGCGCGACGTACGCGCCGGGCATTCGCCGGCGTCGCCGGCCGTACCCTGGTTACCTGGAGCCCCCATGCGCCCCGTCCTGGTCCTGCTGCACCGCTATGTCGGTCTGGCTACCGCGCTGTTCCTTTTCCTCGCCGGTCTCACCGGCAGCCTGCTGGCATTCCATCATGAAATCGACGAATGGCTGAACCCCGGCTTCTACGCCGTGGGCGAGGGCGGCGAGCGCCTTTCCCCGGGCAGCCTGGTGCAACGCGTCGAGTCACGCTATCCGCGACAACTGGTGTGGTACATGGAGTATCCCGAGGCGGGCGGGCATCCGGCGTTGCTCGCCACCGTGCCGCGCGAGGCCGGCGCCAAGGTCGAGCACGACGTGTTCTACCTCGACCCGGTCAGCGGCGAGGAAGTCGGCAAGCGCCTCTGGGCGGCCTGCTGCTTCCAGCCGGCGAACCTGGTTCCCTGGGTCCTGGAGTTCCACCACAACCTGACCCTGCCGGGGAACTGGGGCCTGTACCTGATGGGCGGGGTGGCGATGTTCTGGTTCCTCGACTGCTTCGTCGGCGCCTGGCTGACCCTGCCGCGCGGCCGGCCGTTCTGGAGCAAGTGGACGACAGCCTGGAAGATCAAGCGCGGCAACGCCTACCGCTTCAACTTCGACCTGCATCGCGCCGGCGGCCTCTGGCTCTGGCTGCTGCTGGCGCCGGTGGCGCTGAGCAGCGTCGCCCTGAACCTGCCGAGCCAGGTGTTCAAGCCGCTGGTATCGCTGTTCTCGCCGATCGAACCGAGCGTCTACGAGGCGCGCGGGCGGCTGCCCAGGGAGCAACTGGGGGAGACCCGCCTGGACTACGACCGCACCTTCCAGTTGGCCAGCGTCGAAGCGGCGCGGCTGGGCATCGCCGAGCCGATCGGCGAGCTGTACTACAGCTTCGAATACAACTTCTTCGGCGCCGGCTTCGGCGACCACGACGACCCCATGGGCAAGTCCTGGCTGTTCTTCCACGGCAGCGACGGCCGCCTGCTAGGCCAGGAAGTCGCCGGGCAGGGCAGTTGGGGAGAGCGTTTCTACCGCTTGCAGTACCCGATCCACGGCGGGCGCATCGCCGGCCTGCCGGGACGCATCGCCATCGCCGCCCTCGGCCTGGCCATCGCCGGGCTGTCGCTGACCGGTGTCTACATCTGGTGGCGCAAGCGCCGGGCGCGCCACTGGAACGGCCGCTAGACGGCTGTTAGTCTGGCTGCCTCCCACACCACCAGAGGATGGACGAATGAACGCAAGGATCGCCGCATTGGGACTGCTCCTGCCCCTGGCCGCCGGCAGCGCCGTGGCCGCGGAGGAGGGCAGCTCGGTCAAGGATGCGGCCAAGGCCGCGGTGTCCTCGGCCATCGAGACCGGCAAGAACCTCCTCGGCGGGGTCAGCGAGGGCATCACCAGCGGCCGCCAGTCGGCCCAGGGCGCCGATGGCGCCAAGGTGGTCTCCGACAACGCCGGCTTCGCCGAGATCGGCCAGGTCGAAGTGCTCAAGACCGAGCCGCGCGACCAGCAACTGGCCGTCACCCTCGGCTTCAAGAACGACAGCGACGCCACCGTGCGCCTGATCAACCTGACCCAGACCGGCGCGCTGCTGGTGATCGACAACGACGGCTACTCCAACGCCCTGGTCGCCCTCGCCAACCCCGACGACGTCACCGTCCCGGCCAAGGCCGGCATCCGCCAGACCTTCGTCTTCGAAGGCGGCGCGGAAGGGATCAAGGCGGTGCGCCTGTGGGGCAAGGACCTGCCGGTGAAGTGAATTCGAGTCTGCGTCAAAGCAGCCCCGCCTTGGCGGGGCTTCTTTCTGCCGGGCCACGAGCGCAAATAATCAGCTCACCAGAACCCGGCCGAGCGCTGCCTGGAGACCGATAGGTCCTTCCCATTACGAAAATGACGACATCGCATCGATCCTGAAACGTCCGTACAGCCAGGACGACGCAATGAAGGCAAAGTGCCATTCCTTCCTGTCCCTGTTTGGATTAGCATTCCTACTTTTGGACTAATCCCCCCTCAACACGCCCATGTCGTTTAGCTATGCGGTGGATATTGAAGGGAACTCGCAGGACATCGGATGTTGCGTTCTAGCTATCGTGCGGTTGTCGCTGGCTTGGTTTTACTGCCGCTTCTTGCCAGCGCCGCCCCCTTCACCTCCCCCGGCGACCGCGACCTGATCCGCGACCGCCAGCAGCGCCTGCTGGACGAACAGCGCAAGCGCCTGGAGGAACTCCAGCAACTGCCCGGCAAGGGAGCGCCCGCCGCTGCGGATGCCTCCGGCGACGACGAGCGCTGCTTCGAGATCCGCCGCATCGAGCTGGAAGGCGCCGGGCACCTCGGCGAAAGCGCGCGTCGCCAACTGCTGGCGCCCTACCAGGGGCGCTGCCTGGGCGTCGGCCAGCTCAATGCGCTGCTCAAGGCCGTCACCGACCATTACCTGGATCGCGGCTACGTCACCACCCGTGCCTACCTGCCACAGCAGGACCTGGCCTCCGGGACCCTGCGCATCATCGTCGTCGAAGGCCGCCTGGAGGGCCTGGACAGCTCCGCGCTGGCCAGCCCGCGCGAACTGACGATGAGCTTTCCGGGCAGGACCGGCGAGCTGCTCGACCTGCGCGAGCTGGAGCAACTGGTCGACCAGTTGAGCCGCCTGCCGTCGCGCCAGGCGCAACTGGAGCTGGTGCCCGGCAGCGAGGTCGGCGGCAGCCGGGTGCGTCTCAAGGGCGAGCGCGACAAGCCCTGGCGGGTCTCCGCCACGCGCAACAACGACGGCGACGTCAGTACCGGCGAGCAGCAGATGGGCCTGGGCCTGGACTGGGACAGCCCGCTGGGCCTGGCCGACCAGCTCAACCTGCGCGCCAACCGCGACGCGGTGACCGACCGCTGGCGCCATTCCGACAGCCAGAGCCTGTTCTACAGCCTGCCCTGGGGCTGGTGGACCTTCACCTACGGCTACAGCCAGAGCGACTACCGCACGCGCAACGAGGCCAGCGGCTTCCCCTTCAAGCTCGATGGCGACAGCCGCAGCCACCAGTTCCGCGCCGAACGCGTGCTGCACCGCGACGGTGTGAGCAAGACCGCCATGAGCCTGGGGCTCAGCCACCAGCGCACCAACAACTATGTCGAAGACACCCGCCTGGAAGACCAGAGCACGCGGATCACCGAGACCCAGCTCGGCTTCAACCATGGCCGGCGGATCGGCAGCGGCTTCGTCAACCTCGACCTCGGCTGGCAGCAGGGCATCGGCGCCCTTGGCGCGCAGGGTCGCGGCCACCCGCACGCGGGCGATCCGCATGCGCGCTACGACAAGTACAGCCTGACCCTCAGCTACCTGCAGCCGTTCCAGCTATGGGGCGAGCGCTTCAGCTTCGACAGCCTGGCCACCGGGCAAAGGAGCGAGGACGTGCTGTTCAGCCCGCAGCGCATCAGCCTCGGCGGCAACAGCTCGGTGCGCGGCTTCAAGGACCAGACCCTGACCGGCGACAGCGGCGGCTACTGGCGCAACCAGTTGCGCTGGCGGCGCGCGGTGGAATGGGCGCCGCTGCGGCCCTGGCTGCAGGAATACGGCGTGGCCTTCGCCTACGACGTCGGCGTGATCCGCCACGACCGCTACAACGACGGCGCCAGCGGGCGCATGAGCGGCAACGCCATCGAACTGGATGCCCGCGGCCGCTATTTCGCCGCCAGCGTCGGCTTCGCCCGCTCGCTGGAGCGGCCCAGCGCCATCGAGCGGCGCGAGCACCCGATCTATTTCCGGGTCGACGCGTTCTTCTGAAGACGCGGTGACCTCCTGAACGCTTTAGGAAAGCGCCTACCTGCATCGAGGCCCTTTCCTTGGAAAACCTTGCTTAACCTCGCCGGGCCCTTACCCGCCAAGGAGTAACGATATGGACATCCGCAGCCCGCTGAACCAGTGCATCGCCCTGTCCCTGGCCGGCATCCTGTTCCTCAACCCGATCGTCGCCGCGGCGGCGGGGCTGGCGCTGGACAAGGCCGCCGGCGGCAACACCGGCCTGGGCCAGGCGGGCAACGGCGTGCCCGTCGTCAATATCGCCACGCCCAACGGCGCCGGGCTGTCGAACAACCATTTCCGCGACTACAACGTCGGCGCCAACGGGCTGATCCTCAACAACGCCACCGGCAAGACCCAGGGTACCCAGCTCGGCGGGATCATCCTCGGCAACCCCAACCTCAAGGGCCAGGCGGCGCAGGTGATCCTCAACCAGGTCACCGGCGGCAACCGCAGCACCCTGGCCGGCTACACCGAGGTGGCCGGGCAGTCGGCGCGGGTGATCGTCGCCAACCCGCACGGCATCACCTGCCAGGGCTGCGGCTTCATCAACACGCCGCGCGCGACCCTCACCACCGGCAAGCCGATCATGGACGGCCAGCGCCTGGAGCGCTTCCAGGTGGACGGCGGCGACATCGTCGTCGAAGGCGCCGAACTGAACGTCGGCAACCTCGAACAGTTCGACCTGATCACCCGCAGCGCCAAGCTCAACGCCAAGCTCTACGCGAAGAACCTCAACATCGTCACCGGCCGCAACGATGTCCAGGCCGACAGCCTGCAGGCCACGCCGCGCGCCGCCGATGGCAGCGAGAAGCCGCAGCTGGCGATCGACAGCTCGGCGCTGGGCGGGATGTACGCCGGGGCGATCCGCCTGGTCGGCACCGAGCAGGGCGTGGGGGTGCGGCTGGCCGGCGACATGGCCGCCAGCGGCGGCGACATCCGCATCGACGCCAGCGGCAAGCTGAGCCTGGCCCAGGCCTCCAGCCAGGGCGACCTGAAGATCGCGGCCCAGGCCGTGGAGCTGAACGGCAAGACCTACGCCGGCGGCAGCGCCGAGATTCGCAGCGCGGAGGAACTGGTCAACCGGCAGAGCCTGGCGGCGCGCGAACGCATCGTGCTGGAGGCGGCGCATATCGACAACGCCGGGGTGATCGAAGCCGGCGTCGAGCCAGACGAGCGACGCAACGCGCGCGGCGACCTCGAGCTGCGCAGCGGCACCCTGCGCAACGCCGGCAGCCTGGTGGCCAGCCGCGCGCTGGAAGCGAAGGCGAGCCAGGCGCTGGACAACCAGGGCGGCAGCCTGAAGGGGGCGACCGTCCGGGTCGACGGCGGACACCTGGACAACCGTGGCGGCAAGCTGCTCGCCGAGGGCGAACTGCGGGTCGAGGCGAGCAGCCTGGACAACCGCCAGGACGGCCTGTTGCAGAGCCGGGACCGCGTCGTGGTCAAGACCCGTGGCGATCTCGACAACCGTGGCGGCCAGATCGTCGGTCTGAACGAACTGCAGGTCCAGGCTGCCGCACTGGACAATCGCAGTGCCGGTCTCCTTTCCAGCAAGGGAGACATGGACATCGAGGTCGCTCGTCTGGACAACAGTGCGGGCGGCAAGCTGGTCAGCGAGCGCCGTACGCTCTTGAAGGCGGATCGGCTCGATAATCGCAGCGGTCGCATTGTCGCCGGCCAGGATCTCGACTTGAACTCTCGGTTGATCGACAACCGAGCGGGCGATATCTCCAGCACGTCGAGGGTGGTGGCGAGCGCTCGCGAACAGTTGGACAACCGCGGTGGCAAGATCGTCGGTGACAGTGGCCTGGACATCACAACGCCACGCGTGCTCAACCAGGACAAGGGAGTACTCGCCAGCCGCGATGGGCTGCGCCTGAGTGCTACGGAGTTGTTCAACGGCGCGGGGGGCCTGCTGTCCAGCCAGAAGGGTATCGACGTCTCCCTGGCCGGTGCGTTCGATAACCAGGCCGGCAGCCTGGACAGCCGGGGCTTCCTGACGGTGAAGTCAGCCCGGCTCGACAACCAGGGCGGTACGCTATCCAGCGCAGGGGCATTGGCAGTGACCAGCCAGGGCGCCCTGAACAATCAGGGCGGCAGACTGGCGAGCGACGCCGGACTTAGCTTGAGCAGCGCCAGCCTCGACAACAGCCAGGCCGGTGCGATCAGTGGCAAGGGGGCCGTGGAGATTCGTACCGGCAACCTGAACAACAGCCGGAAAGCCAGTATCGGCAGCGATGCGGGACTCACCCTGGTCGCCGCTCGGGTAGACAACAGCCAGGCGGGCCGGATCGCCGCCAAGGGTGCGATCGATGCGGATCTCCAAGGGCTGGACCAGCATGACAGGGGCAACCTGGTCAGCGATACCGGCATTACGCTCGATCTGAACAAGGGAAGCCTGGTCAATCGCGCTCAAGGCCTGATCGCCACGCCTGGCACCTTGCTCCTGCGCCAACTCGGCGTGGTGGACAACAGCGGTGGGGAAATCTCCAGCGACCGCGCGTTCACTCTTGCCACCTCCGCGTTGAACAACCAGGGTGGACGCCTGCTCAGCGGTGGAGCCCTGACCTTGCGTATCGCGCAGGCCCTGGACAACAGCCTCGAGGGGATTGTCTCCGGCGCCGGAGGTCTGGATATCCAGGCATTCGTCCTGGACAACCGTAGTGGCTCCATCGGCAGCAAGGGCGCCATCGATATCGGTGTGACCCGCCTGGAAAACGACGCTGGCACGCTGATCGCCGAACGCGGCCTGAAGCTGGTAGCCGATGAGGCGAACAATTCCAAGGGGAGTATCGTCGCCAAGGATGATCTGCGTGCCAAACTCGGTGCGCTGGTGCAGAACGGGGGAGAGCTGACGACTCAGGGCGCGCTGGCCCTCGACGCCGACAAAGTCGACAACGGCGCTGGTCGCATCGCCGGCAACCGAGGTGTGGTCATCGATGCCCGGCAGGTGGACAACCGTGCCGGCGAGATTGCCAGCCAGGGCGTGGCGACGCTGAACCTCACTGAGCAGCTGGACAACCGTGGCGGCAAGATCGTCGGTGACAGTGGTCTGGGCATCACCGCGCCGCACGTGCTCAACCAGGACAAGGGGGTACTCGCCAGCCGCGATGGGCTGCGCCTGAGTGCTACGGAGTTGTTCAACGGCGCGGGGGGCCTGCTGTCCAGCCAGAAGGGTATCGACGTCTCCCTGGCCGGTGCGTTCGATAACCAGGCCGGCAGCCTGGACAGCCGGGGCTTCCTGACGGTGAAGTCAGCCTGGCTCGACAACCAGGGCGGTACGCTATCCAGCGCAGGGGCATTGGCAGTGACCAGCCAGGGCGCCCTGAACAATCAGGGCGGCAGACTGGCGAGCGACGCCGGACTTAGCTTGAGCAGCGCCAGCCTCGACAACAGCCAGGCCGGTGCGATCAGTGGCAAGGGGGCCGTGGAGATTCGTACCGGCAACCTGAACAACAGCCGGAAAGCCAGTATCGGCAGCGATGCGGGACTCACCCTGGTCGCCGCTCGGGTAGACAACAGCCAGGCGGGCCGGATCGCTGCCAAAGGTGCGATCGATGCGGATCTCCAAGGGTTGGACCAGCATGACAGGGGCAACCTGGTCAGCGATACCGGCATCACGCTCAATCTGAACAAGGGAAGCCTGGTCAATCGCGCTCAAGGCCTGATCGCCACGCCTGGCACCTTGCTCCTGCGCCAACTCGGCGTGGTGGACAACAGCGGTGGGGAAATCTCCAGCGACCGCGCGTTCACTCTTGCCACCTCCGCGTTGAACAACCAGGGTGGACGCCTGCTCAGCGGCGGAGCCCTGACCTTGCGTATCGCGCAGGCCCTGGACAACAGCCTCGAGGGGATTGTCTCCGGCGCCGGAGGTCTGGATATCCAGGCATTCGTCCTGGACAACCGTAGTGGCTCCATCGGCAGCAAGGGCGCCATCGATATCGGTGTGACCCGCCTGGAAAACGACGCTGGCACGCTGATCGCCGAACGCGGCCTGAAGCTGGCGGCCGATGAGGCGAACAATTCCAAGGGGCGTATCGTCGCCAAGGATGAACTGCGTGCCAAACTCGGTGCGCTGGTGCAGAACGGGGGAGAGCTGACGACTCAGGGCGCGCTGGCCCTCGACGCCGACAAAGTCGACAACGGCGCTGGTCGCATCGCCGGCAACCGAGGTGTGGTCATCGATGCCCGGCAGGTGGACAACCGTGCCGGCGAGATTGCCAGCCAGGGCGTGGCGACGCTGAATCTCACTGAGCAACTGGACAACCGTGGCGGCAAAGTCGTTGCTGACAGTGGTCTGGGCATCACCGCGCCACGCGTGCTCAACCAGGACAAGGGAGTAATCGCCAGCCGCGATGGGCTGCGCCTGAGTGGTACCGAATTGCTCAATGGCAATGCCGGACTGCTCAGCAGTCAGAGACATATAGAGGTCACTCTGGACGGCGTGCTGGACAATCAGGGCAAGGGCGCGCTGCTCAGCGACGGTACCCTGACGGTGAGCGCCGGGCGCATACACAACCAGGACGCCACGCTGTCCAGCGCCGGTGCGCTGAGACTGAGCAGCCAGGAGGCGGTGGACAACCGTGGCGGCAAGTTGGTGACGGACTCCAGCCTGCGCCTGACCAGCGCCAGCCTGGACAACAGCCGATCAGGGATCATCAGTGCCAACGCTGCGGCGGAGATCCATACCGGGGTTCTGAACAACAGCCAGAAAGGCAATCTTGGCAGTAATGACGGGCTCGGCCTGATTGCTACTGAGGTGGATAACAGCCAGGAAGGTCGGATCACTGCCAAAGGCATGATCGACGCAAATATCAAGGCACTCGATCAGCAGGGCAAAGGGCGGCTGGTCAGTAATGCCGGCATCATACTCGACCTGAACGAGGGAACCCTGGCCAATGGCGCTCAGGGCCTGATCGCCACGCCTGGAACCTTGCTCCTGCGCCAACTCGGCATGGTGGACAACAGCGGCGGGGAAATTTCCAGCGACCGAGCCTTCACACTCACCACCTCCGCGCTGACCAACCAGGGTGGCCGCCTGCGCAGCGGCGGTGTACTGACGTTGCGCATCGCCCAGGCTCTGGACAACAGCCTCGAAGGTGTTCTCTCCGGCACCGGAGGCCTGGATATCCGGGCGCTTGCCCTGGACAACCGTAGTGGCTCCGTCGGCAGCAAGGGCGCCGTCGATATCGATGTGTCCCGTTTGGAAAACGATGACGGCGACCTGCTTAGCGAAGGTCGTCTGAAACTGACTGCCGAGCGAGCGAACAGTGTCAGGGGACGGATCGCGGCCAGGGGTGACCTGCACGCCAGCGTGACAGCCTTTAACCAGGCGGGTGGCGAATTGAGCAGCGAGGGTGCGCTGATGCTCGAGGCCGATAGCCTCGACAACCGCAGCGGCGGTCTGGTCAGTGCTGATGGCAACCTGACCGTTTCCGCCCGGAGGATCGACAACCGTGCGGGCGAAATCGCCAGCCCGGGCCAGGTGACACTGGACGTCGCCGAGCAGTTGGACAACCGAGGCGGCAAGGCCATCGGCGATAGCGGACTTCGCCTCGCCGCGCCACGGGTACTCAACCAGGACGGCGGGGTACTCGCCAGTCGTGATGGGCTGCGCCTGAATGGCGCCGAACTGTTCAATGGCAACGGCGGCCTGCTCAGCAGCCAGCAAAGCATCGACGTCATTCTGGACGGCGTATTGGGCAATCAGGCGGGCAGCTTGAGCAGCCAGGGACGCCTGAGCGTGAAGAGCGGTCGGCTGGACAACCAGGGCGGTGCAGTCTCCAGCGCCGGGACCTTGTCGCTTTCCAGCCAGGGTGCGTTGAACAACCAGGGGGGCAGGGTGGTCACCGACGCCGGTGCCGTCCTGCGCAGCGCCAGCCTCGACAATAGCCAGGGCGGCATCGTCAGCGCCAAGGGGGCCGCGGAGATCCGTACTGGCAGCCTCAACAATAGCCAGAAGGGCGGCATAGGCAGCGGTGCCGGGCTCGCGCTGGTCGCGGACCTGGTGGACAACAGCCAGAACGGCCGGATCACTGCCAAGGGTGCGATCGATGCCAACCTGAAGGGGCTGGATCAGCAGGGCAGCGGCAGGCTGGTCAGCGATACGGCCATCGCACTCGATCTGCGCGGGGGAGAACTGGTCAACCGTGCTCAGGGCCTGATCGCCACGCCTGGAGCCTTGCTGCTGCGGCAACTGGGTGTCGTGGACAACAGTGGCGGTGGCGAGATATCCAGCGATCGAAGCTTTACCCTCGCCGCGACCGCGCTGAGCAACCGGGGTGGCCGCGTGATCAGCGGCGACTCCCTGACCCTGCGCATCGCCCAGGCACTGGACAACAGCCTCCAAGGCGTTCTTTCCGCAAGCGGAGGGCTGGATGTCGCTGCACTCGTCTTCGACAACCATAGCGGCATCGTTGCTAGCAAGGGCGATACACACATCGGGGTGAACCGCCTGGAGAACGAGGCAGGCCGCGTGGTCAGCGAAGGCGCCCTGGATCTGACCGCCAAGCAGGTGAGCAGCGCCAAGGGGCGCATTGCCGCGAAGGGCGATCTGCAGGTCACGGTTGGCACCCTCGAGCAGCAGGGTGGAGAACTGGCCAGTCAGGGGACGCTGACTCTCGACGCCGATAGCCTGGATAACCGCAATGGCGGCCTGGTGAGCGCCGATGGCGGGGTCACCGCCGAGGCACGCCAGATCGATAACCGCGGTGGGGAAATATCCAGCGTGGCCAAGGTGGCTCTGGCTGTCCGGGAACAACTGGACAACCGGGGGGGCAAGGTGATCGGCGACAGTGAGCTGAGCCTAACCGTGCAGCGCCTGCTGAACCAGGCCAAGGGTGTGCTCGCCAGTCGCGATGGATTGCACCTGGACGGCGCTGAACTGCTCAATGGCGATGGCGGCCTGCTCAGCAGCCAACGCCTGGTGGATGTAACGCTCAGTGGTGCATTGGACAACCAGGGGAGCGGTGCACTGGTCAGCGAAGGGTCGCTGACAGTGAAGGCCGACCAGGTCAATAACCAGGCGGGGACTTTCTCCAGTGCGGGTAGCCTGCTCGTTACCAGCCGGGGCGAGTTGAACAACCAGGGTGGCAGGTTGGTGACCGATGCTGGAGCCACCCTGAACAGCACTGGCTTCGACAACAGCCGTGCGGGCCTGGTCAGTGCGAAAGGGGCTGTGGCCATTCGTACCGGAGCCCTGAACAACAGTCAGAAGGGATCCATTGGCGGCAATACGGGCGTCACCCTGGTCGCCGGGTTGGTCGACAACGGCCGGGAAGGACGGATCAGCACCAAGGGTACGCTCGACGCCAACCTGAAAGGGTTGCTTCAGCAGGGGGGAGGCTCGCTGGTCGGCGAGCGCGGTGTCACCCTCGACCTCAACGGTGGCACCCTGGACAACCACGACCTCGGTCTGGTTTCAACGCCTGGCGCGCTCCTGCTGCGCCAACTCGGCATGGTGGACAACAGCGTCGGCGGAGAGATATCCAGCGACCGTGCTTTTACCCTCGCCGCCAACACACTGAACAATCAGGGCGGGCGGCTGATCAGCAGCGAAGCTTTGACCCTGCGCATCGCCAAGGCACTGGACAACAGTCTCAAGGGGCAGGTCCTGGCGACCGACGGACTGGCCATCGAGTCTCAGGTCTTGGACAACCGTGCGGGAACCATCGGCAGCAAGGGCGATGCCCGTATCAGCGTGACCAGCCTGGACAACGCCGAACAAGGCAGCCTGGTGAGTGAAGGCCGCCTGGAGCTTGTAGCCGACCAGGTGAGCAACGGCAACCAAGGCCGTATCGCCGCCAGAGGCGTGCTGGAGGCGGCGGTCGGTACGCTGCTCCAGCAAGGCGGCGAACTGGTCAGCCAGGGGAGCCTGGACCTTCGCGCCGACACGCTCGACAACAGCCAGTCCGGGCTGATCGCCGCGAATGGCGGCATCGCTATCGAGGCGCGGCAGGTCGACAACCGCGCCGGCGAGATTTCCAGTACCTCGAAGGTCGCCGTGAACGCCCGCGAGCAACTGGACAACCGCGGCGGCAAGGTCATCGGCGACAGCGGCCTGCGCCTCACCGTGCAGCGCCTGCTGAACCAGGCCAAGGGGGTGCTGGCCGGGCGCGACGGCCTGAGCCTGGACGGCGGCGAACTGTTCAACGGCGACGGCGGGCGGCTCGACAGCCAGAACAGCCTGAGCGTGAGCCTCGGCGGCGTGCTGGACAACCAGGGCGGCGCGCTGGTCAGCGAAGGCAGCCTGACGGCGCGCGCCGCGCGCCTGGACAACCGTGGCGGGACCTTCTCCAGCGCCGGTGCGCTGGCGCTGACCAGCCAGGCCGCGCTGGACAACCAGGGCGGCAGGCTGCTCAGCGATGCCGGCGTGACGCTGAAGGGCGCCAGCCTCGACAACAGCCGTTCCGGCGTGATCAGCGCCAAGGGTGCGGTGGATATCCGCACCGGCGTGCTGGACAACAGCCGCAACGGCGGCATCGGCAGCAACGCCGGCATCACCCTGGTGGCCGCCCGGCTGGACAACGGCCAGCAGGGCCGGGTCAGCGCCAAGGGCCTGCTCGACGCCAACCTGAAAGGCCTCGACCAGCGCGGAGGCGGCGTTCTGGTCAGCGAAACCGGCGTCACCCTCGACCTCAATGGCGGCACGCTGGTCAACCGCGACGGCGGCCTGATCGCCACGCCCGGCGCGCTGCTGCTGCGCCAGCTCGGCGCGGTGGACAACGGCGCCGGCGGGGAAATCTCCAGCGACCGCGCCTTCACCCTCGCCGCCGCCAGCCTGGACAACCGCGGCGGGCGCCTGATCGGCGCCGACAACCTGACCCTGCGCATCGCCCAGGCCCTGGACAACAGCCTGGGCGGGGTGATCTCCGGCGCTGCCGGCCTGGACATCGCGGCCGCTCGCCTGGACAACAGCGCCAAGGGCACCCTGGCCAGCCGCGCCGGCATCGACCTGCGCGTCGATGGCGCGCTGGACAACCACGCCGAAGGCACCGTCTCCGGCGCCCGCCTGACGCTCGCCAGCGCCTCCCTGGACAACAGCGGCAAGGGCCTGCTCTCCGGCAACGCCGGCCTGAGCGTCGCCACTGGCGCGCTGGACAACGCCGAGGGTGGCCAGTTGATCAGCCAGGGCGTGCTGGACGTCAGCAGCGCCGACCTCGACAACCGTGGCGGCGCCCTCAGTGGCAAGCAGTCGCTGCGCCTGAGCGCCGCCAACCTGGACAACCGTGGCGGCCTGCTGACCAGCGACGGCGAACTGGAACTGACGGCAGGGCGCGTCGACTCCGCCGACGGCGGCGAAATCTCCGCCCGGGGCGACCTGCGCCTGACGGTCGAGCGCCTGGTGCAACGCCAGGGCCGGCTGATCGGCGAGCGCGGCGTCAGTCTCGACCTGCGGGGTGGCGACCTGGATAACCAGGGCGGCCTGATCAGTGCCCGCGGCCCGCTGAGCATCGAGCGGCTGAACGTCCTCGACAACCGCCAGGGCGGCGAGATTTCCAGCCAGCAGGGCTTCGAGCTGCTGGCCAGGCGCATCGACAACGGCCAGCAGGGGCGCATCATCAGCGCCGGGAAACTGCGCCTGGACGCCGACGCGCTGGGCAACGCCGGCGCCGGCCTGCTCTCCGGATGGCAGGGCCTGACGGTGACAGGCGGGAGCCTGGACAACAGCGCCGGCGGCACCCTTTCGAGCAAGGACGGCGAGCTGGCCATCAGCCTCGGCGGCGCGCTGGACAACCACGGCCAGGGCGCCCTGGTCAGCAAGGGCGCGCAACGGATCGACGCCGCCAGCCTGGATAACGCCCAGGGCATCGTCTCCGGCGAAAGCGACGTGACCCTGAGCATCGCCGGGAAGCTGGACAACGGCCAGGGCGGCCTGGTCTCGGCGCAGCGCGCGCTGAGCTTCGAGCGCGACGATACGCTGCTGAACAACGCCGGCGGCCGGATCAACGGCGGCAGCCTGCTGCTCAAGGGCGCCAGCCTGGATAACAGCGACGGCCAGTTGATCAGCCAGGGCCGGCTCGACGCCATCCTCGGCGGCGCCCTGGTCAACACCGGCGCGGCGCGCCTGGCCAGCGGCGGCGACCTGCTGCTGCGCAGCGCCAGCGTCGACAACCGCGGCGGCAAGCTGGTCAGCCAGGGGCTGCTGGAGATCAGCGCCGGCAGCCTCGACAACAGCGCCTCCGGCACCCTCGCCAGCCAGGCCGGCATGAGCCTGCGCCTGGGCGGCGGCGCCCTGCGCAACCAGCAGGACGGCCTGATCTTCAGCCAGACCGGCGCCCTCGAGGTGCAGGCCGGCAGCCTGGACAACCGCCAGGGCACGCTCCAGGCCCAGGGCGACAACCGGCTGCGTATCGGCGGCGCGCTGGACAACCAGGGCGGCCGCCTGGACAGCCGGGCCGGCAACCTCGACCTGCAGAGCGGCAGCCTCGACAACGGCGCCGGCGGCGTGCTCAACAGCGCCAAGGGTTGGCTGACGCTGGTCACCGGGCTGTTCGACAACAGCGCCGGCGTCACCCAGGCGCAGTCGCTGGAGATTCGCGCCGGGCAAGGCGTGCGCAACCAGCAGGGCCATCTCTCGGCGCTGGGCGGCGACAACCGCATCGTCACCGCCGACTTCGACAACCAGGGCGGCGGCCTCTACGCCAGCGGCCTGCTCAGTCTCGACGGCCAGCGCTTCCTCAACCAGGGCGCGGCGGCGGGCCAGGGCGGCAAGGTCGGCGCCGGGCGCATCGACTTCAGCCTGGCCGGCGCGCTGGCCAACCGCTTCGGCCAGTTGGAAAGCGAGAGCGAGCTGCACCTGCGCGCCGCCGCGATCGACAACAGCGGCGGCAGCCTGCGCGCCCTCGGCCGCAGCGGCAGCACGCGGCTGGTCGCTGGCGACCTGAACAACGCCTACGGCGTGCTGGAAAGCGCCAACCAGGACCTCGACCTGCAACTGGGCAGCCTGGCCAACGCCGGCGGGCGCATCCTCCACACCGGCAACGGCACCTTCGGCCTGGATTCCGGGCAGGTGATCCGCGCCGGCGGCGAACTGACCACCAATGGCCTGCTGGACATCCGCGCCAGCGAATGGACCAACAGCAGCGTGCTGCAAGCCGGACGCCTGAACCTGGACATCGGCACCTTCCGCCAGACGGCCGAGGGCAAGCTGCTGGCGGTGCAGTCCTTCACTGGCCGCGGCGGCGACTGGAGCAACGACGGCCTGCTGGCCAGCGACGGCAGCTTGCGCCTCGACCTGAGCGGCGGCTACCGTGGCAACGGCCGCGCCACCAGCCTCGGCGACTTCGCCCTGAACGCCGCCAGCCTCGACCTCGGCAACGCCGCCAGCCTCGCCGGCGGCGCCAATGTCACGCTCGGCGCCGGCAACCTGCTGGTCAACCGTGGGCGGATCACCGCCGCCGGCGACCTCGTGGCCAGCGCCGCGAGCCTGAACAACTACGGCACCCTGGGCGGCGGCAACCTGCGATTGAACGCGCCCGCCCTGCTCAACGAGCGCGGGTTGCTGTTCAGTGGCGCCGACATGACCCTGCGCGCCGGCGATATCACCAATCTCTACGGGGATGTGTACAGCCTCGGCAGGCTGGATATCGCCCGCGACGATTCAAGTGGCAAGGCGAGTTCCTTCAAAAATATTTCAGCGAGTGTTGAAAGCTCAAATGACCTGAGATTACTTGCTGAGGTAGTTGAGAATAAAAAAGAAATTTTTGATGTTTCGTCTGAGTTTCTTTCTGGGGCTATTGGAGTTCGTTGCTTTGACTGTTCTGCAGTAGGAGGGAAAGAGGACAAGTTTGCCAGTCATTTGGTCTTGTTGGAAAATTACAAGACTCAGCTTCTAAAGGATTCTCCCTCCTCAAGTATCACCTCAGGAGGGAACATTTTCATCTTGGGGGGACGGTTCAAGAATCAGGGGAGCACCATAGCGGCGGCGGGTGATATTTCTATTTCGGCTCAGGATTTCGCTAACGAAGGGTATGTGTTGGGTGAGTACTCCGTTAGGAAAGCATTGGATTTCAACTACAGCTATGAGGCGAGAGTTGAGGTTTGGCGAAAAATTATGGAGTACAACTCCATAAATGACCTTGCCTATGATAATGGCAAGATTGAATATAGTAATTTCGGTGGTGCTATTCATTTCTGGAATAAAAATTGGGATGAATCCATTGTGGATTCAGTATATTTCCGAACTGGCGGAAGGGATGGTTACTGGCACGCAGGCTTCGGGACCATTGTTATAGATGATATAGCCAGGGACAAATTTGACTATATCTCTGTTGCGCCGGCTTATGACCCGTCTCGTGGAGCCTTACCACCAGATTTTCTCAGAAATGCAAAAGTATTCGATGAGCTTACTATATCGAAAAGTGATGTTGCTCCCGTCGCTAATGCAGTTGTACAGGCTGGAGGCAAAGTCTCTATCAATGCAGAGAGGTCATTGCAGAACAGTATTGTTCGAGAAGGGCAGCCCATTTCTCGGGGGGTAGAAAAGAACCTGCTAACGGGGCTGTCCGGGAACACCTCCAACGTTGTGGTGCTGAGCCAGGCACTTCCGCCTGATCTAGCCAGGCAGCAGATCAATCCGCTCACCCTACCGGGCTTCAGCCTGCCTCAAGGCCAGAATGGGCTCTTCCGCCTGGCGTCCCAAGGAGCCCAGGTGAACCAGGCAAGTGGTGCTCTGAAATCCGCCAGCGATCTCACCCAGAGCGGCCATGGCGTATCTGTATCCGCACAGGCAGGCAGTGACGCAAGTGGCTGGAGTACCCAGGCGCGTCGTGTCGGCGATGATCGGGTCACCTCGCTTGCCGGTTCCGCCTATCAGGGCCGGGTAGCTGAGGCTATCGATGCGCTACGGGCTTCTGCGCCAATCTCGGGCGACGGGGGAAACACTGGCCGTTTCCAGGCCGGTGAGCACCAGGCGACCACGGGACTGGGTGGACTCGTCGAGGGCAATGCATCGGGTCACAGCGGCAATGGCGTCATCCTCGCCGATCTGCGCGGTGGTCTCCCCTCGTTCTCAAGCCTTCCCGCGGCTGATCGTGTTCAAGGCACAGTACCCGGTTACGATGGGAATGGAACTATTCTCGCCAATTGGCAGGGTGCGCAGGCGACGGTCCAGGCCTCGCCTTCGACAGTGCGTGTAGAGGGGGTAGTCTCCAGTCCAGGTGGCAATGGCAGCATCCTTGCCGATCTGCCGGCTGAGCAGTCGTCGGTGCAGGCACTGCCTTCGGCCGTTAGGGCTCAGGGCAGCCTGCCTCGCCTCGAAGAGCGGAGCGCCGTTCTTGCCGAGCCTCCGGTTGGGCAGCCAGCGTTGCAAACCCTGCCGTCGGTTGCGCGCGTTGAGGGCGTGCCCAGCAATGCCACACCGAGCAACAGCCACAAGTATCTGATCGAGACCAACCCGGCGCTCACCGAGCTGAAGCAGTTCCTCAACTCGGACTACCTGCTCGGTGGCCTGGGTATCAATCCGGATGACAGCAAGAAGCGCCTGGGCGACGGTCTATACGAGCAGCGCCTGGTACGCGAAGCGATCGTCCAGCGTACGGGGCAGCGCTTCATCGCCGGATTGAACAGCGACGAAGCGATGTTCCGCTATCTGATGGACAACGCCATCGCCAGCAAGGACGTATTGGGACTGACCCCTGGCGTCACCCTCAGCGCCGCCCAGGTGGCCGCGCTGACCCACGACATCGTTTGGCTGGAAGAAGTCGAGGTGAATGGCGAGAAGGTCCTCGCCCCCGTGGTCTACCTGGCCCAGGCCGAGGGGCGGTTGGGCCCGAACGGCGCGCTGATCCAGGGGCGCGACGTGAACCTGATCACCGGCGGGGACCTGAGGAACGCCGGTACCCTGCGCGCGCAGAACGACCTCAGCGCGACAGCCGGCAACATCGACAACAGCGGCCTGATCGAGGCCGGCAACCGCCTCGACCTGCTGGCCAGCGGCTCCATCCGCAATGACCAGGGCGGCATCATTGCCGGGCGCGAGGTAAGCCTCTCCGCCCTTACCGGAGACGTCATCAATGAACGGACGGTGACCCAGCACCAGTCCTCCTACAGGGGAACCGGTACCACTGAGGCATTTGCCGATAGCGCCGCGCGTATCGAGGCTGCGCAGAAGCTGACCGTTTCGGCAGGTCGCGATGTAGCCAATATTGGCGGTGTCATCGACAGCAAGGGCGACCTCGCCTTGCAAGGCGGCAGGGATGTCCTGGTTTCGGCTGCGGTAGCGGAGCGGGGCTGGACGGCAGGAAGCCAGGCATACCAGACCCAGACGACCCAGATGGGCGCCGAAGTCGTGGCGGGGCGCGATATCAGCGTCAGCGCCGGACGCGATATCAGCGTCGCGGGCAGCCGCATCGACGCTCGTCGCGACGTGACATTCGAGGCGGGTCGCGATGTGGGCCTGGTCGCGGCTGCCAACGAAGAGCATGCCTATGGCAAGACCAAGAAGGTCACTTTCCAGGACGACAAGATCACCCAGCAGGCCACTCGCGTGGACGCTGGCGGCGACCTGGCGATCAATGCCGGACAGGACCTGCGGCTGGTCGCGAGCCAGGCCAGCGCCGGCGACGAAGCCTATCTGGTGGCCGGCGACAAGCTGGAGCTGCTGGCCGCCAACGACAGCAGTTACTACCTCTACGACAAGAAGAGCAAAGGCAGCTTCGGTAGCAAGAAGACCCGGCGCGACGAAATCACCGATGTGACGGCAGTGGGCAGCCAAATATCCAGCGGCGGCGACCTCACCCTGCTCAGTGGCGGCGACCAGACCTACCAGGGTGCGAAGCTGGAATCGGGCAACGACCTGGCCATCGTCAGCGGCGGCGCGGTGACCTTCGACGCGGTGAAGGACCTGCACCAGGAAAGCCACGAGAAGAGCAAGGGCGACCTGGCGTGGCAGTCGTCGAAGGGCAAGGGCCAGACCGACGAAACCGTACGCCAGAGCCAGCTCGTCGCCCAGGGCAACCTGGCGATCAAGGCCGTGGAAGGGCTGAAGATCGACCTCAAGCACATCGACCAGAAGACCGTGAGCCAGACCATCGACGCGATGGTGCAGGCGGATCCGCAACTGGCCTGGCTGAAGCAGATGGAGCAGCGCGGCGATGTGGATTGGCGGCGCGTGCAGGAACTGCATGACAGCTGGAAGTACAGCAACTCCGGGCTGGGCGTCGGCGCGCAGTTGGCGATAGCGATTGTCGTGACTTACTTCACGGCGGGTGCGGCGAGTGCGGCATTGGGATCGATGGCGGGTGTGGGGGCGGGCTCAGGAAGCATGATGGCTGCTGCCGGTAGCACTGCAATGGTCCAGGCCGGTACAGCAGTAGGAACAGCTGCCGCCGGCTGGGCGAATGCCGCTGGAACTGCCGTGGCTATGGGCATGGCCAGCAATGGAGCGATCAGCACCATCAACAACCGGGGAAACCTGGGGGATGTCGTCAAGGACGTGACCTCCAGCGATGCGCTGAGGGGCTATGTAGTCGCTGGCACGACTGCGGGGCTGACTGCCGGCGTCTACGACAAATGGACCTCGACCCAGACCGGCACCTCGACCGCTCTACCGAACACCGGGGCCGTGGCGCCCGCCGCAGGGTTGGGCACCTGGCAAGGTGTGGGCCAGTTCACCTCGAACCAGTTGCTGCAGAATGGCACTTCGGTGCTGTTGGACCGGGCGCTGGGCGGCAAGGGCAGCCTGGGCGATGCGTTGCAAAACAGCCTGGCAAATGCCTTCGCGGCCTACGGCTTCAAGCTGATTGGCGACACCACCCATGGCGTACTGGACGACGGCAGCCTCGGCAAGATCGGCTTGCACGCCCTGATGGGAGGTCTGGCCGCCGAAGCGGTCGGTGGCGATTTCCGTACCGGAGCCCTGGCTGCGGGAGTCAACGAGGCGCTGGTGGATAGCCTCGCCAAGCAATACGCCAGCCTGCCCATCGATGACAAGAAGGGCCTGCTGATCATGAGTTCGCAGTTGATCGGCGTGCTGGCAGCTTCGACGCAGGGCGATGCGGACGCCAAGAGCTTGCAGACAGGAGCCTGGGTGGCGGGGAATGCCACCCAACACAACTACCTCAGTCATTGGCAGGAGGAGAAGAAGCGGCAGGAGGTCGATGGCTGCAAGGACAAACAGCTCTGCAAAACCGGAATAGAAGCCAAATGGGCAATTATTTCGGCCCAGCAGGATGTCGGTATCGTCGTAGGTGTTGGAGGAGGCATTGGTCTTTCGACAGCTGAAACCGCAGTGGGTGTTTATGAGCTGGTCAAGAACTGGAGGGAAACCTATGCAGCTCTGGAGCAGTTGGCCACTTCGCCAGAGTTCCGGCAGCAATTTGGCGATAGCTACCTGAAGGGGCTGGAGGAGCGCGCCGCATTCTTGACCCAGGCTTACGAGGATGCCGGCTGGCAAGGTTCGGTCACAGCTGGTGTCGAGGGCGGTAGGTTCGCTGCGGAACTTGTTGGCGTTCTGACGGCAGTGAAAGGTGGCGCGCAGATAACCGCCAAGCTGCCAACAGCAGCCAAGAACCTGGTCAACGCGATTGCGGAGTCACCTGTTTCCGGTAGTATGAGTTCGCAGCTCGGGGCAGTGGGGGACTTGGGTCGGCTGGGTGGGGGTGCAAAAGGGACTGCGACTGCCGGAAAAGTGGCCGATGAGTTCATTCCACCAGGAATGGAACGTCCGTTCCGTCCAGTTAATCCGGAGTTCCCACCAAACAAAGCTGTAGTGGATGCGATGGAAAGCCCGCGCATTAAAGGAATGACGGCTTGTGATGGTACAGACTGCTCAGAAATTGCGAGTAAGTTGCTTGCGGCAGCAGGCGGGAAGGGGAAAGTTATTGAGGTTAGGCCAACTCAGCGGAGTAACCTAAATTTGTATGAGAATGGTAACGAAGTCCCAGGGCAAGCTTATCACCAATTCTATACAGATGGGCGGTACGTGTATGACCCTCGGCTGTCATCTCAGCCAATACCTAAAGGCGACTGGGAACAGCATATAAAAGGCATGAATCCTGATGGGGTCACTATTTCTGATAAGTTGCAGGGGTTGCGATGAATACTCCTGAAATCAAAAGAGAAAGTAGCTCCTTGCTCGAGTTAATCGAGGCTCTCGGTGAAACTGAATGGCGAAAATGTGTAAATAGCCAATTTATCAATAAAGAGCGTGGGGAGTGGGTGATTAAAGATCAGTCCTCACATCCTCCTAGGGTTTGGTTTAGATTCATACAGGAAGATCCCGCCATAATTTCGCGCCTGCGAGTGGCTATAGAAAGCTATCAGGGGAGAGTTAAGTGGGTTCTTGATGAGCATAAGAGGGTTGATCTTCCTGGAACAAATTGGGGCATAGTGCCGAGCCGCTTATTAGAAGTCTGGGATCTTGCTCGTGCGTTAGATTTAGCCCCTAATCAATATATGGCTAAATACGAGCCGGAATTCGGGTCGATTGCCTATGAAGATATCATTGATCTGACAGAGCACATCCGCCGAGCCTTTCCTGAAGTTACAAGCAAAAACCCCAGCTTATGAGTTGGGGTTTCCTTTGCGCACTATCACCGCTCTCGCTTCGTAATTGCCCAACGCCCCGGCCCATACGGGGGATATTTTTAAGAATAAAGGGAGCATATTTGTTTTCCCTACCCTAATTTCTGAGCAGGGAGACTCCAGTGCAGACGACGTAAGGAGGCTCCGCGATGCCTAGGCAGAGGCGAGTGGTTTTACTGAACTATCCGCTTCACGTGGTTCAGTATGGGTAAGATCGGCAGCGGTATTATACAGTGGGGATGAGGAATATAAGCACTAGCCAGAACTAGAGTAGGGAAAATAAATCTGTCCCCTTTTCCCACGGGTGTTGTACTCAGTTTTTGTGGTCGCCGCTAATCAACTAGATCGTGATCAATCTCCAATTCGACCCCTCGTAAAAATATAGAGGTAATAATAAGTGCTGACAAAAAATCCATCATCCAGAATATCCAGCCCTTGAATAGTAGTGCATTAATTGGAAGTGCGGCAAGAAAGAAGACTGCATTCGCTACTCCTAAGTCTCTATGGTGGTTTCTTGCAATTAGTGTTGTTTTGCACTTTTTGCAAGTTGCTCTTCCGTCAGAGCCGAGCCTAATAAAAGAAATGCTGTTTCCACATTTCGGACAGGCCAAATTTAAGATTTTCATTATAATCACTACTCACACTGTTTGGGTGCATCTTCCGAGGGTGGGTCATATGGAGAACACAGCATATAACATGCCGTGCTGCTTACTGCGGCCCTACAAGCCGCACCAGCAGGCGTTAGCGGACCCCCAAGAATGCCGCATGGGACGCTAGTTGCTCTGCAAACCATCCGGCAATTGGATGGAACTCTGGTGTCACGACCATCCCCATTCCTCATTACGCACTCTGCAGTCAGGCACTTTGCAGCAGGGTTAGGTGGTGGTGGATTCAGAATGCAACGTGTTTTTAGTCCATTATATCTGTCCCAATAAACCTCCATGTGACTACCCACGCCACAAAGCCCGTTGGGGTCAAAGTAATTTATTGGATTTCCAGTTACATTGTAGTGGTCAACCCATCCCGGACAGTGGGTTGAGTTTTTCTTCGGCCACCGCAGGTGGTAACCCGTCGTTGAATTGATGCGGCCTGATCCAGTT
>NZ_JBNPXX010000008.1:0-361417 GCF_050433085.1 Pseudomonas sp. RC10-4-2
CACCGAGGTGCCGTTGTCGCTGTACTTGACCAGCTTCTCCGCCACTTCCAGGCCGATGTTGGCCTGTGCCTCGGCGGTGGAGCCGCCGATGTGCGGGGTCAGGATCACCCGGTCCAGGCCACGCAGCGGGCTGGCGAATTCCTCGTCGTTGGATTTCGGCTCGACCGGGAACACGTCGATGGCGGCGCCGATCAGGTGCTCGTCCTTGATCGCGGCGGCCAGGTGGTCCAGCTCGACCACTGTGCCGCGCGCGGCGTTGATCAGGATGCCGCCCTTCTTCATCGCGCGGATTTCCTTCTCGCCGATCATCCACTGGGTGGAGGGCAGTTCGGGAACGTGCAGCGAGACGATGTCGGACATGCCCAGCAGCTCGTGCAGGCTGCCGATCTGCACCGCGTTGCCCAGCGGCAGCTTGGTCACGGTGTCGTAGAAGAACACCTGCATGCCCAGGGCCTCGGCGAGTACCGAGAGCTGGGTGCCGATCGAGCCGTAGCCGACGATGCCGAGCTTCTTGCCACGGATCTCGAAGGAATTCGCCGCGCTCTTGATCCAGCCGCCGCGATGGCAGGAGGCGTTCTTTTCCGGGATGCCGCGCAGCAGCAGGATCGCCTCGGCCAGTACCAGCTCAGCCACAGAGCGGGTGTTCGAGTAGGGCGCGTTGAACACGGCGATACCGCGTTCGCGGGCGGCGTTGAGGTCGACCTGGTTGGTGCCGATGCAGAAGCAGCCGACCGCGATCAGTTTCTTCGCGCAGTCGAAGACCTCTTCGGTCAGCTGGGTGCGGGAGCGAATGCCGATGAAGTGCGCATCGGCGATCCTTTCCTTCAGCTCGTCGCCGGAAAGCGCGGTCTTGAGGTACTCGATGTTGGTGTAGCCGGCGGCCTTCAGCGTGTCCACGGCGTTCTGGTGGACACCTTCGAGAAGAAGGAACTTGATCTTGCTCTTGTCGAGAGAGGTCTTGCTCATCTGCGTAAACCTGTTGTCCCGGAGGAAGTGGCTGGAAAGCGAACTGCGCGAAGCGGGTCCGGCCGGCGCTGGCCGGCACCCGCAACTCGGCGCCCAGAGGCACTAAGCGCGGGGGGCGTATGCTAGCATGTTCTCCCTTTTCCTTGCCCGGTTGCGACCTGAGTTGTTCTCAGGACGACCATGAATCATTTGAGAGTTCCCGAATGACCCGCGAAGCCCTGATCGAATCGCTCAAGCCCCTGGTCGAGCCTGGCAAGCTGCTCGACGACGCCGCCTCCCTGGACGCCTACGGCAAGGACTGGACCAAGCATTTCGCCCCTGCGCCGCTGGCCATCGTGTTCCCCAAGAGCGTCGAGCAGGTCCAGGCGATCGTCCGCTGGGCCAACCAGCACAAGGTCGGTCTGGTCCCGTCGGGCGGTCGTACCGGGCTCTCCGCCGCGGCCGTGGCGGCCAACGGCGAAGTCGTGGTGGCCTTCGACTACATGAACCGGATACTCGACTTCAATGCCTTCGACCGCACCGTAGTCTGCCAGCCGGGCGTGGTTACCAAGCAACTGCAGACCTTCGCCGAGGAAAACGGCCTGTACTACCCGGTTGACTTCGCTTCTTCCGGTTCCAGCCAGATCGGCGGCAATATCGGCACCAATGCCGGCGGGATCAAGGTCATTCGCTACGGCATGACCCGTAACTGGGTGGCCGGGATGAAGGTCGTCACCGGCAAGGGCGACCTGCTCGAGCTGAACAAGGACCTGATCAAGAACGCCACCGGCTACGACATGCGCCAGCTGTTCATCGGCGCCGAAGGCACCCTGGGCTTCGTGGTCGAGGCGACCATGCGTCTGGAGCGCACGCCGAAGAACCTCACCGCTATGGTCCTCGGCACGCCCGACTTCGACTCGATCATGCCGGTGCTGCATGCCTTCCAGAGCAAGCTCGACCTGACCGCCTTCGAGTTCTTCTCCGACAAGGCCCTGGCCAAGGTCCTGGCCCGTGGCGATGTACCACGGGCGTTCGAGACCGACTGCCCGTTCTACGCCCTGCTGGAGTTCGAGGCGACCACCGAGGAAGTCGCCAACGAGGCGCTGGCCACCTTCGAGCACTGCGTCGAGCAGGGCTGGGTGCTGGACGGGGTGATGAGCCAGAGCGAGCAGCAGTTGCAGAACCTGTGGAAGCTGCGCGAGTACATCTCCGAGACCATCTCCCACTGGACGCCGTACAAGAACGACATCTCGGTCACGGTTTCCCGGGTGCCCGCCTTCCTCAAGGACATCGACGCCATCGTCGAGGCCAACTACCCGGACTTCGAGGTGGTGTGGTTCGGCCACATCGGCGACGGCAACCTGCACCTGAACATCCTCAAGCCGGAAAACCTCGGCAAGGACGAGTTCTTCGCCAAGTGCGCGACCGTCAACAAGTGGGTGTTCGAGACCGTCGAGAAGTACAACGGCTCGATTTCCGCCGAGCATGGCGTGGGCATGACCAAGCGCGACTACTTGACCTACACCCGCTCGGAAACCGAAATTGCCTATATGAAGGCACTGAAGGCGGTGTTCGACCCCAACGGGATCATGAATCCCGGCAAGATCTTCGCCGAGTAGCAGGTGTCGCAACGCAGAGGGCCGGTCATCCGGCCCTTCTCGTCTGTGGCGGGCGCCACGGATGCCTTTCCACCCGTTCAGGAGTCGGTAAATGAGTTACCAGCATCAATATATCGACGGCACCCCGATCCACTTCCCCCTGGGCAAGCTGGTCTGCGTCGGGCGCAACTACGCCGAACACGCCAAGGAACTGAACAACCCGGTTCCCACCGAGCCGCTGCTGTTCATCAAGCCCGGCTCCTGCGTGGTGCCGGTGAGCGGCGGGCTGAGCCTGCCGCAGGAGCGCGGCTCGGTACACTACGAGGCGGAAATCGCCGTGCTGATCGGCAAGCCGCTGTCGCGCAAGCCGAACCGCGAGGAGGTCCTCGACGCGATCTCCGGCTATGCGCCGGCGCTGGACCTGACCTTGCGCGAGGTCCAGGCGAAACTGAAGGAAAAGGGCCTGCCCTGGGAGCTGGCAAAGAGCTTCGATGGCGCCGGCGTGCTGTCGCCGTTCGTGAACGCCGACCAGTTTCCCGACCCGACCGACATCGGCATCCGCCTGACCATCAACGGCGAGGTGCGCCAGGACGGCAACAGCCGCGACATGCTCAATCCGATCGTGCCGCTGATCCAGCACATCGCCGGGCATTTCTCGCTACAGGCCGGCGATGTGGTGCTGACCGGCACGCCGTCCGGGGTCGGGCCGCTGAACAGCGGCGACGAGTTGCTGCTCGAATTGCCGGGCGCCAGCCGTTTCGAGACCCGCGTGCTCTGAACCGCTGCGGCCGCCGGGTGCGGCCGGCCTCCCTAGCGCCGGCAGCGGAAACGACTGTCGGTCGGCTGGCCGACGCTTCGATTGACAGGCCGGGGGCAATGCCCTTTCATGGCGACGCCCAAGAAAACACCTGGCCAAACAGTCGAGCCTCGCCCATGTCCCTTGCCTCCAAGCTTCCCCGTTTCCGCTGGCTGCTGCCGGCGTTCGTCGTGCTCGTCGGCGTGGTGCTGACCATCGTCATGCATTGGGACGATCGCGCCGGCCTTTGGTGGAAGGAAAGCCAGGCCAGCCAGCAGCAGCGCGACGAAAGCATCTGGCTGCCGGGCTATCGGGTGGTGATCGACGCCAAGCCGTTGCAGGGCCTGGAGGAGGAAGAAACCTCGGACCTGGCCTACAACCCGGCAACCAGGACCCTGTTCACCGTTACCGGCAAGCGGCCGCTGCTGGTGGAGCTGTCGCTCACCGGCGACGTGCTGCGCACCATCCCGCTGCTCGGCCTGAGCAATCCCGAAGGCGTGGCGGTGCTGGAGAACGGCAACGTCGCGGTGACCGACGAGCGCCGCAATACCCTGACCATCTTCCATGTCGACCCGCAGACCGCCGAGCTGAGCACCAAGAGCCTGGCCGAATTCCCGCTGGGCAATATCGGCAAGAAGAACAAGGGCTTCGAGGGCATCGCCTGGGATCCGCGCCAGCAGCGTCTGTTGCTGAGCAAGGAGCGCGATCCGATGACCCTGTTCAGCTGGAAGAGCGACGGCGGGCCGAGCCTGAGCGGGGCGATGACCGCGCTACCGAGCGACGACCTGTACATGCGCAACGTCTCGGCCCTCAGCGTCGACCCGCGTACCGGCCATACCCTGGTGCTGTCGGCCGAATCGCATCTGCTGCTGGAGCTGGACGAGAAGGGCGAGCCGGTCAGCTTCATCAGCCTGCTCGGCGGCTTCAACGGCCTGGACAGCAAGATCCCGCGCGCCGAAGGGGTGGCCATCGACGACGAGGGCACCATCTACATGGTCAGCGAGCCGAACCTGTTCTACGTGTTCCGCAAGAAGAGCGGCGAGCGCCTGGCCACCAGCGACGCCGATTAAGCTTCGCTTAAGCGCCGATTAAGCCTGGTTTCAGCAAGGCTTCGTAGCCTGGACCCATCGAAACCAACTACGAGGCGTTACCCATGAAACTTCGTCACCTGCCCCTCATCGCTGCCATCGGCCTGTTCTCCACCGTCACCCTGGCCGCCGGCTATACCGGCCCGGGCGCTACCCCGACCACCACCACGGTGAAGGCCGCGCTGGAAGCCGCCGACGACACCCCGGTGGTCCTCCAGGGCACCATCGTCAAGCGCATCAAGGGCGACATCTACGAGTTCCGCGATGCCACCGGCAGCATGAAGGTCGAGATCGACGACGAAGACTTCCCGCCGGTGGAAATCAACGACAAGACCCGGGTCAAGCTGACCGGCGAGGTCGACCGCGACCTGGTCGGCCGCGAGATCGACGTCGAGTTCGTCGAAGTGATCAAGTAAGGCCCTGAATCGAAACAGCCCGCCTCTCTTCCGGGAGGCGGGCCGTTTCGCGTTCCGACCGGGCGAAGTTGCGGGTGGGCTTACCGGTGAACCCCTTCGAAACCCTGTAGCACGTTCACTGCGTTGATCCCGATTTCCTCCACCGCGTAGCCTCCCTCCATCACGAACAGCGTGGCCAGGCCGAGCTTGCCGATGGCTTCGCCCATGCGCAGGTAGTCGGGGCTGTCCAGGCGGAACTGGGAAATCGGGTCCTCCTTGAAGGTATCCACCCCCAGGGAAACGATCAGGACGTCCGCCGCATAGGCCTGGATCTGCCGGATCGCCGCCTGCAGCGCCTGGCTCCAGGTCGCCCAGTCGCTGCCGGCCGCCAGTGGGTAGTTGAAGTTGTAGCCGGTGCCGACGCCGTTGCCCTTCTCGTCGGCGTAGCCAAGGAAATAGGGGTATTCGAAGCGCGGGTCGCCGTGGATCGAGGTGAACAGCACATCGGCGCGGTCGTAGAAGATGTCCTGGGTGCCGTTGCCATGGTGGTAGTCGACGTCGAGGATCGCCACCCGCCCGGCGCCCCGGTCGAGGAAGGCCTGGGCGGCGATGGCGGCATTGTTGAAGAAGCAATAGCCGCCCATGTAGTCGGCCGCGGCGTGGTGGCCCGGCGGGCGACAGAGCGAAAATACCGAGCGCGCGCCGTTGGCGAGTTCGGACTGGCCGCTGAGGGCGACGTTGGCCGAACTGGTGATCGCCTGCCAGGTCCCGGCGGTGATCGGCGCGCCGGCGTCGAAGGAGTAGTAGCCGAGGCGACCGTCGATGTTGTCCGGCTCCGTCTGCCGCAGGCGCCGGGTCGGCCAGGCGATCGGCAGCATGTCGTGGCTGCGGCCGGTGGCCAGCCAGTCCTGCCAGGCGTTCTGCAGGAAACGCACGAAACCCTCGCTGTGCACCCGGCGGATCGGTTCCAGGCCGAAGTCGCGCGGTGCGCGGACTTCGCCGAGGCCGACGGCCTTCACGCGGTCGAGGACCATGTCGGCGCGGCTGGGTTTTTCGAAGCAGGGGGTGAACTGGCCGCCGATCAGTTCGTGCCGGCCGTGGTGCAGGCGATGGTCGTCGCTGTAGATGGTCAGCATGTCGGGCTCCCGGGCTCAGTTCTGTTCGGAGAAGGTCACGGTCGGCGCCTTGCGGCGGAAACCGCCGGTATGCAACGCCAGGTAGGCGAGGCCGGCGGCGAACCAGGTCAGGCCGATCACCAGGGTCAGCGCCGAGAGGCTGGTCCACAGCCACAGGGTCAGGCCCAGGCCGATGGCCGGCACCAGCCCGTAGCGCAGCAGGTCGCGCGGGGCGCGGCGGCCGTCGAGCAGCAGGTAGCTGCGGATCACCGCCAGGTTCACCGCGGAGAACGCCACCAGCGCGCCGAAGCTGATCATCGAGGCCAGGGTGGTGAGGTCGATGACCACCGCCAGCAGGGAAATCACCGAGACCACCAGGATCGCGATCACTGGCGTCTTGAAGCGCTCCGAGAGGCTGCCGAACACGCGCCGCGGCAGGATGCCGTCGCGGCCCATGCTGTAGAGGATGCGCGACACCGAGGCCTGCGAGGCCAGTGCCGAGCCGGCGGCGCCGGCGACGTAGGCGGCGGTGAAGAAGCTGGCGAGGAACTTGCCGCCGGCCGCCAGCATCACTTCGTTGGCCGCCGACTCGGCGTCCTGGAATACGCTGCCGGGGAACACCAGTTGGCTGAAGACCGCCAGCACGGTGAACAGCAGGCCGGCGCCGACCGTGGTGATGACGATGGCGCGCGGGATGTCGCGTTGCGGGTCGCGGGTTTCCTCGGCCAGGGTCGAGACCGCGTCGAAGCCGAGGAACGACAGGCACAGCACCGCCGCGCCGGCCATCAACGGGGCGAAGCCCGGCTGGCTGCCGTCGCCGACGAAGGGCAGGCTCAGGTCCAGCGAGGGGATGCCGGCCAGGTGCTTGACCGCCATGGCGACGAACACCACGGCGAAGACGAACTGGGCGCCGACGATCACGTTGCTCATGCCGGCCACCGAGCTGATGCCGATCACGTTGAGCACGGTGACCAGGCCGATCGCCGCGAGCACGAAGACCCAGGCCGGCACCATCGGGAAGGCGATGTTGAGGAACAGGCCGATGAGCAGGTAGTTGATCATCGGCAGGAACAGGTAGTCGAGCAGCAGCGACCAGCCGGCGAGGAAGCCGACGCAGGGGCCGAAGCTGAGGCTGGTATAGGAATAGGCCGAGCCGGCGATGGGATATTTCTTCACCATGAAGCTGTAGGAAAAGGCGGTGAAGAGCATCGCCGCCAGGGTGATCAGGTAGGCGCTGGCGGTGCGACCGCCGGTGATCTCGGTGACTACCCCGTAGGTGGTGAACATGGTCAGCGGAACCATGTAGACCAGCCCGAAGAAGACCAGGGCGGGGAGCCCGAGGATGCGCCGCAGGCCGGTGCCCTGGGCGCTGTGGACGTACTCGGGGCGCTTGCCGCCGATGAGGATGCCGTTGTTGTGTTGGCTGGCCATGTTCCGCTCCTCGCGAAATGCCGTATCGATCCCGCAGGCGGCCGCGTGGGCGGACCTTTCCTGCGCCGGGTGAATGGACGGGCTAGTGGAAAACCGCTGGGGTTTCCGCCGGGTCGGTGGAAATGGCAGTGACGAGAGGGCGCGCGGCGTGTGCGGGCACGGGCGTTGGGGCGTCGATAGTGTTCATGGCGTTCTCAGGAAGCGTTCTTGTTGGATTTCTAGCTCGCGGTCGCGAGGTTCCCTTGGGCTCTGCCGGCGCCGTTTCCGCGGCTCCGGGCGACCCCTCGAGGAGGGCGCGGTTCGACTCTAGCAATCCGGTTTCGCCGGGGAGAACCCTGTAGACGGTCAAAAAGGGATCGAGATGGCCAAACTGGCTGGCCGGCCAGCGCTGGCGCGAGCTGGCCGCCAGCGCCGCGTCGATCATTTCTTAAGCTTGGTCCAGACCTTGCTGCGCAACGCCAGGGCTTTCGGCGAGCAGAGCTTGAACGGCTTCAGGCGGTCGAGCTTGTCCTGCGGGGTGTTGATCGCCGGGTCGTCGAACAGTGCTTTCTCCATGAATTTCTCCGAGCCGACGATGGCGTTGTTGTACTTGGCGAAGTTGGAGGCGGCGGCGATGTTCTCCGGGCGCATCATCCAGTCGATGAAGACGTGGGCTTCCTTGACGTTGCTGGCGTCGCGCGGAATCGCGAAGTTGTCGATGAACAGCCGGATGCCTTCCTTCGGATAGACGTATTCGAGGCTGGCGCGTTGGGCGTGGGCGCGGTGGAAGGCGCCGTTCCACTGCTGGTGCATGGCGACCTCGCCGGCGGCCATGCGCTCGATGGTGCCGTCGCTGTTGTACATGGCCAGCGCCGGCTTTTGCCTGAGCAGCAGGTCGAGGACCTTCTGCGCTTCCCTGGCGTCCTCGGTGCATTCGTCGATGCCGAGGTAGTAGGTGGCGGGAATGAACAGTTCCTCGATGGAGTTCAGAGCCACCACCTTGCCTTTCAGCTCGGCTGGTGGTTCGAAGAACGGCTTCCAGCTTTCTTCCAGCCTGCCGCCCGGCACCTTCGCCGTATCGTAGCTGTAGCCGGTGGTGCCCCAGAGATAGGGAATGCTGTAGTCGTGGCCGGGATCGAAGCCAAGGGTCCGGAAGTTTTTCTTCAGATTGCCCAGGCTCGGCAACTGGCTCTTGTCGAGCTTTTGCAGCAGCCCCTCCTTGACTAATATTTCTATGAAACTGTCCGACGGCACCACCACGTCGTAGGCGCCGCCACCGGCCTTGAGCTTGGCCAGCAGCGTCTCGTTGCTGTCGTAGGCGTCGAGGGTGGCCTTGATCCCGGTGTCCTTCTCGAACTTCTTCAGCAACTCCGGCGGGTAGTAGTCCGACCAGTTGGCGAAGTGCAGGGTGCCTTCGGCGCGAGCCTGGCCGCCCAGGGCTAGACCGGCGGCGAAGAGCAGGGTGAGCGGTGTGCGGTAGGTCATGATGGACTCCTGGCGATCTTCTGTTTTTTCTTCGTGGAGGCAGGTTCTCAGCGGCGGCGTTGGCCGAGGTAGTACGACAGGGCGACGAAGGCGATGGAAATCATGAGGATGATCGAGGAAATCGCATTGATCTTCGGGGATATGCCCATGCGGATGGAACTGAAGATGTACACCGGCAGGGTGGTTGCGCCGGCGCCGGCGACGAAATAGGTGATGACGAAATCGTCCATCGAGATGATGAACGCGAGCATCGCCCCGGACAGCACGCCGGGCATCAGCAGCGGCAGGGTGATTTTCCAGAAGGCCTTCCACGGCGAGGCGTAGAGGTCGGCGGCGGCCTCCGCCAGGCGCGGGTCCAGGCCCTCCAGGCGGGCGCGGATCGGCAGGTAGGCGAAGGGGATGCAGAACACGATGTGGGCGATGAGGATGGTGAACAACGACAGCTTCAGGCCGATGAAGGAGAAGAACATCAGGGTCGCCACCGCAGTGACGATCTCCGGCACCAGCAGCGGCAGGCCGAGAACGCCGTTCATCAGGGTCTGCCCGCGGAAGGCGCGACCGCGCATGCCCAGCGCGGCGAGGGTGGCCAGGACGGTCGAGGCCAGGGTGGCGAGGGTGGCGACGAGCAGCGAGTTCTTCGCCGCGCGGAGGATTTCCGGATCGTTGGCCACCACCGCATACCATTTCAGGCTGAAGCTCTCCCAGAGCGTCGCCGACTGGCCGCTGTTGAAGCTGAGCACTACCAGCACCAGGATCGGGATGTAGAGGAAGGCGAAGAACAGCCAGGCGGCCTGGCGCACGCCGCTGAAGGTCCAGAGTGGATTGCGGCCGTTCATGGCTGGCCTCCGCCGGCGTTGGCCCGGAAGCGCAGGTTGTAGATCAGCATCGCCAGCAGGACGAAGGCCAGCAGGGCGAACGAAAGGGCGGCGCCGAACGGCCAGTTGTGCGCGGTACCGAATTGCAGCTGGATCAGGTTGCCGATCATCAGCGCCTTACCGCCGCCGAGCAATTCCGGAATGATGTAGCTGCCCAGGGCCGGGATGAATACCAGGATGCAGCCGGCGACTATCCCCGGCATCGCCAGCGGCACGATCACCCGGCGCAGCGCTTTCCAGCGGTTGGCGCCGAGGTCGAATGCCGCCTCCACCAGGCGCCAGTCCATCTTTTCCAGGCTGCTGTAGATCGGCAGCACCATGAACGGCAGGTAGGTATAAAGGAGGCCGATGATCACCGCGTTGTCGGTATAGAGCAGCCCCAGCCCGGTGTCGGTCAGGCCGATGCCTTGCAGGCCGGCGTCCACCAGCCCGCCGTTGCGCAGCAGCAGGATCCAGGCGTAGACCCGCACCAGCAGGTTGGTCCAGAACGGCACGGTGACCAGGAACAGCAGCAGGTTGCGCCGGCGTTCCGGCTGCAACGCCAGGTACAGCGCGGTGGGGAAGCCGAGCGCCAGGCAGCCGAGGGTGGTCAGCAGCGAGAGCCAGAACGAGCGCTGGAAGATGCCCAGGTAGTCGGCGTTGAACACCAGGCTGTCGTCCAGGTCGCGTTCCCAGAGGAAATTGAGGTAGGCCTCCAGGCTGTGCTGGCCCCATTTCACTCCGCCGTAGTCGCCGGATTGCTGGATCGACACGGCGAACATGATGCCCAGCGGGATCACCAGGAACAGCACCAGCATCAGCATCGCCGGGCTGCTCAGCAGCAGGCGCCGACGCAGCTGCCGGCGTTCGGCCGACTGTTGCGCGGTAGGTCGGCCGGCGGTGCTCATTCGGCGAGCACCCGGATGGCGGCGGCGGGAATCCGCACCCGCACCTTCGCCCCCGGACTGTGCGGGCAGCGTGCGCCGTCGCGGTTCTGCTGGCGCACGCGGAAGCCCGGCTGTCCGGCCACGTTCAGGTGGTAGACGGTATCGGTGCCGACATAGACGATGTTTTCCAGCACGCCTTCCAACTGGCCGTCGGCGGCCAGTTCGGTGCGCTCCGGGCGGATCGCCAAGGTCACAGCGCCGCTGCCCGGGGTCGTCGCGGCCAGCCGCTGGCCGTCCGCCAGGCGCACGCCGTCGGCGTCGGCCTGGCCCTCGAGGAAGTTGGTTTCGCCGATGAAGTCGGCGACCGCCCGGTTCAGCGGCGCCTCGTAGATGTCGCTGGGCGTGCCGACCTGCAACACCTTGCCCTTGCTCATCACCGCGATGCGGTCGGACATGCTCAGCGCTTCCTCCTGGTCGTGGGTGACGAAGATGAAGGTGATCCCGGTCTCGTGCTGCAGGCGCTTCAGCTCGATCTGCATTTCCTTGCGCAGCTTCAGGTCCAGCGCCGACAGCGACTCGTCGAGCAGCAGCACCTTGGGCCGGCTGGCCAGCGCGCGGGCCAGGGCGATGCGTTGCTGCTGGCCACCGGACAACTGGTCGGCGCGGCGCTTGCCGACCTCCGGCAGCTTCACCAGGTCGAGCATGCGGCTCACGGTGGCGTCGATCTCGCTGCGCGGGCGGCCCTGCATCTCCAGGCCGAAGCCGATGTTGTCGGCGACGCTCATGTGCGGGAACAGCGCATAACTCTGGAACACCGTGTTGACCGGGCGGCGGAACGGCGGCAGGCCTTCCATGTGTTCGCCATAGAGGCGGATGCTGCCGGAACTGGGCTGTTCGAAGCCGGCGATGAGGCGGAGGAGGGTGGTCTTGCCGCAGCCGGAAGGGCCGAGGAGGGTGAAGAATTCGTTGGCGTGGATATCCAGGGACACATCGTCAAGGGCCTTCAGGCCTTGGCCGGGGGTACCGAATTCCATGCAGATCCGCTCGATGGCTATCGCGCTGGTCATGCTGAATTCCATGCAGTCAAGCAGTTGTTATTGTTGAGGTTTTGCGGTTTCTGGGGCCCGCTTCACCTGCTGCGGTTCGATAATGACCGGGGCGCCGCGGGCGCAGAACGATAGATGCGGCCAATAAGGGATCGAACAGGCCAATCTGGTGGCGCTGGAAGAAGACTGCGGATGCTCTCTTGTCGTCTCTTTCGGACAGGAAACTCGGACCTGTCCGAGTCGCCCGGGCGGCTGGCTGACTTTAAGCTTGGCTTCAGCCTGGAGCCGTAGCTTGCGTAGGAAAGGTCGGGCGCAGCCCGTTTCCATACAGCGTACAGGCTCTATGCTATGACTATCCACGCCCAAACTCCCGAGCCGTTTTCCATGTCCCGAGCTTTCACGCCTCGCCGTCTGCTGCTGGCCGTCCTGCTGGTCGCGCTGTCCGCGCTGGTCCTTCTCGGCCAGAGCTTCCGGGTCTTCGACCGGGCCTGGTTCGCCGTCCAGGAGTGGCGTCACGCCGATGCCTGGAAAGAGCGCTCGATATGGCTGCCGGACTACCGCGTGCGGATCGAGGCGCAGCCCATCGAGGGGTTGAACGACGACGTTTCCGCGCTGACCTTCGATCCCGACCGGCGCACCCTGTTCACCGTGACCAACCAGCCGGCGCAGATCATCGAGCTGTCCTTGCAGGGCAAGGTACTGCGGACCATCCCGCTGACCGGCTTCGGCGACGCCGAGGCCATCGAGTACATCAGCCGCGGCGTCTACGTGATCACCGACGAGCGCCAGCAACGCCTGGTCAAGGTGCGCCTGGAGGACGACACGCGCTTCATCGACGCTGCCGATGCCCAGCAGCTTTCGCTGGGTATCGGCCTCAACGGCAACAAGGGTTTCGAAGGGCTAGCTTACGACGCCGAGGGCAAGCGCCTGTTCGTCGCCAAGGAGCGTGACCCGGTGCGCATCTACGAGATCCACGGTTTCCCCCACACCCAGGCGGACAAACCGTTCGCCGTGCACGTGGTGGACGACCCCGGGCGCGACAAGCGCCTGTTCGTCCGCGACCTGTCCAGCCTGCAGTTCGACGAGGGCACCGGGCACCTGCTGGCGTTGTCCGACGAGTCGCGTCTGGTAGTCGAGCTGGACACCGACGGCGAGCCGGTCAGCACCCTGTCGCTGCTGCGCGGCATGCACGGCCTGAAGCGCAGCGTGCCGCAGGCCGAGGGCGTGGCGATGGACGACCGTGGCGTGCTCTACCTGGTCAGCGAGCCGAACCTGTTCTACGTGTTCAGCAAGGACGAGCCGGCGCAGCCCTGACGCGGCCTACGGGGACGGCAGGAGCGTCCCCTGGCCCGCTCAGAACTGCCAGTTCACCCCGAGCGAATAGCCCGCCTGGTTGCCTTCGCTGTGGGCGAAGCGGCTGTTGGCTTCGGCGAAGACCCCGAGCTGCTCGGTGATCGCCAGTTGCGCGCCAAGCTGGGCGCGGCCGAAATCCTTGTCCACGCCGCCCATGTCGGCGACCCGGACACGCCCGTCGCCGCGGCTGGTCAGGTCCATGTCGTCCAGGCGTCCGTCCGCCAGCTCGCGGACCCAGCGCAGGCTGGCGTAGGGTTGCAGGCGCATTCTCGCGCCCAGCGCCAGCTCGCCGCGCAGGCGCCAGCCGAGACTCGCCTCCAGCGAGTCGTAGTCCTGCTTCTCGTAGCCGAGTGCGGTACGCAGGGCCTCGTCCTCGCGGAAGTCGTCGATGCGGTAGTGCATGTAGTCGAGGCCGGCCAGCGGCCCGCTCCGCAGTTCGCCGAAGCTGAAGTCATAGCCGCCTTCCAGCCGGGCGCCCCAGGACCAGGCCGAGGTGTCGCCCGACAGACGCTGGTCGAGCAGCACCGGCCCGCCGGCGGCCTGGAGGTAGACCGAACGCTTGCTGTCGTAGCGGGTATGCCCGAGGTTCAGCTCGCCGGCCAGCCATTCCGGACCGCCGTCGTTGTACAGGCCGAACAGGCCGAGCTGCCAGGTGTCGCCCTCGATGCGCCCACCATGGTCCAGCTTGTCGCGGCTGCGCTGGAAGGCCAGGCTGCCGCCGAGGGTCAGGGCCTCGCTGTAGCGGTAGTCGCCGAGCAGATGCACGCCGGCGCGCCTGGACTCCGGATTGCCAGGCATGTCGAAACCGCTGTCCGGCGAGACCTCGCCCTCCGCGCCCACCTCGCCGTCGAAGCTGCCTACCGGCCGGTTGCTGCCGAGCAGGGTCAGCCAGCGGCGGTCGTGCAGGCGGGTCAGTGCCTGATGCTGGCGCTGCAACTGGTCTTCCATCTGCCGCGCCAGGGCGCCGCCGGAGGCGGTGGAGGCCAGCAGGTCGGCGTTGGTCAGCTCCAGCACCAGGCGCGTCAGCAGGCGGGAAAAGTCGCGCATGCGTTGCTCGATGCGCTCCTGGCCGAGGGCGTTGGTCAGTACTTCCTTGTTGTCCTCGGCCGGGTCGTGCCAGGTTGAGCCGCCGGGAATCGCCGGGTTGTCGGTCTGCTCGTAGCCGTCCAGGTCGCCCAGTTCCCAGTTGGTCGCCTCGATGAACAACACCGGGATGTCCATCCCGTTGAAGCTTTCGCCGTCGCTGCAGCAGCCGGTACCCGCCGGGTATTCGGCGTTCAGGCCGGGGTTGGTGAACAACGGGATGTCCAGCTCGCGGGCGATGCGCAGGATCTGTTCGCGGTAGGCGCCGAGGGCCGGGCTGGACACGCTGTTGGAGCCGGCATGGGCGTACATCTTGTCGCCGGTGACCAGGCTGTCGAGGTTGATCATTCCCAGCAGGTTGGCGCGCTGGCTGGCGTCGAGGGACTCGACGTAGGCACGCGAACCGCGCAGGCCTTCCTCCTCGGCGCCGAAACCGACCACCTCGAGGCCGTTCTCCAGGGCGATGCCGCCGAGGTTGCGGGCGATCTCGGTGAGCACCGCCGCGCCCGAGGCGTTGTCGTCCAGGCCCTGCAGGGTCGGGCGACCGTAGTAGGTGTCGTAGTGCGCGCCGAGTACCAGGAACTTCCCGCTGCTACCGGGCGCCGAGGCGATGACGTTCTGTGAACTGCGGTTGCCGGCCCAGGTGAAGTCCTGGCGACTGGTCTGGTAGCCGAAGCCCAGGCGCGACTGCATCAGTTCGCTGGCGCCGGCGAAGCTGGCGGTGCCGCGATAGCGGCCCGGGTAGTCGGTGATCAGGCGCTCCAGGGTCTCCCCGGCGTATTCCCCGTATTGGTAGGCGTTGGCGCCCAACGACAGCGCGGCACATCCCAGGCCTACAGCGACAGCTAATGGTTTGAACACGGCACTTTCCTCTGTGTCGGTACGATGGTGCATCGAATGATGCTCGCGCCGCGGAAAGCAGGATGCGGACCGTTTCATGTCCCGGTGGCACGAAGTGACGCCTGGTCGACCTGCGGTGTCGCCAGGCTGTAAGAAGCGTCGCTCCTGGCGATGGGCGGGAAGCTTCGTGCTGGACGTAGTGTTACCGGCGATGGCCGGTACTGGGGCGTGACTTCCCGTTTCGGGGCTTGGTAACCGCGAGCAGTCGATTTACAGTGCTCGCCCTGCCGATCTCCTGGATACCCGTCGCATGAACATTTTCCGCGAAGCCCTGCTCAACCGTCGCCTGAAGAAGGCCCTGGCACGTCACGGTTGCCGCATGGCCAGCGGGGTCGAGACGCTGCGCGACGGCACGCAGGTGACGCTGGAGCCGAACGTGAAGCTGGGCAAGGCGAAGATCCATTCGCCGGCACTGGAGGTCGGCGCCTATACCGACGTGGTCAGCGGCTGCGAGTTCTTGGAGGTGGCCAGCATCGGCCGCTTCTGCTCGATCGCCACCGGGGTGGTGATCGGTCAGCCGCGCCGCTCGCATCCAATGCACTGGCTGAGCACCCACGCCTTCACCGCCAATCCGAAGCTGTTGCGCAAGCCGTTGCAGCCCGAGCGCGAAGCGACCCCGGCGCGGATCGGCCACGATGTATGGATCGGGCGCGACGCGCTGATCCTCGATGGGGTGGAGATCGGCACCGGCGCGGTGATCGGCGCGCAATCGCTGGTCAATCGCGACGTGCCGCCCTACGCGGTGGTGGCGGGCTCGCCGGCGCGGGTGCTCCGCTATCGCTTCGCGCCGGAGCTGATCGAGCGACTGCTGGCGAGTCGCTGGTGGGAGTTGCCGCTGGACGTGCTTGGCGAATTGCCGCTGGACGATCCGCAGGCCTGCGTCGAGGCGCTGGAGCGTCGGCCGCCGCAGGCGTGCCAGGAGGCGCGGCGCTTGCGCATCCGGCACAAGCCGTTCGCCATCGAATGGCTGTCCTGAGGCCCGCAGCCGCCGCCGGTGTCGACGGCGGCCAGGGCTGGGTCAGCTTTCGTCGCTGAGACCGGCTTCCGGCGCTGCGCGCTTCACCGACTGCACGCCGGCTTCGGCGTTGGCCTGGCTGGCATAGAGCTGGCTCTGGCCGACGACCTGGCCATTGGTGGCCTTGAGTACGAAGTGGAACTTGCCGTTGCTGGCCGGCTTGACCTCGAAGGCACCGTCGCGCTGGGAGTTCTTGCGCACCGACTCGATGCCGCCGAGCGCCGAGTCCTTGGCCTTGTACAGTTCGCTGGTGAGAATGATCTCGCCGTTGGCGGCATGCAGGTTGAAGTGGAACTGGCCGTCTTTCGCTTTCTTCAGATGGAATTTGGCTGCCATGTCTAGCTCCTTGTTCACAGGGTGAGGCGGATCGCAACGGACCAGCCGTCTGCTGAGACACAGCGTAGCCGCTTTTGTTGCAGTGTCGCCCCGCTCCGGTCATCGGCCTGGGGCGAGCGGGCTCAGGCCTTGAGAGTCTTGACGCCGTCGGCGGTGCCGAGCAGCAGCAAGTCGGCCGGGCGGGCGGCGAACAAGCCGTTGGTGACCACGCCGACGATGGCGTTGATCTTCTCTTCCAGTTCCACCGGGCTGTCGATGCGCAGGTTGTGCACGTCGAGGATGATATTGCCGTTGTCGGTCAGCACGCCTTCGCGGTAGACCGGATCGCCGCCGAGCTTCACCAGTTGGCGGGCGACGTGGCTGCGAGCCATCGGGATGACCTCCACCGGCAGCGGGAACTGGCCGAGGATGGGCACCAGCTTGCTGGCATCGGCGATGCAGATGAAGGTCTTGGCCACCGCGGCGACGATCTTCTCGCGGGTCAGCGCGGCACCGCCGCCCTTGATCAGCTCCAGGCGCTCGTTGCTTTCGTCGGCGCCGTCGACGTAGAACTCCAGCTCGCTGACCGTGTTCAGCTCGTAGACCGGGATGCCATGCTCCTTCAGGCGCTTGGCGGTGGCCTCCGAACTGGCTACTGCGCCGTCGAACTCGGCCTTGTGGCGGGCCAGGGCATCGATGAAGAAGTTGGCGGTGGAGCCTGTGCCGACGCCGACGATGCTCTTGCTGTCGAGGTGCGGAAGAATGTGGTCGACGGCGGCCTGTGCCACTGCCTGCTTGAGCTGATCCTGGTTCATCCCGGGTGCCTGTCTGGTTGCCTGGCCGGCCGTCCCGGCGGCGCAGGCGGAGGGTGCGCGCGGCCGGGGCGGCCCGGCGGGTTTCCGGCACGTCCTGTGCCGCTGCGATACGAAGGGACGAATTATAGCGGCCTGGCGTCCTCCGGTCTTGCCCCGGATGACCGGCAGTCGCGGTGTTTTCCTGCGGCGCGCCGGTAGTCCGCCCGGCGGGCCTGGAGTAGACTCCGGGCTTCCGTGAAGTCCGCCGAACCGCCTCCGATGCTCGAACAATACGTCAAGAAGATCCTCACCTCGCGCGTCTACGACGTCGCGGTGGAAACGCCCCTGCAACCCGCCCGCCAGTTGTCCGAACGCCTCGGCAACCAGGTCCTGCTCAAGCGCGAGGACCTGCAGCCGGTGTTTTCCTTCAAGATCCGCGGCGCCTACAACAAGGTCGCGCAGCTCACCGAGGAGGAGAAGGCCCGCGGGGTGATCGCCGCCTCGGCCGGCAATCACGCCCAGGGCCTGGCCCTGGCGGCCAAGCGGCAGGGGATCAGGGCGGTCATCGTGATGCCCAAGACCACCCCCGAGATCAAGGTCCAGGCGGTGCGCGCCCATGGCGCCAAGGCGGTGCTGCACGGCGACGCCTTCCCCGAGGCTCTGGCCCACGCGCTGAAGCTGGTCGACGAGAAGGGCTACACCTTCGTCCATCCCTACGACGATCCGGACACCATCGCCGGCCAGGGCACCGTGGCCATGGAGATCCTCCGCCAGCAGCCCGGCCGCCTCGATGCGATCTTCGTCCCGGTGGGCGGTGGCGGACTGGTCGCCGGCATCGCCGCCTACGTCAAGTACCTGCGTCCGGAGATCAAGGTGATCGGCGTCGAGCCGGACGAGTCGAACTGCCTGCAGGCGGCCATGGCCGCCGGCGAGCGGGTGGTGCTGGGCCAGGTCGGGCTGTTCGCCGACGGCGTGGCGGTGGCGCAGATCGGCCAGCACACCTTCGACATCTGCAAGGACCACGTCGACGAAGTGATCACCGTCAGCACCGACGAGATCTGTGCGGCGATCAAGGACATCTACGACGACACCCGCTCGATCACCGAGCCGGCCGGCGCGCTGGCGGTGGCCGGGATCAAGAAGTACGTCGAGCGCGAGCGCGCCGAGGGGCAGACCCTGGTGGCGATCGACTCCGGCGCCAACGTCAACTTCGATCGCCTGCGGCATGTCGCCGAACGCGCCGAACTGGGCGAGCGCCGCGAAGCGATCATCGCGGTGACCATTCCCGAGCGGCCGGGCAGCTTCAAGGCCTTCTGCGAGGCGGTCGGCAAGCGCCAGATCACCGAGTTCAACTATCGCTACCACAGCGGCAGCGAGGCGCACATCTTCGTCGGCGTGCAGACCCACCCGGAGAACGACCCGCGCGAGGCGCTGGTGGCCTATCTGCGCGAGAAGGGCTTCCCGGTCCTCGACCTGACCGACAACGAACTGGCCAAGCTGCACATCCGCCACATGGTTGGCGGCCATGCGGTGAAAGTCAGCGACGAGATGGTGTTCCGCTTCGAATTCCCCGAGCGGCCCGGCGCGCTGTTCAACTTCCTCACCAAGCTCGGCGGGCGCTGGAACATCTCGATGTTCCACTACCGCAACCATGGCGCGGCCGACGGCCGGGTGGTGGCCGGGTTGCAGGTGCCGGAAGACGAGCGCCACCTGATCCCGCAGACCCTGGAGGCGATCGGCTATCCGTACTGGGACGAGACCGCCAACCCGGCCTACCAGCTGTTCCTCGGCTGACCCGCGGCGGCTCGCCGACACGGGCTGCTAAGCTTCACGGGCAGGTGATCTCCTTCCTCGGGAACTGAGCCCGCCCCCGGCCCCTCAAACGGGCCGGGAACACGGACAAGGATGCGCTGATGGAACATTTTCTCCAGATCAAGATTCTCCACGGAGTCGCCACCGTGCTGCTGTTCGGCGGCCTGCTCGGCCTGGCGTTCTACGCCTGGCGCAGCTGGCGGACGGGCGACGCGGCGCGGGTCGCGCGCGGTTTCAAGCGGGTCCGCCTGATCGGCTGGCCGCTGCTGGGGCTCAGCCTGCTGGCCCTGCCGGTCAGCGGCTGGTGGCTGGTGCACCTGGCCGGCTGGCCGTTGGGCCAGAGCTGGCTGCTGTTCGGCGCCTGCCTCTATCTGCTGGGCTGCATCTTCTGGCTGGTCCTCGCCGGCCGCCTGGCGCGGGTCCAGCACCAGGCCGGCGCCGCCGAGACGGCGGGGGCCGCGCTGGGCGAGCAGACCCTGCGCGAGATCAAGGTGGGCCTGGTCATGGCCCTGCTCGGTGCGGCCAGCTTCATCGCGGTGGCGGTACTGATGGTCAGCAAGCCGCTCTGAAACGCCAACGAAATGGACTTCACCGGCCTTCGCCGGTTCTGTAGGAACGCATGCGTATTCTGCTGGTAGGCGCGGGAGGTTTCGTCGGGCGGCACCTGCTCCCGGCGCTGCTCGCCGCCGGACACGAACTGCTCCTCACCGCGCGCCGCCCGCCGGTCGATGCGCCTGCCGGCGTACGCTGGCTGGCGCTCGACCTGGAGCGGCTTGCGGAAAGGCCGGACAGCTTCGCCTGGCCCGCCGGGGTCGACTTGCTGATCAATGCCGCCGGCACCATGAGCCTCGACGAGGCGAGCATGGCTCGCGTCCAGGACAGCGGCGCGCGAACACTCTTCGACCTCGCTGCAGCCCATGGGGCGAAGGTCCTGCAGATTTCCGCGCTGGGCGCCGGTGCGCACCCGGACGTGGCCTTCCTCGCCAGCAAGGCGGCGGCCGACCGCCACCTGCTGGAACTGGGCATCCCGGCGCTGGTGCTGCGCCCGTCCCTGCTGCTGGGGCCGGGCGGCGCCAGCAGCGCCTGGCTGGAACGCCTGTCGCCGCTACCGCTGATTCCCTTGCTGGACAATCGCGCGCGCCTGCAACCGCTGCATGTCGAGGACCTGGTCGGCGCGGTGCTGGCCTTGCTGCGCTGCTGGCCGGAGCGGGCGCAGGTGATTCCGCTGGTGGGTCCGCAGGCGCTGACCCAGGGCGAGCTGCTGGACGAGCTGCGCCGCGCCCAGGGTTGGCCGCGCGGCCGCTATGCGGTGCCGCCCGCGGCGCTTCTCGATGCGTTGGGCGGGCTTGGCCGGCGTGCTGGCTGGCGGACACTGAGTCCATCGATGCTGAAGCTGGTGCGCCACGACAACCTGGCCGACCCGGCACTCCTCGATGCGGCCTGCGGCTATCGTTGCGCGCCGCTGGCCAGTCGCCTGCTCGGCTGGCCGCAGGCGGCACGCAGCCTGGCGGCGCTGATGCGGCCGCTGATGCTGGCGGCCCTGGTGCTGATCTGGCTGGGTACCCTGGTCGCCTGCCTGGGGCCGGGTTACGGTTGGGGCCTGCGGATCCTCGGCGAGGCCGGCATCCACGGCTGGCCGGCGAGCCTGGCGGTGATCGCCGGGGCCCTGCTCGACGGTGCGCTCGGCGTCGGCCTGCTGCTCCGCCGCTGGCGCCGGCGCGCGCTGCTGGCGCAGTTCTGGCTGATGCTTGGCTACAGCCTGGCGATCAGCCTGATCCTGCCGCACTACTGGTACGACCCCTACATGGCGGTCGGCAAGAACATCGTGCTGATGGTGGCCACGCTCTGGCTGCTGGGCGACGAACCTCGAGCCAGGGAGGCCCGTGGATGAACCTTTACCTGCTGCTGAAAACCCTGCATATCCTTTCCTCGACCATTCTCTTCGGCACCGGCCTGGGGTCGGCCTACTACGCCCTGCGCGCCTGGCGCAGCGGGCAGTTGCCGGTGATCGCGGTGACCTTCCGCCACCTGGTCGCCGCCGACTGGCTGTTCATCGCCACCACCGCGGTGTTCCAGCCGCTCAGCGGCCTGGCCATGGTGCATGTCGCCGGCTGGTCGCTGGCCCAGGGCTGGTTGCTGTGGAGCCTGGGCCTCTACGTGTTCGCCGGGCTCTGCTGGCTACCGGTGGTGTGGTTGCAGATCCGCGTACGCGACATGGCCGAGGCGGCCTTGCGCGAGGCGCGGCCCATCGAACCGCTGGCGTACCGCTACATGAACGCCTGGTTCATCCTCGGCTGGCCGGCCTTCATCGCCTTCATGGTCATCTTCTACCTGATGGTCAACAAGCCGGTCTGAGAGTCCCCTCGGCGCAACCAGAGCAACGCCAGGACCAGGAACGCCAGGGAGCCGCCCCAGTACAACCAGGCGAAGCCGCCGGGCCGCTCCAGCAGGAGGAAGGCCAGGGCCGGGCCCAGCGCGGCGCCGAGGTCCTGGACGATGGAATAGCGGGTCATGAAGCCGACCACGTCGCCGGCGCGGGCGACGTCGGCGGCGAGGGCGTCGGTCAGGGTGGTGAGGGCGGTGGCGACCAGCATCACCAGCAGGGCGATGGCCAGCCAGGCGAGAATGGGCAGCCTGCTGGAAAGCAGGCCGAAGCCCATTGCGCCGACCAGTAGCGCAGCCACGTAGAAGCGCCGACGCCCGCGCGGGCCATCCGACCAGGCACCGAAGCGCCCGGCCAGCCAGGGCTCCCAGGACCAGCGCAGGGCCTGGATGATCCCGGAGAGGCCGGCGGCGCTGAGCGCCAGGCCGAGCAGGCTGACCTCGGTGCCGAAGCTGCGGGCGATCAGCGCGCTCAGGGTGGCGGCGAGTACGCCCTGGATCAGGAGCGCGGTGGCGAAGCCGCTGAGGATCACCAGGCCGCGCGGCGGCGGGCGCCTGGCGACGCTGGTGGCTGCCGTTGCGGCGGAGGTCCGCGCATGTCCGGCGGGACTCTCCGGCAGGTCGAAACCCCTCGCCAGCAGCGGCAGGCCGAGCAGTGCCAGGATCGCGAAGGACAGCGCCAGCGCCGGCAGGCCGAGGACCGGCACCAGCAGCCCGCCGAGCAGCATGCCGACCAGGCTGCCCAGGCGGTAGAGGCCGTTGTACAGGCCCATGGCGCGGCCGCGCTGGTGGTCGGCGGCGCAGTAGACCACCGCCGAGAGCCCGCCGATGCGGAAGAACGACCAGCCGATCCCCCACAGTCCGCGCAGCAGCACCCAGGCCAGGAAACCGCTGGCCAGGCCGTAGCCGGCGGTGCTCAGCACGCCGATGACGACCGCCAGGAGCAGGCCGGTCTTCAGTGCCAGGTGCTTGTACAGGCGGCCGATCAGCGGATTGAAGGGCAGGCGGATCAGGCGGTTGATCGACAGCAGCACGCCGACCTGCCAGAGCGCCTCCAGGCCGACCTCGTGCCAGTAGATCGGCAAGGCGATATAAAGCATCGAGTCGCCGGCCAGGCATAGCGCGGTGACCAGGGCGACGATCACGACCGGCCGCAGCGAGCCGGGAGCGGGGGCTGTGTGGGGCATCCTGGGGCCGCCGTGGCGCCGCCCGTCGGACGGCGCGCTTGTCAGTGGGTCAACGCAGGGAAATGATCGGCCAGCCGCGTTTTTCCGCCTCGGCGCGCAGGCGCGGATCGGGGTCGACGGCCACCGGCCGGCTGACCTTTTCCAGCAGCGGCAGATCGTTCAGCGAGTCGCTGTAGAAGCTGGCGCCTTCCAGGTCCAGGCCGTTCTCGTCGAGCCAGCGTTGCAGGCGCACCACCTTGCCGCCCTGGAAGCAGGGCACGTCGAAGGTCTGCCCGGTGTAGCGGCCGTCGCGCATCTCGCACTCGGTGGCGATCAGGGTCTCCACCCCGAGCCGTTCGGCGATCGGGCCGGTGACGAAGCGGTTGGTGGCGGTGATGATCACCAGCCGGTCGCCGGCGGCGCGGTGCTCGGCGAGCAGCGCCTCGCCCTTGGCCAGCACGATCGGCTCGATCACTTCCTGCATGAACTGGCGGTGCCAGGTTTCCAGCTGGGCCATCTCGGTGCGACCGAGGATCGCCTGGGTGAAGGCCTGGTAGGCAAGGACGTCGAGCTTGCCGGCGACGTAGTCGGCATAGAAGGCGTCGTTGCGCGCCTGGTATTCGGCGGCGTCGACCAGGCCGCGCTGGCACAGCCATTCGCCCCAGCTATGGTCGCTGTCGCCGGCGAGCAGGGTGTTGTCGAGATCGAAAAGGGCCAGACGCACGGGGTGACTCCATCGGTTGGCGGGTGGCGGAAGGGCCGCGAGAGCCTTTTGCGAAGGCTCCCACCGGGCCTTGGGAAAGCCCCTAGCCTACCGGCTTTTGCCGGCCCTGTATCCTCCCCGCACGAGTCGCAAAGCCGCGCGTTGCCGCTATCACAAGCTTTATGGAACAATGCGGGCACATGCGATTTCGAGGATGTCCCAGCGTGATCGATTCCGATGGTTTTCGCCCGAATGTCGGCATCATTCTCGCCAACGAGGCGGGGCAGGTGCTGTGGGCGCGGCGTATCAATCAGGAAGCCTGGCAGTTCCCGCAGGGAGGCATCAATGATCGCGAAACGCCGGAAGAGGCGCTGTATCGCGAGTTGAACGAAGAAGTCGGGCTGGAGGCCGGGGACGTGCGCATCCTGGCCTGCACCCGCGGCTGGCTGCGCTACCGTTTGCCGCAGCGCCTGGTGCGGACCCACAGCCAGCCGCTGTGCATCGGCCAGAAGCAGAAATGGTTCCTGCTGCGGCTGATGTCCGACGAGGCGCGCGTGCGCATGGATATCACCAGCAAGCCCGAGTTCGACGGCTGGCGCTGGGTGAGTTACTGGTACCCCCTGGGACAGGTGGTGACCTTCAAGCGCGAGGTCTACCGCCGCGCCCTGAAGGAACTGGCCCCGCGCCTTCTGGCGCGGGACTGAACACGGAGACAAGGCCCCGAGCATGCTCAACACGCTGCGCAAGATCGTCCAGGAAGTGAACTCCGCCAAGGATCTGAAGGCGGCGCTGGGCATCATCGTGCAGCGGGTCAAGGAAGCCATGGGTACCCAGGTCTGCTCGGTGTACCTGCTCGACACCGAGACCCAGCGTTTCGTCCTGATGGCCACCGAAGGCCTCAACAAGCGTTCCATCGGCAAGGTCAGCATGGCTCCCAGCGAAGGCCTGGTCGGCCTGGTCGGCACCCGTGAGGAGCCGCTCAACCTGGAGAACGCCGCCGCCCACCCGCGCTACCGCTATTTCGCCGAGACCGGCGAGGAGCGCTACGCGTCGTTCCTCGGCGCGCCGATCATCCACCATCGGCGGGTGATGGGGGTGCTGGTGGTGCAGCAGAAGGAGCGCCGCCAGTTCGACGAAGGCGAGGAAGCCTTCCTCGTCACCATGAGCGCCCAGCTCGCCGGGGTCATCGCGCATGCCGAGGCGACCGGTTCGATCCGCGGCCTGGGCAAGCTCGGCAAGGGCATCCAGGAAGCCAAGTTCGTCGGCGTGCCCGGCGCCCCCGGGGTCGGGGTGGGCAAGGCGGTGGTGGTGTTGCCGCCGGCCGACCTGGAAGTGGTGCCGGACAAGCAGGTCGACGACATCGACGCCGAGATCGCCCTGTTCAAGCAGGCCCTGGAGGGCGTTCGCGCCGACATGCGCGCGCTGTCGAGCAAGCTCGCCAGCCAGTTGCGCAAGGAAGAACGCGCGCTGTTCGACGTCTACCTGATGATGCTCGACGATGCCTCCATCGGCAACGAGGTCAAGCGCATCATCCGTACCGGCCAGTGGGCCCAGGGCGCCCTGCGCCAGGTGGTGATGGAGCACGTGCAGCGCTTCGAGCTGATGGACGACGCCTATCTCCGCGAGCGCGCCTCCGACGTCAAGGACATAGGTCGCCGCCTGCTCGCCTACCTCCAGGAAGAACGCAAGCAGAACCTGACCTACCCGGAACAGACCATCATCGTCAGCGAGGAGCTGTCGCCGGCGATGCTCGGCGAGGTGCCGGAAGGGCGCCTGGTCGGCCTGGTCTCGGTGCTCGGCTCGGGCAACTCGCACGTGGCGATCCTCGCCCGTGCCATGGGCATCCCCACGGTGATGGGGGCGGTCGACCTGCCGTACTCCAAGGTCGACGGTATCGACCTGATCGTCGATGGCTACCACGGCGAGGTCTACACCAACCCCTCCGCCGAGCTGGTGCGCCAGTACAGCGACGTGGTCGCCGAGGAGCGCGAGCTGAGCAAGGGCCTGGCGGCCCTGCGCGAGCTGCCCTGCGAGACCCTCGACGGCCACCGCATGCCGCTCTGGGTCAACACCGGCCTGCTCGCCGATGTCGCCCGCGCCCAGGAGCGTGGCGCCGAGGGAGTGGGCCTGTACCGCACCGAAGTGCCGTTCATGATCAACGACCGCTTCCCCAGCGAGAAGGAACAGTTGGCGATCTACCGCGAGCAGCTCAGTGCCTTCCACCCGCTGCCGGTGACCATGCGCACCCTGGATATCGGCGGCGACAAGGCGCTGTCCTACTTCCCGATCAAGGAAGACAACCCGTTCCTCGGCTGGCGCGGCATCCGCGTCACCCTCGACCACCCGGAGATCTTCCTGGTCCAGACCCGCGCCATGCTCAAGGCCAGCGAAGGACTGGACAACCTGCGCATCCTGCTGCCGATGATCTCCGGCACCCACGAGCTGGAAGAGGCCCTGCACCTGATCCACCGCGCCTGGGGCGAGGTGCGCGACGAGGGCGTGGACATCGCCATGCCGCCCATCGGCATGATGGTCGAGATTCCCGCCGCCGTGTACCAGACCCGCGAGCTGGCCCGCCAGGTCGACTTCCTTTCGGTCGGTTCGAACGACCTGACCCAGTACCTGCTGGCGGTCGACCGCAACAATCCGCGGGTCGCCGACCTCTACGACTACCTGCATCCGGCCGTTCTGCATGCGTTGAAGAAGGTGGTCGACGATGCCCACCTGGAAGGCAAGCCGGTGAGCATCTGCGGCGAGATGGCCGGCGATCCCGCGGCTGCCGTGCTGCTGATGGCGATGGGCTTCGACAGCCTGTCGATGAACGCCACTAACCTGCCCAAGGTGAAGTGGCTGCTGCGCCAGATCACCCTGGACAAGGCCCGGGACCTGCTCGGCCAGTTGCTCACCTTCGACAACCCGCAGGTCATCCACAGCTCGCTGCACCTGGCGTTGCGCAACCTCGGCCTGGGTCGCGTGATCAACCCGGCGGCTACCGTCCAGCCCTGATTTCCCGCGCGCCGGACGCTTCGTCGTGCGGCGCTTACGCTTTCCCCGCAAGCGTATAGACTGCCTGCCATTCGGTAGAGGCCACTGGCCAGTCGAACGTGCGAGGGATTGCCGCAAAATGGACGAACGGGCGTCGAAGCCGCCAGGTCTTCTTCCGCTGTCACGCGAAGACCTTGAGAAAACCCTGCGATATGCCCTGGAGATCGTCAGCGACGGGATCTGGGACTGGAACATCGCGACCAACCAGGTCAGCCGCAGCGCCGGCTGGTACCTGATGCTCGGCTATCCGCCGCATAGCCTGCCGGAGAGCGTGGAGACCTGGAAGAGCATCATCCATCCCGAGGACTATCCGCGGGTGATGGCCAGCTTCCAGGCCTACCTCGACGGCGAAAGCCCGGAATACTGCGAGGAATACCGCTGCCGCACCTACAGCGGGGATTACCTGTGGATCAGCGATCGCGGGCGTTTCGTCGAGTTCGACGAGCGCGGCGAGCCGCGGCGGATGATCGGTGCGCACCACGAGATCCATCAGCGCAAGCTGGTCGAGCTGGAGTTGCAGCAGCGCAACGAGGAACTGTTCGACTGGAACCTGCGTCTCGAGGAACTGGTGGCCGAGCGCACCGAGGCGCTGCACCGGGTCAACCAGGCGCTGGCCTCGAAGATGGCCGAGGCCCAGCGCCTGAGCGAAATCGATCCGCTCACCGAGCTGTACAACCGACGCAAGTTCGAGCAGTGCCTGCACCATGAATGGATGCGCCGGCAGCGCCATGGACGCGCCACGGCACTGGTGATGATCGATGTCGATCACTTCAAGCGGATCAACGACCTGTTCGGCCACTCCACCGGTGATCGCGTGCTGGTCGCCTTCGGCCGCCTGGTTGCCAGCGAGCTGCGCGAGGTCGACGTGCTGGCGCGCTGGGGTGGCGAGGAGTTCATCCTGCTGCTCCCGGAAACCGGCCTGGAGGCCGCGGCGGCCTTGGCCGAACGCCTGCGCCAGCGGGTTCGCTCGCAGTCCTTCGAGATGGGCGAGCGGTTGACCGCCAGCTTTGGCGTCGGCGTGCTGAATGATGGCGAGACCCTCGACCTGCTGCTGTGCCGGGTGGACGACGCCCTCTATCGGGCCAAGCAGCGTCGCGATTGCGTGGCCTGTTGCTGAAGGTCAGCCTGGCGGCAGCACCAGGCTGACCTCGCCGAGCCGGGCGCCGGACGGCCCGAAGCTGCGCTCGATCATCTCCCGCGTGCCGTCGGCGTGTACCCGTACGACGCTGCTGGCGCGAGTGCCGTAGCTCGGGCTGGCGATGAACACGCTGGAGAGCAGGCGTTCCGTGGCCAGACCCACGCCGGTATCCGGCAACTGGCCGTCGGCGGCCGGCGCTGCGTCGGCCAGCAGCTCCAGCAGGGCCTGCGGATGCGGCTCGGCAAGCCGCTCGGCGAGGGCGGCGCGAGCCTTGAGCAGCTTCGGCCAGGGCGTATCGAGGGCCGCGTTGGACAGCCCGTAGATCCCCGCCGGCAGCAGGCGCGGTGGCCCTACGCGGGGGTTGTAGTGCCAGAGCTGATGGCGATCGCCAATGAGCAGGTTGAAGCCGGAATAGTCCGCGGCGCGCCCGGCGACCTGCGCCAGGTAGTCGGCCGGGTTGCCGCCGCCGCGCAGGAAGTCCGCCACCAGTTCGCCACGGGAGCGCTTGCCGAGAGCCTGCGACGGATCGCGGACGTTGGTCAGGGCGGCGAAACGGCCGGCCGGGCCGAGCCCCAGCCAGGTGCCGCCGGCCTCCAGGTCGCGTCCGGCGAATACCCCCTCGGCGTCCTCCCAGGCCGCCAGCGGCAGGCTCGGGCGGGCATAGAATTCGTCACGGTTGGCGGCGACCAGCAGCGGCAGGGCGTGCCCCGGTTGCCAGGCGAAGACGATCAGGCACATGCGCGGTCCTTGGGATGGGCTGGCCGTCAGGCTAAAGGCATCCGCCATCGCCGTTCAAGCACGACGCCTGCCGCACGGCGCGCAATTCCGTTACCATGCCGGCTTTCCAACGGGGGCGTGCATGGAGTTTCTCCTCTATATCGTGCTGGGCGCCTGTGCCGGCGTGCTGGCCGGACTGTTCGGCGTCGGCGGCGGCCTGATCATCGTCCCGGCGCTGGTCTTCAGCTTCACCGCGCACGGTTTCGGCGGCGACGTCCTGACCCAGATGGCGGTCGGCACCTCCCTGGCGACCATCGTCTTCACTTCGATCAATTCCATTCTCGAACACCATCGGCGCGGTGCGGTGCGCTGGCCGGTGTTCGCCTGGATGACCCTCGGCATCCTCATCGGCAGTGCCCTCGGCGCGCTGACCGCGGCGCAGATCAAGGGGCCGCTGTTGCAGAAGATAATCGGGGTGTTCGCCATCCTGGTCGCTTTGCAGATGGTTCTCGACCTCAAGCCCAAGGGTAGCCGCGAGGTGCCCGGCAAGGGCGGCCTGACCCTGGCCGGCGCGGTGATCGGCTGGGCCTCGGCGATCTTCGGCATCGGCGGCGGTTCGCTGACCGTGCCTTTCCTCAGTTGGCGCAGCGTGCCGATGCAGCAGGCGGTGGCGACTTCCTCGGCCTGCGGCCTTCCTATCGCCATTTCCGGCGCTCTGTCGTTCATCGCGGTCGGCTGGCACAACCCGCAGTTGCCGGAGTGGAGCCTGGGCTACGTCTATCTGCCGGCGTTGGTCGGCATCGCCGCCACCAGTATGCTGTTCGCCCGCTTCGGCGCGCGCCTGGCGCATCGTTTGTCGCCGCGCGTACTCAAGCGACTGTTCGCCCTGCTGCTGTTCAGCGTGGGCATAAGTTTCCTGACCCCCGATCTCGCTTTTCTGTCGTAGGAGTTATCGATGCTGACGTATCCCCAGATCGATCCGGTTGCGCTGGCCATCGGCCCGCTGAAGATCCACTGGTACGGGCTGATGTACCTGATCGGGATCGGCGGCGCCTGGCTGCTGGCGTCGCGCCGGATGAAGCGCTTCGACCCGACCTGGACCAAGGAGCGCCTTTCCGACCTGGTCTTCTGGGTCGCCTGCGGCGTGATCCTCGGTGGCCGCCTGGGCTACGTGCTGTTCTACAACCTGGACGAGTACATCGCCAACCCGACGCTGATCTTCGAGGTCTGGAAAGGCGGCATGTCCTTCCATGGCGGCCTGCTCGGCGTGATGCTGGCGGTCTGGTGGTTCGGCAAGCGCCATGGCAAGAGCTTCTTCCAGCTGATGGACTTCATCGCCCCGCTGGTGCCCATCGGCCTGGGCGCCGGGCGCATCGGCAACTTCATCAACTCGGAACTGTGGGGCAAGGTCAGCGATGTGCCCTGGGCCATGGTCTTCCCCAACGGCGGCCCGCTGCCGCGGCATCCCTCGCAGCTGTACCAGTTCGCCCTGGAAGGCGTGGCGCTGTTCGTCATCCTCTGGCTGTTCACCCGCAAGCCACGGCCGACCGCCTCGGTCTCCGGCCTGTTCGTGCTGTGCTACGGGATCTTCCGCTTCGTTGTCGAATTCGTCCGCGTGCCGGATGCCCAGCTCGGCTACCTCGCCTGGGGTTGGCTGACCATGGGCCAGGTGCTCTGCGTACCGATGGTGCTGGCCGGCATTGCCCTGATGGTCTGGGCCTACCGCCGCGACGCGGCGCAGCCGAAGGCGGCCTGAGCCGCTTTTCGTGCCCGGGGCGGATAACGTCGCAGGCGTCATCCGCTCCGGGCAGCCGGCTTTCCGCTCCAGGGCGTGCATGGCTTGCGCCGGTCGCGCCGAACTGGCGATGCAGGCTCCGTCGCCGTAGACTTGGCCATCCTTCTGTCATCCCTCGGTGGGAGCCGCCACGTCGGCGCCGCACCGATATCGATCCGAGCCTCCGATGAAACAGTACCTCGACCTGATGCGCCACGTGCGCGAGCACGGCACCTTCAAGAGCGACCGCACCGGCACCGGCACCTATAGCGTGTTCGGCCACCAGATGCGCTTCGACCTGGCCGCGGGCTTCCCCCTGGTGACCACCAAGAAGTGCCACCTCAAGTCGATCGTCCACGAGCTGCTGTGGTTCCTCAAGGGCTCCACCAATATCGCCTACCTCAAGGAGCACGGCGTCTCGATCTGGGACGAATGGGCCGACGAGAACGGCGACCTCGGCCCGGTGTATGGCTACCAGTGGCGCTCCTGGCCGGCGCCGGACGGCCGCCACATCGACCAGATCGCCAACCTGATGGCGATGCTGAAGAAGAATCCGGACTCGCGCCGGCTGATCGTCTCCGCCTGGAACCCGGCGCTGATCGACGAGATGGCCCTGCCGCCCTGCCACGCGCTGTTCCAGTTCTACGTCGCCGACGGCAAGCTCAGCTGCCAGCTCTACCAACGTTCGGCGGACATCTTCCTCGGCGTACCCTTCAATATCGCCAGCTATGCCCTGCTGACCCTGATGGTGGCGCAGGTCGCCGGCCTGCAGCCGGGCGAGTTCATCTGGACCGGCGGCGATTGCCACCTGTACGCCAACCACCTGGAGCAGGCCGACCTGCAGCTGACCCGCGAGCCGCTGCCGTTGCCGAGCATGAAGCTGAATCCCGAGGTGAAGGATCTGTTCGACTTTCGCTTCGAGGACTTCGAGCTGGTCGGCTACGAGGCCCATCCGCACATCAAGGCACCGGTCGCGGTCTGACCCTTCGGCGGAGCCGTCGGCTCCGCTCAACCGAACAGGCGACGGTACCAGGGAAGCGCGCGCCAGTCCCGCAAAGCCCGCTCCGCATCTTCTGCGCGTTGCAGCGCCTGTTCCAGGGCCTGCTCCAGCGGAGCGACCGGATGGCTCATGGCATGGCCATGGCAGAGCTGGAAGTCGTCCAGCAGGTTCGGCGGTAGCGCGAAGGCGCCTTCCAGGCGGGCCTGTTCCTCCGCCAGGTAATAGCCGTTGAGGCCGTCGAAGTGGACGAAACGGTAGCCCGCGGCGAGCAGCGGCGCTTTCCACTCGGGGTCGTGGTCGAATGGAGTTTCCGCGAGGATCAGCCACGGGCGCCAGCGGTTCAGGTCGAGGCCGCGGAGCACCGCGCCTTCCAGCCCTTCGACGTCGATCTTGAGGAAGTGGATCGGCCCTTCGACATGGGCCGCGCAGATCGCGTCCAGGGTGCTGACCTTCACTTCGCGCGGGGTGGCCGTGCAGCCCTCGGCCTGGCGCTGGCGGGCTAGCTCGGGGTCCAGGGTGGAGAGACCCGAGGCGGCCATCTCGTAGAGCGTGGCGCGGCCTTCGCGCTCGCCAATGGCGAGGTTCAGGTTGAGGTCTTCCGGCCGTTCCCGCTCCAGCTCGCGGTGCAGGTGGGGCAGCGGTTCGATGTTGATGCCGCGCCAGCCGCGCTCGTAGAACGCCAGGGTGACCGAGTCGATCCGCGGGTGGTTGGCGCCGACGTCGATGTAGAACCCCCTGGGGAAGAGTTTCAGGGCCCGCCAGAGTCGGACGTCTTCCAGGTTCTGCGCGTAGGAAACGAAGGGCATGGGCCTACCTCTTGGGCGATCGTCGCCCAGTCTGTCATTCCCCGCGCCCGCTCTCCAGCAATTCGGCCAGCGCGTCGATCTGTTCCTGGCGGTCGCTGCCGCCCACCCGCCTGCCGTTCAGCGACGACCACTCCGGATGCGCGCGCGCCTTGCGCAGCGCTTCCGGCAGCTTGCCTTCGCGCCACTGCTTGTCCTCCGGGGTTTCCAGGCGGATCGCCTCGACCGCCGCGTGGCCGCGCGTTTGCAGGGCTGCCAGGAGCTGCCGTTGGCGCAGCGCGAGCAAGCGCAGCACGGCGTCGTTGACGGTCAGCTCGCGGGCGCCCTTGAGCTTGCCGAGCAGGCGCGAGCCGTAGTGGCCGACGGTCTGCCAGGCGCCGCCGGCGAGGGCACCGAGGGCGGCGGCGGCGCCAAGGGTGACGCCGCCCACCAGCAGGTCGATGCCGGCGCCGGCCGCGGCACCGGCCGCAACCCCGCCGCCGAGGCGAATACCGAGTTGGCGCAGGGTCTCCGGATTGAACAGATCGTCGCCCCAGCGGCCGTCGAGCAGCGGCAGGTCGGCGGCGCGGGCGTCGTCCCTGGCGAAGGCGTAGAGCCGCAGCAACGCTTCCACGCAGGCCTGCTCGCGCTTGCGCACCTGCTGGTGCAGGTCGCGGGTGGCTTCCTGCACGGCGCTTTCGCCGCCGGGCACCAGGCGCCGGCAGGCGGCGACGTCGACCAGCAATTCGGCGATCAGCCGTTGCCCGGCGCGCAGGCGCGCGGCGGCCTGGGTCTCATGGTCGGCGATCAGCCGGTCGAGTTGCGGCCGGGCGCGCTCCAGCAGCAGCGCCAGGCTCTCGTAGAGGCGCCGTTCGCCGTCCAGCGGCGGCGCCACGCTGTCGAAACGCACCAGGGCGTGCAGGCCCAGGCGAGCGAGGGCGGCGCGCCACTCCTCCTCGCGATGCTGCGGGCTGGCGACGAAGTTCAGCACCGGCAGCAGCGGCCGGCCGCAGCCGGCGAGCACCGCCAGTTCGTCGCGATACTTGGCCAGCACCGGTTCGCGGGCGTCGATCACGTAGAGCCCGGCGTCGGAGGCGAGCAACTGGCGGACCACCTTGGCTTCCTGTTCGAAACGCCCGCGCGCTTCGTTGCTGTCCAGCAACCGCGCCATGCGTTCCGGGCCATCGAGACGCTCGCCGGGGCGCTCCAGGGCGTCCAGGTAGTCGAGCAGGGCGATGGCGTCTTCCAGGCCGGGCGTGTCGTAGAGTTCCAGCAGCGCTTCGCCGTCCACCGACAGCCTGGCGCCCTCGACGTGGCGGGTGGTGCTGGGGCGATGGGAGACTTCGCCGAATCCACGGTCGCGAGTCAGGGTGCGCAGCAGCGAGGTCTTGCCGGTATTGGTGTGGCCGACCACGGCCAGGATCAGCGGCTCAGTCATGGCCGGTCTCCAACCAGGCCAGCGGCGAGGTCTCGCCGTGCGGCAGTTGCAGGCGTTCCAGGGCGGCGTGCCAGTCACCCAGGCGGTCGCTGTCGAGCGCTTCGCCGGGCGGAGCCTGGAGCAGCCAGATGCGGGTGCTGGCGGCGCAGCGGGCGAGTTCGCCGAGCAGTGCCAGGGTGCCGCGGTCCGGCGAGCGACGCGGGTCGCAGGCGATGGCCAGGCGCGCCGGCGGGTAGCGGGTCAGTTGTTCGAGCAGGCGACGGCGCTGCTGGCCGTCGTCGAGGATGCCGGCGTCGGCGACGCCTTCGGCGAGCTTCGGCGGCCAGGGCCGGCGATCGTCCAGCTCCACCGCCACCAGCACCGCTCCGGCGGCTTCCTGGCTGGACTGGCCGCCCTGCGGCTCCGGCAGCCAGTCCGGTGCCGCGTCGCTGACGCCGAGGCGTTCGCTGGCCGGCATCAAGCGTTCGCGCAGCAGGCTGTAGCCTGGGTCGTCGAGGTCCAGGTCGAGGTGGGCCAGGCCGCGTTTCCAGCGCCACAGGCAGAGCAGACCGAGCAGCGCGCGCGGCAGGACCCCATAGACCAGCAGTACGCCTACCAGCCAGCCGGCCCAGGCGTGCCGTGCGGCTTCGCTGGCCAGGGCGGCGTCGCCGCTGGCGCGGATCAGCTCGGCGTCCGGCAACGGGAAGCCAAGCAACGCCGGCAGGGCGCCGAGCGCCTGGGTGAGGGCTATGAAGGTATCGCTGCCGAGAATGGTGGTTTCCCAGACGAAACCGTAGCGGCGGGTCGCCAGCAGGCCGAGGAGCATGGCCAGCGCGGTCAGCAGGCCGAGCAGCCAGAGCCCGTGGACCAGCGCGCCGAGGCCCCAGCGCGCCAGCCGGCGCCGGCCGAGCAGGACCAATAGCGCCGGCGCCAGGTGCGCGGCGCGGGCATCGCGCGCCAGCTTGCCGCTGAGCCACAGCCAGAGCCGGCCGAGCGCGCCCGCGGCCTCGCCGCCGGCGAGCAGGCCGAGGGCCCAGCCGAGCAGGGTCAGCAGGTGCAGGCCGAGGAGGCTGGCCAGCGCCCAGAACACGTTGACCGGGCGCTGGCCATCGCCGAGCGCGGCGAAGGCCAGTCCGGCGCCGCTGGCCAGGGCCAGCACCAGCAGCAGGGCCAGCGCCAGCCGCGAACCCTGGCGCCAGGTCCGCTGGGCGTCGAGCAGGCCCTCGCGGCGGCCCAGCCAGTGGGCGCGGGTGAGAATACGGCGCGGCAGGGAACCGCCCTGGGCCAGCGCCTGGCGAACCGCCTCGCTGTCTTCCAGCGGACCGGCCTGCTCCTCGCGCAGGCGAACGGCCTCGGTCAGCCAGAGGGCCTCGAGGCCGGGATGCGTCGTGTGACTCAAGTCACCTCCTGTGTCGATTTCCCTGCCGAGCGTGAATCGTGCCCGGCCAACGGCGTCTGATCAGCGCCAAACATAGCAAAAAGCGCCCCGGCGGCTCATGCTGGCTTGCCAGCCGGCTGGCGGCGGGGTGTGGGATTTTGACTGGCGCCGTGGCGAAAGCGTTCGGCGCCGGTAGCGAGAGGAACACTGAGATGAAGGTAGTACGCCGATACCCCCTGGCGCTGTTGCTGGGGATGGCGGGCGCGCTGGCCGACGAGTTGCCCGATGGCTCCTTGCTGCAACGCTATGGCGTGCAGGCCGACCAGTTGCCGACCCTGGCGGCGGATCCGCCGTCGCGCAAGGAGGAGAAGGAAACGCCGTCGCGCTTCCGGGTGGAGCCGGAGCAGCCCTTGGTGACCTTTGGCGTCAAGGACCACAAGGGCATGGAACCCACTGGCAACCCGTCGATCGACGCCATGCACGAGCGCGATCGGCGGATCTGCCGGAACATCAGGCGGCAGGCACTGGAGAAAGGCAAGGCACAGCCCTTCGACGGCTACATCGAGTGTCCATGAGGCCGGCGCCCGCGTACGAGCGCCGGTCGGGCTGCGTCAGCGCTGCTCGCGCAGGCGCACGGCGACGTCCGGCTGGTCGCTGAACAGGCCGTCGATGCCGGCGTCGAGGTAGGCCCTGATCTCGCCGGCCAGGTCGCCGCGCGACTGCGGGTTGCCGTCGGCGCTGCGGAACTCCGCCGGAAGGAAGCTGTTTTCCGCGCGGAAGGTGTAGGGATGCACCTTCAGCCCGGCGGCGTGGGCGTCGCCGACGAAGCGGGTCGGCTGGCCGAGGTTGCCGTTGGCATCGCGGGGAATCACGTAGCTCTTGTCCGGACCGACCCCGTAGGCGTAGCGCGCCACCTGGCGCAGGCCCTTGGCGGTGGCCATCTCGGCGTAGGTCAGGCTGCCGCCGGCAGCCTGCTGGTCGTAGGGCTGGCCGCTGCCGTAGAGCTGGACCAGGCGGATGCCGGTGAGGCGCTTGAGTTCCTTCAGGTTGTTCACCTCGAAGGACTGGATGAATACCGGCGCGCGCGGACCGAGGTAGCCGTTGCGGTGCAGGGTCTTCACCAGTGGGCGTTCCATGGCCAGGCCGAGGCGCTGGAAGTGGGTGCCGTGCTTGATCTCGGGGTACAGGCCGATGGTGCGTTGCTGGCTGATCTGCAGGCTTTTCACCAGGTCGATGATCTCCTGCAGGGTGGGGATCTCGAAGGTGCCGTCCAGGCGCGCATTGCCCGGGCGGATCGTGGGGATGCGCTCGATGGCGCGCAGGGTCTTCAGTTCGGCGAGGGTGAAGTCTTCGCTGAACCAGCCGGTGAGTTCCACTCCGTCGACTTTCTGCGTGCGCTTGCGGTCGGCGAATTCCGGGTGCTGGGCGACATCGGTGGTCAGGCCCAGCTCGTTGTCGTGGCGGGCGACCAGCTTGCCGTCGCGGGTCATCACCAGGTCCGGCTCGACGTAGTCGGCGCCCATCATCACCGCCAGGGCGTAGGCGCCCAGGGTGTGTTCCGGTACGTAACCGCTGGCGCCACGGTGGGCGATGACCAGCGGCGAGCGTTCGTGGCCGGCCGGGTGGCGAACGGAGGCCTGGCCCTGGGCCCAGTCGATGGCGCGTTGTACGTTGCCGGTGTCGGCGTGGGCGGCGCTGGCCAGGCCAGCGGCGAGCATCAGGCAGGCGGCGCCGAGGTGGCGGCGCAGGAAGGCTGGTTGCATGACGGGTCCTCGTCGGCGGTTCGGGAGTGTTCCAGTCCAGCAGATTGACGCAGCCAGGTGATACTTCTTTGCCCGTTTCGCGACATTCCCGTGACAATCGCCGCCAGCGTGACGACGTCGGCGTTTTCCCGGCCAATCCAACGAAAGGGGCGGACGGCCGGGGCAGGGTATAGGGTGACGGCGCTCGCATAACAATAAGAGGATCGGTGATGGCTTCCGCGCAACCTGCCTCCGCGTTTCCCTGCCTGTCGTTGCAACTGGCCTGCCTGTTGCTGGGCGCCTGGCTGGCCTTCGATGCCCACGGCGGCGGCCAGGCCGTGGCGCCGCCGGCCCGTGTCGAAGCGCGTGTGCCGACGGCCGCTACCGATGACTGGGGACGCCAGCCGGACAGCCTGATGAGCGCCGTGCCGCCGCGCACGCTGGAGGCGAGCGTCGGCGCCCGCGGCTCGGGATCGGCGAGTTCGCGACTGTGGATCGCCGATACCGACTTCCGCCTGCACGACGACATCGGTTTCTTCATCCAGCGCATGCTGATCCGCATGGAGCCGACTCGTCCCGGCGCGCCCTTGTCGCTCGACGATCCGACGGCGATGGTGGCGCGGATCCAGGCCGGCGAGATATTCGTCAGCGACGCCACCCTGGCGACCCTGCTCAACCAGGACCTCGCTGCGTCCCGCGCGGCCGTGCGCAACCTCAGTATGAACACCCGCAAGGACGGCCAGGAAGTGCGTGGCGAGTTGTTGCGCAAGGGGCGCTGGCGGCCGCTGCGGATGCTCACCGAGATCGAGCTGAGCGGTCCGCTGGAGGTGACCCTGGTACCCCGGCGGATCTTCGTCGACGGGGTCGAGGTCACTTCGTCGCTGGCGGCGGCCTCGATCGAGATGTCCGAGGTGCTGAAGCTGAAGACCCGGCACATGGAACTGGTCGGCAACCGCATCCGCGTCGACCTCGACGGTTTGTTCCCGCCGCCGCGCCTGGACTTCCGCGTCAGTCGCCTGGCCCTGGCCGACGGCGGCATGCAACTCGCCCTCGGCGACTCCCTGGCCGACCTGCAATGGCCGGCATTACGGGCGCCGGACAGCTACATGTTCATCGAGGGCGGCGATATCAAGATGGCGCGCACCGTGCTGGTCAAGGCCTATGCCCTGTTCACCAGCCTCAGCCCGGGGCAGCCGCTGCTGTTCAATCTCTACGACTACCGGCGGCAACTGCAGAACGGCGTGATCCGCCTGCGCGAGGACGGCATGGTGCAGATCGCCGTGTCGCCGGTGAAGGCGCCGGCGCCGCTGGAGGCACGGCTGTGAGCCGGCGTCCGTGGGGCGTACTGCTTGGCTGTTGCCTGTTGGCGGCCAGTGCGGCCCAGGCCGAAAGCGCCATCGACCGGCAGCAGCGCGAACTGGCCCTGCTGCGCGAGGGCTGGTACCGGCAGGTCCCGCCGGCGCCGGTGCCGCTGCCCATGCGTACGGCCGGGCCGGCGGATTCCGGCCAGGATGGCGTCGGCATACTGCTGCGCAACGTGGACATGTACCTGCGCGGCAACATCGGTTTCCACGTGCCCGAGGTGAAGGGCTGGCTGGTGCCGAACCGGGCCGGCCAGCCGGTGGACTTCGACCGTCCGCAGGACATGCATTTCCAGGTGATGGAGGGCGAGGTGCTGCTCAGCCCGCGGCAACTGGCCAACCTGTTCAACGAGCACATCCTCGCCTACGACGGGACCATGTTGAAGGACTTCCGCATGAGCAGTGCGGCGGGACGCCTGGAGGTGGAGGGGCGGGTGCGTCCGCTCGGCGTAGGGCCCTGGCTGCCGCTGCGGCTGGGCGGCGGCGTGGAGGTGGACGCGGCCAGCGGCGCGCTGGTCTATCGGCCCGACCAGTTGAGGGTGGTCGGTCTGCCGCTGTACGGGGCGATGAGCCTGGTCGGCCTGCCGATGTCGGCGCTGGTCAGCCTCGATCGGCCGGGGGCGAGCCTGGTGGGCAGCGCCATGCGCCTGGACTACCGCAAGGTCTTCCCGCTGCTGGGCATCGACGGCCACGTACAGGAGGCCTGGCTCGACGACCAGGGGCTGCACCTGCGTTTCTCCCAGGCGCCCGGCCAGCCGTCGCCGGTGTTCAGCCCGCCGGTCGCGGCGGGCCCATCCTTCCTCTGGCTACAGTCCGGCGACCTGAAGATCTTCGAAATCCTCATCACCTACGCCCAGGTGCTGCTGAAGACCGAGACCCCGGACCAGGTGCTGACCTTCAACCTGCAGGACTACCGCAAGGTGCTGGCGACCGGCACCACCCAGGTCAACGAGGATGGCACCTTCTTCATGCAGGTGCCGCCGTATGCCAATCCCTTGTAGGCCGGCCCGCACAGTTGGCCTGGAGTCCGCCGGCGCGAGTGTTTATCCTCGCGCCTTTGTCCTTCCACGATGAGGTAACCCCATGGCACGACCGCTGGCGATGATCGCCGCCCTTGGCGAGAACCGCGCGATCGGCATCGACAACCGCCTGCCCTGGCGCCTGCCGGCCGACCTCAAGCATTTCAAGGCGATGACCCTCGGCAAGCCGGTGATCATGGGGCGCAAGACCTGGGACTCGCTGGGTCGGCCGCTGCCGGGCCGGCTAAACCTGGTGGTCAGCCGCCAGGCCGGCCTGGCACTGGAGGGTGCGGAAGTGTTCGCCAGCCTGGACGCCGCGCTGGCGCGCGCCGAGGCGTGGGCGCAGGCGGAGGACGCCGACGAACTGATGCTGATCGGCGGCGCCCAGCTCTATGCCGAGGCCTTGCCGCGCGCCGCGCGTCTCTACCTGACCCGGGTTGGCCTGGCGCCGGAGGGCGACGCCTTTTTCCCCGAGATCGATGGTGCGGCCTGGCGCCTGGCGTCGAGCATCGAACACGCCGCGGCTGACGATGCGCCTGCCTACGCCTTCGAGGTATGGGAGCGCCGCTGACGGTTCCAGGCGGGGTCAGAGGGTGATCAGCTCCGCCTCGATCTTCTTCCCCGCCACTTCCAGCACGCCGATCCCGATCGGCAAGCTGAAGCGCCGCGGCCCGGCGCTGCCCGGGTTGAGGTAGAGCACGCCGTCGCGCTCTTCCTTCAGCGGCTTGTGCGAATGTCCGGCGACCACCACGTCGATGCCTTCGGCGGCCGGGTCGAGGTCGAGTCGCTTGAGGTCGTGCAGCACATAGAGGGTCAGCCGGCCGATCTTCAGCAGCAGGCGCTCGGGGATGTCCGCCGCCCAGTCCTGGGTGTCGTTGTTGCCGCGCACCACCGAGAGCGGCGCCAGGCGTTCCAGCTCGGCGAGGATTTCCGGCTTGCCGATGTCGCCGGCATGGATCAACTGGTCGCAGCCGCGCAACCGTTCCAGCGCCTCGGGCCGGAGCAGGCCATGGGTGTCGGCGATCAGGCCGATGCGCAACGGGCGGCGGGACTGGGGCATGGGCGCGGGTCCGGGTTGCGGGACGGAAGAGGGTGGCCGACGGGCATGGCCATGCCGTCGATCATACCCAACCATTGGCCGGGTACGAAAACCCTTCGGCGAAAACCGCGACGCCACCCGGAGGTGGCGCCGCGCCTATCAGTGTCCGGCCTTCTGGACCGGGCTTTCCGGCAGGAACCAGTTCAGCAGCAGGGCGCAGATGCCGCCGGTGGCGACCCCGGACTCCAGCACGTTGCGCAGCGCCGCGGGCATGTGCGCGAGGAACTCCGGCACCTGCGAAACGCCCAGGCCGAGGGCCAGGGATACGGCGATGATCAGCAGGGCACGGCGGTCCAGCTGGATGCCGGCGAGGATGTTGATGCCTGAAGCGGCCACCGCGCCGAACATCACCATCGCCGCGCCGCCCAGTACCGGTTCCGGCACCGCCTGGATGACCCCGGCGACGCTCGGGAACAGGCCGAGCAGGACCAGCATGGCGGCGATCCAGAGGCCGACGTAGCGGCTGGCCACGCCGGTGAGCTGGATCACCCCGTTGTTCTGGGCGAACACTGAGCTGGGGAAGGTATTGAAGATACCGGCGAGGAACGAGTTGGCGCCGTTGACCAGCACGCCGCCCTTGATCCGCTGCATCCACAGCGGGCCTTCCACCGGTTGCTTAGACACCTTGCTGGTGGCGGTGACGTCGCCGATGGCTTCCAGGGAGGTGACCAGGTAGATCACCAGCATCGGGATGAACAGCGGCCAGGAGAAGTCCAGGCCGAAGTGCAGCGGGGTCGGTACCTGGAACAGCTCGGCCTGGTGCATGCCGGTGAAGTCCAGGCGACCGAGGTAGCCGGCCAGCGCGTAGCCGACGGCCAGGGCGATGACGATGGCGCAACTGCGCATCCATACCACCGGGATGCGGTTGAGCACCACGATGATGCCCAGCACCACGCCGGACAGCAGCAGGTTCTCGCCGTTGGCGAAGGTGCCGTTGGACATCGCCGAGAAGCCGCCGCCCATGCTGATCAGGCCGACCTTGATCAGGGTCAGGCCGATCATCAGCACGACGATGCCGGTCACCAGCGGGGTGATCAGCCGCTTGACGAACGGCAGTATGCGCGAGATGCCCATCTCGACGAAGGAGCCGGCGATGACCACGCCGAAGATCGCCGCCATCACGCTTTCCACCGGCGTGCCCTGCTTGACCATCAGCGCCCCGCCGGCGATCAGCGGGCCGACGAAGTTGAAGCTGGTGCCCTGGACGATCAACAGTCCGGCGCCGAACGGGCCGAAGCGCTTGCACTGGACGAAGGTGGCGATGCCGGAGATCACCAGCGACATCGACACGATCAGATTGGTGTCGCGCGGCGATACGCCCAGCGCCTGGCAGATCAGCAGGCCGGGGGTAACGATCGGCACGATGATCGCCAGCAGGTGCTGGAGGGCGGCGAGCAGGGCGATGGGAGCGCTGGGACGGTCGTCCAGGCCATAGACCAGGTCGTTGCGGGCGCTGGCGTCCGACGGGCTTTGCAGGGAACTCATGGTGGCGGTCCGGGGAAAAAGAGCGCGATTTTACTGGGCGAACACGGTCTCGCCCAGGCCTGGCTGCGCCGCATGTCGGCGGATAACGCCGGTGGCGTATGCGCCCTGCGGTTGGAGCGTGGGTGAGCGGTAGGGCGAATGACCGCTTGCGATTATCCGCCATTCGGCGCGCGTACGCGTGAATGAAAAAGCCCGGCGCGGGACCGGGCTTTTTTCGTCGCGGGACGATTCAGCCGTCCAGCAGCGCCTTGTTGCGTACCGCGCCCTTGTCGGCGCTGGTGGCGAGCAGGGCGTAGGCCTTGAGCGCGGTGCTGACGCGGCGGGCACGCGGCGCGGTCGGCTTCCAGCCCTTCTTGTCCTGTTCGGCGCGGCGTGCGGCGAGTTCTTCGTCGCTGACCAGCAGGTTGATCGAGCGATTGGGAATGTCGATCAGCACCTTGTCGCCGTCCTGCACCAGGCCGATGGCGCCGCCGGCGGCGGCTTCCGGGGAGGCGTGGCCGATGGACAGGCCCGAGGTGCCGCCGGAGAAGCGTCCGTCGGTGAGCAGGGCGCACTGCTTGCCCAGGCCCTTGGACTTCAGGTAGCTGGTCGGATAGAGCATTTCCTGCATGCCCGGCCCGCCCTTCGGTCCTTCGTAGCGGATGATCACGATGTCGCCGGCCTTCACCTCGTCGCCGAGGATGCCTTTCACCGCGGCGTCCTGGCTTTCGAAGATCTTCGCGCTGCCTTCGAACACGTGGATCGACTCGTCGACCCCGGCGGTCTTCACCACGCAGCCGTCGAGAGCGATGTTGCCGTAGAGCACGGCCAGCCCGCCTTCCTTGGAATAGGCATGCTCGACGCTGCGGATGCAGCCCTCGGCGCGGTCGTCGTCCAGGCTCGGCCAGCGGGTGTTCTGGCTGAACGCGGTCTGGGTCGGGATGCCCGCCGGACCGGCCTTGAAGAAGGTGTGCACGGCTTCGTCGCGGGTCTGGGTGATGTCCCACTGGGCGATGGCGTCGGCCATGCTCGGGCTGTGCACGGTGGGGACGTCGGTGTGCAGCAGGCCACCGCGGGCCAGTTCGCCGAGGATGGAGAAGATGCCGCCGGCGCGATGCACGTCTTCCATGTGGTACTTCTGGATGTTCGGCGCCACCTTGCACAGTTGCGGCACCTTGCGCGACAGGCGGTCGATGTCGCGCAGGTCGAACGGCACCTCGGCCTCCTGGGCGGCGGCCAGCAGGTGCAGGATGGTATTGGTCGAGCCGCCCATGGCGATGTCCAGGGTCATGGCGTTCTCGAAGGCCTTGAAGTTGGCGATGTTGCGCGGCAGCACGCTGTCGTCGCCTTCGCCGTAATAGCGCTGGCAGAGTTCCACGGCCAGGCGCCCGGCGCGCAGGAACAGTTGCTCGCGGTCGGCGTGGGTGGCCAGGGTCGAGCCGTTGCCCGGCAGCGACAGGCCGAGCGCCTCGGTCAGGCAGTTCATCGAGTTGGCGGTGAACATGCCGGAGCAGGAGCCGCAGGTCGGGCAGGCGCTGCGCTCGTACTCGGCGACCTTCTCGTCGGAGCAGGAGTCGTCGGCGGCCACCACCATGGCATCGACCAGGTCCAGGCCGTGGCTGGCCAGCTTGGTCTTGCCGGCTTCCATCGGCCCGCCGGAGACGAACACTACCGGGATGTTCAGGCGCAGCGCGGCCATCAGCATGCCGGGGGTGATCTTGTCGCAGTTGGAGATGCAGACGATGGCGTCGGCGCAGTGGGCGTTGACCATGTATTCCACGGAGTCGGCGATGATCTCCCGGCTCGGCAGCGAATAGAGCATGCCGTCGTGGCCCATGGCGATGCCGTCGTCGACGGCGATGGTGTTGAATTCCTTGGCCACGCCGCCGGCCTTCTCGATCTCGCGGGCGACCAGTTGGCCGAGGTCCTTCAGGTGCACGTGGCCGGGCACGAACTGGGTGAAGGAGTTGGCGATGGCGATGATCGGCTTCTTGAAGTCTTCGTCCTTCATCCCGGTGGCGCGCCAGAGGGCGCGGGCGCCGGCCATGTTGCGGCCGTGGGTGGAGGTTTTCGAGCGGTAATCGGGCATGACGATTTCCTGCGGCTAATCAGGTTCGGGTTATGACTGTATCGTGAGCGTCGAAGGAACCGGATGCAAACGGGGAATAGCCGAGTGTACGGAGTTGGCCGGGGTCTGAATGGGGTCACCATTGGCGACGGCCTGGGCTCACTGCCCGCCGGGGGATGATTGGCGAGGAATGCCCGGATTCTAAGCCCAGAGCGGGCGAATGGGGAAGGCTGGCGGTCGGCGGAGCGGCGCGTCGCGCCATGAGCGGCGGTGGCCGTAGGGCGGATGAACGCAGGCGCTCATCCGCCGGGACGGGCTCAGCCGTTGGGCAGCAGCCGGCAGGTCAGGCTCTTGATGTAGCGGGTTTCCGCGATCGCCAGGTGCACCGGATGGTCGGGGCCCTGGCCGCCGCGCTCGAGCAGCTGGATGTTGCGGTCGAGATGGCGGGCGCTGCCGATCAGGATGTTCTGCAGGTCGTCCTCGGGCAGGTGCATCGAGCAGGAGGCGCTGACCAGGATGCCGTCCTTGCTCAGCAGGCGCATGGCCTGTTCGTTGAGACGGCGGTAGGCGGCCTCGCCGTTCTTCAGGTCCTTCTTGCGCTTGATGAAGGCCGGCGGGTCGGCGATCACCACGTCGAAGCGTTCGTCGGCGGCCTTCAGCTCGCGCAGGGCCTCGAACACGTCGCCCTCGACGCAGGCGACCTTCTCCGCCACGCCGTTCAGTGCCGCGTTGCGCTCGACGCCGTCGAGGGCGAAGGCGGACGCGTCCACGCACATCACTTCGCTGGCGCCGAAGGCGGCGGCCTGGATGCCCCAGCCACCGATATAGCTGAACAGGTCGAGGACCCGCTTGCCCCGCACGTAGGGCGCCAGGCGCGCACGGTTCATGCGGTGGTCGTAGAACCAGCCGGTCTTCTGCCCGGCCAGCACCGGCGCCTCGAACTTCACGCCGTTCTCTTCCAGGGCGACCCACTCCGGCACTTCGCCGTAGGCATTGGCCACGTAGCGCTCCAGGCCCTCGGCGTCGCGCGCGCTGGAGTCGTTCTTCCAGAGCACGGCGGCGGGCTTGAGCACCTGCAGCAGGGCGGCGAGCACCTCGTCCTTGCGCAGTTCCATGGCTGCGGACGCCAGTTGCACCACCAGCACGTCGCCAAAGCGATCGACCACCAGGCCGGGCAGCAGGTCGGAATCGCCGTAGACCAGCCGGTAGAACGGCTTGTCGAAAAGCCGCTCGCGCAGGCTGAGGGCGATGTTGATGCGATGAACCAGCAGCGATTTGTCGAGAACGTGCTTGGTATCACGGGAAATGAGGCGGCCGCAGATGAGATTGTTCGGGCTCAGCGCGACGATGCCCAGCGGCTTGCCGTTGGCCATTTCCAGCACCGCCTGGTCGCCGGCGGCGAAGGCATTCAGCGGCGTCGCGGCGACATCCACCTCGTTGCTGTAGACCCACAGGTGGCCGGCGCGCAGGCGGCGCTCGGCGTTGGCTTTGAGACGCAAGCTGGGCAGGGTCATGGGAAAGGCTCCGGCAAAAGAGCGCGATTATAGCGCAGCGACGGGATTCGCCGCTGCGCGAACGCGGGCCGTTCAGCCGGCGAGGATTTCGATGAATCGACGGTTGAAGGCCGGGATGTCTTCGGGTTTGCGGCTGCTCACCAGCTTGCCGTCCACCGCTACCTCCTGGTCCACCCAGTGGCCGCCGGCGTTGTTGATGTCGTCCTTGAGCGACGGCCAACTGGTCAGGGTACGACCCTGCACCAGTCCGGCGGAGATCAGCAGCCAGGCGCCGTGGCAGATCACCGCCACCGGCTTGCTCGCCTGTTCGGCGCGGATCGCCAGTTCCTGGGCCTTGGCCAGGCTGCGGATCTGGTCGGAATTGATCACCCCGCCGGGCAGCAGCAGGGCGTCGTAGTCGTCCAGGCTGGCGTCTTCGAAGGTGCCGTCGACGCGGAAGGCCTCGGCTGGCTGGTGATGGTTCCAGCCGCGCACCTCGCCGGCCTTGTCGGAAAGAATCCTTACCGTGGCGCCGGCGTCTTCCAGGGCTTTTTTCGGACCGGTCAGTTCGACCTGTTCGAAACCGTCGGTCACCAGGGCGGCGACGACCTTGCCGTGCAGGGATTGGGTCATGGCATGTCTCCCGATATCAGAAGGGGTATTCATTCCGACCCTGGCGGCTGCGGGAAAAGTTCCATGTCCGTTGCCTGGCGCCGCTTTTCCGGTAGAAGCCCGCCCCATGGCGGGGTTCTCCGGGTAAACTGCGCGCACCGTCAACTTTCGCCTCCGTCCTCATGGTCCAAGAACTCACCGCCGAGCAGATCCGCCAGGCCCTGCAAGGCATCAGCGTGCCGCCGCAACCCCAGATCATGGTCGACCTGCAGATGGAGCAGGTCATGCCCAATCCGGACCTGAAGAACATTGCCAGGCTGATCAGCCAGGACCCGGGCCTTTCCGGGGCTCTCCTGAAACTGGTGAACTCGCCGTTCTTCGGCCTGGCCAATCGCATCACTTCGATCCAGCGCGCGGTGAACCTGCTGGGCAGTCGTTCGGTGATCAACCTGATCAACGCCCAGTCGATCAAGGGTGAGATGAGCGACGACACCATCGTCACCCTCAACCGTTTCTGGGACACCGCCCAGGACGTGGCCATGAGCTGCCTGAGCCTGGCCAAGCGGATCGGCTACGAATCGGTGGACGAAGCCTACGCTCTCGGCCTGTTCCACAATTGCGGCATCCCGCTGATGCTCAAGCGCTTCCCGCACTACATGGCGGTGCTGGAAGAGGCCTACGCCGCCGCCAGCGACGAACGCCGGGTGGTGGACACCGAGAACCGCGTGCTGAACACCAACCATGCGGTGGTCGGCTACTACACCGCGCGCTCCTGGCGCCTGCCGGAGCACGTCTGCGAGGCGATCGCCAACCACCACAACGCGTTGTCGATATTCGGCGACGAATCGGCACGCGATACCCAACTGAAGAACCTGCTGGCGATCCTGAAGATGGCCGAGCACATCTGCGGTTCGCACCGGGTCCTCGGCAACCAGCCGGAAGACCACGAATGGAACAGCATCGGTGCGCTGGTGCTGGACTACGTCGGGCTCACCGACTACGACTTCGAGAACCTCAAGGGCTCGATCCTCGAGCTGGGCGTCGGCCAGGGCAGCTACTGACTGGCCGCGCCGCGGCGCTTCCTGCTAAGGTGCCGCGGTCAACCGGATTGCTGCCGCCATGCCCGAACTACCCGAAGTCGAAACCACCCGCCGGGGCATCGCCCCCTACCTCGAAGGCCAGCGCGTCGAGCGCGTGATCGTGCGCGAGCGGCGCCTGCGCTGGCCGATTCCCGAAGACCTGGACGTGCGCCTGTCCGGACAACGCATCGTCAGCGTCGAGCGCCGCGCCAAGTACCTGCTGCTGGGCGCCGAGGCCGGTACGCTGATCAGCCACCTGGGCATGTCCGGCAGCCTGAGGCTGGTGGAGAGCGGCACCCCGGCCAGTCGCCACGAGCACGTCGACATCGAGCTGGCCTCGGGCATGGCCCTGCGCTACACCGATCCGCGGCGCTTCGGCGCCATGCTCTGGAGCCTGGCGCCACTGGAACACGAGTTGCTGCGCAACCTCGGCCCGGAACCGCTGACCGACGCTTTCGCCGGCCAGCGTCTGTTCGAGCTGTCGCGCGGGCGGAGCATGGCGGTCAAGCCGTTCATCATGGACAACGCGGTGGTGGTCGGGGTCGGCAACATCTACGCCAGCGAAGCGCTGTTCGCCGCCGGCATCGATCCGCGCAAGCCCGCCGGGAGCATCTCCAAGGCGCGCTACCTGCGCCTGGCGGAGGAGATCAAGCGGATCCTGGCGATCGCCATCGAGCGCGGCGGCACCACCCTGCGCGATTTCGTCGGCGGCGACGGCCAGCCCGGTTACTTCCAGCAGGAATTGTTCGTCTATGGCCGTGGCGGGGAGTTCTGCAAGGTCTGCGGCAGCACCCTGCGCGAGATCCGCCTAGGCCAGCGCGCCAGCGTGTACTGCCCGCGCTGCCAACGCTGAAGCGCCGCGCCGCGCATACTCTACCGCCACAAGAAGGGCCGCCACGGTGAGCGGCCTGCCATAAGAAAGGTGCACGATGTCCGGCAATTACCTGCCTCGCAACACCCTGGTCGAGTCGCTCGGCCATGCCATGCTGAAACTCTCCGGCTGGAAGATCGAGGGCCAATTGCCCGCGCTCGACAAGTTCGTGGTGATCGGCGCCCACCACACCTCGAACTGGGACTTCGTGGCCTTCCTTGCCGCCAAGTTCGTCCTGCGCCTGAACGCCCGCTGGTTCGGCAAGCACACCCTGTTCAACGGCCCGCTGGGCGGCCTGATGCGGCGCTGGGGCGGTATCCCGATCCAGCGCCACCTGAAGCTGAATACCGTGGACCAGGCGATCCAGGCCTTCCGCGAGCACCGCGAGTTCATGCTGATCATCGCTCCGGAAGGCACGCGCAAGAAGGTCGACCGCTGGCGCATGGGCTTCTACCACATCGCCCGTGGCGCCGGCGTACCGGTGGTGCCGGCGGCGCTGGACTACGAAAACCGGCGGATCGTCATCGGCGAACCCTTCTGGCCGACCGGCAACGAGGACGCCGACCTGTGCAGCCTGATCGGCTTCTACCGGCCGTTCATCCCGAAAAAGCCGCACTACGCATTCCTCGGCGATTGAAGGCGGTCACGCTGGCACTACCCGCAGCGCTGTTATAGTTAGGCGATATCTGCCCAACCAAAAACCAGAAAGGACCGCCTCCATGAACCTGTTTCGCACCACCGCGCTCGTGCTGGCGCTGACCACCGGGCTCTCGTCCATGCCCGCGCTGGCGGATGCCGTGCAGGAAAACGCCAGCGGCGACCCGATGTACACCGTCGAAGCGCCCCCCGCGTACGCCATGATCGGCGATCTGCTCATCGCCCGTCCCTTCCTGATCGCCGCCACGGCCGTCGGGGCGGTGGCCTTCGTGGTCAGCCTGCCGTTCACCGCGGCCAGCGGCAGCGTCGGCAAGGCCGGCCAGGCGCTGGTGGTCGATCCGGGCAAGGAAGCCTTCGTCCGTTGCCTGGGCTGCACCACCAGCGGCTATAACCACGACGAAAGCTGAGTTTCCAACGGAATGAAAAAAAGCCGGTCATCGACCGGCTTTTTGTTTTCTCGATGCATTGCAGGGGGCACGGAGATTGGGCTAAGTCTTTTCTTCCGCCACGGCAGGCGGCAGCTATAGCGCCGCATCGGCCGATGACAGATGTTCCGCACGGACCGTTCGCGGCACTTGATCGGACTCTCCGATGGTGACAGTGTCCTGCTGACCAGCAAGGTCACAAGGTCGACCAGGGGTGGCCGACCGGCTCAACCAAGATAAGGATTTCGCGTATGTTCAGTCAGTGGGTGTTCCTGTCCGTCCTTGCTCTTGCCGTACCCTCGTTCGCCTGGGCGGAGGATGCGGTGTCCGACCTCGCCAAGGAGCAGTCCAAGGCCGAGCAGGGCGACAAGCGCGGCGATGAACTGTTCGCCGAATTCACCCGCCTCCGCCAGGCCGCCGAGACGGGGGAGCCGCAGGCTCTGTTCGATTTCGGCGCCTACTTCTACCAGCAACAGAACTACGCCAGCGCGCGCGAATGGTGGGGCAAGGCGGCCGCTGCGGGGATGGTCCGCGCGCAGATCCAACTGGCCATGCTCTATCGCGATGGTGACGGCGGGCCACAGGACAAGACCGAGGCGGCACGCTGGTTCCGGAAGGCCGCGGAGCAGGGGGATGCCGCCGCCCAGAATGAAATGGGCGTTCTCTACTGGAGAGGCGAAGGGGTCGACCAGGACCGGGTGAAGGCCGGGACCTGGTTCGAACGCGCGGCGGCCAGCGGTAGCGAAGACGCCGAAACCAATCTGGGATGGTTCTACCTGGACGACTCGCAAGGCGTCTATTCCGCCACTTCAGACGAGGAAGCCGCCCTGCTGGACCGTTATGCCGGCAGCCGGGAAAAGGCCTTCCAGTGGTTCTGCAAGGCTGCGACCCAGGGAGATGCCCGTGCCCAGTTCAAGGTGGGCGAGGCCTACTGGAACGGTTCAGGTGCCGGGATGAACAAGCTGCAAGCACGGCTCTGGCTGGAAAAGGCCGCACAGCAGCAGGATGCGGATGCCATTGCCTGGCTGGAGAGCGCCGCGAACGCAGCCTGGTACACCCGCCTGGAAAACTGGATTCATGCTGCGCTGGATGGAGAGCTGTCCGGTGTCGCCGACTGCTCCGGTGCCGCCGATCGCCGGCACTCCGGCCGAGGCATGGAGGGCGCCCCGTCTGACCCGGAGGCGGTGGAAGCCAGTGCGGAGGATGCGCAGCAGGCGGTTGAAGCGGCGAGCCAGTGAGGCACGCCGCCTGGATTGCCAGCTGGACTCGTCGGCGAAATCCCTACGCGGCGCCTATCTGGGTGAGATCGTCGAACATTTTTTGAGCGCTGTCTCTCGTTTGTTCAGTGCGGCCGAGGCTGCGCTTGCGCCTCCAGGGACAGAGACGAGTAGCCGATCCCGCGCGGGTCGCTGGCGGCGTCGACGCGGCCGCTGCGCTTGTCCCAGTAGAGCACCTGCTGGTTGCCGTAGCTGCGCTCCAGGCGTTTGAGCTGATAGCCGCGCCGGCGCAGTTCGGCGGCCTCGGCATCGCTGAAGGCGCGCGGTTCGTACTCGACGACGTCCGGCTTGTACTGGTGGTGGTAGCGCGGCGCGGCGACCCATTGGCCGACCGGGCGACCGTCGAAGTACTGCAGCATGGAGATCAGAACCATGCTCGGGATGCGGCTGCCGCCAGGGGTGCCGAAGGCGGCGAAGTCGGTCGGGCTTTCCAGGAAGCTCGGACTCATGCTCGACAGCGGGCGCTTGCCGGCCGCCACCGCGTTCGCCTGGCTGCCGGCCAGGCCGTAGCTGTTGGCGCCCTGGGTGTCGGCGGCGAAATCGTCCATCTCGTTGTTCAGCACCACGCCGGTACCGGGAACGGTGAAGGCGGCGCCGAACGGCAGGTTCACCGAGAGGGTGGCGGCCACCGCGTTGCCCTGGGCATCGATCACCGCGAAGTGGGTGGTGTGGTCGCCTTCGCGCCAGGCCGGCGCCTCCGGCAGCGCCGAGCTGGGCGTGGCGCGGCGCGGGTCGATGCCGGCGGCAAGGCGCTTCAGGTAGTCCGGCGCCAGCAAACTGGGCAGCGGGTTGGCGACGAAGTCCGGGTCGCCGAGCAGGCCTCGATCGCGGTAGGCACGGCGCAGGACCTCCAGCACGTAATGGGCACGCTGTACCGGCTCGGCCTTCTGCCACGGCAGCTGTTCCAGCATCTGCAGGCTCTGCGCCAGGGCGACGCCGCCGGCCGAGGGCGGCGGTGCGCTGATCAGTTCGCGGCCGTTGGCCAGCTTCACCTCCAGCGGGCGGCGTTCGATCACCCGGTAGTCGCGCAAGTCGGCCGCGCTCCAGATGCCGCCGCCGGCGCGGACCCCGGTGAGCAGCTTGTCCGCTGTCTCGCCTTCGTAGAAACCGATCCGCCCGTAGCGCCCGAGGCGTTCCAGGGTACGTGCCAACTGCGGTTGGCGGAGCAGGTTCCATTCGTCGGGGATTCCGCCCTTGTCGAGGAAGATCCGCGCGGTTTCCGGGTCCTTGCGCATCGCTTCCAGGCGCATGGCGGCGCGGTCACGGTAGATCCGGTCGACGGATACGCCATCCACCGCCAGGCGGATCGCCGGCACCAGATTGTCGGCCAGGGGCTTGCGTCCGTAGCGGCTGCTCAATTCGACCAGCGCCGCCGGCAGGCCGGGGATCGCCGCCGCCAGCGGGCCGTCGACGGACAGCCTGGGGTCGACCTTGCCATTGCGCCGGTACATGTCGGCGTAGGCGGCCTTCGGCGCGCGCTCGCGGGCGTCGAGGAAGCGATAGGTCGGCTGCGCACCGGCCTGGCGCAGAAGGAAGAATCCACCGCCGCCGAGTCCCGAGCCGTAAGGCTCGGCTACCGCCAGGGCAGCGGCGATGGCCGCCGCGGCGTCGAAGGCGTTGCCGCCATTGGCCAGGGTTTCCAGGCCGGCGACGGTCGCGGCCGGATGTGGCGTGGCGACGGCGGCCTGCTGCGGTGCGTGGGCGTCGCCGCGAAAGCTGTCGGCATGCGCCGCGAGGCTGAGCAGGGACAGGCCGCAGGCGGCGACCAGGGTACGGACGGGCAGGTTCAGGAAGGACATGGCGGCTCACTGTTCAGCGGCGTTCGCGGGACGGGACCGTGAACGCCTCAGACTGGATTGCCAAGGATAGCCAAAAGCGCGTCGGACGGGGCGCGAACCGTCCCTGAAGGACAGGCGCCGGCGGGGATCAGGCCTTGCCGGTGATCTTCCGGTATTTCTCCATCAACTGGTCCTTGCTCTCGACATTGGCGTCGTCGAGGGGAATGCAGTCCACCGGACAGACCTGCTGGCACTGCGGCTCGTCGTAGTGGCCGACGCACTCGGTGCAGAGATTGGGATCGATCACATAGATTTCTTCGCCTTGCGAGATCGCGCCGTTCGGGCATTCGGGTTCGCAGACGTCGCAATTGATGCAATCGTCAGTGATTTTCAGGGACATCTAACAACTCCAACCGCGACGGACAGCCACGGCATCGGTAACGGGAATAGCGGAATTGTGCCGCATCGGCGCCCGCAGTGCACGCGGGGCGCCGACGGGAGGCCGGCGGAGAGATGCGGATCAGCGCTTGAAACGTTCCGCCAGGGCGTCTGCCACGGCCGGATGCACGAACTTGCTGATATCCCCGCCGAGAGCGGCGATTTCCCGGACCAGCGTCGAGGAAATGAAGGAATACTTCTCCGACGGGGTGAGGAACATGCTTTCCACGTCGGGGGCGAGCTGGCGGTTCATGTTGGCCAGCTGGAACTCGTACTCGAAGTCGGAAACCGCGCGCAGGCCGCGGAGGAAGACATTCGCCTTCTGCTCCTTGACGAAGTGCGCCAGCAGGGTGGAGAAGCCCACCACCTCGACGTTCGGCAGGTGCTTGGTGACCTCCTGGGCCAGCGCCACCCGCTGTTCCAGGCTGAACAGGGGGTTCTTCTTGGGGCTGGCGGCGACCGCGATGATCACATGGTCGAAAAGCCGTGAAGCACGTTCGATCAGATCGCCGTGACCCTTGGTGATGGGATCGAAGGTGCCTGGGTACAGCACTCGGTTCATCGCTACGTCCTGGCAGGGTTTCGTAAGGGAATCGGATGGTAGCGCAGGGATGCCCGTGCGGCCAAGACGCACGGGCCATCGGCCTTTAGCCCATAGGTCTGATGGCGCCGGGCCGGCTGCCGCGGCGCGCGGCCGGCCCAGCGGCGGTTCAGGCCCTGGCCAGGCGTTCGGCCAGCGCGCTGGCCAGTTGCGCGGTAAGACCGTAGACCGAGAGCTGCGGGTTGGCGCCGATGCTGGTAGGGAACAGCGAGCCGTCGTGGATCGACAGGTTTCGCAGGTGGTGATGGCGGCCGAGGCTGTCGGCCACCGCCACGGCCGGGTCTTCGCCCATGGCGCAGCCGCCCATGACGTGGGCGCTGCCCAGGCGCGTGCGGTAGATCTCCAGGCGCAGGCCGTCGATGATCCCGCGCGCCTCCTGCAGGTTCTTCGCGCTACGCGCGTCGCTGTGCACCGGCCGCACTTCCCGGGCGCCGGCGGCGAACTGGATCTCCGCCATGGTATGGAAGGCACGGCGGATACCGTCCCAGGTGTAGTCGGTCATCCGGTAGTCGAGCACTGGGGTGTCGTCGCCGCGCAGGCCGACCGAGCCCTCCGCGCTGTCCGGGTGGAAGCCGTCGCGGAGCAGGGCGAGCATCATGTTGGTATGCGGTAGCTGTTCCATGCGCAGGGCGTTGTCGCTGCCGAAGCCGCCGAGCAGCACCGAGGCCAGCGACGGTTGCAGCGGCGGCACCTCCAGTTTGTAGGACATGCGTCCGGTGACACCGTCGTCCCATTGGAAATGGTCGGAGTAGATCGACTGCGGTGCGCCGTAGAAGGGGTTGATCACCCGGTCGAACAGCCCCGCGCTGAAATTCACCGTGTGCAGGAAGGTGCGCTTGCCGACCCGCTGGCTCGGATCAGGCGCCTTCGAGCGGAGAAGAATCGCCGGGGTGTTGATGCCGCCGCCGGAGAGCACGTAGTGCCTGGCCCGGACCCTGATCCGGCGGCCGTTGGGCGCCACGCAGCGCTCATCCATGCCCAGGCATTCGAGGCCCGTCACCTTGTCGCCGTCCAGCAGCAGCCGGTTGGCGCGCGCCAGGTAGAGCAGCTCGCCACCCTTGTCGAGGGTCGCCGGGATGGTGGTGACCAGCATCGACTGCTTGGCGTTGACCGGGCAGCCCATGCCGCAGTAGCCGAGGTTCCAGCAACCGAGGACGTTGCGCGGGATGACCTTCCAGTGATAGCCGAGCTTCTCGCAGCCCAGGCGGATCACGTCGTTGTTGGCATTCGGCGGCAGCGCCCAGGGCGCCACGTGCAGGCGCTGCTCTATTTTCTCGAACCAGGGCGCCATGTCCTCCGCGCTGTGGCCCTTGACCCCGTAGACCTGGGCCCAGTGCTGCAGGGTCGGTTCCGGGGTGCGGAAGCTGCTGGTCCAGTTGATCAGGGTGGTGCCGCCCACGGCGCGGCCCTGGAGGATGGTGATGGCGCCGTCCTTGCTCATCCGGCCGATGCCTTCCTGGTACAGCTCGGGGTAGGCGTCGGCCTCCTGCATCTTGAAATCGCTGCTGGTCTTCAGCGGGCCTTCTTCCACCAGCAGCACCTTCAGGCCGGCGGCGCTGAGGATTTCCGCGGTGGTGCCGCCGCCGGCGCCGGTGCCGACCACGACCACGTCGGCCTCCAGCTCCAGGTCGTCGTCCAGGCGCGAGCCGTTGTAGGTTTTCCAGCCGCGGGCGAGGCCCTCGGCGAACAGATCGGGTACAGGCATGAATGCACTCTCAGGCTAGGCGGCTTCGGGCTCTTCGTATTGTTCCGGGGGCGGCTCAAGCGATCTTCGGCGGTCCGGGGTAGCCACAATGGGCCCACGCCTCGGGGCGGGCGTACCAGGCCATCATCGCCAGTTGCATCAGCGAACTGTGGCCCATCCGCAACAGGCCGATGAAGCTGTTTTCCCAGCGCGAAAGGAATGCCCGCACGTCGTCGCCGCTGGCGTTCTCCCAACTGCCCCAGATACCGGTCAGCGGGCCACGGGTGAGCGGCAGGGCGAGCACGTCGAAGAGTTGCTGGGTGAGCTTGAACATCTCCGGGGAGAGCCGCGCCAGGTTGTGGTCGAGGCTCTGGATCGCGCCCTCCACGGCTTTCGGCATCTGCTCGGCGGAAACCGCGCCGAGCAGCATCACCGGCAGCAGCGCACGGAGGAACGGCAGGTCGGATTCGCGGACTTTTTCCAGGCCGCTCGCCGGTTTCTCCGCCGAACAGCCGGTGAGGCTGGCGGTGACGCCCGCGGTGGCGAGGAAGGCGCCGCCGATCAGGCCGACTTTCATCAGGCTGCGTCGGGACAGGCCGGCGCTTTCAAGGGTGGTGTCGCTCATTGTTGTTATGTCACCTGCAGCGTAGGAATGAGGGGGCGCCGCACGCGCCCCGGTTCAGCGCACGAACAGCTTGTAGACGAGCTTCTGGATCGACTTGCCGTAGGGGGGGTAGATCATTCGCGCGGCGTTGAAGCGCGGCTTGCTGAACACGCCCTTGGCCTTGCTGAAGGTGAGGAAGCCTTCGTGGCCATGGTAGTGGCCCATGCCGGAGGGACCGACGCCACCGAACGGGATGTCGTCCTGGGCGACATGCAGCAGGGTGTCGTTCAGACACACACCGCCTGAGTGGGTCTCGTGCAGCACGCGCTGCTGTTGCGCCTTGTCGTAGCCGAAGTAGTACAGGGCCAGCGGTCGCGGGCGCTGGTTGACATAGGCCAGGGCGTCTTCCAGGCGCTCGTAGGGGATCACCGGCAGCAGCGGGCCGAAGATTTCCTCCTGCATCACTTTCATGTCGTCGCTGACGTTCAGCAGCAGCGTCTGCGGCAGGCGCCGCTGCTGGCCTTCGGCGAACAGCGGGACGAGGGTCGCGCCCTTCTCGCGGGCGTCGTCGAGATAGCCCCGGAGGCGGCCGAGCTGGCGCTCGTTGATGATCGCGGTGTAGTCGGGGTTGTCCGAAAGACGCGGGAAGAAGCCCTGGACCACCTCCTTGTACTGACTGACGAATTCCTCGACGCGCCGGCTCGGTACCAGCACGTAGTCGGGCGCGACGCAGGTCTGCCCGGCGTTGAGGCTCTTGCCGAAGGCGATCCGCTCGGCGGCGTCCTTCATCGGCACGCTGTCGGAGACGATCGCCGGCGACTTGCCGCCCAGCTCCAGGGTGACCGGGGTAAGGTTCTCGGCGGCGGCGCGCATCACGTGCTTGCCGACGCTGGTGGCGCCGGTGAACAGCAGGTGGTCGAACGGCAGCTTGGAAAAGGCCACGCCGACGTCTACCTCGCCTAGCACCACGGCGACCTGGTCCTCGGGGAAGATCCGCGCCAGCAGGTCCTTGAGCAGGCGCCCGGTGGCCGGGGTCGACTCGCTCATCTTGATCATCACCCGGTTGCCGGCGGCGAGGGCCCCGGTCAGCGGGCCGATGGAGAGGAACAGCGGATAGTTCCAAGGCACGATCACCCCGACCACGCCCAGCGGCTGGTACACCACCTGGGCCGAGGCCGGCTGGAATTGCAGGCCGACCGCGCGGCGCGCGGGCTTCATCCATTTCTTCACGCGCTTGGCGGCGTAGTGGATGCCGTGCAGGCTGGGCATGATCTCGGCGAGCAGGGTCTCGTCGGCGGAGCGCGCGCTGAAGTCCCGGTCGATGGCCTCGATCAGTGCCTGCTGTTCCTTGAACAGCAGGTCGCGCAGGGCCTTCAGCCACTGCACGCGCTGCGTGGCGTCGGGCATCGGCTGCGCCAGGTAGGCGGCGCGCTGGCGGGCGAAGAGGGCTTCGAGCTGGTTGATTTCCTGCTGGCTCTGCTGCAGGTAGGCGATATCGGCGACCATGGGCTGGCTCCTCGGCGAAGCGTGGGCGGCTGCGTGGCCGCGCGTCTGTCGTTATGGCGGACCTGGTTCGGTCCGATGAATTTCGCTGCGTCGCTGGATTTCTAGAGTAAATACTCTAAAGTGTCAAACAGCATGCCTGCCAGCCCGGCGCTTGCGTACCCAACGAAAGGCGGGCCGGTCGCCGGCCGCCACCCCGGGGGCTGACCCGGGCGGCCAGCTTTGTGTACCTTCTACGCTGTCACGGCGGGGCGCGCCCCGCACTGTTACCCGAACGAGCCCGTCGTCCCCATGGCACCACGCATCAAGACCCGCGATCGCATCGCCCAGGCCAGCCTGGAACTGTTCAACGCCCAGGGCGAGCGCAGCGTCACCACCAACCATATCGCCACCCACCTGGGTATATCGCCTGGGAACCTCTACTACCACTACCCGAACAAGCAGGCGATCATCGCCGAGCTGTTCGCCGAGTACGAAAGCCACGTCGAGAGCTTCCTGCGCCTGCCCGAAGGGCGGGGTCTGACGGTGGACGACAAGACCTTCTACCTGGAAGCGCTACTGGCCGCGATGTGGCGCTACCGCTTCCTCCACCGCGACCTCGAGCACCTGCTGGAAAGCGACCCGGAGCTGGCGGCGCGCTACCGCGCCTTCGCCCAGCGTTGCCTGGTCAACGCCAAGGCGATCTACCGGGGCTTCACCGAGGCCGGCATCCTGCGGATGAACGAGACCCAGCTGGAGGCCCTGACCCTCAACGCCTGGATCATCCTCACCTCCTGGGTGCGCTTCCTCTGCACCACCCTCGATCTCGACGGCGACCTCAGCGAGGCGCAACTGCGTCGCGGCATCTACCAGGTGCTGGCGCTGGAGAGCGGGCACATCGAGGCGCAGGCCCAGGATGCGGTGGACGGGATTTCCGAGCGGCTCTACGTGCCGCTCTGATCGCGCAGGGTTTTCTCCAGCACCTGCTGGATGTGGATGCCGTGGCGGCGGAAGAAGGCTTCGGTACCGAGGGTGGCGTCGGTGAACAGGTAGGCGCCGCGGTGATCCTCGGCGAAGCGCCGCAGCAGGGCTGCGCCGACGCCGCTGCGCTGTGCGCCGGGCAGCACGGCGATTTCCGCCAGCCAGACGCGAATCGGTGTTTCTTCCTCGGCGCGCAGCAGGCCGACCAGGCGGCCGTCGCGTTCGGCCAGCAGGGAATACCCGGAATGCTGGTACAGCGTGCGTAGCTCGGCAGGCGGCATGCGCCGGTCCCAGCCGACCGCCGCGTGGATCGCCAGGATCGCCTCGCAGTCGGCGTCGTCGAGCATCGGGTTGTGCCGCAGCGTCAGTTCCATTCGCCCCCCTTTTTCCTTCAGCCTGTTCCTATTCTGCCGCCCGTCGCCGGACGCCGGCCAGCTCAGTGCTGCCGCAGGTGGGCCTCCAGCCAGTCGGGGATGCGTCGTTCCAGGTAGTAGGTGGGCTGGCGCGGAGAGCCGTCGACGAAGCCGACGTGACCGCCGCGGGCGTGCAGCTCCAGCTCGGTGCAGGGTGCCAGTTCGCTGCGATCGGGCAGGCTGCGGGCGAACACGAAGGGGTCGTCGCTGGAATGGATGATCAGGCTCGGCGTGCGGATGTCCGGCAGGTAGTAGCGGCTGGACGCGCGCCGATAGTAATCCCTGGCGTCGGCGAAGCCGTGCAGCGGCGCGGTGACCCGGCCGTCGAAGTCCCAGAAGGTGCGCATGCCCTCCAGCGGACCGAGGCGTTGCAGGGCGGCCAGGCCTTCCGCCTGGCCCTGCTCGCCGAACAGCCGCTGCTTGTCCTGCACGTAGGCCAGCATGGCCTTCATGAAGTGCGCCTGGTAGACCCGGGAAAAGCCCAGGCCGATGCGGTCGGCGCACTCGTCCAGGCGGAACGGCACCGACACCGCGACGCTGCCGAGCAGCGGGCAGTCCCCAGCGGTTTCGCCCAGGTACTTGAGCAGCACGTTGCCGCCCAGCGAATAGCCGACCGCGTACAGCGGCGCTTGCGGGCGCCTGGCGCGCAGGTGTGCGACCACCTCGGCGAGGTCGTCGCTGACCCCGGAATGGTAGCCGCGCGGCAGGCGGTTCGGCTCCCCCGAGCAACCGCGCCAGTTCAGCGCCACGCTGGCCCAGCCGCGCTCCAGCAGGGCGCGCTGCAGACCGAGGATGTAGTGCGACGAGGATGACCCGGTGAGGCCGTGCAGCGCCAGCACCAGCGGGGTCTCGGCATCGTGCGGGCCGGCCCAGTCGAGGTCGATGAAGTCGCCATCGGCCAGCCACAGGCGTTCGCGCTGCCGTTCCAGGGTCGGCCCGCGGCGGAAGAACGGGCTCCACAGGGTCTGCAGGTGCGGATTGGGCAGCCACCAGGCGGGCTGGAAGGTCGGGGACGCGGTCATGCGCAGGTCATGGGCGGTGGTGGTGTGGCCACCAGCTTACCAGCCGAACTCGTCGGCGAGGTCCTCCGCCCGCTGGCGCGAACCGAGGATCGGTTGCAGTTCGTCGACGAGCTGCTGCCGATAGCGGGGCGCGACGCTGCAGTCGTCCAGCAGGATGTCCTCGCCGGCGCCGCTCCAGACCTCGCCGAAGCAGGCCAGGCTGGCCGCCATCTGCCACAGGTCGTCGAAGCACGGCGCCGGGTCCCAGCCCCTGCCGCCATGCAGGTCGAAGAGTATGCGCCCGCTGCCGGTCTCGAGGATGAACGGGTCGGCGCCCTGGTCGGCCACCACCAGCCAGTCGTCCTGCCAGCCCGACAGGCGCTCGCCGCTGATGCCGTGCCAGCGATAGCCGGCCTGGCGCTGCCAGAGGCGGGCCAGGGACGGCAGGAAAAATGGGTTGCCGGCACTCTCCAGGGTGCAGTCGAGTGGGCCGACCTCGCGGTAGAAACGCTCCAGCTCGGCGGGCAGGGCGATATCGCCCTGCCAGTCGGCGGCGGGTTGCGCCGCGCAAGGCTCGCCAAGCGCCAGCAGGCGTTGGCGAATGCTCGCGGAAGCCGGGCTCATCCTCAGGCTCCCCGCTGCCAGAGCGCGTAATGTACGTTGCCGGCTTTCTTTTCCCGGTGCAGCCGCCAGTTTCCGGGCAGGCCGAGGGACGAGGGGACGCTCTCGCTCTCGGTATAGATCCAGGCGTCGGGGTTCAGCCAGCCGCGGGTTTCGAGCAGGCGGCAGGCGTCCTGCAGCAGGTTCTGATGGAACGGCGGGTCGAGGAACACCAGGTCGAAGGCGCTCGGAGCCTGGTTTCCCAGGTAGCGCACGGCATCGCCGAGGACCAGTTGGGCGGTGCCGCACTTGAGCGCGTCGAGGTGGTTGCGCAGGGCCGCCACCGCTTCGCCGTTGGTATCCAGGGCCAGCCCTTCGCGGGCGCCGCGCGACAACGCCTCGAGGAACAGCGCGCCGCTGCCGGCGAAGGGATCGAGCACCCGTGCGCCTTCGACATAGGGTGCCAGCCAGTTGAACAGGGTCTCGCGGACCCGGTCCGGGGTCGGTCGCAGGCCGGGCCCGTCGGGAAAGACGAAACGCCGGCTGCGCCATTCGCCACCGATGATCCGCAGCTGTCCCTGGCCGCCGTGGCGGCCGGGGGCTTTCGCAGTAGGTTTGCTCATTAATGCTCCGGAACGCCGCTGGGTTGCTGGGCCGGCTTGGCGGTGGGTGGCGGCAGGGGTTTCTGCGGCACGCTCGGGCCGGCGCTGACGATGACGAAGGCGTCGGCGTCCAGGTGCTTGGCCATGGCGCTCCTGACCTGTTCGACGCTGAGTCCCTCGACCTGCTTGAGGAAGCTTTCCAGGTAGTCCAGCGGCAGGCCGTAGAAACCGATGGCGCCGAGCTGGCCGACGATGTCGGCGTTGCTCGCGGTGGACAGCGGGAAGCTGCCGGCCAGTTCGCGCTTGGCGTCGTCCAGTTCCTTCTGGGTCGGGCCGTTGGCCAGGTAGTCGCGGACGATGTCCTGGACCAGCTTCAGCGCCCCCTCGCTGAGTTCGGCGCGGGTCTGGAAGTTGATCATGAACGGACCGCGTGCCTGCATGGCGGTGAAGCCGGAATAGATGCCGTAGGTCAGGCCGCGCTTTTCTCGCACCTGGTCCATCAGGCGGGTGCCGAAGCCGCCGCCGCCGAGGATCTGGTTGCCCAGGTAGAGCGCCGCGTAGTCGGGATCCTGGCGGTCGATGCCAAGCTGGGCGAGCATCAGGTGGGTCTGCTCGGAGGGGAAGTCGATGTGCGTCAGGCCGGGCTTGGGCGTTTCCGGCTGGACGGTCTTGGCCAGCGCCGGGCCCTGGGGCAGCGCCTTGGAGACTTCCGCGGCGATCGCTTCGGCCTCCTGCCGCGAGAGGTCGCCGACCAGCGCGATGACCACGTTGCCGGCGGCGTAGGCCTTCTTGTGGAACGCCTGCAATTGTTCGCGGCTGATCGTTGGAACGGACTTTTCGTCGCCGTCGCTGGAGTGCGCGTAGGGATGCTCGCCATAGAGGCGCTTGAACAGCTCCAGGCCGGCCAGCTTGCCGGGGTTCTGCTTCTGGTACTCGAAACCGGCCAGGACCTGGTTCTTGATGCGTGCCAGAGCGTCCTCGGGGAAGGTCGGCTGGCCGATCACCTGTTCGAACAGCTTCAGCGCCTGGGTCCGCTTGTCGGCATCGGACAGGCTGCGCAGGCCGGCCACCGCCATGTCGCGGTAGGAGCCGTTGCTGAACGAGGCGCCGAGGTCCTCGAAGCCGGCGGCGATGGCAGTGGTGTCCTTGCCCGGCACGCCTTCGTTGAGCATGGCGTTGGTCAGCATCGACAGGCCGGGGGTGCCGGCGTCCTGGCTGCTGCCGGCGGCGAAGGTCAGGCGCAGGTCGAACATCGGCAGTTCATGGGCTTCGACGAACAGTACCTTGGCACCTTCGGCGGTCTTCCATTCCTGGATGTCCAGCTTGCGATGGACCGGCGCCTGCTTGGCGACGTCCTTCAGCGACTGCAACTGGTTTTCCTCGACCGCCGCGGCATGGGCCGCTGCCGGGGTCTGGGGGGGACGCGCGACGAAATAGGCCAGCGCGGCCAGCAACGCGATGACGATCAGGCCGAGCAGGCCATAACGCAGCCCTGTGCGCTCACTCATGACGGGCCTCCTTTTCCTCGGCCTTCACAGGCAGCACTTGCGCCAGGGTCAGGCGCGACAGGGTGAAATAGGTGCGGGCGGCTTTCTGGATATCGTCCGGAGTCACTGCCTTGAGGGCCTCCAGGTCCTGGTCGATCAGCTTCCAGGACAGGCCGACGCTTTCCAGCTGGCCGATGCTGCTGGCCTGGGCGGCGATGGAGTCCTTCTCGTAGACCATCCCGGCGATCATCTGCGCGCGCACGCGCTCGATCTCCGCGGCGCTGGGCGGGTTCTGCTTGAGGTCATCGAGCTGCTTCCACAGACCGGCCTCGACCTGCTCGAGGGTCTTGCCCTTCTGCACGTTCGGCGTGGCCGAGAGGACGAACAGGCTGTCGCCGCGGTTGAACGCGTCATAGTAGGTGGAGGCGCCGGCGACCAGCTCCTCGCCGCGCTCCAGGCGCGAGGCCAGGCGGGCGCTGTAGCCGCCATCGAGCAGCGCGCCGATCAGGCGCAGGGCGTTGACTTCGCGAGGGTTCTCGCTGCTGCCCAGGCTGGGCACGTTGAAGCCCATGATCAGGTTCGGCAGCTGGGTGCGTACGTACAGCTTGAGCCGGCGCTCGCCGGGCTCGGCCAGTTCCAGCGGCTTGCGCGCCGGCGGCAGCTGGCGCCAGGGGATCTCGCCGAAGTAGCGCTTGGCGAGGGTCTTGACCTCGTCGGCGGTGACGTCGCCGACCACTACCAGGGTGGCGTTGTTCGGCGCGTACCAGGATTCGTACCAGTGGCGCAGGTCGTCGATGGTCATGCGCTGCAGGTCGGCCATCCAGCCGATGGTCGGGGTGTGGTAGCCGCTGGCCGGGTAGGCGGCGGCCTTGAAGCGCTCGAAGGCGAGGGCGTTGGGATTGTCGTCGGTGCGCAGGCGGCGCTCCTCCTTGATCACCTCGATCTCGCTCTTGAACTGGTCGGCCGGCAGGCTCAGGTGGGCCATGCGGTCGGCTTCCATCTCCAGCGCCACCGGCAGGCGGTCGCGGGCCAGGACCTGGTAATAGGCGGTGTAGTCGTCGGTGGTGAAGGCGTTCTCTTCCGCACCCAGGTCGCGCAGCACCCGCGAGGCTTCGCCCGGGCCGAGCTTGCGGCTGCCCTTGAACATCATGTGTTCGAGGGCGTGGGACAGGCCGGTGAGCCCGGGTGTCTCGTAGCTGGAGCCGATCCTGTACCAGAGCTGGGAAACCACCACCGGGGCGCGGTGGTCTTCACGCACTATGACCTTCAGGCCGTTGTCGAGGCTGAACTCGTGGGTGGGCTGGGTTTCCGCCGCCTGGGCGAAAAGCGGGAGACAAAGGCTGGCTAGGAGCAGGCCGACGCGGCGGCGAGCTGGGGTTTTCATGGTGATCTGGACCTTTCGTGCCGCCACCGGGGTCTCAGGTCACTGCGGGGCAGGACCCTTAGCCCCGTCGGGCGAGGAGATGCTAGGATACCCATCCGTTTTCCGGGCGGCCACGTCCCGTGCCGCTCCCTTGAGATACAAGCATTCATGTTTGGTTCCAACGACGACAAGAAGGCCCCGCAGGGCGGGGAAAAGAAAGGTCTGTTCGGCTGGTGGCGGAAAAAGCCGCAAGCCGGCGAGCAGCCTGCCGATCAGCCTGTCGAGCCGGTCTCCGAGACAGCGGCCGCCGAGCAGCGCGCGCCTGCCGATGACGTGGCGCAATCCCTGACAGAACAGCCAGGTCGGCAGCAGCCCTCCGCTGCCGAGCCGGCGCCGGTTGCCGAAGCACCGCTCGCCAGTGACGAGCCAGCGTCGGCCGAGGAGCATTCGCCCCGGCCCGAGGCGCCCGTCGCGCAACCCGAGCCTATCCTGGCTGCCGAGCCCGAGCCCGAGCCCGAGCCCGAGCCCGAGCCCGAGCCCGTTGCGCCGCTGGCCGCCGCTCCGGCAGTCAGCGAGCCGGCGACCAGGCCGGGCTTCTTCGCCCGCCTCCGGCAGGGGCTGTCCAAGACCAGCGCCAGCATTGGCGAAGGCATGGCCAGCCTGTTCCTCGGTCGCAAGGAAATCGACGACGACCTGCTCGACGACATCGAGACGCGCCTGCTGACCGCCGACGTCGGCGTCGAGGCCACCACCCTGATCGTGCAGAACCTGACCAAGCGCGTGGCGCGCAAGGAGCTGGCCGACAGCGGCGCGCTGTACAAGGCGCTGCAGGAAGAGCTGGCCAGCCTGCTGCGCCCGGTGGAGCAGCCGTTGCAGGTCGACGTCGCGCGCGAGCCCTATGTGATCCTGGTGGTCGGGGTGAACGGCGTGGGCAAGACCACCACCATCGGCAAGCTGGCGAAGAAGCTGCAACTCGAGGGCAAGAAGGTCATGCTGGCCGCCGGCGACACCTTCCGCGCCGCCGCCGTGGAGCAGTTGCAGGTCTGGGGCGAGCGCAACCGCATCCCGGTGATCGCCCAGCACACCGGCGCCGACTCCGCCTCGGTGATCTTCGACGCGGTGCAGGCCGCCAAGGCCCGCGGCATCGACGTGCTGATCGCCGATACCGCCGGACGCCTGCATACCAAGGACAACCTGATGGAGGAGCTGAAGAAGGTGCGCCGGGTGATCGGCAAGCTGGACGAGACGGCGCCCCATGAGGTCCTGCTGGTGCTCGACGCCGGCACCGGGCAGAACGCCATCAACCAGGCCAAGCAGTTCAACCTCGCGGTGGAGCTGACCGGCCTGGCCCTGACCAAACTGGACGGCACCGCCAAGGGCGGGGTGATCTTCGCCCTGGCCAAGCAGTTCGGCCTGCCGATCCGCTATATCGGTGTCGGCGAGGGGATCGACGATCTCCGTACCTTCGAGGCCGACGCCTTCGTCCAGGCACTCTTCGCAGAGCGGGAGAACGCATGATCCGCTTCGAGCAGGTCGGCAAACGCTATCCCAACGGCCACGTAGGCCTGCACGAGGTGTCCTTCCGCGTGCACCGTGGCGAGATCCTCTTCGTCACCGGCCACTCCGGCGCCGGCAAGAGCACCCTGCTGCGCCTCATCCTGGCGATGGAGCGACCGACCAGCGGCAAGCTGTTGCTCGGCGGCCAGGACCTGGGGCGCATCACCACCGCGCAGATCCCTTTCCTGCGCCGGCAGATCGGCGTGGTGTTCCAGAACCACCAACTGCTCACCGATCGTACGGTGGCGGACAACATCGCCCTGCCGCTGCAGATCCTCGGCATGCCCAAGCCGGAGATCGCCAAGCGCGTAGCCTCGGCCCTGGAGCGGGTGAACCTGAAGGAAAAGGGCGAGGCGTTGCCTTCCGACCTTTCCACCGGCCAGCAGCAGCGGGTCGGCATTGCCCGCGCTATCGTCCACCAGCCGGCCCTGCTGCTGGCGGACGAACCCACCGGCAACCTCGACCCGCGACTCGCCTCGGAAATCATGGGCGTGTTCGAGGATATCAATCGCCTGGGCACCACCGTACTGATCGCCAGCCACGACCTGGCCCTGATCGCCCGTATGCGCCATCGCATGCTGACCCTGCAGCGTGGCCGGATCATCGCTGACCGTGAGGATGAGGCCTGATGAGCGCCAACGATCTTCCCCGTGGCCCCGAAGAGGGCGCACCGGAACGCAAGACCCGCGAGAAACCGAGCCAGGAGCAGACCGACTGGAGCGGCTCGTTCAGCGCCTACCTGGAAAGCCATCGCGCCAGCCTGGTGGACAGCCTGCGCCGGTTGTTCGGCCACCCGTTCGGCAGCTTCTTCACCTGCCTGGTGATGGGTATCACCCTGAGCCTGCCGATGGGCCTCTCGCTGCTGCTGAACAATGTCGAACGGCTCGGCGGCTCCTGGCAGCGGGCGGCGCAGATATCCCTGTTCCTCGACCTGAAGACCAGCGAAAACCAGGGCCAGGACCTGCGCGAGCAGATCGAGCGCCTGCCGGACGTGATCGAGGCCCAATTGATCAGCCGCGAGCAGGCGCTCAGCGAATTGCAGGAACAGTCCGGCCTGGGTGAAGCGCTCAAGGAGCTGCCGGAGAACCCGCTGCCGCCGGTGATCTCGGTCACGCCCAAGCAGATCGACCGGGCTGGCCTGGAGGCACTGCGCCAGCAGCTCTCGGAGCTGCCTCATGTGCAGCAGGCGCAGCTCGACCTGGTATGGGTCGAGCGCCTGAGCGCGATCCTCAAGCTCGGCGAACGCTTCGTCTTCGGCCTGACCATCCTGCTGGTGCTGACCCTCTTGCTGGTGGTGGGCAACACCATCCGCCTGCACATCGAAAATCGCCGTAACGAAATCGAGGTGATCAAGCTGGTCGGCGGGACGGACGGATACGTGCGCCGGCCATTCCTGTACATGGGCGCGTTGTACGGCCTGGGCGCGGGCATCCTGTCCTGGGCGCTGCTGGCCTATTCGCTGAACTGGCTGAACGGTTCGGTGGTCAACCTTTCAGGGCTGTACGGCAGCGACTTCGGCTTGCAGGGCGTGCCGCTGGACGACGGCCTGTCGCTGACCGTTGGCGCGGTGCTGCTTGGCTGGGTCGGCGCCTGGCTGGCCGTGGCCCGCCACCTGCGCGAGCTGGCGCCGCGCTGAGGACAGGCGGATCACGACCGGCCAGCGGGTCGCTGTAAAGGAACTTATACACCCGCTTGCAGTCAGATATCCGAGTGCTACACTGCGCGAGTTTCGTGAATCGGAGGATTCGCATGACCACTTCTTTGCAACCTGTACATGCCTTGGTTCCAGGCGCAAACCTGGAAGCCTACGTGCACTCGGTGAACAGCATTCCGCTGTTGTCGCCGGAACAGGAGCGTGAACTGGCCGAACGCCTCTTCTATCAGCAAGACCTGGAAGCGGCGCGGCAGATGGTGTTGGCGCACCTGCGCTTCGTTGTTCATATCGCCAAGAGTTATTCGGGGTACGGCCTGGCCCAGGCCGACCTGATCCAGGAAGGCAACGTCGGCCTGATGAAGGCCGTGAAGCGTTTCAACCCGGAAATGGGCGTTCGCCTGGTGTCCTTCGCCGTGCACTGGATCAAGGCGGAGATCCACGAGTTCATCCTGCGCAACTGGCGGATCGTCAAGGTCGCCACCACCAAGGCGCAGCGCAAGCTGTTCTTCAACCTGCGCAGCCAGAAGAAGCGCCTGGCCTGGTTGAACAACGAGGAAGTCCATCGCGTCGCCGAGAGTCTGGGGGTCGAGCCCCGCGAAGTGCGCGAGATGGAAAGCCGCCTGACCGGCCAGGACATGGCGTTCGACCCGGCCGCCGACGCGGACGACGAGAGCGCCTACCAGTCGCCGGCGCATTACCTCGAAGACCACCGCTACGACCCGGCGCGCCAGTTGGAAGACGCCGACTGGAGCGACAGCTCCAGCGCCAACCTGCACGAGGCGCTGGAAGGCCTCGACGAGCGCAGCCGCGACATTCTCCAGCAGCGCTGGCTGTCCGAGGAGAAGGCCACGCTGCACGACCTGGCGGAAAAGTACAACGTTTCCGCCGAGCGTATCCGGCAGCTGGAAAAGAACGCCATGAGCAAGCTGAAAGGGCGGATTCTCGCCTGATCGCCGCGCCTCGCGAAAACCGCACCCCGCAAGGGTGCGGTTTTTTTCTGCCCGGAGGAATCCCATGCCGCGCAATACCCGCTGGCTGTTCTACTTGTCGCTGGCGGTCCTGACCTTCGTCGTCGGCGCCTGGCTGGTCCGTACGCCGGAACCGGCGCGACCGTTGCCGTGGCTGGCCGACTGGCAGGAGCAGGTGCTGGCGCCGTTGGCGGACAACGCCTTGACCCTGCGCCAGCTGCACGACGCGGTGGATGGCGAGTTGTGGGTGGACCCGCGCCTAGATGGCGTGCGCCTAGCCTTCCGTGGCCGCCTGCTGGGCGACGGCGGCCCCTGGCAGGTGGAAGGCGAGCTGGGCCTGAGCGCCGAGGAGCAACTGAGCCTGCAGCGGGCATCTGCGTTGCAGCCTGGCAGCGCGCCGCAGCCATTGAGCGCCGGATTGGAAGGACAGTTGGGCGACAAGCCGATCGTGGCGCTGAGCATGATTCCCGAAGGCAGGGTCGGTGCCGAGCGGCTGCTGGCCAGTCTCGGCCAGCCGCGCCTGCGCCTGCAACTGGCCCAGGGCGAGGCCTGGGTCTATCCGCAACTGGGCCTGACCGCGCACCTGCCGGACGACGACTTGCGACTGATGCTCGCGGTGCCGCGCCAGGCCCTGGAAAAACCGCCGCGTTGAGCTTTCAGCGCTCCAGGCGCAGCAGGTAGTCGTCGCCGCCCAACTGCCACATCTGCTGGCGAATCCAGGCCGCGCGCTGGCGTACGTAGGGGCCCGGCCTGGCCGCGCTCCATTTCAGCGGGCTGGGCAGCACCGCGGCGAGCTGGCTGGCCTGGGTGCGGCTCAGGCGCTCGGCGTCGAGGCCGAAGTGATAGCGTGCCGCAGCCTGCGCGCCGAAGACGCCCGGGCCCCATTCGGCGCTGTTCAGGTAGACCTCGAGAATCCGTTGCTTGGTCCAGAGCGTCTCGATCAGCAGGGTGAACCAGGCCTCCAGGCCCTTGCGCAGCCAACTGCGCCCGGACCAGAGGAAGACGTTCTTCGCCACCTGCTGGCTGAGCGTACTGGCGCCGCGGATACTGCCGCCGCGCTCGTTGTGCGCGAGGGCCTGCTGGATGGCCGGCAGGTCGAAGCCGTGGTGCTCGGCGAAGTGCTGGTCCTCGCCGGCGATCACCGCGACCTTCAGGCTGTCCGGCAACTGCTCCCAGGAGCGCCAGTCGCGCTGCAGGTCGATGGGCTGGCCGTCGACCCAGGAGCCGACCTTGCGTTCGACCATGACCATGGTCCCCGGTGGCGGCACCCAGCGCAGGACCGCGACCAGCACGACGCTGGCGGCCATGAACCAGAGCAGGTACTTGAACAGGCGGCGGAACAGGGATCGCAACATGCGCGGCTTGGCTTGGAAGAAGGGGGCGGCCATTATAGCGGGCTGGATGCTATCACCGGAGTCTTGTCCATGCTTCGTCCCTTCCTGTTGTTGGCGGCATTTTTCGGTTTCACCGGCGTGGCCCTCGGGGCGTTCGCCGCCCACGGCCTGAAGAAGCAGCTGAGCGCCGAGTACCTGGCGGTATTCCAGACCGGCGTGCACTACCAGTTGATCCATGCCCTGGCGCTGTTCGGCGTGGCGCTGCTCGCCACCCGCCTGGACGGCCGCCTGGTGAGCGCGGCGGGTGGCCTGTTCACGCTGGGCATCCTGCTGTTCTCCGGCAGCCTCTACCTGCTGACCCTAAGTGGCATCGGCAAGCTCGGCATCGTCACCCCGTTCGGCGGCGTCTCCTTCCTCGCCGGCTGGCTGTGCCTGGGGCTGGCCGCCTGGCGCCTGGGCAACGCCTGAGACCGGTTGCCTCAGGCGGCGCACTTGTCGACAAGGCGCCTTGGTCATCGGGGTGGATCGGGCTAGAATGCCGCTCCCTTTCACTTTCGTGACCGTCCAGCCATGCAGATTCAACTGAACGGCGAGCCCTTCGAGCTGCCCGACGCGCAGAGCGTCGCGGACCTGCTGGCCCGCCTGGAGCTTGGCGGCCGCCGCGTGGCCGTCGAGCTGAACCTGGATATCGTGCCGCGCAGCCAGCACGCCAGCACCGCGCTCAAGGATGGCGACCGCGTGGAGATCGTCCACGCCATCGGCGGCGGCTAGGCCTGGCCCCCGAACCCTTCCATCGGCCCCGCAAGCCTTTCCATCCAGGAGTCATCCGATGAGCCAAGCATCCAGTACCGATACCCCCTTCGTCATCGCCGGCCGTACCTATGGCTCGCGCCTGCTGGTGGGGACCGGCAAGTACAAGGACCTCGACGAGACCCGCCGGGCCATTGAGGCCTCCGGAGCGGAGATCGTCACGGTGGCGGTGCGGCGCACCAACATCGGGCAGAATCCCGACGAGCCGAACCTGCTGGATGTGATCCCGCCGGATCGCTACACCATCCTGCCGAACACCGCCGGCTGCTATGACGCGGTCGAGGCCGTGCGCACCTGCCGCCTGGCCCGCGAGCTGCTGGACGGGCACAACCTGGTCAAGCTGGAAGTCCTCGCCGACCAGAAGACCCTGTTCCCCAACGTCGTCGAGACCCTCAAGGCCGCCGAGCAACTGGTGAAGGACGGCTTCGACGTGATGGTGTACACCAGCGACGACCCGATCATCGCCCGCCAACTGGCCGAGATCGGCTGCATCGCGGTGATGCCGCTGGCCGGCCTGATCGGCTCCGGCCTGGGCATCTGCAACCCCTACAACCTGCGCATCATCCTCGAGGAAGCCAAGGTCCCGGTGCTGGTCGACGCCGGCGTGGGCACCGCTTCCGATGCAGCGATCGCCATGGAGCTGGGTTGCGAGGCGGTGCTGATGAACACCGCCATCGCCCATGCCAAGGACCCGGTGATGATGGCCGAGGCCATGAAGCACGCGATCGTCGCCGGTCGTCTCGCCTACCTGGCCGGACGCATGCCGCGCAAGCTGTATGCCAGCGCCTCGTCGCCGCTGGACGGCCTGATCGACTGATACCGACTACCTGGGGCGGGCTGTCCGCCGGATGCGGGAAGCGTCCGGCAGGCAGCCCGCCCTTCTGTCTCTAGCAAGGTTTTCTTTTCCATGAGCGATACCCCGCAATCCCCGGCCCAGGACTCCCTGGCGGAACACGACGAAGCACGGCCGATGCGCACCGTGAAGAGCTTCGTGATGCGCGCCGGGCGCATGACCGAAGGCCAGCAGCGTGGCCTCGACCTGGGCTGGCCGAAGTTCGGCCTGGAACTGAGCGATGAGGTCCAGGACTTCGACGCGATCTTCGGTCGCCAGGCGCCGCGGACTTTCGAGATCGGTTTCGGCATGGGCCATTCCACCCTGGAAATGGCCGCCGCTGCGCCTGACATCGACTTCATCGGCGTCGAGGTGCACAAGCCGGGCGTCGGCGCGCTGCTCAACGGCCTGCTGACCCAGGGCCTGGGCAACGTGCGGGTGTATAGCTGCGACGCGCTGGAAGTGCTGCGCCACTGCGTGGCCGACGCCAGCCTCGATCGGCTGCTGCTGTTCTTCCCCGATCCCTGGCACAAGAAGCGCCACCACAAGCGGCGGATCGTCCAGCCGGAATTCGCCGAACTGGTGCGGCGCAAGCTGAGGGTCGGCGGCGTGCTGCACATGGCCACCGACTGGGAGCCCTATGCCGAGCACATGCTGGACGTCATGAGCGCGGCGCCGGGCTACCGCAACCAGGCCGAAGACGGCCGCTTCGTGCCGCGCCCGCAAGAGCGTCCGGTGACCAAGTTCGAACGGCGCGGGGAGCGCCTGGGACATGGCGTCTGGGACCTCAAGTTCGAGCGCATCGACTGACCCACCGCACCAGCGACGTACCCCTGGCGCCGAACCGGCGCCGGGACTCCAAGCAGACCGGGAACACCCGGCGGACCTCACCTTCAAGCTGCACGTTTCCCGGCTTCGGCCGGATCCAATAATAAGAGCGGCACGGCTCGGCCGGCTGCAAAGGAGACTGCTGTGTTGAAGAAACTGGGCATCCTGTTGCTCGGGGCCGGTTGCGCCTGGGCGGCGCAGGCCAAGGTAGACGAAGTCCAGGCCGCACGCCTGGACCAGGACCTGACCCCGCTGGGGGCGGAGCGGGCCGGCAACGCCGATGGCAGCATCCCGCCCTGGACCGGCGGCATCACCCAGGCGCCGGCCGGCTACCGGCCCGGCATGCATCACCTCGACCCGTTCGCCGCCGATCGTCCGCGCCTGGTCCTCGACAGCCGCAACATGGCCGCCTACCAGGCGCTGCTGACGCCGGGCACCCAGGCCTTGCTGCAGGCCAACCCGGACTACCACCTGCGGGTCTTCCCCACCCGCCGCAGCGCATCCCTGCCGCAGCGCCTGTACGACGCTACCCGCGCCAACGCCAGCCGCGCCGAGCTGATCGCCGACGGCAACGGCGTGCAGGGCGCTGCCGCCGGCGTGCCCTTCCCCCTGCCGCAGAGCGGCCAGGAAGCGATCTGGAACCACATCATGCGCTACCGCGGCGAGCAACTGCACCTGCAGACCAACCAGGCGGCGGTGCTGGCCAACGGCAGCTACAACCTGCTCAAGCTCGACCGCTACCTGTACTTCGTCTATGGCCGCGAGGGGATGATCCCGGAGAACCTCGACAACACGTTGTTCTACTACAAGTACAAGGTGGTCGCGCCGGCGCGCCTGGCCGGTTCGGCGCTGGTGGTGCAGGAAACCCTCGACCAGGTGCTGTCGATCCGCAAGGCCTGGCGCTTCAACCGTGGCGAGCGGCGCGTGCGGCGCTTGCCGACCCTGGCCTACGACAGCCTGCAGCCGGATACCAACGGCATGGCCACGGCGGACACCGTGGATGTCTACAACGGCGCACCGGACCACTACGAGTGGGCGTTGCTCGGCAAGCGCGAGATGCTGGTGCCTTACAACAGCTACGCGGTGCACCAGAAGGGCCTCGCCTATGGCGACATCCTCAAGAGCCGCTTCATCAATCCCGACCTGCTGCGCTACGAGCTGCATCGCGTCTGGGTGGTCGAGGCGACCCTGCGCAAGGGCTTCAGCCATCCCTACGCCAAGCGCCGCTTCTACCTCGACGAAGACAGCTGGCAGATCCTCGCCGCCGACATCTACGACAAGGATGGCGTGCTGACCCGGGCCCAGGAGGTCCATCCGATCAACTACTACGATGTGCCGCTGGTCTCCAGCACCCTGGAAGCGATCTACGACTTCAAGGGCGGCCGCTACTTCGTCGATGGGCTGGACAACAACGAGCCGATGTACGACTTCGGCGTGCAGGTCGGGCCGCGCGACTTCACCCCGCAGGCGCTGCGCCGGGAGGGGAACTGAGGCGGACGGCCCTCAGACGATCAGCTCGGCGCCGCGTAGCGTGCCGTCGTCGTCCAGGCGCGCCGGCGCCGGGCTGATCTGCAGGTACTTGATGCTGTCCCGCGGAATCAGCAGCAGGTCGCCGTCGACCTCGACGCTGAGATAGGGCGTGTCCAGTTGCTGACGGATGCTGCGGGCAACCTCGGCCGGGTCGTCCTGCTGGCGCGGGAAGCGCAGCGACAGGCGCTGGCCGTCGGTGAAATGCAGGTAGAGGTGCTTGATCGGTTTCATGCGGGCTCCCGGAGGCCATGACGCTCTTGGGGACGGCGCTGGCCGCCGGGAGACCGGGGGCTCAGCTGCGATCGGCGATCATGCCGATCACGAAGAACACTAGCAGGAGCACGGGCGCCAGGGTGTAGTTGTTGAAGTAGCCGAGGCCCTTGGCCAGCCAGGGGGTGACGAAGACCATCGCCAGGCCGTAGCCGACCGCGCAGATCAACACGAACAGCAGGGTGCGGAAGACGAAGTTGAGGCTGCCGATGCGCTGCTGTACCCAGGCGTTGATCGCCGGGCCGAACAGCACCAGCAGGGTGGCCATGATGGCCAGGGAAATGTCCGACAGGTGGCTGCGGCTCCAGCGCGACAGGGTGGCGATCAGGTCCAGCGCGTAATCCATCGAGGGTTCCTTGTAACGAATCGGCGTGTCGGTCGGCGGAGTTTACCTGCCTGCCGGCACGGATGGGCGTGCATCCGTCGTCACGGCAGGAAATGTTGCAGCAGGTCGTTGAGGAACAGCTGGCCGCGTTCGCTGGGGCGCAGGCGCTGCGGGTCGTCGGCGAGCAGCCCGGCGTCGCGCGCGGCGGCGCAGGCATCGGCGATCGCCGCCAGTGGCTGGCCGGTGCGCTGCGGGTAGAGCGCGGCGGGGACGCCGTCGACCAGGCGCAGCACGTTCATCATGAACTCGAATGGCAGGTCGGCCGCTTCCAGCGGGCGCTCGCCGGCCTGGAAGGCCTTTTGCGGGTTGAGGTAGTCCTTCGGCAGGCGGGTCTTCCAGGTCCGCACGATGCGTCCGCCCGGCGCGCTCAGCTTGGCGTGGGCGCCGGCGCCGATGCCGAGGAAGTCGCCGAAGCTCCAGTAGTTCAGGTTGTGCCGGGCGCGCAGGCCGTCGCGGGCGTAGGCGGAGGTCTCGTACTGGCGGTAGCCGTGCTCGTCGAGCAGGGCCTGGCCGGCTTCCTGGATGTCCCAGAGGATGTCGTCCTCGGGCAGCTCCGGCGGCTGGCTCCAGAACACCGTGTTCGGCTCCATGGTCAGTTGGTACCAGGAGAGGTGCGTGGGGGCCAGGGCGAGGGCCTGGCGCAGGTCGGCCAGGGCGTCGTCGAGGCTCTGCCCGGGCAGGCCGTGCATCAGGTCGAGGTTGAAGTTGTCGAAGCCGGCCTGGCGCGCCATGTAGGCGGCGCGCACTGCCTCGGCGCCGTCGTGGATGCGCCCCAGGGCCTGCAGCTTGTCGGCCTGGAAGCTCTGCACGCCGATGGACAGGCGATTGATGCCGAGGCGCCGGTAGTCGGCGAACTTGACCTGTTCGAAGGTGCCGGGATTGGCTTCCAGGGTGATCTCGATGCCGTCGGCGAAGCCGACCCTGCGCTCGACGCCTTCCAGTAGCCGGCCCAGGGCCTTGGCCGAGAACAGGCTGGGCGTGCCGCCGCCGAAGAAGATCGAACCCAGGCGCCGGCCGTGGACATGGCGCAGGTCATGCTCCAGGTCGGCGAGCAGGGCGTCGACATAGGCCTCTTCGGGCAGCTCCGGGCCAGCGGCGTGGGAGTTGAAGTCGCAATACGGGCACTTGCGCACGCACCACGGGATGTGCACGTACAGGGCCAGGGGCGGGAGCTGGAACGGGGTGGCTTGGGTCACGGCGGGGCGGGGTGGAGGCGGTTTCGGGGCGCTATCGTGGCATGAGTTCGGCCAACCTCCAAGGCGGCCGGACGAAACGCCGTGCCGACGCCGCCCGGGGGCGGCGCCGGCGGTTGCGGCTCAGAGACCCAGGCGCTGCTTGAGCAGGGCCATGGCGCGGGCTCGGTGGCTGAGGCGGTTCTTCTCCTCGGGCGCCAGCTCGGCGCTGGAGCAGTCGCGTTCCGGCACCCAGAACAGCGGGTCGTAGCCGAAGCCGTGGGCGCCGCGGGCTTCGCGGAGGATGCGGCCTTCCCAGATGCCCTCGCAGAGGATCGGCAGCGGGTCGTCGGCGTGGCGCACCAGCGCCAGCACGCTGACGAACTGTGCGCCGCGCTCGGCGTCCGGGACATCCTTCATGGCCTCCAGCAGCTTGGCGTTGTTCGCCGCGTCGCCCCGGCCGTCGGCATAGCGCGCCGAGTAGATGCCCGGCGCGCCGCCGAGGAAGTCCACCGCCAGCCCGGAGTCGTCGGCCAGCGCCGGCAGGCCGGAGAGGCGTGCGGCGTTGCGTGCCTTGAGGATGGCGTTCTCGACGAAGGAAAGACCGGTTTCCTCCGGTTCCACCTGGCTGAACTCGCCGATCGAGCGCACCTTCACGCTGGCGCCGAGCATGGCCTGGAGTTCCTTGAGTTTGCCGGCATTGTGGCTGGCCAGCACCAGCTGTTCGAGCTTGATCATTCGTCCGGGAAGATTTCCTTGTTGAAACTGAAGGTTTGCGCAGGTTCGCCCTTGGCCTCGACCTTGATGGTGAAGACCAGGGTCTCGCGCTGGCTGATCGGGAATTGCGCCAGGTTGTAGATGGCGCCTTCCTCGCTGACCCGGCGGAACTCCAGGGGAATGACCTTGCCGGTCAGGTCCTTGGCGGAGCCGGTCACGCTGGCTTCCACCGGCTTGCCTTTCTCCATCGGCACCACGTTGATCACGCCCTGCGCCTTGCTGCGTACCAGGCCGACCGCGCTGGCCACGTTGGGTTGGAGGAAGCTGGAGTTGAACACGTTGTAGTGGACGTCCAGGTCGCCGAAGCGCTGCACCTGCTCGGCGAGGACCGGCAGGCTCAGGCAGAGGCCGAGGACGAAAGCGGTGAAGCGGCGCATGGTGGTTTCTCCTGAAAGGTGGCATGGACGTTGTCCATGGTCTGCTGCCGGCGGCCTTGGCCGGCTTCGGCAGCGCTCTCCCGAGGACGAGCGGAGGGGCGCCCGGCCCTGGCCCGCAGCCTGGCGCGTTCCTAGACGGCGAGGTTGCGGGTCTGCACTCCGGGTCCGGTGACCCGGTAGATTCCAATCTCACCCAATAGATTAGGCCACAGCCGGCTGGCCCAGCCATGCCGGTGGTCACGGTCCACGGCCAGGCGGTCGAGCACGCGCATGCGCAACTGGCGGCACAGGCGCTCGAAGTCCTGGAAGGTGCAGAAATGGATGTTCGGCGTGTTGTACCAGGTATACGGCAGGAACTCGGAGACCGGCATCCGGCCGTTGCGCGCCAGGTACCAGCGGCAGCGCCAGTGGCCGAAGTTGGGGAAGGTGATGATGCAGGTCTTGCCGACCCGCAGCATCTCTTCGAGGATCTTGTCCGGATAGTGCACGGCCTGTAGCGCCTGGGTCATCACCACCACGTCGAAGCTGTCGCTGGCGAAGTTGCCCAGGCCCTTGTCGAGGTCCTGCTCGATCACGTTCACCCCGTTTTCGATGCAACGGGCGATGTTGTCGGGGTCGATCTCCAGGCCGTAGCCGCTGACCTGCTTGTGGTCGCGCAGCCAGGCCAGGAGTTCGCCGTCGCCGCAGCCGAGGTCGAGGACGCGGCTGCCGGCGGGAATCCATTCCTGGATGATTTCAAGATCGGCGCGCATCGGGTCCTCACACGCTGATGCGGTTCATGTAACCGCTGAAGGCTTGCAGGTACCGGGGGATCGGCATGAGGAAGGCGTCGTGGCCTTGCGGGGCGTCGATCTCCAGGTAGCTGACGTTCTTTTTCGCCGCGATCAGGGCGTCGACGATTTCCCGCGAGCGGGCCGGCGAGAAACGCCAGTCGGTGGTGAAGGACATCAGGCAGAAGTCCGCCTCGACGCCCTCCAGGGTGCGCACCAGGTCGTCGCCGTGGGCGGCGGCGGGGTCGAAGTAGTCCAGCGCCTTGGTCATCAGCAGGTAGGTATTGGCGTCGAAGCGGGTGGAGAACTCCTCGCCCTGGTAGCGCAGGTAACTCTCGACCTGGAACTCGACGCTGTGCAGGTCGTAGTTGAGCTTCTCGGTCTTCAGTACACGGCCGAACTTGGCGCCCATGGCGTCGTCGGACAGGTAGGTGATATGGCCGACCATCCGCGCCAGCTTGAGGCCGCGCTTGGGAATCACGCCCTGCTCCTGGAAGTAGCCGCCGAGGAACTCAGGGTCGGAAAGAATCGCCTGCCGGGCGACTTCGTTGAAGGCGATGTTCTGCGCCGACAGCTTCGGCGCGCTGGCGATGCACAGGCAGTGACGGACGCGCTCGGGATAGCTGATGGTCCATTGCAGCGCCTGCATGCCGCCGAGGCTGCCGCCGACCACCGCGGCCCACTGGCGGATGCCGAGGCGGTCTGCCAGGCGCGCCTGGCTATGCACCCAGTCTTCCACCGTAACCATCGGGAAGTCCGCGCCGTAGACCTTGCCGGTCGCCGGATTGATGCTGGCGGGGCCGCTGGATCCGTTGCAACCGCCGAGGTTGTTGAGGGCGACGACGAAGAACTTGCGGGTGTCGATCGGCTTGCCCGGACCGATGCAGCTGTCCCACCAGCCCGGCTTGCGCTCGTCGACGCTGTGGTAGCCGGCGGCGTGGTGGTGGCCGGAGAGGGCGTGGCAGATCAGCACCGCGTTGCTCTGCGTGGCATTCAGCTCGCCGTAGGTTTCGATCACCAGGTCGTACTCGGCCAGGGACTTGCCGCTGGTCAGCTCGAGCGGTTCGTTGAAGTGCAGCGTCTGGGGGGAGACCAGACCGACGGAGTCGTCGGGGAAGACTGTGGGCATCGACCCTGCTCTCGAACAAAGGAGGGCGCCAGTCTAAAGAGCGTCGCCCCCAGCGGCAAGCGCGCTGGCGCGCGCCGTGGGAGCGGGGTCAGGCGCGCTGCGAGCCGGGCAGGTTGACCACCTTGGCCTGGCGCTGCAGGGGCGAGGGGCGGCGCAACTGGCGGAGGATGTCGCCGGCTTCGCGCAACTGTTCCTGCAATTCCCCGGCGAACCCGGCGAAGGCCTGGCTGCGCTGGCGTACCTGCTGGGTCTCCTGGGCCAGGCCCTTGAGGCGGAGCATGTGGCTTTCGAGCAACTGTTTGTTTTCCAGGGTGTGCTGCATCAGCGGCATCAGCGCGTCGTTGGCCCAGCGCTCGGTTTCCTCGCGCAGGCGCTGGTGCAGGCCGACCACCTCCTGCACCAGGGTGGCGAAGAAGCGCCGGGTCAGCAGGCGTTGCTCGGTAAGCACGGTCTTCAGCTGCAGGCGGAACTGGTCGCCCTTCTTCTTCAGTTGCAACAGTTCGCGCTGGTAGCGCTGGACCCGTAGCTGCGGCGCGTCGAGGGCGTAGAGCGGGTTCTCCTCGTTGTGCCGGCGGTAGATGGCGGCGACCATGCGGTTGGCCATGCCGGCCTCGTGCTCGAGGTTGTCGAGGTCGTGCTCCACCGCGCGGAAGAACGCCAGGATCGCCTGGTTGATGCCGACCGTGGTCAGGCTGCCGTTGAGGTTGCGCCGCACCTTCTGCAGGTGCTGTTCCATGCGTTCGCTGCGGATCGTCTCGCGCAGCGTCGCGCCCTGGTGCTGCAGCAGGCGCTGGTTGGTCTTCAGGTTGAGCAGGCGGCGGTGGTGGCGGCCGTGGTCGTCCTTGGTCTTCGCGGTCAGTTCGAACAGCAGTTGGCCGCTGTCGCGCTGCTTGTCGTCGAGCAGCGCGCGCTGTTCCTCGACCTTCTCCAGGCGCAGGCGCAGCAGATGCTGGCTGTTGTGCAGCAGGCCAAGGACCTGGCCGAGCACGGCGTTCTCCAGCAGCGCTTCCTTCTGCGCGACGATGCGCTCGCAGAGCAGCGCTTCCAGCCGATCCAGGCGACTGCGTTCGAGCAGCGCCGGTTCGCCGCGGACCTTGGCCAGCAGCGCCTGCTTCGCCGACAGCGGCAGCACGTCGCCGCGCTGCAGGCCGAGCTGGCGGGCCGTGCCGTCCTGGATCAGGCGGATGGCGTTCTGTACGAAGCGCTCGCCGGAAAGGTCGTCCCAGAGCACGTCGATCTTGTTCAGCACGGCGAACAGGCTGCTGTGGCCGTCCTCGCGCAGTGGCTGGATGTACTTCTGCCAGATTTCCATGTCCGAGGCGGTGACACCGGCGTCGGCGGACAGCAGGAACAGGATCGCCTGGGCGTTGGGCAGCATCGACAGGGTCAGCTCCGGCTCGCTGCCGAGGGCATTCAGGCCAGGCGTGTCGAGGATCCGCAGGCCCTGGCGCAGCAGCGGGTGGTCGAAGTTGACCAGGGCGTGGCGCCAGGCCGGGACGCGCACCTGGTCGGGCTCGTCGGCGGCTTCCAGGGCGTCCGGGTGGAAGCCGAGCTGGATCGCCTGTTCCACCGGCAGCGCCTTGGTCTTGGCGACCTGGGCGAAGGCCTGGGCCATGCCCTCCGGGTCGCCGGTGTCCAGCGGAATGTTCACCCAGTGGCGCGGCACGCGCTTGAACTGGGCGACGCTGGCGTCGGCCAGGCGCGTCTCGATCGGCAGCAGGCGGATGTAGCTGCGCTCGGCGCGCGGATCGTGGAACAGCTCGGTGGGGCACATGGTGGTGCGTCCGGCGTGGGACGGCAGCATGCGCTGGCCGTAGCCGGCGAAGAACAGGCTGTTGATCAGCTCGGTCTTGCCACGCGAGAACTCGCCGACGAAGGCCAGGGTGATGTGGTCCGCGCGCAGTTGGCGCAGGGCGCGTTCGAGCTTGGCCTCGACCGCCGGGCTGTTCAGCCGGCTGCGCTCCAGCCAGCCGCGATAGCGGGTGATTTCCCGCATCAGCTCGCGCTTCCAGGCGACGTAGGCGTCGATTTGATGGCTGAGTCTTTCCATGCTCATCCAGGGGCTCCAGGGCGCGGGACCGGCGGGGGAAGGATGGCGTGGATTATGCGGGGGAGCGGGGGAGCGTCAATTGGCCTGCTTCACATTCCTGCACGTAAGGTCGGTCAAGCGGGTCGAGCGGCGATCCCCAGTTCCTTCGGCAATCGGGTCGGACGGCGGATGCGCACCCGTTTCTGCCGGTTCAGCTCGCCGCTTTCGAGACTCACCAGGCTCTTGGCCACGCCGAAGGCCTTGCCGAGGAAGGCCAGCAGATGGGCGTTGGCCTTGCCCTCCACCGGCGGTGCGGTGAGGCGGATCTTCAGGCGCTCGCCGTGCAGCCCGGCGAACTCGTCGCGGCTCGCCTTGGGCTGCAGGTGGCAATCGAGGAGCAGGTCCTCGCCGTCCCAGCGGTAGAAGCTCAGAGGAAAATGCTCAACTGCTGGGGCATGCCGGTCATGGCCGCCAGGTTGTTGATCACCAGCATGTCGATCAGCTTCAGCGCGAGGAACGCGAAGATCGGCGAGAGATCCAGTCCGCCGAGGTTCGGCAGGAGCTTGCGGAACGGCATCAGCAGCGGTTCGCAGATCTGGTTCACCAGTTGCGCGCCGGGGTTGTAGCTGCCCGGGGCGACCCAGGAAAGGATCACGCTGATGATCAGGGCGAAGAAGAACACCTTCAGGAACAGCGAGGTGACGGCGATGATCGACCAGATCAGCAGTTGCATGATGAAGCCGCCGACGCCGTAGCCCATCAGCATCAGGATCAGGATCATCAGCACCAGCTGGATCAGGATCGCCAGCACCAGCGAGGCCAGGTCGATCCCGCCGAAGCCGGGGATGATCCGCCGCAGCGGGTTCAGCAGCGGCTTGGTGGCGCGCACGATGAACTGGCTGAGGGGGTTGTAGAAGTCCGCGCGGACCAACTGCAGGATGAAGCGCAGCAGCACGATCAGCAGGTAGAGGCTGCCGAGGGTCTGGAGGATATAGATAGCAGCGGTGTTGAGGCCGATCATCGACTACTCCTTATTGGCCAAGCTGTTCGGCCAGCTCGGCGGAGCGCTGGCTGGCGGCGTTCAGGGCCTGCTCCACCAGTGCTTCGAAGCCGTTGGCCTGGAAGGATTTGATCGCCGCCTCGGTGGTGCCGTTGGGCGAAGTCACCCGGCGCCGCAGTTCGGCCGGCTCGACCTCGCTGGACAGCGCCATCTGCGCCGCGCCGAGGGCGGTCTGCAGGGTCAGGCGCGAGGCTGTCTCGCGGGACAGGCCGAGCTTCTCGCCGGCGTCGGTCATGGCCTGCATCAGCAGGAAGAAATACGCCGGGCCGCTACCCGACACTGCGGTCACCGCGTCGATCTGCGCTTCGTCGTCCAGCCACAGGGCGATGCCTACCGCAGACAGCAACTGCCCGGCCTGCTCGCGTTGCGCGGCGCTGACCTGCGCGTTGGCGTACAGCCCGCTGGCGCCCTGGCGCAGCAGCGCCGGGGTGTTGGGCATGCAGCGGACCACCGGGCGCGGCTGGCCGAGCCAGGCTTCGAGGCTGGCGCAGGGGATGCCGGCGGCGATGGAGACGATCAGTTGCTCCGGCTTCAGCGCCGGCGCCAAGGCCTGGCACACGGCTTTCATGGCCTGCGGCTTGACCGACAGGACCACGACGTCGGCGTCGGCCACGGCCTCGGCGTTGGACTCGACCACGTCGATGGCGAACTCGCCGGCGATCTTCGCGCGTTGCTCGGCGCCCGGGTCGCTGGCGCGGATCTGCGCCGCCGGCACGCCTTGGGCGCGCAGGCCGCCGATCAGGCTGGCGGCCATGTTGCCGGCGCCGATGAACGCTATGCGGGGTGTGCTCATAGGGGATTCCTTCAAGAAGCCGGCGCGCCGTAGTCGCGGGCGCCGAACAGGGCGGTACCGATGCGGACCCAGGTCGCACCTTCGCCGATGGCTGCCTCGAGGTCGTCGCTCATGCCCATGGACAGGGTGTCCAGGCCAAGGTTCAGGTCCAGCAGCAGTTCGCGCAGGCGGGCGAACGCGGCGTGTTGCGCGGCGCGTTCGGCGGTGGGTTCGGGGATGGCCATCAGGCCACGCAATCGGAGGTTGGGCAGTTGCTTCACGGCCTCGGCCAGGGCCGGCAGGTCCTCGGGGGCGCAGCCGGACTTGCTGGCTTCGCCGCTGACGTTGACCTGCAGGCAGACATTCAGGGGCGGCAGCCCGGCCGGGCGTTGCTCCGACAGGCGCTGCGCGATCTTCAACCGGTCCACCGAGTGCACCCACTGGAAATGCTCGGCGATGGGCCGCGTCTTGTTCGACTGGATGGGGCCGATGAAGTGCCAGTTCAAGGGTAGGTCGGCCAGTTCGGCCTGCTTGCCGAGGGCCTCCTGCAGGTAGTTTTCGCCGAAGTCGCGAAGGCCGGCGGCGTGCGCCTCGCGCACCGCGGCGGCGGGCTTGGTCTTGCTCACGGCGAGCAGGCCGACCGTGGCCGGATCGCGCCCCGCAGCTTGCGCTGCCTCACGGATGCGCGCGGCAACCTTTGCAATATTCTCTGCTATCGTGGACATTACCTGCGCCCTATGGAAGTGCGGTCGGCGTCGGCTCGACGCCCTCGAAACCGCCGGCCTCGATGGCCATCTTCCTGTTCCAGTGTCGAGGTTCCGCGTCTGGCGCAGGACACCACGCGTGTCCTGGAAGCACCCTGGCTCATCCGGTGTTTTCCTTGTCCGAGACGGCGGCTTTGGCGGCATTCTACCTGCTTGCTTGTAATTGGGGAGTCCCATGGATATTACCGAGCTGCTCGCCTTCAGTGCCAAACAGGGCGCTTCGGACCTGCACCTCTCCGCCGGCCTGCCGCCCATGATCCGGGTGGATGGCGATGTACGCCGGATCAACCTGCCACCGCTGGAACACAAGCAGGTGCATGCGCTGATCTACGACATCATGAACGACAAGCAGCGCAAGGACTTCGAGGAATTCCTCGAGACCGACTTCTCCTTCGAGGTGCCGGGCGTCGCGCGTTTCCGGGTCAACGCCTTCAACCAGAACCGTGGCGCCGGCGCGGTATTCCGGACCATTCCCTCCAAGGTACTGACCATGGAGGAGCTTGGCATGGGAGAAGTGTTCAAACGTGTTTCAGACGTCCCGCGCGGGTTGGTACTGGTCACCGGGCCGACCGGTTCGGGCAAGTCCACCACCCTGGCGGCGATGCTCGATTACCTGAACAACACCAAGTACCACCACATCCTCACCATCGAGGACCCGATCGAATTCGTCCACGAATCGAAGAAGTGCCTGGTCAACCAGCGCGAGGTGCATCGCGACACCCTCGGCTTCAGCGAAGCGCTGCGCTCGGCGCTGCGGGAGGACCCGGACATCATCCTGGTCGGCGAGATGCGCGACCTGGAAACCATCCGCCTGGCCCTGACCGCGGCGGAGACCGGCCACCTGGTATTCGGCACCCTGCACACCACCTCGGCGGCGAAGACCATCGACCGGGTGGTCGACGTGTTCCCGGCCGAGGAAAAGGCCATGGTTCGCTCGATGCTCTCCGAGTCGCTGCAATCGGTGATCTCGCAGACCCTGATCAAGAAGATCGGCGGCGGCCGGGTGGCGGCCCACGAGATCATGATCGGCACCCCGGCGATCCGCAACCTGATCCGCGAGGACAAGGTCGCGCAGATGTATTCGGCGATCCAGACCGGTGGCTCGCTGGGCATGCAGACCCTTGACATGTGCCTCAAGGGCCTGGTCGCCAAGGGCCTGATCAGCCGCGAGAATGCCCGCGAGAAGGCGAAGATCCCGGAAAATTTCTGATCCTGGCGCCGATCCGCCGCGCTTCGCCCGAATCCCGGAACTGCGTCTAGGATTCAAGAGCGGGAGAGCGGTACCGTAGGCGCATTCCTACCTATCCTTGCCGGCGAGCGCGTCCAGCGCCCGCTCGCCCGCATCCGGCTCGCCGTCGCGGCGCGCCCCTGAGTGAGCGAGAACATCATGGAATTCGAAAAGCTGCTGCGCCTGATGGTGGAAAAGGGCGGCTCCGACCTGTTCATCACCGCCGGCGTACCGCCGTCGATGAAGGTCAACGGCCGGGTGATGCCGGTGACCAAGACGCCGCTGTCGCCGGAGCAGACCCGCGAGACCGTGCTAGGCGTGATGAACGAGCAGCAGCGCCGCGATTTCGCCGAGAACCATGAGTGCAACTTCGCCATCAGCGCCCGCGGCATCGGCCGCTTCCGGGTCAGTGCCTTCTACCAGCGCAACCTGGTGGGCATGGTATTGCGCCGGATCGAGACCAACATCCCGACCCTGGAAGAGCTGAAGCTCCCGGAAATCCTCAAGAAGCTGGCGCTGACCAAGCGCGGCCTGGTGATCTTCGTCGGCGCCACCGGCACCGGCAAGTCCACCTCGCTGGCGGCGATGATCGGCTACCGCAACAAGAACTCCACCGGGCACATCATCTCCATCGAGGACCCGATCGAGTACATCCACCAGCACCAGGGCTGCATCGTCACCCAGCGCGAGGTGGGGCTGGACACCGACTCCTTCGAGGTGGCGCTGAAGAACACCCTGCGCCAGGCGCCGGACGTGATCATGATCGGCGAGGTGCGCTCGCGGGAGACCATGGACCACGCCGTGGCCTTCGCCGAGACCGGCCACCTGTGCCTGGCGACCCTGCACGCGAACAACGCCAACCAGGCGCTGGAGCGGATCATCCACTTCTTCCCGGCCGACCGTCATGGCCAGGTGTGGATGGACCTGTCGCTGAACCTCAAGGCCATCGTCGCCCAGCAACTGGTGCCGACCCCCGACGGCAAGGGGCGGCGGGCGGTGATCGAGGTGCTGCTGAACACCCCGCTGGCCGCCGACCTGATCCGCAAGGGCGAGGTGCACGAGCTGAAGCCGCTGATGAAGCGCTCCACCGAGCAGGGCATGCAGACCTTCGACCAGGCGCTGTACCAGCTCTACACCCAGGGCGAGATCACCTACGAGGACGCCCTGGCCCACGCCGACTCGGCCAACGACCTGCGCCTGATGATCAAGCTCGGTTCGGAAAGCGACGCCGACCACCTGTCGAGCCTGACCCAGGGCCTGAGCCTGGAAATCACCGACGACGACCCTGCCGGCCGGCGCTTCCGCTGAACCGTCTTCAGTAGGCCAGCGGCTCCTCGGCCTGGGCGCAGGCCGAGGTTTCCAGTTGCAGGGTGCTGTGTTCTATCTCGTAGCGGTCGTGCAGCAGCGCCTTCACCGTTCCCAGCAGCGCCTCGGCATCGACCAGGGCCGGGTCGTACACCAGATGGCTGGTCAGGCTGATCTTGCCGCTGGTGATCGACCACACATGCAGGTCGTGCAGCCCGGTCACGCCGGGAATCCCCAGCAGCGCTTCGCGCAGCTCGGCCAACTGGATTTCCTTCGGCACCCCTTCGAGCAACACATGCAGGCTCTCGCGCAGCAGGATCCAGGTGCGCGGCAGGACCCAGAAACCGATCAGCACCGCCACCAGCGAGTCGACCCAGGCCCAGCCGGTGAAACGGATCACGATCGCGGCGACGATCACCCCCAGCGAGCCGAGCATGTCGCTCCAGACCTCCAGGTAGGCGCCCTTGACGTTCAGGCTGTTGCCCTGGGCCGGCGCCAGCAGGCGCATGCTGGCCAGGTTCACCAGCAGGCCGAGCACGGCGATCACCAGCATGCCCACGGACTGGATCTCCGCCGGCTGGTTGAGCCGCTCGTAGGCCGCGTAGAGGATATAGAAGGCCACGCCGAACAGGAGGAAGGCGTTGAACGCCGCGGCGAGGATCTCGAAGCGGTGGTAGCCGTAGGTCAGGCGATCGTTGGTCGGGCGCCTGGCGATGTTGATCGCGGCCAGGGCGATGGCCAGGGCCACGGCGTCGGTGAGCATGTGCGCGGCATCGGAGATCAGCGCCAGGCTGCCGGTGAGGATGCCGCCGACGACCTCGGCGACGAGGAAGCTTCCGGTCAGCAGCAACGCCCATTTCAGGCGGGTCGAGTTGGTCTGGGCGAAGCTGTGCTCGTGTCCGGCGCTCATGGCGGCTCCTGTGGGGCGGTGGCGGCAGCACCAGCCTACAGGATAGGCAATTGCAAAACTGTCATGCGCCGGGCCGCTCTGGCGCGGCGTCCGCCGCTCCGCTAACCTGCGGCTCAGGCGCGGCCGCAGCCGCGCACGGAACGAGGGGGACGCATGACTCAACAGCACGACACCCATAGCAAGGCCATCGGCTACCTGCTGTGGATCTTCGGTTTCACCGGTTCGCACCGCTTCTATTACGGCAAGCCGATCACCGGGACGATCTGGTTCTTCACCTTCGGCCTGTTCTTCATCGGCTGGATCATCGACCTGTTCCTCATCCCGTCGATGGACCGCGAGGCCGACCGGCGCTTCCAGGGCGGCAACCTGGACTACAACGTGGCCTGGATCCTGCTGACCTTCCTCGGCGTGCTCGGCGTGCACAGGATGTACATGGGCAAGTGGATCACCGGGATCATCTACCTGTTCACCGGCGGCCTGTTCTTCCTCGGCGTGCTCTACGACTTCTGGACCCTCAACGGACAGGTGTCCGAGCGCAACGGGCCGCAGCGCATCTGAGGCTCGTCGCCAGGTGCGAGAAGCCCGCCATCCGGCGGGCTTTTTCATGGGTGGCGCCACGGTCGGCAGGGAATTCCTCCGGCGGGACTTAAGGAACCAAAGGTTCTAACGTTCTACCTGTAGGTTATTGGCGCCCGCGCGCGCCAGCCCCTATGGTCTGCAAGCCCCAGAACGGATAGGTGCAATGGCTCACGAGGCCGCGCACCGTATCGCTCCGTGCGGAAACACCGAAAGGAGAAAAGATGACTTCCGACTCACGTCCCGCCGTGCTCGACCTGATCGGCAACACCCCGCTGGTTCGCGTGACGCGCTTCGATACCGGCCCCTGCACCCTGTACCTCAAGCTCGAATCGCAGAACCCCGGCGGCTCCATCAAGGATCGCATCGGTGTCGCCATGATCGAGGCCGCCGAGCGTGACGGCCGCCTGCGGCCCGGTGGCACCATCGTCGAGGCCACCGCCGGCAACACCGGTCTCGGCCTGGCCCTGGTCGGCCGCGCCAAGGGCTACCGGGTGGTGCTGGTGGTGCCGGACAAGATGTCCACCGAGAAGGTCCTGCACCTGCGCGCCATGGGCGCCGAGGTGCACATCACCCGCTCGGACGTCGGCAAGGGCCATCCGGAGTACTACCAGGACGTTGCCGCGCGCCTGGCGCAGGATATTCCCGGCGCCTTCTTCGCCGACCAGTTCAACAACCCGGCCAACCCGCTGGCCCACGAGTGCGGCACCGGCCCGGAGCTCTGGGCGCAGACCGGCCACGATCTCGACGCCATCGTCGTCGGCGTCGGCTCCTCCGGTACCCTGACCGGCCTTACCCGGTTTTTCCAGAAGGTCCAGCCGGAGCTGGAGATGGTGCTCGCCGATCCCGAGGGCTCGATCATGGCCGAGTACTCCCGCTCCGGCACCCTGGGTACGCCGGGTTCCTGGGCGGTGGAGGGCATCGGCGAGGACTTCGTACCGGCCATCGCCGACCTCTCCAGCGTGCGCCATGCCTATTCCATCAGCGACGAGGAAAGCTTCGCCATGGCCCGCGAACTGTTGCGCGTCGAGGGCATTCCCGGCGGCTCCTCCACCGGCACCCTGCTGGCCGCGGCGCTGCGCTTCTGTCGCGAGCAGAAGGAGCCGAAGCGGGTGGTCAGCTTCGTCTGCGACACCGGCACCCGCTACCTGTCGAAGATCTACAACGACCAGTGGATGACCGACCAGGGCCTGCTGCAACGCAAGCACTACGGCGACCTGCGCGACATCATCGCGCGGCGCTTCGAGGAGGGCCGGGTGATCAGCGTCGGTCCGGACGACACCCTGCTCACCGCCTTCCAGCGCATGCGCCTGGCCGACGTTTCGCAATTGCCGGTGCTGGACGATGGAAAACTGGTCGGTGTGATCGACGAGTCGGATATCCTGCTCGGTGTCCACGCCGACGCGCCACGCTTCCGCGATGCGGTAAGCAGCGCGATGAACGCCGCGCCGGAGACCCTCGCGCCCGGCGCCAGCCTGGCCCAGTTGCAGGCGGTCCTGGACCGCGGCCTGGTGGCGATCGTTGCCGATGCCAGCGGCTTCCACGGCCTGATCACCCGTTTCGACCTGTTGAACCATTTGCGGAGAAAGCTCGCATGAGCCAGCACGACCAGCATCCCGACGCCCCGGCCCAGGCCTTTGCGACCCGGGTCATCCACGCCGGGCAGGCCCCCGATCCCTCGACCGGCGCGATCATGCCGCCGATCTACGCCAACTCCACCTATATCCAGGAAAGCCCCGGGGTACACAAGGGGCTCGACTACGGCCGCTCGCACAACCCGACCCGCTGGGCCCTGGAGCGCTGCGTGGCCGACCTCGAGGGCGGCACCCAGGCCTTCGCCTTCGCCTCCGGCCTGGCGGCGATCTCCTCGGTGCTGGAGCTGCTCGACGCCGGTTCCCACATCGTTTCCGGCAATGACCTCTACGGCGGTACCTTCCGCCTGTTCGAGCGGGTCCGCCGGCGCAGCGCCGGGCATCGCTTCAGCTTCGTCGACCCGACCGACCTGCAGGCCTTCGAGGCCGCGCTGACCCCGGAAACCCGCATGGTCTGGGTGGAAACCCCGAGCAACCCGCTGCTGCGCCTCACCGACCTGCGCACCATCGCCCAACTCTGCCGCGCCCGCGGCATCATCAGCGTGGCCGACAACACCTTCGCCAGTCCCTACATCCAGCGCCCCCTGGAACTGGGCTTCGACGTGGTGGTGCACTCCACCACCAAGTACCTGAACGGCCATTCCGACGTGATCGGCGGCATCGCCATCGTCGGCGACAACCCGGACCTGCGCGAGCGCCTGGGCTTCCTGCAGAACTCGGTGGGCGCCATCTCCGGGCCGTTCGACGCCTTCCTCACCCTGCGCGGGGTGAAGACCCTGGCGCTGCGCATGGAGCGCCATTGCAGCAACGCCCTGGCCCTGGCCCAGTGGCTGGAGCGCCAGCCGCAGGTGGCGCGGGTCTACTACCCCGGCCTGGCTTCGCACCCGCAGCATGAGCTGGCGAAACGGCAGATGCGTGGCTTCGGCGGGATGATCTCCCTCGACCTGCGCTGCGACCTGGCCGGCGCCCGGCGCTTCCTGGAGAACGTGCGGATCTTCTCCCTGGCGGAGAGCCTGGGCGGGGTGGAAAGCCTGATCGAACATCCGGCGATCATGACCCACGCCAGCATCCCGGCGGAAACCCGCGCCGACCTGGGCATCGGTGACTCGCTGATCCGCCTGTCGGTTGGCGTCGAGGCGCTGGAGGACCTGCAGGCCGACCTGGCGCAGGCGCTGGCGAAGATCTGAGGCTCCGCAGGGAGCGGCGCCGACCGGCGCGGCTGCTGGCCATCGGGTGTTCCCGGCGAGCATGCCTCGGCGGATAACGCTCTGCGTTATTCGCCCTGCCGTTAAGGCGGGTTGGTGGCAGAGGCTGGGATAGGGCGCCCGCCCCGGCAACGGATACGCCCCCCGGAATCGCGAACGCGAAGATGAAAAAGCCCGCCGGATGGCGGGCTTTTTCGTGGTGGTAGGGATCAGCCCTCGTGGGTCAGGTGTCCGTCCACCAGGGTGTAACGCACTCGTCCCGGCAGGCAGTGACCGACGAACGGGCTGTTCTGCCCCTTCGAGTACCAGCTCTCACCGGCCAGGGTCGAACCCTGCGGGTCGAACAGCACCAGGTCGGCGGCCTGGCCGACCGCCAGGCGCCCGGCAGGCAGGCGCAGGGCCTGGGCCGGGCCGTGGGAGAGGCGGGCGAGCAGGGTCGGCAGGTCGAGCAGGCCGTCCTGCACCAGCGTCATCGCCAGCGGCAGCAGCAGCTCGGCGCCGCTGATGCCCGGCTCGGTGGCGGCGAACGGCGCGTTCTTGGCGTCCGCCTCGTGGGGTTGGTGGTGGCTGGCGATGGCTTGTACCACGCCGTTCTTCACCGCTTCGCGCAGGGCTTCGCGGTCGGCCTTGGTGCGCAGCGGCGGTTGCACGTGGTAGAGGCTGGAGAAGCCCACCAGCGCTTCGTCGGTGAGGATCAACTGGTACAGCGCCACGTCGCAGGTCACCGGCAGGCCACGGGCCTGGGCCTGGGCGACGAGTTCGATGCCGCGGGCGCTGGTCAACTGGCTGAAGTGCGCGCGCACGCCGCTCTGTTCCACCAGCAGCAGGTTGCGGGCCAGGGCCACGGTCTCGGCGGTTTCCGGGATCCCCGCGAGGCCGAGGAAGCTGGCGGTCGGGCCTTCGTGGGCGAGGCCGCCTTCGGCGAGATCGGTGTCCTGCGAGGTGAAGATCACCGTCAGGTCGAAGGTCGCCGCGTACTCCAGGGCGCGCCGCAGGATGCGGTTGCTGGCGAAGCCATGCAGGCCATTGGTGAAGGCCACGCAACCGGTGTCGCGCAGGGCCACCAGTTCCGACAGTTGCTCGCCGCCGAAGCCGCGGGTCAGCGCGCCGATGGGGTAGACCTTGGCGTTGCCGGCCTCACGGGCGCGGTCGAGGATCAGCTCGGCCACCGCCGGGGTGTCCAGCACCGGCCGGGTATAGGGCGGGCAGCACAGGCTGGTGGTGCCGCCGGCCGCGGCGGCGCGGGTCTCGCTTTCGACGTTGCCCTTGCGTCCGTAGCCCGGCTCGCGCAGGGCGACGCTGAGGTCGACCAGTCCCGGCGCGGCCACCAGGCCGGCGCCGTCGAGGGCCTTCTGGGCGCTGAAGCCGGCCGGCGCGGCGCCGATGGCGACGATCTTGCCGGCCTCGATGTGGAGGTCGCCGACCTGGTCCAGGCCGCTGGCCGGGTCGATGACGCGGGCGCCTCGGATACTGATGGTCATTCGGCGTCCTCCTGTTCCAGCTGGCGTTGGGTGTTCTGGCCGCTCATGGCCATGGACAGCACCGCCATGCGGATGGCGATGCCGTAGGTGACCTGGTTGAGGATCACCGACTGGGTCCCGTCGGCCACCGCCGACTCGATCTCCACGCCACGGTTGATCGGGCCAGGGTGCATGACGATGGCATCCGGCTTGGCCAGCTTCAGGCGCTTCTCGGTCAGGCCGTAGAGCTTGAAGAACTCGCCCTCGCTGGGTAGCAGGCCACCCTGCATCCGCTCGCGTTGCAGGCGCAGCATGATCACCACGTCGACGTCCTTCAGGCCTTCGTCGGCGTTGGTGAACACGCGCACGCCGTACTGCTCTTCCAGGCCGATCGGCAAGAGGGTGCGCGGGGCGATCACGCGGATGTCCGGGCAACCCAGGGTCTTGAGCGCCAGCATGTTCGAACGGGCTACTCGCGAATGCAGGATATCGCCGACGATCGCCACCGATAGCTGCTCGAAGTTCCCTTTGTGTCGGCGGATGGTCAGCATGTCGAGCATCCCCTGGGTGGGGTGCGCGTGGCGGCCGTCGCCGCCGTTGATCACCGCCACGTTGGGGCTGACGTGCTCGGCGATGAAGTGCGCCGCGCCCGAGTCGCTGTGGCGCACCACGAACATGTCGGCGGCCATCGCCTCCAGGTTGCGCAGGGTGTCGGTGAGCGTCTCGCCCTTGCTGGTGGAAGAGGTGGATACGTTCAGGCTGATCACGTCGGCCGACAGCCGCTGGGCGGCCAGCTCGAAGGTGGTGCGGGTGCGCGTGGAGTTCTCGAAGAACACGTTGCAGACGGTCTTGCCGCGCAGCAGCGGGACCTTTTTCACCGCGCGGGCGCCGACTTCCAGGAAGGAGTCGGCGGTATCGAGGATTTCGGTGAGCAGCTCGCGGGGCAATCCGTCGAGCGAGATGAAGTGGCGCAGCTGGCCCTGGTCGTTGAGCTGCAGCGGGCGCTTGGCGTCTGTCGGCATGGGGCAGGCCCTAGTGAAGAGGATCAGGAAGCGGAGGAAAGGACCTTGCGCTCGAGGGCGAGCGGTGCGGGACCGACCAATTTTACCCGTTCATCGCGACCCAGGGACAGGGTCTGGCCGACCACGTCGGGGCGGATAGGCAACTCCCGGGCGTTCAGGTCGAGCAGGCAGACCAGGGTCACGCTGGCCGGACGGCCGTAGTCGAACAGTTCGTTGAGTGCGGCGCGGATGGTGCGGCCGCTCATCAGCACGTCGTCCACCAGGACCAGGTGCTGGCCGTCGATCTCGAACGGCAGCGCCGACGGGCGGACCTGCGGATGCAGGCCGTTCTGGGTGAAGTCGTCGCGGTAGAAGGAGACGTCGAGGGTGCCCAGCGGCTCTTGGTTGCCCAGTTCCCTCAGCAGCGCCTCGGCGACCCAGATGCCGCCAGTGTGGATGCCGACGAAGCGCGGCCGCTCGATGCAGCGCTCGGCGAGATGGGCGCGCAGGTCGCTGGCCATGCGCGGCAGGAGTTCGGCGGGATTGGGTAGGCTCATGGTGGCTCCTCGCTGACATCGATGGGATGGCCGCCGGGAGAGCCCGCTGTAGGGAGGCGCCCGCGGTGGCGAAAGCATAATGGCAACCGGCGGCGTGCCGGCTGCCATGGGTCAATCCGGGTGTTCGGCCAGCCAGCCTTCCAGCAGCAGGGCGGCGGCCAAGGCGTCCACCGGTCGCTCGCGGTAGCCGTCGCGCTGGCCCTGGGCCAGGCGCTCGCCCTTGGCGGCATAGGTCGTGAGGCGTTCGTCGTGGGTAAAGACCGGCAGGTTGAAACGGCCGTTGAGGCGGCGGCCGAACTTTTCCGCGCGCTCGCTCATCTCGCTTGGGCTGCCGTCCATGTTCAGCGGCAGGCCGACGACGATGGCGTCCGGCTGCCATTCCTTGATCAGCGCTTCCACCCGGTTCCAGTCCGGCACGCCGTTCTGCGCCTTCAATACGCACAGCTCGCGGGCCTGGCCGGTCACCGCCTGGCCGACGGCGACGCCGATCTGCCGGGTGCCGTAGTCGAAGCCCAGCAGCAGGCGCAGCGGCTTGTCGCTGGCCATCAGGCGTGACCGGCCTGGGCGGTGAGCAGGCTGAGGTTGACGCCCAGGCGCGCGGCGGCGGCGCTGAGGCGCTCCTCGGCCGGCAGGTCGAAGAGGATCGCCGGGTCCGCCGGGCAGGTCAGCCAGGCGTTGTCGCTCAGTTCGGCCTCCAGCTGGCCGGCTTCCCAGCCGGCATAGCCAAGGCTGATCAGGCTCTTTTCCGGGCCGGTGCCGGCGGCGATGGCGAACAGCACGTCCTGCGAGGTGGACATCGCCAGCTCGCCCAGTTCCAGGGTCGACTGGTAGCTCAGGCCGCTGGGGTGGAGGACGAAGCCACGGTCGGTCTGCACCGGGCCGCCGTTGTAGATGTCGATGTGCTGGCAGCGCGCCGGCGGCAGGGCGTCCGGCTTGAGCTGTTCGAGGACTTCCGCCAGGTTGAGGCCGCTGGGACGGTTGATCACCAGGCCCATGGCGCCCTGCTCGTTGTGTTCGACCAGGTAGGTCACGGTCTGGGCGAAATTGGGGTCGGCCATGTGCGGCATGGCGATCAGGAAATGATGCTTGAGGTAGGTTGGGCTGCTCTGTTTCATGGCCGCTAGTGTCCTGCTTCGGACGCGAGAAAGCCAGCCTTGCCGGCGCTACTTGCTGGACAGCCGGTCGCCGCGTTCGAAGCGCCAGGTACGGATGATCTCCAGCCGGTCGATGTCGGCCAGGTCGCCGCTGAACGGCGCATAGGGCGCGGCCAGGCGGACGATGCGCTGGGCGGCCTGGTCGAGGATCGGCTCGCCGGAAGACTCCAGCACCTGCACCTCGTAGATGGTGCCGTCGCGGTTGATCGACACCAGCAGCCGCAGGCTGCCGTAGAGCTTCTGCCGGCGGGCCTCGTCGGGGTAGTTGAGGTTGCCGATGCGTTCGATCTTCTTGCGCCAGTCTTCCTTGTACCAGGCGCCCTTGTCGCGCATGGTCGAGGCGGCGCTCAGGCGGTGGATGCGCGGGCGCTTGGCGTAGGCCTGCTGCTCCTTGGCCAGGTCGGCCTCGAGGCTGGCGATTTCCGCCGAGAGCTGGGTTGAGTCGAAATGCGGCGCCGGCTTGGCGACCTGCTCGGCCTTCTGTGCCTGGGTCTTGCTCGGTGCCTTCTGCTGGCGCTGGCGGGTGGTGGTCACCGCGGCCTTGGGCGCCTCTTCGCTCCTGGCCTGCTTCGGCGTAGCCGGCGGCGCGACTTTCTTCACCTGGTTGTCCTGGAACGGCGCGACCTCGGTGGTCTTCGGCGCGGCCTTGTGCTCCAGGGTTCCGCTGCCCTGCTGGTTCATCTGCGCGAGGTAGTCGGCCTTCTCCGGCGCCTTGTCGCTCTTGAAGGTGGCCAGGGTGATTTCCAGGGTCTTGCTGATCTGGCTCGGCGCGGGCATGGAGAAGCCCACCCCGAGGATGAGGGCGACGTGCAGGATGGCTGCGATGAACAGGGTGAAGCCCAAACGGTCCGCCGGGCGGACGCCGGCAGCGGCGGAGGGGGACTTGAGGACGGCGGCGTTCATTGCGGATCGTGGTGGCTGGCGTGGGGCGAAGTCTGCCGATGGGGGGCGGAAAAGTCTATGACGCACTCCGCGCCTTGGACACGCGGTCGCTCGCCGTGGCGCATCGGCCGGGCCGAGGCGGGCGGACCGAGGCCCGCCCGCGCGATTCAGCGGGCAGCCAGCTGGGCGGCGATGGCGTCCATCAGCTTGTCGCCGATGCGGGTGTCGAAGGCCTGGTCGATCTCGCGGATGCAGGTCGGGCTGGTGACGTTGATTTCCGTCAGATAATCGCCGATCACGTCGAGGCCGACGAACAGCAGGCCGCGCTCGCGCAGGTGCGGGCCGACCTCGGCGGCGATCCAGCGGTCGCGCTCGCTCAGCGGCTGGGCCACGCCGCGGCCGCCGGCGGCGAGGTTGCCGCGAGTCTCGCCCTGGGCGGGGATGCGCGCCAGGCAGTAGGGCACCGGTTCGCCGTCGATCATCAGGATGCGCTTGTCGCCGTCCTTGATTTCCGGCAGATAGCGCTGTGCCATGATCTGCTGGCTGCCATGCTGGGTGAGGGTCTCGAGGATCACCGAGAGGTTCGGGTCGCCTTCGCGGTGACGAAATATCGACGAACCGCCCATTCCGTCCAGGGGTTTGAGAATGATGTCACGATGCTCGGCGGCAAACTCGCGCAGAATATCGGATCGCCGGCTGACCATCGTCGGCGGAGTGCACTGGGTGAACTGCGTGGCGAAGAACTTCTCGTTGCAGTCGCGCAGGCTCTGCGGCCGGTTCACCACCAGGGCGCCGGCACGCTCGGCCTGTTCCAGCAGGTAGGTCGAATAGACGAATTCGTTATCGAAGGGCGGGTCCTTGCGCATCAGGATCACGTCCAGTTCGTGCAGCGGTTGGTCGCTTTCCGCTTCCAGTTCGAACCAGCGGGAGGCATCGTTGAAGACCTTCAGCGGGCGCATGCGTCCACGCGCGACGCCGGCCTTCTGGTAGAGGTCCTGCTGTTCCATGTAGAACAGCGACCAGCCGCGGGCCTGGGCAGCCAGCAGCATGGCGAGCGAGCTGTCCTTCTTGAAGTTGATGCGCGCGATGGGGTCCATGACGATCCCGAGGCGTACGCTCATGGGAATTCCTCCGAAAGGGGGTGGGTTGTCCGGTCGCGGCGGGGAGGCCGCGTGGCAAGCGGGTTTGACGCTCAGGTTGGCGCCCCGTTTGCGCTTGGTCAAGGAAAAAGCCGGCCTGTTCCGGGCATTATGGATAGAGTTGCGTCGAGTGTGCTAAAAAGGCCCGCGATTGGGTCGCAGCCCGTCGGTGACAGGGCGTTAGCGCACTGAAGAAAACACAGAAGAATGATTCACCGAGTCGATATAGGGCGAACATGGAACAGCAATCCGACGGTTTGAAAGTGATGGTGATCGACGATTCGAAAACGATTCGTCGCACCGCCGAAACACTGCTGAAAAAGGTCGGTTGCGACGTGATCACGGCAATCGACGGCTTCGATGCCCTGGCGAAGATCGCCGATACCCATCCGAACATCATTTTCGTCGACATCATGATGCCGCGCCTGGATGGCTATCAGACCTGCGCCCTGATCAAGAACAACAGCGCGTTCAAGTCCACCCCGGTGATCATGCTGTCCTCCAAGGACGGCCTGTTCGACAAGGCCAAGGGGCGCATCGTCGGCTCCGACCAGTACCTCACCAAGCCGTTCAGCAAGGAAGAGCTGCTGGGCGCGATCAAGGCACACGTACCCAGCTTCACCCCGGTGGACGCCGTTTCCTGATATCCGGCCGCATGGCCGTTGATGCTTATTTCGTGATGGGGATCCCATGGCTCGTATTTTGATTGTTGATGACTCTCCGACCGAGATGTACAAGCTGACCGCCATGCTGGAAAAGCATGGTCACCAGGTACTCAAGGCCGAGAACGGCGGCGACGGCGTCGCCCTGGCCCGCCAGGAAAAGCCCGACGTGGTCCTGATGGACATCGTCATGCCCGGCCTCAACGGCTTCCAGGCGACCCGTCAATTGACCAAGGACGCCGAGACCAGCGCCATCCCGGTGATCATCGTCACCACCAAGGACCAGGAGACCGACAAGGTCTGGGGCAAGCGCCAGGGCGCGCGCGACTACCTGACCAAGCCGGTGGACGAAGAGACCCTGCTGAAAACCATCAATGCGGTGCTGGCGGGCTGAGCCCGTCGCAGCGCATCGCTCACCCTGACCCCGGAAAGACCAGGCCCCGCATGTCGGACGTTCAGACCCCCTTCCAGCTCCTCGTCGACATCGATCAGCGCTGCCGACGCCTGGCCGCCGGCCTGCCGGCCCAGCAGGAGGCGGTGCAGAGCTGGAGCGGGATCGGCTTCCGCATGGGCGGGCGGTTCTTCGTCGCCCCCATGGGGGAGGTCGGCGAAGTCCTGCACGAACCGCGCTACACCCAGCTGCCGGGCGTGAAGACCTGGGTCAAGGGGGTGGCCAACGTACGTGGCCGCCTGCTGCCGATCATGGACCTCTGCGGTTTCCTCGGCACCGAACTGTCGCCCTTGCGCAAGCAGCGGCGGGTGCTGGTGGTGGAGCACCTGGACGTGTTCGCCGGCCTCATCGTCGATGAGGTGTTCGGCATGCAGCACTTCCCGGTGGACACCTTCAGCGAACAGCTGCCGCCACTAGAAGCGGCACTGCAACCCTTCATTCATGGCGTCTTCCATCGAGAGCAGCCGTGGCTGGTGTTCAGCCCGCATGCGCTGGCGCAACACCAGGGCTTCCTCGACGTCGCCGTATAAACAGCTTCACCGGTTGGGCCGGTCTGCCGGCCCGTGTCGTGACATGGAAATCGTAATCGTGGTCGGTCCGGGCGGGGGCCAAATATGAAGAAAATCAACGCAGGCAATCTTTTCGCGGGCATGCGCAGCAGCTCGGTGATCGCGGGGCTGTTCATCGTCCTCATCGTCTCGATCGTGTTGCTGTTCGCCAACTTTGCCTACCTCAACACCCAGTCGAACCATGACAAGCAGTACATCGGCCATGCCGGCGAACTGCGCGTCCTGTCGCAGCGGATCGCGAAGAACGCCACCGAAGCGGCGGCGGGCAAGGGCGAGGCGTTCAAGCTCCTGAAGGATGCGCGCAACGACTTCGAGAAACGCTGGAACATCCTGGTCAACGGCGACGAGAGCACATCCCTGCCGCCCAGTCCCGAAGCGGTGAAGCCGCAGATGGACGTGGTGCAGCAGGACTGGGATGGCCTGCGCAAGAACGCCGACTCCATCCTCGCCAGCGAACAGACCGTACTGTCCCTGCACCAGGTGGCCTCGACCCTCGCCGAAACCATCCCGCAGCTGCAGGTGGAATACGAAGAGGTGGTCGACATCCTGCTGGAGAACGGTGCCCCGGCCGACCAGGTCGCGGTCGCCCAACGCCAGTCGCTGCTCGCCGAACGTATCCTCGGCTCGGTGAACAAGGTGCTGGCCGGCGACGAGAACTCGGTGCAGGCCGCCGACAGCTTCGGCCGCGACGCCAGCCTGTTCGGCCGCGTACTGAAGGGCATGCAGGAAGGCAACGCGGCGATGAGCATCTCCAAGGTGACCAACGCCGAGGCGGTGGATCGCCTGAACGAGATCGCCGAACTCTTCGAGTTCGTCTCCGGCTCGGTGGACGAGATCCTCGAGACCTCGCCCGACCTGTTCCAGGTCCGGGAAGCGGCGAACAACATCTTCAGCGTTTCGCAGACCCTGCTGGACAAGGCCTCGCAACTGGCCGACGGCTTCGAGAACCTGGCCGGCGGGCGTAGCATCAACCTGTTCGCCGGTTACGTCCTCGGCGCCCTGGCCCTGGCCTCGATCATCCTGATCGGCCTGGTGATGGTGCGCGAGACCAACCGCCGGCTGGCCGAGACCGCCGAGAAGAACGACCGCAACCAGGCCGCGATCCTGCGTCTGCTCGACGAGATCGCCGACCTCGCGGACGGCGACCTGACCGTGGCCGCGACCGTGACCGAGGACTTCACCGGCGCCATCGCCGACTCGATCAACTACTCCATCGACCAGCTCCGCGAACTGGTGGAGACCATCAACCAGACCGCCGTGCAGGTGGCCGCAGCGGCCCAGGAAACCCAGTCCACCGCGATGCACCTGGCCGAAGCCTCCGAGCACCAGGCGCAGGAAATCGCCGGCGCCTCGGCGGCGATCAACGAAATGGCGGTGTCGATCGACCAGGTATCGGCGAACGCCTCGGAATCCTCGGCGGTAGCGGAACGTTCGGTAGCCATTGCCAACAAGGGCAACGAGGTGGTGCACAACACCATCACCGGCATGGACAACATCCGCGAGCAGATCCAGGACACCTCGAAGCGAATCAAGCGCCTCGGCGAATCGTCCCAGGAGATCGGCGACATCGTCAGCCTGATCAACGACATCGCCGACCAGACCAACATCCTCGCCCTGAACGCCGCGATCCAGGCGTCGATGGCCGGGGACGCGGGCCGCGGCTTCGCCGTGGTAGCGGACGAGGTACAGCGACTGGCGGAACGTTCCTCGGCGGCGACCAAGCAGATCGAGGCGCTGGTGAAGACCATCCAGACCGACACCAACGAAGCGGTGATCTCGATGGAGCAGACCACCTCCGAGGTGGTCCGCGGCGCGCGCCTGGCCCAGGACGCCGGTGTGGCCCTGGAGGAGATCGAGAAGGTATCCAAGACCCTCGCGGCACTGATCCAGAACATCTCCAACGCCGCCCGTCAGCAGGCATCGTCGGCCGGCCACATTTCCAACACCATGAACGTCATTCAGGAGATCACCTCGCAGACCTCCGCCGGTACCACCGCCACCGCACGGAGCATCGGCAACCTGGCGAAGATGGCGAGCGAGATGCGCAACTCGGTATCCGGCTTCAAACTGCCGGAGGGCGTGGAGCAGGCCTGAGCATAGGCGCGGCGGCCGCCTGGCGGGCGCCGCGTCGACACCTTGGACGAGGGGCACGGCATGCAGGCGAACGGCGTCTGGTCACTGCAGCCGCTGGCCGATATGTCGGCAGCGGAGTTCCGCGACTGGCAGGTCCTGTTGGAGAACCGCACCGGCGTGGTGCTCAACGAGCAACGCCGGACGTTCCTGCAGGCCAGCCTGACCGCGCGCATGCGTGAACTGGGCATCGGCGACTACCACAGCTACTACCGCCAGGTGACCGACGGTCCGCGTGGCGCAGTGGAGTGGGCGACCCTGCTGGACCGCCTGACCGTCCAGGAAACCCGTTTCTTCCGTCATCCCCCGTCTTTCGAGCTGCTCGAGCGCTACCTGGGCGAGCGCCTGCGCCGCGAAGGCATGCCGCGGCCCTGGGCCCTGTGGAGCGTCGGCTGCTCCAGCGGCGAGGAACCCTACTCGCTGGCGATGTGCGCCGCGCAGGTGTTGCGCGGGCAGGAACGGGAAGATTTTTTCGGCGTCACCGGGACGGATATCAGCCTTCACGCCCTGCAGCGGGCGCGGCAGGCGAACTATCCGGCCCGCAAGCTGGAGCAACTGGAGGCCGGGCTGGTCGAACGCTATTGCGAACGCCAGGCCGACGGCAGCTTCAGCGTGAAAACGATACTGACCGAGCGCGTCTGCTGCGCCCGGCTGAATGTGCTGGACCTGGCGAAGGCGCCCTGGTCCGGCATGGACGTGATTTTTTGTCAGAACCTGCTGATCTACTTCCGTCGCTGGCGACGGCGCGAGATCCTCAACCGGTTGGCCGAACGGCTGGCGCCGGGAGGCTTGCTGGTGATCGGGGTCGGCGAAGTGGTCGACTGGAGCCATCCGGAGCTCGAGCCGGTCGCCGACGAGCGGGTCCTGGCCTTTACCCGTAAGGGGTACTCAGGCACATGAATGGAGTGGCTATGGGTGACCGGCACGACTACGTCGCTCTGGAGTGGGTGAAAGGCGAGATCGCCGAAACCCTGAAACAGGCGCGCCAGGCGCTGGAAGCGTTCGTCGAGAACCCGCAGGACCCGACCCGCATGCGGTTCTGCCTGACCTACGTGCACCAGGTGCAGGGCACCCTGCAGATGGTCGAGTTCTACGGCGCGGCCCTGCTCGCCGAGGAAATGGAGCAGTTGGTCCAGGCCTTGCTGGACGGTCGCGTGCCGAACCAGGGCGAGGCCCTGGAAGTGCTGATGCAGGCGATCCTGCAACTGCCGGTCTACCTCGACCGGATCCAGACCGCCCGGCGCGACCTGCCGATGGTGGTCCTGCCGCTGCTCAACGACCTGCGCGCCGCGCGCGGCGAGAAGCTGCTCTCGGAAACCAGCCTGTTCGCGCCCGACCTGTCGCAGCGCCAGCCGCAACTGGACGGCGAGGCCATCGCGCAACTGCGCACCGACGAACTTGGCGGCTTGCTGCGCAAGCTGCGCCAGACCCAGCAGATGGCCCTGGTCGGCCTGCTGCGCAACCAGGACGTGGCCACCAGCCTCGGCTACCTGGCGCGTGTCTATGCGCGCCTGGAGGGCCTGTGCCGCGAGGCACCGCTGGGGCCACTGTGGAGCATCGCTTCCGGCCTGGTCGAGGGCCTGGCCAACGGTAGCGTGGTCAACAGCGCCTCGGTGCGCACCCTGCTGCGCCAGCTCGACCGCGAACTCAAGCGCCTGGTCGAGCAGGGCGCCGACGGCCTGAACCAGGCCGCGCCGGACGAGCTGGTGAAGAACCTGCTGTTCTACGTGGCCAAGGCGCCTTCGCAGTCGCCGCGGATCCGCGCTCTGAAGGAACAGTACCGCCTCGACGAGGCGCTGCCCGACCACGAGACGGTGGACGCCGAGCGCGCCCGCCTCGCCGGACCCGACCGCGACGCGATGCGTTCGGTGGTCGGTGCCTTGTGCGAGGAACTGGTGCGGATCAAGGACAGCCTCGACCTGTTCGTGCGCAGCGACCGTGGCCACCCCTCGGAACTGGACGCCCTCCTGGCGCCGCTCAAGCAGATCGCCGATACCCTGGCGGTACTCGGCTTCGGCCAACCGCGCAAGGTCATCCTCGACCAGTTGGACGTCATCCACGCCCTGGCCCAGGGCCGCCGCGAGCCGAGCGACGCGATCCTGATGGACGTCGCCGGCGCGTTGCTCTACGTCGAGGCCACCCTGGCCGGCATGGCCGGTCCCGGCGACGAGCGCAACAGCGAGGAAAGCCGCCTGCCCACCACCGATGTGGCGCAGATCCACCAGTTGGTGATCAAGGAAGCGCGCAACGGTCTGGAGCAGGCCAAGGACGCGATCATCGAGTTCATCGCCTCGCAGTGGAACCACGAGCACCTGGCCCGCGTGCCGGAGCTGCTGACCCAGGTCCGCGGCGGCCTGGCGATGATCCCGCTGGAGCGCGCCGCGACCCTGCTGGAAACCTGCAACCGCTATATCCAGGAACAGCTGCTGGCGCGCAAGGCGGTGCCGGACTGGCAGAGCCTGGATACCCTGGCCGATGCCATCACCAGCGTCGAGTATTACCTGGAGCGCCTGAGCGAGGACCATGCCAGCCAGAGCGACCTGATCCTCGACGTCGCCGAGGACAGCCTGGCGAACCTCGGCTATACGCTGAAACCGAATTCGTCGGCCCCGGCCGAGCCTGGCCTGTCCGGGCCCGCTGCCATCGAGTCCCCGGCTGCCGAGCCGGAGAGGCCGGAGGCGGTCGTCGAGGTCGCCGAGACAGCGGAGCAACCGCCCGCCGACACGGCTCCTGCCGAGGCCGCGAGGGAAGATGCCCCGCAGCTGGCCAGCGACGACAACTGGACCCTTGGCGAAGTCGCGCCCGACGCCGGCGAGCCGTCCCTCGACCTGGCCCTGGACCTGCCGCTGGACGATTCCGCCGAAGTGCCGCCGGCGTTGCCGGAGGTGGTCGAGGAGAGCGGCCAGCCGCAGTCGACCCCGGCGCCTGCCCGCAGCCTGGACGATTTCAGCCTCGACGAGATCGATCTCTCCGGCCTCGACCTGCCCGCCGATGCGGCCCCGGCCTCCGGGCCGGCGGCCCTGGCGGACTGGTCGCTGCCGGAGCAGTGGGGGCTCGGCGATGACCTGGCGCAGCCGGCGCAGGCCGGCGAGACGTTGGATCTGAGCCTGGAGGAGCCGGCGCTGTCCTTCGACGCGCCGCTGGAAAGCCTCGAGCCGTTGCCGGCGCTGGAGCCTTTCGACGGCTCCGCTGAACAGGAGCTGGTTCTCGATGCGCTCGATCCGCTGCCGCTGGATGTAGCCTTGCCGGAGGCGGAGGGCGAGGTGTCCGCCTGGGAGGGCTCGAGCCTGGAGGAACTGGATCTTTCCGACCTCGATCTCCCCGAGGTGCAATTGCCCGAGGCTGAGGCCGAGGCGCCGCCTGCCGCCGAGGCGCTCGCCAGCGAAGCGCCGGCCCTGTCTCTGGCCGAGGTGATGGCTGCGCCGGTGCAGCCGATCAACCCGCCGGCGCAGAACGTTCCGGTCAGCCTGCTGCCACCGCCGGCCGACGAGGAACCGGTGGACGAGGAACTGCGCGAGGTCTTCATCGAGGAGGCCGGCGAGGTCCTGGAGACCATCGGCCGCTACCTGCCGGCCTGGAAAGCCGACCACGACGACCGCGAAGCGCTGACCGAGGTACGCCGTGCCTTCCATACCCTCAAGGGTAGCGGACGGATGGTCCGTGCCCTGGTGATCGGCGAACTGGCCTGGTCGATAGAGAACCTGTTCAACCGCGTGCTCGATCGCAGCATCGCCGCCAGCGAGCCGGTGCAGCGAGTGGTGGACCAGGTCGTGGCCCTGTTGCCGGAGCTGGTCGAGGAGTTCGCCGCCAATGCCCAGCGCCAGCGCGACGATGTCGACCTGCTGGCGGCCACCGCGCATGCCCTGGCCAAGGGCGAGCCGCTGCCGGAACCGCCGGCGCCGGACGACGGCGGAGTACCGCCGGAAGCCGGGGCGGAGCAGCCGTCGAGCCTGGACAACGGCGTCCAGGCGCCGCCATTGGCCGACGCGCCGCAGGCCGCTGCCGAGGCGCAGAGCGACGTCGAACTGCTCGATCCGCAACTGCTGGAGATCTTCACCAACGAGGCGGAAACCCATCTCGAGGCCCTGGTCGGCTTCCTCGCCGACTGCGCCCGCGAACTGCCGCAGCCGGTCACCGATGCCTTGCAGCGTGCCCTGCATACCCTCAAGGGCAGCGCACACATGGCCGGCATCCTGCCGATCGCGGAGATCGCCACGCCGCTGGAAAAACTGGTCAAGGAATACAAGTCCAACCTGCTCGCCTTCGACCTGCGCGAAGCCGAGTTGCTGCACGACGCCGAGCAACTGTTCCGTATCGGCCTGGAGCAGGTCGGCGCGCAACGGCCATTGAACCCGATCCCCGGCAGCGACGCGTTGCTGGAGCGTATCGAGGCACTGCATCAGGAACGCATCGCCTCGATCGAGGCCGAGCGCTACAGCGATGCCGGCGAGCGCCGCGATCCGTTGCTGATCGAGGCGTTCCTCGTCGAAGGCATGGACATCCTGCTGGACGCCGAGGACCTGCTCGAGCGCTGGCACGAGCATCCGCAGGAGCGCCAGGAACTGAGTGCGCTGCGCGAGGAGCTCAGCACTCTGGACCGGGGCGCCCGGCATGCCGAGCTGCCACAGGTGGAAGAACTCTGCCAGGCCTTGCTGGCGCTCTACGATGCCGTCGAGGAAGGCCGCCTGGCGGTCAGCCCGGCGTTCTTCGAGGAAGCCCGCCAGGCCCACGAGGCGCTGATCGGGATGATGGACCAGGTCGCCGCCGGCCTGCAGGTCACGCCGCGTCCGGAGCGGGTCGCGGCCCTGCAGGAGCTGTTGGAAGCGCCCGCCGCCGAGGCCGTTCCGTTCATCGACCCGGAGAGTCTCGGCGCCGACGATTTCCCCCCGGAAGACGAAGAACCGGCCCTCCCCGAGGCGGTCTTCGAAGAGGCCGGGACGCCTGCCGAGGAGACCGTGCCGGCAGCGCCTGCACCGGCTCCCGGCCGCGAGCTGGACGAGGAAATGGTGTCGATCTTCCTCGAAGAGGCGGTGGACATCCTCGAAAGCGCCGGCCAGGCACTGGCCCAATGGCAGGCCGAGCCGGGCGCGCTGTCTTCGCTCAGCGCCCTGCAGCGCGACCTGCACACCCTCAAGGGCGGCGCACGGATGGCCGAGATCGCCGAGATCGGCGACCTGGCCCACGAGCTGGAGGCCCTCTACGAAGGACTGGTCGACCGCCGTTACCAGCACTCCCCGCAACTGGCCGGATTGCTGCAAGCCTGTCACGACCGCCTGGCCGAACAGCTCGACCAGTTGAGCGCCGGCCAGCCCCTGGCCGACCCGCACGACCTTATCCAGTCGATCCGCCGGTTCCGCCAGGGCCCGGTGGCCGAGGCCGCGACACCGGGCGAGGCGGAAAGCCCTGTCGAGGAACTCGTTGCACCTGCCGTCGAGGAGCCCGCCACGCCTGCTGCGGAGGCGTTCGAAGAGCGCGATCCCGAACTGGTGGAGATCTTCCTCGAGGAAGGCTTCGATATCCTCGACAGCGCTGCCGCCGCGTTGCAGCGCTGGATGGACGACGTCGACAACACCATCGAACTGGAAGCCTTGCAGCGCGACCTGCATACCCTCAAGGGCGGTGCGCGGATGGCCGAGATCGGCGAGATCGGCGACCTCGCCCATGAGCTTGAATTCCTCTACGAAGGCCTCTGCGGTGGACGCCTGCGCGCCAGCCCGGCCTTGTTCGGCCTGCTGCAGCGCTGCCACGACGAGCTGGCCGAGATGCTCGAGGCGGTGCGTGGCCACCGCACGCTGCCCGACGGGCAGGCGCTGATCGCGGAGATCAGGCGCCTGCGCAGCGATCCCGACGAGCAACTGAGCGTACCCACCAGCGTCAGCCTCAAGCCGCTGGCGGCGAAGGGCGCGGCAGCCGACGAGAGCGAGATCCTCGACATCTTCCTTGAGGAAGCCGACGACCTGCTGGAGAACCTCGAACTGGCGCTCGGCCGCTGGGACGGCGGCAACGGCGACGCCCAGCCGCTGGACGACCTGCTGCGGATCCTGCACACCCTCAAGGGCGGTGCGCGCCTGGCCGGACAGACCGAGCTGGGCAACCTGGCCCACGACCTCGAGCAGCATCTCACCGATGCGCAGCAACAGGGCGCGCCGTGGCCGGACAGCCTGCTGCTGGATGCGCAGTCGGGGCTGGAAGGCCTGCAGCGGCAGGTCGACCTGTTGCGCGAGCGGCTGGCCGAGGACGACGAGGCCGGTGAGCGGCCCGAGCCCGCCCAGGCGCTGGTCCAGGCCGACGATACCGACCGCGCGGTGGCCTCCGCGCTGGCAGAGCTGACCCGCCTGGCCCCGGCGGCCGGCGCGATCATGGCGGCCGAGGCGGCGCCTCCGGCCGCCCCGGCCACCACCCTGCCGTTCGTGCGCAAGGCCCAGGAGGCGGCCCAGGAGGCCGCTTCCCGACGTGCCCCGCAGGAGCTGGTGAAGGTGCCGGCGGAACTGCTGGAGAACCTGGTCAACCTGGCGGGCGAGACCTCGATCTTCCGCGGCCGGGTCGAGCAGCAGGTGAGCGACGTCGGCTTCACCCTCGGCGAGATGGAGTCCACCATCGAGCGGGTGCGCGACCAGTTGCGCCGCCTCGACACCGAGACCCAGGCGCAGATCCTCTCGCGTCACCAGGCCGATGCCGAACGCGCCGGCTACGAAGAATTCGACCCGCTGGAAATGGACCGCTATTCGCAGTTGCAGCAGCTCTCGCGCGCACTCTTCGAATCGGCCTCCGACCTTCTCGACCTGAAGGAAACCCTGGCGGCGAAGAACCGCGACGCGGAGACCCTGCTGCTGCAACAGGCGCGGGTCAACACCGAACTCCAGGAAGGCCTGATGCGCACCCGCATGGTGCCGTTCGATCGGCTGGTACCGCGTTTGCGGCGGATCGTCCGGCAGGTGGCCGGCGAGCTTGGCAAGCAGGTCGAATTCGTGGTCGGCAACGCCGACGGCGAGATGGATCGTACCGTCCTCGAACGCATCGTCGCGCCGCTGGAGCACATGCTGCGCAACGCCGTGGACCACGGCATCGAGTCCGGCGAGACGCGCCGCGCGGCGGGCAAGCCGGAGCACGGTACGATCCGCCTGAACATCGGCCGCGAGGGCGGCGACATCCTCCTCACCCTCTCCGACGACGGCGCCGGCATCCGCCTCGACGCGGTACGGCGCAAGGCCATCGAGCGTGGCCTGATGAGCGCCGACAGCGACCTCAGCGATCATGAAGTGCTGCAGTTCGTGCTCGAGTCCGGTTTCTCCACCGCCGAAAAGGTCACCCAGATCTCCGGGCGCGGCGTCGGCCTCGACGTGGCCAACTCCGAGGTCAAGCAGCTCGGCGGCTCGGTGAGCATCCAGACCGAGCCGGGCCAGGGCACCCGCTTCAACGTGCGGCTGCCGTTCACCGTGTCGGTGAACCGGGCGCTGATGGTGCTATCCGGCGAGGATCTCTACGCGGTGCCGCTGAACACCATCGAGGGCATCGTGCGGGTTTCGCCCTACGAACTGGAGGCGCTCTACGACCAGCGCGGCGAGGCGGGGCTGGATACGCCCAGCTTCGAATACGCCGGGCAGTCCTACGAACTGAAGTACCTCGGCGAGCTGCTGAACAACGGCCAGGAACCCAAGCTGGTCGGCCAGTCGCTGCCCTTGCCGGTGATCCTGGTGCGCTCCTCGGAGCATGCGGTGGCGGTGCAGGTCGACTCGCTGGCCGGTTCCCGCGAGATCGTGGTGAAGAGCCTCGGTCCGCAGTTCGCCGGGGTCGCCGGGATTTCCGGGGCGACCCTGCTCGGTGATGGCCGGGTGGTGGTGATCCTCGACCTGCTGGCGACCATCCGCTCCCGGCACGCGCTGCTCGGCCAGGAAAGCCGTCGCGAACGCCTGGCGCTGCGCCAGGAAATGGCGGCGAGCGAAAGCGAGCAGCAGCGGCCGCCGCTGGTCATGGTGGTGGACGACTCGGTCACCGTGCGCAAGGTCACCACCCGCCTGCTGGAGCGCAACGGCATGAACGTGCTGACCGCGAAGGACGGCGTGGACGCCATCGCCCAGCTCCAGGAGCACCGTCCGGACATCCTCCTGCTGGACATCGAGATGCCGCGCATGGACGGTTTCGAGGTCGCCACCCTGGTGCGCCACGACGAGCGCCTGGGCAACCTGCCGATCATCATGATCACCTCGCGGACCGGCGAGAAACACCGCGAGCGCGCGCTGGGCATCGGCGTCAACCAGTACCTCGGCAAGCCTTACCAGGAAACCGAGCTGCTCGAAGCCATCCAGTCCCTGGTCGGCCAGCATGAGTGAGCGCGTCACGCCACGGGTCGCGGTGATCGCCGACACCTCGTTGCAGCGCCACGTGTTGCAACAGGCGCTGCTCGGCCATGGTTACGAGGTGGTGCTCAACGCCGACCCGGCCAGGGTCGACGACGCCGCGCTGGAGTGCGCGCCCGACCTGTGGCTGGTGGACCTGACCCAGCAGGACGACTCGCCGCTGCTGGACAGCCTGCTGGAGCAGGACCGTGCGCCGGTGCTGTTCGGCGAGGGCCACGCGCCGGAGCGGCATACCGAACATTACCCGCGCTGGGAGCGGCGGCTGATCGGCAAGCTGAAGCGCTTGATCGGCGACCCCAGCGATGGCGTTGGCGACAGCCTCGGCGCATTGCTCGACGAGGAGCGTCCGCCGCGCCTGGAGATTCCCGGCGACCTCGCGGCGATGCCGCTGCAGGCCGGCGAAGCGGCCCGCGAGGTGTGGCTGCTGGCGGCCTCGCTCGGCGGCCCGGCGGCGGTGAAGGCATTTCTCGACGCCTTGCCCGGCGGCCTGCCGATCGGCTTCCTCTATGCCCAGCACATCGACGCCAGCTTCGAGCAGAACCTGCCGCAGGCAGTCGGCCGGCACAGCCAGTGGCATGTGAAGAACGTCCGCGACGGCGAAGCGCTGCGTTGCGGCGAGGTCATGGTGGTGCCGGTGCTGCACGAGCTCGGTTTCCACCACGACGGGCGACTGAAATGCAGCCAGCGTCCCTGGCCGGAACCCTACACCCCGTCCATCGACCAGATGATGCTCAACCTGGCCCAGCAGTTCGGGCCCGACTGCGGGGTGATCGTTTTCAGCGGCATGGGTAGCGACGGCAGCGCCGCTGCCGCCTACGTGCGGCGCCAGGGTGGCGAGGTATGGACCCAGCGCGCCGACAGTTGCGTCTGTTCGAGCATGCCGGACAGCTTGCGCGAAGCCGGTTACAGCAGTTTCAATGCCAGCCCCCGCGAACTGGCCGAGGCATTGGTCAAGCATCTGGCCGCACGCTGCGCGCCGACAGGAGTCGAAACATGAACCAGGCCGTGATCGAGCAGGATGGCATGAGCCGGAACACCCCAGCCAACCCGACCCCGGACAGCCTCACCGGGCTGCTCCTGCCGCTGAGCGACCGCACCCTGCTGTTGCCCAACGTCGCCGTGGCCGAACTGATCGCCTATCGCAACCCACAGGTCGCCGCCGGCCTGCCGCAGTGGTACCTGGGCCAGGTGGCCTGGCGCGACCTGCGCCTGCCGCTGCTGTCCTTCGAGGCGGCCTCCAGCGGCGAACAGCAGCCGGTACTCGGCAGCAGCGCGCGGGTGGTGGTCATCAACGCCCTCGGCGGACGACCCCATGTGAAGTTCCTCGCCCTGCTGGTGCAGGGCATTCCGCGCTCGGTGCGGCTGGACGCCAATCTCGCGAGCACCGCCGCGCCGCTGGCGGCGCTGGAACTGGCGGCGGTGGACATCGGCGGCGAAACCGCACGGATTCCGGACCTGGCCGGCCTCGAAGAGAAGCTCGCCGACGCCGGCCTGATCTGAGCCGTCCATGGCCGGCCTGCAGCACGCGCGGATCGGCGCCTCCCTCGAGGTCGCCAGCGCCAGCCTGGCCGGGCACCGCTTCGAGAAGCACAGCCACGACGAGTTCGTCATCAGCGCCAACCTCTGCGGATTGGAAGATGTCTGGCTGGATGGCCGTACCTTCCAGGCCGACAGCGGCGACCTGACCCTCTACAACCCGGGGCAGATCCAGGGCGGCGGCGTCCGCGACGGCCAGCCCTGGCGCTTCGCCAGCCTCTATCTGCCTGCCGCCGAACTGGCGAGCAGCCTGGATCTTTCCTCCGTCGAGTTCGACCGCCCGCTGCTGCGCAGTCCGGCGCTGGGCCGCGAGTTGGCCGCCAGCATCGAAGCCTTGCTGGCCAGCGACCGTTTCGCCCGCGAACGGGGCGAGGAGCGCCTGCTGGATTTCCTTGGCCGCCTGCTGGCGGCGAGCGGCACCCGCCTGCCGCAGAGGGCCGATCCTGGGCGCCCGGCTGTCGCCCGCCTGCAGGCGCTGCTCGCCGAGCGCCTGGCCGAACCGCCGGACCTGGATGAGATGGCGGAGCAGGTGGGCCTGTCGAAATACCACCTGCTGCGGGCGTTCAAGAAGGCCACCGGGCTCAGCCCGCGCCAGTGGAGCATGCAACTGCGCACCCGCCGCGCCCTCGGCCTGTTGCGCCGTGGCCTGGCGGTGGGCGAGGTGGCCCACGCCCTGGGCTTCGCCGACCAGAGCCACCTGACCCGTTACTTCACCAGCGCCTACGGCATTTCGCCGGGCCGCTACCAGCGCGCCGTGCGCGGCTGAACTGCGCAATCCGGTTCAAGTCGGCGGAGCCGCCGGCCGGGATAATCCGACGTCCCACCACGGAGTCGTCGTTCCATGCTCGCCATCTTCCTCGCCGCCTTGCTGTTCGGTTTCGCCTTCAATGTTTCCCCTGGCGCGGTGTTCAGCGAAACGCTGCGCCGCGGTTTGACCGGCGGCTTCCGCCCGGCGTTGCTGGTGCAACTGGGGTCGCTGATCGGCGATGCCGTCTGGGCCCTGCTCGGGCTTACCGGACTGGCGCTGCTGCTGGGCTACGAGCAGGTGCGGATTCCCCTGACCCTGGCCTGTGCCGCCTACCTGGCCTGGCTCGGCGTGCAAGGCTTGCGCGACGCCTGGAGTCCGCCGCTGGCGGCGGAGGATGCCGGCGAGCAGGGGCGCAACGCCTTCGGCGCCGGCGCGGCGATCTCCCTGTCCAATCCGAAGAACGTGGTCTACTGGGGTGCCCTCGGCAGCGCCCTGGCGGGGATCGTCGACGGCACGCCGAACCAGGCGCAGTCGCTGGTGTTCTTCGCCGGTTTCATGCTCTCGTCGCTGATCTGGTGCTTTTGCTGCGCGGCGCTGGTGGACTGGCTGCGGCGCAACACCTCGCTGTTCTGGCACCGCGTCAGCTACGCCGGTTGCGGCGTGCTCCTGCTCGGCCTGGCGGGACTGGCGCTGCGCGGGCTGTAGACGCGCCTCAGGCCGGCGCCAGGCGCCGCCGTAGCAGGCGTTGGCGCAGGCTTTCGAACCTGCCGAGGTCGACATGCCGGGCATGGTCGCCGACGACGATCCGGCCGTCGGGCAGCTCCGCCCAGTGCTGTAGTCCGCCCTCCAGGTCCAGTTCGCCGTAGCGGATGCGCAGCGCCCGGCCGGATTCGAGGTGCCAGAGCTGGGCGAGGTCCCGCGAGCGATGCGGTTCCAGCCACGGCGCCAGGAGCAGCCAGCCTCCGTCCAGGGCCTGGAGCTTCAGGTAGGGGCCTTCGGCCAGGCCGTCCAGCGAGTGGCTGCGGATCTCGCCGCTGTCGAGCCGGCCTTCGCAGAGCGTTTCACGCTCCAGCCAGACGATGGTCCCGGGCGCCGCCGAGGTCGGTTGCGCCGGATCGGCGGGCAGATCCTTGCCGACGGGGAACGGCAGGGGCTGGATGCGTGCCTCGCGCCATTCGAAGAACTGCCCGCGGGAGAGCAGGCAGACGCGCTGGTCCGGAGTGGTGAAGACCGCCGGCGGATTCTCGATGGAGCGCCGCGCTTGCGGCACCTCGAAGAGCAACCGCGGTTCGTCGTTGCCCTGGGCGAAGCCCGGATAGAGGAAGAACAGGCCGCGGTCGGCCAGGAGCAGGTCGTCCCCGGCCAGGCCGATGGCAAGTTCCGGGGTGCGGCGTTGGCGCAACGACTGCGCCGGCGGCAGCGGCAAGGGCGGTAGTTCGGGCGTCAACGAGGCGAGGTCGCGGGAGCGATGCAGCCAGGCGTAGGGGCTTCCCGAACGGGTCATCCTGACCCAGGCGTGCAGGCCGTCCGCCGAACTGGCCCGGCAGAGCAACGCGCCCTGGGTTTCCTCCGCGCCATCGGGCAGGCGTTGCAGCCTGGGCCATTGGCGCAGGTCCAGCAGGTCGCGGCTGTCCTCGCCCGGCAGGCGGGCGATGGCCAGGCCGGGCGCCAGGTGCTCGGCGTGTTCGAGGCAGATGTAGGCCGAAGCCGGCGCCAGGCCGGCCGGCGCGGCGGCGGGGAGGGCCGCCCGGGCGCCCTCGGGGGCGTTTTCCTGGCGCAGCGTGCGGGCGTTGTGGCCCTGCGCTGCGAGCGCATCGAGGAGGCGCTGGCTGTGGGGGGCGCCGACCACGTACAGGTTCAGGCTGTCGTCTTCGTCCAGGCGTTCCACCAACGCCAGTCCGAGGGATTCCAGCTCCTGGCCGAGGGCTGGCAGGAAATCCTCGGGAAGGTCGTCGCGCAGGCGCTCCAGCAGCGTCTCCAGTGCGGCGGAGGCCAACTGCGGGAAGCGTCCGGCATAGTCTCGGCGGAGTACGCCGAGCACGTCGGGCAGGCGGATCTTCCAATCGAAGGTAACGGGCGTGTCCATGCGTGCGATCCGTTGCGAAGTGGGTTGCGCAACGGTATTCACTGGCTGTCGCCGTTGTAAAGCGGCGGGAGGGATATCAGGCGAAGTCGCCCCAGAGTTGCTGGGCCACCGCCAACGCTACCACCGGCGCGGTCTCGGTGCGCAGCACTCGCGGGCCGAGGCGCGCGGAGTGGAAACCGGCCGCCTGAGCCTGCTCCACCTCGGCATCGCTCAGGCCGCCTTCGGGACCCACCAGGAAGGCCAGGCGCGACGGCGGCGCATGGCTGGCCAGGGGGGCGGCCACAGGGTGCAGGACCAGCCTGAGGTCATCGTCCCGCCCGCGCAGCCAGTCCTCCAGGGCCAGCGGCGGATGGATCAGCGGCAGGCTCGAACGGCCGCACTGCTCGCAGGCGCTGATCGCCACCTGGCGCCAGTGCTGCAGGCGCTTGTCGGCGCGCTCGTCCTTCAGGCGCACTTCGCAACGCTCGCTGACGATCGGGGTGATTTCCGCCACCCCCAGCTCGGTGGCCTTCTGGATCGCCCAGTCCATCCGCTCGCCGCGCGACAGGCCTTGCCCCAGGTGGATACGCAGGGGCGAGTCGGGCTGGCCGGCGAACTGCTCGCGGAGTTCGACGCGGACATTCTTCTTGCCGACCTCGACCAGCTCGCCGAGGTATTCCCGGCCGCTGCCGTCGAACAGTTGCACGGCGTCGCCCGTGGCGTGCCGCAGCACGCGGCCGATGTAGTGGGCCTGGGCCTCGGGCAGGTCGTGCTGGCCGAGAGAGAGAGGCTGGTCGACGAAGAAGCGGGACAGGCGCATGGCGATTCGAGGGTAGTGGCGACAGGCGCGCAGTTTACTGCCTGCCGCGGGGCGCTGGAACCGGCCCCCTCGGAACGAAGGGGCGGCGACGTTCAGCCCGGATCGCGGTGGTCCGGGTGGAAGTCGCTGACCGCCACGCTGACCGCGTCGCGGGTGGCGATGTCGATGCCTTCGCTGGCCACCTCGGCGAGGAAGTCGATCTGCTCCGGGGTAATCACGTAGGGCGGCAGGAAATACACCACGCTGCCCAGCGGGCGCAGCAGCGCGCCGCGCTCCAGGCCATGCTGGAAGACCTTCAGGCCGCGGCGCTCCTGCCAGGGGTAGGGCGTCCTGGATGCCTTGTCCTGGACCATTTCGATGGCCAGGACCATCCCGGTCTGGCGCACCTCGGCGACATGCGGGTGGTCGGCCAGGTGCGCGGTGGCCCTGGCCATGTGGGTGGACAGCGCGCGGTTGGCCTCGATCACCTTGTCTTCCTCGAAGATGTCCAGGGTCGCCAGGGCGGCGGCGCAGGCCAGCGGGTTGCCGGTATAGGTGTGCGAGTGGAGGAAGGCGCGCAGGGTCTGGTAGTCGTCGTAGAAGCCCCGGTAGACGGTCTCGCTGGTCAGCACCGCGGACATCGGCAGGTAGCCACCGGTGAGGGCTTTGGACAGACAGAGGAAATCCGGGGCGATGCCGGCCTGCTCGCAGGCGAACATCGTCCCGGTGCGGCCGAAGCCCACCGCGATCTCGTCGTGGATCAGGTGCACGCCATAGCGGTCGCAGGCTTCGCGCAGCAGCTTGAGGTAGACCGGGTGGTACATGCGCATGCCGCCGGCGCCCTGGATCAGCGGTTCGACGATGACCGCGGCGATCTCGTCGTGCCCTTCGGCCAGGGTGCGCTCCATGTGGGCGAACATGTTCCGCGAATGTTCTTCCCAGCACATGCCGTCCGGACGCAGGAAGCAGTCCGGGCTGGGCACCTTGATGGTGTCGAGCAGCAGCGACTTGTAGGTTTCGGTGAACAGCGCCACGTCGCCCACCGACATCGCCGCGATGGTTTCGCCGTGGTAGCTGTTGGTCAGGGTGACGAAGCGCTTCTTGCGCGGCCTGCCGCTATTGAGCCAGAAGTGGTAGCTCATCTTCAGCGCGACCTCGATGCCCGCCGAGCCGCTGTCGGCGTAGAACACCCGGTCGAGCCCCGGCGGGGTGATCTTCACCAGTCGCTCCGACAGCTCGATCACCGGCTGGTGGCTGAATCCGGCGAGGATCACGTGCTCCAACTGGTCGACCTGGTCCTTGATGCGCTGGTTGATGCGCGGGTTGGCGTGACCGAACACATTGACCCACCAGGAACTGACCGCGTCGATGTAGCGCTTGCCTTCGAAATCCTCCAGCCAGACGCCTTCGCCGCGGCGGATCGGGATCACCGGCAGGCGTTCGTGGTCTTTCATCTGGGTACAGGGATGCCAGAGTACGTTCAGGTCGCGCTGCATCCAGTCGGCGTTAAGGCCCATGGGCTGTCTCCTCGGATCGATCGGCAAAGCCTATGCAATGGGGGTGAGATGAACAACCCGGCGGGTTGGGACACATCCGACAGCAGCCGCCGACGGACTCCTATGGTGGCCCAAACGGCTCTGGCGTATGCTGCGCGCCGTTGCGTCTTTGCTTTTTTCCTGGGGAGTCCGGTATGTCGTTAAGGTGGCTGCGCGCCGCGGCGTTTCTCATGTTGGGGGTGTTCAGCGCGGTGGCGCTGGGCAAGGATAAACAGCCTACGGCGATCGTCGTCGGCGCGGGCCTGGCAGGCCTGAGCGCGGCCTACGAATTGCAGAAGGACGGCTGGCAGGTCACGGTGCTCGAAGCGCGGCCGCAGGTGGGCGGGCGTTCCGGCCTGGCCACCAGCGAATGGGTCGGCAACCAGAAGGTCCAGCCCACGCTCAATGCCTACCTGGACACCTTCAAGCTGAAGCCGGTGCCGGCGCCGGACTTCGTCCGCACCCCCAGCTACCTGATCGACGGCCTGTACTACAGCAGCAGCGATCTCGCGCTCAAGCAGCCGAACGTCGCCGCCGACCTCAAGCGCTTCGAGTCGACCCTGGACGATCTCTCGGCATCGATCTCCGACCCGCTCAACCCTGCCTCGAGCAATACCCTGTTCGCCCTCGACCAGATGAACGCCGCGCGCTGGCTGGACAAGCTGAACCTGTCGCCGACCGCGCGCCTGCTGGTCAACCAGCGTATCCGTTCGCGCTACGACGAACCGTCGCGCCTGTCGCTGCTCTACCTCGCCCAGCAGGGCCGCGCCTACCGTGGCGTCGACGACCGCGACCTGCGCGCGGCGCGCCTGCCCGGCGGCAGCCAGGTGCTGGCGGAAGCCTTCGTCAAGCAGATCAAGACGATCAAGACCAAATCCAAGGTGTCGAGCATCGTCCAGGCCAAGGACGGCGTCGCCGTCAAGGCCGGCAGCGAGACCTACAAGGCCGACTACGTGGTTCTCGCCGTGCCGCTGAAGGCGCTCGGCCAGATCCAGATGACCCCGTCCCTGAGCGGTACCCAGATGTCCGCGCTGAAGGGCACCAACTATGGCTGGCGCGACCAGATCCTGCTGAAGTTCAAGCGTCCGGTGTGGGACGACAAGTCGCGCCTCTCCGGCGAGATCTTCAGCGACCAGGGCCTGGGCATGATCTGGGTCGAGCCGGCGCTGAAAGGCGGCGCCAACGTGCTGATCAACCTGTCCGGCGACAACGCCCGCGTGCTGCAGGCTTTCGGCGACCGGCAGATGGTCGATCAGGTGCTGATCCGCATGAACAAGTTCTATCCGAAGATGCGCGGTGCCTTCGCCGGCTACGAAATTCGTCGCTACAGCGCCGATCCGGGTACCGGTGGTTCCTACCTGGCCTACGGTCCGGGCCAGGTGACGCGTTTCTGGCGGATCTGGGAACAGCCGCTGTCGCGGGTCGCCTTCGCCGGCGAGCACACCGATGCGCTGTACCCCGGCACCATCGAGGGGGCGCTGCGTAGCGGCAAGCGCGCGGCCAGCCAGGTGCGCGACCTGTATGCCGGCAAGACGCCGGTGATCGAGGGCGCGCCGATGGTGGCGAAGGCCGAGAAGGTGGCCGCACCGACGACCGGCGGCGAGAAGAAGAACCCGTTTGCCTGGTTCACCCGCCTGTTCGATTGATCCCCTTCGCCGGCGCCGGAAGCTCCGGCGCCTTGCGCTTCCCGGTTCGCAGCGCAATCCGGGGTTTTTTCTTAGCCTGCGAACCTATCTTGTGAATCGATGTTTCAAAGCAGAATTTTCTGCTTTAACTCGATGGATTTGCCGCTAGTCTTGAGGCTTCGCTTTTCAAGGAAGTTTTTCATGCAGTGGCGCAATACCTCATCCCGTTACGGCGTATTCAGCCTGTTCCTGCACTGGGGCAGCGCGCTGGTGGTCTTCGGCCTGTTCGGCCTGGGCCTGTGGATGCGCGAACTGAGCTATTACGACCCCTGGTACCACCCCGCGCCGGCCCTGCATAAAAGCATCGGCATCCTGCTGGCCATTGCCCTGCTGGTGCGGATCGTCTGGCGTTTCGTCAGCCCGCCGCCGCCGGCGCCGGTCAACCACGGTCCGCTCACGCGGGTAGCGAGCAAGCTCGGCCACCTCGCGCTGTACGGGCTGCTGCTGGCGGTGATCGTCGCGGGCTACCTGATTTCCACCGCCGACGGCGAACCGATCAGCGTATTCGGCTGGTTCTCCGTGCCGGCGACCCTCAGCGGGCTGCCCGACCAGGCGGACGTCGCGGGTGAAATCCATCTCTACCTGGCCTGGGCGCTGGTGGTCTTCGCCGTCCTCCATGCCCTGGCCGCCCTCAAGCATCACTTCGTCGACCGCGACCCGACCCTAAAGCGCATGCTCGGTCGCTCGTCGAATGATCAACAACCACGTTAAGGAGAATGTCCATGCTGAAGAAGACCCTTGCCGCGCTGGCGCTCGGCTCCGCACTGTTCACCGCCGGCCAGGCAATGGCCGCGGACTACAAGATCGACAAGGAAGGCCAGCACGCCTTCATCGAGTTCCGCATCAAGCACCTGGGCTATAGCTGGCTGTACGGCCGCTTCAACGACTTCGACGGCAGCTTCACCTTCGACGAGAAGAACCCGTCGGCCGACAAGGTCAAGGTGACCATCAACACCAACAGCGTGGACACCAACCATGCCGAGCGTGACAAGCACCTGCGCAGCGGTGATTTCCTCAACGTCAGCAAGAACCCGACCGCTACCTTCGAATCCACCGAAGTGAAGGCCAACGGCGACAGCGCCGACATCACCGGCAACCTGACCCTGAACGGCGTGACCAAGCCGGTCACCATCAAGGCCAAGCTGATCGGCCAGGGCGACGACCCGTGGGGCGGCTACCGTGCCGGCTTCGAAGGCAGCGCCACCCTGAAGCTGAAAGACTTCGGCATCAAGATGGACCTCGGCCCCGCATCCCAGGAAGTCGAGCTGCTGCTCTCCGTCGAAGGCATTCGCCAGTAAGCGGATACCTGAAACGAAAAACGCCGGCGATCGCCGGCGTTTTTCATTGTGCTTCGAAAAGAATGTTCTTAAATATCCTCAAGCGGTTGCGCGGCCAGGCATTGGTCGAGGAGATGCACCAGGGTGGCTTGTTCCTCCGGGGTGAGCGGGGCAAACAACTCGTCATGCACGCGTGACATGATGGCTTCCGCATGCTGGTGGATGGCCAGCCCCTCGTCGGTGAGGAAGAGCTGGAAGCTGCGCTGGTCACTGGGGTTGCGCTCGCGGCGGACCAGGTTTCTTCCCTCCAGCTCGCGGATCTTCCGGGTGATCAGTGCCTTGTCGCGGCACATCTGGCGTCCCAGGTCCTGCAGGTTCAGCCCGCGTTGTTCGTCGATAAGCTTCAATACATGGACGTCGGGCGGGGTCAGGTCGAGTCGCTGGCAATCGAGCTCGCTCTGGATGCGCGTCCGCACATGCTGGAAGACCGCCATCAGCGCGGGCATCAGGTCGGGATTCACGGGGTAGTTCATTGGTCTGGCCGAGTAAACCTAATGTAAATGTGGTTGATCCAGTCAACCATTTTGCTTATTTTAGTTGACCTTATCAACCTTGTTTCAGGTTCTGAATATGGGCCATGGCGCCGGGTGGATAACCGGCCATCGAGCTAAAACGTTTCAGGTGTTTTCACGCGAGGCTTTCGGACGTTTACAAACACCTATGAATGTAAGTATTTTGCCTGCCTTCTTCGAGCCGGTGCAGCGCCTTCACGCTGCATCGGCCGCTTTCGCTCATGAGGACAACGCTATGCAACGAACGCCAGCCATGCGTGTACTGGTTCCGGCCCTGCTGGTCGCGATTTCGGCCCTTTCCGGGTGCGGAAAAAGCGAGGCGCCGCCGCCGGCGCAAACGCCGGAGGTCGGAATCGTGACCCTGGAAGCGCAGACGGTGACCCTGAATACCGAGCTGCCGGGCCGGACCAATGCGTTCCGCATCGCCGAGGTGCGTCCCCAGGTGAACGGCATCATCCTCAAGCGCCTGTTCAAGGAAGGCAGCGACGTCAAGGCCGGGCAGCAGCTCTACCAGATCGACCCCGCCACCTACGAGGCCGACTACCAAAGCGCCCAGGCCAACCTGGCCTCGACCCAGGAGCAGGCCCAGCGCTACAAGCTGCTGGTCGCCGACCAGGCCGTGAGCAAGCAGCAGTACGCCGACGCCAATGCCGCCTACCTGCAGTCCAAGGCGGCGGTGGAACAGGCGCGGATCAACCTGCGCTACACCAAGGTGCTGTCGCCGATCTCCGGCCGCATCGGCCGTTCCGCGGTGACCGAAGGCGCCCTGGTGACCAACGGCCAGGCCAACGCGATGGCCACCGTGCAACAGCTCGACCCGATCTACGTCGACGTCACCCAGCCGTCCACCGCCCTGCTGCGCCTGCGCCGCGAACTGGCCAGCGGCCAGTTGGAGCGCGCCGGCGACAACGCTGCGAAGGTCTCCCTGAAGCTGGAGGACGGTAGCCAATACCCGCTGGAAGGCCGCCTCGAATTCTCCGAGGTTTCCGTCGACGAAGGCACCGGCTCGGTCACCATCCGCGCCGTGTTCCCCAACCCGAACAACGAGCTGCTGCCCGGCATGTTCGTTCACGCGCAGTTGCAGGAAGGCGTCAAGCAGAAGGCCATCCTCGCTCCGCAGCAAGGCGTGACCCGCGACCTCAAGGGCCAGGCTACCGCGCTGGTGGTGAACGCGCAGAACAAGGTCGAGCTGCGGGTGATCAAGGCCGACCGGGTGATCGGCGACAAGTGGCTGGTTACCGAAGGCCTGAACGCCGGCGACAAGATCATTACCGAAGGCCTGCAGTTCGTGCAGCCGGGTGTCGAGGTGAAGACCGTGCCGGCGAAGAATGTCGCGTCCGCGCAGAAGGCCGACGCCGCTCCGGCGAAAACCGACAGCAAGGGCTGATCAAGGGGATTCGTAATGTCGAAGTTTTTCATTGATAGGCCCATTTTCGCGTGGGTGATCGCCTTGGTGATCATGCTCGCGGGCGGCCTGTCGATCCTCAGTCTGCCGGTCAACCAGTACCCGGCCATCGCCCCGCCGGCCATCGCCGTGCAGGTGAGCTACCCGGGCGCCTCGGCCGAGACGGTGCAGGACACCGTGGTCCAGGTGATCGAGCAGCAGATGAACGGGATCGACAATCTGCGCTACATCTCCTCGGAGAGTAACTCCGACGGCAGCATGACCATCACCGTGACCTTCGAACAGGGCACCGACCCCGACATCGCCCAGGTCCAGGTGCAGAACAAGCTGCAACTGGCCACCCCGCTACTGCCGCAGGAAGTGCAGCGCCAGGGGATCCGGGTGACCAAGGCGGTGAAGAACTTCCTCATGGTGGTCGGTGTGGTTTCCACCGACGGCAGCATGACCAAGGAAGACCTGTCGAACTACATCGTTTCCAACATCCAGGACCCGCTCTCGCGGACCAAGGGCGTCGGTGACTTCCAGGTGTTCGGCTCGCAGTACTCGATGCGCATCTGGCTCGACCCGGCCAAGCTGAACAGCTACCAGCTGACCCCCGGCGACGTGAGCAGCGCGATCCAGGCGCAGAACGTGCAGATTTCCTCCGGCCAGCTCGGCGGCTTGCCGGCGGTCAAGGGCCAGCAGCTCAACGCCACCATCATCGGCAAGACCCGCCTGCAGACCGCGGAGCAATTCGAGAACATCCTGCTCAAGGTCAATCCCGACGGTTCCCAGGTGCGCCTGAAGGACGTCGCCGATGTCGGCCTGGGCGGCCAGGACTACAGCATCAACGCGCAGTTCAACGGCAGCCCGGCGTCCGGTATCGCGATCAAGCTGGCCACCGGCGCCAACGCGCTGGATACCGCCAAGGCGATCCGCCAGACCATCGCCAACCTGGAACCGTTCATGCCGCAGGGCATGAAGGTGGTCTACCCGTACGACACCACCCCGGTGGTCTCGGCCTCGATCCATGAGGTAGTGAAGACCCTCGGCGAGGCGATCCTCCTCGTGTTCCTGGTGATGTACCTGTTCCTGCAGAACTTCCGCGCCACGCTGATCCCGACCATCGCCGTACCGGTGGTGCTGCTGGGGACCTTCGGCGTGCTCGCCGCGTTCGGCTTCTCGATCAACACCCTGACCATGTTCGGCATGGTGCTGGCCATCGGCTTGCTAGTGGACGACGCCATCGTGGTGGTGGAGAACGTCGAGCGGGTGATGGCCGAGGAAGGCCTGTCGCCAAGGGAGGCGGCGCGCAAGTCCATGGGCCAGATCCAGGGCGCGCTGGTCGGTATCGCCATGGTGCTCTCGGCGGTATTCCTGCCGATGGCGTTCTTCGGCGGCTCCACCGGGGTGATCTACCGGCAGTTCTCCATCACCATCGTGTCGGCCATGGCCCTCTCGGTGATCGTGGCGCTGATCCTCACCCCGGCGCTCTGCGCGACCATGCTCAAGCCGATCGAGAAAGGCGACCATGGCGAGCACAAGGGCGGCTTCTTCGGCTGGTTCAACCGGATGTTCCTTTCCACCACCCACGGCTACGAGCGGGGCGTGGCGTCGATCCTCAAGCATCGCGCGCCGTACCTGCTGATCTACGTGGTGATCGTGGCCGGGATGATCTGGATGTTCACCCGCATTCCCACCGCGTTCCTCCCCGACGAGGACCAGGGCGTACTGTTCGCCCAGGTACAGACCCCGCCGGGCTCCAGTGCCGAGCGTACCCAGGTGGTGGTGGACTCGATGCGCGAATACCTGCTGGAGAAGGAAAGCTCTTCGGTCAGCTCGGTGTTCACCGTGACCGGCTTCAACTTTGCCGGCCGCGGCCAGAGTTCGGGCATGGCGTTCATCATGCTCAAGCCCTGGGAAGAGCGTCCCGGTGGCGAGAACAGCGTATTCGAACTGGCCAAGCGCGCGCAGATGCACTTCTTCAGCTTCAAGGACGCGATGGTGTTCGCCTTCGCGCCGCCGTCGGTACTGGAACTGGGTAACGCCACCGGCTTCGACCTGTTCCTCCAGGACCAGGCGGGCGTCGGCCACGAAGTCCTGCTCCAGGCGCGCAACAAGTTCCTCATGCTCGCCGCGCAGAACCCGGCGCTGCAACGCGTGCGCCCCAACGGCATGAGCGACGAACCGCAGTACAAGCTGGAGATCGACGACGAGAAGGCCAGCGCCCTCGGCGTGTCCCTTGCCGACATCAACAGCACCGTGTCCATCGCCTGGGGTTCCAGCTACGTCAACGACTTCATCGACCGTGGCCGGGTCAAGCGGGTCTACCTGCAGGGCAGGCCGGACGCGCGGATGAACCCGGACGACCTGAGCAAGTGGTACGTGCGCAACGACAAGGGCGAGATGGTGCCGTTCAACGCCTTCGCCACCGGCAAGTGGGAATACGGTTCGCCGAAGCTGGAGCGCTACAATGGCGTGCCGGCGATGGAGATCCTCGGCGAGCCGGCGCCCGGCCTGAGTTCCGGTGACGCCATGGCGGCGGTCGAGGAGATCGTCAAGCAATTGCCGAAAGGCGTTGGCTACTCCTGGACCGGCCTGTCCTACGAGGAGCGCTTGTCCGGCTCGCAGGCGCCGGCGCTGTATGCGCTGTCGCTGCTGGTGGTGTTCCTCTGCCTGGCGGCCCTGTACGAAAGCTGGTCGATTCCGTTCTCGGTGATGCTGGTGGTGCCGTTGGGCGTGATCGGCGCGCTGCTGGCGACGTCCATGCGCGGCCTGTCCAACGACGTGTTCTTCCAGGTGGGCCTGTTGACGACCATCGGCCTGTCGGCGAAGAACGCCATTCTCATCGTGGAGTTCGCCAAGGAGCTGCACGAGCAGGGCAAGGGCATCGTCGAGGCGGCCATCGAAGCCTGCCGCATGCGTCTGCGGCCGATCGTGATGACCTCCCTGGCGTTCATCCTCGGCGTGGTCCCGCTGGCGATCTCCACCGGCGCCGGCTCGGGCAGCCAGCATGCGATCGGTACCGGCGTGATCGGCGGCATGGTCACTGCGACCGTCCTGGCGATCTTCTGGGTACCGCTGTTCTACGTGGCGGTCAGCACGCTGTTCAAGGACGAGGCGTCCAAGCAGCAGGCGTCCGTCGAAAAGGGGCAATGATATGAAACGGTCCTTCCTTTCCCTGGCGGTAGCCGCTGTCGTTCTGTCCGGCTGCTCGCTGATCCCCGACTACCAGCGCCCCGAGGCGCCGGTAGCCGCGGCCTACCCGCAAGGGCAGGCCTACGGGCAGAACACCGGCGCGGCGGCCGTTCCGGCCGCCGACATCGGCTGGCGCGAGTTCTTCCGCGACCCGCAGTTGCAGCAACTGATCGGCGTGGCGCTGGAAAACAACCGCGACCTGCGGGTCGCCGCGCTGAACGTCGAGGCCTTCCGGGCGCAGTACCGCATCCAGCGGGCCGACCTGTTCCCGCGGATCGGCGTGGACGGTAGCGGCACCCGCCAGCGTTTGCCGGGCGACCTGTCGACCACCGGCAGTCCGGCGATTTCCAGCCAGTACGGGGTGACCCTGGGCACTACCGCCTGGGAACTCGATCTCTTCGGCCGCCTGCGCAGCCTGCGCGACCAGGCCCTGGAGCAGTACCTGGCGACCGAACAGGCGCAGCGCAGCGCGCAGACCACCCTGGTGGCCAGCGTGGCGACCGCCTACCTGACGCTGAAGGCCGACCAGGCGCAGTTGCAGCTGACCAAGGACACCCTGGGCACCTACCAGAAGAGTTTCGACCTGACCCAGCGCAGCTACGACGTCGGCGTCGCCTCCGCGCTCGACCTGCGCCAGGCGCAGACCGCCGTGGAAGGCGCCCGCGCGACCCTGGCGCAGTACACCCGCCTGGTAGCCCAGGACCAGAATGCGCTGGTCCTGCTGCTGGGCTCCGGGATCCCGGCGAACCTGCCGCAAGGCCTGGGCCTGGACCAGACCCTGCTGACCGAAGTGCCGGCGGGTCTGCCGTCGGATCTGCTGCAACGGCGCCCGGACATCCTCGAGGCCGAGCACCAGCTCATGGCTGCCAACGCCAGCATCGGCGCCGCGCGCGCGGCGTTCTTCCCGAGCATCAGCCTGACCGCCAACGCCGGCACCATGAGCCGCCAACTGTCCGGCCTGTTCGACGCCGGTTCGGGTTCCTGGTTGTTCCAGCCGTCGATCAACCTGCCGATCTTCACCGCCGGCAGCCTGCGTGCCAGCCTGGACTACGCGAAGATCCAGAAGGACATCAACGTCGCGCAGTACGAGAAGGCGATCCAGACGGCGTTCCAGGAAGTCGCCGACGGCCTGGCCGCGCGCGGTACCTTCACCGAGCAGTTGCAGGCGCAGCGCGATCTGGTCAAGGCCAGCGACGAGTACTACCAGCTCGCCGACAAGCGCTATCGCACGGGGGTGGACAACTACCTGACCCTGCTCGACGCGCAACGCTCGCTGTTCACCGCGCAGCAGCAACTGATCACCGACCGCCTCAATCAGCTGACCAGCGAGGTCAACCTGTACAAGGCCCTCGGCGGCGGCTGGAACCAGCAGACCGTGACCCAGCAGCAGACCGCGAAGAAGGAAGATCCCCAGGCTTGATCGCCTTCCGCGCCATGCAAGAACGCCGACCCTAGGGTCGGCGTTTTTTTATCCTCGCGGAAGTCGGCGGGTCCGCGTCACGGACCCGCTCGGCCTTAGCGGTTGCGGGTCAGCAGTGCGGGGCGCTCGCCCTTGCGCCGCGGTTCCAGCTCGTCGAGCTGCTCGGCGGTGGGGAAGCGATCCATGCGCACCAGGTCGCGCTTGTTGATCACCACCGGCTGGCGGCTCGGCTGCTTGCCGGTGCCATACTCGGACGGCTCGCGCAGCGGCGCGTCGCTCATCCGCGAGGCATTCTCGCGACCCTGGCCGCGCGGCTTGCCGGCGCGCGGTTTCTTCGCCTTGCCCTGGCCGGCACCCTGACCGCGAGCGCCGCCTTGAGCGGCGCCCTGGCTCTTGCCGCGAGCTTGGCCCTGGCCTTGGCCACGACCCTGCTGGCCGGTGCCGCCCTGGGGTTTCTGCTGGCCACCGCGGCGTCCGCGTCCCTTGTTTTCCTGGCCCTGGTAGGGGCTGACGTAGTCGGCGCGGTTGCCGAAATTGTCGAAGTCGTCGTCGAGGAACTCTTCCGGATCGCGATTACCGTCGACTTCCGGCGGCCGATTGGGCTTGGCCGGACGCGCTTCGCGGCTCTGCCGCGGCTGCTGCGCTTGGCCGGCCTCGCGGTTTTCCTTGTTCTTGCCACCGCGACGGCGGCGCTTTCCAGCCGGCTTCTCGGTACCGTCCTGGGCCGCAGCGACATTGCTGTCGGGGTTGCTCGCCTGGGCGTCTTTCGGCTTGCGCTCGCGGCTGCTGCGCCGTTCCTTGTCGCGGCGCGGCTGCTTCTGCGGCGCTTCGCGGGGCTCCGGCTGGGCCACCTCGGGCAGCACGGCCTCGGGGTCGAAACCCTGGGCATCGCCATCGGGAATACGCTGTCTGGTCATCTTCTCGATGGCCTTGAGCAGCTTCTCTTCGTCCGGCGCCACCAGCGAGATCGCCTCGCCGCTGCGTCCGGCTCGGCCGGTACGGCCGATGCGGTGGACATAGTCTTCCTCGACGTTGGGCAGCTCGTAGTTGACCACATGGGGCAACTGGTCGATATCCAGGCCGCGGGCGGCGATGTCGGTCGCCACCAGGATACGCACGTCGTTGGCCTTGAAGTCGGCCAGCGCCTTGGTCCGCGCGTTCTGGCTCTTGTTGCCATGGATCGCGGCGGCCGGCAGGCCGTGCTTGGTCAGGTACTCGGCGAGACGGTTGGCGCCGTGCTTGGTACGGGTGAAGACCAGCACCTGTTCCCAGGCGCCGACGGTTACCAGGTGCGCCAGCAGGGCGCGCTTCTGCGGCGCCGGCAGGCGGAACACGCGTTGCTCGATGCGCTCGACCGTGGTGTTCGGCGGCGTTACCTCGATGCGTTCCGGGTTGTGCAGGAGCTTGTTGGCGAGGTCGACGATGTCTTTCGAGAAGGTTGCCGAGAACAGCAGGTTCTGGCGCTTGGGCGGCAGCTTGGCGAGAACCTTCTTCACATCGTGGATGAAGCCCATGTCGAGCATGCGGTCGGCTTCGTCGAGGACGAGGATTTCCACGTGGGACAGGTCGACCTTGTTCTGCCCGGCCAGGTCGAGCAGGCGGCCGGGGCAGGCGACGAGTACGTCGACGCCCTTGGCCAGGGCCTGGATCTGCGGGTTCATGCCAACCCCACCGAAGATGCAGGTGCTGTTCAGCGGCAGGTCGCGGGCGTAGACCTTGAAGCTGTCATGCACCTGGGCGGCCAGCTCACGGGTCGGGGTCAGTACCAGCACGCGCGCCTGGCGCGGGCCGTGGCGGTGTTCGCGGTCGGGATGACCGGCGGGGAACAGGCGCTCCAGTACCGGCAGGGCGAAACCACCGGTCTTGCCGGTGCCGGTCTGTGCCGCAACCATCAGGTCGCGACCTTGCAACACGGCGGGAATCGCCCGCTGTTGCACGGGAGTGGGCTGGCTGTAGCCCGCAGCCTCCACAGCGCGGGCAAGCGCCTCGGAGAGTCCGAGGGAAGAAAAGGACATGCGGGTTTTCCTATATGGGCCGGGGCGAGGCCGGCTGCTGTGAAATCACCAAGTTCTGCGAACTCCTGTCTACCTTCGGGCCCTGTCGGCCAGGGCGGAAGGTCTGGCCGCGGCGCTGCGTATGCGCTCGGTGGCCGGTGTCGAACGGGTGCCCTCGCGGGCATGGCCGCGCACCTGGTCGGGGGCGCTGGCCGGTTCGCTCCCGGCCCTGGGTGGGGGGGCCGGGGGCAGCGTCAACGGAGGGCTGCGGTCAGAGCAGGTCACGCTGGCGCAAATGCTGGCGGATCTCGTTGGCCCGGGAGCCAAGGAGGTTGCGCAGCAAGCTGTGATTCAGCCAATCCTCGATTTGTTCCGCAATCGGTTCCTGCGGATAGCGTTCGATGGCATTGGTCGCGGCTTTCTCCCACCAGACGGGGCCGCAGGCCCGGTCGAACTCGTTACTGTATTCGTGGCAACCGTAGAGCAGTTCGATACTGAACTGGCGCATCGGAGCCGGCAACGGCAGGGTTCCCAGCTTGTACAGCAGACGCTTGGCACGCGGTGGGCGTGGCAGTCGATCGGTCACCTTGAGGGTGTCGTCGAGGGCTGCAGCGCTGAGAAGGGAGGAACCGTGCTTGCACAACCAGGCCTGAATCTTCGCGCGGAACAGCTGTTTCCGGCTCCAGTAATGGTGGATCAGGTCGGTACAACCCACCAGCTCCAGCCGCTTGTGGGCGGCGACGGCCAGGACGAATTCCTCAAGAGTATAGGCACCGTTGGCAATTGGATAGAGTTCATCCATTAATTCCAACGAACGGTCGAGTATTTTCGCCTCTTCCCGAGGCAGGCCGATGACGCCGGAGTTGAGCTGGTGCATCTCGTCGTCGGCCCAGCCGCGCTCGAACAGGTAGGGCGAGAGGTCGCGGTAGAGCGGGAAGTTACGGTGTTCGCCATAGCGCGCGCCGATCGCGTTGCACAGCAGGCTGCCGGGCTGGATGCGGTCGAACAGGCGCAGGGGCGAACTGTGGAAGAAGGTATCGGTGTCGATCAGCAATGCCTGGTCGGCGTCTTCCAGGGCGTCGCGCAGGGCCACGTGCTTGGCGCGGAAGTGATAGCCGTGCGGTTGGCACCAGGCGACCAGCTCCTCGGCCGTCACTTCGCGGACCTGCACCGGCAGGCCGGCGTAGGGACTGGGGTCGTCGGTATAGACCCTGACCGTCAGGCCATGCGCCGCCCCGTCGCGGAGGTGGGCGAAGGCGCTGGCGATGCTGAACAGGGCTTCCTGGTGGTAGGTCTGTCGCCCGTAGACCAGGTAGATCAGATGCTTGCGTGAGTTGGCCATGTCTGTCGTGGATCGCGTGAGAGGCATCCCTGCCGGTATACGCTGCCGGGCCGAACCGCGTGGGCGGTATCAGCGTGGCAGCTGGAGATTCTTCCAGATCGCCAGGCTCGGATCGGCCTGGTTCAAAGTATAGAAATGCAGTCCCGGTGCGCCGCCCTCCAGCAGGCGTTCGCACATCTCGCTGATGACCTGCTCGCCGAAGGCCTGGATGCTGCGGCTGTCGTCGCCGTAGGCTTCCAGTTGCTTGCGGATCCAGCGCGGCAGTTCGGCGCCGCAGGCGTCGGAGAAGCGCGCCAGCTTGGAGTAGTTGGTGATCGGCATGATGCCGGGGACCACCGGGATGTCCACGCCGAGCTTGGCGACCCGCTCGACGAAGTAGAAATAGGCATCGGCGTTGAAGAAGTACTGGGTGATGGCGCTGCTGGCGCCGGCCTTCACCTTGCGCACGAAGTTCGCCAGGTCATCCTCGAAGCTGCGCGCCTGGGGGTGGACCTCCGGATAGGCGGCGACCTCGATGTGGAAGTGGTCGCCGGTCTCGGTGCGGATGAAGTCCACCAGTTCGTTGGCGTAGCGCAGTTCGCCGCTGGCCATGCCCATGCCCGACGGCAGGTCGCCGCGCAGGGCGACGATGCGGCGGATGCCGGCCTCGCGGTAGCGGCCGAGCAGTTCGCGCAACTCGGCTTTCGAGTCGCCGACACAGGACAGGTGCGGCGCGGTCGGCACCTTCACCTCGCCGTCCAGTTGCAGCACGGTACTCAACGTGCGGTCGCGGGTGGATCCGCCGGCGCCGTAGGTGCAGGAGAAGAAGTCGGGCTTGTAGCCCGCCAGGTTGCGGGCGGTGGCCAACAGCTTTTCATGGCCGGCCTCGGTCTTCGCCGGGAAGAACTCGAAGCTGAAACGGCGTTCGCTCTGACTCATGATCGGTTCCTTGGACGCGACCACGGCCGCGCCTCTTCTTGTTGATTCCGACTAGCGCCGGGTACTTCAGTAGTACTGGCGGTAGTGCTCGATTTTTTCCCGCAGGCGTCGGGCCGTCGCGGCGTGGGCATGGCCGAGGCGAGCGAGGATCAGCTGCGACTCCTGGTGGTAGTTCGCGATCTTGTCCTGGTTCCAGGTCTGCGGCGGTGGCTGCAGGTTGGTGATGCGGTCGCACAGCTTGACCAGGGCGTACTGCGCCGGGCCCTCGGCAAGCGCCTGGAGATAGTCGTCGAGGGAACGCTTGGGGCCGTCGCCGACGCGCTTGCTCAGGGCCTGCACGCCGGCACAGACGAACTCGCCGAACTGTTGCCGCAGCTCCTCGGGTGAGGTCGCCGTGTCTTCCAGGGTGTCGTGCAGGACCGCGATCTGCAGGGTTTCCCCGAGCCGTTCGATGGCACCGTCGTGATCGGCGGCCAGCAGCTCGTTGGCGACCATGCCCAGATGCACCAGATAAGGCAGCGGCGAGCCGCTGAGGGTCTGGTTGCGGTGGGCGCGGGCGGCGAACAGCCAGGCCTGGTTGTAGCGATCGGCGAGGTGCGTGGACATCGTGGGAGCGCTCATGCGAACGGGGCAGGCGCATGGCGCCTGCCCCGTGGTCCGCTTAGTAGCGATAGGTGTCCGGCTTGAACGGGCCTTCCACGCTCACGCCGATGTACTCGGCCTGTTTCGGGGTCAGTTGGGTGACCACGCCGCCGAAGCCCTTGACCATCTCCAGGGCCACTTCCTCGTCGAGCTTCTTCGGCAGCACTTCGACGCTCAGGCGCTTGGCCTTCTCGGCGGCCGGCAGGTCGGCGTACTTCTGCTCGAACAGGTGGATCTGCGCCAGCACCTGGTTGGCGAAGGAACCGTCCATGATCCGGCTCGGATGGCCGGTGGCGTTGCCCAGGTTGACCAGGCGGCCTTCGGCGAGAAGGATCAGGTAGTCGTCGTTGTGCGCGTCGAAACCGTCCTTGCCGGTGCGGTGGATCTTGTGCACCTGCGGCTTGACCTCTTCCCAGGCCCAGTTCTTGCGCATGAAGGCGGTGTCGATCTCGTTGTCGAAGTGGCCGATGTTGCAGACCACCGCGCGCTTCTTCAGCGCCTTGAGCATGTTGGCGTCGCAGACGTTGACGTTGCCGGTGGTGGTGACGATCAGGTCGATCTTGCCCAGCAGCGCGGCGTCGATGCTGGCCTCGGTGCCGTCGTTGATGCCGTTCTTGTACGGCGAGACGACTTCGAAGCCGTCCATGCAGGCCTGCATGGCGCAGATCGGGTCGACTTCCGCGACCTTGACGATCATGCCTTCCTGGCGCAGCGACTGCGAGGAGCCCTTGCCCACGTCGCCGTAGCCGATCACCAGGGCCTGCTTGCCCGACAGCAGGTGGTCGGTGCCGCGCTTGATGGCGTCGTTGAGGCTATGGCGGCAGCCGTACTTGTTGTCGTTCTTGCTCTTGGTCACCGAGTCGTTGACGTTGATCGCCGGGACTTTCAGGGTGCCGTTCTTGAGCATGTCGAGCAGGCGGTGGACCCCGGTGGTGGTCTCTTCGGTGATGCCGTGGATGCGCTCGAGCATCTGCGGGTATTTCTTGTGCAGGATCTCGGTCAGGTCACCGCCGTCGTCCAGCACCATGTTGGCGTCCCACGGCTGGCCGTCCTTGAGGATGGTCTGCTCGATGCACCATTCGTACTCTTCCTCGGTCTCGCCCTTCCAGGCGAACACCGGGATGCCGGCGGCGGCGATGGCGGCGGCGGCCTGGTCCTGGGTGGAGAAGATGTTGCAGCTCGACCAGCGGACTTCGGCGCCCAGCGCGACCAGGGTCTCGATCAGCACGCCGGTCTGGATGGTCATGTGGATGCAACCGAGGATCTTTGCGCCTTTCAGCGGCTGCTGGCCGGCATACTTGCGGCGCAGGCCCATCAGTGCGGGCATTTCCGATTCGGCGATGATCAGCTCGCGGCGGCCCCAGGCGGCCAGGGTGATGTCGGCGACCTTGTAGTCGGTGAAACCGGCGGGCGTCATGACAGCGCTCATGCGTAACTCTCCATTCGTTGTCTGCGAATGGGCGCCGTTGGTGCGTTGACAGACCGGCGAGACCGGCCTGAGAGCGCGCTCCGTTCGAGCCTGACAGGCCTAGGCCTGCTGCAGCGCCCCTCGAACGGAAGGCGGGAGCGACCCGAAGGGCCGCCTGAGCGGGCGATTATAGCGGCGCCACATGAAACTCCCAAGTCACCCCTGATACGCCGCTCGTCGCCGTGCGTGGCGCCCTCGGCCTGCGGCGATGCACCGCAGCGCAGAAGCGCGGGGAATTTGCGGGTCAGGATGCTAGAGTGCGCGGTCATGAGAATCGCTCCCATCTCCCGCTCGCCGCTGCTGCAGTGGCTGAGCTTCGCCCTCTGTGCCTGCGTGCTGGTCAACGCGCTGGCTTGCGGCGTCCTGCACCTGCAGGCGCTGGGAGTGGGCAGCGACAAAGGGCAGAAGGCCAGCGTCGGGCTGTTCTGCGTCGCCGGTGCCAGCCAATGGCTATCCCTGGATCCCGACGACGGGTCCGCCGGCGATCCGGCACCGGTCAATCCCCAGTTGCCGATGAGCTGCCCGATGTGCAGCGCCCTGGTGCTGTTCGTCGCGCTCGGGGTGATCTGGTCCTGGCGCTTGCAACGGCGACGCCAGGCACGTTTCCGCCCGCCCGCCACGCGCGAGCCGGTGCCGCCCCGGTACGTCTGGCCGCCGGCCAACCCGCGCGCTTCCCCCGCCTGATCCTGAACGCCCGCCGCGCCGGGCATTTGCATCCGTCGCCCGTCCTGCCTCGTCCGCGCAGCGCTCGCCGCTGTCCATCCGGGCGAGGCGGGCGTGCCCACCATGCCTTGCTTCAGGATCGCTCGATGAAAAAGCACTCCACGGCCCGCCGCGTCCTCGCGCTGGGCCTCAACCTCACCCTGGCCGGCGTTCCGGCCTTGCTCTGGGCCGATGAGGAACCCACCGAACTGCCCGCCCTCACCGTCAGCGCCGGCGCCGCCGGGGAAACCCCGCCGGCCCTCGATCTCGACGACAGCGCCGGCGGCGGCTCGCGCCTGGGCCTGAGCCTGCGCGAGACTCCCGGCTCGGTAAGCGTGGCCAACCGTGCCAGCTTCGAGCGGCGCGGCCTGCGCAGCACCCAGGACATCGCCAACAGCCTGCCCGGCGTGAACGCCTCGGCGCCGCCCGGCTTCGGCGGCTTCGTCACCTACCGCGGCTTCAGCTCGAACCAGGTCAACCAGTTGTTCAACGGCATTCCAGTGCAATACAGCAGCGCCATGCGTCCGCTGGACGACTGGATCGTCGACCGCGTCGAGCTGGTCGGCGGTCCGTCCTCCTTCCTCAACGGCGCCGGTGCCGTCGGCGGCTCGCTGGACTACATCAGCAAGCTCGCCGACCGCTACGGCGATTTCATGGAAGGCCGGGTGCGCTACGGCAGCTACGACGATTCGGAAGTCGCCTTCGGCTTCAACCAGGCCCTGGGCATCGGCCCCGAGCCGAAGCACTTCGTGCGCCTGGACGTCAGCCGCAGCGGCGGCAACGGCTACGTCGACCGCAATTCGCGCGAATCGTGGAACGTCGCTTTCTCCCTGCTCAGCGACCTGACCCCGGACCTTTCCCACACCCTGGCCCTGGAGTACCAGGACGAGCAGGAAGACAGCCCCTACTGGGGCACGCCGGTGCTCAATCCCTACGCCGGCGAGCTGAAGATCGACAAGAGCCGTCGCCGCGAGAACTACAACGTCGCCGATGGCCGCTACGAACAGCGCGTGCGCTGGCTGCGCTCGATCCTCGAATACCGGGTCAGCGACAGCACGCGCTGGCGCAACACCTTCTACCACTACGACGCCGAGCGCGATTACCGCAACCTCGAGACCTACCGCTACAACGCCGACAACAGCGGGGTGGTGCGCTCCAACGCATTCCTCCAGCGCCACGACCAGCAGCTCAACGGCAACCGCTTCGAGCTACAGCACAGCCAGCCGCTGTTCGGACTGGCCAGCGACTGGGCGCTGGGCTTCGACTACAGCATCAACAAGCAGACGCGCTTCCCGAGTACCGCCTCCGGGCCGTTCGGTACGGTCGATCCGGCCAGTTTCGAGCCGGGCCACTTCTACGACCTGCCGGGCATGCGTCCCGGCCACCGGAAGGACCGCAGCAACGAGGTGCGCACCAGCGCGTTGTTCGCCGAGAACCGCCTGGGCCTGACCGACGAGCTGTCGCTGGTCACCGGGCTGCGCTACGACCACCTCGACCTCGACGTGCGCAACCATCGGACGGTGACCGCCAGCGATCCTGCACACTTCGAACGGCGCTGGGACGTGCTCACCGGGCGCGCCGGGCTGGTCTACCAGTTCACTCCGCACGCCAACGTCTACCTGCAATACAGTACCGCCGCCGACCCGCCGGGCGGGGTGCTGACCAGCGCCAGCTTCGGCCAGGTCCGCGACTACGACCTGTCCACCGGCGACCAGTGGGAGCTGGGCAGCAAGTTCGATTTCCTCGAGGGTCGCGGCAGCGCCACCCTGGCCGCCTACCGCATCGTCCGCCGGGACTTCTCGGTGGCCGACCCGAACAACCCCAACCTCAGCGTGCCGGTGGGTCAGCAGACCTCCAGGGGCATCGAGGCCGCCGCCTCCCTGCGGATCACCCCGAAGCTTCTGGCCGAGGGCAATTTCGCCTGGGTCGACGCGCAGTACGACGAGTTCACCGAGAACGTCGGCGGCGTCGCTGTCTCGCGCAAGGGCAAGACGCCGCCGAACGTGCCGGAGCGGGTCGGCAACCTGTGGCTGACCTACGACTTCGACCCGGCCTGGCAGGGCGGGGTGGACGCGCGCTACGTATCCTCGGTGTACGCCAACAACGCCAACACCTGGCACGCGTCGTCCTATACGGTCTACGGGACTTTCCTCAGCTACCGGCTGGACGAGCGCACGCGGATCACCGGGCGCGTGCGCAACCTCACCGACGAGGTCTACGCGCGCTTCGTGCAGAGCACGCCGCTGTACTACGTCGGCGACCCGCGCACCTTCGAGCTGAGCGTGCAGACGCGCTTCTGAGGAGTCGTCGATGAAACGCTACCTGTACCTGTGGCACCGCTGGCTGGGCATCGGCTGCTGCCTGCTGATGGTGCTCTGGTTCGTCTCCGGCATGGTCATGCTGTATGTCGGCTATCCCAAGCTGACTCCGCTGGAACGCCTGGCCCACCTGCCCGAGCTGGACGGCTGCGAGGCCTGCGTACCGCTGCGGACGGCCCTCGCCGGCGGCGACGGAAAGACCCCGCGGAGCATCCGGCTGGCCAGCGTAGGAGGCCTGCCGACCTACCTGCTGGACGATGCCGACGGACGCACGCGTGCGCTGGCGGCGCGCGACGGCCGACCGCTGGCGGTGGACGCGGACAGGGTGCTGGCTTCGGCCCGTGCTTTCAGCGGCGAAGTACCGATGCAGTTGCAAGGGCGGATCGAGGAAGACGCCTGGACCCATACCCGCAACCTCGATCCGCACCGGCCGCTATGGCGGGTGCAGACCGCGGACGAGCAGGGCCGGCTGCTCTACCTGTCCTCGCAGACCGGCGAGGTGGTACGCGACGCCAGCCGCCGGGAGCGCGCCTGGAACTGGCTCGGCGCCTGGCTGCACTGGCTCTATCCGCTGCGCGGCGGCTGGTTCGACGGGCAGTGGGCGAACCTGGTGATCGGCCTGTCGCTGCTGGCGACCCTGGCGACCGTCCTCGGCATCCTCGTCGGCCTGCTCCGCTGGCGCTTCCGCAAGCCTTATCGCAGCGGCTCGCGCTCGCCCTATGCGGGCGGTTTCCAGCGCTGGCACCACCTCGCCGGCCTGCTCTTCGGCGCGCTGGTGCTGAGCTGGATCTTCAGCGGGCTGATGTCGATGAATCCGTGGAACCTGTTCGGCCGCGGTACGCCGCTCGACCTCGCGGCCTACCAGGGCGGTAGCTGGGACCGGGCGCTGCCCGCCGGACTGGAGGCGGACGCTGTCCTGCGGCGCTTGCGTGCCGCCGGGTTGCGGGTGCGCGAGCTGGAGTGGCGGGCGCTCGACGGCGAGCCCTATGCGCTCGGGCGCAGCGCCAGCGGCAACAGCCTGCTGCTGACGGCGGATGGCGAAATCCTCCGCGAGCTACCCGCGGATCGCCTACTGGCGGCGGCTCGCGCGCTGCTGCCGGGCGTGCCGATGCAGGCCGAACGATTGGAACGCTACGACTTCTATTACTACCCGCGCGAAGAACACAGCATGATGGGCTACCTGGAACGGCGCCTGCCGGTCTGGCGCCTGCGTTTCGACGATCCCCGGCATACCTGGGTGCACCTGGATCCCTACAGCGGCGCGGTGGTTGGCGTGCTCGACGACGGTCGGCGCGGCAGCCGCTGGCTGTTTTCCCTGTTGCATAGCTGGGACTGGCTGCCGCTGCTGACCCGGCGTCCGCTGTGGGACCTGTGGATGCTCGGTTTCAGCCTCGGCGGCCTGGTGGTCTGCGCCAGCGGCTGCTGGATCGGCTGGCGTCGCCTGCGCGGCCGCCGTCCGAAGCGTCGCTGAGAGGGGCTACCTGGCAAGACTGGGCGTCGCCGCACGCCCGGATTTGCTGGTAGCCTTGGTTGAATTCGCAGTAATGGATCGCACATGGGCACACACAAGATCGAGATCCGCCGCCGCAACGTCGAGAAGATTCTCCTGGCCGCCGAAAAAGTCTTCGCCGAAAAAGGCTACGCCGGCACCTCCATGGGCAACATCGCCGAAGAAGCCGAACTGCCGCGCTCCAACCTGCACTACTACTTCAGCACCAAGGACGAGCTGTACCGCGACGTCCTCCTCGGCCTGCTCGAGGTCTGGAAGCAGGACGCCCTCTGCTTCGAGATGTTCGATGACCCAAGGGTGGTATTGACCAGCTATATCCGCGCGAAGATGAACCACTCGCGTACCCGCCCGCATGGCTCCAAGGTCTGGGCCAACGAAATCATGCATGGCGCGCCGCTGCTCGGCGCCACCCTCGACGACAGCCTCTACGAATGGGCCAAGATGAAGGAGGCGAAGATCCGCCAGTGGGTCGAGGAAAAGCGCATCCTGTCGATCGAACCGAGCAGCCTGCTCTACATGATCTGGGCCTCCACCCAGCACTACGCCGACTTCGGCTACCAGGTCGAGGTGCTCAACGGCCACCAGCCGCTCAGCGACATGCAGTTCGAAAGGGCGGTACAGACGGTGACCAGCGTGGTCCTGCGCGGAATCGGATTGGAGCCCTGAGCAGCGGAGCCTTCGCTAGAAGGCTCCGGCGAAGGCTCAGCTGGCGCGGGTGAAGTCCACCGCTTCCGCCTGTTCGAGGAACACCGTGGTCTGCGCCGGGACCGTCTCGGCGAGCAGCCGTCCGCCGCGGATCGAGTAGCGCACCGGGACCTGCCGGCGCACCGCGTCGAAGCCGTCGCGGGCCGGCAGCACCAGCAGGTTGGCCGGATGGCCGACCTCGATGCCGTATTCCCGCAGGCCGAGGGTGCGGGCGCTGTTGCGGGTGATCAGGTCGAGGCCGCCGTCGATCTCGTCGTAGCCCATCATCTGCGTCACGTGCAGGCCCATGTGCAGCACCTGCAGCATGTTCGCGGTGCCCAGCGGGTACCAGGGGTCGAACACGTCGTCGTGGCCGAAGCAGGTGTTGATCCCGGCACCGAGCAGTTCCTTGACCCGGGTGATGCCGCGGCGCTTCGGGTAGTCGTCGAAGCGACCCTGCAGGTGGATGTTCACCAGCGGGTTGGCGACGAAGTTGATTCCCGACAGTTTCAGCAGGCGGAACAGCCGCGAGGTGTAGGCGCCGTTGTAGGAGTGCATCGCCGTGGTGTGGCTGGCGGTGACCCGTGCGCCGAGGCCGTCGCGATGGGCGAGCATGGCCAGGGTCTCGAGGAAGCGCGACTGCTCGTCGTCGATCTCGTCGCAATGCACGTCCACCGGCAGGTCGTAGCGCTTGGCCAGGTCGATGGCCTTGTGCAGCGACTCGACGCCCAGCTCGCGGGTGAATTCGAAATGCGGGATCGCCCCCACCACGTCGGCGCCCAGGCGCAGCGACTCCTCCAGCAGTTCCAGGCCGTTGGGGTAGGAGAGAATGCCCTCCTGGGGGAAGGCGACGATCTGCAGGTCGACCCAGGGCGCCACTTCGCCGCGCACCTCGAGCATGGCCTTGAGCGCGGTGAGGGTCGGGTCGGAGACGTCGACGTGGCTGCGCACGTGCTGCACGCCGTTGGCGATCTGCCATTTCAGGGTCTGCCAGGCGCGCTGCTTGACGTCCTCGTGGCTGAGCAGGGCCTTGCGCTGGGCCCAGCGCTCGATGCCTTCGAACAGCGTGCCGGAGCGGTTCCACTCCGGCTGGCCGGCGGTCTGGGTGGTGTCGAGATGGATGTGCGGCTCGATGAACGGCGGCACGGCAAGACCGCCGGCGCCGTCCAGGCGCTCGCCGGCGTCGTCGGCGGCCTGTTCCATCGGCACCAGGGCGGCGATACGGCCATCGGCGACGCGCAGTTGCCAGAGACCTTCGCGGCCGCGCAGGCGCAGGTTGTCAATCAGCATGGAGGACCTCTTCTGGTTTGTTCGGGCTGCGGCTCAGCAGGGGATTGAGCAGCAGGTAGGCGATGGCGGCGCCGAGCACCGCGTTGACCGGCACTATCCCCGGCAGCCAGTGGCCGGCGGCGGTGCCGCAGGCGACGGCGAGGATCGCCGCCCAGTTGATCGCCTGGATGTCCGCGCAGGGGTGCTGGCGGTAGCGCCGGCGGCGACTCAGGTAGTCGGCGATGATCACCCCGCCGATGGGCGGGATGGCGGCGGAGAGGAAGGTCAGCCAGCCGACGAAGTGGTTGTACAGCCAGAGCGCGGCGAGGGTGCCGAGGGCGCCGTTGAGCATCGCCAGGAAGCGGCTGGAGAGGCCGGTGATGTTGGCGAAGCCGAGGCCGGAGGCATACAGCGCGTTGTCGTTGGTGGTCCAGATGTTCAGGCCGAGGACCAGGATCGCCGGGATCAGCAGGCCCTGGGCGATCATCACGTCGGAGATGTCCGACTTGCCCACCGCCGCCGCGCCGGCCGCGCCGAAGATGAACATCAGCGAGTTGCCGAGGAAGAACGCCACCAGGCACACCACCACGGCGGTACGCGCGCTGCGGCCGAAGCGGACGAAGTCGGCGGTGAGGGTGCCGGCGCTGACGAACGAGCCGACCACCAGGGCGATCGCGGTCGAGAGGCTCAGCGGCGCGCTCGGCGTCACCTGCTGCAGCGCCGCCAGGCCGCCGGCGTCGCGCACCGCGAGCCATACCGAGTAGCTGCCGAGAACGACGATCGCCGGGACCGCGATGGCCGACAGCAGGGTCAGACCGGCGATGCCGAAGAACACCGTGAGGGTCATCAGCGCTCCGGAAACCAGGATCAGCAGGTTGACGTCGAGGCCGGTGGCCTTGGCCACCGGGATGGCGAACATCGCTACGCCGACGCCGAACCAGCCGACCTGGGTGCCGCCGAGCAACGCCGAGGGCAGCCAGGAGCCCTTGCTGCCGAACGAGTAATGCGCCAGCAGGTGGGTGGAAAGGCCGGTGCGCGCGCCGATGAAGCCGAGGATCGCGGTGTACAGGCCGAGCATCAGGTTGCCCAGCAGCACGGCGAGGAAGAAGTCGTCGTAGCTCAGGCCGGTGCCGAGGGTGCCGCCGGTCCACATGCTGGCGGAAAAGAAGGTCAGGCCGAGCATCACCACGCTCAGGGCCAGCGCGCTCTTGCGCGCTGCCAGCGGGACCGGTTGCTGGCTGTAGTTGCTGTCTGCGGACATGCGCGAGTCTCCGTGGGGCGCCGGCCGTCCGGGAGCGTCGGCCGGGCCGCGGCGAATGGTAGTCGAAGGCGGGTCGATCCGACAGACGCCGTTGCGCGTCGTCGGACCGCAGCGGCACGCAGGAAGCGTGCCGGCGCGCGGCAGGGCGGCGTCCGCCGGGGATGCGGGCGCCGCCCTGCGTTCAGGAGGCTTCGCGGTAGGGGTTGCGCGGATCCTGGGTCCAGTTGAGATAGGGCTTGCCGGTGTCCTGCGGCACCATTTCGATGCAGTTCTCCACCGGACAGGTGATCTGGCACAGGTTGCAGCCCACGCACTCGGCGTCGATCACTTCGTAGCGGTGCGTACCGTCGGCCCGGGGCAGGCTGGCGATGGCCTGGTGCGAGGTGTCCTCGCAGGCGATATGGCAGCGGCCGCAACCGATGCAGGCGTCCTGGTCGATGCGGGCGATCACCTGGTAGTTGATGTCCAGGTACTTCCAGTCGGTGGTATTGCCCACCGCGCCGCCGCTGAAATCGGACAGCCGCTGGTAGCCATGGCTGTCCATCCAGCGCGCGAGACCGTCCTGCATGTCCTCGACGATACGGAAGCCGTGCAGCATCGCCGCCGTGCATACCTGCACCGCGCCGCAGCCGAGCGCGACGAATTCCGCTGCGTCGCGCCAACTGCCGATACCGCCGATGCCACAGATCGGCAGGCCGCGGGTCTGCGGGTCGCGGGCGATCTCGGCGACCATGTTCAGGGCGATTGGCTTCACCGCCGAGCCGCAGTAGCCGCCGTGGGTGCTCTGGGTGCCGACCACGGGCAGGGCGACCATGCGCTCCAGGTCGACGCTGGTGATCGAGTTGATGGTGTTGATCAGCGACACCGCGTCGGCGCCGCCGCGATGGGCGGCGCGCGCCGACTGGCGGATGTCGGTGATGTTGGGGGTGAGCTTGACGATCACCGGCAGCGAGCAGTGGGTCTTGCACCAGCGGGTGACCATCTCCACGTACTCCGGTACCTGGCCTACCGCCGCGCCCATGCCGCGCTCGGGCATGCCGTGGGGACAACCGAAGTTCAGCTCGATGCCGTCGGCGCCGGTGGCTTCCACCAGCGGCAGGATGTATTTCCACGACTCCTCGACGCAGGGCACCATCAGCGACACGATCAGCGCGCGGTCCGGCCAGTCCTTCTTCACCTGGGCGATCTCGCGCAGATTGATCTCCAGCGAGCGGTCGGTGATCAGCTCGATGTTGTTGATCCCCTGCACCTGGCGGTTCGGTCCGAAGTGCGCGGAATAACGCGACGACACGTTGACCGCCGCGGGGTCTTCGCCGAGGGTCTTCCAGACCACCCCGCCCCAGCCCGCCTGGTAGGCGCGGACCACGTTGTAGGCCTTGTCGGTGGGCGGCGCGGAGGCCAGCCAGAAGGGGTTGGGCGACTTGATGCCGGCGAATTCGATAGACAGGTCGGCCATCACGCAGCCTCCACGTTGAGCATGAGTTGGGCGTGGATCGCTTCCGCCGCCAGTTTGCCGTGCTGCACCGCCTGCACGGTGAGGTCCTCGCCGAGCGCCACGCAGTCGCCGCCGGCGTAGATGCCGGGGATGCTGGTGCGCATCTGTCCGTCGACCTGGATGCGCTCGCCGTCGCGCCGCAGTTGCGCTGCCAGCGGATCGCCCAGGCTGGCGCCTTCGAAGGCCTGGCCGATGGCCTTGAAGATGGCGTCGGCGGCCAGTTCGAAGTGCTCGCCGGTGTCGCCCAGGCGACCGTTCTCCAGGCGCGTGCGGGCGAAGCGCATGCCGCGCACCCGGCCATGCTCGTCGAGCAGTACCCGTTCCGGTCGGGCCCAGGTCAGCAGGCGCACCTGGCTGGCCTTGGCGATCTCCTGCTCATGGCCGGTGGCGCCCATTTCCTCGAAGCCACGGCGGTAGACCAGGTTGACGTCGCGGGCGCCGAGCCGGCTCATCTGCACCGCCATGTCGATGGCGGTGTTGCCGGCGCCGATGACGATGCAACGGTCGGCGACGGGCAGGTCGAGCAGGTCGTCGCTCTGCCGCAGCTCGCGGATGTAGTCGGTGGCGGCGAGCAGGCCGGGGGCGTCCTCGTCTTCCAGGCCGAGGCGCTTGCTGGCGGCCAGGCCGATGCCGAGGAACACCGCGTCGTACTCGTCGTGCAGGGCGCCGAGCGCCAGGTTGTCGCCGAGACGCTGGCCGTGGCGCAGTTCGATACCGCCGATCTGCAGGAGGAATTCCACTTCGCGCCGGGCGAAGTCGTCCACCAGCTTGTAGCGGGCGATGCCGTACTCGTTGAGGCCGCCGGCCTTGGTGCGGGCCTCGAAGAGCACCACGTCGTGGCCGTGCATGGCCAGGCGGTGGGCGCAGGACAGCCCGGCCGGCCCGGCGCCGACCACGGCGATGCGCTTGCCGGTGGCCGGCGAGCGCTTGAACGGATGTTCGTCGAAGCCGGCGTGGTCGAGGGCGTAGCGTTGCAACTGGCCGATCAGCACCGGTGCGCATTCCTGGGCGTTGTTGCGTACGCAGGCCCGCTGGCAGAGGATTTCCGTGGGGCAGACGCGGGCGCAGCTGCCGCCTAGGATGTTCGCCGAGAGGATCTTCTGCGCCGCGCCCTGGACATTCTCCTGGGCGATGCTGCGGATGAACCCGGGGATGTCGATCTCGGTCGGGCAGGCGTTGACGCAGGGCGCGTCGTAGCAGTACAGGCAGCGGGCGCTTTCCAGGGCGGCCTGGCGGGCATTGAGCGGCGGCGCGAGGTCGGCGAAGCGCTCGGCGAGCGTGTCCGCGCCGGCGTCCGGACGGGGGAGGTGGTTCAGGGAATCGATCACGGTTGTAGCCTCTCTTCTGGTTTCTTCTCGGGGCAGTCAACGGCAATACGGCACCGTCCGGCCTCTACGGGCCGGTCCGGTATTGCGGGAAGGATCAGCGCTCGACGGCGACCGGGCGCTGGCGTTCGGCGCGGCGGCCGAGCACTTCGTACACCGACGGGTAGGCCGGGCGCTCCACGTAGCGTCCGGCGCCGGGTTCGGCGCGCAGGTCGCCGGCGGCCCAGAGCAGCTTGCCCTGGCTGATGGTGTGGCTGGGAATGCCGCGCACGGTGCGACCTTCGAAGATGTTGAAATCGACCCGCTGGTGATGGGTGGCGGCCGAGAGGGTGCGGCTGCCCTGCGGGTCCCAGAGCACCAGGTCGGCATCCGCGCCGACGCGGATCGCGCCCTTGCGCGGGAACAGGTTGAAGATCTTCGCGGTGTTGGTGGAGGTCAGCGCGACGAACTCGTGCATCGACAGGCGCCCGCTGTTGACCCCGGCGTCCCACAGCAGCGCCATGCGGTCCTCGATGCCGGCCGTGCCATTGGGAATCTTGCTGAAGTCGTCGCGGCCCATGGCCTTCTGCTCGGCGCAGAAGCAGCAGTGGTCGGTGGCGGTGGTATGCAGGTTGCCGGACTGCAGGCCGCGCCACAGCGCTTCCTGGTGTTCGACGGGACGGAACGGCGGGCTCATCACGTAGCCGGCCGCGGTGGCCCAGTCCGGGTGGCGGTAGACGCTGTCGTCGAGCAGCAGGTGCCCGGCCAGCACCTCGCCGTAGACCGGCTGGCCCTTGGCGCGGGCATAGGCGATCTCGTCCAGCGCCTCGCGGCTGGAAATATGCACCAGGTACAGCGGCGTACCCAGCGTCTCGGCGATGCGGATGGCGCGGCTGGCGGCCTCGCCCTCGACTTGCGGCGGACGCGACAGCGGATGCGCCTCGGGGCCGGTGAGGCCCTGGGCGAGGAGTTTCTGCTGCAGGTGGAAGACCAGTTCGCCGTTCTCCGCGTGCACCGTCGGCACCGCGCCCAGCTCCAGGCAGCGCTCGAAGCTGGCCACCAGGGTATCGTCGGCGGCCATGATGGCGTTCTTGTAGGCCATGAAGTGCTTGAAGCTGTTCACCCCGTGCTGTGCCACCAGCTCGCCCATTTCCCGGGCGACCTCGTCGCTCCACCAGGTGATGGCGACGTGGAAGCCGTAGTCCGCAGCGGATTTCTGCGCCCAGCCGCGCCAGGTGTGGAAGGCCTCCAGCAGCGACTGTCGCGGGTTGGGGATGACGAAGTCGATGATCGAGGTGGTCCCTCCGGCCAGCCCGGCCGCGGTGCCGCTGAAGAAGTCCTCGCTGGCCACCGTGCCCATGAAGGGCAACTGCATGTGGGTATGGGGGTCGATGCCGCCCGGCATCAGGTACTGGCCACCGCCGTCGAGGACGTCGCAGCCGGAGGGGGTTTCGAGGTTCTCGCCGATGGCCTGGATGAGGCCGTTGGCACAGAGCACGTCGGCTCGATAACTCTCTTCGTGAGTAACCACGGTGGCGCCACGGATCAACAGGGACATGCCGTCTTTCCTCGCAGGCTGACCGGTCGTTGCCGGTTCTTGAAATTGTTTTTTCGCCATGCGCCGAGGACTTTTGTAATCCTGTCAGCGCTGACAGGATTCGAATCTAGATGCTGATCATCGATTGAGCAAGATTATTTTCAAATGGTTGTTTGAGTTTGTAACTTATTGATTTTAAATAATTAAAAATAAATATCACCAAAATGGTGAGGGTTCTCACCATTTTGACGCGCTTGACAAGAATTCAAAAAGGTCGAGATTTCCCATGCAAAATCAGCCGCTTGAAAGCCGTGTTCGAACGGTTGTGGGGAGATGAAAAAAGTTCGCCTGCACTCCTTTGGTTCCTGACCGGGGCGACAGGCTCGCGCATTTCCCCCGGTGACACGCCGGACTGCCCGTCGGCGTGTCACCGACGTTGTCGATGAAGTGTTTCAGATCAGTCGGTTACCTCCAGTAGACCGGCCTGCCCAGTGACGTCGCGGGGTTTTCGGCACGCTTATTGAGTGCCGCCCGCCACGGCATTGTCCGGACCGGAGGTGCAGTACTGGTGGTGCGGTACTCCGGCCATCGCATTAGCCCGATGAGCGAATAACTAAAAGAATTCTGGAGAGGCCCATGCAACAGAGCAGATCGGAAGTGACCGAGCGCGACGGCTTGGTCGAGCTGTCCGCCGGCAGCGACGTACTCGACAGCCCCCGCTACAACCACGACATCGCCCCGACCCGGGTGGAACAGCGTACCTGGAACAGGTGGCACATCACCGCGCTGTGGATCGGCATGTCCATTTGCGTGCCCACCTACACCCTCGGCGGCGTCCTCACCGCCTACTTCGGCCTCAGCGTCGGCGAAGCGCTGCTGGCGATCCTGCTGGCCAACCTGGTGGTGCTGATCCCGCTGACCCTCAATGCCTTCGCCGGCACCCGCTACGGCATTCCCTTCCCGGTGCTGCTGCGCGCTTCGTTCGGCATCATCGGCTCCAACGTGCCATGCCTGATCCGCGCCGTGGTCGCGTGCGGCTGGTTCGGCATCCAGACGCTGTTCGGCGGGCTGGCGATCCATCTCTTCCTCGGTTCGATCTTTCCCGCCTGGAAAGCCCTCGGCGGTACCGGCGAGGTGATCGGTTTCCTCCTGTTCTGGGGGCTGAACCTGTGGGTGGTGCTGCGCGGCGCGGAGTCGATCAAATGGCTGGAGACACTCTCGGCACCGCTGCTGGTGCTGGTCGGCCTCGGCCTGCTGGTGTGGGCGCTGCCGCACATATCGGTCAGCGAACTGCTGGCGCAGCCGCCGAAGCGCCCGGAAGGCGCCAGCGTCACCGGCTACTTCATGGCCGGGCTGACGGCGATGGTCGGCTTCTGGGCCACGCTGTCGCTGAACATCCCCGACTTCAGCCGCTATGCGCGTAGCCAGAAGGACCAGATACTCGGGCAGATCTTCGGCCTGCCGCTGACCATGTTCCTGTTCGCCGCCCTCGGCGTGGTGATGACCGCCGCCTCGGCTTCGCTGGTGGGCGAGACGGTTTCCGACCCGGTCAGCCTGATCGGGCACATCCCCAGCCCCGGCTGGGTGGCGGTGGCGATGGCGTTGATCATCGTCGCCACCCTCTCGACCAACACCGCGGCGAACATCGTCTCGCCGACCAACGACTTCCAGAACATCGCACCGAAACTCATCGGCCGCACCCGCGCCGTCTGGCTCACCGGTTTCATCGGCCTGGCGCTGATGGCCCACGAGTTGCTGAAGAAGCTCGGCTGGATCGTTTCCGACCTCAGCCTGGAAAGCGTCTACTCCAACTGGCTGCTCGGCTACTCCAGCCTGCTCGGGCCGATCGCGGGGATCATGGTGGTGGACTACTTCCTGGTGCGCAGGCAACGCCTCGACCTCGCCGGACTCTACCGCGACGACGTCTACCCGGCCTGGAACTGGCCCGGCTTCGCCGCCTTCGCGGTGCCGGTGGCGCTGACCGTCATGGCCCTCGGCAACCGCCAGTTCCACTGGTTCTACGACTACGGCTGGTTCACCGGCTCGCTGCTCGGCGGCGCGCTCTACTACGGCCTCTGCGGCCGCCGTGCGCGGAGCCCGGCGGCATTGGCCAAACCGCTGCCCTGATGGGCATACAGGCGGCCGGCGAGCCGCCGACACCTACTCCAAGCCTGAGGAGACGACAATGAGCACTGCCCGGAACGTCCTGCAATCCACCCAGCGACACATCGATGGCCAGCGCCTCTGGCAATCGCTGATGGATCTCGCCCGCCTCGGCGCCACCGCCAAGGGTGGGGTCTGCCGCCTGGCCCTGAGCGATCTCGACCGCCAGGCCCGCGATCTCTTCGTGCAATGGTGCGAAGCGGCCGGCTGCACGGTCAGCGTCGATCGGGTCGGCAACATCTTCGCCCGTCGTCCCGGGCGTAACCCGGACTTGCCCCCGGTGATGACCGGTAGCCACATCGACACCCAGCCCACCGGTGGCAAGTTCGACGGCTGCTTCGGGGTGATGGCCGGCCTCGAGGTGATCCGCACCCTCAACGACCTCGGGGTGGAAACCGAGGCGCCGCTGGAGGTGGTGGTGTGGACCAACGAGGAAGGCTCGCGCTTCGCGCCCTGCATGATGGGCTCGGGCGTATTCGCCGGGAAGTTCACCCTGGAGGAGACCCTGGCCAAGCGCGATGCCGACGGTGTCAGCGTAGGCGAGGCGCTGGACGCCATCGGCTACGCGGGAGCGCGCGATTGTCTCGGACATCCGGTGGGCGCCTATTTCGAGGCGCACATCGAACAGGGGCCGATCCTCGAGGACGAGGAGAAGACCATCGGCGTGGTGCTCGGCGCGCTCGGGCAGAAATGGTTCGACCTGTCCCTGCGCGGCGTCGAGGCACACGCCGGGCCAACGCCGATGCACCTGCGCAAGGACGCCCTGGTCGGTGCCGCGGCGGTGGTCGAGGCGGTCAATCGCGCGGCCCTCGGCCATCAGCCGCATGCTTGCGGCACGGTCGGCTGCCTGCACGCCTATCCCGGTTCGCGCAACGTGATACCCGGCGAAGTGAAGATGACCCTGGACTTCCGCCATCTGCAACCGGAGCGCCTGGACTCGATGATCGCCGAGGTCCGCCAGGTGATCGCCGCTACCTGCGAGAAGCATGGCTTGCAATACGAGCTGGTGCCGACCGCCGATTTCCCGCCGCTGTACTTCGACCAGGGATGCGTCGGCGCGGTGCGCGAGGCGGCGCAGGCGCTGGGCATGCCGCAGATGGACATCGTCAGCGGCGCCGGCCACGACGCGATCTTCCTCGCCGAACTCGGTCCGGCGGGGATGATCTTCGTGCCCTGCGAGAACGGCATCAGCCACAACGAGATCGAGAACGCCAGCCCCGACGACCTGGCCGCCGGCTGCGCGGTGCTGTTGCGGGCCATGCTCAAGGCCTCCGAGGCGATCGCCGGCGGCCGCCTGGCGGCCTGAGTGGCGCTTCCATCGAGGCGCCGGCATCGACCGCCTTCTACACGGGGTCGGTAGGGCGAATAACGCCAGGGGCGTTATCCGCCGATGCTCGGCTGGCCGGCGGATAACCGCGTTGCGGTTATGCGCCCTACGTCGCGGTGTTGCGCGGGGTACGGTGGGGCGTTGTCCGCCGATGCGTCGCTGGGGCGGGGCGCGGGGCTCAGATCACCTTGCTGTCGCGCAGCCTTTCCAGCGCGGCCGCGTCCAGGCCGAGGAGCGTCTCGAGGACCTCGTCGGTGTGCTGGCCGAGGGTGGGCGGCGGGTTGCGGTATTCCACCGGCGTCTCGGACAGGCGGATCGGGCTGGCTACCTGCGGCACCGTCCCGGCCAGCGGGTGCGGTAGCTCCACGCGCAGGCCGCGGGCCTGCACCTGCGGGTCGGCGAACACCTGCGCCAGGTCGTTGATCGGCCCGCAGGGCACGCCGGCGCGCTCCAGGGAAAGAATCCACTCGGCGGTGGTGTGCAGCACCGTGGCCTGGCGGATCAGCGGGATCAGCACCTCGCGGTTGGCCACCCGCGCCTTGTTGGTGGCGAAGCGCGGGTCGTCGGCCCATTCCGGGTGGTCTGCCAGCTCGGCGAACTTGCGGAACTGGCTGTCGTTGCCGACCGTGAGGATCATGTCGCCGTCGGCGGTGGGGAAGTCCTGGTACGGCACGATGTTCGGGTGTGCGTTGCCCAGGCGCCGCGGCGGCACGCCGGTGGTCAAGTAGTTGAGGGTCTGGTTGGCCAGGCAGGCGACCTGCACGTCGAGCAGGGCCATGTCGATGTGCTGGCCGATGCCGCTGACGTCGCGGTGGGCGAGGGCGGCGAGCACCGCGGTGGAGGAGTACAGCCCGGTGAGGATATCGGTCAGCGCCACGCCGACCTTCACCGGACCGGCGCCTTCCTCGTTGTCGGCGCGCCCGGTGAGGCTCATCAGGCCGCCCAGGCCCTGGATCATGAAGTCATAGCCGGCGCGCTTGGCATAGGGGCCGGACTGGCCGAAGCCGGTGATCGAACAGTAGATCAGCTTCGGGTTGACCTGCTTCAGCGATTCATAGTCGAGGCCATAGGCCTTGAGCCCGCCGACCTTGAAGTTCTCCAGCAGGATGTCGGCCTTGGCCGCCAGTTCGCGAACGATGCGCTGGCCTTCCGGCTGGGTGAAGTCCACCGTCACCGACTTCTTGTTGCGGTTGGCCGACAGGTAGTAGGCCGCCTCGCTGGTGTCGTTGCCTTCGGCATCCTTGAGGAACGGCGGGCCCCAGGCGCGGGTGTCGTCGCCGCTGCCGGGGCGCTCGATCTTGATCACCTCGGCGCCGAGGTCGGCGAGGATCTGCCCGGCCCAGGGGCCGGCCAGGACACGGGACAGGTCGAGTACGCGGATATGGGAAAGGGCGCCGGGCATGACGGTTCTCGCTGCTGGGGGCTGGAAACGGAAATGGCCGGGAAGACGGGTTCCTTGCCCGTCTCCCCGGCGGCCGGCGCGCTACCGTGAAAAAGCGCGCCGGGGTGTTGCTCGGTGGCTCAGAAGAATGCCTGGATGCCGGTCTGCGCGCGGCCGAGGATCAGCGCGTGGACATCGTGGGTGCCCTCGTAGGTGTTCACCACTTCCAGGTTGACCAGGTGGCGGGCGATGCCGAATTCGTCGGAGATGCCGTTGCCGCCCAGCATGTCGCGGGCCAGGCGGGCGATGTCGAGGGCCTTGCCGCAGCTGTTGCGCTTCATGATCGAGGTGATTTCCACCGCCGCGGTGCCTTCGTCCTTCATCCGCCCCAGGCGCAGGCAGCCTTGCAGGGCCAGGGTGATCTCGGTCTGCATGTCGGCCAGCTTCTTCTGGATCAGTTGGTTGGCGGCCAGCGGGCGGCCGAACTGCTGGCGGTCGAGCACGTACTGGCGGGCGGTGTGCCAGCAGAATTCGGCGGCGCCCAGGGCGCCCCAGGAGATCCCGTAGCGCGCCGAGTTCAGGCAGGTGAACGGACCGCGCAGGCCGCGCACTTCGGGGAAGGCGTTCTCTTCCGGAACGAACACGTTGTCCATCACGATCTCGCCGGTGATCGAGGCACGCAGGCCGACCTTGCCATGGATCGCCGGGGCGCTCAGGCCTTCCCAGCCCTTCTCGAGGACGAAGCCGCGGATCTGCCCTTCGTCGTCCTTGGCCCAGACCACGAAGACGTCGGCGATCGGGCTGTTGGTGATCCACATCTTGCTGCCGCTCAGGCGATAGCCGCCGTCGACCTTCTTCGCCCGGGTGACCATCGAGCCCGGGTCGGAACCGTGGTTCGGCTCGGTCAGGCCGAAGCAGCCGATGTATTCGCCGCTGGCCAGCTTGGGCAGGTACTTCTGCCGGGTGGCTTCGTTGCCGAATTCATGGATCGGCACCATCACCAGCGAGGACTGCACGCTCATCATCGAGCGATAGCCGGAGTCGACGCGCTCGACTTCGCGAGCGATCAGGCCATAGCAGACGTAGTTGAGGCCGCTGCCGCCGTAGGCTTCGGGAATGGTCGCGCCGAGCAGGCCGGTCTCGCCCATCTCGCGGAAGATCTTCGGGTCGGTCTGTTCGTGGCGGAAGGCTTCGAGCACGCGCGGGGCCAGCTTGTCCTGGGCGAACTGCTGGGCGCTGTCGCGAACCATGCGCTCTTCTTCGGTGAGCTGCTGGTCCAGCAGCAGGGGATCTTCCCAGTTGAAGCTAGCTTTGGTGGCCATGCGTACATCCTCGTCAAGCGGAGCGGAGGCTGGCGTGGGCCAGCCGGAATGGAAGCATCCTAAGAGCCTAGCGAATGGGGCGGCAAACGAGGAATTCGCACGCACTTGTGCTATTTTCTCACTCCGAGAAAATGAGTCTCGTATTTCATGCCCTTGAAGAGGCGCGAGGAATCGTGACCTGGGCGTCATAGATGCGAAACCGGCACTCCGGAGTCCTCCATGCGACGCAAGATCCCTTCCACCGCCGCGCTGGTCAGCTTCGAATCCGCCGCGCGCCACGAGAGCTTCACCAAGGCGGCGGAGGAGTTGTCCCTGACCCAGAGCGCGATCTGCCGGCAGATCGCCACGCTCGAGGAGTTCCTCGGTGTCGAGCTGTTCCGTCGCTCGCGGCGCGGGGTCAAGCTCACCGAGGCCGGGCTGTCCTATAGCCGGCGGGTGGCGGTACGCCTCGACGCGGTGGAGCGCGACACCCTGGCGGTGATGGGGCACCAGGGCGGCGGCGCGATCGAACTGGCGGTGGTGCCGACCTTCGGCACCCAATGGCTGTTGCCGCGGCTCAAGCGTTTCCAGCGGCTGCACCCGGAGGTCACGGTCAACCTGACCAACCGCACCCGCCCGTTCCTCTTCGCCGACACCGAGTTCGACGCCGCGCTGTACTTCGGCGACGCCGACTGGTCGGGTACCGTCTCGCATTTCCTGATGCGCGAGAATCCGGTGCCGGTGTGCAGCCCGGAGCTGCTGGGCGGGCGTCGAACGCTGAGCGCCGAGCAGGTCGCCGGGCTGCCGCTGATGCAGCAGAGCACCCGGCCCTACGCTTGGCGCCAGTGGTTTCACTCCCAGGGACTGAACGTCGCCCACGACATGAGCGGGCCGCGCTACGAGCTGTTCTCCATGCTTGCCCAGGCGGCCATGCACGGCATGGGCGTGGCCCTCATACCGCCCTTCCTGATCCAGGACGAGCTGGCCGACGGAAGGCTTATCGTGCCCATGCAACATGCCTATTTGAGCGAGAATGCGTATTACCTGATCATTCCCGAGCGCAGGGTCGAATCGGCGATGCTCAATGCCTTCCGCGACTGGCTGGTGGAAGAGGCCAGGCAGTACCGCGAGGCCAACGGGCTGGGCTGAACGCGCAGGAACATCGGGTGGCGCAGGCAGGACGCGCCGCCCCGGGACCGGGCCGATCCGCCGGGTCCCGCGGAGCCGCGGCGGCGATACCGCCGGGCATCCTCCACGACGGCCAGGATGGCGGCCGTGGGGCACCACACCAGGAGTTCACATGAATTTCCACACCCGCAAGTGGGTCAAGCCAGAAGATCTCAACCCCAACGGCACCCTGTTCGGCGGCAGCCTGCTGCGCTGGATCGACGAAGAAGCGGCGATCTACGCGATCATCCAGCTGGGCAACCAGCGCGTGGTCACCAAGTACATTTCCGAGATCAACTTCGTCAGCTCGGCGCGCCAGGGCGACATCATCGAGCTGGGCATCACCGCCACCGACTTCGGTCGTACCTCGCTGACCATGACCTGCCACGTGCGCAACAAGATCACCCGCAAGAGCATCCTCACCATCGACAAGATGGTCTTCGTCAACCTCGGCCCGGACGGCCTGCCGGCGCCCCACGGCAAGACCGAGATCACCTACATCAAGGACCAGTTCAAGGAAGACGAAGTCCTGCCCTGATCGGCGCGACGAGCGGCCGGCACCCGTGCCGGCCGCCGTGTTTCAGAACAGCCGGGTGAGCAGCCAGTAGAGCGAGGCCGAGAGCAGGATCGCCGCCGGCAGCGTCAGCACCCAGGCCATCAGCAGGTTGCGGATGGTCTTCCACTGTAGTCCCGAACCGTTCGCCGCCATGGTCCCGGCCACCCCGGAAGACAGTACATGGGTGGTGGATACCGGCAAGCCATACAGGTCCGCCGCGCCAATGGTCAGCATCGCCACGGTTTCCGCCGAGGCGCCCTGGGCGTAGGTCAGGTGGGTCTTGCCGATCTTCTCGCCGACCGTCACCACGATGCGTTTCCAGCCGACCATGGTGCCCAGGCCGAGGGCGATGGCCACGGCGATCTTCACCCATAGCGGGATGAACTTGGTGGCGTCGTCGATCTTCTGCTTGAACGCCTGCAACTTGCCGCGGGTGTCGGCGTCGAAGCGGCCGACGCCGTCCTTGTCCATCAGGCGGATCGCCTCGGAGGTCAGGTACATGTCGTTGCGCACGTTGCCCATGGCTTCCGCCGGTACCCGCGAGAACGCGCCATAGCCTTTCACTTCCTGGCCGATCGAGCCGGTCAGGGCGGCCAGCGCCGGGATCAGCTCAGGCGATGCCTGCTTGCTGCGCACGTAGTCGGAGAGTACCTGGCGCGGATCGGCCGGCGCCGGTTGCGGCGCACTCTTCACCAGCGCTTGCTGGGTGACCTCGGCGACGGCGGCGAACTGCACCGCCTGGTCCGCCGGCATGGTGCGGTTCAGGGCGTAGGCCATCGGCAGGGTGCCGACCAGGATCAGCATGATCAGGCCCATGCCTTTCTGTCCGTCGTTGGAGCCGTGGGCGAAGGACACCCCGGTACAGGTCAGGATCAGCAGGCCGCGGATCCACCAGGGCGGCGGCGCCTTGCCCTTCGGCGCCTTGTACAGCGCGCGGTTCTTCACCAGCAGGCGCAGCGCCAGGAGCAACAGGGCGGCGCAGGCGAAGCCGATCAGCGGCGAGAGCAGCAGGGAGTAGCCGACCTTGGTCGCCTGGCCCCAGTCCACCCCGCTGGTGCCATCGCGCCCATGCATCAGCGCGTTGGCCACGCCGACGCCGATGATCGAGCCGATCAGGGTGTGCGAGGACGACGCCGGCAGGCCCAGCCACCAGGTCCCGAGGTTCCACAGGATGGCGGCGATCAGCAGGGCGAAGACCATGGCGAAGCCGGCCGAGGAACCGACCTGCAGGATCAGTTCCACCGGCAGCAGGGCGATGATGCCGAAGGCCACCGCGCCGCTGGAGAGCAATACGCCGAGAAAGTTGAAGCAACCCGACCAGACCACCGCGAAGTGCGGCGGCAGCGAGTGGGTGTAGATCACCGTGGCCACCGCGTTGGCGGTGTCGTGGAAGCCGTTGACGAACTCGAAGCCGAGGGCGATCAGCAGGGCCACGCCGAGCAGCAGGAAGGGCGTCCAGGTGGTGATCGCGGAACCGACGTCATCGACGTCCTGCATCAGGCTGTAGGCGCTGAACAGCAGTCCGGTGGCGAGCACGGCGAAGAATACGAAGGCGGTGAGGCGGCCGGGGCGCTGCTCGAGATGGGGCTTGTGCGCGTTGCCGGCGGCACTGGCGACGGCGACGGCGGGAAGGACATCGGAGGTCATGGTGCGGGTCCGCGCTGGGGATGACCGGCACATGATGGGCAGGCGATTGTGACAAGTTATGTCTTTCGCATACCGGCTTCGTCTGGCGAAGAAAGGACAAGGGCCGCGGGAGGCCGCCGGAAGCCGGATGGGGTCGGGCGCCAGGCGGCCTGCCCGCTGCGGCCGCGAAGATTAATGAATTCCTGTGGCGAGTGCCATCATTTCGTCGCTAAAAAGTTGGCATGTTGAGGGATTTGCCGATCCGGACACGCGCGGGGAAGGCGAGAGCCACTGGACTAGACTGAGAAGTGCGCGGCGGGGCCGGTCGCTTGCCGGCCCGGTGCGCGGGACGAGCGCCTTCGTCCCGGGGTGGCCCGGCCGGGCGGTCGGGGAGGTCGATATGCGGATGCCGTGCCGGCTCGCGCTGGCGCTGTTGCTGTGCTTCGCCGGCCCGGCCTGTCTCGCGGCCTCCGGACCGGTACGGGTGCTCTCGGTGGATGGTGCGATCGGCCCGGCCAGCGCCGATTACCTGGTGCGCGGCATCGAGCGTGCCGCCGAGGACGGCGCGCAACTGGTGGTGCTGGAACTGGACACGCCCGGCGGCCTGGACGCATCGATGCGGCGCATCGTCAAGGCGATCCTCGCCAGCCAGGTGCCGGTCGCCGGTTTCGTCGCGCCCAGCGGGGCGCGGGCGGCGAGCGCCGGCACCTACATCCTGTATGCCTGCCATATCGCGGCGATGGCGCCGGGGACCAACCTCGGCGCCGCCACCCCGGTGCGCCTGGGGACGCCGGACAAGCCCGCAGAGAAGCCCCCGGCGCGGGACGCCGAACCCATGGCGCGCAAGCAGGTCAACGACGCCGCCGCCTATATCCGTGGCCTCGCGCAGTTGCGCGGGCGCAACGTCGAATGGGCCGAGCGCGCGGTGCGCGAGGCGGTCAGCCTGGCGGCGCACGAGGCGGCGGCGCAGAAGGTGATCGACCTGCAGGCCCGCGACCTGCCCGACCTGCTGCGCCAGCTCGACGGCCGCAGCCTGCGCGTCGGCGAGCGCGCGCTTACCCTGGCTACCGCCGGCGCCACGGTCGAGCGCCAGGCACCGGACTGGCGCGCGCGGTTGCTGGCGGTGCTCACCGATCCCAGCGTGGCGCTGATCCTGATGATGATCGGCATCTACGGGCTGATCTTCGAACTGGCCAATCCCGGCATGGCGTTGCCCGGCGTGCTCGGCGGCATCTGCCTGCTGCTTGGCCTGTATGCCCTGCAGATGCTGCCGGTCAACTACGCCGGGCTGGCGCTGATCGCGCTGGGCCTGGCGTTCATGGTGGGCGAGGCGTTCGTCGCCAGCTTCGGCGTGCTCGGAATCGGCGGAATCGTCTCGTTCGTGGTCGGCGCGCTGATCCTGATCGATACCGAGGTGCCCGGCTACGGCATTCCGCCCGGCCTGGTGGTGGCCTTGGCGTTGCTCAGCGCCGCGCTGATCGTCGGTCTGCTGGGCATGGCCCTGCGTACTCGCCGGCAAGCGGTGGTAAGTGGCACCGCCGGATTGGTCGGCAGCCTGGCGACGGTGGCGGCGGTGGATTCCGAACAACCCTGCGCAGGCTGGGTGCAGCTCCAGGGCGAGCGCTGGCGGGTGCTCGCCGCGCGGCCGCTGGCGGTGGGCCAGCCGGTCTGGGTGCTGGCGCGCAAGGGCCTGCTCCTGGAAGTCGCGCTGGCCGATGAAGGAGGTGGATGATGGGTATTTCCTATGGTTTGGCGATGTTGCTGGTGTTCCTCGCGCTGCTGCTGTTCAGCGCGCTGCGCATCCTCCGCGAGTACGAGCGCGGCGTGGTGTTCCAGCTCGGGCGGTTCTGGAAGGTCAAGGGGCCGGGGCTGGTGCTGGTGATCCCGGCGATCCAGCAGATGGTGCGCATCGACCTGCGCACCATCGTCCTCGACGTGCCGCCGCAGGATGTGATTTCCCGCGACAACGTTTCGGTGAAGGTCAACGCGGTGGTGTACTTCCGCGTGCTCGATCCGCAGAAGGCGATCATCCAGGTGGAGAACTACCTGGCCGCCACCAGCCAGTTGGCCCAGACCACCCTGCGCGCGGTGCTGGGCAAGCACGAGCTGGACGAGATGCTCGCCGAGCGCGAGCGCCTGAACCTGGATATCCAGCAAGTGCTCGATGCGCAGACCGACGCCTGGGGCATCAAGGTGGCGAATGTGGAAATCAAGCACGTCGATCTCAACGAATCGATGGTTCGCGCCATCGCCCGGCAGGCCGAGGCGGAGCGTGAGCGCAGGGCCAAGGTGATCCATGCCGAGGGCGAGCTGCAAGCCTCGGAGAAACTCATGCAGGCGGCGCAGATGCTCGGCCGGCAGAGTGGCGCCATGCAGTTGCGCTACATGCAGACCCTCGGCGCGATCGCCGGCGACAAGAGTTCGACCATCGTCTTCCCGATGCCGATCGAACTCTTCGGCGGCAAGTACGCAGGTGCCGCGCCGCGGAACGAAAAGGCCGCCGGAGAGGAAGAGGAGAGGTGAACGCGTGCGGTTTGTGATGGAAATATCATCGAGCCGCGACACGGGGACATGCGTGCCCGGGGTCGGGATGGCTATGCTGTGGCGATCCACTCCCGGGACGCTCCTTCATGCTGCGATGCGCACTCCTGCTGCTGACATTGCTCCTCCCTTGCGCGCTGCCTGCCGCCAACCTGCGCCTGGTCGGCGACTCCTGGCCGCCTTTCGTCGATTCGCGCCTGCCTGGCAACGGCCTGGCGGTGGAACTGGTGACCACCGCGCTCAAGCGCGCCGGCTTCGACTCGAGTTTCCAGCAGGTACCCTGGTCGCGTGCCCTGTACGGCGTGCGCAGCGGCGACTACGACATCGCCCTGAGCGCCTGGTACGAGCCCGCCCGCAGCCTCTACGGGCAGTTTTCCCGCGCCTACCTGAGCAACCGCATCCGCCTGCTGCAACGCAAGGGGCGGGGTATCGAGTTTTCCCGCCTGAGCGACCTGCGTCCCTACCGCATCGCGGTCGTGCGCGACTATGCCTACGCGCCCGAATTCGACCGTGACAGCCGTCTGCAGAAGGTCAACGTGACCAGCTTCGCCAACGCCGCGCGGATGCTCGAGGCGGGGCGGGTCGACCTGGCGGTGGAGGACGAGCTGGCGCTGGGGGTCGCCTTCAAGGGCGAACTGGCCGATTTGCGCGACAAGCTGGAGGTACTGCCCATCCCGCTTGGCGAGAACGGCCTGCACCTGCTGGTGAGCCTGAGGAATCCCCGGCATGACGAGATCGTCGACGGCTTCGACCTGGCCATCCGCGGCATGCGCGACGACGGCAGCTACCAGCGCCTGCTGGAGCGCTACGGCGCGCGCTAGGGCTGGCCTGGCAGCGGCTGCGCGCCGGCCAGTTCCTTCTTCAGCAAGTGCGCGGCCAGGGTGCGCAGCGGGGCGAGCTGGCGGCAGATGTGCGCCAGTTGGGTCTGTACCAGGCGATGGCTGTCGTCCATGTCCTCGGGCATCTGCTCCAGTTCCTTGGCCAGCGCTTCCTCCTCTTCGCTGTAGATGGCGACCGGGCGTTTCTGTTCCAGGCTCGCGGCGATTTCCTCGAGGCTGGCGGAGAGCCGCTCGGCGGCGCGCTCCAGGAGGCCGTCGCTGGCGTCCTCGGGCAGGCTTTCGCGGTGCGCGCCGAGACCGGATAGATAGCTGAGCAGGGTGTGCGAGAGGACCAGGAAGCGGAAGCCGATCTCGGCGTCCTTCCTGAAGTGGCCGGGTTCCAGGAGCATGTTCGACAGGGTGGTCGAGAGCGCCGCGTCGGCGTTGTGCGCGTTGCGCCGGGCGGTGCGGTAGTCGAGGTCGTCGCGCTTGCCGGTGGCGTACTGCTGCATGATCTGCCGCAGGTAACGGCTGTTGCAGGCGAGGGTGTTGGCGAGCATGCGGTTGAGCCGGCGGCCCTGCCAGTCGGGCAGCACCAGGAACACCGCGAGGCCGGCGATCAGGCTGCCTAGCAAGGTATCGAACAGGCGGGGCAGGATCAGCCCGTAGCCATCGCCGACCTGGTTGAAGCAGAACAGCACCAGCAGGGTGATCGCCGCCGTCGCCAGGGTATAGCGACTGCTGCGGGTGGCGAAGAAGGCGACCCCGGCGGCGACCGCGAACAGCGACTGCACCAGCGGGCTGGGGAACAGGTCGATCAGCGCCCAGCCGCCCACCAGGCCGACCACCGTACCGAGGATCCGCTGCACCAGGCGCAGGCGGGTCGCGCCATAGTTGGGCTGGCAGACGAACACCGTGGTGAGCAGTATCCAGTAGCCCTGGGTCGGATGGATCCAGTGCAGCACGCCGTAGCCGGCGGTCAGCGCCAGGGCCATGCGCAGGCCGTGGCGGAACAGCAGCGAGGTCGGGGTGAGCTGCTGGCGCAGGCGCTCGAAGGCATCCTTCAGGCTGCGCGGCGAGCGGTCGAGCAGGGCGCTGTCCTGTTCGTCGGCGATGGCGTCCGGGTTGCTCGCCCCGGCCAGCTTGCGGTCCAGCGTGGTGAGGTTGGCGGCCAGGGCGCCGAGCGAGCGCAGCAGGCCCTTCCAGGCCGGGTTGCTCTGCTGGCGCAGGTGTTCGAGCGAGGCCTGGAGGTCTTCCAGGGCCAGCTCGCGGTCGGCGTAGTCGAACGGCTGGCGCAGGCGGATAGCCCGCGCCAGGGCCTGGCAGGCCTTGCCCTGCTGGTTGAGCAGGCGCTGGCAGCGGAACAGCACGTCGCTGTGGAAGAACGCCTCGGCCAGCCGGTTGTACGGGTAGTGCGAGGAACTGGCGCGCTCGTGGACGTCCTGGGCGATGAAATAGAGCTTCAGGTAGCGGCTCACCTTGGGGCCCGGCCGACCATGGCCGAGGCGGTTGAGAATGGTCTCCTTGGCCTGGTTCAGCGCCACCACCACCTTGCCGTTCTGCCGTGCCAGGGCGAGGCGCTGGCCCTCCACGTCGAGCTGGCGCAACGGTTCGAACAGGCTCGACTTGATCCTCAGGTATTCGCCCAGCTCGAAATACAGGCGGGAAAGACTCTGCTGCACCGGCTGGTTGGAGAACAGCGCGTTCCACAGCACCGAGAGCAGCCCGTACCAGGCCGCCCCGGCCACCAGCAGCAGCGGTTCGTGCCAGACATCGGCGACCTCGCCGCCGCGCTGGTCCACGCCGATCATGGTGTAGATCGAGAGGATCAGGGTCGCCGAGGCGATCGCCGCATAGCGCTCGCCGAGGGCGCCGAGGAGGATCATGCCGAACGCCGACAGCGCCATCCCGGAAACGAACAGCCAGGGATAGGGGAACAGCAACTCGACGGCGAAGGCGGCGACGCTGAAGCACAGCAGGGTCACCAGCAGCGCTTGCAGGCGGCCGAGCCAGTTGTCGTCGGTCTCCGCCAGGGCGCTGGCGATGATCCCGAGGAACAGCGGGATCAGCAGCTCGATGCGGTCCTGCCACCAGCACAGCAGCAGGGCGCCGGCCAGGGCGATGAACACCCGCAGGCTGTAGGCGAACTTGTCGAGGGCCCAGAGGCGGCGGAGCGTGTGTGTCAACGAAGAGGGCGGCATGGGGGCGGAGTGCTATCCGATGGTCCGTGGTTCAGCCTATGTGGCCTGTCCGGCTAATTCAATCGGCCGATTTCGCGCGACTGGAAGTCCGCTGCCCGCCGCAGTCGCAGGAAGCGCTGCCGTGGGCAACTCGGTCGAGCCGGGCATCTGGCGGATGCAGGCTTCGTGCCTGCGAACGCTAAGACGTCGTCGCCGCGCCGAACGTTACCCGGCGGCGATATCGCGCGCCGGAGCGGGCCCGGCGAGCGAAGCGGCGGCGCGCTAAAGCAGGCGGACCTTGAACGAGCGACCCTTGATCTTGCCTTCGCTCAGGCGCTTGAGGGCCTGGTGGGCGAGGCCGCGCTCGATGGCGACGAAGGCCTGGAAGTCGAAGATGGCGATCTTGCCCACCGCGCTGCCGGGCAGCCCGGCGTCGCCGGTGAGGGCACCGAGCAGGTCGCCGGGGCGCACCTTGTCCTTGCGTCCGCCGGCGATGCACAGGGTGCTCATCGGCGGCAGCAATGGTTCCGGGCTGGCCTTCAACTGGCCGAGGGCGTACCAGGCCAGCGGCTGCTTCTGCAGGTCCTCGATGGCCTGCGCGCGGCTGGCCTCGGCCGGCGCCACCAGCGACAGGGCCAGGCCTTTCTCGCCGGCGCGACCGCTGCGTCCGATGCGATGGATGTGGACCTCCGGGTCACGCGCCAGCTCGACGTTGATCACCGTTTCCAGGGCGGCGATGTCCAGCCCGCGGGCGGCCACGTCGGTGGCCACCAGTACGTTGCAACTGCGGTTGGCGAACACCGTCAGGACCTGGTCGCGCTCGCGCTGCTCCAGGTCGCCGTGCAGGGCCAGGGCGGAAATCCGCTGCGCCTTCAGTGCGTCGGCCAGCTCCTGGCACTGCTGGCGGGTCTGGCAGAAGGCCACGCAGGACTGCGGCCGGAAATGCTGGAGCAGGCGTACCACGGCGTCCATGCGCTGCTTCGGATCGATCTCGAAGAAGCGCTGCTCGATCTGGCTGTCGGCGTGCAGCGACTCGACCTTCACCTGTCGCGGATCGCGCATGAAGGTCTTCGCCAGCTTCTCGATGCCGTCCGGGTAGGTGGCGGAGAACAGCAGGGTCTGCCGGCGCTCGGGGAGCTGGCCGATGATCTCGGCGATGCTGTCGTAGAAGCCCATGTCGAGCATCCGGTCGGCTTCGTCGAGGACTAGGGTATTGAGCCCGTCGAGGACCAGGGTGCCTTTGCGCAGGTGCTCCTGGATGCGCCCCGGGGTGCCGACCACCACGTGCGCGCCGTGCTCCAGCGAAGCCACCTGCGGGCCGTAGGGGACGCCGCCGCAGAGGGTCAGGACCTTGATGTTGTCGGCGGCGCGGGCCAGCCGGCGGATCTCCTTGGCGACCTGGTCGGCCAGTTCGCGGGTCGGGCACAGCACCAGCGCCTGGCAGCCGAAGTAGCGCGGGTTCAGCGGGCTGAGCAGGGCGAGGCCGAAGGCCGCGGTCTTGCCGCTGCCGGTCTTGGCCTGGGCGATCAGGTCGTGGCCCTGGAGGATCAGCGGCAGGCTCTGCGCCTGGATCGGCGTCATCTCCCGGTAACCGAGGGAGTCGAGATTGGCCAGGAGGTCCGCGGAAAGCGGCAGCGAGGAGAAAGCGGTGGAGGTCACGGGGCAGGGCTCGGCAGGCGATACGAGCGGCTAGTCTAGCAGCCTGCGGCGGCTTGCCGCGTGCGATCGCCGCCGGAGCAGCAGCGACAGGCAATGTATCTTTGGCCAGTACCGTTCGTCCGAAAAACGAAAAAAGCGCGTTTCTGTATTTTTATACAGGTTCGCTTTCCTCAGTTTTTTGTCGTAGAGTGCTGACACTGTGTTTGCATGGGTCGCCGTCGATCGTGACCTGATGCGGTCGGAAATTCCAGCCCGTCCTGCTCGACTCCTTGTAACTCCTTGCAACTCAGTTACCGGCTACGATTTCGTGGCTAAATCAATACCCATAGTTCCAAGGAGAACTTGCAATGTCCCGTCAGAACGGCACCGTTAAGTGGTTCAACGAAACCAAAGGCTACGGCTTCATTACCCCGGAAAGCGGCCCGGACGTTTTCGTTCACTTCCGTGCCATCGAAGGTAACGGCTTCAAGACCCTGGCCGAAGGCCAGAAGGTCAGCTTCGAAGTCGTACAAGGCCAGAAAGGCATGCAGGCCGAGCGCGTTCAGGTGATCAACTAAGATCCCTGGGCCCCAGCCCGAAGAACCCGGATGGAAGCATCCGGGTTTTTTATTGCCCGGAGAAAACCGTCACACTGTCTTCGCCTGCCGTTCACCCTGTCTTGACGAGTTCCCGCCCAGAGTGGCCCGGTCCCGTTCGGAGTCGTTTCGATGAAGCCTGTGCAATCCCTTCGTCTGGCCTTCGCCGCGCTGTTGTCGCTGTGGTTCTCTTCCGCGTCCTGCCATGCCGCCACCGAGCACTGGGGCTGGATCGAGCAGTCCTGGCTGATGCCCGAGCGCATGCAGGCCAAGGCCAAGCTGGATACCGGCGCGCTGACCTCGTCGCTGGACGCGAGGAATATCCATCGCTACAAGAAGGACGGCGAGCGCTGGGTGCGCTTCGATGTCGTGCTGCCCACCGCCGACAGCAAGGCGCCGGTCAGCGTGACCTTCGAGCGCAAGGTGCTGCGGCTGATCAAGGTGCGCGGCGCCGGTGGCAGCGACAGCCGTCCGGTGGTGGCGATGGACATCTGCCTGGGCGCCAAGCTGCTGCGCGAGCAGTTCTCCCTGCGCGACCGCGGCAACATGAACTATCCGGTGCTGCTCGGCCGCCGCACGCTCGAACACCTCGGCGCGGTCGACGTGTCCCGAACCTTCACCCGCAAACCCACCTGCGGCGCGCTTGCCGCTCAGTAGAAGAACCCGCGCGGCAGTCCGGCGGCCAGCGCCAGCCGGGGCAGCACGATCAGCGCCGTCATCCACAGGTTGCGCGGGCGCGCCTCGTCCTCGCGAGCCCGGCTAGAGGTCCGGGTCCTTTTCCGGATCGACCCGGCGCGGGCTGGTGCGACCGTCCTCGCTGCCGAGCTGGAAGAAGATCGCCGCGGCCAGCATCGACATCAGGCCGACGCTGACATAGGTGGCGTGGAAGGCGCCGAGTACGGTGTCCTGCCCCGTATCCAGGTCGGTCTGGAAACCGCCCAGCAACGCCGCCGCGCAAGCCACGCCGAGGCTGATCGACAACTGCACGACCACCGACATCAGGCTGTTGCCGCTGCTGGCGTTGCTGTCCTGCAGGTCGATCAGGGTGAGGGTGTTCATCGCCGTGAATTGCAGGGAGTTCACCGCGCCGAGCAGGCTCAGGTGCAGCAGCAGCCAGACGTAGGGGGTGTCCTGGTCGACCAGGCCGAAGCCGGCGATCAGGCAGCCGAGGATCAGGGTGTTGCCGACCAGCAGCTTGCGATAGCCGAAGAAGTCCAGCAGTGGCTTGGCCATCGGCTTGGCGACCATCGCGAACAGCGCCAGCGGGATCATGGTCATGCCCGCGGTGGAGGGCGGGTAGCCCAGTCCCACCTGCAGCAACAGCGGGGTGAGGAAGGGCAGGGCGCCGCTGCCCAGGCGGGCGAACAGGTTGCCGAGGATGCCGACGGCGAAGGTCCGCGCCTTGAACAGGCTCGGTGGGAACAGCGGCTTGTCGATGCGTAGCGCGCGCAGCCAGTAGGCGGTGAGCAGGACCAGTCCGCCGATCAGCAGCAGGACCACGCGCAGGTGCGACAGGTGCAGCTCGCCGAGTCCTTCCAGGGCGATGGAGATCAGCACCATGGAGCCGCCGAAGAGCAGGAAGCCGATGCTGTCGAAACGGCTCGGCACCGGGCTGCGCAGGTCCGGCATCAGCTTCATCGCCACCAGGCAGCCGAGCAGGCCGACCGGCAGGTTGATCAGGAAGATCCAGTGCCAGGAGGCGTACTCCACCAGCCAGCCGCCCAGCGTCGGTCCCGCCAGCGGGCCGAGCAGGCCGGGAATGGTGACGAAGCTGAGCACCCGCACCAGGTCCTGGCGCGGGTAGACGCGCAGGATCACCAGCCGTCCCACCGGCATCATCAGCGCGCCGCCGACGCCCTGTACGATGCGCGCCCCGACCAGCAGTTCGAGGCTCGGCGACAGCGCGCAAAGCAACGAGCCGAGGCTGAACAGCAGTACCGCGCCGAGGAACACCCGGCGCGTGCCGAAACGGTCGGCGATCCACCCCGAGGCCGGTATCAGCAGGGCCACCGTGAGCAGGTAGGCGATCACCACCGCCTGCATGCGCAGCGGGTTTTCGTTCAGCGAACTGGCCATGCTCGGCAGCGCGGTGTTGAGGATGGTGCCGTCGAGGGCTTGCATGAAGAAGGCGACGGCAACCAGCCAGGGCAGTTGGCGGGCGATGCGGGGGGTGAGCTGGAACGGCTCGCTCATGGACGGGCTCCCTCGGGCGGACAGGGCCCAAGCATAGAGAAGTTCTCGCCGCGATGGGACGGCCGGCGACCGGATCGGGGCGAACAGCGGGCATTGCGGCGGAAGTCGCGGCCAGAGAGGTCGCCTTTCATTGTCCTGGGTCAAGCCGAAGCGCTGGCGCTCGCCGGCTGCTGTGCTAGTACTCAAGAGTCACCCCGTCAGTGGCTGCGGATGCGACGTCGGCGCTTCGTCATCGCACGGACATGTCCCGCGTTGCATGCTCGACGGCGCGTGCTTCACCGCCTTGTCGCGATGTTCTCCACGCAGCGCTCGGCGACCCCGGTCGCCGCTGCCGTCGCCGAAGCCCACCTTCCGTGGAAACAGGAGTCCTCCCATGGCCCAGGAACTTTGCGCTATCTGCCACGAACGTCCCGCCGTCGCCCGCGTCAGCCTGGTACAGAACGGCCAGCGCCGCGAACTCGCCCTCTGCGAACTGCATTACCGCCAGTTGATGCGCCAGCAGCGCATGCGCTCGCCGCTGGAGTCGCTGTTCGGCGGCGGCAGCCCGTTCGACGAGATCTTCTCCGGCTTCGGCGAGCAGAGCCCGGTCACCCCGGTGCGCGCCCGCGAGCCGGAGGCGGTGGACATCGCCGAGTACTTCAGCAAGCAGACCACCGAGTACCTGCAACGCGCCGCGCAGGTCGCCGCCGAATTCGGCAAGCGCGAAGTGGACACTGAGCACCTGCTCTACGCCCTGGCCGACGCCGACGTGGTGCAGGCGGTGCTCAAGCAGTTCGGCCTGTCGCCGGCCGACCTCAAGCAGTACATCGAGGCCAACGCCGTGCGCGGCGCCAGCAAGGGCGAGGCGAGCGAGGACATGACCATCTCGCCGCGGGTGAAGAGCGCCTTGCAGCATGCCTTCGCCCTGTCCCGCGAACTCGGCCACAGCTATGTCGGCCCCGAGCACCTGTTGCTCGGCCTGGCGGCGGTGCCGGACAGCTTCGCCGGGACGCTCCTGAAGAAGTACGGCCTGACCGAGCAGGCGCTACGGCAGAAAGCGGTCAAGGTGGTCGGCAAGGGCGCCGAGGACGGCCGCGTGGACGGCCCGAGCAACACTCCGCAACTGGACAAGTTCAGCCGCGACCTGACCCGGCTGGCCCGCGAAGGCAAGCTCGATCCGGTGATCGGCCGCTCGAAGGAAGTCGAGACCACCATCGAGGTTCTCGCCCGGCGCAAGAAGAACAACCCGGTGCTGATCGGCGAGCCCGGCGTCGGCAAGACCGCCATCGTCGAAGGCCTGGCCCAGCGCATGGTCCAGGGCGAGGTGCCGGAGGTGCTGCGCGACAAGCGCCTGGTCGAACTGAACATCAACGCCATGGTCGCCGGCGCCAAGTACCGCGGCGAGTTCGAGGAACGCCTCAAGCAGGTGATGGACGAACTGCAGGCGGCGCAGAGCGAGATCATCCTGTTCATCGACGAGGTGCACACCATCGTCGGTGCCGGCCAGGGCGGCGGCGAAGGCGGGCTGGACGTGGCCAACGTGCTGAAGCCGGCGATGGCGCGCGGCGAGATGAACCTGATCGGCGCCACCACCCTCAACGAGTACCAGAAGTACATCGAGAAGGACGCCGCGCTGGAGCGGCGCTTCCAGCCGGTGTTCGTCCCCGAGCCGACGGTGGAGCAGACCATCTCCATCCTCCGTGGCCTGCGCGACAAGCTCGAAGGCCACCACAAGGTGACCATCCGCGACGAGGCCTTCGTCGCCGCCGCCGAGCTGTCCGACCGCTACATCGGCAACCGCTTCCTGCCGGACAAGGCCATCGACCTGATCGACCAGGCCGCCGCCCGCGTGCGCATCGCCAGCACCTCGCGGCCGGCCGAGATCCAGGAACTGGAGGCCGAGCTGGCGCAGCTCAAGCGCGAGCAGGACTACGCCGCCAGCCGCAAGTGGTACGACGAGGCGAAGGTCTTCGAGAAACGCATCCAGGAACGCAAGGAACACCTCGAGCAGATCACCGAGCGCTGGCAGCAGACCCAGGGGTCGAAGACCGAGGAGGTGCGGGTCGAGGACATCGCCGAGATCATCTCCAAGCTCACCGGCATCCCGGTCACCGAACTGACCGCCGAGGAGCGCGAGAAGCTCCTGCAGATGGAAGAGCGCCTGCACCAGCGGGTGATCGGCCAGCAGGAAGCGATCACCGCGGTCAGCGACGCCGTGCGCCTGGCCCGCGCCGGGCTGCGCCAGGGCAGCCGGCCGATCGCCACCTTCCTGTTCCTCGGCCCGACCGGGGTGGGCAAGACCGAGCTGGCCAAGGCCTTGGCCGAGGTGGTGTTCGGCGACGAAGACGCGATGATCCGCATCGACATGAGCGAATACATGGAGCGCCACGCGGTGTCCCGGCTGATCGGTGCGCCGCCGGGCTACGTCGGCTACGACGAGGGCGGCCAGCTCACCGAGCGGGTGCGCCGGCGGCCGTACAGCGTGATCCTGCTCGACGAGATCGAGAAGGCCCACGCCGACGTCAACAACATCCTCCTGCAGGTGTTCGACGACGGCCGCCTGACCGACGGCAAGGGGCGCGTGGTGGACTTCACCAACACCATCATCATCGCCACCAGCAACCTCGGCTCCGAGCTGATCATGAAGAACGCCCAGGCCGGCGAGTTCGCCCAGCCGCCGGAGCAGCTCAAGCGCGAACTGATGACTACCCTGCGCGGGCATTTCCGCCCGGAATTCCTCAACCGCCTCGACGAGGTGATCGTCTTCGAATCGTTGAGCAAGGCGCAGATCGAGGACATCGTGCGCCTGCAACTGGAGCGGGTGAAGCGCGCCGCGCACGCCCAGGACATCTACCTGCACATCGACGACAGCCTGGTCGGCCACCTCGCCGAAGAGGCCTACCAGCCGGAGTTCGGCGCCCGCGAACTGAAGCGGCAGATCCGCCAGCAACTGGAGACGCGCCTGGCCACGGCGATGCTCAAGGGCGAGGTGAAGGAGGGCGAGACGGTCACCTTCTTCTACGACGCCAAGGACGGCGTCGGCTACCGCAAGGGCGCCGCGCCGAAGCCGGCGGCACGCAAGAAGTCCGGTGCCGGCGAGACGCCCAGGGGCCGCGCGACGGCGGCGAGGAAGCCGGCGGCGAAGAAAGGCGCCGCCGCCAAGGGCAAGGCCGACAAGCCGAAGGCCAAGTGACCCGACCAAGGTTGGGGAACAAGGCACCGGCCGGCCGGTCGAAATCTCACCCCGGCCTGCGAATGCGGCCGGGGCGTTCGATATCTCATGAGGAATTGCCGATGCGCGTCACCACTCACGCTACCCTGGCCGCGGCCCTGCTGCTCAGCGCCGCCTCCGCGTTCGCCTTCAATCTCGGGGATGCCGCCAAGGCGGTCGCCGGGGCATCCCAGGGCGACTCCGCCCAGGTAGCCACCACCCCGCAGACCAGCGGTCTGCTCGGCGCACTCACCGGCCAGCTCGGGGTCAGCCAGGAGCAGGCGGTCGGCGGTACCGGCGCCCTGCTCGGCCTGGCCAAGAACCAGTTGGCCGGCAACGATTATTCGCAACTGGTTAAGACCATCCCCGGCCTCGACAAGCTGGCCGGCAACAACGCCCTGGCCGGTCTCGGCGGGCTCGGCAACGTGCTCGGCAAGAGCGGCGGCGACAGCAAGGGCCTCGGTTCGCTGCTCGGCAATGCGGACAGCATGGGCGACGTGAACAAGGCCTTCGGCACCCTGGGCATGGATAGCGGGATGACCGAGAAGTTCGCCCAGGTGCTGGTCGACTACTTCGGCAAGCAGGGCGCCAACAGCGAGCTGCTGGGCAGCCTGAGCAATCTCTGGGGAGTGAGCAAGGCGGGCGGCTCGTCGCTGCTCTGATCTGCCGCCAGCGGATCGGCGGATAACCGCGCTGCGGTTATTCGCCCTACGAAGTGGGTGCGGCGCCCGGATATTCGTTGCCCGCACCGGTAGGGCGAATAACGCCCCCGGCGTTATCCGCCGCCGCTCCGTGGAAACGGCGGATAACCGCGTTGCGGTTATTCGCCCTACGAAGTGGGTGCGGCGCCCGGATATTCGTTGCCTGCACCGGTAGGGCGAATAACGCCCCCGGCGTTATCCGCCGCCGCTCCGTGGAAACGGCGGATAACCGCGTTGCGGTTATTCGCCCTACGAGGTGGGTGCGACCCCCGGGTATTCGTTGCCCGCTCCGGTAGGGCGAATAACGCCCCCGGCGTTATCCGCCCTACGAGATGGGTGTGTTTCGGCCGGTACTTCAGCGCAGTTGCCGCAAGCGGGCGATGCGTTCGTCCTTTTCTTCCCACATGCGCGAGACCCATTCCTGCACGTACTGGCGGAACACCGGGTCGTTCTCGTAGTCGCCCTGCCACAGGGCGGGATCGATCGGCCGGGTCTGGATGTCGACGATCACCTTCGGCACCCGTCCGCAGAGCAGGTCCCAGAATCCCGGCACCTTGTCGCTCGGGTAGACCACGGTGACGTCGAGCAGGGCGTCCAGTTGCTCGCCCAGCGCGGCGAGGACGAAGGCCACCCCGCCGGCCTTGGGCTTGAGCAGGTGGCGATAGGGCGACTGTTGCCGGGCCTTCTTCTGCTCGCTGAAACGCGTGCCTTCCAGGTAGTTCACCACGGTCACCGGGATGCGCTTGAACTTCTCGCAGGCGGCCTTGGTGATCTCCAGGTCCTTGCCCTTGAGTTCCGGGTGCTTCTCCAGGAAGGCCTTGGAATAGCGCTTCATGAACGGATACTCCAGCGCCCACCAGGCCAGGCCGAGGAAGGGCACCCAGATCAGCTCCTTCTTGAGGAAGAACTTGAAGTACGGGGTGCGCCGGTTGAACACCTGGATCAACGCGGGGATGTCGACCCAGGACTGGTGGTTGCTCACCACCAGGTACGAGGTGTCCTGGCGCAGGTCGCCGGCGCCGCGCACGTCCCAGACCGTCGGCGTGCAGGTGGCGAAGATCCACTTGTCGATCTCCGCCCAGGTCTCGGCGATCCACATCACGCCCCTGGAGCAGAGGTCTTTCAGGCGCTGGCCGGGGAGCACCAGCTTGAGCAGTGCGATCAGCATCATCGGGCCGATCAGGATCAGCGTGTTGAGAAGCAGCAGAAGGCTGCTGGTCAGGCCGGTCAACAGTTCCCGCATGGTTGGTTTCCCTGTCCTGGGTGTGGGTCGACGCGGCCCATCATACGCATCCGCGCCGCGCCGCCCAAGCCGCCGGCGTGGCGAACGAAACCGCGCCGTGCTAGTCCTATGTGGACCTCGTATCACTTCAGGAGATGCCCGCGTGAAGCGTGCCCTTGCCTTGCTCTCGCTGTTCGCCCTGCCGGTCCTCGCCGCCGAACCCAACCTCTACGGCCGCTACGAATGGGTCTCCCTGCCGGAGCTGGACCGCACCCTGCAGGCGAAGATGGACACCGGCGCTTACACCTCCTCGCTGTCGGCCAAGGACATCGAGTTGTTCCAGCGCGACGGCGAGGAGTGGGTGCGCTTCCGCCTGGCCACCAAGGAGGCCGACGGCTCGGTGTTCGAGCACAAGCTGGCGCGCATCGGCAAGATCAAGAACCGCGCCGACAACCGCAACGGCGAGGACGAGGATGAGGACCGCCTGAGCGAACGCCCGGTGATCGACCTGCAGGTCTGCCTGGGCGGAGCGATGAAGACCATCGAGGTCAACCTCACCGACCGCAGCGCCTTCAACTATCCGTTCCTGATGGGCACCAAGGGCTTGCGCAAATTCCACGTCGCGGTCGATCCCTCCGAGCGCTTCGTCGCCGACAAGCCCACCTGCAAGTAAGCGTCCTACGCCACCGGCGGCGCGATTGACGCGCGCGCCGGCTTGCGGCACCGTTCCGGCATTCCCGTCAGCCGCCGTCACGCCATGCCGCATATCCTGATCGTCGAAGATGAAGCCGCGATTGCCGACACCCTGCTCTACGCCCTGCAGGCCGAAGGCTTCGCCACCACCTGGGTGACCCTCGCCGGCGAGGCGCTGGCGTTGCAGGAGCGCCAGCCGGCGGATCTGCTGATCCTCGACGTCGGTCTGCCGGACATCAGCGGTTTCGAGGCCTGCAAGCGCCTGCGGCGGTTCTCCGAGGTGCCGGTGATCTTCCTCACCGCGCGCGATGCCGAGATCGACCGCGTGGTCGGCCTGGAGATCGGCGCCGACGACTACGTGGTCAAGCCGTTCAGCCCGCGCGAGGTGGCGGCTCGGGTCAAGGCCATCCTCAAGCGCATGGCGCCGCGCCCGGCGGCGCTGGAAGGGGCCGCGCCGAGCGGGCCGTTCCAGGTCGACGAGGAGCGCGTGCGGATCCACTACCGCGACACCCCGCTCAACCTCACCCGCCACGAGTTCCGCCTGTTGCAGACGCTGCTCGGGCAGCCCGAGCGGGTATTCAGCCGCGAGCAGTTGCTCGACGCCCTCGGCGTCGCCAGCGAGGCCGGCTACGAGCGCAACATCGACAGCCACATCAAGAGCCTGCGCGCCAAGCTGCGCCAGGTGAACGAACGCGGCGAAGCGATCCAGACCCATCGCGGCCTGGGCTACAGCTACAGCCCGGACCACGCCTGATGCCGCTCGGCGTTCGGATCTTCCTGGTCTACTTCCTGTTCGTCGGTCTCACCGGCTACTTCGTGCTGAGCACGGTGATGGACGAAGTGCGCCCCGGCGTGCGCCAGTCCACCGAGGAAACCCTGGTGGACACCGCCAACCTGCTCGCCGAGATCCTCCGCCAGGACGTGAAGAACGGCACCCTGGCACAGAGCGACCTGCCGGAGATGCTCGAGGACTACGGCAAGCGCGTGCCGCAGGCGGATATCTGGGGCTTGCGCAAGGAGGCGGTGAACCACCGCATCTACGTCACCGACGCCAGCGGCAAGGTGCTGCTGGACTCCGCCGGGGTGGCTGTCGGCCAGGACTATTCGCGCTGGAACGACGTCTACCTGACTCTCCGGGGCCAGTACGGCGCGCGCTCCAGCCGCGAAGACCCGGACGACCCGGATTCCTCGGTGATGTACGTGGCGGCGCCGATCAAGGATGGTGGGAAGATCATCGGGGTGGTTTCGGTGGCCAAGCCGAACAGCAGCCTGCAACCCTACATCGACCGCTCGCAGCGGCGCCTGGCCTGGCTCGGTGCCGGGCTGATCGCCCTCGGGCTGCTGGTCGGCGGCCTGCTCTCCTGGTGGCTCAGCGGCGCGCTGCGGCGCCTCACCCAGTACGCCCAGGCGGTCAGCGAGGGGCGCCGCGCCGAGCTGCCGCGCTATCGCGGCGGCGAGATGGCGCAACTGGCCGACGCGGTGGAACGCATGCGCACGCAACTGGAAGGCAAGGACTACGTCGAGCGCTACGTGCATACCCTGACCCACGAACTGAAGAGCCCATTGGCGGCGATCCGTGGCGCCGCCGAGTTGCTCGACGGCGAGATGCCGGCCGAGCAGCGGGCGCGCTTCGTCGGCAACATCGCCGGCGAGAGCGAGCGCCTGCAACAACTGATCGAGCGCCTGCTGAGCCTGGCCCAGGTGGAGCAGCGGCAAGGCCTGGAGGAGGTCGGCAAGGTCGACCTGCGGGAGGTCGCCGCGTCCCTGCTGGAAGGCCAGGCGGCGCGTATCCAGCGCCAGCGATTGCGGGTGGAGAACCGCCTGGAAGGTCCCTGCGAGGTTCGCGGCGAGCAGTTCCTGCTGCGCCAGGCGCTGGCCAACCTGCTCGACAACGCCCTCGACTTCACCCCGCCCGGCGGCATCCTTCGCCTGCTCGCCGAGGCCGACGGCGAGGGTATCGCCCTGCGCCTGTTCAACCAGGGGCCGGCGATCCCCGACTACGCCCTGGCGCGCCTCACCGAACGCTTCTACTCGCTGCCGCGCCCGGCCAGCGGGCGCAAGAGCACCGGGCTGGGACTGAACTTCGTCGCCGAGGTGGCGCAACTGCATGGCGGCCGGTTGCAGGTCGGCAACCGCGACGACGGCGTCGAGGCGCTGCTCTGGCTGCCGCGCGGCTGAGGCGCCTCCACGGAAACTCCATCGACTCTCCACACGGCGACCCGAAGCCCGCCATCGCGGCGCCGCAGACTTTCCGCCATCACCCCGACGGAGAGTCCCCCATGAACCGCACGCTGGCCTACAAGCTCGGCGCCATCGCCCTACTCATCCTGCTATTGCTGATTCCCCTGTTGATGATCGACGGCCTGATCCGCGATCGCCAGGAGGTTCGTGACGGCGTGCTGCAGGATATCGCCCGCAGCTCCAGCTACAGCCAGCGCCTCACCGGCCCGCTGCTGGTGGTGCCGTACCGCAGGACGGTGCGCGAGTGGGTCACCGAGGAGAAGACCGAGAAGCGCGTGTTGCAGGAGCGCGAGCAGCGCGGCGAGCTGTACTTCCTGCCCGACCGCTTCGCCCTCGACGGGCAGATGCGCACCGAGCTGCGCTACCGCGGCATCTACCAGGCGCGCCTGTACCACGTCGACAACAAGGTCGCCGGCTACTTCCAGGTGCCTGCGCACTATGGCATCGAAGAAGACCTGGAGGACTACCAGTTCGAAACGCCGTTCCTGGCGATGGGTATCAGCGACATCCGCGGCATCGAGAATGCCCTACGCCTGTCCCTCGACGGTGCCAGCGTCGACTTCGAGCCGGGTAGCCGGGTCGGCCTGCTCGGCAGCGGTGTGCACGCACCGCTGCAAGGCGTCGACGGGCGCCAGGCGCAGCGCCTGGAGTACGCCTTCGACCTGTCGTTGCTCGGCAGCGAGCGGCTGGACATCGTGCCGGTGGGCCGCGACAGCCAGGTCATCCTGAAGGCCGACTGGCCGCACCCGAGCTTCGGCGGCGAGTTCCTGCCCAGCGAGCGGGAGATCACCGCCCAGGGCTTCACCGCGCGCTGGCAGACCAGCTTCTTCGCCACCAACATGGAAGAGGCGCTGCGCAGTTGCGTGGAGGAGCAGCGCTGCGACGGTTTCCAGGCGCGCGCCTTCGGCGTCGGCCTGGTCGATCCGGTGGACCAGTACCTGAAGGCCGACCGCGCGATCAAGTACGCGCTGCTGTTCATCACCCTGACCTTCGCCGGCTTCTTCCTCTTCGAGGTGCTCAAGCGCCTGGCGGTACACCCGATCCAGTACGCGCTGGTCGGCCTGGCGCTGGCGTTCTTCTACCTGCTGCTGCTGTCGCTGGCCGAGCACGTCGGCTTCGAGCTGGCCTACCTGGTCTCCGCCGGAGCCTGCGTCGGCCTGATCGGCTTCTACCTGTGCTTCGTCCTGCGCAGCGTGGCCCGAGGACTGGGCTTCAGCGCCGGCCTGGCAGGGCTGTACGGCCTGCTCTACGGCTTGCTGAGCGCGGAGGACTACGCCTTGCTGATGGGCTCGCTGCTGCTGTTCGCGGTGCTTGCCGCGGTGATGGTGCTGACCCGCCGCCTGGACTGGTACGGGGTCGGCCGCAAGGACCTCCCGGCCGTACCCGCCAAGGCCTGACGACGAGGGCGGCGGCGCCGGCCGCCGCCGATTTCCAAGGAGGAAAAGCATGCGCCTGTTCTTCGAGTTCACCCTCTGTGCCGCCCTCGGCCTGCTGGTCAGCGGCGTGATCCTGATCTTCCTGCTGTTCTTCGGCAAGTTCGGCCTGATCGAGTACTGGATCGCCAGCGGCAAGCCCCTGGCCCACGCCATGCTGGTGCTGATGCCGGACGGATTCTGGGAAGGCCTCAGCGGCATCGAGGGCGCCGCCGGCAATCCGCACGTGCGCTCCTTCCTGGAGCTTTGCATGGGGCTCGGACAGAGCGCGCTGTTGCTGGGCCTGCTGCTGTTCCGCCTGGTGTGCTGGAAATGAACGGCTATGTCGGCCTGCGCGACGACCGTCGCGACGGTGAGCGCCTGGCGGCGCGGATCGGCCTGCTGTTCCCCGGCCCCTCGGCGGCCTGGCTGCAACGCGCCGAACGTCTGCGGCGGCAGCAGGCGTCGGCGGGCCTCGGGGTCAGGCGCGGGTGGCCTGCATCGACGGGCGCTGGCTGACTTCGGCGAACCAGGCGGCGAGTCGCGGGTAGCGGCCGCGCCAGTCCCACTCCGGCTGGCGCAGGTCGAGATAGCCCAGGGCGCAGGCGACGCCGATGGCGGCGATGTCGAAGCGCGCCTGCAGTTCGGCGATGCAGTCGCTCTCCAGCCATGCCAGGGACCGCGCGATCTTTTCCCGCTGTGCCTCGAGCCAGGCGTCCCAGCGCTTCTCCTCGGGGCGGACGAAGGTCTCGTAGCGGGTCAGCACCGCGGCGTCGAGGACGGCGTCCGCCAGCGAGGCGATGGTCAGGCGTCGCCAGCGGGCGCTGCCTTCGCGGGGGATCAGCGGTTCGCCGACGTGCTGCTGGTCGAAGTAGTCGCAGATCACCCGGCTGTCGTGCAGCACCTGGCCGTCCGGCAGGCGCAGGGCGGGAATCTTGCCGGCCGGGTTGCTGGCGTTGAGCTGCCGGATGGGCGCGACCGGCGTCGGCGTGACTTCCTCGAGCGCCACGCGCTCGCGTTGGCCGGTTTCGTGGAGCAGGACCAGGACCTTGCGCACGAAGGGCGAGGCGGCGGCGTAGAACAGCGTATGGGTAGCGCTCATGCGGGCTCCTTGGAAGGATCAGTCGCGGACGACGCGCAGACGATCGGCGGCAGGCTCGGCGCTCCAGGTTTCTCCGGGGCGACCGCCGAGCAGGGCGTTGCCGGGCGCCGGCCGGTCGCTGGGCAGGACGCGGAATGTCGCCTGCTCACTGTCGAAACGCAAGAGCGCCCCGCTGGCGGCGTCGTGCAGCCAGACACGGTCCATGGCGTCGACCCGCAGGCTGTCCGGGCGGGCCTGGCTGTCCGGCAGCGGCCAGCTCTGCCACGAGGCATCGCTGGGATCGTAGCGGTACAGCCGGGCGCCACCGCTGTCGCTGGCCCAGAGCCTGCCGATGGAGTCGGCGCCGATCCCGCGCAAGGCCTTCGTGCCTTCAGGCGCGGGCAACCGCTCGGTGCTGCCGTCGAGCGGATCGACATGCACCAGCGCGTCGTCCTGCGCGTACCAGACCTCGCCGTCCGGGGTGACGCAGATGCCGTTCGCCGCCTTGCCCTGGGGCGAGGGCCAGACCTCCACCAGGCGCCTGGCTGGGTCGAGGCGACCGTGGAAGCCGCGGCTGCCGGTGAACCAGAGGCGCCCGTCGTCGTCGAATACCGCGGAGTCGAGCCCGGCCGGCGCGGCCTTGGCCGGTAGCGGGAAACGTTCGCTGCCCAGGCGCTCGCCGCCGATGCGAAGGATGGCGTTGAGGCCGCTGTCGAGCACCCAGGCGTTGCCGCTCTCGTCGCTGACGATGGCTCGTGGCCGCGCGCCTTCGCCGAGCGGCACCTGCACGCTCTCGCCACTGGTCGGGTCGAGGCGCCCCAGCGAATGCCCGCCGTCCGCGCCGTACCAGACCGCACCCTGTGCACTGGGCGCGACCGCGTAGGGCGCGGAGCCCTTGTCCAGCGGGTAGTACTGTTCGCCGGCCAGGGCGGCGCCGGTCGACGACAGGGCCAGGAGCAGGCCCAGCAGCGGGTAGGGCAGGTGACGCATACGGTTCTCCCGGAACGACGAGCGGAACGTGGAAAGGCTCTGTCTTGCTATTCTGGCAGCGCATTGAGCATAGGAGGAACTGCGAATGGCCACAGTGGAAATACTCGGGGCGGAATGCCGCGCGGGGGGCGCGGTGAACGACGATGCGCTGGGCTGCACGGCGCAGGCCGCCTGGGTGATCGACGGTGCCACCAGCATCGGTCGCAGCGTGCTGGGCGTGGAAAGCGACGCGCGCTGGCTGGCCCAGGCGGTGGACCGGCACCTGCGGTTGCTGCTGGAAGTCGAGCCCGAGCAATCCAGCGAGACCCTGCTGCGGCGCCTGCTCAACGATATCCAGGGCGACTTCCGCGCCCAGAGCGGCCGCGACTGGCACGACCTCGAAGACATGCCGGCGGCCTGCCTGAGCCTGCTGCGGATTCGCGGCGGAGAAATCGAACTGCTCAACATCGGCGACAGCCGGATTCTCGTCGAAGGCGCCGACGGCCAGGTACGCAGCTTCGGCGATTCGGCCCTGTACGAACTGGATCGGCAATCCCTGGCGCATTTCTGCCGGATGCGCGAGGAACATCCGCAGTGGGATCACGCCGAACTGTTCAAGGCCAGCCGCCCGCGCGTGCGGCAGAACCGCCTGCTGATGAACAAGCCCGAGGGCTACTGGGCGCTGGACATCAGCGACCGCTGGCTCGGCCAGGTGCAGCGCGAGACCTTGCCGCTCGCCGCGTTGCGTTCCTTCGTGCTGATGACCGACGGCTTCGACCGGCTGGTCGAGCCTTTCCGCCGCTATACCGACGAACAGTTGCTGCGGCGCCTCGAGGACGTCGGAGTGAGCGCCATGCTCGACGAGTTGCGCGAGATCGAACAGGGCGACGACCAGGCCCTGGCTTTCCCGCGTTTCAAGATCCACGACGACGCCAGCGCGCTGTGGGGTCGGATCGCGGGGTGAACGACGATCTCCGGCGCCCGGAATGCAGGTCCTCCCCGATGCGCCGGCTACCGATATCCCGGCCCTCTCCCACAGGCGGGAGGAGGGCATCCGGTGCCCGGAAGGTACGTTCTGCGGTAGGGCGGATAACCGCGAAGCGGTTATCCGCCGTTGCGCACCTGTGACGCGTCGCTCACCACTTGTAGCTGACGCTGCCCACCACGCTGCGCTGGTCGCCGTAGTAGCAGTAGTAGCCGTCGCAGGACGCCAGGTAGTCCTTGTTGAACAGATTGTTGGCATTGACCGCCACGCTGACGCCTTTCAGGCTGCCGTTCAATTGGCCCAGGTCGTAGCGCACGGCGGCGTCGTACAGGGTGTACGAGCCGGCGTAGCCGTCGTAGGTGTTGGCCTGGTCGCCGTAGGTCGAGCCTACGTAGCGGGCGCCGGCACCCACGCTGAAACCGTTCAGCGTACCCTCGTGCCAGGTGTAGTCGGCCCATAGCGAGGCCTGGTTGCGCGGCGCCTGTTGCAGGCGGTTGCCTGCGTACTGGCCTTTTTTCACTTCGGTGTCGGTGTAGCTATAGGCGCCGATCATCTTCAGGTTGTCGGTGACGTTGCTGGTGGCTTCCAGCTCTATCCCGGAGACCTTCACTTCGCCCGTCTGCGAAGTGACCGGCGTGCCGCCTATGTTCTGCGACACGCTGACGTTCTCCTGGCGCAGGTCATAGACCGCGGCGGTGAACAGCGAGTCGGAGCCCACCGGCTGGTACTTCACACCGATTTCCCATTGCTTGCCTTCGGTCGGCTTCAGCGAACTGGTGCTGTTCATATCGGCGCCAGTGGTGGGCTGGAACGACTCCGCATAGGAGATGTAGGGCGCCACGCCATTGTCGAAGATGTAGCTGAGCGCCGCGTTGCCGCTGAACTTCTTGTCGCGGCTGGTATTGGTGGCGTCGCCCTTGTTGTAGAAGGTGGCCCCGGTGTGCACCCAATCCTCGCGACCGCCGAGGGTCAGGCGCCAGTTGTCGAGGGCGATCTGGTCCTGGACGTAGAGGCCGGTCTGGTAGGTCTTCTGCTTGTAGTCGTAGTACGCGTCGGAACGCGGCGGCTTGGGAATCGGCTGGCCGTAGATCGGGTTGTTGATGTTGGTCGGCGGTACATTGAAGCCGAAGATCGAGGTGTATTCGTTGGTGGTCCGGTTGTGGTCCAGGCCCAGCAGCAGGGTGTGGCGCAGCGCGCCGGTGTCGAAGTCGGCCTGGAAGTTGTTGTCCACCACGAACTGGCTGACGTCTTCGTCCACTGATGTGCTGGTGCGCTGCAGGGTACCGTCGTCGCTGGCGGCAGCGTAATAGCTGGCTGGGGTCAGCGCCTGGAACGACAGGTCGTTGCGCAGGTAGCGCAGGTTCTGGCGGAACTGCCAGACATCGTTGATCCGCCGCTCGAAGGCGTAGCCCAGCCAGTAGTAGGTGCGGTCGTAGTATTCCCAGTCCGGATCGCCGAGGTTCTTGTGATGGGAAACCTTGCCGAACGGCGCGTCGTACTTGGTTCCGCGTAGCGGCAGGAACTGGCTGGTGATGCCGGTATCGTCGCGGTTGAACTGGCCGAGGAAGGTCAGCCTGGTGTCGTCGTCGATGTTCCAGGTCAGGCTCGGGGCGATGTTGTAGCGCTTGTCGTCGATATGGTCGACCTGGGTGTTGCTGTCGCGCACCACGCCGGAGACGCGATAGAGAAAGCGTCCCTCGTCGTCGAGCGGGCCGGTGCTGTCGAAGCTGACCTGCTTGTGGTTGTAGTTGCCGACCTCGGCCTTCACCTCGTGACTGGCGACGTTCTGCGGACGCAGGCTGACCATGTCGAGCATGCCGCCCGGCGGGGTCTGGCCGTAGACCGAGGAGGCCGGGCCGCGCAACAGGGCGACACGCTCCAGGTTCCAGGTTTCCAGTTTCGGGTTGTTGTAGACGCCGACCGCCATCGGCAGGCCGTCGAGGAACTGGGTCGGCTTGAAGCCGCGCACCTTCAACCAGTCGGAGCGGGTGTCGCTGCCGAAGCTGCTGGCGACGACGCCGGGCATGTAGCGCACCGCGTCGTCGAGGCTGTGCACGGCGCGGTCGGTCATCTGCTGGCGGGTCGCCACCGAGATCGAGCGCGGGGTCTCGAGGATCGGCGTATCGGTCTTGGTGCCGGTCATGCTGCGCTTGGCCACGTAGCCGCTGGTCGGCCCCAGTGGGTCTTCCTCGGCGCCGCTGACCGTCATCGCCTGCAGCGACAGGGTGTCTTCCGGCACCTTGCGCAGGCTGTAGGTGCCGCCGGCATTTTCCACCAGTTCCAGGCCGCTGCCCTTGAGCGCTTCGCGCAATGCGCCGGGCGCGTCGAAGCGACCTTGCACGGCGTGGGCGCTGCGTCCTTCGGCGAGCGCCGGATCCAGGGTGAGGACCAGGCCGGCCTGGGCCGCGATGCGGTTCAGGGTGCCTGCCAGCGGCCCGGCGGCGATGCGGTAGTCGCGCACGCTGGCCTGTTCGGCCGGGGCGGCGTGGAGGAACGGTGCGGGAACGGCGAGGGCGATGGCTAGGGCGAGCAGGCCGGGACGGAACGTCGGGCGGGGCATGTGCGGGGCTCCTGGATGGAAACGAGTCTCAATGCCTCCTTGCCGGACGAGTCGGAAAAAGTGATAGGGCCGGCGGGAAAAATTTTTCGCCGGCCCGTTCGGTTCAGCGTGGCACCACTTCGAACCACCAGGCGTTGTGCCTCACGCTGCGCACCGGCAGGCTCGGCTCCAAAGCCTGAAGGGCGAGGCGGGTGTCCTTCAGCGGGAAACTGCCGGTGACGCGCAGGTCGGCGATGCTCGGGTCGACCTGCAGCAGCGCCGGCGAATAGCGCCCCAGTTCCGCCACCAGGTCGGCCAGCCGGGCGTTCTCCACCACCAGCATGCCTTGTGCCCAGGCGCCGGCCAGAGCCGGGGCCGCTTCGCTGGCCTGCAGGCCTTGCGGCAGGATCAGCACCTGCTGGCCTTCCTTGATCACACGCTCTTCGCTGAGCGTTTCCGCGCGCGCGGCCACCGCCGACTGCAACACGGTGAGGCGCGTGCCGGGTTCCTCGCGGCGCACCAGGAAGCGCGTGCCGAGGGCGCGCATGTCGCCATCGGCGCTGCTGACCACGAAGGGGCGCGGGTCGCCATGGGCGGTTTCCACCAGGATCTCGCCGGCCAGTAGCACGACCTGGCGGCGTTCGCCGTCGAAGCGGACGTCGATGGCGCTGCGGCTGTTCAGGCGCACATGAGTGGCATCCGGGAGGGTCAGCTCGCGCTGCTCGCCGGTGGCGCTGTAGGCATCGGCCAGCAGGTAGCGGACCGGGACGTAGCGGTTGGCCACGCCGAGCCCGACGCCTAGCGCCAGCACTAGCCCCAGGGCGCTGCCGCCGAGCCGGCGCAGGCGGCGCTTGAAGCGTGCGTTGCCGGACAGCAGGGCGTTGCGCGCCGGCCCGTTGGCGGCTCTCGCCAGGTGCCGGTCGAGGCCGCCGAGCTGTTCCCAGGCGCGTTCGTGTTCGGGATGCGCCGCGTACCAGCGGTGGAAGGCGCGGTGATCGTCGGGATGGGCTTCGCCGGAGTCGAGCAGCAATTGCCAGGCGATGGCTTCGTCGAGCACCCGCGCGCGTACCGGCGAATGACGATCGTCGGCGCTCACCGGGGCTCTCCGTAGAGGGCGATGTAGCACTGGCGCAGACCCTGGGCCAGGTATTGGCGCACGCGTGGCACCGAGACTCCGAGACGCTCGGCGATCTCCGCGTGGGGCATGCCGTCCAGGCGGCTATAGAGAAACGCGCTACGCGCCTTCAGCGACAGCGTGCCAAGCAGGCGATCGATCTCGCGGAGGTCCTCGAGAATCAGGTACTGCTCTTCGGCCGAAGGCTGCTCCGCTTCCGGAACCAGCGCCAGTTCGGCGAGATAGGCCTGTTCAAGGGCGGCGCGGCGGAAGTGGTCGATCATCAGACCGCGCGCCACCTTCGCCAGGAACGCGCGCGGTTCGCGCAGGCCGGGCAGCTCCGGGCGGCCGAGGAGGCGAACGAAGGTGTCCTGGCTGAGGTCTTCGGCGCGCTGGCGGCAGCCGAGGTTGCGGTTCAGCCAGGCAAGCAGCCAGCCGCGGTGGTCCCGGTACAGGCTACCCACGAATTCGCTGTTGCTGACGTCACCCGCCGACACGACCGCTCCCCATCCCGAAACGGGATTGAATGGAAAAACGAGAATTATTCGCAAATGATCGCAAAGTGCGACTATCCCTGCAATTGGCGTCCGTCGGGAAGCCACTTGAGTCGTCCCGCTGGTTTGCCGGAGGATCGGTGTTCCCATAACAAGAACAGGAGTCTCGCCGTGGCCGAACCTTTGCTGATCATCGGTTCCTATCTGTCCCCCTATGTGCGCAAGGTGCTGGTGCTGCTGGAACTGAAAGGCATCGCCTACCGCATCGACCCCATCGTGCCGTTCTTCGGCGACGAGGCCTTCGAGCGCCTCAGTCCGTTGCGCCAGATTCCGGTGCTGGTGGACGGTGACTTCGTCCTCAACGATTCCAGCGTGATCTGCCAGTACCTGGAGGAGCGCTACCCGCAGCCGAGCCTGTATCCCGTCGACATCGGCCAGCGCGCCCAGGCCCGCTGGCTGGAGGAGTACGCCGATTCGCGGCTGGGCCAGGTGATCATCTGGCAGTTGTTCCACCAGTTGGTGATCAACCGTGGCATCTGGCAGCGCGAACCCGACCAGGCGATCCTGCAACGCACCTACGACGAAGACCTGCCATCGATCTGCAACTACCTGGAAGGGCGGGTCCCGCCGAGCGGCTGGCTGTGCGGCGAGCTGTCCATCGCCGATGTCGCCGTCGCCTGCCTGTTCCGCAATGCCCAGTTGGCGCGCTACCAGGTCGACGGCGAGCGCTGGCCGCGCCTGGCGCGCCTGTTGGCTGACGCTTTCGCCCTGCCGGCCTTCCAGCATCTGGCGCGTTTCGAGAAGGCCACCGCGCAGACCCCGGTCGCCGAACAGCGCCAGGCGCTGCGCGAGGCCGGCGCGCCGCTCAGCGCGACCAGCCACGCCCGCGAGCGGCCGGTGCGCGGTCCGATGAGCCGCTGAGAGGGAGTGCGGGCGGCGCCCAGGGCGCCGTCCTGATGAAGCGCCATTCAGCGCCTCGATAAGACCTTCGCGGCGCTGGTGGATCCAGCGTCCGGGCATATTTTATATAGACCAGTCTATATAAAACGGAGGCCGCACCGTGATGAACGTCCCCGAAGGGTTCCAGCCGCTGTTCCGCAGCAGTCCGTTGCTCGACCTGCTCGGTCCTTTCTTCTGCCGGCAGGACGCCCAGCGCCAGTTGGTGGTGGCGCTGCGCATCGACGAAAAGCACTGCAACCACGGTGGCACCGCCCACGGCGGCCTGCTCTCGACCCTGGCCGACGTTGGCCTCGGCTACGCCATGGCGTTCTCCCGCGAACCGCCGCAGCCGATGGTCACCGTCGGCCTGCGTCTGGACTTCTGCGGGGTCGCGCGGGTCGGCGACTGGCTGGAGGTGCATACCCGGGTCGACAAGCTCGGCCAGCGCATGGCCTTCGCCTCGGCCCGGCTGCACAGCGGCGAGCGCCTGGTGGCCAGCGCCAGCGGCGTGTTTCATCTGCCCTGAGGCTCGGGCATGCTTGCCCGGTCGTCTGCCGTGAGTTGGGGAGTCAGGTTTGCCGAAGAAGTCCAATGCCGCCGAACGGATCGTCCATGCCACCGCCTCGCTGCTGGCCAGCCGCGGGTATTTCGGCACCGGGCTGAGCGACATCATCGCTCGCGCCGAGGCGCCGAAAGGCTCGCTCTATCACTATTTCCCCGAGGGCAAGCCGCAGATCGCCAGCGCCGCGATCGGCTTCGTCGCCGACGAGGTGGCGTCCTTCCTCGACCGCGCCGGGACCCAGGCCCCCCATGCGCGCAACGTCCTCCGCCAGTTCACCGCGACCCTGCGTGGCTGGCTGGAGCATTCGCGTTTCGAAGAGGCCTGCCCGGTGCTTTCCACCAGCCTGAGCATCGACGCCGAGCTGGCCCCGGTGCACGCTGAATGCCGCCGGGCGCTCCGCGCCTGGCACGCCAGCATCGAGCGTGCGTTGCGCGCCGACGGACTGGCGGAAAAGCTCGCCGCCTCGCGTGCCTGGCTGATCCTCGCGGCGCTGGAGGGGGCGGTCGCGGTGGCCCGCGTCGAGCGGTCGTTCCAGGCGCTGGATGCGATCGAGGAAGAATTGCAGGCGCTACTGCCGGCCTAGGCGGGTGTCGCGCCCAGGCCGGCCAGGTATCCGTCAGTGCTGCACGCTGTCCACCGCGATCGCTTCGCCGGAAACTTCGTGGTAGGCCGTGCGGCGCTTGGCCAGGGCGTAGTGGATCAGGCCGGCCAGGCCGGCGCCGAAGAACCAGGAGAACGGCGATAGCTCGGCGAATGCCGGCAACAATGCCAGCAGGGTGGAGATGATCGCCGCCGGGACGAACGCGGCGATGGCCCGCGGGTTCACCCCTCCCGCGTAGTGATAGGCGCCGGCGCGGCTTTCGGTGTACAGCTCCGGCAGGTTCACCCGGCCTTTCCGCACCAGGTAGTAGTCGACCATGATGATCCCGTACAGCGGGCCGAGCAGCGCGCCGAGGCCGCCGAGGAAGTAGAGGATCACCCCGGGGCTGTTGTACAGGTGCCAGGGCAGGATCAGCACTGCGATGGTCGCGCTGATCAGCCCGGCGCGGCGGAAGTTCAGCAGGTTCGGCGCCAGGTTGGTGAGTACGTAGGCCGGGGCGACGAAGTTGGCCATGATGTTCACCGCCACGGTGACGATCAGCAGCGCCAGGCTGGCCAGCACCAGGAAGAGGGTGTCGGGGATCGCGGCGACGATGTCGGTGGGGCTCTGGATGAGCTGGCCGTCGATCCTGAACTGGGCGCCGGCGAGGACCACCGCGAATAGGCCGAACAGCAGGATGTTCACCGGCAGCCCCCAGAAGTTGCCGACGCTGATGGTGCGGCGGTCCGGGCAGCCGCGGGCGAAGTCGCAGAAGTTCAGGATCATGGTGCCGTACAGGGTCACCCAGAACGCCGCGCCGCCGAAGATCTTCAACCACATCTGCGAACCGCTCATGGGTTCGCCGCTGGACCAGGCGATGGAGGCGCCGGCGCGCAGGTACATCCAGGCGGCGAGGGCGGCGACGGTGAGCAGGATCACCGGTCCGGCGAAGGATTCGTAGCGACGCACCATCTCCATGCCGTACGCGAAGATCAGCAGTTGCACGCACCAGATGGCGACGAAGGTCGCCCAGCCCAGGCTCGACAGGCCGAGGATGGCGTCCTGGTCGTAGGCTGCGAGCCCCGGCCAGATCGCCGTCAGCAGCACGCGCAGGACGATGGAGGCGAGATAGGTCTGGATGCCGAACCAGGCGATGGCGATCACCGCGCGGATCAGCGCGGGGAGTTGCGCGCCGTGGATGCCGAAGGCGATGCGGCACATCACCGGGTAGGGCAGCCCGGTCTTCTGGCCCATGTAGCCGGACAGGTTCATCAGCCCGTAGACCATCAGCGCGCCCAGGGCCAGCGCGGCGAGGATCTGCGCGCCGCTCATGCCGAGGGCGAAGAGGCCGATGGCGAAGGAGTAGTTGGCGATGTTGTGCACGTCGTTGGTCCACAGCGCGAACAGGCTGTAGCGTCCCCAGCGGCGCCCTTCGGCCTTGGTCGGGGCGAGATCGGCGCTGTACAGGCGCGGGCTCAGCGGCGGCAGTTCGGGGCCGGCGTGATGGCTGGCGCGGGGCAGGCAATCGAGACTGGCGGGAGTGCCCAGGTCCAGGCGTGCCGCCGAGAACTCCGCTGCGCGCAGCCCGGCGCGTGGCAGGCAGTCGAGACTGGCCGGAGTGCCCAGGTCGAGCAGCGAGGCGGAGAACTCGGCGCTCCGCTGACCGGCGCGCGGCAGGCTGTCGAGGCTTTCCAGGGTGCCGAGGTCGAGCAGCGAGGGAGAAAACTCGCGGGGCGAGGCGGGCGGCTTCGGGGGGCTGGACATGGCGGTCTCCTCCGGCAGTCGGAAGAACTCGGCGCGAGGTCGGGTTCGTCTGTTGTTTTTGTATACAAGAATTTCGAAGATTTAAGCCAGTTATGTGCCAACCGATCCTCGACCGAATTTTCCGCGCTCTGCGGAAACCGGCCTTTCGGCGGCAAGCCCCTGAAACCGCTTGGGAAAAAGCTGTCGCTTCGATCAGGTAAGAATTTCGAACCGATTCATAGGCTTATGCAGACGGACGAGGGAGAGGGAAAAAAAGCGGGACGCCAGGAGGTCGCATTGGGAAAATTGTGCACAATAATTGTGCCCAGTGTTACCGCCGCGCCCGTCGACGGTGCGCGGCGCGAGGCTCAGCCCGTCCGGGAAATATCCAGGCCCTTCAACTGCCCGATCATCCACGCATGGGCGTCACGCCCGACATGCTGGACGTGGCTGTAGAGCCGCAGCACGTAGGGTGGAATGTCGAACGGCGCGGGATACAGGGCGAGGCCGGCGGCGTCCGCCAGGGCCCGTGCGGCATGTCGCGGAGCGGTGAGCAGGAAATCGGTGGAGCCTGCCAGGAACAGCGCCGCCAACACCGTCGGCAGTTGCACCGCCACTTCGCGACGCAGGCCGGAGCGGGCCAGCAGCCGGTCGATCACCCCGCTGTCCTCGTTCCACGGCGTCACCACCGCATGCCGTTCGGCCAGGTAGCCCTCCAGCGTCGGCGCCCCGGCGAGGCGCGGGTGGTCGCGCCGCGCTACCACCACGTAGCGGTCGGCGAACCAGTCATGGGCCTGGATGCCTTCGGGCAGGCGCTCGTGTTCCTCGTCGTAGCCGAGGGCGAAATCGATCCGCCCGCTGGCCAGGGCCTCCACCGACAGCTTGCGTTCCGCATTGACCAGGCGCAGGCGCACTCCGGGCGCGCTGTGCTGCAGGCGGTTCATCAGCGGCGGAAGCAGGGCGAAAGCGGTGTAGTCGGTGGCGGCGAAGACGAAGGTGCGCTGGCTCTGTCCCGGTACGAACGGCCGCCACTCTTCCAGCCCCTCGCCGAGGGCGCGCAGGGCGGCGGCCACCGCAGCGGCCAGGTGCTCGGCACGCTGGGTCGGCTGCATGCGGTTGCCCTGGCGCAGGAACAGCTCGTCGTCCAGCCCCTGGCGCAGGCGCCCCAGCGCATGGCTGAAGGCCGAGGCGCTGATCGCCAGTTCGCTGGCTGCGGTGCCGACGTTGCGGTGGCGATACAGGGCGTCGAAGACAAGCAGGAGGTTGAGATCGAGGCGGCGCAGCAGGGGATGCATGTTATTCAGTTGCCGATGAGAAGAATGCACTTCATGCATCTTAGCAGTCGCACTAGGATGGCCGGATCCCCCACCGGAAGGTTGCCCATGACTCTCGAAATCCGTCCCGCCGTACCGGCCGACGCCGAACAGATCCTTGCCTTCATCATCGAACTGGCCGACTACGAGCGCGCCCGCCACGAGGTGGTCACCGATGTCGAAGGCATCCGCCGCAGCCTGTTCGCCGAAGGCTCGCCGACCCGCGCGCTGATGTGCCTGAGCGAGGGCCGGCCGATCGGCTATGCGGTGTATTTCTACAGCTACTCGACCTGGCTGGGGCGCAACGGCATCTACCTCGAAGACCTCTACGTCACCCCGGAATACCGTGGCGTCGGCGCCGGTCGCCGGCTGCTCCGCGAGTTGGCCCGCGAGGCCGTGGCCAACGACTGCGGACGCCTGGAGTGGAGCGTGCTGGACTGGAACCAGCCGGCCATCGACTTCTACCGCTCCATCGGCGCGCTGCCGCAGGACGAGTGGGTGCGCTATCGCCTGGATGGCGAGGCGTTGCGCAAGATGGCGGAGTAGCTGGCGGCAAGCCGACGTTGATGCCGGGGGAGTGTGTGGGGGTAGGGCGAATAGCGCCTGGCGATATCCGCCAGTTTCTCACCGAGGACGCCTGGCGCCTGCCGAGTCATCGCCACCGGTATCCATGCCGCTCTCCCGTAGCGCTGTAGCGTTGTCCCGCAGGAACGCCCACAGGCGTTCCGCTACCGGGCCCTGCGCGCGATCGCGCCGGCGCGCCGCCACCACCTCTTCGCTGCGTCCTGGCAGATGCGGCCCGGCCAGAGCGAGCAGGCGGCCGTCGGCCAGTTCCTCGTCGACCAGGAAGTCCGGCAGGTGCCCCCAGCCGAGGCCCTGGAGGATCACCTCTTTCTTCGTTCGCTGGTCCGGCACGCTGCACTGTCGCGCGCCGGCGAGCATGAAATAGTCCGTCGGCGGAGAATGGCGGGCGCTGTCGCGCATCACACACTGGGCGAAGGGGCGCAGTTGTTCCGGGCGCACCGGTCGCGGCGGAGGATCGCCGAGCAGGCCCGGCGCGATGACCGGGACCAGCCCGACCCTGCACAGGTCGAGCCATTCCAGGCGTGGGTCGGACTTGTCCACGCGATGCAGGATCAGGTCGGCCTCGCCGTCCAGCAGGCGCTCCAGCGGGCCGCTGACGGTTTCGAACAGCAATTGCAGGCGGGTCTGCGGCTGGCTGCCGAAGAACCCTGCGAGCAGCGCCAGGGCCGGGCGCGGCGGGCAGAGGTCGCCCAGTACCACGCGCAGCTCGCTTTCCTCGCCCTGGGCCAGGTGCGCGGCGTGGTCACGCAGCCCTTCCAGTTCGTAGAGCAGGGCCTGGGCACGCTGGTGGAAGGAGCGACCGGCGGCGGTCAGGCCGACCCGGTAGCCGCCCCGTTCCAGCAGCACCAGGCCGAGCTGGCGCTCCAGCCGGGCAACGGCGGCGAACACCGCCGGATGGGAGCGGTGCAGGCGCTGTGCGGCGGCCTGGAAGCCGCCGGCGTCGACCACCGCGTCGAAGCATTGGAGGTCGTGGAGGGTGAAGTCGTGCATGTCAGCTTCCCTGACAGAGTCGTTCCATTCTTTGTAGTTTTTCCCAGGGACCGTCGCAACTAGCCTGGCGTGCATGGCAATCACCCTGACCCCGGAGGCTCCCATGGGCAACCTGTCTTTTCTCGCTACCAGCGACGGCGCCAGCCTCGCCTATCGCCTGGATGGTGCGGCAGAGAAACCGCTGCTGGCGCTCTCCAACTCCATCGGCACCACCCTGCACATGTGGGATGCGCAACTCCCGGCACTGACCCGGCACTTCCGCGTCCTGCGCTACGACGCCCGCGGCCATGGCGCCTCCAGCGTGCCGCCGGGGCCCTACACCCTGGCCCGGCTGGGCGAGGACGTACTGGAGCTGCTCGACGCGCTGGAGGTACGGCGCGCGCATTTCCTCGGCCTGTCCCTGGGCGGGATCGTCGGCCAGTGGCTGGCGCTGCATGCGCCGCAGCGGATCGAGCGGCTGGTGCTGGCCAACACCTCGGCCTGGCTCGGCCCGGCGGCGCAGTGGGACGAGCGCATCGCCGCGGTGCTGCAGGCCGAGGACATGAGCGAGACCGCCGCGGGTTTCCTCGGCAACTGGTTTCCGCCGGCGCTGCTGGAGCGCGCCGAGCCCGTCGTCGAGCGCTTCCGGGCGATGCTCATGGCCACCAACCGGCACGGCCTGGCCGGCTCCTTCGCGGCGGTGCGCGATACCGACCTGCGCGCGCAACTGGCGCGGATCGAGCGGCCGACCCTGGTGATCGCAGGGGCGTACGACACGGTCACCGCCGCCAGCCACGGCGAGCTGATCGCCGCGTCGATTGCCGGGGCCAGGCTGGTTACGCTGCCGGCGGTGCATCTGTCGAACGTCGAGTTCCCGCAGGCGTTCGAAGGCGCGGTGCTGAGCTTTCTCGGCGCAGGCTGATTACGCTATCGTCGCGCCTTTTCCCTCGGCGCAGGAGCCGACATGAACGAGCCGGGCAGTTTCATCTGGACGTGGTACGGGCAGGATGAGCATCGATGGGTCCTGCTCAGCGCAGAGGCGTTCCTGGCGCTCGATTTCCTGGCCCTTGACGGTGCCATGCAGAGAGAGACCATCGGCAGTTGCCCGGGCTGCTCTACCTGGTCGGAGAAGGTCGTGCCGTTGCACGAGTGGCTCGAAGGCTGTCCGGGTCACCAGGCCGGGAGTTTTCGCGATGCCTTGAGGCGTGTCTGGGCGCTGTGCAACGAGCTGCCCGAGGAAGCGCTGGGCTGCTTCGACTTCGACATCTATGCCCACCCCGGATGGCAGGCGGTACGTCGAGAGGCCCGGGAGGCGCTGCGGCAGAACGGTTGGGACAGCATCCGTAGCCACGCCGAGGAGCTGCGCGACGACTGTTGGGAGCGTGTGCATGGCTACCCGAAGAAATGAAAAAGCCGCCCCTCGGGGCGGCTTTTCGTTGCGCTGCGGCGAATGGCCTACAGCCCGTTCTTCGCCTTGAACTCACGGCGGCGGCGATGCAGGACCGGCTCGGTATAGCCGTTCGGCTGCCGGGTGCCTTCCACCACCAGCTCCAGGGCGGCCTGGAACGCGACGTTGTCGTCGAAGTTCGGCGCCATCGGCCGGTAGGACGGGTCGCTGGCGTTCTGCCGGTCGACCACCACGGCCATGCGCTTGAGGCTCTCGACCACCTGCTCCTGGCTGATCACGCCGTGACGCAGCCAGTTGGCCAGCAGTTGGCTGGAGATGCGCAGGGTGGCGCGGTCTTCCATCAGACCGACGTCGTTGATGTCCGGCACCTTGGAGCAGCCGACGCCCTGGTCGATCCAGCGGACGACATAGCCGAGGATGCCCTGGGCGTTGTTGTCCACCTCGTTCTTGATCTCTTCCGCGGTCCAGTTGGTGTTCGGCGCCAGCGGAATGGTCAGGATGTCGTCCACCGAGGCCGGGGTGCGCTTGGCCAGCTCGGCCTGGCGGGCGAACACGTCGACCTTGTGGTAATGCAGGGCGTGCAGGGTCGCGGCGGTCGGCGACGGGACCCAGGCGGTGTTGGCGCCGGCCAGCGGATGGCCGATCTTCTGCTCGAGCATGGCGGCCATCAGGTCGGGCATGGCCCACATGCCCTTGCCGATCTGCGCCTTGCCTTGCAGGCCGGTGGCCAGGCCGACGTCGACGTTGTTGTTCTCGTAGGCGCCGATCCACTTCTCCGACTTCATGGCGCCCTTGCGCACCACGGCGCCGGCTTCCATGGAGGTGTGGATCTCGTCGCCGGTGCGGTCGAGGAAGCCGGTGTTGATGAACACCACGCGATCCTTGGCCGCCTTGATGCAGGCCTTCAGGTTCACGGTGGTGCGGCGCTCCTCGTCCATGATGCCGACCTTCAGGGTGTTGCGCGGCAGGCCGAGGACGTCCTCGACGCGGCCGAACAGCTCGTTGGTGAAGGCGGCTTCTTCCGGACCGTGCATCTTCGGCTTGACGATATACACGCTGCCGGTGCGGCTGTTCTTGCGGCTGGTGTTGCCGTTCAGGTCATGAATGGCGATCAGGCTGGTGAACAGACCGTCCTGGATGCCTTCCGGCACTTCGTTGCCGTCCTTGTCGAGGATCGCATCGTTGGTCATCAGGTGGCCGACGTTGCGCACGAACAGCAGCGAGCGGCCGTGCAGGGTCAGTTCGGAACCGTCGGCCCTGGTGTAGACGCGGTCCGGGTTCATGGTGCGGGTGAAGGTGCTGCCGCCCTTGCTGACTTCCTCGGCCAGGTCGCCTTTCATCAGGCCCAGCCAGTTGCGGTAGATCACTACCTTGTCGTCGGCGTCGACCGCGGCGACCGAGTCCTCGCAGTCCATGATGGTGGTGAGGGCGGCTTCCATCAGCACGTCCTTCACACCTGCGGCATCGGTCTGGCCGACCGGGCTGCTCGGGTCGATCTGGATTTCGAAGTGCAGGCCGTTGTGCTTGAGCAGTACCGCTTGCGGCTTGGCGGCGTCGCCCTGGAAGGCAAGGAGCTGGCCAGCATTCTTCAGGCCGGTTTCGCTGCCGCTCTTCAGCGCGACGACCAGCGCGCCGTTCTTCACGCTGTAGGAAGTGGCGTCGACATGGGAGCCGGACTCCAGCGGCGCGGCCTCGTCGAGGAAGGCGCGAGCGAAGGCGATGACCTTGGCGCCGCGAACCTTGTTGTAGCCCTTGCCTTTCTCGGCGCCGCCTTCTTCGCTGATCACGTCGGTGCCGTAGAGTGCGTCGTACAGCGAGCCCCAGCGGGCGTTGGAGGCGTTGAGGGCGAAGCGCGCATTCATCACCGGCACCACCAGCTGCGGGCCGGCCATGCGGGCGATCTCGTCGTCGACGTTCTGGGTGCCGGCCTGGAAGTCTTCCGCCTCGGGCAGCAGGTAGCCGATTTCCTCGAGGAAGGCCTTGTAGGCAGCTGCGTCGTGGGCCTGGCCGGCGCGAGCCTGGTGCCAGCCGTCGATCTTGGCCTGGAGTTCGTCGCGCTTGGCGAGCAGGGCTTTATTCTTCGGCGCCAGGTCGTTGATCACGGCCTCCGCACCGGTCCAGAACGTGTCGGCAGAGACGCCGGTTCCGGGGATGGCTTCGTTGTTCACGAAGTCGAACAGGACTTTGGCGACCTGCAGGCCACCGACTTGAACGCGTTCAGTCATTGTTTGCCTCACTCTGCTCTAGACCAGCTCTGGACCCGGGCCGCACGGCCTTGTAGTCCGAGCCGCGGCATACTACATGATGCCGCGGGAAAAATCAGTGGTTACGCGTCGCGTTACGACTGGATGACGCTTCACGGTCACGTTGGCCAGGCTCAATGTTCGCAAAAAAACTGTACTTTGTTCCAGATAAATCTAAAAACAGTACACGATTTATCGCGAGCCCAACTGCGGCGCGGCGTCGCAGGATGTTTCACTGCGCTGCGAGCGCCTTGCCTATACTCCCGGAATCGCCCCAGGAGCCTCGCCATGCCCGTCCATGCCGCATCCCTCGCCGATCTCGCCGACCTGGTTCCGCTGTTTTCCGCCTACCTCGACTTCTACGAAGTGCCGGCGCCGGAAGAGCAGGTCCGCGCATTCCTCGCCGAGCGCCTGCGCCAGGGCGATTCGACCCTGTTCCTGGCCAGGGATGCCGAGGCGCGGGCGCTGGGCTTCGTCCAACTCTATCCGCTGTTCGCCTCCCTGGCGCTACGACCTTCGTGGCTGCTCAGCGATCTCTACGTCCGCCCGGAGGCGCGTCGCCGGGGTGTCGGCGAGGCCCTGATGAACCAGGCCCGGGGTTTCGCCGAAAGCATGGGCGCCTGCGGCCTGCAACTGGAGACGGCGAAGACCAACCACGCCGGGCAGTCGCTCTACGAGCGCCTCGGCTATGTCCGTGACGAACAGTTCTACACTTACTGGCTGCAGCTCTGAACTCCCATTCGTCCCAGCAGGAGGCAAGCTCATGGATCACCTGGTCCTGACCGTGATCGCCACCGACCATCCCGGCCTGGTCGAGCGCATCGCCCAATGCATCGCCTCCCACGGCGGCAACTGGCTGGAAAGCCGCATGTCGCGGATGGCCGGGCAGTTCGCCGGGATACTGCGGGTGGCCGTGCCGGCGGAAGGCTACGACGAACTGGTGGAAGGGCTACAGGGCCTGTCCAGCCACGGTATCCGCGTGCTCCTGGCGGAAAGCGGGATCGAGCCGGTATGCAACTGGAAGCCTATCCACCTCGACCTGGTGGGCAACGACCGCCCCGGTATCGTGCGCGACATCACCCGGTTGCTGGCCGAGCACGGGGTGAACCTGGAGAGCCTGTCCACCGAAGTGCGCCCGGCGCCGATGAGCAGCGAACCGCTGTTCCATGCCGATGCGCTGTTGGCGGTGCCGCTGACCCTGTCGCTGGACACCCTGCGCGAGCGACTGGAAGACCTGGCCGACGACCTGATGGTGGAGTTGGTGCTGGACGCGTCCTGAAGTTGTTCAGGAAAGCCGGGGACGGGCCTGTGGAAAAGCCTTGGGTGAAACCCTGAAACCCAGGCGCCGCGAGGCTTGGAGGTCGTAGCGCGTTTTTTGACCAGCTACGTTGCGGTTATTCCCAAGCCAGGTGGACCAGCCTGTGGGTATTCTGTGTGGATAACCTTGCAGGTCTTTATCCATGGGCGATACAAGGGTTTGATCGTTTTCTGAACAGCCTCTCTTGCGCTTTTGCTTGTGGATTAACCTTCGCCGCTGTTATTGCCCCTGTGCACAAATAACGTGGAGCAGTCTGTGGGTAAGCCGGGGAAAAATCCATGCAGGCCTTTATCCATCGGCAGTCCAAGAATCCGTACGTTTTTTGATCGATGGCTTTTCCGGTTCATCCACAGTTGCTCACAAAAGCCTTGGGCAGCTTTGTGGATAAGCCTTGTGTATATCGGTGTAACCCTTGGTAATACTGGCATACAGCGGTGTGCTCAAAGACTGATCAGGCGCTTTGCAGGGCTTCTTCCGACGAGTTATCCACGTGCCTGCGGAGAGGAGAAGGCAGGTCTATGCACAAAGTGCGTGCATGATCCTGTGGAAAAGCCTGGGGTGGATCGCTGAGCGTCAGTATTGGCGGGGGATAGGAAGGAGTGCGTGTTTTTTCGCCAGGCTTGCGGAGTTCCGCAAGCCTGGGGATAACGTCAGCCCGGCTGGGGAAGGCGGCGCAGGCTGCGCCAGGCGTCGAAGCTGTAGACGGCCAGGGCGAGCCAGATGAAAGCGAAGGCGGTCAGGCGGCTGGAGTCCAGATGCTCGCCGAACAGCAGGATCGCCTGTAGCAGGACCAGCGTCGGCGCCAGGTATTGCAGGAAGCCCAGGGTGGCGTAGGGCAGGTGCCTTGCCGCAGCGTTGAAGCAGACCAGCGGAACCAGCGTCACCGGGCCCGCGGCGACCACCCACAGGGCTTCCGGGGTGCTCCAGAAAGCCGTTTCGCTGGTCGGCCCGTCGGCGAACAACAGCAACCAGACCAGCGCCAGCGGCAGCAGCAGCCAGGTTTCCACCACCAGTCCGGGCAGCGCGGCGACCGGCGCCTTTTTGCGGATCAGGCCGTAGAAGCCGAAGGTCAGGGCCAGCACCAGCGACACCCAGGGCAGGCTGCCGAGTTGCCAGACCTGCTGCGCCACGCCCAGCGAAGCCAGGGCCACCGCCAGCCATTGCAGGGGACGCAGGCGTTCCTTGAGCAGCAACATGCCGAGCATCACGTTGATCAGCGGATTGATGTAGTAGCCCAGGCTGGCTTCCAGCATGTGGCCGTTGTTCACCGCCCAGACATAGGTCATCCAGTTGCTGGCGATCAGCAGTCCGCTGGCGGCCAGCACGACGAAGCGCTGCGGATTCTGGCGCAGCTCACGCCACCAGCCCGGGTGCTTCCAGAACAGCAGCAGGACGGCGCCGAACAAGGCCGACCAGACCGCGCGCTGGACGATGATTTCCACCGCGGGAATGCGTTCGAGCAGTTTGAAGTAGAGCGGGAACAATCCCCAGATCACATAAGCCGTCAGGCCGAGGACATAGCCCCGACGGAGGTTGGCGGTCGCCATGGAGAATCCTTGAAACGTCAGGCAGGTAAGAATGGCCGTGCACGGCATGCACGAGCGGATGACCTGTGAATTCTAGTAGGGGGGTGACGGGGTTGTCTGCGCACAGTTCCCGCGGAAAAGCACCGGCACACTTGCCGTTCCCTCGCCTGCCCCGCGGCGGGACGGATAGCGCCGCGCGCCATTCGTCCCGTCCGCAGGAGGCTCAGAACAGCCGCAGCGGTTCCTCGTCCAGCGCCGCCAGTTGTTCGCGCAGCACCAGCACCTGCTCGCCCCAGTAACGTTCGCTGCCGAACCAGGGGAAGCTCGGCGGGAACGCCGGGTCGTCCCAGCGCCGCGCGAGCCAGGCGCTGTAGTGCATCAGGCGGAGGCTGCGCAGGCCTTCGAGCAGCGGTAGCTGGCGCGGGTCGAAGTCGTGGAACTCGTTGTAGCCGTCGACCAGTTCGGCAATCTGCGCCAGGCGTTCGTGGCGCTCGCCGGCGAGCATCATCCACAGGTCCTGGAGGGCCGGGCCCATGCGGCAGTCGTCGAGATCGACCATGTGGTAGACCTCGTCGCGGCACAGCAGGTTGCCTGGATGGCAGTCGCCGTGCAGGCGGATCGGCTGGTAGGGCACCTCGGCGAACAGGGCGTCGAGGCGTTTCAGCAGGTCGCGGGCGACCGACTCGTAGGCCGGCAGCAGGCTCCTGGGGATGAAATTGCCTTCCAGCAGGGTGGCCAGCGAGGCGTGGCCGAAGTTATCCACAGCGAGCGCCTCGCGGTGCTCGAACGGCCGCGTGGCGCCGACCGCGTGCAGGCGGCCGAGCAACTGGCCGAGGCGGTAGAGCTGGTCGAGATTGCCCGGCTCGGGCGCGCGCCCGCCGCGCCGGGGGAACAGGGCGAAGCGGAAGCCGGAGAATGCGAACAGGCTTTCGCCGTCGCGCGACAGCGGCGCCACCACCGGCACCTCGCATTCCGCCAGCTCGGCGGAGAAGGCGTGCTCCTCGCGGATCGCCGCGTCGCTCCAGCGGTCCGGTCGGTAGAACTTGGCGATCAGCGGCTCGCCGTCCTCGATGCCGACCTGGTACACGCGGTTTTCGTAGCTGTTGAGCGCCAGCACCCGTGCGTCGCTGAGATAGCCGAGGCTTTCCACGGCATCCAGGACGAGGTCGGGGGTCAGTTGGTCGAAGGGATGGGACATGACGGGGCATCCAAGGCTCGAAAGACCCCTAGTGTACGCAAGCCGGCGCGGGCCGGCAGGTTCACAGCGGCGTGCCGAGCAGGACCTGGGCCGGATCGAAGGAGGCGATCACCTTCTGACCCTTCTTCAGCCCCAGGCTGGCCAGGCGTTCGCCGGACAACAGCGCGCAGAGGGTAAGACCGCTGCCCAGGGCGATGCGCACCTCGCTGGGACCGGCCTTGGCCGCGAGGATTTCCTCCAGGGTGCCGTGCAACTGGTTCGGCTGGTCCTCGCGCGGTTCCAGCCCGACGTCCAGCCAGCCGGCCTTGATCAGCGCCAGTACCGGGCGGCCGCGACCGAGTTCGAGTTGCTCGGTGCTGGCGCGGGTGATCAGCGCCTCGATGCGTTGCTGGCCTGGCAGCTCGATGGCGATGCGGTCGTGGAAGCCTTCGCCATGGATCGACAGGACCCGCCCGTGCAATTGGTTGCGTGCGCTGGTGCGGAGCATCAGGCGGCCGATCAGGTTGAGGTCCTCGGCGTCTTCCGCGGCCTGCAACACCTGCGCTTGCAAGGCTTCCAGGCGCCGGTAGAGAGCCAGCAGGCGTTCGCCCTCGGCGGTCAGCCGGGCGCCGCCGCCGCCCTTGCCGCCGACGCTACGCTCGACCAGCGGGCGCTCGGCCAGGTTGTTCAGTTCGTCGATGGCGTCCCAGGCGCCCTTGTAGCTGATGCCCACGGCCTTCGCCGCACGGGTGATGGAGCCCAGTTCGGCGATCTGCGCGAGCAGGGCGATGCGTTGCGGGCGACGGGTGACGTGCTGGGCGAGAGTGGAGAGTGCGGACATGGAGGCTTCGCTATGAGCGGACGTATACGGCGAAGGCTCCAACAGCCATGGGCAAAACGCAAGGGCGTCACTCGGCGGCCTGGTAGAGACCGTAGCCGGCGGCGGCGCCGGCCAGGTCCCAGGCGAGGTCCTTCCAGCTCCAGCCGCTGCCGGCGGAACGGCTGTCGTAGAACTCCTTGCCGACGCCGAAGGCGAGCGAGAAGCTCAGGCCGAAGCGTGCCTGGCGAGCACCGTGCAGGCCGCGGTCGTGGGCCATCCGCATGCCCGCCGCGGCAAGGGCCGCGGAACTGGCGAGATGCAGGGCCTTGTCTTCGCCCAGCCAGTCGTCTTCGGCGAAATGGCTGCAACCGCCGAGCAACAGGCAGGCCGCGACCAGCAGTGCGCGCATGGATCCTCTCCCGTATCGGTTGCGCGGCAGTTTAGCCCAGCTCAGCCGGGCTTCGGCGTGCGCGCCAGGCAGTAGACGTCGACCCGCGCGGCGCCCGCCCGGCGCAACAGGCGGGAAAGGCACTCGGCGGTGGCCCCGGTGGTGAGCACGTCGTCCACTAGTGCCAGGTGCAGCCCGCGAACATCGCTGGTGGGCGCCAGGGCGAAGGCGTGGCGCAGGTTGCGCCGCCGCACCGTCGCGTCCAGGCCCTGCTGGGCCGGAGTATCCAGCACTCGCCGCAGGCTGTGCGGATCGCAGCGCAGGTCCAGCTCGCCAGCCAGTCGCTCGGCGAGCTGTTGCGCCTGGTTGAAGCCGCGACGACGTTCGCGCCGAGGCGCCAGCGGGACCGGCAGCAGGCGTGCCGGGCGCGGCAGGCCTTCGGCGTAGCGTTGCCGCAGGTGTTCCGCCAGCAACTCGCCGAGCAGCCGCCCCAGCGGCCAGGCCGCCTGGTGCTTGAAGCGGTTGATCAGGCTGTCGAGCGGAAAGGCGTAGCGCCAGGGCGCGATCGCCTGTTCATAGGCCGGCGGGCGGCGCAGGCACTCGCCGCACACCTGGCCGTCCAGCGGCAGGGGCAGGGCGCAGCGCCGGCACTGCTGGCGCGACCAGGGCAGGTCGGCGGCACAGGCGCGGCACAGCGGGCGGGGCGGCTGGTCACTGCGGGCGGCGCAGAGCAGGCAGGCCGGCGGCGGCAAAAGCCAGCGCGTGAGAGGACGAAGCGGGAACGACATGGCGGGACTTCCTGGCGGATGTCGCACCATGCAACCGCAGGCGCGCGCCGCCGACCAGCCGTTGCCAGCGGGTTCGGAACTCGCCTGTGGATAACCGAAACCTTCCTTCGCTCCTTGCGGAAACGGCCGACGCGTGGATCAGTGGATGAGCCAGCTCATGACGATCAGGCCGAGCACCGTCCAGATCACCCCGCCGACTATCGAGCGGCGCATGAAGGCGCGTATGCCGCTGTAGAGCAGCAACAGGCCGAGCACCAGGAAGACGAAGCTGAACAGCGATGCGTCCATGCCGATGGCCCTGGCCAGGCCGTGGAGGAAGTCGTCCATGGCGCCCCAGATGCCGCCCAGCAGGCCGGAGAGCAGGTCCACCACGAAGCGGATCGCCCTGCCCAGCATCTCGCCCAGTCCGTCGAAAAAGCCTTCTGTACCCATGAGTGTCCTGTCCTGAGTGTTCCCAGCGTTGGATCAGAGATTAGCCGCCGGGTTCAGCGCCGGCTGCTGCTTTGCTGCGGAGCGAGGAACGACTGGCGGAAGTATTCGCGGAACGCGCGCATCCCGGCGCTCGCTTCGGTGTCGCGGCGCCAGGCCAGGCCGACGCTCATCGACGGCACCGGGTCGACCAGCGATAGCGTCTCGATGCGTTTGCCTTCCAGCGACCAGGGCCGGTACACCAGATCGGAGAGGATGGCCACGCCGGAGCCGTTGGCGACCATGCTGCGCACCGCTTCCACCGAACTGGTATGGAGGATCACCTGCGGCCGGTGGCCGCTCTGTTGCCAGTAGCGCAGCGCGCTCTGCCCGGCCTCGTCGACGGTGAGCATGATGTAGGGCTCGCCGGCCACGTCGGCCAGGCCCAGGTCGGCCTTCTCACCCAGCGGATGGCGGCTGGGCAGCCACAACCGGCGCTCGGAGTTGAACAGGGTTTCGGCGGCGATCCCGGGCTCGGTGAGATTGCCGGTGAGCAGCACGGCGATGTCGTAGCGACCGTCGAGGAGGCCGCGCTCGATGCTGGCGCGCTCGTCCTCGAACAGTTGCAGCTCCAGTTCCGGGTACCACTGCGCCAGGCGTTGCAGGTGGTGGGGGAGGAAATAGCCCATCACGGTATAGCTGGCGGCGACCTTCAGGGTGCCTTCGACCCGGGTGTCCGGTTGCGGGCTGTTGAGCGCGTCGTCGACGCTGCGCTGGATCGAATAGGCGTGGTTGAGGAAGTGCCGGCCGCTGTCGGTCAGGTTCATGCCCTGGGCCGTGCGGGTGAACAGGGCGACGCCGAGCATGCCCTCCAGTTCCTGGATCGCGCTGGTCACCGCCGACTGCGAGATGTTCAGGTGGATGGCGGCCTGGGAGATCTGGCCGAACTCGGCGGTGGCGATGAAGTAGCGAACCTGGCGGAGGGTCAGGGCCATGGGCAGCATCCGGAAGAGGTATCTGTTTTTCAGAAACCAGTCTATCGAATAATAAATCTACCCAATACCTTTCCCGGCTTTTACCGTGGCTCCATCCAACAACAAGACAGATGAGGCCAGCCGGCAATGACTGAAGTCGACCTCAATTCCGACATGGGCGAAGGCTTCGGCCCATGGACCATCGGCGATGGCGTGGATGCGGCGATCATGCCGCTGATCAGCAGCGCCAACATCGCCACCGGTTTCCATGCCGGCGACCCGAGCAGCATGCGCCGCACCGTGGAGATGGCCGCCGAGCATGGCGTGGCCATCGGCGCCCATCCGGGCTTCCGCGACCTGGTCGGCTTCGGGCGTCGGCACATCGCCGCGCCGGCCATCGAGCTGGTCAACGACATGCTCTACCAGCTTGGCGCACTGCGCGAATTCGCCCGGCTGCAGGGCCTGTCGCTGCAACACGTCAAGCCCCACGGCGCGCTCTACATGCACCTGGCGCGGGACGAGGTCGCCGCGCGCCTGTTCGTCGAGACCCTGCAACGCCTGGAACCGGAACTGCTGCTCTATTGCATGCCCGGTTCGGCCACCTGGCGCATCGGCCGGGAACTGGGCCAGCCGCTGGTGCGCGAGTTCTACGCCGACCGCGACTACGACCGCAGCGGCTCCATCGTCTTCACCCGGCGGGTCGCCGCCCTCGATCCGCAGCAGGTCGCCGACAAGGTCCTGCGCGCCTGCCGCGAGGGCAAGGTGCGCACCGTCGAGGGCGAGGACCTCGACATCGCCTTCGACTCGGTGTGCATCCACAGCGATACCCCCGGTGCCCTGGAGCTGGTCGCCAGCACCCGTGCGCGCCTGGAGGGCGCCGGCATCCGCATCAAGGCGCCGCGTTGAGCACCGCTCGCCTCGGCGAGCCTCGCGACAAGCTTTTCTGCCATTTCCTACAACGTTCGAATAATGAGGATTCGTCATGGCCGAACATAACGTGCAGTCCCCCTTGCCCGGCACCTTCTATCGCAAGGCCAGCCCCGACGCGCCGCCCTACGCGGAGGTCGGGCAGGCGGTCGAGGCCGGCAGCGTGATCGGGCTGATAGAGGTGATGAAGCAGTTTTCCGAAGTGCAGGCCGGGCAGGCCGGCATACTCCAGGCGTTCCACGTGGAAGATGGCGAGGCCATCGAGCCGGGCCAGGTGCTGGCGGTGATCGCCAGCGCTACCTGAGGAGGATGCCATGCACAAGCGACTGAACAAGCTGCTGGTGGCCAATCGCGGCGAGATCGCCGTGCGCATCATCCGCGCCGCGCAGGCACTGGGCATTCCCACGGTAGCGGTGTGCAGCGAGGCGGATCGCGATTCGCTGGCCGCGCGGCTGGCCGATGAGGTACGCCTGATCGGCCCTGCGCGGGCGGAGCGGAGCTACCTGGATATCGAGGCGATTCTCATGGCGGCGCGGGAAACCGGTGCCGACTCGATCCATCCCGGCTACGGTTTCCTCTCCGAGAACCCCGCCTTCGCCGAAGCGGTGCAGGCGGCCGGACTGGTCTTCGTCGGTCCGGATGCGCAGACCATCCGCCGCATGGGTGACAAGGCCGAGGCGCGGCGTACCGCGATGGCCGCCGGGGTGCCGGTGGTGCCGGGCTCGCCCGGCGAGCTGGGGGACCTCGACGCGGCGCTGGCTTGCGCCGAAGAGGTCGGCTATCCGCTGCTGGTCAAGGCCTCCGCCGGCGGCGGCGGGCGTGGCATCCGTATCGCCCACGACGCCGACGAACTGCGTCGGGAATTCCCCATCGCCCAGCGCGAGGCGCAGGCCGCCTTCGGTTCGCCGGCGGTGTACCTGGAACGCTTCATCCGCCAGGCGCGGCACATCGAAGTGCAGATCCTCGGCGATGGCAAGCGCGCGGTGCATCTGTTCGAACGCGAATGCTCGCTGCAGCGGCGGCGCCAGAAGGTCTTCGAGGAGGCACCTTCGGCGGCGCTGGACGGCGCGCAGCGCCAGGCCCTCTGCGAGAGCGCGGTGCGCCTGGCGCAGAGTCTCGGCTATCGTGGCGCGGGCACCCTGGAATATCTGTTCGACGCGCACAGCGGCGAGTTCTTCTTCATCGAGATGAACACCCGTATCCAGGTCGAGCATCCGGTCAGCGAGATGGTCACCGGCATCGACCTGGTCCAGGCCATGCTGCGCATCGCCGCCGGCGAGGCGCTGCCCTGGCGCCAGGAGGACATTCGCCTGAACGGCGCGGCGCTGGAGATGCGGATCAACGCCGAAGACCCGGCGCGCAATTTCTTCCCCAGCCCCGGCACCGTGGAGCGCCTGGAATGGCCGCAGGGCGAGGGCGTGCGAGTGGACAGCCACCTGTATCCCGGCTACCGGGTGCCGCCGTACTACGATTCGTTGCTGGCCAAGCTGATCGTCCATGGTCGCGACCGCGACGAAGCGTTCGCCCGCGCGCGCCAGGCGCTGGAGCGCACCGTGCTGGCCGGCATGGCCACTACCCTGCCGCTGCACCGCTGGCTGCTCGCCGATGCGCGGGTACAGGCCGCGCAGTTCGATACCGCTACCCTGGAAACCTGGCTCGCCGAGCGGACCGCCGCCGCGCAGGAGGTTTGAGATGCATGCCAACATCCGCTACAGCTTCGGCGGCGACGAGCACCTGTTCGCCGAGGTCGCCGAGTCCATGTCGCTGGAAGCCTTCTTCCGCGGCATGGCGATCACCCGCGCCATCGAGACCCTGCAATTGCCCGGGGTGCTCGACGTATGCCTGGCCAACGCCTCGTTCCAGGTCCGCTTCGACCCCGACCGGCTGGCCCCGCAGGCGCTGCTGGAGACGGTGCGTGGCCTGGAGGTCGAGGCGGTCGCCGCGCGCAGCATCGAGACGCGTATCGTCGAAGTGCCGGTGTTGTACAACGATCCCTGGACCCACGAGACCCTGATGCGCTTCCGCGACCGTCACCAGGACCCGGACTCCACCGACCTCGAGTACGCTGCGCGGATCAACGGCTACGCCGACGTGCAGGCGTTCATCCAGGCGCACAGCGGCACGCCGTGGTTCGTCTCGATGGTCGGTTTCGTCGCCGGCCTGCCGTTCATGTACCAGATGGTCGAGCGCGAGCGGCAGTTGCAGGTGCCCAAGTACCTGCGTCCGCGCATCGACACGCCGAAGCTGACCCTCGGCCACGGCGGTTGCTTCGGCTGCATCTATTCGGTGCGCGGTGCCGGCGGCTATCAGATGTTCGGCGTGACTCCGGCGCCGATCTTCGATCCCCGCCAGGGCCTGCCCTATCTCGAGGAATCGATGGTGTTCTTCCGCGCTGGCGACATCGTCCAGTTCCGCCCCATCGAGCGGACCGAATACGAGCGCATGGCGGCCGAAGTCGAAGCGGGCACATTCGACCTGCGCATCCGTCCGGTGAGTTTCGATCTCGACGCGTTCCTCGCCGATCCGCGAGGCTGCACGCAACATCTGCAGGAGGTGCTGTATGTCGATTAAGGTGCTCAAGCCCGGCCTCGCCACCTCGGTGCAGGACGCCGGCCGCGAAGGCCACTATCACCTGGGCATCCCGCCGTCCGGCGCGCTCGACCAGTATGCCCTGCGCGCTGCCAACCTGCTGGTGGGCAACGCACCGACCGCCGCCGTGTTGGAGTGCGCGCTGCTGGGGCCGCAGCTGGAGTTCCAGCGCGACGCCCTGGTGGCCGTGTGCGGGGCGCGCATGACGCCTCGCCTGGAGGGCGCGGAGATGCCGCTGGATACTTCCTTCCGGGTTCGCGCCGGCCAGGTCCTGGGGTTCGATTTCATCCGTGCCGGCGCCCGTGGCTATCTCGCCATCGACGGCGGCATCGCGGTACCCGAGGTGCTGGGCAGCCGTTCGACCTACGGTCTGGGGACGATCGGTGGCTTGCAGGGACGACGGCTGGCAGAGGGCGACCTGCTGCCCCTGGGGCCTGCCTCGCCCTCTGCCGTGGAGGGCTTGGCGCTGCCGCGTTCGTTGCAGGTGGAGGTCGGCGGCGAGGTGAGCTTGCGGGTGGTTCCCGGACTCTACGTCCATCGCCTGACTCCCGACGCGGTCGAGCGTTTCTTCGCCGAGACCTGGTCCGTCGGCTCGGAGGCGGACCGCACCGGCTACCGCTTCAAGGGCGGCACGGCGCTCCGGTTCGAGCCGCGCGAACAGCCATTCGGCGCAGGCTCGGACCCGTCCAACATCGTCGACGCCTGCTATCCCATCGGCTCGATCCAGGTACCGGGCGGGCTCGAACCCATCGTCCTGCATCGCGATGCGGTGTCCGGTGGGGGATATGCCACGCTGGGCACGGTGATCAGCCCCGACCTGAACCGGCTGGCGCAGATGCAACCGAACCAGAAGGCGCGTTTCGTCGCCGTCAGCCTGGAGGAAGGTCTCGAGGCGCGTCGCCGTTACAACTGGCAAGTGCAACGACTCCAGCACTTCTTCCTGCGCTGAGTCGTCGATACCGGCCGCTTCCGTCTGCGAAGCGGCCTCCCGCTCACTTGTAGTAGATATCTATCGCAGCGGTGGCATTGAATCGACCCGGCGTAGGCATGTCGGTCATCCATTTCAGTTGGGCCAAGAAGTTCTTCACCACGACCTGGTCTTTGCTGTGTTCCACTAGTTGGAACTCTTCGTTGAAGGGGACGATGCTACGGTCTTCTTGCCTGAGCACGGTGATGCCTACGGACTTGTTGTCTCCCGGCACCAACGTGTCGCCTACGGTGCTGGAAGAATTCACGGGTCTCAGAAGTGCTCCCAGGCCATAGGCGCTATTGCAGTTCTTGCTTGCAGTGATCTGGAAGGGTTTTTCCTTGATGGTCTGGTTGGCGGTGGCTTGATACGCTTGAAGTAGGCCGAAGTCGAGTGTCTCGGGTGAAATGCTCAGGGTCGACGAGCATGCGATATAGCGCAGTTGGTTCAGGCCATTGAGCACCATGCGAAAGTTGTCGGCGATAGGGCCTTTAATACCATCCAACTGGAAAATCACGTAGTTATCGTGGCCAGCCATCGGTCCTTCCTTGTTGGTGCCGGGAAGGCTTCGCTTGGAAATGAAGAAGTTGTAGTGCAGCGTGAAATCGGTTGTCAGGTGCGGGCAGCCGAGGGGGCCATTGCTCAGGCAGCGTTTGGTTTTATAGGGAAGCTTGATTCGGCAGCGATCGACTTGCGTACACCGTATGTCCCGCCCGTCGATGTTCAGTCCGACCTCCAGGTCGGGTCCGATCATGCTCAAGCCAGGATCCTTGGGGCTGAGGTAGAAAAAGATCTCCTCTTCGTCGTTCCAGAACTGGTTCGCCCAGCAACTTATATTGACGCTGTAGTTGGGGGAGCGCCAGAGAATGGTGTCCTTGGGAAGCGCAATGGGTACCGCGATGGTCGTATCCATCGAGATTTGATCAGATACGTCCTTCGCGTTTTTCAGACAAGTCAAAGCGAGACTTTTTTGGGATAGAGCCAGGAGCAGTCCCAGGAACAGGAGTCGGATGGTTGGCTTCATAGGGAGTCTCTTCTAGGTCAGAGTGGATTGGCGGTAGCTTTCCCATTCGTTGGCAATATGACCTGAAAGGGTCGTAGGTTGCCGGCGTCGCTGACTACCTCATATCGAGCCTTGATGGCCTGGCAATCGATGCTGTCGAATGAGTGTTCGGTATAAGGAGCCAGCATCAGGTGATCGATGGGTGGGGTGCAGAGCCGCCCGGGCGCATCGAGAAACTCCACCTGGCTGAGGGTCACGTAATAGGGAGAGGGATTCCGCGTCCTGGGACTACCCTCAGGATCGTAGAACCAGGTTAAGCCAGCCATGGCTTGCTCGACGGTAGCTTTCAAGGACGGTCGGTAGAACAGTTTGAAACGATGGCGCAGAGCGATTTGCAGAGCATCGCCTTTGCCAGTCGCGTGCGGCACGTCCAGCACACTCAACAGCAGGTAGGTCTCGCGGTCGGTGGGCAGGCCCTGGCCCTGGTAGAGCACCTCCACCTTGGCCCGCTGGCCGGCGCCCAGGCGGAGCAGCGGCCTGGACACGGCGAAGGGCAGCGCCTGCCCCGTGCCGTCGGTACCCCAATCCAGGGAGATTTCCGCCAGGGCCGGCTCCTTGCCCTCGTTGACCAGCGTGATCGGCAGGCGCTTGCCTTTCATCACGAAACGGTTCTGGCCGTCGAACGAGAGATCGGCATGGGCGGACATGCACAGCCAGGCGAATATCGATGCAAGAACCATCCGAAGCCAACTTCGGACCTGGAAGAGGCGCTTTCCATTCATATTCCTGAATGTGCCCGAATGAAACCCGTATCGTGTTTTGGAAAGTGGTTGGTCGGAAGGATCGAATATATTTTTCGTTATACTTCCGCTGCGCTTTGAATGGCTATATCTAGGGTGGTTGGTTGCGTTCATGGTTCAAGTCTGGATAACTTTTTTTCGTTGCGCACCGCTAGGGTGGCAAGAGATTCAATGTTTCTCCATGTTAGAAACCTGCCAGGGAATATATAAATAAGATATTTCCTATTTCTTGTAGGAAATATCCTAAGCTTTACTTGTAATTTCCCGAGGTAGTTGCCTCGTTTTTTCCAGGGAGCCGAATGCCGCATAGAGGACGAGGCCGATTGGAGCAGTCGATGACTGCTGGCTTCTACATTGGAGATCAAATATTGATCAGATGTAGGCCTGTGTCCTGGGTTGGGTTGACAGCGTCATACAGCCACTTATGATGCCCTTGAGCCTGACCCCCGGCGTGCCGGGGCTCCCCGACAAAAGGCGCCATACAAGCGTCGAAGGAATCTTCCCCATGAGTGCAACCGCTTCCGTCGCCACCCGTCACGACTGGTCCCTCGCCGAAGTCCGTGCCCTGTTCGAGCAGCCGTTCAACGACCTGCTGTTCCAGGCGCAGACGGTGCATCGCGCGCACTTCGACCCGAACCGCGTGCAGGTCTCGACGCTGCTGTCGATCAAGACCGGCGCCTGTCCCGAGGACTGCAAGTACTGCCCGCAGTCCGGCCACTACAACACCGGCCTGGACAAGGAGAAGCTGATGGAGGTGCAGAAGGTCCTCGAGGCGGCGGCCGAGGCCAAGGCCATCGGTTCGACCCGCTTCTGCATGGGCGCTGCCTGGAAGCACCCGTCGGCCAAGGACATGCCCTACGTCCTGGAGATGGTCAAGGGCGTGAAGAAGCTCGGCCTGGAGACCTGCATGACCCTCGGTCGCTTGACCCAGGAACAGACCCAGGCGCTGGCGGACGCCGGCCTCGACTACTACAACCACAACCTGGATACCTCGCCGGAGTTCTACGGCAACATCATCACCACCCGCACCTACAGCGAGCGCCTGCAGACCCTGGCCTACGTGCGCGAGGCGGGGATGAAGATCTGCTCCGGCGGCATCCTCGGCATGGGCGAGTCGGTGGACGACCGCGCCGGCCTGCTGATCCAACTGGCGAACCTGCCGGAGCACCCGGAGTCGGTGCCGATCAACATGCTGGTGAAGGTCAAGGGCACGCCCCTGGCGGAAGAGAAGGACGTCGATCCCTTCGACTTCATCCGCACCCTGGCGGTGGCCCGGATCATGATGCCGAAGTCCCACGTGCGCCTGTCCGCCGGCCGCGAGCAGATGAACGAGCAGATGCAGGCGCTGGCCTTCATGGCCGGGGCCAACTCGATCTTCTACGGCGAAAAGCTGCTGACCACGAAGAACCCGCAGGCCGAAAAGGACATGCAGTTGTTCGCCCGTCTCGGCATCAAGCCGGAAGAGCGCGAAGAGCACGCCGACGAAGTGCACCAGGCCGCCATCGAGCAGGCGTTGGTGGAACAACGCGAATCGAAGCTGTTCTATAACGCCGCTTCCGCCTGACCATACTGGAAGGGAGGGTGCCGCCGTCCCTTCGTTGCAGCCGCTGATGTCGGCCCTGCGTGGACGGGTGCGCCTGCGTCCGTCCAGCAACACGAGCGACCTGCCATGTCCTTCGATCTCGCTTCCCGCCTCGCCAGCCGGCGCGCGGAAGACCTCTACCGCCAGCGGCCGCTGCTGGAGTCGGCCCAGGGCCCGGACGTCGTGGTCGACGGCCAGCCGCTGCTGGCCTTCTGTTCCAACGACTACCTCGGCCTGGCCAACCATCCCGAGGTGATCGCCGCGCTGCGCGCCGGCGCCGAGCGCTGGGGCGTGGGCGGTGGCGCCTCGCACCTGGTGGTCGGCCACAGCGGCCCGCACCACGAACTGGAGCTGGCCCTCGCCGAATTCACCGGGCGGCCGCGCGCGCTGCTGTTCTCCACCGGCTACATGGCCAATCTCGGTGCGGTGACCGCGCTGGTCGGCAAGGGCGACACGGTGCTGGAGGACCGCCTCAACCACGCTTCGCTGCTGGATGCCGGATTGCTCTCCGGCGCGCGTTTCTCGCGCTACCTGCACAACGACCCGGCAAGCCTCGCCGCGCGCCTGGACAAGGCCGAGGGCAATACCCTGGTGGTCACCGACGGGGTCTTCAGCATGGACGGCAATCTCGCCGACCTGCCGGCCCTGGCCGCCGTCGCGCAGGCCCGCGGCGCCTGGCTGATGGTCGACGACGCGCATGGCTTCGGCCCGCTGGGCGCCAGCGGCGGCGGGATCGTCGAACACTTCGGCCTCGGCCAGGAGCAGGTGCCGGTGCTGATCGGCACCCTCGGCAAGGGTTTCGGTACCGCCGGCGCCTTCGTAGCGGGCAGCGAGGAACTGATCGAGACCCTGATCCAGTACGCCCGGCCCTACATCTACACCACCAGCCAGCCGCCAGCGGTGGCCTGCGCCACCCTGAAGAGCCTGGAGCTGCTGCGCCGCGAAAGCTGGCGGCGGCAACACCTGGCGGCGCTGATCGCCCGTTTCCGCCATGGCGCCGAGGCGCTTGGCCTGACCCTGATGGACAGCTTCACGCCGATCCAGCCGATCCTGGTCGGCGGCAGCCGCCAGGCCGTGGCCCTGGCCGGCATGCTTCGAGCCCGTGGCATCATGGTCGGCGCGATCCGCCCGCCAACCGTGCCGGCCAACAGCGCGCGGCTGCGCGTCACGCTGTCCGCCGCGCACAGCGAAGCGCAGGTCGACCGCTTGCTCGAAGCCCTCGGCGAAAGCTGGCGACAGCTGTCGTCTAGCCTTCTGGCAGAGATCGAAGCCGAGGAGGGAGACGATGCGTGACCACTTGATCCTGTTGCCGGGCTGGGGCCTGGGTAGCGCACCGCTGGAACCGCTGCGCGACGCGCTGCACGAGCGCGAGCCGCACCTGAACGTGTTGATCGAGCCGCTGCCGTCGCTGGACGACGCCGCCGACTGGCTCGACGAACTCGACGATAACCTGCCGCGCGATAGCTGGCTGGCCGGCTGGTCGCTGGGAGGCATGCTCGCCGGCGAACTGGCGGCGCGCCGCGGCGACGATTGCCGGGGACTGCTGACCCTGGCCAGCAATCCGTGCTTCCGCGTGCGCGAGGACTGGCCGAACGCGATGCCGGCGGAAACCTTCGAGGACTTCTTCGAGGCTTTCCTGCTCGAACCGCACCTGACCCGCAAGCGTTTCACCCTGCTGGTCAGCCAGGGTGCGCGCGACCCTCGGACCCTGGCGCGGCAACTGCAGGTGGCGCTGCCGCAACTGGAGCGCGAGGCGCTGGTCGCCGGCCTGCAGTTGCTCGGCCAACTGGATACCCGGGCCGCCCTGGAAAACTTCCGCGGGCCGCAATTGCACCTGTTCGCCGAAGCCGATGCGCTGGTGCCGCTGGCCGCCGCCGAGGCCCTGCTCGAGTGGCTGCCGGACGTCGAGGTCTCGACCCTGGCGGCCAGTCACGGCCTGCCGCTGGAATGTCCGGACGAGGTGGCCGGCGCAATCCTGAGATTCCTTCGCGAGGGTGACGATGCCTGACGATTCCTCGCCGCTGCTGGCGCCCCATGGCGTTGCCGCGCTGCCCGACAAGCGCCAGGTCGCCGCGTCGTTTTCCCGCGCGGCGGCCAGCTACGACGCGGTGGCCGAACTCCAGCGCGGCGTCGGTGAGAGCCTGCTGTCGGCATTGCCGGAAGGCTTCTCGCCGCGCCGCTGGGTCGATCTCGGCTGCGGCACCGGTTATTTCAGCCGGGCCCTGGAACGACGCTTCGGTGCGGCCGAGGGCCTGGCCGTGGATATCGCCGAAGGCATGCTGCGGCATGCCCGCGCGCGCGGCGGCGCCAGCCATTTCATCGGCGGCGACGCCGAGAGGCTGCCGTTGCGCGCCGGCAGTTGCGACCTGCTGTTCTCCAGCCTGGCCATCCAGTGGTGCGCCGACCTCCCGGCGGTCCTGGCCGAGGCGCGGCGGGTCCTGCGGCCGGGCGGCGTGCTGGCGTTCAGCAGCCTGTGCGTCGGTACCCTGGGCGAGTTGCGCGACAGTTGGCGGGTGGTGGACGGCTTCGTCCACGTCAATCGCTTCCGCGCCTTCGCCGACTACCTGCAACACGCGGCCGGCAGCGGCCTGCTGCCGCTGACCCTGCGCCACGAGGACCGGCTCCTGCATTTCCCCGACCTGCGCAGCCTGACCCACGAACTCAAGGCGCTGGGCGCGCACAACCTCAACCCCGGGCGACCCGACGGCCTGACCGGGCGCCAGCGCATCCGCGCGCTGGTCGCCGCCTACGAGCGTTTCCGCCAGCCCGAGGGGCTGCCCGCTACCTACCGCGTCGTCTTCGGCGTGCTGCGCAAGGATTCCTGAACCATGCCGGCGTTCTTCGTCACCGGTACCGACACCGAGATCGGCAAGACCACCATCGCCGCCGGCCTGCTCCACGCGGCCCGGAGTGCCGGCCTGAGCACCGCCGCGGCGAAGCCGGTGGCCTCCGGCTGCGAGCCCACGGCGCAAGGCCTGCGCAATGGCGACGCGTTGGTGTTGCTCGGCCAGTGCTCGCTGGCGCTGGCCTACGAGCAGGTCAACCCGCTGGCCTTCGCACCGGCCATCGCCCCGCACCTGGCGGCGCGCGAGGCTGGCGTCGAACTGAGCGCCGCACGCTTGCACGAGGCGGTGCGCGAGGTGCTGGCGCTACAGGCCGACTTCACCCTGGTGGAGGGCGCCGGCGGATGGCGCGTGCCGTTGCTGGGCCGCGAGAACCTGTCCGACCTGGCGCGCCTGCTGGCGCTGCCGGTGGTGCTGGTGGTCGGCGTGCGCCTGGGCTGTATCAACCATGCGCTGCTCAGCGCCGAGGCGATCCTGGGCGACGGCCTGGCGCTGGCCGGCTGGGTGGCCAACGTCGTCGACCCGGCTACCTCGCGCCTGGAGGAGAACCTGGCGACCCTCGCCGAGCGCCTGCCGGCGCCCTGCCTGGGCCGGGTACCGCGCCTGGAGGAAGCCACTCCCGCGGCCGTGGCCGCGCACCTCGACCTGCGGCCCCTGGGTATCGGGCTATAAACAGCGGGCCGTCCATAACCAACGGGCGGTACCCAGCGCCGGCCAAGTCTGCTTGAATAGAAGCCACTTGCTATCGTAGCGGCGCGTGCGCGTCCCCAGGAGTAGAGGGTGGAAATTTCCGGCAACGCTTTCGTCAGTGGCCTCAATGCGGTGCAGTCGGGTAGCGCCCGCGTCGCCCAGGCCGGCAGCGAGATCGCCCGCAACACCGTGGAGGCCCGTTCGCCCCAGGCCGAGCAGATGGTCGAGCTGACCCGCGGCAAGCTCGAGGCGCAGAGCGGCGCCCGGGTCATCGAGGTAGCCGACGAGACCCTCGGCACCCTGATCGACACCCACGCCTGACTCCCTGGCGGCCGGCAGCGGTCGTCCCCGACTCTTTCTTTTCCGACTGTCACCCGGCGGCCCCTGAAGCCTGCCGGGCGCTTCGCCATGGGCTTTACTGAGAGAGACGAAAGCGCTTTGGATGGTCGTTGCAGCCAGTGATTTCGGGCATGACCGAGCGGTCGGTTCGGATGCTTGACAAGGGATTGGCGTAAACGTATGTTTCAAACGCCTGTTTGAGAGTCGGGACGCATGAGTGCGTCCGGCAAGGCGACCGGGAGCGATCCCGCACTGCGACCGCAGACTCTGGACATCCGTCCGGTCGCCGATTAACCAGAACCCTTCGTAGAGGTTGACTGCTATGCCTGATTACAAGGCCCCCTTGCGTGATATCCGTTTCGTTCGCGACGAGCTGCTGGGCTACGAAGCGCACTACCAGAGCCTGCCGGGCGCCGAAGACGCGACTCCCGACATGGTCAACGCCATCCTCGAGGAAGGTGCGAAGTTCTGCGAACAGGTGATCGCTCCGCTGAACCGCGTTGGCGACCTGGAAGGCTGCACCTGGAGCGCCGACGGCGTGAAGACCCCGACCGGCTTCAAGGAGGCCTACCAGCAGTTCGTCGAAGGCGGCTGGCCGAGCCTGGCCCATGACGTCGAGCACGGCGGCCAGGGTCTGCCGGAATCCCTCGGGCTGGCCATCAGCGAGATGGTCGGCCAGGCCAACTGGTCCTGGGGCATGTACCCGGGCCTGTCCCACGGCGCCATGAACACCCTGCATGCCCACGGCACCGCCGAGCAGCAGGCGACCTACCTGACCAAACTGGTCTCCGGCGAGTGGACCGGCACCATGTGCCTGACCGAGCCGCACTGCGGCACCGACCTGGGCATGCTGCGCACCAAGGCCGAGCCGCAGGCCGACGGCAGCTACAAGGTCACCGGCACCAAGATCTTCATCTCCGCCGGCGAGCACGACATGGCCGACAACATCGTCCATATCGTCCTGGCCCGCCTGCCCGACGCCCCGCAGGGCACCAAGGGCATCTCGCTGTTCATCGTGCCGAAGTTCCTGCCCAACGCCGAAGGTAACGCCGGCGAGCGCAACGCGGTTTCCTGCGGCTCCATCGAGCACAAGATGGGCATCCACGGCAACGCCACCTGCGTGATGAACTTCGACGCCGCCACTGGCTTCCTGATCGGCCCGCCGAACAAGGGCCTGAACTGCATGTTCACCTTCATGAACACCGCTCGCCTGGGTACCGCGCTGCAAGGCCTGGCCCACGCCGAAGTCGGTTTCCAGGGCGGCATCGCCTATGCTCGCGAGCGTCTGCAGATGCGCTCGCTGACCGGTCCGAAGGCGCCCGAGAAGCCCGCCGACCCGATCATCGTGCATCCTGACGTGCGCCGCATGCTGCTGACCATGAAGGCCTTCGCCGAAGGCAACCGCGCGATGCTGTACTTCGCCGCCAAGCAGGTCGACATCGTCCAGCGCAGCCAGGACGAAGAGCAGAAGAAAGCTGCCGACTCGATGCTGGCCTTCCTCACGCCGATCGCCAAGGCGTTCATGACCGAAGTCGGCTTCGAATCCGCCAACCACGGCGTGCAGATCTTCGGCGGCCACGGTTTCATCGCCGAGCACGGCATGGAGCAGAACGTCCGCGACAGCCGCATCTCGATGCTGTACGAAGGCACCACCGGCGTTCAGGCCCTCGACCTGCTGGGCCGCAAGGTGCTGATGACCCAGGGCGAGGCGCTGAAGGGCTTCACCAAGATCGTGCACAAGTTCTGCCAGGCCAACGAAGCCAACGAAGCCGTCAAGGAATTCGTCGCTCCGCTGGCACAGCTGAACAAGGAGTGGGGCGACCTGACCATGAAGGTCGGCATGGCCGCCATGAAGGATCGCGAGGAAGTCGGCGCCGCTTCGGTGGACTACCTGATGTACTCCGGCTACGCCTGCCTGGCCTACTTCTGGGCCGACATGGCGCGCCTGGCCGCCGAGAAGCTGGCCGCCGGCACCGGCGAGGAAGCCTTCTACAAGGCCAAGCTGCAGACCGCGCGTTTCTACTTCCAGCGCATCCTGCCGCGTACCCGCGCCCACGTCGCCGCCATGCTGTCCGGCGCCAACAACCTGATGGAGATGGCCGAGGAAGATTTCGCCCTCGGTTACTGATGGTACGGGCCGCTGGCGGCCCGTTCCCCAGGTGAGAAAGAGCCCGCCCTTCGGCGGGCTTTTTCATGCCTGCGATCCGCTGCATCCTGGCCTTTCGACCTCGGGGTTATGGCGTTGCATTCAGCGTCCGCAGCGTGATTGTAGGCGCCCGCCCGGCGCAGTAGCTTCGAGGGATTCGCGCCTGTGGGGCGCCCCTGCCGAGGAGAACAGAGATGCCGGAATACAAGGCTCCGCTGCGCGACATGCGCTTCCTGATCGATGAGGTATTCGACTTCCATGGGCGCTACCAGGCGCTCGGCGCCAGCGACGCGACCCCGGACATGGTGGCGGCGATCCTCGATGAAGGGTCGAAATTCTGCGAACAGGTGCTGGCGCCGCTGAACCGCTCCGGCGACGAAGAAGGCTGCCACTTCGACAACGGCGTGGTGACCACGCCCAAGGGCTTCAAGGAAGCCTATGCACAGTACGTCGAGGGTGGCTGGAACGGTGTCGCCAGCGATCCCGCGTACGGCGGCCAGGGCCTGCCGCACTCGCTGGGTCTGCTGCTCAGCGAGATGATCGGCGCCAGCAATGTCTCCTGGGGCATGTACCCGGGCCTGACCCGCGGCGCCATGTCGGCGATCCACGCCCACGGCAGCCAGGCGCAGAAGGACCTCTACCTGGCGCGGATGACCGCCGGCACCTGGACCGGCACCATGTGCCTGACCGAGCCGCACTGCGGCACCGACCTGGGCATCATCAAGACCCGCGCGGTGCCGAACGCCGACGGCAGCCATGCGATCAGCGGGACGAAGATCTTCATCTCCGCCGGCGAGCACGACCTGAGCGAGAACATCGTCCACCTGGTGCTGGCCAAGCTGCCCGATGCGCCGGCCGGGACCAAGGGTATCTCGCTGTTCATCGTGCCGAAGTTCCTCCCCGACGCCGCCGGCGAGGTAGGCGTGCGCAACGCGGTTTCCTGTGGCTCCATCGAGCACAAGATGGGGATCAAGGCCTCGGCCACCTGCGTGATGAACTTCGACGGCGCCACCGGCTACCTGATCGGCGAGCCGAATAAGGGCCTGCACTGCATGTTCACCATGATGAACCACGCCCGCCTGGGCACCGGCATGCAGGGCCTGTGCCTTGGCGAGACCAGCTACCAGGGCGCCGTGCGCTACGCCCGGGAGCGCTTGCAGATGCGCTCGCTGACGGGGCCGAAGGCGCCGGACAAGCCGGCCGACCCGATCATCGTGCACCCCGACGTACGGCGCATGCTGCTGACCATGAAGGCGTTCAACGAAGGCAACCGCGCGCTGGCTTACTTCACCGCCCAGTTGCTCGACACCGAGCACCTGTCGCAGGACGCCGCCGAGCGCGAGCGGGCCGCCGACCTGCTGGCCTTCCTGACACCGATCTGCAAGGCCTTCATGACCGAGACCGGGCAGGAGGTGACCAACCTCGGCATGCAGGTCTACGGCGGCCACGGCTACATCCGCGAGTGGGGCATGGAGCAGTTGGTCCGCGATTGTCGCATCGCACAGATCTACGAAGGCACCAACGGCATCCAGGCCCTCGACCTGCTCGGCCGCAAGGTATTGGGCAGCCAGGGCAAGCTGCTGCGCGGTTTCACCAAACTGGTCCACCAGTTGTGCCAGGCCCAGGCCGAGCATCCGCAACTGAAGGGACAGGTCGCGCAACTGGCGGCGCTGAACGCGCAGTGGGGCGAACTGACCCAGCAGGTGGGCCTGGCGGCGATGAAGAATGCCGACGAAGTGGGCGCCGCCTCGGTGGACTACCTGATGTTCTCCGGCTACGTGACCCTGGCCTATTTCTGGTTGCGCATCGCCCTGGTGGCGCGCGAGAAGCTGGATGCCGGCAGCGGCGAGGCCGCGTTCTACGAAGCCAAGCTGGCCACCGCCGACTTCTACTTCAGTCGCCTGCTGCCGCGCACCGCGGCGCACGCCGCGGCGATCCAGGCCGGCGCGGCGGGCCTGATGAGCCTGTCGGCGGAGCAGTTTTCGCTCTAGCGGCTGCCGGGGCAGGGGCGCGGCGCTTCTTCCCCCCGGTTTCTCCCCCACCCGCCGGGCCCGTCGGACTCCCGGCGAACTCGCTCGAGCCCGCGAAAAGCGGGCTTTTTCATGCCTGTCGCATAGAAGACCGATAGAGACTTAATGGTCACGACGTGACGCTACAAGTCCGAAATGTTGGTGGTGTAGACTCGGCCGCGGCACGCCTTTCGTGCCTCCATTTTGTTGCCGCTGGCCCCCGGCCGGCGATCGGTACGATCGAGGATTCCCCACATGGCTGATTACAAAGCTCCGCTGCGCGACATGCGCTTCGTCCTCAATGAGGTGTTCGAGGTCTCCCGGCTCTGGGCGCAACTGCCGGCGCTGGCCGAAGTGGTCGACGCCGAGACCGCCGCGGCGATCCTCGAAGAGGCCGGCAAGGTCACCGCCGGTACCATCGCCCCGCTGAACCGTCCGGGCGACGAGGAAGGCTGCCAGTGGAACGCTGGCGCGGTGAGCACCCCGGCCGGCTTCCCCGAGGCCTACCGGACCTACGCCGAAGGCGGCTGGGTCGGTGTCGGCGGTGATCCGGCCTACGGCGGCATGGGGATGCCCAAGGTGATCTCGGCGCAGGTCGAGGAACTGGTCAACTCGGCCAACCTGTCGTTCGGCCTGTACCCGATGCTGACCGCCGGCGCCTGCCTGGCGCTCAATGCCCATGCCAGCGACGAACTGAAGGACAAGTACCTGCCGAACATGTACGCCGGCACCTGGGCCGGTTCCATGTGTCTGACCGAGCCGCATGCCGGCACCGACCTGGGCATCATCCGCACCAGGGCCGAGCCGCAGGCCGACGGTTCCTACAAGATCAGCGGGACCAAGATCTTCATCACCGGCGGCGAGCATGACCTGACCGAGAACATCATCCACCTGGTGCTGGCCAAGCTGCCCGACGCCCCGGCCGGGCCGAAGGGCATCTCGCTGTTCCTGGTGCCGAAGGTGCTGGTCAACGCCGACGGCTCGCTGGGCGAGAAGAACAGCTTGGGTTGCGGCTCCATCGAGCACAAGATGGGGATCAAGGCCTCTGCCACCTGCGTGATGAACTTCGACGGCGCCACCGGTTGGCTGGTGGGCGAGGTCAACAAGGGCCTGGCGGCGATGTTCACCATGATGAACTACGAGCGCCTTGGCGTCGGCATCCAGGGCCTGGCCACCGGCGAGCGCTCCTACCAGAGCGCCATCGAGTATGCCCGCGAGCGTATCCAGAGCCGCGCGCCGACCGGCCCGGTAGCCAAGGACAAGGCCGCCGACCCGATCATCGTGCACCCCGACGTGCGCCGCATGCTGCTCACCATGAAGGCGCTGAACGAAGGCGGCCGCGCCTTCTCCAGCTACGTCGCGATGCAACTGGACACCGCCAAGTACAGCGAAGACGCGGTCACCCGCAAGCGCGCGGAAGAGCTGGTGGCGCTGCTGACCCCGGTGGCCAAGGCATTCCTCACCGACATGGGGCTGGAAACCACCATCTATGGCCAGCAGATCTTCGGCGGCCACGGCTTCATCCGCGAATGGGGCCAGGAGCAACTGGTGCGTGACTGTCGCATCACGCAGATCTACGAAGGCACCAACGGCATCCAGGCGCTCGACCTGGTGGGCCGCAAGGTGATCGGCAGCGGCGGCGCCTTCTCCCGTCACTTCACCGACGAGATCAAGGCCTTCGTCGCTTCCGCCGACGAGGCCCTGGGCGAGTTCAGCAAGCCGCTGGCGGCCGCCGTGGAGAACCTGGAAGAGCTGACCGCCTGGCTGCTCGACCGCGCCAAGGGCAATCCCAACGAGATCGGCGCGGCGTCGGTCGAATACCTGCATGTGTTCGGCTACACCGCCTATGCCTACATGTGGGCATTGATGGCGCGCACCGCGCTGGCCAAGCAGGGCGAGGACGACTTCTACGCCAGCAAGCTGGGTACCGCGCGCTTCTACTTCGCCCGCCTGCTGCCGCGCATCCATTCCCTGAGCGCCTCCGTGCGCGCCGGCAGCGAGTCGCTGTACCTGCTGGACGCCGAGCAGTTCTGAGGCCTGGCGCCTGAGACGGAAAGCCCCGCGATGCGGGGCTTTTTTCTGGGCGCCGGGGGCTCGGCGCGCGGGACGGGTGGGGGGATATCCGCTTGCGGCTATCCGCCATTCCCAGGGTTTTCTCGGGGCCGTGATGGGACAGGGTGATCGGCGGATAACGCCGTTGGCGTTATGCGCCCTACGGCTCCTCGCGCAGGGTGGGCGGTAGGGCGAATAACCGCTTGCGGTTATCCGCCATTCCCGTGGTTTTTCTCGTGCCGTGAGGGGACAGGGTTGTCGCGGTCCGTCGCGGAGGATACGGGGATATCCGTTGATGGCGTCTCGACCGCCTCAGTGCGAGGTTCCCTCCGCATAGCCGATCTTGTTGCCGACGTTGTACTTGCCCGACGGCTTGTTCATCGGCAGTCGCTTCACTTCCTCCAGGCTGTGCGCGTCGTAGACCACCAGCGCGCCGTCGCGGTCCCAGACGCTGAGCAGGGCGTAGCGGCCGTCGCGGGTGAACTCGACGTGGCCGGCCACCTTGCCCGGGCTGGGGCGCAGGCGATGGGCGATTTCCAGGGTCTGCTTGTCGATCAGCAGGATCTCGTCGTGTTTCTTGCCAAGGAAGGTATCGGTCCAGGCGTAGGGCGAGTCGGCATGGCTGCGCATGAAGAAGCCGGGGCCGTCGGTGACGATTTCCTTCAACGGCTTCCAGTTTTGCAGGTCGATCACCGAGATCACCCCGCGGCTGATGTTCGGCGTGGCGAACACCCAGCGCCCGTCGCGCTTCCAGTAGATGCCCGAGCCGAGGTGCGGCATGCCCGACAGCGGGATCGAGGCGACCCGCGCGCCGCTGTCCAGCTCGATCACCTCGCCGCCCCTGGCCTGCCGTGAGCTGCCCAGCAGGTAGCGGTAGTCGGGGCTGAAGGAGAAGTCGTCGAGGTAGTCGGCGACCGCCAGCCGTTTCGGCGCGACCGGCTTGCCGTTGGCATAGGGCAGCTCCCACAACTCGTGGACGTCCTTCAGGGCGACCACGAAGCTGTGCCGTGGCGGTGCCGTGTATACCGCGCTGACCCGCGAGGCCTGGCCCTGGGCGTCGGCCGCCGGGATGACCTGCACCAGGGACAGGTCGCGGGCGTCCAGCAGCACCAGGTTGCCGGGCAGGTAGTTGCCCACCAGGACCCAGCGCCCGTCGTCGCTGACCGCCAGGTTGCGCGTGTTGAGGCCGGCGCGGACCTCGGCGACCACCTTCAGGTTGTACAGGTCGTAGAGGGTTACCCAGCCGTCGCGCGAGGCGAAGTACACCAGGCGCCCGTCCGGGGAGAACTTCGGACCTCCGTGCAGGGCGTAGCGCGAGGGGAAGCGGGCGATGGGCTCGAAGCGATCGCCGTCGAGGATGGTCACGTGGTGGTCGCCGGATTCCACCACCACGAACAGGTTCAGCGGGTCGGCCTCGAAGCGCGGCCTGGACGGCAGGGTGGCGAGGGGATGCGGCTGAACCTGGCTGGCCCGGATGTCCTCGGCGCTCCACTGCGGTTCGCGCGGCGGCGCCTGGTAGAGATAGGCGACCAGGGCGTCCGCCGCGGCGGCGTCCAATTGACCGGCAAAGCCGGCCATCTGGGTTGCCGGGCGACCGTGCAGGATCACCTCGCGGGCCTGCGCCGGCTTCAGCCGCGAAAGGCTTTCCGGGAGCAGGGTCGGGCCGCTGCCGCCGAGCCGTCCGGCGCCGTGGCAGGCCTGGCAGTGCTGGCGGTAGAGCGCTTCCCCCGGCGCTTCGCCGGCCTGTGCGAGGGCGCCGAGGAGCAGGCCGAGGGCGAGGCCGATCAGGCGCATGCGACGGCCTCGCGGCTGACCGGCGAGCCGGCGCCCAGGTATGACGGATGCGCCATCGCGCGCTCGGCGAAGAGCGCCACCACCTGGCCGACGACGATCAGCGTCGGCGGCTTCAACTGGTAGCGTCGCGCCAGCGCCGGCAGCTCGGCAAGGGCGCCGCGGGTCACCTGCTGGCCCGCCTGGGTGCCCTGGCTGACCAGCGCCGCCGGGGTGTCGCCGGCGAGGCCGTGCTCGACCAGGCGCGCGGCGATCTCGGCGAGGTTGCCCAGGCCCATGTAGAACACCAGGGTCTGTTTGCCGCGCGCCAGGCCGGCCCAGTCGAGGTCGAGGCGGCCGTCGTTCTGCAAGTGGCCGGTGACGAAGGTGCAGGACTGGGCAAGGTCGCGGTGGGTCAGCGGGATGCCGGCGTAGGTACTGCAACCGGAGGCGGCGGTGACGCCGGGGACCACCTGGCAGTCGACGCCGGCTTCGAGCAGGCGCTCCAGCTCCTCGGCGCCGCGACCGAAGATGAACGGGTCGCCGCCCTTCAGGCGGACCACCCGGCGTTGCTGCCGGGCCAGGCGCACCAGTAGCTCGTTGATTTCTTCCTGCGGCAGGCTGTGGTGGCCGCAGCGCTTGCCGACGTAGATGCGCTGGCAGCTTTCCGGCAGGAGGGCGACCAGTTCGCGGGCGACCAGGCGGTCGTAGACCACCACCTCGGCCTGTTGCAGCAGGGCCCAGGCGCGCAGGGTGAGCAGGCCCGGATCGCCGGGGCCGGCGCCGACCAGGGCGACGCTGCCGGCGGGAAAATCGACATCGAGGAGGGACGGCGGAATCACGGTAGTGTTCATGAGGCTTTCCTTAGACGGCGTGCAGCGCGATGCGCTCGAGGCCGATTTCCTGATCGCTGAGGTAGCAGCCGGGGTCTTCGCCCCAGAGTTCGCCGCCGGCCCAGGCGCGGGTGCGGGTATTGCCGTTGCAGATGTCCAGCCAGCGGCATTGGCTGCAGCGCCCGCCCACCGGCCGCGGGCGCTGGCGCAGTTGCAGGAGCAGCGGGTCGGGGCGCTCGAACCAGAAGTCGGCGAAGCGCTGATGGCGGATGTTGCCGACGCTGTGGTGCCACCAGTAGCTGTCCGGATGCACCTCGCCGGTGTTGTCGATGTTGGCGATGCCTTCGCCCGAGGCGTTGCCGCCCCAGTCCAGCAGCAGCTCGCAGAGACGCGCTAGTTGCTGCGGGCGGCGGCGCTTGAGCCAGTCGAGGAGGAGGAGCGCGTCGGCGTCGTTGTTGCCGGTGACGAAGTCGCTGTCGCGCCCTTGCCGGATGTCCTCGTCGGCCCGTTCGAAGAGCAGCGCGAGGGCCTCGCGGGTGCGCCGGTGGTGGGCGTCGAGGGCGCGGCTGCGGCGGCCGCGGCCGCTGTAGTTGAGGTGCGAGAGGTAGAACTTCTGCACGTCGAGTTCGCGCATCAGGTCGAGCAGTGCCGGTAGTTGCGCGGCGTTCTCCTCGGTCAGGGTGGTGCGCATGCCGACGCGGATATCCGCCTCGCGGCACAGGCGCATGGCCGCCAGCGCGGCGTCGAAGCTGCCCTGCTTCTGGCGGAAGCGGTCGTGGGTCTCGCGCAGGCCGTCGAGGCTGATGCCGACGTAGTCGAAGCGGGCCTCGGCGACGCGCTGGATGTTGCCCTCGTCGATCAGCGTGCCGTTGCTCGACAGCGCCACGAACATCCCGGCCTGGCGCGCATGGGCGGCGATCTCGAAGAGGTCCGGGTGCATCAGCGGCTCGCCGCCGGAGAGGATCAGCACGCGCACTCCGGCGGCGCGCAGGTCGTCGATGCCGCGAAGGATTTCCGCGGTCTCCAGCTCGCCACGGAAGTCGCTGTCGGCGGAGGTGGAGTAACAGTGCTTGCAGGTCAGGTTGCAGCGCCGCAGCAGGTTCCAGATCACCACCGGGGCGCGCCTGCCGCCGGCGCGGCGCGGCGTCGGCGCGTCCTCGGCGAGGCTGCGCAGGTAATGGCTGATCCTCAGCATGGACGTTCCTCCTTCTGCGCCAGGCGCAGGCCGGTCTTCTTCAGGATGCGGCTGCTCACCAGCATCTCGTCGGCGCGACAGTCCTCGCCGAGCAGCAGGCGGATCTGCTGGCGGTAGCCTTCGATCTCCGCTTCGCTGCGGCCGTGGACCATGGCGAACAGGTTGTAGCGCCACTGCGGCAGATGGCGCGGGCGCCGGTAGCAATGGCTGACGAAGGACAGCCCGCCTACCAGCCGGCCGAGGCGTTCGATGCGTTCGTCGGCGACGTCCCAGACGGTCATGCCGTTGTGCCGGTAGCCAAGGCGATAGTGGTTGGGCACCGCGGCGATGCGCCGGATCACCCCGGCGTCGCGCAGGCGCTTCAGCAGCGCCAGGGTCTCCGCCTCGCTCAGCCGCAGTTGCGCGGCGATCCACGCCCAAGGGTCGGCGACCAGCGGCAGGCCGGCCTGGGTAAGTTCGATCAGGCGGCGGGCGAGCAGGGCGTCAGAGGGGGAAATGCAGGCCGACATGGTAGGTCGCCTCCTTGGGCAGGTCGAGTACCGCCAGCCCGCTCTCGCGCTCCAGCCGTGCGAGGGTCTCGGCGACCTCCGCCGGGCTGTCGCAGGCGACCACCAGCCACATGTTCAGGGCGTGCTCGCGACGGTAGTTGTGGGCGACCTGCGGCCAGCCGGCGAGCAGCGCGGCGATCTCTTCGAAACGTGTCTCCGGCACGCTCATGGCGGCCAGGGTGAAGGCACCGCCGAGGGGCTCGATATCGAACAGCGGACCGAAGCGGGTCAGGGTGCCGTCGTCGAGCAGGTCGTCGAGGCGGCGCAGGATGTCTTCCTCGCGGCAATCCAGCTCGGCGGCGAGCAGCGCGTAGGGATGCGGCTCCAGCGGCAGGCCGTGTTGCAGGCGGTTCAGCAGGCGCCGGTCGAACTCATCCATGGCGGCGCTCCAGGTCGGCCGGCGGCGCGGTGTAGCGGCCGCCGCACTGCTTGTAGGCGCGCAGGCTGAACAGCCAGCGGTGCGGTGTCTGGCGCAGGGCGTGGCGCTCCAGCAGGGCCTCGATCTGGCGTTCCACTTCGCCGCGCTCGCGGCCGTGGATCATGCAGAACAGGTTGTATGGCCACATCGGCAGGCGACGCGGGCGGCGGTAACAGAGCGAGACGATCGTTTCGTGGGCGAGGGCGCGGCCGACGGCGTCGACCTCCGCGTCGGCGACGTCCAGCACCAGCATGGCGTTGGCGGTATAGCCCAGGGCGCGGTGGTGGAGGATCACCCCGAAGCGGCGGAACAGGCCGTCTTCGTCCCAGCGGCGGACCTGTTCCAGCACTTCGTCTTCGCCGGCGCCGATGCGTTCGGCGAGCACCCGATAGGGCCGGCTGGCCAGCGGCAGGCCCTGTTCCAGCAGGTAGCGCAGGTGTTGCCGCTGCGGCGCGGCGAGGGGTTCGACGGGGTTCATCGGCTGGCCTCCAGGGGAAACGCGAGGTCGATGCAGTAGGCTTCCTGCATCGGCAGGTCGAGGGGTTGCAGGCCGGTGTCGGCGGCGATCTCCGCCAGTACCCGGTCGAGTTGCGCGCGGTCGCCGGCGGTGAGCACGAACCACAGGTTGTAGCGGTGTTCGCGCTGGTAGTTGTGGTTGACCTCGGCGTACTGGCTGATGCGCTCGGCGACCCGTTGCAGACGCTCCTCGGGCACCGCCAGGGCTGCCAGGGTGCTGGCCCCGGCGCGTTGGTGGCGGAGCACCGGGCCGACCCGCGACAACGCGCCGTCGGCTTCCAGGCGACGCAGCCGTTCGAGCACCTCGGCTTCGCTGCAACCCAGGGTCTCGGCCATCCGCCGATAGGGTTCCGCGCAGATCGGCAGGCCTTTCTGGTAGCGGGCGAGGAGGCGGCGGGAGAGGTCGTCCATGGTGCCTCCTAGAGTCCGATGTGCTGGGCGCGGTGGCTGAAGAAGATGCCGCTCGGGCTGCGGGCCGGAAGGCTGCCGATGCGCTTCAGGCGGTACGGGTCCCAGACCTGCAACTGGTCGGCGTCGCGCACCGAGATCCAGACCTGGTCGCCGCGCCCGCTGAATTCCATGTGCAGTACGCCGGGGCCAGGGCGCAGGGTTTCGATCACTTCGTGGGTCTCGCTGTCGATGACCTGCACCTTGTCGTTGTCCGGGTAGGCGAAGTTGACCCAGATCTGCCGGTCGTCCGGTCGAGTCATGACGAACACCGGCTGGCCGGCGACGTCGATGGCGTCGGTCTGCTTCCAGTCGCGCGCGTCGAGCACCAGCACCTGGTGATGGCCGACCGCCGGGACGAAGGCCTGGTCGCTGGCGATGGTCCAGCCCTCCAGGTGCGGCATCTTGTACACCGGCAGCTTGCGTTGGCCGCGGCCGTAGTCGCCGAGTACGCGCCTGACGCCGCGCTCCGGGTGCCAGAGGTCGAGCTGGGCCATGCCGTCCTCGCCGAACAGCCCGGCCATGTAGTAGCGCCCGTCGGGGCTGATGAGGGCGTCGTAGGGTTGCTTGCCGATATCGCGGAAGCGGGTCAGGTGCGGCGTGTCGCCCTGGCTGAAGTCGGCGATCCAGATCTCGCCGCTGTCGAACAGGCTGAACACGAAGCGCTGCCCGGGCGCGTCGACCAGGCCGACCACCCGGGAGTTCCTGTCCTGGCCGGGGAGGCGGGTGGCGGGAATCTCGGCGACCAGCTCCAGGGTGCGGCTGTCGAACACCTTGACCCCGCCCGGCTCGTAGTTGGATACCGCGACCAGCCGACCGTCCTGGCTGATCGCTCCGCCGATGCTGTTGCCGCCCTGGATCAGGCGCTTGTCGATGCGCTGGGCCAGCAGGTCGAGCTTGGTCAGGCCGCCGTCGCGACCGAATACGTAGGCGTAGCGCTGGTCGCGGGAGAACACCAGGGAGGCGTGGGACAGGTCGCCGAGGCCTTCGACCCGCGCCAGCGAGGTCTTCGCCGTGCCGTCGAGGATCTGCACGCTGCCGTCGGCGCGTTCGATCAGCACGCCGAGGTCGCCGCTGCCGCGCAAGGGCGGCTGCTGGCTACAGCCGGCGAGCAGGGCGAGGAAAAGCGGCGCGAGGGGACGCAGGTTCATGGGGCGATCTCTCCTTCGATCAGGCGGTCCACCAGCCAGCCGGCGTCGTCTTCGCTGAGCAGGCCGGCCCAGGGGGGCATCGGGGTTTGCGGACGGCCCATGAGCACGGTGGCGACCAGCGATTCGCGCGGCTTGCCGCGCAGGGCCTCGGGGGTCAGCGCCGGGCCGAGGCCGCCGGTCAGGCGCAGGCCGTGGCAGGAGCCGCAGTCCTGCAACAGCAGGTGACGCAACTGGGCCTGGCGACGGGCATCGGGATGCTCGTCGGCCAGGCCCGGAAGAGGACAGGCGAACGTCAGCGCGAGGGCCAGCCACAAGGCGTGGCTGGCGGCGCGCCGGAAGTCCGGAGGGGCGTTCATTTCTGCGACAGGACCCACTTCGCCAGGGTCTGCGCCTCGTCGTCGCTGACCGCGTTCGGCGGCATCGGGATCGGGCCCCAGACGCCCTGGCTGCCGTTCTTGATCCGCTGCGCGAGTTCCGCTTCGGCGCCGGCCTGGCCGGCGAACTTGGCGGCGACGTCCTTGTAGGCCGGGCCGACCATCTTGGTGTCGATGGCATGGCAGGCCACGCAGCCCTTGTTCTTGAACAGCACTTCGGGGTCTTCGGCCCAGGCGCCCTGGGCGAGCAGGGTGCCGGTGGCGAGCAGCGAAAGCAGTGCGTACGGTTTCATCACGGTTCCTCGTAGGGGGGAGCGTGCGGGGCGTGCCCCGCACGCGGGTCTCAGTACACGTCGTGCTGGGTGTTGTAGACGTTGAACTTGCCGGTCGGGGTGATCAGCCGCGGGTCCTTGACCACGGCCTTGAGCTTCAGGGTCTTGTCGTCCACCACCACCAGCGCGGAGCTGTCGTTCTTGCCGTTCCACACCGAGAACCAGACTTCATCGCCGCGCTTGTTGTACTCGGGCTGCACCACCCGCTTGGCGCCTTCGCCGAGATCGGCCCATTCGGCGATCGGCAGCACCTGGTACTTGGCGTCGAGGTTCTTCAGGTCGAACACCGCGACGCTCTGGCTGATCCTGGCGTCGGGGTTGAAGGTGGTGTCGACGTAGAGGTGCGAGGACTTCGGATGGGTCTTGATGAACAGCGAGCCGCCGCCCTGGCCCTGTAGTTCGGCGACTTTCTTCCAGGCGTACTGCGGATGGTTCTTCGGATCGGTGCCGATCAGCGAGATGCTGCCGTCGCCCAGGTGGCTGGTGCTCCACACCGGGCCGTACTTGGGATGCACGAAGTTGGCGCCACGCCCCGGGTGCGGGGTCTTGCCGACGTCGACCAGGGCCGACAGGCGACGGTCCTTGGAGTCGATCACGGCAACCTTGTTGGAGTTGTTGGCGGCGGTCATGAAGTAGCGGTGGCTGCTGTCCCAGCCGCCGTCGTGGAGGAACGGCGCCGCACCGATGCTGGTGACGGTGAGGTTGTCGATATCCTTGTAGTTGACCAGCAGGACCTTGCCGGTCTCCTTCACGTTGACGATGAACTCGGGGTGCTCGTGGGAGGCGATGATCGCCGCCACGCGCGGTTCCGGGTGGTAGGTCTGGGTGTCTACGGTCATGCCGCGGGTGGAGACGATCTGCTTCGGCTCCAGGGTCTCGCCGTCCATGATCGCGAACTGCGGCGGCCAGTAGGCGCCGGCGATGGTGTAGCGGTCCTCGTAGCCCTTGAACTTGGAGCTTTCCACCGAGCGCGCCTCGATGCCGATCTTGATCTCGGCGACCTTGGTCGGCTCCTTGGCCCACAGGTCGATCATGTCGATCCGCGCGTCGCGGCCGATCACCAGCAGGTAGCGGCCGGAAGCGGACATCCGCGAGATGTGCACGGCGTAGCCGGTATCGATGACCTTGACGATCTTCTTGCTGTCGCCGTCGACCAGGGCGATCTGCCCGGCGTCGCGCAGGGTCACCGAGAACAGGTTGGGCAGGTCGAGGTCGTTGAGCTGTTTCTTCGGCCGGTCCTCCGGCTTCACCAGCACCTTCCACGATTCGCGCATCTCCGGCATGCCCCACTCCGGCGGTTGCGGCGGGGTGTGCTGGATGTACTTGGCCATCAGGGTGATCTGTTCCTTGCTCAGCTCGCCGGAGCTGCCCCAGTTCGGCATGCCCAGCGGGGTGCCGTAGGTGATCAGCGCTTCCAGGTATTGCTGGCCGCGTTGCTGGGTGATGTCCGGGGTCAGCGGTTTGCCGGTGGCGCCCTTGCGCAGGACGCCGTGGCAACCGGCGCAGCGTTGGAAGTAGATCTGCTTGGCCTCGTTGAACTCGCTTTCACTCATGTCGGGGGCACCGTTGGTGCGCACCACGTGAGCGGGATCGACGGCGGAAGCGGCACCCTGGTATTGCTCGGCGGCTTTCATGTCGTCCTTGGCGTGAGCGGTGGCCAGGCCCAGCAGCGTCAGCGAGGCGAGCAAGGTGCCCACCAGTGGCTTGCCAAATGGCATGGTCTATCTCCTCAGGAGCCCTGCGAGGCGCTCCCTTAGCAGTGTTTTGGGGGTGGCTGCGTCGGGAACTCCCGGGAATTCATGGCGCGAAAGGATCATAGAAAGCAGGGTCTTTACCCTTGCTTGACCGGAATCAAGATTGCGTTGCTTTGCGCTTGTGGCACCTTCCAACTGTGAATAGCGTGCGGTCCTAATCCCTAGCGCAGGAGTAGGACATGCGGGACGCGACACCCTTCTACGAGGCCACCGGCCATGAGATCGAGGTCTTCGAGCGCGCCTGGCGGCACGGCCTGCCGGTGTTGCTCAAGGGCCCCACCGGTTGCGGCAAGACCCGCTTCGTCCAGTACATGGCGCGGCGCCTGGAACTGCCGCTGTACAGCGTCGCCTGCCACGACGACCTGGGCGCCGCCGACCTGCTCGGCCGCCATCTGATCGGCGCCGACGGCACCTGGTGGCAGGACGGCCCGCTGACCCGCGCGGTGCGCGAAGGCGGTATCTGCTACCTGGACGAAGTGGTGGAGGCGCGCCAGGACACCACGGTCGCCATCCACCCGCTGGCCGACGACCGCCGCGAGCTGTACCTGGAGCGCACCGGCGAGACGTTGCAGGCGCCGCCTTCGTTCATGCTGGTGGTGTCCTACAACCCCGGCTACCAGAACCTGCTCAAGGGCCTGAAGCCCAGCACCCGGCAGCGTTTCGTCGCGTTGCGCTTCGACTACCCGGCGGCGCAGCAGGAGGCACGCATCCTGGTCGGCGAGAGCGGTTGTGCCGAGACCCTGGCGCAGCGCCTGGTGCAGTTGGGCCAGGCGCTGCGGCGGCTGGAGCAGCACGACCTGGAGGAAGTCGCCTCGACCCGCCTGCTGATCTTCGCCGCGCGCCTCATCGGCGACGGCATGGACCCGCGCGAGGCGTGCCGGGTGGCGCTGGCCGAACCGCTCTCGGACGACCCGGCGACGGTGGCGGCGCTGATGGACATCGTCGATCTCCATGTCGCCTGATACCGTCGAGCGGCGCCTGCCCGGCGACCTGGCGATGTGGTTCTTCATCCTCGCCGAACTCAGCGTGTTCAGCCTGCTGCTGCTGGCGTTCGCCGGCGCCCAGGCCTGGCAGCCGGAGCTGTTCCGTGCCGGCCGGGAGCAACTGGATAGCCGCTGGGGCCTGTTGCTGACCGTGGCCCTGCTCAGCTCCGGCTGGCTCGCCGCGCTGGCGGTGCATGCGGTGCGCCGCGGACGGCCGCGCCAGGCGAGCGGCTGGTTGCTGGCGGCGCTGCTGCTGGCGCTGGTCTACGTCGGCCTGAAGCTGCACGAGTACGGGCGGCTCGCCGATCTCGGCCTGGACATCGAGCACGACACTTTCTTCACCCTCTACTGGTGCCTGACCGGCTTCCATTTCCTCCACGTCCTGCTCGGCCTGCTGATCCTCGGCTGGCTGGCGCAGGCCTGCTGGCGCCGGTGTTATACGCCGCAGGCTTGCTCGGGACTGGAGTCGGGAGTGCTCTACTGGCACATGGTCGACCTGGTCTGGGTGCTGCTGTTCCCGCTGGTCTACGTCCTGCAATGAGGTGCCGATGCGAACCCTGACCCTCTGCTGGCTGGCGTTGCTGGCGCTGGCCGTGACCGGTGTGCTGCTGGGTGGCGCCGGCGACTCTCCCTGGCTGCTGGCGGCGGTGCTGGCCTGCGCGGTGGCCAAGGGTTGGCTGATCGGCGAGCGCTTCATGGAGCTGGCCCATGCCCCGGCGCTATGGCGCCGCCTGCTGCTGGCCTGGCCGCTGCTGATGGCCCTGGCGGTGGGCGCTGCGCTGTACCTGGCGCGGATGAATAACTGAGTAAATCGTTCGGGAATCTTGATTGCCATCAAGCGGGTTCGCCGCCGCCGCTTCCTAGAATCGCCGCACCACCCATTCCAGGAGGCCGCATGTCCGAGACCTTTACCAAAGGCATGGCCAGGAACATCTATTTCGGCGGGAGTGTGTTCTTCATCCTGCTGTTCCTGGCCCTGACCTACCACACCGAGAAGACCCTGCCCGAGCGCACCAACGAGGCCGCGATGAGCGCCGCGGTGGTGCGCGGCAAGCTGGTCTGGGAACAGAACAACTGCGTCGGCTGCCACACCCTGCTCGGCGAGGGCGCCTACTTCGCGCCGGAGCTGGGCAACGTGGTCGGGCGCCGTGGCGGCGAGGAGGGCTTCAACACCTTCCTCCAGGCCTGGATGAAGATCCAGCCGCTGAACGTGCCGGGCCGCCGCGCCATGCCGCAGTTCCATCTCAGCGAGGGCCAGGTCGACGACCTGGCCGAGTTCCTCAAGTGGAGCTCGAAGATCGATACCAACCAATGGCCGCCGAACAAGGAGGGTTGATGATGTCGCCCAATGGCTCCCTGAAATTCGCCTCGCAGGCGGTCGCCAAACCCTACTTCGTGTTCGCCCTGATCCTCTTCGTCGGGCAGATCCTGTTCGGCCTGATCATGGGCCTGCAGTACGTGGTCGGCGACTTCCTGTTCCCGGCGATCCCCTTCAACGTCGCGCGCATGGTGCACACCAACCTGCTGATCGTCTGGCTGCTGTTCGGCTTCATGGGCGCTGCCTACTACCTGGTGCCGGAGGAGAGCGACTGCGAGCTGTACAGCCCGAAGCTGGCCTGGATCCTGTTCTGGGTATTCGCCGCCGCCGGCGTGCTGACCATCCTCGGCTACCTGCTGGTGCCCTACGCCGGCCTGGCCAGGCTCACCGGCAACGAACTGTGGCCGACCATGGGCCGCGAGTTCCTCGAACAGCCGACCATCAGCAAGGCGGGCATCGTGATCGTCGCCCTGGGCTTCCTGTTCAACGTCGGCATGACCGTGCTGCGCGGGCGCAAGACCGCCATCAGCATGGTCCTGATGACCGGCCTGATCGGCCTCGCCCTGCTGTTCCTGTTCTCCTTCTACAATCCGGAAAACCTCACCCGCGACAAGTTCTACTGGTGGTGGGTGGTGCACCTGTGGGTGGAAGGCGTGTGGGAACTGATCATGGGTGCGATCCTCGCCTTCGTGCTGGTGAAGATCACCGGGGTCGACCGCGAGGTGATCGAGAAGTGGCTCTACGTGATCATCGCCATGGCGCTGATCAGCGGCATCATCGGCACCGGCCACCACTACTTCTGGATCGGCGTGCCCGGCTACTGGCTGTGGCTCGGCTCGGTATTCTCGGCGCTGGAGCCGCTGCCGTTCTTCGCCATGGTGCTGTTCGCCTTCAACACCATCAACCGCCGCCGCCGCGACTATCCGAACCGCGCGGTCGCACTGTGGGCCATGGGCACCACGGTGATGGCCTTCCTCGGCGCGGGAGTGTGGGGCTTCATGCATACCCTGGCGCCGGTCAACTACTACACCCACGGCACCCAGCTCACCGCCGCCCACGGCCACATGGCCTTCTATGGCGCCTACGCGATGATCGTGATGACCATCATCTCCTACGCCATGCCGCGCTTGCGCGGGATCGGCGAGGCGATGGACAACCGCTCGCAGGTCCTGGAGATGTGGGGCTTCTGGCTGATGACCGTGGCGATGGTGTTCATCACCCTGTTCCTCTCCGCGGCCGGGGTGCTGCAGGTCTGGCTGCAACGGATGCCGGCGGACGGCGCGGCGATGACCTTCATGGCCACCCAGGACCAGCTGGCGATCTTCTACTGGCTGCGCGAAGGCGCCGGGGTGGTGTTCCTCATCGGCCTGGTCGCCTACCTGCTGAGCTTCCGGCGCGGCAAGGCGGCCGCCTGAGATGGCCTTCGCCGTCGAGCTGGAGGAATGGGTCGGCGCCCACTGGCACCGCTTCATCACCCGCCATGCCAGCGGCGAGTTCGAGGCGGCGCGGGTGACCCTGGAGAGCATGCGGCGTCCGCTCGGCATGCTCTTCCGGGCGCTCGGCGGCGCACCGGGGGTAGCCCTCGAGGCGACCCCGGCGCGCCGCCTGCTGCTACGCCGCACCTGGTTGCAGCGGGTCGCCGGGACCTGCGAGCAGGCCCCGGTGTCCTGGTTCAACGGCGACAGCCTGCGCCTGCCGGAATCCCTCGCGGTCTATCCGCAGGCCGAGCTGAACCGTGAACTGTATCGCTGGCTGGCGCTGCTGGCGGCCAGCGCCGGGCCGCTGCGGCACTGGGCCCAGGACAACCAGCGCTGGGCGCGGCAGTTGCTCGACGCCTATCCGGCGCTGCGCCCGCGCTACGCCCGGCTGGTCGCCGCGCATCTGCGCCAGCGCCCGTCGCTGGACGATTGCCCGGCGGCAGACGCCGAACTGGAAATCGCCCTGCGCCGCGCGCTTGCCGAGCCGGGCAGCGTCGAGCGCTTCCCGCGAGTCGAGCGGGCGCCCTGGCCGGTGCCGCTGTGGCTGTATCCCGGCGAGCGCTGGACGCCTTCCGCCAGCGCGGAGGACGGCGAGGAAGCGGCCGCCGGCGCCGGCAAGCGCCAGGTCGCCCGCAGCGGAGCGCGCAAGCGCGCCGAGCGTGTCGAGGAACGCGACAGCGAACGCAACCTGCTGCTGTTCCGCCTGGAAAGCCTGCTCAGTTGGTCGGAGCACCTGGCCCTGGACCGCTGTAGCGACGACGAGGACGACCCGGACGGCGCGCGCGTCGCCGAAGACCTCGACTACCTGTCGCTGTCGCGCCAGCGCACGCAGAAGGGCGGCGGCCTGCGCCTTGACCTCGACCTGCCGGCCGCCGACTACGACGACCTGCCGCTCGGCCCCGGGCTGAAGCTGCCCGAGTGGGACTATCGGCAGCAGCGCCTGCTGAGCGACCACGTGCTGCTGCAACCGATGCGGCCGCGCGGCGCGACCAGCGCCAGCCTGCCGGCGCACCTGGAGAAGACCGCGCTGCATCTGCGCCGCCAGTTCGCCTGCCTGCGCGACGGCCGCCAACGCCTGCGCCAGCAGCCGCAGGGCGACGAGATCGACCTCGATGCCTGGCTCGACTTCCAGGTCGAGCGGCGCCGCGGCGGTTCCACCCAGCCAGGCCTGTTCCTCGAACAGCGGCCGCGCCGGCGCGACCTCGCCTGCCTGTTGCTGGCGGACCTGTCGATGTCCACCGAAGCCTACCTCGACGACCAGCGGCGGGTGATCGACAGCATCGTCGACAGCCTGCTGCTGTTCGGCGAGGCGTTGCAGGCGCTGGGCGACCCCTTCGCGCTGTACGGGTTTTCCTCGGTGCGCCGGCAGCAGGTGCGCTGGCAGGTGCTGAAGGACTTCGACGAAGGCTACGGCGGCGAGGTCCGCGGTCGCGTGCTGGCGCTCTCGCCGGGCTACTACACGCGGATGGGCGCGGCGATCCGCCGGGCCAGCCAGGTGCTCGGCGGGCAGCCGCAGAAGCGTCGCCTGCTGTTGCTGTTGAGCGACGGCAAGCCCAACGACCTGGACCGCTACGAGGGCCGCTACGGCATCGAGGACACCCGCCAGGCGGTGATCGAGGCGCGCAGCCAGGGACTGGTGCCGTTCTGCATCACCATCGACAAGGAGGCGGCGGACTACCTGCCCTACCTGTTCGGCGCCGACGGCTTCGCGCTGGTCGAGCGCGCCGGGCAGTTGCCCGAGCGCCTGCTCCAGCTCTATCGGCGCCTGCGCCGCTGAGAGGCCTCAGGGAACATCGCGAGGCAGCCAGAGCATCATGCCCAGGCAGAACAGCGCCAGCCCGACGCAGAACCAGGCGAAGCGCCGCTGCCGGCGACCCTGGAGCTGGTGCTGGGAAGCGCTGGGCAGCGGCATGCCGCACTGTTCGCAGGCGCTTTCCGCGCCTTCGGTTTCATGGAGGCAATACAGGCATTGGCGCATGGGCGTTCTCGCGGGCTCGACCCCGCCAGCTTGCCGGCGGACGGGCCGTGGCGCGCTTGACCGCGATCAAGCGGCGGCGCTGTTCACTCGAAGCACTCCAGGCGTTCGCGGTCGAGGATGCTGATTTCGCGGCCGTCGAGGCGGATGATGCCCTCGTCGCCGAGGCGGTGCATGATTCGCGAGAAGGTTTCCGGCTGGATCGACAGGTGACCGGCCACCAGTTGCTTGGCCACCGGGATTTCCACCCGGCAGTTCTCCCCCGGCGCGTGGGCGGCGAGGGTCAGCAGGTAGCGCACCACGCGGTGGGTGGCGTTCTTCAGGGAAAGCGTCTCGATCTCGTCGATGCGCTGGTGCAGGCGAGTGCTGAGCTTGGCCAGCAGGGCCAGGGCCAACGGGGTGTTGTCCTGCAACTGGCGCAGGTAGGCCTTGTTGGAGAAACGGAACAGCTGGCTGGGCACCACGGCCTGGGCGGTGGCCACGTAGTTCGGGGTGTCCATGAACATCATCGCCTCGGCGAAGGTGTTGCGTTCGTTGGTCACTTCGAGAATCTTCTCCTGGCCTTCCGGGGTCAGCCGGTAGATCTTCACGCAGCCGGAAATCAGGTAGTAGAAGGCGTGCGCCGGCTCGCCCTGGCGGAACACGTAGGCGCCCTTGTCGAGGTTGACCAGGTCGCTGCTGGCGAGCAGTTCCTGGAGCTGGACGGGAGAAAGCGGTTCGAACAGGTGGTGGCTTTGCAGCAACTGCTGGTGGACGCGCTGGAATTCCATGCTGGGAAGGCTCGCGATGATGAGGGGACTGGCCACTGTAGCGGGCCCGGCGCAGATCATCTTGACGCACGGCAAGCTCCCGGCGGCTGGGTGTTGCCGTCGGTCCGGCGAGCGGAACTATTACAGCGTGTAAGCCAAGGCTTACAAACGGCGGTGGTTTTGGCTGCTTTCTCCCCCTCGCGGAGATGCGTAATCTTCAAACCGTCAGGACATTGCGCAGGAAGCGCCAAAGACAATACGGAAACTCAGGGAATCCACCATGGATGGTGGCGTAGCACGGATGTCAGGATAGAGGTCTGCAAAACCCCGCCCAAAAGGCGGGGTTTTTTATTGCCCGAGGAAAACCGCGTCGCTCAGACCACGCCTTCCAGCAGCGAGCGCAGCAGCTCGACGCTGGCGTGCTGGCGTTGCGCGTCGCGGTAGACCAGGCCGACCTTCAGCGGGATGCGCGGTTCGCTGAGCGGTTTCCACAGCAGCCGCTGGTTCGAGTGCATCTGCCGTGCCTTGCCCGGTAGAACGGTGGCGAAGCGGGTCTGCGGCAGGCTGTCGAGAATCCCGCTCATGTGGTTCAGTTCCGCCTGCACCCGCGGCCGCCGGCCGATCGCGGCGAGTTGCTCCTGCCAGATCTGGCGCGCACGGAACTCCTCGCCGAGCAGCAGCATCGGCAACTCCGCGGCCTGGGCCAGGGACACCTTCCTGAATTCCTTCAACGGGTGTTCCTCGGGGATCACCAGCTGCAATTCGTCCTCGTACAGCTCGACGCTGTGCAGGCCCGGCTGGCGCGGCGGCAGGAAACCGATGCCGATATCCAGGTTACCGGTGAGCAGGCGCCGCTCGATGTCGATTCCCGACAGTTCGTAGATCTGCACCCGCAGGTGCGGCTGCGCGGCATGCAGGCGTTCGACCATGTACGGCACCAGGCTGGCGTTGACCGTCTGCAGCACGCCGATCGCCAGGCTGCGCGGGGTCTGCCCGCGGAATACGCGCATCGCCTCGCGGGCCCTTTCCAATCCCTCCAGCAGCGGTACCGCATGGTTGTACAGGGTGTGGGCGGCGACGGTCGGCAGCAGGCGCTTGCCGCTGCGCTGGAACAGCGAGACGTCGAGGTTCTGCTCCAACTGGCGGATCTGCTGCGAGAGGGCCGGTTGCGACAGGGCCAGGCGTTCGGCGGCGCGGCCGACGTGGCCTTCCTCGTAGAGCGCGACGAAATAGCGGAGTTGGCGAAAATCCATAAGCTGTTCTTATCGATGAAACTGGAAAATCGAAATGGAGTGGGTCCCGCGTGAGGCAATAGTCTAGCTGCATTGGCGGTACATCGGGTGGTCGCGGAGCAATGGAGCAGATAGTCGTAAACGGTGTTTTCATAGGTAAAGTCGAAGAAACCTGGGGCGGATTGGTCAGCGCGATCGACAAACTGCCGGTCGAGCAGGAGTTCTGGCTGGGCCACGATGGCCTGCCCGGCGACGAACAGGCCGACATCCGCCACCACGGCGGCCTCGAGCGCGCTCTTCATCACTATCCCGCCGAGCACTACCGCTACTGGCGCAAGCGCCACCCGCTGAACCGCTGGCAACTGCCGGCGTTCGGCGAGAACATCTCGACCTACGGCATCACCGAAGCCGAGGTCTGCATCGGCGACCAGTTCCATTGGGGCGATGCCCTGCTGGAAGTCAGCCAGCCGCGTTCGCCCTGCTATCGCCAGGGCCAGCGCTGGAATCTTCCCGAGCTGCCCGACGAATTGCAGAGCGGCGGCCGCTGCGGCTGGTTCTATCGGGTCCTGCGCAGCGGCATGGTGACTCCCGGGGACGAGCTGAAGCTGGTCCAGCGGCATTACCCTGAACTGACCGTCGCCCGCCTGTTGCAGTGGTATTTCGGCGATCCCCTGGAGCCTCTCGGGTTGCGCCAGATGATGGCCTGCGACGCGCTATCCCAGCGTTGGCGCAAGACAGCGGCGAAACGCCTGTCCAGCGGCGTGGTGGAAGACTGGGGGCCGCGCCTGCGCGGACCGTCGGATTACCGGGAGCATGCCTCTTGAGCGACTACCTGATCACCCTGAGCCAGTCCGGCCGGCTGTTGGCCAGCATGACGGTGAGCGCCGCGCGCTTTGCCGAGGTGCGCGAGCTGATGCGCCAGCGCTTCCCCGCCGGCGACGGCTTCGAACTGCGCTTCGAAACGCGCCGGGAAAAGCGTCGGCTGCTGGAGCAGGGGCCACAGGGCGTGCGCCTGCTGGCGGTGGAGTACATGACCGAGGAACTGAAAGATGGCTGATGCGCTGGATAGCCTGCGCCTGATGCGCACCCAGGAACGGCCCGAACAGGTGTTCGTCCGTGGCCAGGGCTCGTGGCTGTGGGACAGCGACGGACGCGCCTTCCTCGACTTCACCCAGGGCCTGGCGGTGAACTGCCTTGGCCACAGTCCCAGCGTGCTGGTCCAGGCCCTGGCCCGGCAGGCGCGGGAGCTGGTCAGCGCCGGCCCCTGCCTGCTCAACCGGCCGGTGCTGGCATTGGCGCAGCGCCTGTGCCTGGCGACCGGCAGCGACCAGGCCTACTTCCTCACCAGCGGCGCCGAGGCCAACGAAGCGGCCATCGCCCTGGCGCGCAAGTGGGGCCGCCTGCATCGCGGCGGCGCGCAACGGATCGTCAGCACTGTCAACAGCATCCATGGACGTACCTCGGGCACCCTGACGGCTTGTGGCAAGCCGGCGCAGCATGGCCTGGAGGGATTCGCCAGGGTGCCGTTCAACGACCTCGACGCGATGGCTGCGGCCATCGACGAAGAGACGGTGGCGGTGATGCTGGAGCCGGTGCAGGGCGATGCCGGGGTGATCCCGGCGACCCTCGACTACCTGCGTGGCATCGAGCGGCTGTGCCGACAGCGTGGCGTCCTGTTGATCCTCGACGAGGTGCAGACCGGCATCGGCCGCTGCGGCGCGCTGCTGGCGGAGGAACTGTACGGGGTACGCGCCGACATCGTTACCCTCGGCAAGGGCCTCGGCGCCGGGGTGCCGCTGTCGGCGCTGCTGGCGCGTGGCAACGCCTGCTGCTTCGAACCGGGCGACCAGCTTGGCACCCACCACGGCAACGCGTTGATGACCGCTGCCGGGCTGGCGGTACTGAATACCGTGCTGGAGCCGGGTTTCCTGGAGCAGGTGCGCGAGCAGGGCACTCACCTGCGCGATGGCCTGGCCCGTGTCGCGCGTCGCTATGGGCATGGTCCGCTGCGCGGCCAGGGACTGTTCTGGGGGCTGCCGCTGATCGGCCAGCGCGCGCCGGCGGTGGTTCGCGCGGCGTTCGGCGAAGGCCTGCTGATCAACGCGCCGCAGCCGCACTGCCTGCGTTTTTCCCCGGCGCTGACGGTGAGCCGGGCCAACGTCGACGAAATGCTGCGGCGACTGGAACGGGCCCTGGCCCGGGTCGCCAACCGACACGAGGAGGTGGCCTGATGCGCGCCCTGGTATTGCAACACGTTCCCTTCGAAGGCAGCGCGCGGATCGGCGACTGGATCGGCCGCCACTGCGAGCACGAGCACGTCTGCTACCTCTACGCCGACGCCCACCTGCCTGCGCTGGACAGCTTCGACCTGCTGGTGGTGATGGGCGGGCCGATGAGCGTCCACGACGAAGCGCAATATCCCTGGCTGGTGGCGGAGAAGCGTTTGATCCGCGCGGCGCTGGATGCCGGCAAGAAGGTCCTCGGCATCTGCCTCGGCGCGCAGCTGCTGGCCCAGGCGCTGGGGGCTGCGGTACGCCCGGGACGCCAGGCGGAGATCGGCTGGTGGCCGCTGCACAGGTACAGCCAGGCGCTGGGCTCGCCGCTGGGCGAGCGCCTGCCGGAACGGCTGATGGCGTTCCACTGGCACGGCGAGACCTTCGACCTGCCGGCCGGCAGCGTGCCGCTCTATGGTTCGGCTGCCTGCGCAAACCAGGGCTTCATCTGGAACGAGCAGGCTATCGGCCTGCAATGTCACCTGGAAAGCACCGCGGAGAGCATCGAGGCGCTGCTCGATGCCTGCCCGCAGGACCTGCAACGGGAAGGGGCGGTGCAGAGCGCCGGGAGGATCCGCCAGGGTGTCGCGCATTGCCGCGAGGTGGCGCCGGTGCTGTTCCTGTTGCTCGATTACCTGGCGCATCGGCCGGCGGAGATCGCACGCCGGGCCTGATCGCCAGAAAGATTCCTCTGTCCTCGCATGCGCCTCCGGACGTCGTTTTGGTCCTGTGGGGCGCTTTTTTTATTCTAGGCTGCGTGCTTTCCCAACCAGGGCTCCAGTAGTGCCAGGTCGCGACGCAGGCTTTCGGCGAACAGGTGCAGGCGGGTGGGGTTGTCCAGCTCGCCGGGCTGGATGCCGACGAAGGTGAAGGTTTCGTCGTGCTCTCGGGCGGCGACATTGATACTGACGGTGCCGTCGTAGTGCATCCGGCACTGGCAGTCGTAGCCTTCCAGCGCCTGGTTCAGGCTGCGCTGGATCTCGCCGAGATCGGGGTGCTTGTTCTTGCTCATCGCGTCGCTCATGCAAGGGGATGGGGCTTTCTTCTCGTGCAGGGCGAGTCGGGTGGATGCGTCGACGACCTCGGGACCGAGGGGCGGCGTAGCCTCCCGGCCGGCGCGGCGTCTGGGCTTCCCGCCCGGACATTGCTTCCTGTATCGCCAGGGTAGGGGTGCCTCCGCTATCGTTTCGCGATGCAAATGCACTAGCACCGCTAGTGCAATCGTCACGCGTGCGCGGTCAGGGCGGGCGGGCATCCTTGCTGCCCCCGGAAAATCGCTCCATCCAAGAGGAACAGCATGAACGACCAGGTACTGCGTACCCAGACCGACCGCCGCCAGTTGCAGCAGATCATCGCCGGCCTTACCGAAGGGGTGATCCTGATCGAGCCGGACCAGCGCATCCTCTGGGCCAACGAGGCGGCCCTGGCGATGCACGGCGTCGATTCGCTGGAAGGCCTGGGCGCCGATACCGGCGAGTATCGCGAACGCTTTCGCCTGCGCTACCGCAACAATCATCCGCTGCAGGAGGGGCAGTACCCGGCCGAGCGCCTGGTGGCTGGCGAGTGCTTCAGCGACGTGGTGGTGGAAGTGTTTCCCGCCGCCGACGAGGACACCCGCTGGGTGCACCGCGTGCGCGGGTTGGTGCTGACCACCCCCGAGGACAAGCCCGACTGCCTGGTGCTGATCCTCCACGACGCCACCGAGTGGGCCAGCGCCGAGCAGCGCTTCGAGAAGACCTTCAATGCCAACCCGGCGCCGGCGGTGATCTGCCGGCTCAGCGACTACCGCTACGTGAAGGTCAATGTCGGTTTCCTGGAAATGACCGGCTATGCCCGCGACCAGGTGATCGGCCGTTCGGTGTACGAGCTGGACGTACTCGACCAGGCCGAGCGCCGCGAACTGGCGGTGGAGCGTCTGGGCGCCGGCGAGACCATCCCGCAGATGGAGGCGAGCCTGCGGGTGGCGGAGGGCGGACGCAAGTGCGTGGTGGTCGCCGGGCAGCCGATAGAGGTCGGCGAGGAGGCCTGCATGCTCTTCACCTTCACCGATCTCGAACCGCGGAAGAAGGCCGAGGAGGCCCTGCGCAAGAGCGAGGAGCGCTTCGCCAAGGCCTTCCGCATGGCACCGGTGCCGAGCCTGGTGCTGTGCGGCGACGACCTGCAGGTGCTGGACATCAACCAGGCCTTCAGCGAAACCTTCGGCTACCAGGCCGAGGAACTGCTCGGCGAGTCCACCGTCGCCTGCGGGCTGTGGCAGGACGGCGGCGCCGAGCGCCTGGGCGAGCTGCTGGCGCAGAGCGGCAGCGTGCGCAACGTCCAGCTGCGCCTGCAGCACAAGGATCGCAACGGCCTGGACTGCCTGGTCTCGGCCGAGGCGGTGAGCCTCAACGAGCAGGACTGCGTGCTGGTGGCCTTGCTGGACATCAGCGACCGGCGGCGCACCGAAATGGAGCTGGTGCACGCCATCGAGACGGTGATGCAGGACGCTTCCTGGTTCAGCCGCACCCTGATCGAAAAGCTCGCCAACGTTCGCCGCGCCAACGCGCCGGGCACCGGCGCCGAACTGGCCGACCTGACTGCGCGCGAGCGCGAGGTGTTCGACCTCATCTGCCAGGGCCTGGCGGACAAGGAGATCGCCAAGGAACTGGGCCTGGCGCCGAACACCGTGCGCAACCACGTGGCGACCATCTACGCCAAGCTCGATGTCCACAGCCGTGGCGAGGCCATCGTCTGGGCACGCGAACGCGGATTCGCGCCGGAGCCGCGCAACGGCAACGGGCGCAAATAAACGAAGAGGGTACGAATGCACCAGGGCGGCTGGTGCATTCGTACCTGTCGCCCGCTCCCGTCGGCGCCGACACTGGCGCAGCACGCCCGGCATGCCCCCGCCCGTGGTCGTGCACCTTTTCTCCGCGGCGCGAGCCGCGCCGTCCGCACGTCTGTTCCCCTCGCCAGTTTCGCTCTGGCGGGGGGCTTCCCGCCTCCTTTCGAATATTTGCCCCTCTGCCTCTGCTGGTGCGCGACGGCATCCTGCCGGCCGTTTGCGAATGCTCGGGACTGGTGTCGTGAAATTTTAAGTGTTATTTTTCATGAAAAATAACCAATATAATTTCACGGAGGTCGCGATGTTCCTGCAATCCAACGAGCATGTCGGCACTTACTACGCCGCCGTCAATCCCGAACTGATCCAGCCGCGCCAGTCCCTGGAGGGCGACCTCGACTGCGAGGTGCTGGTGGTCGGCGCCGGTTTCAGCGGCTTGCACACGGCGCTGCGGCTGGTCGAAGGCGGGAGCCAGGTATGCGTCATCGAAGCCAGCCGGATCGCCTGGGCGGCCTCCGGGCGCAACGGCGGGCAGGCGCTGCCCGGCTGGTCCAGCGACCTGCCGCCGCTGGAGGCCGACCTCGGCTACGAAGGCGCACGCCGTCTCTGGGACGGCATGCTCTGGGCGGCCGGCGAGATGCGCGAGTTGCCGCAGCGACATGGCTTCGACTGCGACTACCGGGTCGGCCACCTATGGACGGCGATCCTGCCGCGCCGGGTCGGCCTGCTCTACGACTGGCAGGCCGAGGCCAACCGTCGCTGGGGCTACGAGGGGCTACGCTTCGTGGCGAAGGACGAGTTGCCCGAATGGATCGCCAGCGAGCGCTACCTTGCCGGTCTCTACGATCCCCACGCCGCACACCTGAATCCGCTCAAGCTGGCGTTCGGCCTGGCCGCCGCCATCGAGCGCGCCGGCGGGCGTATCCACGAGCGGACCCGGGCCCTGAACTATCGCGAGGAGGGCGACGGCTACCGGGTCCGTACCGAGCACGGCGAGATCCGCTGCGCGGCGCTGGTGCTGGCCTGCAACGCCTACATCGACGGGCTGGACAGCGAGCTGTCGCAACGGATGCTGCCGGTGGGCACCTATCAGGTCGCCACTGAGCCGCTCGGCGAGGAACGGGCGAAGTCGTTGCTGCCGCGCAACTGCTGCGTGACCGACAACCAGTTCGTCCTCGACTACTTCCGCCTGACCCCGGACCACCGCCTGCTGTTCGGCGGCGGCTGCACCTACCTGGGCGGCATGCCCAGCGACATCCGCGCCGCCACCCGGCCCTATCTCGAACGGGTGTTCCCGCAGTTGCGCGGGGTGGCGCTGGAATACGCCTGGGGCGGGCATATCGACTGCAGCATGCGGCGCACCCCGGACATCGGCCGGCAGGGCAACCGCTACTGGCTGCAAGGCTACTCCGGCCACGGCGTGCTGCCGAGTCTGGCGGCGGCCAGGGCGGTCAGCGACGCGCTGCTCGGCGACGACGAGACCCTGGCGCTCTACCAGCGTCTGCGCAATCCGAAGTTTCCCGGTGGCCAGCGCTTCGCCGCGCCGCTGGAAGCCCTGGGCAAAGCGTATTACCGTTTGCGCGACCTGTTCTGAGAGGGCCCGGAGCCGAGATGAGCGAAGTAGCCGACGACCTGGCGGAGATCGCCAGCCTGGTGCGCGAATTGCGCAAGCGCAAGGGCATCACCCTGCAGGCGCTGGCCGACGGCATTCGCCGTTCGGTGGGCTTCGTCTCCCAGGTCGAGCGCGGCCTGTCGCGGCCGGCGGTGGACGACCTGGTCGCCATCAGCCAGGTGCTCGGGGTGCCGGCGACCTACTTCTTCTGCTCGCCGAAGACCCAGGCCTCGCCCTGGGTGACCCGTCCGGGCGAGCGTCGGACCCTGGCCTACGCTCGTGGCGCCAGCGACAACCTGGTGTCGCCGCGTCTTGGCGGTGCCTTCTTCATGCTCGAAACCTGCCTTGAAGCGGGTGCCGACAGCGGCGAGCGCGACCTGCTGGACAGCTCGGAGCAGGGCGGCTACGTGCTCGAAGGCGAGCTGACCCTGTGGCTGGAGGACGAGGAGCTGCGCCTGCAGGCCGGCGACGGTTTCCAGATTCCCAGCCATATGCGCAGCCGCTATGCCAACCGCAGCCAGGCGCCGGTCAGGGTGCTCTGGGTATACGCCTGACGAGGCGAGTTACCCTGTCGTTTGCCGGATAACGCCGGGGAAAGGCTGGCGTCGCCCGTTGCGCGAAGACTTCCGGCATCGGCGAGAACCGTCGCCGACCGATGAAAAAAGCCCGAGGCACAGGCCTCGGGCTTTTCGTCACCAGCGTCCGGAGGCGCCGCCGCCGCCGCTGGAGCCGCCGCCACCGCGGAAGATGCTGCCACCGCCGCTGCCGCCTCCCCCACCGCCGCCGCGACTATTGAGGATGGCGCTGAGGATGGCCATCAGCACTTCGCCGGGAAGCAGGAACAGGGCGTAGATGAACAGGGTCGGGGCCAGTACGCCGAGACTGTCGTCCGCCGCGCGGTCGACGTTCTGCCACAGGCCCATGCTCAACAGCCAGGCCAGGCCGGCGACCGCCGCGCTGCAAAGCAGGAAGCGGCCGATGCTGCGCCGCCGCATCCACTGCAACGGCAGCAGGCGTCCGAGTAGGGCCACGGCGAGCAGGACCGCCACATAGACACCGAGGTAGACCGGGTTGCCCCAGAGCTGTCCGCTCAGGCCGCTCTTCTTTTTCGGCTCCGGCGGGGCGCTGTCATACACCTCACCCTCGTCGACCGGTGGCGGCAGGGCCCGCGGCGGCGTGGCCTCGGGAACTGCCGGCAAGGCGTCGACGGGAGCGCTGGCGGTAGCGCTTTCCGGGTTCTTCTCGGCATCGATCAGTTGCACCAGGCTGTCCACGCCGGCCTGGATTCCGCCATAGAAATTGCCCTGGCGGAACTGCGGCGTGATCCGCTCGCTGATGATCCGTCCGGCCTGGACGTCGGTGATGGCCCCTTCCAGGCCGTAGCCGACCTCGATGCGCAGGGTGCGGTCGTTCTTCGCCACCAGCAGCAGGACGCCGTCGTCGACCTTCTTCTGGCCCAGCTTCCATTTCTCGAAGGTACGCACCGCGTACTCCTCGATGGAATCGTCGCCGGTGGTCGGGACCAGCAGCACCGCGAGCTGCGCGCCGCTCTTGGCTTCCAGGGCGGCGAGCTGTTGCTCCAGGTGCTGGCGCTGGTCGCCGGAAAGGGTCGCGGTGAGGTCGGTGACCCGCGCCGTCAACGCGGGTATCGGTGGCACATCGGCCCAGGCGACCAGGCTGGCGAGCAGCAGCCCGGCGCCCAGTAGCAGCCGGCGCATGGCTTACTGCGCCGGTTGCGGGTTGCCGAAATCGACTTTCGGCGCGGTGGAGATGGCCGCTTCGTTTTCCACGCTGAAGTTCGCCTTGGGCTTGTAGCCGAACAGCTTGGCGGTGATCACGCCGGGGAACTGGCGCAGCAGCACGTTGTATTCCTGTACCGACTTGACGTAGCGGCCGCGAGCGACGGCGATGCGGTTCTCGGTGCCTTCCAGTTGGGTCAGCAGGTCCTTGAACAGGCCATCGGCCTTCAGTTGCGGGTAGTTCTCGGTGACTACCAGCAGGCGCGAAAGCGCCGAGCTCAGTTCGCCCTGGGCCTTCTGGAAGCGCTGCACGGCCTGCTCGTCGTCCAGTTGGTCGGCGTTCAGTTGCACGCTGCCGACCTTGGCCCGGGCCTCGGTGACCTGGGTCAGGACCGACGCCTCATGGGAGGCATAGCCCTTCACCGTGCTGACCAGGTTGGGCACCAGGTCGGCGCGCCGCTGGTACTGGTTGAGCACTTCCGACCAGGCGGCTTTCACCTGTTCGTCGCCGGCCTGCATGGCGTTGTAGCCGCAGCCGCTGAGCAGCAGGGCGAGGACGGGAAGGAGGGCATTTCTGAGGAATCGAGGCATGGTGGTACTCATCCGGGTTGAGAAAGCTCGATTGTAGACCAGCCAATGGCCAGCACGTTCCTTGTGCCGGCACGGATATCGGCGCTGTCAGGCGGTGCGGCGGCCGAACGCCAGCTTGGCCGCCAGGACCAGCAGGCAGAACACGAACAGCGCCAGCGACCAGACCGCCATGGACTGGCCGAGCAGGGTCCAGACCACTTCGCCGCACAGCCCCTCGGGCTGGAAGACCTGCGGCAGCCAGGTGTCCAGCGGTATCCATTCGGGGAAGCCCATGAACATCTTGCAACTGCCCATGCCCTGGGCAGCCAGTCTCTCTTCCGCGACCAGCGACCAGGCGTGGTAGATCCCGCCCAGGCTGGCGGCGAGCATGCCCAGCGCGGCGATGCTGCCGGCGATCCGCGAACGCGGGGCGAGGCTGCCGACGATCCCGGCGAGCACCAGGCCGAGCACGTCCAGGCGGATGAAGATGCATAGCGAGCAGGGCGCGAAGCCGCGCACGTGCTGGAGGTAGAGTACGAAAGCGAGGATCAGCAGGCCGCCGATGGCGACCGCGGGCCAGAACAAGCGATTGTCGAGGGGCTTGAGGAGAGCGCTCAAGGCAGGGATTCCTGTGTCGTTGATAAGGGAGGCCGGGCCGGCACTGTGCGGCGCTGGCCGATGGTAGTCCATCAGGATTGTCCGAAGATTAAGCCGTTTGACGTGACGATGTCTGCTGCATGTTTCTCCGCTTTCGTAGGAGCTTTCAGGGAAAAACGCCGCAACGAGGCGAGCATTTGGAGCCTCCGCCGGGATAGATTATCTTGGTCTATACCAATAAGGTCCGTCATGCTAGCCACCAGCCTGGTGCTGTGCGCCGCCGTTCTCCACGCTACCTGGAACACCCTGGTCAAGTTCAGCAGCGACCGCTTGCTGGTCGTCGCCTGCATGGACGTGGTCGGCGTGCTCTGCGCCATCCTGCTGTTGCCCTTCGTCAGCCTGCCGCCGGCCGAAGTCTGGCCCTGGCTGCTCGGCGCCACCGTCCTGCAACTGCTCTACCGGGTACTGTTGATCGAGGCCTACAAGGTCGGCGACCTGGGCCTGGTCTATCCGCTGATGCGCGGGCTGTCGCCGCTGGTGGTGCTGGGCCTGACCCTGGCGTTCGGCGGCGAGCAGCTCAGCGGCCGGCAGATCCTCGGCATCCTGTTGATCCCCTTCGGCATGCTTTGCCTGCTCTGGGGCGGCGGCGGTTCGCGGCTGCCCTGGCGGACCCTGCCGGTGGTGCTGCTGATCGGCCTGTGCATCGGCGGCTACACCTGGAGCGACGGCAACGCCTTGAAGCGCTGGCCGTTGGCGCTTGACTACCTGGTCTGGCTGACGCTGCTTTCCGGCCTGCCGTTCCCGCTGATCGCCGTTGGCGCGCGAACCCGCGCCTTCGCCCGCTTCTGGGCGCTGGAGTGGAAGCTCGGCCTTGCGGTCGGGGTCTGCGTGCTGGCCAGCTACGGCCTGGTGCTGTGGGCCATGCAGCTGGGGTCGATCGCCGAAGCGGCAGCGTTGCGCGAGACCAGCGTGCTGCTGGCGGTGCTGTTCGGCATGCGCTTCCTCAACGAGCCGTTCGGACTGCCACGCCTGCTGGCGTGCGGCCTGGTGCTGGCCGGAATGCTGCTGATGAAGCTCTGAAGGGGCTGTGCCTTTACAGAACGAGCGGCGCCAGCTTGAGTTGCAGTTCCACAACTACAAGGAACTGCCATGACCATCGCTTTCTGGTGCGTGCTGATCGCGATCTTCCTGCCTTACGTCTGTACCTCCATCGCCAAGTTCGGCGGGGAGGGCTACGGCGGTCGGGCCAACGCCGACCCGCGGGCGTTCCTCGGTTCGCTCGAAGGCTTTCGCCGGCGTGCCAACAACGCCCAGTTGAACGCTTTCGAAGTGACCCCGGCGTTCGCCGCGGCGGTGATCATCGCCCATCTGGTCGGCAACGCTTCGCAGGCGACCCTGGATAGCCTGGCCATTGCCTGGATCACCAGTCGCCTGCTCTACGTCATCTGCTACCTCGCCGACTGGGGGCCGTTGCGCTCGCTGGTCTGGTTCGTCGGCATGCTGCTCATCGCCGCGTTCTTCGTGGTTTCCGCCTGAGCAGCCCGCTGCGGCCTATGGCCGCAGTGCGGGCGCGCGGCTCTGGATCAATCGGCGGTGGCGGCGGATAATCCGCCGCTTCCGTGATCGACCCTGAAAAAAGAGCCTTGCCATGAAGCTGAAGTCCCTGCTCGTCGTGCTGCTGGCCGGCGTCGCCCTGAGCGGCTGTCACCGTATGGATCCCAATTCGCCCGAGGCCAAGCGCCAGGCGATCTTCAAGGAAATGCTACGGACCAGCGAGGACATGGGCGGGATGCTCCGCGGACGCCTGCCCTTCGACGCGGAGAAGTTCCGCGCCGGATCGGCGAAGTTGCACCAACTGGCCGACCAGCCCTGGCAGTACTTCCCCAGTCCCAAGGCCGGCGAGGAGGGCGAGGACACCCGCGCCAAGGACGAGGTCTGGCAGCGCCAGCAGGAGTTCAAGGCCGCCACCCAGGTCTTCATCGACGCGATGAACCGTCTTCAGGACAACACCCGCCAGGCCACGCCGACCCCGGATGGCGTGCGCAAGGACTTCGCCGCGGTGGAAGACGCCTGCGAAGCCTGCCACAAGAAATTCCGCGCGCTCTGAGGCCGGACCGGGCGTCATACGCCGTGCCTGGAAGGCGCGAGGGGTAGGGCGAATGAGCGCTGGCGCTCATCCGCCGTTGCGGCAGCGCTGGGCGGCACCTGGTGTCCCGCTGCGGCGCGGATGGCGGATAACACCATGGGCGTCATACGCCTTGCGTGGGAGGCGCGAGGCGTAGGGCGGTATCTGGTGTCCTACTGCGCCTGGGCCTGTTCCAGGCCTTTCTTGGCCTCTTCCAGTTCGGCGCGGGCCTCGGCCAGCTTGGCCTTGCGTTTCTCGATCTTCTCCGGATCGCCCTTGCCCATGGCCTTGCGCAAATCCTTCTCGCGTTCGCTGACCTCGCGCTCGCTGTCGATCACCTTCTGCTTGTTTTCCCTCAGCAGGCCGGCTTCGGTGCAGTGTTCCTTGACCTCGGAGAGGGCCTTTTCCAAGCCGGCCACCTGGCCTTCGTTGGCGAACGAGCGGGCCGTTTCCAGCTTCGCCTCGATGGCGGCCTGCTTGGCGGCGCAACCGCTGAGTGGGGCGCCTTTGGCGGCGCCCGGCTGGGCGGCAGAGAGCGGCAGGGCGACGGCGAGCAGCAGCCCGGCCAGCGGCAGTGAAGGACGAATGGACATCGGTTGGCTCCTTGATCGAACGGCCGGTGCGGTTGCCGGACGACGGCTCGGCCGAGCGTCCTGGCAGGCGGATGAGGCAGGCGGCAGCCGGCGTGACAAAGGCGCAAGTGTGCCAGCAAACGGCACGGTTGTGGTTGTCCGGGAGCAAAGTACGCCGCCCCGGGGTCTCTGGAGAAGGGCCATGGTTCGGGCATTCCGGCACAACCCGGCCTAACGTTGTCCGAAGACACCGAGAACGGGAGAACCGCGATGCGTACGCTGATCCGCCTGGTTCGCACGCTTATCCTGCTGCTGGTCCTGGCGCTGCTCGCCGGCGCCTGGTGGTGGTTGCAGGACGAGGCCCTGCGCCCCCCCGCGCTGGCCGGCCACAGCGAGGACTCGAGTCTGAAGGTCGCAGGCCTGCGCCGGCATTACCTGCTCTACGTGCCGCCGGGCGTGTCCGAGGGAGCGCCGTTGCTGGTGGTGCTGCACGGCTCATGGGGCGACGGCGCGCAGATGCGCCGCATCAGCGGCTACGGCTTCGACCGGCTGGCGGCGCAAGAAGGTTTCCTGGTGGCCTACCCGGACGGCTTCGAGGGCCACTGGAACGATTGCCGCAAGGCCGCCAGCTATTCGGCGCGGCTGCGTGACGTCGATGACGTGGCTTTCCTCCGCGCGCTGGTGGCGCGGCTGGCCCAGGAATACCGCGTCGATTCGCAGCGGGTATATGTCGCCGGCTACTCCAATGGCGGCCAGATGGCTTTCCGCCTGGCCGCCGAAGCGCCGGGGTTGCCGGCGGCGATCGCAGCGGTGGCGGCGAGCCTGCCGACCACGGGGAACGATGCCTGTCGGCCGGTCGAGCGGCCGACCGCGGCGTTGCTGATCAACGGCACGCGCGATCCGATCAATCCCTATCTCGGCGGCAAGGTCAGCCTGTTCGGCTTCGGCGACCGGGGCGCGGTACGCTCGACCCTGGACTCGGCACGCTGGTGGGCCGGCCTGAACGGCATCGCAGCGCCGCCGGACGTGGCGCCGCTGACCCGTCCCGGCCCGGTCTGGACCGAGCGCCAGCGCTGGCAGGAAGACGGCCATCCGCCGGTGGAGCTGCTCAGCGTGCATGGCGGCGGCCACGTGCTGGCGCAGCCGGACTATCGCTTCCCGCGGATTCTCGGCAAGAGCGACCCGGAACTGGACGCGCCAGTGGAAATCTGGCGCTTCTTCAGCCAGTTGCCGCGCTGAGGCTCAGACCTCGAAGACGAATTCCGGACGGAACCCGCCTCTCTCGTGGGGATAGCCGCCCGGATTGGCCAGCACCCGTGCCCGGCCGATGCGGTAGTCGAGGGCGTCGTGGACGTGACCGTGCAGCCAGTAGTCGGCCTGCGCCACCAGTTCGTCGAGGTTGGAAGCGAAGGCTGGCGACAGTGGGTTGCCGACGAACTGCGGCGGGATCGACAGCGCACTGGGCGCGTGGTGGCTGACCACCAGCGTCGGGCCGTCGTGGGGCCGCGCCAGCTGTCCGGCGAGCCAGTCGCGCGAGGCCTGGTGCAGGGCGATGCTCTGCTCGGGGGTGAAGTCGCCACCGAACCAGTCGATGCAGCTGAAGTCCGGCATCGATTGCAGGGCCAGCTCATGGGCGGGTGCATAGCCGTCCGCGCCATAGAGCTGGAAGTCGGTCCACAGGGTGGCGCCGAGGAAGCGCGCCGGGCCGATCCGCACTTCGTCGTTTTCCAGGAAGTGGATCTCCAGCGCCCGGGCGATATTGCGCATCGCCTGGGTCAGGTCGGTCATTTCCGAGGAGTAGAACTCATGGTTGCCGGCGACGTAGACGATCTCGCTGTCGGCGAAGGTCTCGCGGGCCCAGTGCAGGCCTTCCAGGTGGCTGTGGATATCGCCGGCCAGCACCACCACGTCGGCCTCGACCTCTGGCAGTTGGCGTCGCCCGTCGAAATGTTCGTGGTGGAGGTCGGACAGCAGGCGGATCTTCATGGCACGGCTCGGCGGTAGGCGCGGCGGACCAGCATAGCTCCGCCCACCCCGGGGTTGAAGGCCGACAACGATTGACGCAGGTCATGGCTGTGCGGGAAAACCTCGCTGGCCTCGCTAATTCCCCCATGAAGTTAAGGGACAATTAAGACTGGACGCGCAGGGTTCATTCCAGCGATTCGCGCGTTCTGTCGGGGAGTGGTGCCAATGAAACTGTTATGGGGAGTTCTCGCCGCCGCGCTGGCGGCCTGGGGCCTGACGCTGGCCGTCGATCCGCCGGCGAGCCTGGACATCTGGGTGGTGCGCAAGCAGGCGATCCTGCTTACCGGGGTAGTGTCCTTCGCCCTGATGACGTTGATCATGCTGCTGGCGGTGCGTCCGGTCTGGCTGGAGAAGCCGCTGGACGGGCTCGACCGCATGTACCGCCTGCACAAGTGGGCGGGCATCCTGGCCATCGTCCTCGGCCTGTTGCACTACCTGCTGGAGTTGGCCGGCCCCTGGCTGGCGGGTATCGTCGGCAAACCGGTGAAAGGCCCGCGGGTGGAAACCTTCCTCGATGTCTTCCGTGGCTCGGCCAAGGAGTTGGGTGAATGGTCGGCGTGGATTCTCGGCGGGATGCTGCTGGTCACTCTCTGGCAGCGCTTCCCGTATCACCTCTGGCGTTATGTGCACAAGGCGTTGGCCCTGGTCTACCTGGTACTGGCCTTCCATTCCGTGGTGCTCGCCCCGGCCAGCTACTGGAGCCAGCCGGCCGGTTGGCTGGTGGCGGCCTGCGCACTGCTCGGTTCGGCCTGCGCACTGTTGTCTCTGAGCGGGCGGATCGGTCGCACGCGTCGCCATGCGGGCGTGGTCACCGCCGTCGAGCGGCACGGCGAAAGCCTGCTCGAGGTGACCTGCCGGCTGCAGGGCGACTGGTCGCACAGGGCCGGGCAGTTCGCCTTTCTCACCTGCGACCGCCTGGAGGGTGCCCATCCGTTCACCATCGCCAGCGCCGACCGCGGCTGCGGCGAGGTGCGCTTCAGCATCAAGGCGTTGGGCGACTACACCCGGCGCCTGCAGGACAACCTGGAGGTCGGCGCCAGGGTCGAGGTGGAGGGGCCATACGGCTGCTTCGACTTCCGCCGTGGCCTGGCCGGGCGGCAGGTCTGGGTCGCCGCCGGGATCGGCGTGACGCCGTTCATCGCCTGGCTGGAGTCGCTGCAGGCCGCGCCGGAAAGCGCGCCATCGGTGGAGCTGCACTATTGCGTGCGCAATTCCCAGGAAGCGCTGTTCGCCGGGCGCTTGCGCGAGCTTTGCGAACACCTGCCCAGCGTGACCCTGCACATCCGCTATAGCGACGAGCAGGGCAAGCCGCAGGCGGCGCAACTGGGCGTGCTGAAGAGCGCCGAAGGACGCTGGCCGAGCGTCTGGTTCTGCGGTCCGCAGGGGCTGGCCGACAGCCTGCGCCGCGATCTGCGCCGGCAGGGCATGCCGCTGCGGCTGTTCCACCAGGAAGCCTTCCGCATGCGCTGAGCCTGCCGGAAACGAAAAAGCCCCGCCGAAGCGGGGCTTTTTATCGCGCGGTCGCTCAGAGGCCGGCGGCGTCGCGCAGGAGAGCGGCCTTGTCGGTCTTCTCCCAGGTGAACGCGGTGAAGGTATCGCCGTCCACGGTCAGCTCGAACGGATGACGACCGAAGTGGCCGTAGGCCGCGGTCGGCTGGTACATCGGGTGGAGCAGGTCGAGCATCTTGGTGATCGCGTACGGGCGCAGGTCGAAGTGCTCGCGGACCAGTTGCACGATCTTCTCGTCGCTGACCTTGCCGGTGCCGAAGGTGTTGATCGAGATCGAGGTCGGCTGGGCCACGCCGATGGCGTAGGAAACCTGGATCTCGCAACGCTCGGCGAGGCCGGCGGCGACGATGTTCTTCGCCACGTAGCGGCCGGCGTAGGCGGCGGAGCGGTCGACCTTGGACGGGTCCTTGCCGGAGAACGCGCCGCCGCCGTGGCGGGCCATGCCGCCGTAGGAGTCGACGATGATCTTGCGTCCGGTCAGGCCGCAGTCGCCGACCGGGCCGCCGATCACGAAGTTGCCGGTCGGGTTGATGTGGAACTGGGTGTCCTTGTGCAGCAGCTCGGCCGGCAGCACCTGCTTGATGATCAGCTCCATCACGCCGTCGCGCAGGTCGTTATAGGAGACTTCCGGGTTGTGCTGGGTGGACAGCACCACCGCATCGATGCCGACCACCTTGCCGCCTTCGTAGCGGCAGGTCACCTGGGACTTGGCGTCCGGGCGCAGCCATGGCAGCAGGCCGGACTTGCGCGCCTCGGCCTGGCGCTCGACCAGGCGGTGGGAGAAGCAGATCGGCGCCGGCATCAGCACGTCGGTCTCGTTGCTGGCGTAGCCGAACATCAGGCCCTGGTCGCCGGCGCCCTGGTCTTCCGGTTTGGCCCGGTCGACGCCCTGGTTGATGTCCACCGACTGCTTGCCGATGATGTTCAGCACGCCGCAGGTGGCACCATCGAAGCCGACGTCGGAGCTGTCGTAGCCGATGTCGATGATGACCTTGCGCACCAGCTCTTCCAGGTCGACCCAGGCGGAGGTGGTGACTTCACCGGCGATGATCGCCACGCCGGTCTTGACCAGGGTTTCGCATGCCACGCGAGCGTACTTGTCCTTGGCGATGATGGCGTCCAGCACCGCGTCGGAGATCTGGTCCGCGATCTTGTCCGGATGGCCTTCGGACACGGACTCGGAGGTGAAAACGGAATATTCGCTCATCAATCGGTTCCTACATTACCGGTGGGTGAGGCGGCTTTCGGATGCATCCCTGGCGAAGTGCCGGACCTGGATCTGGAAGCCATTGCGTAAACCAATGTAAAGACTCTCGCCGGGCGTGAGCCCTGCGGCGTCGGCCCACTGGGCCAGGTCCTCCTGTTCGAAACCCAACCAGAGGTCGCCGCAGGCCTCCCTGGCCCAGCCCTGGTTGTGCCGGCACAAGTCCGTCACCAGCAGGCTGCCGCCCGGATGGACCAGGCGGGCCAACTGTTTCAGCGCCTCCGCCGGCGCGGCGAAGTGGTGCAGGACCATGTTCAGCACCACGCAATCGGCCGGTTCGGCGGCGTCCTGCAGGGCATCGGCCAATTCCAGGCGGACGTTGCCCAATCCTTCTTCCTTGCAGCGCTGGCGCGCCAGTTCCAGCATCGCCGCGCTGTTGTCCAGCGCCGTGACCTGGCGGAAACGCCTGGCGAGTTCCGGCAGGAATCCGCCGTCCCCCGGGCCGACCTCCAGCGCCGTGGCGCCGGGGGCGAAGGCCAGTGCGTCGAGCAAGGCCAACACGCTCTCACGGTATTGCGGCAGTCCTGCGATCAGGTCCTGCTGGGCCTGGAACTTGTCCGCCGCGCGGGCGAAGAAGTCCTGGCTGACCGCCGCGCGCTGGGCGTGCACGGCATCGATCCGCGCCCGCACGTCGTCGGGTAGCGCCCGTTCGTCCACTTCCTCCAGCAGCGCCGCGTGCAGCGCGCCGCCGGTGCGTTCGGCCAGGGGCAGCGAACGTCGGTAGAAGATCGCGTTGCCCTCGCGGCGCGTCGCCACCAGCCCGGCCTGGGCCAGCACCTTGAGGTGGTGGCTCATGCCCGACTGGCCGATGGCGAAGATCTGCGCCAGCTCCAGCACGCCGAACGAATCGTTGGCCAGGGCGCGCAACACATTCAGTCGCAGCGAGTCGCCAGCCGCCTTGCACAGCGCGGCGAGCGGGTCGTAGTCGTCTGGTCGTATCGAAGGCACGCGAAGGCTCATGGAGGCGCAGTCTAGTACCGGGTCCGAACCCCGGCAATGCCTGTATCAAAAATTTTTGATATTGATGACGGGTGGCCGTCGCGCAATTGCAATCCGGCTGCGCCAGGCTTCTGGCAAAACCGGTCGGCAGCGACATACTGTCCCCCTGCCGATCTGTCATTGCCCCTTGGGCCTTCGGTGGGCGAAAATGGCGCCCTTTTTTTCACTCCTGGTCTTCCGACCAGCAACCCCCGTAGGAGAATTGCGATGCCCAGCCGTCGTGAGCGAGCCAATGCCATCCGTGCACTGAGCATGGATGCCGTGCAGAAAGCCAACAGCGGCCACCCGGGCGCCCCGATGGGCATGGCCGATATCGCCGAGGTCCTCTGGCGCGACTACATGCAGCACAACCCGAGCAACCCGCAGTGGGCCAACCGCGACCGCTTCGTGCTGTCCAACGGCCACGGCTCGATGCTGATCTACTCCCTGCTGCACCTCACCGGGTACGACCTCGGCATCGAGGACCTGAAGAACTTCCGCCAGCTCAACTCGCGCACCCCGGGCCACCCGGAGTACGGCTACACCGCCGGCGTCGAGACCACCACCGGTCCGCTCGGCCAGGGCATCGCCAATGCGGTGGGCATGGCGCTGGCGGAGAAGGTCCTGGCCGCCCAGTTCAACCGCGACGGCCACGCGGTGGTCGACCACTACACCTACGCCTTCCTCGGCGACGGCTGCATGATGGAAGGCATTTCCCATGAGGTCGCCTCGCTGGCCGGCACCCTGCGCCTGAACAAGCTGATCGCCTTCTACGACGACAACGGCATTTCCATCGACGGCGAGGTCCACGGCTGGTTCACCGACGACACCCCGAAGCGCTTCGAGGCCTATGGCTGGCAAGTGATCCGCAACGTCGACGGGCATGACGCCGACGAAATCAAGACCGCCATCGATACCGCGCGCAAGAGCGACCAGCCGACCCTGATCTGCTGCAAGACCGTGATCGGTTTCGGCTCGCCGAACAAGCAGGGCAAGGAAGAGTGCCACGGCGCGCCGCTGGGCGCCGACGAGATCGCCGCGACCCGCGCCGCGCTGGGCTGGGAGCACGCTCCGTTCGAGATCCCGGCGCAGATCTACGCCGAGTGGGACGCCAAGGAAACCGGCGCCGCCCAGGAAACCGAGTGGAACAAGCGTTTCGCCGCCTACCAGGCTGCCCATCCGGAACTGGCCGCCGAATTGCTGCGCCGCCTGAAGGGCGAGCTGCCGGCCGACTTCGCCGAGAAGGCCGCGGCCTACGTCGCCGATGTTGCCAACAAGGGTGAGACCATCGCCAGCCGCAAGGCCAGCCAGAACGCGCTGAACGCCTTCGGCCCGCTGCTGCCGGAGCTGCTCGGCGGTTCCGCCGACCTGGCCGGCTCCAACCTGACCTTGTGGAAGGGCTGCAAGGGCGTCAGCGCCGACGACGCCGCCGGCAACTACGTGTTCTACGGCGTGCGCGAATTCGGCATGAGCGCGATCATGAATGGCGTCGCCCTGCACGGCGGTTTCATTCCCTACGGTGCGACCTTCCTGATCTTCATGGAATACGCGCGCAACGCCGTGCGCATGTCCGCACTGATGAAGCAGCGCGTGCTCTACGTGTTCACCCACGACTCCATCGGCCTCGGCGAGGACGGCCCGACCCACCAGCCGATCGAACAACTGGCCAGCCTGCGCCTGACCCCGAACCTGGACACCTGGCGCCCGGCCGACGCGGTCGAGTCGGCGGTGGCCTGGAAGCATGCCATCGAGCGCGCCGACGGTCCGTCCGCGCTGATCTTCTCCCGCCAGAACCTGCCGCACCAGGCGCGCGACGTCGCCCAGGTGGCCGACATCGCCCGCGGCGGCTACGTGCTGAAGGACTGCGAAGGCGAGCCGGAACTGATCCTGATCGCCACCGGTTCGGAAGTCGGCCTGGCCGTGCAGGCCTACGACAAGCTCAGCGAGCAGGGCCGCAAGGTCCGCGTGGTATCGATGCCATGCACCAGCGTCTACGAGCAGCAGGACGAGTCCTACAAGCAGTCCGTGCTGCCGGTGGAAGTCGGCGCGCGCATCGCCATCGAGGCCGCCCATGCCGACTACTGGTACAAGTACGTCGGTCTCGACGGGCGCATCATCGGCATGACCAGCTTCGGCGAGTCGGCGCCGGCCCCGGCGCTGTTCGAGCACTTCGGCTTCACCCTGGACAACGTCCTGGCGGTGGCCGAGGAGCTGCTGGAAGACTGATGCACACGCTCTACTGGCGGGACCTCGAAAGCCCCGCCAATGGCGAATGGCTGGGCCTCGCGGTCCAGGTGGAGGGCGCCCATCGGGCGCCCTCTTTCCTTCATCTGCAATCCGGCGGCCAGGCCCGCATTCGCCTGATGCGTGGCGATCAGCCGCTGCTCTGGGCCACCCAGTTGCCGTACCACGATGGCATCTGGCTGGTGAAGAGCCTGGTCGCGGCGAGCCCGGCGCAGGCCAGCGTGCCGCCCATCGACTCGCCGACCCTGGAAGCGTTGCGCGGCCTGCGCGGCGAGGCCCGCTACAAGGCCTGGAGCCGCTATTTCGTCGAGACCCTGCGTACCAGCCCGGGCAGTTGCCTGGAGGCCGGGCGCTGGTTGCTGCGCCTGTCGCTCGCCGAGCAGGTGCCCGCCTGGCAGCCACCGCAGAGCCACGATCCGCGCGAACGGGTGCTGGAACGCTGGCGCTACCGCAGCGTCGGGCGCGACGCACTGTTGCCGGACTGGCGCTTCTACAGCCTGGAGAAGGTCCTCGACGACGACTGGGTGCAGTGGCTCGACTGGTGGGGGCGCGACAACGACGCCCTGATCGCCCTGCGCCGGGTCGAGGATGACGAGGGGCGGGTCAAGTGGTGGCGCAAGAAGGCCCGCGAAGGCGAGCTGCCGCCGGTGCTGGCGCTGCGCCTGAACTGCCTGGATGCCTGCGTGATCCTCGATGGCCACTGCCGGCTGCGCGCCGGCCTGCTGGAGAACGTCGCGCCGGAGATCCTGGTGCTCTGTGCCTACGACGAGCAGCCGATGCCGGTGGATACGGCGCAGCGCGAACGGGTGCTGCAATCGCTGGCGCAGCGGGTCGACGCGCCGGTGCGCCGTGGACGCCGGCCGCTGGATAGCGAACAGCTCAACCAGGTGCTGCTGCGCCTGTTCGACGACCGTCCCTGGCCGCGAGTGCTGACCCGTGCCCGCGCGGTGCTGAAGGAAGAACAGTGGTGCGCGGAAGTGCGCGACTGGCTGGCCGCCCGCGAGCGTCTGGACGCGCTGGAGCCGATCATCCGTCGCGTCGAGTAGCGCGCCAGCGCCGCAGCCATTCCAGGCCTGCCGAGGTGTCGCCGCGCGGACGGTACTCGCAGCCGATCCAGCCCTGGTAGCCGAGCCGGTCGAGTAGCTCGAACAGGTAGGGGTAGTTCACTTCGTTGTCGTCATCCGGCTCGTGGCGGTCGGGTACCCCGGCGATCTGGACGTGGCCGATATTGCCGATGTCGCGACGCAGGGTGGTGGCCAGGTCGCCCTCGACGATCTGGCAGTGGTAGCAGTCGAACTGTACCTGCAGGTTGTCCGCGCCGACCTCGCGGCAGATGGCCTGGGCGTCGTCCTGGCGGGTGAGGAAGAAGCCCGGCATGTCGCGGTTGTTGATCGGCTCTATGAGCACCGTCAGCCCGGCACCGGCGGCCTCGCGGGCGGCATGGGCGAGGTTGTCGAGGTAGGTCTCGCGGTGGCGGATGCGGTCGGCGCCGGCCGGCAGCAGTCCGGCCATGACATGGATGTGGCGGTTGCCGAGGACCTGGGCATAGTCGATGGCCTGGGCGATGGCGCGGCGGAATTCGGCCTCGCGCCCCGGCAGGCTGGCCAGGCCGCGCTCGCCCTTGTCCCAGTCGCCGGGTGCGGCATTGAACAGCACCTGGCGCAGGCCGTGGTCGTCCAGCCGGGCCTTCAGTTCGGCCGCAGGGTAGGCATAGGGGAACAGGTACTCCACGCCCTCGAAGCCGTCCGCGGCGGCGGCGGCGAAGCGTTCGAGGAAGTCGTGGCGGGGGTAGAGCATGCTGAGGTTGGCGGCGAAGCGGGGCATCTGGCGCTCCTGGCGGTCGGTGGATGCGGGCGAGCCTTGCACAACGGAACGCGGTCGCGCCAGCCAGGTGTCGCATGAATCGTTTCAGCGCCTGCGCGCGAGCCGTTGCCGCGGCGCACGCCGCGCCGCGCGGGTCGCGGACGGTTCCCAGGCGGGCCCATCCCCCGCATAATTGGCGCCTTTCACTGGCCCCTTGCCGGAGCTATCCCTGCCGATGTCCACCCCGCCTTTTCGCGTCGCGCTCAATGGCTATGGCCGTATCGGCCGCTGCGTCCTGCGCGCGCTGCACGAGCGCCCGGAGCAACTGGGCTTCGAGATCGTCGCGCTGAACGACCTGGCCGACCAGGCCAGCGTCGAGTACCTGACCCGCTTCGACTCCACCCATGGCCGCTTTCCCGGCGAAGTGAAGGTCGACGGCGACTGCCTGCACATCAACGGCGATTGCGTGAAGGTGCTGCGCAGCCCGACTCCGGAGGCCATCGATTGGCAGGCGCTGCGGGTCGACCTGGTGCTGGAGTGCTCCGGCCAGTACACCAACCGCGCCCAGGCCGAGCGTTTCCTCCGCGCCGGCGCGCCGCGGGTGCTGTTCTCGCAGCCGATGGCGAGCGAGGCGGACATCGACGCCACCATCGTCTATGGGGTCAACCAGCAGGACCTCAGCGGCCGCGAAACGCTGGTCTCCAACGCCTCCTGCACGACCAATTGCGGGGTGCCGCTGCTCAAGCTGCTGAACGAGGCGATCGGCCTGGAATACGTGTCGATCACCACCATCCACTCGGCGATGAACGACCAGCCGGTGATCGACGCCTACCACCATGAGGACCTGCGCCGTACCCGTTCGGCGTTCCAGTCGGTGATCCCGGTGTCCACCGGTCTGGCGCGCGGCATCGAACGCCTGTTGCCGGAACTTGCCGGGCGCATCCAGGCCAAAGCCATACGCGTGCCCACGGTGAACGTCTCGGCGCTGGACATCACCCTGCAGACTTCCCGCGACACCTCCGCCGCCGAGATCAACCGGGTGCTTCGCGAGGCTGCCGAAAGCGGCCCGCTGCGCGGACTGCTGGCTTATACCGAGCTGCCGCACGCCAGTTGCGATTTCAACCACGACCCCCATTCGGCCATCGTCGATGGCAGCCAGACCCGCGTTTCCGGGCCTCGCCTGGTCAACTTGCTGGCCTGGTTCGACAACGAATGGGGATTCGCCAACCGTATGCTCGACGTCGCCGGACACTACCTGCGCGCCGCCGTGCCTGATCAACAAGTACCCAAGGACTGATTGTCATGACCGTGTTGAAGATGACTGACCTCGACCTCAAAGGTAAGCGCGTGCTGATCCGCGAGGACCTCAACGTGCCCGTGAAGGACGGCCAGGTGCAGAGCGATGCACGGATCAAGGCCGCCCTGCCGACCCTCAAGCTGGCCCTGGAGAAGGGCGCGGCGGTGATGGTCTGCTCGCACCTGGGCCGACCGACCGAGGGCGAGTTCTCCGCCGAGAACAGCCTGAAGCCGGTGGCCGAGTACCTGTCCAAGGCCCTGGGCCGCGAAGTGCCGCTGCTGGCCGACTACCTCGACGGCGTCGAGGTCAAGGCGGGCGACCTGGTGCTGTTCGAGAACGTGCGCTTCAACAAGGGCGAGAAGAAGAACGCCGACGAGCTGGCGCAGAAGTACGCCGCGCTGTGCGACGTGTTCGTGATGGATGCCTTCGGTACCGCCCACCGCGCCGAGGGGTCGACCCACGGCGTGGCCAGGTTCGCCAAGGTCGCCGCCGCCGGCCCGCTGCTGGCCGCCGAACTGGACGCGCTGGGCAAGGCGCTGGACAACCCGGCGCGGCCGATGGCGGCGATCGTCGCCGGCTCCAAGGTTTCCACCAAGCTCGACGTGCTGAACAGCCTGGCCGGCATCTGCGACCAGCTGATCGTCGGCGGCGGCATCGCCAACACCTTCCTCGCCGCGGCCGGACACAAGGTCGGCAAGTCGCTGTACGAGGCCGACCTGGTCGAGACCGCCAAGGCCATCGCCGCCAAGGTCAAGGTGCCGCTGCCGGTGGACGTGGTGGTGGCCAAGGAATTCGCCGAGAGCGCCGTGGCGACCGTCAAGGCCATCGCCGAGGTCGCCGACGACGACATGATCCTCGACATCGGCCCGCAGACCGCCGCGCAGTTCGCCGAGCTGCTGAAGACCTCGAAGACCATCCTGTGGAACGGTCCGGTCGGGGTGTTCGAGTTCGACCAGTTCGGCGAGGGCACCCGTACCCTGGCCAATGCCATCGCCGATAGCGCGGCGTTCTCCATCGCCGGCGGCGGCGATACCCTGGCGGCGATCGACAAGTACGGCATCGCCGAGCGGATCTCCTATATTTCCACCGGTGGCGGCGCGTTCCTCGAGTTCGTCGAGGGCAAGGTCCTGCCGGCCGTGGAAATCCTGGAGCAGCGCGCCAAGGGCTGACGCAGACGGGGCAAACCATTCGCCGTCCTCGGGGGTCACACCTTTGAGGACGACGAAAAAAGGAGGTGCCCCATGCGTTCCGTAACCTTGCCACTCCTGATGTTCTGCCTGGGCCTGGCCGCCTGTAGCGGCGATGGCGGTCGACGCCCGAGCACCTGCGAGGTGATCAGTCCGCCGGACGTGATGGTGCCGACCGAGCAGAACCGCCAGCGGGTCGAGCAGCAGAGCAGCGGCGATCCGACCGCCGGACAAAAGCCGGTGGAATGCCCGTAGTGCTTTTCTGCCAGTTTCTACGGAAAGGGCTGGGGATTCGCCAGCGTACGCAGTAGCATTGCGCCTTTCCTGTGACAGGCAAGGCCAGCCGGCCGCCGCGCGGGCCGCTTGCGGCCCGGCGAGGTGCGGCGGAGCGTTCCGCACGGATGGAGGATGGACATGAACTACTCGCGTATCGCCCTGTTCGGCGGCTTCGCCGCCGCGGCGCTGCTGGCCGGCTGCTCCGCTTCCTCCGGCAAGCCGGGCGGCAAGGACTGGACCCGCTGGACCTGCGACAGCAAGGCGGTGATCGAATGGCGCTATATCGACGGCAGCAAGAACATCGTCGACCTGCGCCTGAAGGACGAGGACGACGTGGTCCACCACTTGGAGCAGGAACCTGCGGCCGTCGGCGCTTTCTATAGCGACGGACGCCTGGGCTTCCACCTGGAGAACGACGAAGGCCTGGTGTACTGGGTCGAAACCGACGACCTCATCGGTCGCGGTTGCAAGGCGCGCTGAGTCGCGCCGGCAGGGGCGCGGCGCCGCGACCGCTCCTCGCAAGGAACTTGAACCGGGCCTGCCCCTGCGGCAGGCTTCTGAATCACTGAACGACCCCGCGATTGGGAGATACGAGAACCATGGCACTCATCAGCATGCGCCAGATGCTGGATCACGCCGCCGAATTCGGCTACGGCGTGCCGGCCTTCAACGTCAACAACCTCGAGCAGATGCGCGCCATCATGGAAGCGGCCGACAAGACCGATTCGCCCGTGATCGTCCAGGCTTCCGCCGGTGCTCGCAAATACGCCGGCGCGCCCTTCCTGCGCCACCTGATCCTCGCCGCGATCGAAGAATTCCCGCACATCCCGGTGGTCATGCACCAGGATCACGGCACCAGCCCCGACGTCTGCCAGCGTTCCATCCAGCTGGGCTTCAGCTCGGTGATGATGGACGGCTCCCTGCGTGAAGACGGCAAGACCCCTGCCGACTACGACTACAACGTCCGCGTGACCCAGCAGACCGTGGCGTTCGCCCATGCCTGCGGCGTGTCCGTGGAAGGCGAGCTGGGCTGCCTGGGTTCCCTGGAAACCGGCATGGCCGGCGAGGAAGACGGCGTCGGCGCGGAAGGCGTGCTGGACCACAGCCAGTTGCTGACCGATCCGGAAGAAGCCGCCGACTTCGTGAAGAAGACCAAGGTCGACGCCCTGGCCATCGCCATCGGCACCAGCCACGGCGCCTACAAGTTCACCAAGCCGCCGACCGGGGACACCCTGTCGATCCAGCGCATCAAGGAAATCCACGCGCGCATCCCGGACACCCACCTGGTGATGCACGGCTCTTCCTCGGTACCGCAGGACTGGCTGGCGATCATCAACGAGTACGGCGGCGAGATCAAAGAGACCTACGGCGTGCCGGTCGAGGAAATCGTCGAGGGCATCAAGTACGGCGTGCGCAAGGTGAACATCGACACCGACCTGCGCCTGGCCTCCACCGGTGCCATCCGCCGCTTCCTGGCGCAGAACCCGAGCGAGTTCGACCCGCGCAAGTACTTCTCCAAGACCGTCGAGGCCATGCGCGACATCTGCATCGCTCGCTACGAAGCCTTCGGCACCGCCGGCAACGCTTCCAAGATCAAGCCGATCTCCCTGGAAGGCATGTTCCAGCGCTACGCTCGCGGCGAGCTGGATCCGAAGGTCAACTAAGCGCCTTCGTTCGAACGGGAGCCCCGCTGGTCGGGGCTCTTGCACATCCGCCCCGGGGAAATCCGATGCGCCGCTGGCTCCTGACCCTGCCGTTCCTGCTGCTGGCCGGTTGCGCTGGCCTGCACGCGCCGTCCCGCGACGTCGAGGAGGCCGCGTCGCCGAGCGTAGCGCGCGATCCCGCCGACCCGCAGGATTGCCTGGCGCGCAGCGACTGCACCACCAAGACTTCGCGCACCCTGCTGTTCGTCTTCGACTATGCAGAGGCCGGCGGCGAACTGGTGGTGCGCGACGGCCGCCAACTGGAAACCCCGCCGGCGCCGCAACGCTCCACCTGGCCGGCGTTGCGCATCCAACTGGCCGAGCCGGTCAACGGTCGCTTCGAGTTCGAGAGCCCCTGCCTGCGCAAGAGCGGCAAGGGTTGCCGCTACAGCCAGGCTATGCTGCTGAAGGTCTACCGCAGCTACCTGGTCGGCAAGCCTTGCTCGCTGCTCAGCCCTCGCGCAGTGAAACGCTGCGTCGACCCGGCGGCGACCGCCGCGCGGCGCTGAGTCAGGGCTGCAGGTCGAACAGCGCCTTGCCGTCCATGTCGAACGGCGCCGAGAAATGCTCGTGGATCACCTTCCAGCCGTCGCCGTGCTTGCGGTAGCCGGCGCTGACCCGCATCCACGAGGAGTGCGGCTGGCCGTCTGGGCCGGTGCCGCCGCAGTGGCAGAGGTAGTGGGCGAAGGCGACCTGCGGGTCGGCATGGATCTGCAGTTCGGCGATATCGAAGGTCATCGGTCCTTTGCACATCTCGGTGCAGGCCTGCCAGTGCTTCTGGTAGGCGTCGCGCCCCTTGAATTGCAATTGCAGGATGGCGTCGAAGGCGACGATGTCCTCCGCGTAGTACGAGACGATGCGCGGAACGTCGCTGGCGCGGACGGCGGCTCGCCAGTCTTCGATCAATTGGCGGATGGCGCTGACTTCGCTGCTCATGGCTGACTCCTGGTTGTGGCGGGGGACGCCGGCGTGTGCCGGGATGCTTTTACCCTGGTCGTCGGGTGGGCCTTCGGATCGACAATAGCCTCTTCCCCGAGAGGTCCACGAAGCCCCTGACCAATGGCTGCGAGCCACGCCGCGCAAGGCTTTGAACCGTTCGTCTGGAATTCGGAGGAAAACCGCTGTGCTATACCTCGGGCTTTCCCTGCCGCCCAGGAGGTCCCTCATGTCGTCCGTACACAGCGCCGCCCAGCAAGGTTTCAGCGCCGAGGCCCAGCGTTACGCCCAGGGCCGGCCCGAGTACCCGGAAGCGCTCTCCGACTGGCTGCGCGATGCCCTTGGCCTGCGTCCGCAGACCGTCGCGGTGGACCTCGGCGCCGGCACCGGCAAGTTCACCCGCCTGCTGGCCCGTACCGGCGCGCGAGTGGTCGCGGTGGAACCGGTGGATGCGATGCGCGCCCAGCTCGCCGAGGCCTTGCCGCAGGTCCAGGCGCTGGCCGGTAGCGCCCAGTCGATTCCGCTGGCCAACGGCTTCGCCGACGCCCTGGTGTGCGCACAGGCCTTCCATTGGTTCGCCACCGTGGAGGCGCTGGAGGAAATGCGCCGCGTGCTGACGGCGGAAGGCAGGCTGGGGCTGGTGTGGAACGTGCGTGACGAGTCGCTGGATTGGGTCGCCGAGATTACCCGCATCATCACCCCCTACGAAGGCGATGCGCCGCGTTTCTACAAGGGCGACTGGCGTCGGCCGTTCGAGCGCGCGCCCTTCGGACCGCTGCGCTTGTCCACCTTCGCCTACGAGCATGTCGGCCCGCCGGAGCAGGTGATCGTCTCGCGCTTCCTTTCGGTGAGCTTCATCGCCGCCTTGCCGGAGACGGAAAAGAACGCCGTGGCGGCGCAATTGCGCGAGCTGGTCGCCAGCCATCCGGCGCTCAAGGGGAGGGAGCAGGTAGCGCTGCCCTATCGCACCGAGGCCTATCTGGCCGAGGCGCGCTAGGCGTACTGCCCCGCCGCATAACCCGAGGCCCAGGCCCACTGGAAGTTGAAGCCGCCGAGGTGGCCGCTGACGTCCAGTACTTCGCCGACGAAATACAGCCCCGGCGAGCGCTGCGACTCCATGGTCTTCGACGACACTTCGTCGGTGCTCACCCCGCCCAGGGTCACTTCCGCGGTGCGGTAGCCCTCGGTGCCCGAGGGCGTGACCCGCCAGGCCGAAAGCTGCCCGGCGATACCCGCCAGTTCGGTCGGGGTGTACTGCTTCATCGGCTTGGAGACGAACCAGCGGTCGGCCAGCAGTCCGGCGAGCTTCTTGGTGAGCAGCTCGGCGAGCAGGGTCTTCAGCTCGCTGTTGGGACGCTCGCGCTGTTGCTGCGCCAGCCATTCGCTGGCGTCGTGGTCCGGCAGCAGGTCGATTTCCAGGGTATCGCCCGGTTGCCAGTAGGAGGAAATCTGCAACATCGCCGGGCCGCTGAGGCCGCGATGGGTGAACAGCAGGTTCTCGCGGAACACTTGGCCGTTGCAGCTCACCCGGCAATCCACGGAGGTGCCGGAAAGCTCGGCGCACAGCTCCTTCAACTGGTCGGTGATGGTGAACGGCACCAGCCCGGCGCGGGTCGGCAGCACCTCGTGGCCGAACTGGCGCGCCACCTGGTAGCCGAAACCGCTGGCGCCGAGGGTCGGGATCGACAGGCCGCCGCTGGCGATCACCAGCGACTCGCAGCGCATCTCGCCGGCGCTGGTACGCAGGCGGTAGCCGTCGTCGTCGCGGGCGATCTCTTCGATCGAGGTGTCCAGCAGGATTTCCGCTCCGGCCTCGGCGCATTCGCGCAGCAGCATCTCGAGGATGTCGCTGGACTTGTTGTCGCAGAACAGCTGGCCGAGTTTCTTCTCGTGGTACGGCACCTGGTGCTTGGCCACCAGGCCGATGAAGTCCCACTGGGTGTAGCGGGCCAGCGCCGACTTGCAGAAGTGCGGATTGCGCGAAAGGAAGTTGGCCGGCTCGGTGTACAGGTTGGTGAAATTGCAGCGCCCGCCGCCGGACATGAGGATCTTCTTGCCGGCCTTGTTGGCGTGGTCGAGCACCCGCACGCGGCGCCCGCGTCCGGCCGCCGTCATCGCACACATCAGCCCGGCCGCCCCGGCGCCAACGATCAGCACATCTGTACTTGCCACTGTCCCACTCCGCTCATCGGAAACGGCGCGCATCTTACCCGAAGCGGCGGTCGGCCGCCGGAGCTCCCGACGCGGTACACTGGGCGTTTTCCGCGAACCGCCGGACCCGTGCATGATCCCCCTCAAGTACCTCCAGGTCTATCCCGCATCGCTGCAGGACCAGGTCCGCCAGCTGATCGCCGAGAACCGCCTGGGCGAGTACCTCGAGCGCCGCTACCCGGGGCGTCACGATGTGCAGAGCGACAAGGCGCTGTACGCCTACACCATGAACCTCAAGCAGGAACACCTGCGCAACGCGCCGGGCCTGGACAAGGTGCTCTACGACAACAAGCTCGACGTGGTCCAGCGCGCCCTCGGCCTGCACACCGCGATCTCGCGGGTGCAGGGCGGCAAGCTCAAGGCGAAGAAGGAAATCCGCGTGGCTTCCCTGTTCAAGGACGCCGCCCCGGAGTTCCTGCGGATGATCGTCGTCCACGAACTCGCCCACCTGAAGGAAAGCGAGCACAACAAGGCGTTCTACCAGCTCTGCCAGTACATGCTGCCGGACTATCACCAGCTGGAGTTCGACCTGCGGGTGTACCTGACCTGGAAGAGTCTCTGACGCCCGGTTACGGCGTTCCCAGCGCCACTCGGCTCTCGCGGCGCAGGCGCGCCACGGTCTCCGGCAGTTCGCGCATGTGCTCGACGATGGCGATGGCGCCCAGCTCGCGCAGTACCTGGGCGTGCCCGGCGGGAATGTGCCCGGCGCCAACGAAGCCGATCACCCGCATCCCCGCGGCGAGGGCGGCGCGGGTGCCGGTGCTGCTGTCTTCCACCACCAGGCAACGCTCGGGGGCGACGCCGAGCAGGCTGGCGGCGTGCAGGTAGACGTCGGGTGCGGGCTTGGGCAGGGCGACCATATCGGCGCTGGCCAGGCGTTCGCCGATCAGTTCGCTGAGCCCGGCGCGCGCCAGCGAGCGCTCCAGGCTGTGGCGGCGGCTGTTGGAGGCCACCGCGACGGGCAGGTCCAGGGCCAGCAGCGCCTCGCGTGCGCCGGGAATGGGTTGGACCTGGGCGACCATCTCCTCGCTGCGCTGGCGCACCTCGCGGTTGAAGCTGTCGGGGATGCGCAGGCCGAAGTGCTTCTCGACGCGATCGAGGATGTCGCGGCTGGTCAGGCCGAAGGTGCCTTCCAGCAGGCGCTGCAGCTCCTCCAGCGGCGCGTAGGCGCTGAGCGCCTCGTACATCACGCGCTCGGCGATGACCTCGCTGTCGACCAGGACGCCGTCGCAGTCGGAAATCAGTGCGTCGATGGGGTGGGGCATGGGCTACCTCGCTGCGGGCGTTGGCGCAGGGCGCCGGAGTGGGAGCGAGGCATTCTAACCCCGGTCAGGGGCGGGAAGGGAAACAGGGAGAGGGAGAACGCCGGGCCGTGCGGCCCGGCGGGAAGGAATCAGGCGATGCCCTTCGGGTTCTGGCCGTACTGGTTCTGGCCGGCGTCGCTGTCCTTGGCCAGCAGGTAGATCAGGTACAGGCCGACGATCGGGATCAGCGCGATCAGCATCCACCAGCCGCTCTTGTTGATGTCGTGCAGACGCCGGGCGGTGACGCCCAGGGCCGGCAGCAGCACGGCGAGCGAGTAGAGATTGGCGATCGGCAGGAGCTTTTCACTGATCAGGCCGAGCACGACGCTCAGCGCGACGGAGATGATGATGTTCACCAGGGTGAACATCCAGTATTCCTTGCGACGGGCACGCCCGTTGAAGTCGAAGTAGTGTTCCTTCACGCATTTCAGAAACCATTCCATGTTTGCCTCCTGGGCGTACTGGTAAAGCGGGAGAGTGGGTGCCGCGACAAGTACCCCCGCGCCTCCTTGCCGGGAAAGCACAGTGTAGCCGTACTGTCAGTGAATTCGTACAGGATGTTGCGAAAATCATTCACATTGCATAGCAGCGGATCGCCGAAATGTGCGCCGGTAGCGCTTTCAGCGAGCGGAGTCGGCCTGGCGGCGGAAACGGCCCGGCGATTCGCCGAAGGCCTGGCGGAAATTGCGGGAAAACGCCGCCTCCGACTGGTAGCCGGTCTCGGCGGCGATATCCAGCAGGCTCTTCTGCGTTTGTCGCAGCAGGCCGCGGGCCTTTTCCATGCGGATGCGGGTCAGCAGGTTCCACGGCGAGGTCCCGCCGAGGGCGGAGAAGGCGCGGACGAAACTGGCCCGCGACATCGCCGCCTGCTGGGCAAGCTGTTCCAGGGTCCAGGCATGCTCCGGGCGTTCCAGCATGGCCCGCAGGGCTCGTCCCAGGCGGGCGTCGCCCAGCAGGCCGAACAGGCCGTCGCCCAGCGGTTGGCGGTCCAGGTAGGCGCGCAGGGCCAGGGCGAACAGCGCGGTGGCCAGCGCGTCGATGATCGAGCGGGCGCCGCTGCGGGTGCTCTCGGCTTCCTCGCGCATCAACCCGATCAGCGCGCGCAGGGGCTGCTGGGTCGACTCGTCCATATGCACCAGCAGGCGCTCGGGTAGCGCGCCGAACAGGCTGGCACCGGCGTGATAGCGGTAGCTGCCGCAAAGCATGTCGAGGGCCTCGCCGGGGCCGTTCAACTGGTACAGCGGGATGCTGCCGCGGTGCTCTACGGTGGGTTCGCAGGGTTGCGCCGGGCTGTCGCTGCGCAGGAGGTGCGGGGTGCCGCGTGGCAACAGGATCAGGTCGCCGGGATGCAGGTCGAGGCGACCGCCATCGAGGAATTCGCAATAGCAGGTGCCGGCCATGACGATATGGAAGGTCGCCTCGCCGGGCACCGCTTGCGGGTGCTCCAGCGCCCAGCTGCCCTGTAGCTGGCAGCGCTGGTCGAGGCGGCCCTGCAGGTTGGCGAGCTGGATGAGCCGGTCGAGTGGGTCCATGGGATGAGCCGATCAGGTCGAAAGTAGAGACGCATGGGCAGGCGGCGCGGTCCAGACTGGTCGAGACTGGTAACCCGACGCGCCACTCCCGGCGCGAAAGCAACGGAGAATATCACCATGCTGAACAACTGGACCGAGTTCGTCCCCGCCGTGAAAAAAGCCTTCGGTGCCCTGGGCAAGCAACACCCGAAGATGCTCGCCGCCTATGGCGCGCTGGAGGAAGCCAGCGCCGAGGGCGCCCTGGATGCCAAGACCCGCGAACTGATCTCCATCGCCGTGGCCATTACCACCCGTTGCGACGGTTGCATCGGCGTGCACACCGAGGCCGCGCTGAAGGCCGGCGCCAGCGAGGCGGAAATCGCCCAGACCCTGGCTACCGCCATCTCCCTGAATGCCGGCGCCGCCTATGTCTATTCGCTGCGCGCGCTGGAAGCCTACGACCAGTTCAAAAAGTGAGGCCGTACAGGCGCTGCAGGTAGAACAGCAACCCCAGCCAGGCCACCAGGGCCAGCCAGCCCAGCCCCAGCAGGCCCTTGCGCAGCAGCGTCGAGGGCCTGCCATGGAGCAGGTCGACCAGGCTCAGCATGCCACCGAGCAACAGCAGGCCGAGCAGCGCCTGGGTGTACTGGGCGAAACTCGGCGACAACGCCTCGTCGCCGTGGGCGGCATAGTTGTACAGGTTCCAGGCGCAGATCAGCGTCGCCGGCAGCAGCGCCAGCAGCGCGCCGAGCCAGCGCCCGCGGACATGCAGGAGGAAGGCCGCGAGCAGGCCGACCAGCCCGGTACCCAGCGGTAGCAGCGCCAGGCCCTGGCTGAGGTAGACCAGGTCGACGCCGTCGGCGAGCGCCATCGGGGTGACGAAACGGTAGCTGCCGCTGGCGCAGAGCAGCACCGAAAGCAGCAACAGGGCGTAGCCCGGCAGGTACGGCCAGAAGGCGGGACGCGGGGGCAGGTCGGACATGGATGTTCCTTGCGGGTTGTCCGCTCGCATGAGCGTAGGCTCAAGCGTACCGCTGCGCGTGACAGGCGGCGAGTACCGTTGCGGTTGAACCCTCCGCGAATGGCGGGAGTCAGTCATAGGGTGACGCGAAAAAACGCCGGCTCACGCGCCGGACACCGTATCGACCCTGGACCAAGGAGTTCCGTTCATGGACCTGATCCGCATCCTCATCGCCATCCTCCTGCCGCCGCTGGGCGTGTTCCTGCAAGTCGGCTTCGGCGGCGCCTTCTGGCTGAACATCCTGCTCACCCTGCTCGGCTACATCCCGGGCATCGTCCACGCGGTGTACATCATCGCCAAGCGTTGAGGCCCCTGCTCAGGCGTAGTTCCATGGTTCCTTCACGGTGAAGTCCCGCCACGGGTCTTCGCCGTGGAAGGGGCCGACATAGAGCACCTCGCCGCCCCGGACGATCCATTCCATACCGTGTTCGCGGTCCCATTCGCAGTTCAGCGACAGGTGGATCACCGCTTCGTCGCCCTGTTCCGGGTCGGGCACGATCAGCTCGCCCGGCTCGATCCGTTCCAGCACCCCGCGCGCCGGCGCGACTTCCTCCGCAGACTCGCCCAGCCGCTCCAGGCGCGCGGCGCGGTAGCGCAGGCTGGCGGCACAAAGCCGCTCGACCACGGCGTCATCCAGTTCGTCGAGGGCTCGGGCGCAGCGCCAGGCGTAGGCGTCGTCGGCCTCGTTCTCGATGAACAGGCTGATGTAGCGCCGGTACAGGCGCCAATACACTTCGCCCATGTTCGCATCGTCCAGGTTGCGGATCAGTTCCATGCGTGGTCTCCCTGTTCAGCAGCGTTCGGTGAGGGCGATGCCACGGCCGTCGCCGAAGCCATCGTGTACGTGCAGCCACAGCGGGATCGGCCAGGCCCAGCCGCCGGCCTTCCACCAGCACTCGGCGAACCAGGCTTGCAGCGTATCGGCGAGCAGATCGACGCCGCCGAAGCCGTCGGCGAAATAGGCTTCGTCGAAATCCGGGGCATGTCCCAGGCCGAGCGCCAGGTCCAGCGCCTTGCCGGGAAACAGGCGCGGGTCGCTGGCGTCCACCCGGTTGCTGGCGCCATTCAGGTACAACCACGCTTCCGCTGCGTCGCGTCCGTCCTCGCCGAGGAACAGTTGGATCTCGCCGTCGCGCAGTCCTTCCTCCAGGGGTTGCCGGAGCAGCTCGCGCAGGCGCTGGATCACGCCCGGCGCGGCGCGTTGCAGGTCGCGGCGGTAGCGCTCGCGGAATTGTTCGGGGCTGAGGCCGAAAGGAATCATGGGCGTTTCTCCGTCATTCGGGCAGGCAGGGCCCGGCTTCCAGCCAGGCCTCCAGGCTGGGTGCCAGGGGTTCGAAGCAGTCCGGCGTCATCGCGCCATGGTCGACCAGGAACAGCGCCTGCCGGTGATCGTCCAGGGCCATCACCACGGCGCGGCCGCCGCTGTCGTCGCCTATGGCCAGGTAGCCGGGGCAGTAGAGAGAGGTTTCGAAGGCCCGGTTGCGTTCCAGCAACTCGTCGGCGGCGTAGAGCAGCAGGCCCGGCTCGACGAGGCGGCCGCCGTGCTGCTCCAGAGCGGCGACGAAGGCAGCCGGCAGCGGTCGTCCGAGCCAGGCCTCTAGGGCATCCAATTCAGGCTTCATCGGGCTCGTCCAGGGCGAACAATGCATGGTGGCGGGCATGGGCCAGCAGGCGTTCGCCCAGCGCGTCGGCCAGGGCGTAGAAGCGCGTGTCCAGCGCATCCAGGGCCGCTTCGCAGTCGCGGTCGGGTTCATCGGCCCAGGTCGGCATGCGCAATTGGCGTTCGGCCTGGGAGACTGGCACCGGACCGTCGCCGAACAGCAGGGCGGCGGCTCGCTCCAGCAGGGCCAGGGCGTCCTCCGCCTCCAATTCGCGAAGACCCGCGCGCGCCGCCTGGTACTGGTCGCCGGAGGAGTTGCCGAAGTACTGGTCGAAGCCGCCGTTGTGCACTTCGCCGCTGAGCACGCTCACTGCGTAGTAGCTCCGTTCGGCCGGCGACAGCCCGGCGAATCCCTCGCGGCCATCGTAGACGCGATTCACCAGCGCGCTCCAGTACAGCGCCTGCGGACTCGCCAGGTAGCGCCGTCGCTCCGTGTGGAAACGCTTGCCATCCTCGATGTTCTGCCGGTAGCCGCCCTTGCAGGGAATGCACAGTCCGTCGTTCCTCGCCGCCGTGGTCGGGAGAATGAGATGGCCGCAGGCGCGGCAGGGAAGGCGGTCGGTCATGAGCGGTCCTTGCTGGTGGAAGGGGCTCATTATTGCGCAGGATCGTTCAGCTTGAACGACAGTTTGGCTTGCCAGCCTGGCACGGCATTGCCCGCTGGCATGACCGACCCTCTATCCCTTCGGGGAGAGGGGCATGAGGACCGGCGCGGAGCGAGAAGCATCACCCCGCGCCAGCCCCCTCAGCTACGACTCACGGAAACGGCCACGCCGGCGACCCCTGGCTCATGTCCAGAAGCTTCACCGTGCTGTATTCGTTGGTCCGGTTGTTGGCATAGAAGAACGCCGGCTGCTCGGCGAAACCGTAGGCCGCCACCTGCGCCTGGGCCGCTGCCGAGGTACGGATGCCCCATAGCGCGAAGGTTGGCCGCTGGTCGCGCTGGGTCAGCCAGGACAGGCCGAGCAACAGGTTGTCGTTGCCGTCCGTACTGCTGGCATCGCCGCTGTTTCCCGGGCGCTGGGCGTAGGTGCCGTAGCCGAGAGCGGCCTTGTTGGCGTCCCAGTCGGACTTGTCCACCTGGCGCTGGTGCAGGTAGAGCAGGGTCCAGATGTCCCAACCCTGCAGCGGATCGTTCTTCAGGTCGGCCCAGTAGTGCACCCACTGGGTATAGAAGGCCATCCGCTCGCCGTTCAGCGCGTAGGTGCCCGGGTCTTCCCACAGGCGCTTGTATACGCCTGCCAGCGGATCGGCCTCGGCGCGTCCGGCGACGATCAGGTTGTAGGCGTTGCGGTAGTTGACCCGCGTATCGTCGAGGTTCTGCCCGAACTCGCGGAGCACGCGCCAGTCCTTGTGCAACGGGAATATCTGGTTGGAGATTTCGCCCGAGCGCCCGCCGTAGACCTTCAGTCGATTCACTTGCAGGTTGTGGCCCAGCTCATGGCTTTCGCCCCAGCCACGCGGGTTCAGGCCCCAGGTCTGGTCGTAGGGGTTGCCGCTGCAACCGCCGCCGCACTGGGCGTACTGGTCGACGTTGATGTGCTGGGTGCCGGGCAGCTTGTGTAGGGTCTCGCTGTCGCAGTCCCAGCCGCGCGCCGCGCATTCCTGCTGGATTGCCGGAGTCTTCGCCTGGTTGGGAATGGCGAAGCCGGCCAGGGTGTAGGCGTCGTCGATGAACACCTCGTTCAACTCACGGATGAAGCGCTGGACGTCGCCGCCATAGTCCTTGTCGATCGAGCCACGGACCTTCTCCACCTTGGCGTGGACCTCCACCGAGCCGCTGCGGATCTCCAGCCAGTCGGCCTTGTCGGCGTCCAGCGCCTGGATGAAGTCGGCAATCGCCTGGCTGCTGTCCTCGCCCGGCTGGATGTCGAGGAACGGCTGGCTGGCCGCGCCGGTTACCTTGACGGTTACCGTCTGACCCGGCGTGGCGCCGCTGTAGACCAGTTGCAACAGGCCGCCGTAGGGCGATACCAGCGCCACCGACTGGTTTGCCTGGAGCTTGATGTCCGGGCTCTTGAGGAAGCGCGGGCGGTCATACTGGCGGGTATTCCACAGCCGCGTCGAGCCGATGCGCTGGGTGTTCAGGCCGACCGCCAGGCTGGCCTGGCCAGCGTCTTCGATGCGAATGCTCAGGCGCTTGCCCGGCGCCGCCATGCGGCCGATGGCGGTGAAGCCCTGGGCCGACGGCAAGGTGAGGGTCAGGGTTTCCTCCGAGCCCGATACCGGCATCGACTGTTGGCGCTGGCCGGCGTAGCTGCCCAGTTCCTTCTGCGCCGCGCCGGCCTCGCGCACGTAGCCGACGATGGCGTCGGCGACGAAGGTTTCCTGGAAGCGCGCCGTGTCGGCGGCCTTGTCCATCGGGTAGCGGATGTTCTGCCGCACCGCGTCGGCCCACAGCAGCCAGAGCCGCAGCGAGGTGGTGCCGGGCAGGGCGAAGAGGTTCTGCGCCTTCTGGTTGTAGGCGTCGAGGGCGCCTTTCAATACATCGACGCGCTTGCTGAAGTCGCTCAGTCCCGGCACGTCGTCGCAGGTGGTGCGACCGACGTAGGAGGTGCATTTCGACCAGTCGTAGTCCGTGCGCCAGCTACCGTCGACGATCTGCTGCACCAGCGCCGGGTCCTGGCCATAGGCGCCGCCCAGCTCGACCGAACGCGTCCGGGTGCGGCTGGATGGCACCCTGTCCTTGTCCCAGTAGTTGCCGCCGTAGGGGCCTTCCTGCAGGCCCAGGCCGGCGAGGATCTGCTGGCCGGTGCTGCTCTGGTTCCAGCCATTGGTGTGCACGAAGAGGATCGGCAGCCCGGCCTGTAGCCGTGCGCGCACCGTGGCGCTCAGGCTAGCGGCGCTGGCGCCGTTGCCCAGTACCAGCAATTTGCTGGTGCTGGCGCAACTGGCGTCGGTCAGCGCGTTGCAGGCGGCGTCCGCCGGTTGCAGGCCGGCGCTCTTCAGGCCGTTGAGAGTGGCGGTCTTGTCCACCCCGACCACGCTGACCTTGAAGTCCTTCGCAGTAGCCGCGCCCGGGTCGCCGTTCACCAGCCACTGCACCGCCCGCTTCAGCAGCGGTGCGTGGGCGGCATTGGCCCCGCTCAACTGGGTGAGCACGTTGGTGCCATAGGCCAGCCCGCGGCCGCCGGCCTCCAGGCTCAGGCTGGCGAGCACGCGCCCCTTGTCGCCAATGAGGAAGGGCAGGGTATTGTCCGGGTTTGCCGGCAGGACCCACATGCTGGCGGCGCCAGGATCATAGGCTTGGCTGAGGTTCTGGTAGAGACCGTCGAGCAACTGGGTGCGGGTCTGGCGGATGCGCTCGACCTGCTGCTGCAGGCGCAGGGCGACCAGGTGGCTGTCGGTCAGTTGCGAGGAATCCCCGCTGACCAGTGCCGCATCGAGGATTTCTTCCTGGGTGGCCGCCTGGGCGGACAGCGCGCCAGCCAGGCAGAAACCGGCCAGCAACGCTCGGTGGCGAGGGATGGGTGAGCGACTCATGTTCTCTCCTTGCAGTGAGGGAAATGCAGTGGTGGACAGGCTCACAACTGGCGCTATCGGCCCGTGGAGGGCGGCATATTGTTATGGGTGCGCCGGGTATCGCGTCGAACAGGGAATGGGCCTCGGACAATGCCGGAAATACGCATGGGCGATCCGCTGCATCGAACGAGTCAAGGCGAGAGGAGCATGTTGGGAAAGGCGGAAAAACTATCTGTTCTGGTTGTTTTTGAACTGCGTCTGATTATTTTGTTTTTATTTTTACCGATTGTTCGAAGCGCTCTGGAATAGGCGCTCCAGCGTTTCCTGTGACGAAACGATCCAGACTTTGGTTAGGGGCTTGGAAAATACCGAGGATGTATTTCCAGAGCTGTCGATCGAGTTGGAAGTTGCAGTTTCATGAAGGTTTAGGTACTTCGAAGTTACCGCGTTGGCGATGGAATCGATATCGTCCGGTAGTGCCTTCGGAAGTGCCTGATAAGTGCCTTCCCACGCTCAGGCGGAGAGCAGAGCGCCACGTCCATCGGATTCCGCTCCGCCAGCGCCAGTTCGCCTTCGCCGAAACTTGCGCTGCTGCCGCCGACACCCTGCGATTGATCGCGCAGTGGGGGGGCGTTTCATACCAAAGCCTGTGACCTGCAGCACGGCTCGCCGATGCAATGGTAGAGACCTATCGGCAGGTGCTGGAAACCTGCCGTTTCCAGCACGAAGATGCCGTAGGGTGAGAGAAATACGTGGTCGATCTGTGTCGTGCCGTCCGGCGTGTTCAGGGTGACGTTGTGCAGGCGGCGGTAGGTGTGCCTGTCCAGTTGCCAATGGGCGAACAGGCGCACCAGCAGTTCACCGATCTGCCCCTTGGCCCAAGGCGATTTGAGCAGGCCGATCAGCAGGGCTGCCGGGATAAACCAGGTCAGCATGCCCCAGACCTGGGCGACTATCGGGCTGTAATCCACTTTCTTCCTTGAGCCGAGCTGCTTAATGGAGAGGCGACCATTGTCCTATGGCGCGATGACGCATCAAGGACTGGTGAGCCCGGTGCAGGCGCTCAGCGTGCTATCTGGTAACGGGTGCTACGCCCTCTGCCGGGCAGTCGCTCGATGCAGCCCTTTTCCAGCAGGTCGCTCAGGTGGCGGGTCGCGGTGGCTTTGGAAACCTTGGCCACAGCTTGGTATTGCGCCGCACTGATGCCCTCCTCGAACCCCCTTTCGCCGCCATCGAGCAGGCGGTTAAGCACTTTGACTTGCTCCGCCGATAGGGTTTGGCTGCGGTGTGCCTGCCAGAAGCGCGCCTTGACCAGCACGCGGTCGATACGAGCAAGAGCCTGCTCCAGGCTGTTGAGCAACGTCGCGAGAAACCATTGCAGCCAGTTGGTGATATCCAGCGTGCTTTTCTGACTTGCTTCGAGAATGCGGTAGTAACCGGCGCGGTCGTCGAGGATGCTCGCAGACATGGCGTAGAAGCGAATGGCTTGCTGCTCACCCTGAGCCAATGCCAGATCGGTGATAGCGCGGGTGAGGCGACCGTTGCCGTCGTCGAAGGGGTGCAGGGTCACGAACCAGAAATGGGCGATGCCGGCGCGCAGAAAGGGATCGAGGCTGGCATCGCGGCGGCTGCTCTCGAACCAGGCGAGAAAGTCCGCCAGTTGCGCTTCCAGCCCAGCGCGGGGAGGGGCTTCGAAATGGACTGTCGGGCGGTCGATGCGACCGGAAACCACCTGCATGGGCTCTTCGCCACGCAGTGCACCGATGTGTAGCGGTCGAGTCAGCAGTTGCTCATCAGTGGGGAATAGCCAACGGTGCCAGGTGAACAGTCGCTGTTCGTCTAGCGGCTCTTGATGTGCGTGGGTGGCATCGAGCAGCAGTTCCGCCAGGCCTTCGGAGCGAGAGGTGGTTCGACCTTCTTCGTGCAATCCCAGTCGCCGTGCCAGTGATGAGCGCACCGAACCGACATTCAGTTGCTCTCCCTCAATGGCTGAAGAGGTGACGATGTTCTGCAGCATGGCATCCAGGCTGCTCTGCACTTCGGTGTCACTCCCCACGGCACCGAGCATTCCTAACAAACGACCCTGAGCCTGGCTACAGGAGCGCAGCATTGGTGCAAGCGCTTCGGCTTGCCAGTTGAACTGCGGCCAGTCGGGCTGCTGCCAGATCCAGAGTGGGTCGTTCATAAGGGATATTCATGAGCCGATTAGAGAGCCTATTCGGCTCATTTTGTGAGCCGATAATGGCAACTATTCGGCTCACTGTCTAATTCTCAAGCTGGGTTGATAGCTTGATGAGCATGCCTGTTCAGGGTGACTGAGTCAGCTAAAGCGCCTGTTTCAGCACGTCAAAAACCTTGTGGACAGAGGTCGGCCGTACCCCTTGGGCATCGATAAAATTTGATGCAGGGACATGTAGCTCTCGGGCTACAAAATGGGGGCAGGTCACATGCGCTCGGAGCCGCAGTGCTGGATGTACACGCCGCGTACCATCTCGTCTTCGGTGCGGCGTGCCCAGTCTTCGGCGTCGCGCTTGGTGCGGAAGGTTTTTTCGTTGGTCGGCCAATCCGTTTTGCGGCCCACGGGAAGGGGGGACGACTGTTGCCATCAGATAAGGACTCCAAAGGCAAACTGGCTAACCAGTACTGTACCGACTTTGTACCTTTTGGCCATGGAGTCGTTTATGAGGCCACTACCCTAGAAAGCGCAAAGCCGCGCAGTGCGCGGCTTTGAAGGTGGTGGGCCCACACGGACTCGAACCGTGGACCAAAGGATTATGAGTCCTCTGCTCTAACCGACTGAGCTATAGGCCCCCAGAAGGTCGGCGGATTATACCGGCGCTTCTCGGGGAGCGCCAATCGGCTGGCGCGGTTTGAGGAATTTGCTGGCGAACAGCTCGGCGGGCAGCGGCGGACTGAGGACGAAGCCCTGGATCTGCTCGCAGCCTTCGTGGGTGAGGAAGCTCTGCTGGCCTTCGGTTTCCACGCCTTCGGCGATCACCGTGAGCTGCATGCTGCGGCCGAGGGCGATGATGGCGCGGGTGATGGCGGCATCGTGGGGATCGTCGGGAAGGCCGCGGATGAACGACTTGTCGATCTTCAGGATGTCCAGCGGCAGGCGCTTGAGGTAGCTGAGCGAGGAGTAGCCGGTGCCGAAGTCGTCGATCGCCAGCTGTACGCCGAGGCGCTTGAGGCCATGGAGGACGGCGAGGGCCTCCTCGGTCTGGTTCATGATGAAGCTCTCGGTGATTTCCAGTTGCAGCCGCGACGGTTCCAGGCCGGACAGCTCCAGCAGTTGCTCGAGGCGTTCGATCAGTTGCGGCTGGCCGAGCTGGGCGCCGGCGAGGTTGACCGACAGCGGGCCGAACGGCGCGTGCAGCTTTTGCCATTCGCCCATCTGCTGGCAGGCGTGTTCCAGCACCCAGTCGCCGAGGGGCAGGATCAGGCCGCAATCCTCGGCGAGGGGGATGAAGCGCTCCGGGGAAATTTCCCCGAACAGCGGATGGTACCAGCGCACCAGTGCCTCGGCGCCGACCAGCAAGCCGCTCTCCAGGCTCAGCTTGGGTTGGTAGTAGAGCTGCAACTCGTCGCGCTCGAGGGCGCGGCGCAGTTCGGTTTCCAGCGCCATGCGCTCGGTGGCCAGGTAGGTTAGTTCGCGGGTGTAGTACTCGATGCGGCTGCGGCCCCGCGACTTGGCGCGGTACATGGCGGCGTCGGCGTTCTTCACCAGGGTCGGGGCGTCGTCGCCGTCCTTGGGGAACAGGGCGATGCCGACGCTGGCGCTGACGAAGAATTCATGACCGTCGGCCTGGAACGGCGCGGTGAAGGCATTCAGCAGCTTGCGCGCGACGTGCTCGGCGTCGCTTTCCTGGTGCAGGCCGGGGAGCAGGATGATGAATTCGTCGCCCCCCAGGCGGGCCACGGTATCGACGTCGCGCAACTGGTCGCGCAGGCGTTCGGCGATGGCCTTGAGCAGCAGGTCGCCGATGGGATGGCCGAGGCTGTCGTTGATGTGCTTGAAGCGGTCCAGGTCGATGAACAGCACGGCGCCGGGACGGCTCTCTTCGCGGGCCTCGTCGAGGGCGTGATTGAGCCGGCTCTCGAACAGCAGGCGATTGGGCAGACCGGTGAGCGGATCGTGGTGGGCCTGGTAGTCGAGCCGGGCCTGGGCGTACTTGAGGGTGGAGATATCGGCAAAGACGCCGACGAAGTGAGTGATCTCGCCCTGCGGATTGTGTACCGCGCTGATGGTCAGCCATTCGGGGTACAGCTCGCCGGTCTTGCGTCGGTTCCAGATCTCGCCCTGCCAGTGCCCGTCGCGTTCCAGCTGGTTCCACATGGCGAGGTAGAAGCTGGAGTCGTGTTGTCCGGAGGAGAGCAGGCTGGGCGAGCGTCCCAGCGCCTCCTGCTCGCTGTAGCCGGTGATCTCGCTGAAGGCGCGGTTGACCGCGGTGATGCGTTGGCGGGTATCGGTGATCATCACGCCTTCGGCGGTGCTTTCGAAGACGGTGGCGGCCTGCTGCAGCTTCTCCTGCATGAGCTGGCGCTCGGTGATATCGCGGGCGATGGTCAGCACGCAGTCCTCGCCATCGATGCTGATCCGGTGGGCGGACATCTCGCACTGGCGGATGCCACCGTTGCGGTCCCGTACAGGGGCGGTGAAGCCCTGGGTCAGGGTGTGGTGGCGTACCAGCGAGATCAGGCGCTTGCGGTCCTCGGTGTCGACCCACAGGCCGAGTTCGAGCGTGGAGCGGGAGATGACCTCGTCGCGGCGGTAGCCGGTGAGACGGGTGAAGCCTTCGTTCACGTCGATCAGCGTGCCGTCTTCGAGGCGGCTGATCAGCAGACCGTCGGGGTAGGCATGGAAGGCGTTGGCGAACTTCTCCTCGGAGATCCGCAGCAGTTCCTGGGTCTCCACCAGGTGGGTGATGTCGCGGATCACTACCACCAGCGCCGGGGTCTGGTCGAGGGCCACGTGCTGGGCGCTGAGCAGCGCGCTGAAGGTACTGCCATTGCGGCGCCGCAGGGGCACCTCGAGGTTGGTCAGGTTGCCGTGGCCGAGCTTTTCCAGGACCTGCGGGCCCAGGCCGGGGAGTGCCCAGATGCCCAGCTCGGTGGCGGTCTTGCCGATGGCGTCGTCGGCGGCGATGCCGATCTGCTGCTCGAAGGTGCTGTTCACCGCGAGGAAGCGGCCGTCGGCGCCGTTGGCCAGTACCACCATGTCCGGGCAGTGGTGGAACACCGAAGCGAACTTCTGTTCGGACAGGCGCATGGCCTGCTCGGTGAGCTTGGCCTCGGTGATGTCGATCATCAGACCGCGCAGGAGCAGGTCCCGGCCTTGCGTGATCGGGGTGACCAGATCGCGAATCCAGACTACCCGGCCGTCGGCGGCGAGCATCCGGTAGTCGAAGCTGTGGTCGCGTCCGGCCTGGCTTTCGCTCATGCAGTAGTGGATGGCGTACTCGGCGTCCATGGGGTGCAGGGTCCGCTGCCAGAAGCCCGGCTGCAGCCATTCGCCAAGGGGATAGCCGAGCAGGCGTTCGGCGTGGGGCGAGACGTAGGTGAAGCGGTTCTCCTCGAGGCGCATTTCCCAGGCGATGGCATTCAGGCTTTCCACCAGTCCTCGGTAGTGCTGTTCGCTGTCGCGCAGTTCGCGCTCCAATTGCCGCCGGCGATTCACCTCGCGGCGCAGGCGGCGGTTCATGGCCAGCAGTATGGCGACCGAGACCAGGATCAGCAGGACGATGGGAAGACCGTAGGTCGCCATCTCGCGCCAGGCCGGACGTCGGTCGAGCAGGCCGCCGACCCAGGGGGCCTGGAGTCGCTCGATCTCCTCGGCGCTGAGGTCGGCGAGGACCTTGTCGACGATCCCGGCGAGGATCGGTTGTCCGCGCGGCACGGCCATCGCCAGTTGGTAGCGGTATGGCGTCTCGCCGCTGATCTCCAGGCCGTTGAGCTTGAGCTGGCGGAGGTTCCATACGCTGGAGGCGAAGTCGCCGACGAAGGCGTCGGCCTGGCCGGTGGCCAGCGCCTGCAGGGCTGCCGCTACCGAAGGCAGCGGCAGCAGGGTAAGGTCGGGATGCTGGGCGATCAGCAGTTCGTGAGGAGCATAGTGGTCGACCACCGCGACCTTGAGCCCGTAGAGCTCGTCGATGCGCTTCGGCATCGTGCCGTTCTTGCGTGCCAGGATGATGATCGGGAAGTCCAGGTAGGGCCGGGTGAAGCTCAGGTACTCCTGGCGCTCCGGGGTAGCCATGATGCCGGGCAGCAGGTCCAGCCGACCGTCCTTGGCCTGCTCCAGGACCTGCGTCCAGGTCTTCGGTTCGACAGGCGTCAGGCTGACGCCCAGGCGTTCCTGCAGTAGGCTGACGTAGCCGGCGGCGAGTCCCTGGTAGCGGCCCTGTTCGTCGCGGTATTCGAATGGCGGCCAGGAGGTGTCCACGCCCAGGCGGATGCTCGGGTGCTCGGCCAGCCAGGCCCGCTCCTCGGGCGTGAGCGTGAGGGCGCCGGCCAGCAGGCCAGACACAGGAGAAGCACGGCCTGCAGACGCTGCATGAGGCGGTCTCGCGGTGGACGGGAATATAAGCGGAAGTGTAGACGCCGGGCGGCGGGGCAAGCGGCAAAGAAAAACCCCCGGTTTTTCAGGCCGGGGGTTCGTTCGTCACTCGTCGAGGAAGGAGCGCAGGTGCTCGCTTCGCGACGGATGGCGCAGCTTGCGCAGCGCCTTGGCTTCGATCTGGCGGATCCGCTCGCGGGTCACATCGAACTGCTTGCCGACTTCCTCGAGGGTGTGGTCGGTGTTCATGTCGATGCCGAAGCGCATGCGCAGCACCTTGGCTTCCCGGGCAGTGAGGCCGGCGAGGACTTCGCGGGTGGATTCCTTGAGGCTCTCGCTGGTCGCCATCTCGATCGGCGACTGCATGGTGGAGTCCTCGATGAAATCGCCCAGGTGCGAATCTTCGTCGTCACCGATCGGGGTTTCCATGGAGATCGGCTCTTTGGCGATCTTCAGTACCTTGCGGATCTTGTCCTCAGGCATGTCCATGCGCTCGCCAAGCTCTTCCGGGGTGGGCTCGCGACCCATTTCCTGGAGCATCTGGCGGGAGATGCGGTTGAGCTTGTTGATCGTCTCGATCATGTGCACCGGGATGCGGATGGTGCGTGCCTGGTCGGCGATCGAACGGGTGATCGCCTGGCGAATCCACCAGGTGGCGTAGGTGGAGAACTTGTAGCCGCGACGGTATTCGAACTTGTCCACCGCCTTCATCAGGCCGATGTTGCCTTCCTGGATCAGGTCGAGGAATTGCAGGCCGCGGTTGGTGTACTTCTTGGCGATGGAAATCACCAGGCGCAGGTTGGCCTCGACCATTTCCTTCTTCGCCCGGCGAGCCTTGGCTTCGCCGATCGACATCGCGCGGTTGATTTCCTTGATCTCGGCGACGGTCAGCTCGACCTCGCTTTCCAGGGCCGCCAGCTTCTGCTGGTTGCGCAGGATGTCGTCGCGCAGGCGCTCGATGGCCTCGGCGTACTTCGGCTTGCTCTTCAGGACGCTGTCGACCCACTTCTCGTCGGTCTCGTGGTTCGGGAACAGGCGCAGGAAGTCGGCACGCGGCATGCGCGCATCACGCACGCAGAGCTGCATGATGGCGCGTTCCTGGGCGCGCACGCCTTCCAGGGCGGAGCGCACGCGGGCGACCAGGGCGTCGAACTGCTTGGGCACCAGCTTGATCGGCATGAACAGCTCGGCCAGGCCGGTGAGTTCGGCGGTGGCCTGCTTGCTGCCGCGACCGTGCTTCTTCAGGGCCTTCTTGGCCTTGTCGAGCTGCTCGGAGACCGCGGTGAAACGCAGGCGGGCTTCTTCCGGATCCGGACCGCCGTCGCCTTCGTCGTCGCTGTCGCTGCTGTCGTCGCTTTCTTCTTCCTCGTCGTCCTTCTCTTTCGAGTCGGCGGAATCGTCCTTCAGGTTGACCGGCTCCACCTCTTCGGCGGGCAGGCTGCCGTCATCGGGATCGATATAGCCGCTGAGGACGTCGGAGAGGCGACCGCCTTCGGCGACGATGCGATTGTAGTCGGCCAGGATGCTGTCCACCGTGCCCGGGAACTGGGCGATGGCGCTCATCACTTCGCGGATGCCTTCCTCGATGCGCTTGGCGATTTCGATCTCGCCTTCGCGGGTCAGCAGTTCCACGGTACCCATTTCACGCATGTACATGCGCACCGGGTCGGTGGTGCGACCGATGTCGCTTTCCACCGCGGCCAGGGCCGCTGCGGCTTCTTCCGCTGCGGCTTCGTCGGTATCCGCCTCGGCCAGCAACAGGGCATCCGCATCCGGGGCTGTCTCGAATACGTTGATCCCCATGTCGTTGATCATGCGGATGATGTCTTCCACCTGTTCCGGATCGGAAATATCCTCCGGCAGGTGGTCGTTGACCTCCGCGTAAGTCAGGTATCCCTGCTCACGGCCTCGGGCGATCAACTCTTTCAGACGAGATTGCTGTTGCGCTTTTCCGGACATAACACCCTATCCACTGAAGGTCTTGGCGGGCAAAAAATAAGCAGAGGATTATACCTGATGCCTGGGCTGAGGCGCCAGTTCAGCTCTGGGAAGGCGATGAAGCGGCAACACTGTAGTGCTCTCTGAGCAAGGCTTTCTCTTCATCGGTCAGTTCACTGTAGCTCTTCTGCATGACGCTGCGTAAACGCTCCTCCCGCTCGCCGAAACGCTGGCTCTCGGAGAGTTTAGTAATGGTGTCGAAGAACTGCTTTTCAAGGTTCTCCTGGACGATCAGCCACTCCTTCTCGCCCAGGGCCTGCAGCAGGCGGCCCTGGGGCGTGCCGTGCCAGCGCGCGATGAGTTGCATCGAGCTCTGCCGCGGGTTCTTCTGCAGGGCTTCCAGCAGGGACACCAGCAACTGGGCGTAGGTATCCTGCTCCCTGGCGAGGGTGCCCGCATCGTCGACCTTCAAGGCCAACTGCGGATGATGCAGCAAGGTGCGCAGGGCGTTGAGGGTGGTGGACTCCACGCTGACCGGCGTTCGTTGCGGAGCCTTGAAGTCGCCGCGGCCGCCTTTGTCCCACTTCTTCTTGCCATCCCACTTCTTGCCGTCCCAGGGCTTCTTGTCCTTGTTCCAGCTCTTGCGCGGTTGCGCCTCGCCATAGCCTGGCGCAGCGTCGAACGGCGCATGGGAGGGCTCGTTCTCGTAGTAGGCGCTGGCGGCGAAATAGTCGTCGCCGTCCAAGGCGCCGCTCGCTCCGTGGTCCATGGACGACGGCGGCGGGCTGTGGTGCGCCAGTTGTCCGATGTTTTCGCCGGACAGGCCGGTGATTTCCGACAGACGTTGTCGCATCAGCAGGCGCAGGTTGTTCCCGGGAATCTTCTCCAGCAGCGGCGCGGCGAGGGTCGCCAGGTGGGCCTTGCCTTCCAGGGTGGCGGGGTCGGCCTCGAGCATCAGTTGCTGGAAGAAGTACTCCGCCAGCGGCTGGGCCTGCTGGGTGATGCGTGCGCGGAAGGCATCCTCGCCCTCGGCGCGTACCAGGCTGTCCGGGTCCTCGCCCTCGGGGAGGAACAGGAAGCGCACGCGCTTGCCGTCCTGCAGGTTCGGCAGCACCGACTCCAGGGCGCGCCAGGCCGCCTTGCGCCCGGCCTGGTCGCCGTCGAAACAGAACAGGATGCTCGGTACCAGGCGGAACAGGCGCTTGATGTGTTCCTCGCTGGTCGCCGTGCCGAGGGTCGCCACCGCGTTGCGGATGCCTTGCTGGGCCAGGGCGATGACATCCATGTAGCCCTCGACCACCATGATCTCGTCGAGGTCGCGATTCTTCTGCCGGGCCTCGTAGAGTCCGTAGAGTTCCTGGCCCTTGTGGAAGACCGGAGTCTCCGGGGAGTTCAGGTACTTCGGCTTGTCGTCGCCGAGCACCCGGCCGCCGAAGGCGATGATCCGCCCGCGGCTGTCGCGGATCGGGAACATCACGCGATCGCGGAAGCGGTCGTAGCGCTTGCCGGTGTCGCTGTTCTCCACCAGCAGGCCGGCGTCGAGCATGGCCTTGAGTTGCAGGTTGTCGCCACCCAGGTGCTTGAGCAGGTTGTCCCAACCGGGCGGGGCGAAACCGAGGCCGAAGTCGCGGGCGATCTCGCCGGTCAGGCCGCGGCCCTTCAGGTAGTTCACCGCGGCCTTGCGCGCCGGGTGGCTTTTCAGCGCCTGCTTGTAGAACTCGGCGGCGGCGCTGAGCAGCGGGTAGAGCGGCGAGTCGGTCGGCTGGCGCGGCGTGTGCCCGCGTCCGCCGCGTTCCTCGCGCGGCACGTCCATGCCGGCGCGCTTGGCCAGTTCCTCGACCGCCTGGGGGAACTCCAGCTGGTCGTGGTCCATGACGAAGCCGAGCGCGTTGCCGCCGGCGCCGCAGCCGAAGCAGTAGTAGAACTGCTTGTCCGGGCTGACGGTGAACGAGGGAGTCTTTTCCTTGTGGAACGGGCAGCAGGCGCTGTAGTTCTTGCCGGTTTTCTTCAGTTGGATGCGTGAACTCACCACCTCGACGATGTCGGTGCGGTTCAGCAGGTCATCGATGAAGCTTTGCGGTATCAGGCCGGCCATGGTGTTCTCGAAAACGACGGCGCGTGGGCGCAGAGCGGCAGCATAGCAATTATCGCCGGGCCGATCAGGCCGGCGCGGTGTTTCAGGAGGAGAGGCGCGCCTTCAGGCGCTGGCTGACCTGTGCCATGTCGACGCGACCCTGGACCTGCGGTCGCAGCAGGTTCATCGCCTTGCCCATGTCCTGCGGACCCTGGGCGCCGCTGTCGACGATGCTGCGCTCGATCAGGGCGTCGATCTCATGGTCGTCCAGGGGCTTGGGCATGAAGTCCTGGAGCACGAGGATCTCGGCAGCCTCGACCTCGGCGAGGTCCTGGCGGCCGGCGTCGCTGAACTGGCGCTGGGCGTCGCGGCGCTGCTTGATCATCCGGTCGAGGATCAGCAGGGCTCGGGCGTCATCCACCTCGATGCGTTCGTCGACTTCGACGCGCTTGATGTCCGCGAGGGCCAGGCGCAACGTGGTCAGCCGCGGCTTGTCCTGGGCGCGCATGGCGACCTTGACGGCGTCGAGGAGGCGGGATTTGATTTCGCTCATGGCGGAAAGCCGAAAGCCCGGCCGGGGCCGGGCTGAGGCACGATCACTGACGCGTGGGCGTCGAGTGGATCAGTACAGGCGCTCGCGACGGCGCTGTTCGCGCTGTACTTTCTTCGCGTGGCGCTTCACTGCGGCAGCGGCCTTGCGCTTGCGCTCGGCAGTGGGCTTCTCGTAGAACTCGCGGCTGCGAACTTCAGCCAGTACACCTGCTTTTTCGCAGGAGCGCTTGAAACGACGCAGGGCTACGTCGAAGGGTTCGTTCTCTTTTACTTTGACGGCTGGCATCCAGGTCGTACCTTCACTGATTACCGGGGGTTGAACGTACTCCGGCAAGGTGGCGCGGATACGTCGGTTTTCAAGGGTTGCGGATATTAACGGTTCGGCCGGAGGAATGCAAAGCCTCCGATCGAAAAACACTGGTCTGGCGCAAAGCCGCCGATTATCATGCGCGGCTTCGTATTTGCCAAGCTCTAAGGCTCAAGCCCATGCGCGTGCTGGGACTGGAAACGTCCTGCGACGAAACCGGCGTCGCCCTTTACGACAGCGAACGCGGCCTGCTGGCCGACGCGCTGTTCAGTCAGATCGACCTCCATCGCGTCTACGGCGGCGTCGTGCCCGAGCTGGCCTCGCGCGACCACGTCAAGCGCATGCTGCCGCTGATCCGCCAGGTGCTCGACGAGTCCGGCTGCACGCCGGCGGATATCGACGCGATCGCCTATACCGCCGGCCCCGGCCTGGTCGGCGCCCTGCTGGTGGGGGCTTCCTGTGCCCAGGCGATGGCCTTCGCCTGGGGCGTGCCGGCGGTCGGCGTGCACCACATGGAAGGGCACCTGCTGGCGCCGATGCTGGAAGAGCAGCCACCGCGGTTCCCGTTCGTCGCCTTGCTGGTTTCCGGCGGTCACACCCAGTTGGTGCGGGTGGACGGCATCGGTCGCTACCAGTTGCTTGGCGAATCGGTGGACGACGCCGCCGGCGAAGCCTTCGACAAGACCGCCAAGCTGATCGGCCTGGGCTATCCCGGCGGTCCGGAAATCGCCCGCCTGGCGGAGCTCGGCACTCCTGGCCGCTTCGTGTTCCCGCGGCCGATGACCGATCGCCCCGGCCTGGACTTCAGCTTCAGCGGGCTCAAGACCTTTACCCTGAACACCTGGCAGCGTTGCGTCGAGGCCGGCGACGACAGCGAGCAGACCCGCTGCGACATCGCCCTGGCGTTCCAGATCGCGGTGGTCGAGACCCTGCTGATCAAGTGCCGTCGCGCCTTGAAGCAGACCGGCCTGAAGAACCTGGTGATCGCCGGCGGCGTCAGCGCCAACCAGGCGCTGCGCAGCGGCCTGGAAAAGATGCTCGGCGAAATGAAGGGGCAGGTGTTCTACGCCCGCCCGCGCTTCTGCACCGACAATGGCGCGATGATCGCCTACGCCGGCTGCCAGCGCCTGCTCGCCGGCCAGCATGACGGCCCGGCGATCAGCGTCCAGCCGCGCTGGCCGATGGAGTCGCTGCCGGCGGTCTGAGTGGCCGCCAGGTCGCAGTCAGGCAGGTGTCGATGACGCAGCTGGGCCAGACTGCATGAAGTTTTTTCCTTTTATGGATTAGAAATGCCGTTCGCGGCCGGCGAACAGATCGCGTAAGTTGGCGCGGTGCCGCCAGACGATCAGGCCGGTCAGCACGGTCATCGGCAGCAGCGCTCCGGGCTGCTGCCAGGCCAGCAACGGCAGGGTCAGCGGGGTGGCCACCAGCGAGGCGAGCGAGCTGGTGCGCGACAGCTTGAAGGTCAGCAGCCAGGCCGCCGCGGCCAGCAGTACGGCCGGCGGATAGAGGCCGAGGAGCATGCCCGCGGCGGTGGCGACACCCTTGCCGCCGCGGAAGTTGAAGTACAGCGGGTACAGGTGGCCGATCACGGCGGCGATGCCGACCCAGGCCTCCTCCATCACGCCGAGCCCCAGCCAGCGGGCGACCAGCACCGGCAGCAGGCCTTTGCCGACGTCGCCGAGCAGGGTCAGGATGGCGAGTTTCTTCCCGGCGACGCGCAGCATGTTGGTCGCGCCGGGGTTGCCGGAACCGCTGGCGCGCGGGTCCTGGGTGCCGAACCAGCGGCTGAGCAGGACGGCGAAGGAGAGGGAACCGAGCAGGTAGGCGAGGATCGCCAGTAGCCAGACCATGGATTCCACCGAGGACGAGGATGTCCTCGATTCTAACGGGGCGGCGCACGCTTGTCGTGGCATCCCTTGGAGCGGGTAGCGAAGTGGACAGAGTTTTTATCGAAGGCTTGGAGGTCGATACCGTCATCGGCGTGTACGACTGGGAGCGCGGCATCCGTCAGTGCCTGCGCCTGGACCTGACCCTGGGCTGGGACAACCGTCCGGCCGCCGCGGGCGACAATCTCGCCCTGGCGCTGGACTATGCCGCGTTGTCCGAGCGGGTGCAGGAGTTCGCCCGGGAATCGCATTTCCAGTTGGTGGAAACCTTCGCCGAGCGCCTCGCCGAGGTACTGATGGGCGAGCGCGGCATTCCCTGGCTGCGCATCCGCGTGACCAAGCCCGGCGCGGTGCCGGCGGCCCGTGGCGTTGGCGTGGAGATCGAACGCGGATGTCGCTGATCCCGGTCTACCTCGGCCTCGGCAGCAATGTCGAGCGTGAGCGCCATCTGCATGCCGGCCTCGATGCGCTGGCCGCTTTCCTTCATGACCTGCGTTGTTCGCCGGTATTCGAGAGCGAGCCGGTGGGTATCAAGAGCGGGCCGTTCTTCAACCTGGTGGTGTCTGCCCGCACCGATCTGCCGCTGGCCGAACTGAGCCTGCGACTCAAGCACATCGAGGCCGACAATGGCCGCTATGCGCCAGAGCGCAAGGGGCTGCCGCTGGATATCGACGTGCTGTTCTACGGCGACCTGGTGGGCGATTTCGATGGCCTGGTGCTGCCGCGCGCCGAAGTGCTGAAGAACGCTTTCGTGCTCTGGCCCTTGTCCGAGCTGGCGCCGAACCTGGAGCATCCGGTCGCCCGCCAGCCGCTGGGCGATCTCTGGCGCGAGACGAGGATCCAGCAGAAGCTCTGGCCGGCGCCATTCGAATGGCGTGGCCAGGCGTTGACTCCCGAAGCGCTGCTTCAGGCCTTTCCGCGTTCTTCCTTGTAGGCCTTGAGTGCGGCGAGGCGCGCACGCTTCAGCGCCTCGCCCAGTTCCGCGCCCTTCAAGCCCTTTTCCACCAGCGGCTTCACGCTGACTGCCCGCGCTGCCTGCGCCGCGCCGAGCAGGTAGGCGGCCTGCGGATAGTCCCGCTGTTCCAGGCCGAGGCGGCCGCGTGCGTCCATCTCGCTGGCGGCGACGAACTCCTCGAAACGCTGCGGGCGGCGATACACGTCGAAGCTCTGCAACAGCTCCAGCAGTGTATTCGGGCGCAGCTCCAGCGCCCGATGGGCGTGGGTGTGGTACTCGCCCACCAGGCGCGCCAGTTCCTGGCAGTCGCGCGGCACCCTGAAGCGCTGGTTCACCGCATCGATCAACGGCACGCCGCGAGCCTCGTGGGCGATATGGCGGGGCCAGTCCGCTTCGCTGGTGAGTCCCTTGCCCAGGTCGTGCAGCAGGCAGGCCCAGCGTACGCTGAGCGGCTGCCGGTGGCGGGCGCATTGCTGCAATACCGACAGGACATGGACGCCGGTATCGATTTCCGGATGGTGGGCCGCCGGCTGCGGTACGCCGAATAGCGCCTCGACTTCCGGGATCAGTTCGGCCAGGGCGCCGCAGTCGTGCAGGACCTGGATGAAGACCTCGGGGTTGGGTTCCATCAGGGCTCGGGAAATTTCCTTCCAACTGCGCTCCGGGGTCAGCGCCTGCAACTCGCCGGATTCCGCCAGTTGGCGCATCAGGGCGAGGGTTTCGGCGGCGACCCGGAAGCCCAGGCCGGCGTAGCGGGCGGCGAAGCGCGCTACGCGCAGGACCCGCAGGGGATCCTCGGCGAACGCCGGGGAAACGTGGCGCAGCAGGCGCGCCTCGAGGTCGGCCTGGCCGCCGTAGGGGTCTATTACCCGGCCCTGTTCGTCCTCGGCCATGGCGTTGATGGTCAGGTCACGGCGAGTCAGGTCTTCCTCCAGGGTCACCTCGGGGCTGGCATGGAAGGTGAAGCCGCCGTAGCCGCGCCCGCTCTTTCGCTCGGTGCGCGCCAGGGCGTATTCCTCGCCGCTCTGCGGATGAAGGAAGACCGGGAAGTCGGCGCCCACCGGGCGGTAGCCGCGGGCGAGCATCTCGTCGCTGCTGGCACCGACCACCACCCAGTCGATATCGGTGACCGGACGGCCGAGAAGGCGATCGCGCACGGCGCCGCCGACCTTGTAAATCTGCATGGGAATCCTCCGCGTGATAGGCGGAAGTCTACCCCAGGGTGTCCTAGCGGGCGCGTGGAAGCTGCCGGAGCAGGGCGCCGACCGCCAGTTCGAGCTGTTCCGGATTGGCCCTGGCGGGGCTGAGGCCGGTGCTTACCATACCTTCCCAGAGAACGCGCTCCTCCAGGTCGACCAGGCGCACGCGCAATGTCCCGGTTTCGTCGCGCAGACGGTGGATCGCCAGATAAGGCCCCATGCCGGAGGTGGGCGGAAGGTCGGGGCGGAATTCCAGCGGTGCGTCGCGTAGCGCCAGCCAGTAGTAGACGCGGAATTGCGGGGTGGCGCTCTCGTGGTAGCCGTGGGCCGCCAGTCCCTGGCGCAGCTCTGCGTTTATCAGCGGATAGCGGTTGCGGTAGGGCAGGGCGTCGACCGCCTGTTCCGGCGGCATCAACTGGAAACCTTGCAGGCCGGGCAGTCCGGCGCTGGCCGGATGGGTCACCCGGGCGCTGGGGATGTGGCTGGCGCAGGTGGCCAGGACGAGGCAGAGCAGGACGATGGCGAACAGGCGCATGGCGGCTCCCGTGGACGGCCGGCTTCTTGTTCTGCTGTGGGCGGCCCCGACCGTGCCGGCATGCTGGCCGGCGGTCGGGGTGGACGTCAACCGATCAAATGGGCGGGATGATCAGGTCCAGGCGCGGGTAGCCTTCCTCGCCCTCGCTGGCGCCCTTGGGCGGCATGTGGTGGGTCTGCACGAGCTGGTCGCCCTGCAGGGTCTCCAGGTGGATATCGAAGCCCCACAAGCGATGCAGGTGCTTGAGCACGTCGGCGGTGGAGTCGCTCAGCGGCTGGCGGTCGAACTGCTGGTGGCGCAGGGTCAGCGAGCGGTCGCCGCGACGGTCGACGTTCCAGATCTGGATGTTCGGCTCGCGGTTGCCGAGGTTGTACTGCGCCGCCAGGGTCTCGCGGATGGTGCGGTAGCCGGCTTCGTCGTGGATCGCCGCGACCAGCAGGTCGTCCTTCTGGTCGTCGTCGAGAATGCTGAACAGCTTCAGGTCGCGAATCACCTTGGGCGAGAGGAACTGCAGGATGAAGCTTTCGTCCTTGAAGCTCTTCATGGCGAACTTCAGCGTGGCCAGCCAGTCGCTGCCGGCGATATCCGGGAACCAGCGGCGATCCTCGTCGGTAGGTTCCTCGCAGATGCGGCGGATGTCGCGGTACATGGCGAAGCCCAGGGCGTAGGGGTTGATGCCGCTGTAGTAGGGGCTGTCGAAGGACGGCTGGTAGACCACGCTGGTGTGGTATTGCAGGAACTCCATCATGAAGCCGTCGTTGACCAGGCCTTCGTCGTAGAGGTCGTTGAGCAGCGTGTAGTGCCAGAAGGTCGCCCAGCCTTCGTTCATCACCTGGGTCTGGCGTTGCGGGTAGAAATACTGGGCGATCTTGCGCACGATGCGGATCACCTCGCGCTGCCAGGGCTCCAGAAGCGGCGCGTTCTTCTCGATGAAGTAGAGGATGTTCTCCTGCGGCTCGCTCGGATAGCGCGCCATGGATTGTTCCTTGTCCTTGCCGCCGACGCGCGGGATGGTCCGCCAGAGGTCATTGACCTGGCGCTGGATCAGTTCCTCGCGCTCCTTCTGCCGCTGCCGCTCCTCTTCCGCGGAAATCGGGTAAGGACGCTTGTAGCGGTCGACACCGTAGTTCATCAGGGCGTGGCAGGAGTCGAGCAGGTCTTCCACCGCGTCGATCCCGTAGCGCTCCTCGCACTGCATGATGTACTGCTTGGCGAACACCAGGTAATCGATGATTGAACTGGCATCGGTCCAGGTGCGGAACAGGTAGTTGCCCTTGAAGAAACTGTTGTGCCCGTAGCAGGCGTGGGCGATCACCAGCGCCTGCATGCACTGGGTGTTTTCCTCCATCAGGTAGGCGATGCAGGGATCGGAGTTGATCACGATCTCGTAGGCCAGGCCCATCTGGCCACGCTTGTAGTTCTTTTCCGTACTGAGGAAGTGCTTGCCGTAGGACCAGTGGTTATAGCCGATCGGCATGCCCACCGAGGCGTAGGCGTCCATCATCTGCTCGGCGGTGATCACCTCGATCTGGTTCGGATAGGTATCCAGGGCATAGCGCTCGGCGATCCTGCTGATTTCCCGGTCGTACTGCTGGATCAGCTCGAAGGTCCATTCCGAGCCGGTGGCGATGGGCTGGCGCTTGCTCATGCGACGAGCCTCCTCTGGAACAGCTCGCGGAACACCGGGTAGATGTCCGATGCCGAGACGATCTGCTGCTGGGCGAAGCTGTCTTCGAAGGCTTCGCGCACGCGCTCGTACTCGAACCACAGGGCCTGGTGTTCGCGCGGGGTGATCTCGACGTAGGTGTAGTACTGGACGAACGGCATGATCTGCTTGAGGAGGATGTCCCGGCACACCGGCGAGTCGTCGTTCCAGTTGTCGCCGTCCGAGGCCTGGGCGGCGTAGATGTTCCACTCATGGGTCGGATAACGCTCGGCCATGATCTCCTGCATCATCTTCAGCGCGCTGGAGACGATGGTGCCGCCGGTCTCGCGGGAGTAGAAGAACTCCTCCTCGTCGACCTCGCGGGCGCTGGTGTGGTGGCGGATGAACACCACTTCGATCTTCTCGTAGTTCCGCTTGAGGAACAGGTAGAGCAGGATGAAGAAGCGCTTGGCGATGTCCTTGGTCGCCTGGGTCATCGAGCCGGAGACGTCCATCAGGCAGAACATCACCGCCTTGGAGGTGGGGTTGGGCTGCTTGACCAGCAGGTTGTACTTGAGATCGAAGGTATCGAGGAACGGCACCCGGTCGATGCGCGCGCGGAGCTTGGCGATTTCCAGCTCGAGTTCCTGGATATCGCCGAGGTTGTCCGGCTCTTCGCGCTTGATCCGCTCCAGTTCCTTCAGCGCCGCGCGCAGCTTGGCCCGGCTGCCGCCGGACAGCGCGATGCGCCGCGCATGGGCCGAGCGCAGGGTGCGGACGATGTTGATGCGCGACGGGTTGCCGTCGTTGCTGATGCCGGCGCGGACGGTCTTGAAGGTGTCGGTGCCGGTGATGTGGCGCTTGACCAGGTTGGGCAGCTCCAGGTCCTCGAACATGAAGTCGAGGAATTCCTCCTGGGTGATCTGGAAGACGAAGTCGTCCATGCCTTCGCCGCTGTTGCTGGCCTTGCCGCCGCCGCGGCCGCCCCCGCCGCCGGATGGGCGGGCGATGTGCTCGCCGGCGGTGAATTCCTTGTTGCCGGGGTGGACGACGGTCTGCCGCCCGCCGCGGCCATGGTGCAGCACCGGTTCGTCGATATCGCGCCCGGGAATGCTGATCTGCTCGCCGTGCTCCATGTCGGTAATGGAACGCCGGCTGACGGCCTCCTCGACGGCCTTCTTGATGTGTTCACGGTAGCGCCTCAGGAAGCGCTGGCGGTTCACCGTGCTCTTGTTCTTGCCGTTCAGACGCCGGTCGATGACGTAGCTCATGAATGCTCCTCAGGGCCTGTGGCGCCCCGCCGGAGCGGAGGCGCCGAGGTCCGAATGCGACGGCGACCGGTACGGTCGCAGCGACCGTACCGATGGCAGACTACTGCGACTTGCGAACCCGCAGGTACCATTCCGACAGCAGGCGGACCTGCTTCTCGGTGTAGCCGCGCTCGACCATGCGTTTGACGAAGTCGTTGTGCTTCTGCTGGTCCTCCTTGCTGGCCTTGGCGTTGAAGCTGATGACCGGAAGCAGGTCCTCGGTGTTGGAGAACATCTTTTTCTCGATCACTACGCGCAGCTTCTCGTAGGACAGCCAACTCGGGTTCTTGCCGTTGTTGCCGGCGCGGGCGCGCAGCACGAAGTTGACGATCTCGTTGCGGAAGTCCTTCGGGTTGCTGATGCCCGCGGGTTTCTCGATCTTCTCCAGTTCCTCGTTGAGGGCGGCGCGGTTGAGGATCTCGCCGGTTTCCGGGTCGCGGTATTCCTGGTCCTGGATCCAGAAGTCGGCGTACAGCACATAGCGGTCGAAGATGTTCTGACCGTATTCGCTGTAGGACTCCAGGTAGGCGGTCTGGATTTCCTTGCCGATGAACTCGACGTAGCGCGGCGCCAGGTATTCCTTGATGAAGCGCAGGTAGCGCTCGCGGGTTTCCGGCTGGAACTGTTCCTGCTCGATCTGCTGTTCGAGGACGTAGAGCAGGTGCACCGGGTTGGCCGCTACCTCGTGCGGGTCGAAGTTGAATACCTTGGAGAGGATCTTGAAGGCGAAGCGGGTGGAAAGCCCGGCCATGCCTTCGTCGACCCCGGCCGAGTCGCGGTATTCCTGGATCGACTTGGCCTTGGGATCGGTATCTTTCAGGTTTTCGCCGTCATATACCCGCATCTTCGAGTAGATATTCGAGTTTTCCGGCTCTTTCAGCCTCGACAGCACGGAGAACTGCGAGAGCATCTTCAGGGTGTCCGGCGCGCAGTGGGCATGCGCCAGCGAGCTGTTGACCAGCAACTTGTCGTAGATCTTGATCTCGTCCGCCACGCGCAGGCAGTACGGCACCTTGACGATGTAGATGCGGTCGATGAAGGCCTCGTTGTTCTTGTTGTTGCGGAAGCTGTGCCATTCCGACTCGTTGGAGTGGGCCAGGATGATGCCGCTGTAGGGCAGGGCGCCGAGGCCTTCGGTGCTGTTGTAGTTGCCTTCCTGGGTCGCGGTCAGCAGCGGGTGCAGGACCTTGATCGGGGCCTTGAACATCTCGACGAATTCCATCAGGCCCTGGTTGGCCCGGCAGAGGGCGCCCGAGTAGCTGTAGGCGTCCGCGTCGTTCTGCGGGTATTCCTCCAGCTTGCGGATGTCGACCTTGCCGACCAGCGCGGATATGTCCTGGTTGTTCTCGTCGCCGGGCTCGGTCTTGGCGATGGCGATCTGGTTGAGGATCGAGGGGTACAGCTTGACCACGCGGAACTGGCTGATGTCGCCGCCGAACTCGTTGAGGCGCTTGGTTGCCCAGGGCGACATGATCGAGCGCAGGTAGCGCCTCGGGATGCCGTAGTCCTCCTCGAGGATGGCGCCGTCTTCGTCGGGGTTGAACAAGCCCAGCGGCGACTCGAAGACCGGCGAGCCCTTGATCGCGTAGAAGGGCACCTTCTCCATCAGTTGCTTGAGTTTTTCCGCCAGGGAGGATTTACCGCCGCCGACCGGGCCGAGCAGGTAAAGGATCTGCTTCTTCTCCTCCAGGCCCTGGGCCGCATGGCGGAAGAACGCGACGATCTGGTCGATGCATTCCTCCATGCCGTGGAAGTCGGCGAACGCCGGGTAGCGGCGAATCACCTTGTTGGAGAAGATCCGCGACAGCCTGGAGTCCACCGAGGTGTCCAGCAATTCCGGCTCGCCGATCGCCATCAGCAGGCGCTCGGCGGCAGAGGCATAGGCTGTCTTGTCTTGCTTGCAGAGGTCGAGATATTCCTGGAGGGAATATTCCTCTTGGCGGGTCGCTTCGAAGCGTTCCTGGAAGTGACTGAAAATGCTCATGACGTCTCCTCGCTCGATGCAGTGAGCCGGCGCGGGATCGGTCGTGCGGGTGCGGGGGGGCCGCCAGCCAGGCCGGCGAGAATCCCCCAGACTCCGTCGCTGCACGGTGCTTCCCTTTCCGCCAGCGCTCCTAACGGTCACAGCCGATGGCCCGGAAGCCGGTGTGCCGGCTCTCCCCTGTTTTGGATGGCCTGAGGAAAAGAATAGTTCGTTCTGGACGGAGTAAAGGAAGAAAGGCGAGAGAAGTTACAGTTTTTTTGGCGGGGTAGCGGCGTGGCCTACTCCGCTTCGCCGCTGCTGGTATCCGCGGGATAGACGCTGCGCCATAGCTCGAAGCCGCCGTCGAGGCTGTAGACGTCGCTGAAGCCCTGCTGGATGAAATAGGCGGCGGCGCTCTGGCTGGAGTTGCCGTGGTAGCAGACCACCACCAGCGGAGCGTCGAGGTCGGCGGCGGCGATGAAGTCCGCCACCGAGTGGTTGTCGATGTGCCGCGAGCCGCTGATATGGCCGACAGCGAAGCTCTGCGGGTCGCGGATGTCGACCACCTGGGCGCCGTTTTCGCGGAGCTGGCGGACCTGTTCGGGGGCGATGCGCTGGAAGGTGTCGCTCATGTCGGGGTACCTCTGTACAGGGCGTCCACCGGACGCCGGGGATTCATGCGGGCGTGGCGGCGGGTCTGGCCGGCGCGCGCTGTTCGGCGCAATCGCAGCTCAGGCGTTCGCCGCTGTCGACGTTCAACAGGGTCATCCGCGCGCCCCAGACGCAGCCGGTATCCAGGGCGAACAGGCCGGGCTCGTCGCAGTGGCCTTCGAGGGCCGCCCAGTGGCCGAAGATGATCTTCTCGCCGCGGGTCTTGCGCGAAGGGAAGCTGAACCAGGGGGCGTAGCCGGGCGGCGCGGTGTCGAGGCCTTCCTTGCTCTTCAGGTCGAGCTTGCCATCTTCGGTGCAGAAACGCATGCGGGTGAAGTAGTTGGTGATCACCCTCAGGCGATCGATGCCATGCAGCTTCTTGTCCCACTTGGCCGGCTCGTTGCCGTACATGCCGTCGAGGAACAGCGGCAGGCGCTGGTCGTCGCGCAATGCTTGCTCCACCTCGGCTGCGCGCAGGCGGGCTTTTTCCAGGCTCCACTGCGGGGGGATGCCGGCATGCACCAGGGCGACCTTGCGTTGTTCGTCGTAGTGCAGCAGCGGCAGGCGACGCAGCCAGTCGAGCAGTGGCTCGCGGTCCGGCGCCTCGAGGATTTCCCGCAGCGTGTCGGACTTCTTCAGGCGCTCGGACTTGTGCGCCACCGCCAGCAGGTGCAGGTCGTGGTTGCCCAGGACGCTGACCACCGACTCGCGCATGGCATAGAGAAAGCGCAGCGTCTCCAGGGACTGCGGGCCGCGGTTGACCAGGTCGCCGACCAGCCACAGGCGGTCCTTGGCCGGGTCGAAGGCGACGCGCTCCAGCAGGCATTTCAGGGGATCCAGGCAACCCTGCAGGTCGCCTACCGCGTAGACCGCCATCAGTGCAGCGCTCCCGGTACGGCCAGGCGGAACACCGGGATCGCGGCGTCGAAGGCGATTCCGTCGCTGCCGAGCATCTGATAGCTGCCGCGCATGCTGCCGACCCGGGTCGCCAGCACCGTGCCGCTGGTGTAGGTGTGTTGCGCGCCGGGGGCGATCAGCGGTTGCTCGCCGACCACGCCGGCGCCGCGAACTTCCTGGGTGCGGCCGTCGCCGTCGGTGATGATCCAGTGGCGCGACAGCAGTTGGGCCGGAACCTCGCCCTGGTTCTCGATGGTCACCGTGTAGGCGAAGGCGAAACGGTTCTGCTCCGGGGCGGACTGTTCCGGAAGGTAGCGGGTGTCGACCCTGACGTTGACCTGGTGCTGGGTATCGCTCATACGGCTTGCCTGATTCCTGACGAGTGTCTCACCAGACTAACGATTGCCTGGCAGCTCGGCCAGCCGGTTGGCCAGGCGGACGAATGCGGCCAGGTCGAGTTGTTCGGGACGAAGGGTCGGATCGACCTCTGCGGCCTCGATGTCCTCGACGCTCAGGAGAGGCTTGAGGGTGTTGCGCAGGGTCTTGCGGCGCTGGTTGAAGGCCTCGCGGACCACCCGTTCGAGCAGTTTCGGGTCGCGTGCCGGATGGGGCGGCTCGGCGAAGGGGGTGAGGCGGACGATGGCCGAGTCGACCTTGGGCGGCGGGTTGAACGCGCCGGGGCCGACGTTGAACAGGTGCTCCACCCGACAGTGATACTGGACCATGATCGAGAGCCGGCCCCAGTCCCCGCCGCCCGGCGTGGCCGCCAGGCGCTCGACCACTTCCTTCTGCAGCATGAAGTGCATGTCCTCGATCACCGGCGCGTGCTCCAGCAGATGGAAGATCAGTGGCGTGGAGATGTTGTAGGGCAGGTTGCCGACCACTCGCAGCTTCTCGCCGCTCTCCACCAGCGAGGCGAAATCGAACTTGAGGGCGTCGCCCTGGTGCAGGCTGAAGCGCGACTCGAGGCCGAATTTCAGCTTCAACAGGGGGATCAGGTCCTGGTCGAGCTCGATCACGTCCAGGCGTGCGCCGCTGCCCAGCAGTCCCTCGGTCAGTGCGCCCTGGCCCGGGCCGATCTCCAGCAGGCGCTGACCCTCGCGGGCATGGATGGCACGGAGGATGCGGTGAATCACCCCGGCATCGTGCAGGAAGTTCTGGCCGAAGCGCTTGCGCGCGCGGTGTTGGTAAAGCTCGGACATTGGAAACGGTTCCATGCTGCGGGCCCCAGGCCAAGGCGGGAGGCGCGGATGCGAAAGGGCGCCATTTTAACAGCGAAGCGTCGGGCCGGCAGGGCTAAACGATGGCCGACCGCCGTCAGCAGCGGCTGGCCGCCATCTGGTAGGCGGTTTCCAGGGCGACCTGCAGGCTGCCGCTATCGATGCGGCCGCTGCCGGCCAGGTCGAGGGCGGTACCGTGGTCGACAGAGGTGCGGATGATCGGCAGGCCGAGGGTCACGTTCACGGCGGCACCGAAGCCCTTGTACTTGAGCACGGGGAGGCCCTGGTCGTGGTACATCGCCAGCACCGCGTCGCAATGCTCCAGGTGCTTGGGAGTGAAGAGGGTGTCGGCCGGCAGCGGGCCGATCAGGTCGAGGCCTTCGCCACGCAGGCGCTCGAGGCAGGGTTCGATCACCTCGATCTCTTCCCGCCCCAGGTGACCGCCTTCGCCGGCATGCGGGTTGAGTCCGCAGACCAGGATGCGCGGATGGGCGATGCCGAACTTGTCGCGCAGGTCGGCGTGGAGGATGCGCGCGACCCGGGTCAGGCGCTCATCGCTAATGGCGTCGGCGACCTCGCGCAGCGGCAGGTGGGTGGTCGCCAGGGCCACGCGCAGGCCGCGGGTGGCCAGCATCATCACCACCTGGGCGGTGTGGGTGAGGTCGGCGAGGAATTCGGTATGGCCGGAAAAGGGGATGCCGGCTTCGTTGATCACGCCCTTGTGCACCGGTGCGGTGATCATCCCGGCGAAGTGCCCGTCGAGGCAGCCCTGGCCGGCGCGGGTCAGGGTTTCCAGGACGTAGGCGGCGTTGGCTCGGTCCAATTGCCCGGGCCGGACCGGGGCGGCCAGGGGCGTATCCCATACGTACAGTTGGCCGGCCTTGGCCGGTCGCTCTGGCCAGGCGGCCGGGGAAACGTCCTTAAGGTCGATCGCCAGGCCCAGTTGGCCGGCGCGCTCTTGCAGGAGCGTGCGGCTGGCGATGGCGATCAGGGGGTGGGGCTGGGCGGAGCGGGCGAGCAGCAGGCACAGATCGGGTCCGATACCTGCCGGCTCGCCTGGAGTGAGCGCGAAGCGCAGGCTCACTGCTTGATTTCCACGTAGGCCTCGTCGCGGATCTGCCGCAGCCAGGCTTGCAGTTCCTCGTCATACTTGCGGTTGCGCAGTACGCTTACCGCCTGCTGCTCGCGGAACTTCTCGCTGCTGTCGGTGGCGCGACGGCCGAGGACCTGCAGGATGTGCCAGCCGAACTGCGAGCGGAACGGCTTGGACAGCTCGCCCTGCGGGGTATCGTTCATCACCTGGCGGAACTCGGGCACCAGGGCTTCCGGATCGATCCAGTTCAGGTCGCCGCCGTTGAGGGCGGAACCCGGATCTTCGGAGAAGCTCTTCGCCAGTTCGCCGAAGTCTTCCCCGGACTGGATGCGCTCGTACAGCTTCTGCGCCAGCTTCTCGGTCTCCGCTTCGCTGCGGATCTCGCTGGGCTTGAGCAGGATATGGCGGACATGCACCTCGTCACGGACCATCTTGCTGCCGCCGCGCTTCTCTTCCAGCTTGAGGATGATGAAGCCGCCGGGGGTGCGGACAGGCTCGGTGACGTCGCCGACGGCCAGGGAGCCGATCATGCTGTCGAACGGCTGCGGCAACTGGGCAGCCTTGCGCCAGCCGATCTCGCCGCCTTCCAGGGCGTTGTCGCCGGCCGAGCGGGAAATCGCCAGTTGGCCGAAGTCGGCGCCCTGCTTGAGCTGCTGGTAGAGCTCCTGGGCCTGCCTTGCGGCGGCCTGGATCACGTCCGAGGACGCGGCTTCCGGCACCGGGATCAGGATATTGGCCAGGCGGTACTCTTCGGAAAGCTGGATCTTGCCCATGTCCGAGGCAAGGAAGTTCTTCACCTCCTGCTCGCTGACCTGGATGCGCTCGGCGACCCGGCGCTGACGCACACGGCTGATCACCATCTCGCGACGGACTTGCTCGCGGGCGTCGGCGTAGGACAGGCCGTCGCGGGTGAGGGCGGCCTGGAACTGCTCCAGGCTCATGCCGTTGCGCTGGGCGATGGTGCCCATCGCCTGGTTCAGCTCCTCGTCGGAGATACGGATGCCGGAGCGGTCGCCGATCTGCTGCTGGATGTTCTCGATGATCAGGCGTTCCAGCACCTGCTGGGTCAGCACGTGCTCGGGCGGCAGCGGCGCGCCGCGCTTGAGCAGCGTCTGGTGCACTTCACGCAGGCGCTGGTCGAGCTGGCTCTGCATGATCACATCGTTGTCGACGATGGCGACGACCCGGTCCAGTGGTACCACTTCGGCATGCGCGAAGGAGCAAAGGAGTGCTGCGCCCAATGCAAGGGGGCGCAGCCGATTACATAGCTTGATCTTCACGTTGACGATAACCTTGGATGCCTTTGTCGAGGAACATTTCCGTCTTGTTGCCTACGATGCCGCCGAGGCCCTTCAGGACGATCTGCAGGAAGACGCCGCGGTCGGCCTTTGCGTTCTGCGTAAGGAAGGCATCGTCGTCCACATCCAGCCAATAACGGTTGATCAGACGCAGCTTCCAGCAGCAGCTGTCGTATTCGAAGCCACCGAAGGCTTCGAGGGTGCGGTTCTTGTTGTAGTCGTACTGCCAGCGGGCGAGCACGGACCACTGCGGCACCATCGGCCAGATGACCGAGAAGTCGTGCTGTTTGATGATGTCGTCCTCGCGGCCGTACATGAACCGTCCCGTGGAGCTGTTGAAGCGGCGAGCATCTTCGCGGTAGCGATAGCCAGCATTGACCACCTTGTTTGGATTGTCTTCTGGCTGATAGTGGAACATGGCGCTGCCAGATTCTGTACGGCTGGTGTTGGGATTCCAGTTGAAGTCGGAGCTGACCCTCCAGTCGCGGTTGAAGCGGTATTGCCCCATCAGTGCATATGGAGAACGCCAGCTATCGGTATCCGGATCTTTCAGATCAGGATTGGTCGCACGCAGACGATCCAAATCTTTTTCGGTCAGGCCGGGCAGTTGTACACGACGATCACGGAAGTAGTAAATCTGTCCAGCACTCAAGCTGGCGCGCTCGAATCCATTGGGTTCGATGAAGCGGGTAGTCACGCCGAGCGACAATTGGTTGGCGTCTCCGATACGGTCACGGCCGGAGAACCGATTCTCTCGCCAGAGGGAGTCATAGCTGAACGACGGTTCGCTGGTGTCGAATACTGGAATATTGTCCTGGTCCTTGTACGGAACGTACAGATACATCGCTCTTGGTTCCAGGGTTTGCCGAAACTGCGTGCCGGCAAAGGTCATATCACGGTCAAAATACAGGCCACTGTCAACCTTGGCCAACGGAAGCGAGCGATCCTGACTGCTATCGAATGTTTCGTCATATGCAGTAAGGGTTTGCTTGCCCTGGCTGTCCAGATCCAGATCGTACTTCGTATAGAGGAACTTCAGGGTCGGGGTCAGATAACCCCAACTCCGGGTCATCGGCAGACTCATGCCGGGTTCCAGGTGTGCCCGGTCGCCATTGGCCCGGGCCAGACCCTTCAGGTTGTTGTCGACACGGGGTACTCGGGAACCGATAGGGTCGTTCTCGTCCGCGATGTAGTATCCGTCATCGAGGTCTCTGTCGAAGCGGACGAATTCGGTTTTGTAGTCGAATTTCAGGCCGCCCGGATTGTATGGCAAGAAACCGTCGAAGGTGACCTGCGGCAGACGGTTGTAAGGCGTCACGTCGGTGGTGGTCGCCAGTTGATAACCTTGCAGGTTCAGGCGACCGGTAAAGGTATCGCCCCGGTAGGTCACGCTGCCGCGCTGATTGACATAGGTGGTACTGCCTACACCCAGGTCAGTATCCAGGTCCTGGAAGTAATAGGGATCGCTGATCCGCGTGTAGTCGACCTCGGCCAGCCAGCGCGAATCGAGGCCGGTGGTGTTCTTGAGGCCGTACAGCCAGCGGTCCTTGCTGTAGTCCGGGAAGTTCTCGCGGTGATCGTCCTTGTCGTTCAGGTAGGCGGCGTTGACGGTGCCTTCGCTGCTGTGGGTCAGGTAGCGGAACTCGCCTTCCAGCATCATGCCGCGCTTGGCCATGTAGCGCGGGTACAACGTGGCGTCGTAGTTCGGCGCCAGGTTGAAGTAGTACGGGGTGACCAGGGTGAAGCCGGTGTCGCTGGTGCTGCTGAAGCTCGGCGGCAGGAAGCCGGACTGGCGGCGGTCGTCGATCGGGAAATAGATGTACGGGGTGTAGAACACCGGGAAGTCTTTGACCCGCAGGGTCGCGTTGGTCGCGGTGCCGAAGCCGGTGGCCGGGTTCAGCTTGACGTTGTTGCCCTTCAGGGTCCAGGCGTTGCTGCTCGGTTCGCAGCGGGTGTAGGTGCCATCCTTGAGCATGATGATGGCGTTCTCGCTGCGCTTGGCGTAGAGCGCGCTGCCGCGGGCATGGGCCTTGTGGATCACGTACTCGGCGTTGTCGACCTGGGCTTCGCCGTTGTCCAACTGGACCTGGGCGTGGTCGCCGACCACCAGCATGCCCTTGTCGCGCAGCTTGACGTTGCCGACCAGTTCGCCGCGGTTTTCCAGCTGGTGCAGGTTGGCCTCGTCGCCTTCCACCTGCATGCTTCCCTGGCGCAGGACCACGTCACCGGCGAGGGTGGCGATCTGTTTTTCCTGCTCGTAGCGCGAAGCCTTGGCGGATACGTAGGTCGGGCTCTCGTCGCTGGGCGCGCCGTCATCCATGCCCGGACGCACCGGCTCGATGTAGGAGCCGCCGCAATAGGGGCCGATTTCCGCCAACTGGGCGGCGGTCAGTTTTTCCCGAGGAATCCAGTCGAGGTGCGAATAGTCCGCACTGCGGGATTTCAGCGCGCGACCGCCGGACTCGGTGACCAGGCGCTGGGTCGGCTCTGCCTCGACGGTTTCGCCTCCGCTGCCGGACACGCTGCTGCCCGCCGCGGCGGTGCTGACCGAGGTCGCGGTATGCGCCGGGCGCGGTGGCAGGTTGGCATTGGCGTTCTGCAGCGGGGAGCAATCCCAGCCGCCGGTGGCCGACACCTTGCAGTCGAACTGATCGGCGGCCTGTACAGTCAATGCTGCGACCGGCTGCAGAGCCAGCAGGCTGCCGGTGACCAGCAGGGGAAACTTTCTTCGAAACACGAGGGATTTCACTGCCATCTTGTTAATCCGGGCTTCCTGCGCGCCATCGGCCCGGTGGGCCGCACGCCTCTCGATGGGCTGAAAAAGATGCTGGATAATAAAGCATGACCTGCGCAACGGCTAGGGCCGTGGAGAACCCCGTAAATGTCTGATGATGCCCGTTTCCAGCAGCTGAATCGCTGGTTGGACTCTTGTTTGCCCGAGTTGTTCGTTGCCGAAGGTTGGGGGGAAGTGCCCCCCGCCGAACTGATCCCGGCCAGTAGCGACGCCAGCTTCCGTCGTTATTTCCGCTGGCAGGGAGGGGACCGCAGCCTGGTGGTGATGGACGCGCCGCCGCCCCAGGAAGACTGCCGACCGTTCGTCAAGGTCGCCGGACTGCTCGCCGGAGCCGGCGTGCATGTGCCGAGGATTCTCGCCCAGGATCTGGAGAACGGTTTCCTGCTGCTCAGTGACCTGGGCCGGCAGACCTACCTCGACGTGCTTCATCCCGGGAATGCCGACGAGCTGTTCGAACCGGCCCTGGATGCGCTGATCGCCTTCCAGAAGGTCGATGTCGCCGGTGTCCTGCCTGCCTACGACGAAGCGGTGCTGCGCCGCGAGCTGCAGCTGTTCCCCGACTGGTACCTGGCCCGCCACCTCGGCGTGGAGCTGGAGGGCGAGACGCTGGCCCGCTGGAAACGGATCTGCGACCTGCTGGTACGCAGCGCGCTGGAGCAACCGCGGGTGTTCGTCCATCGCGACTATATGCCGCGCAATCTGATGCTCAGCGAGCCCAACCCGGGCGTCCTCGACTTCCAGGACGCCCTGCACGGCCCGGTCACCTACGATGTCACCTGCCTGTACAAGGACGCCTTCGTCAGTTGGCCGGAGCCGCGCGTGCATGCCGCGCTGAACCGTTACTGGAAGAAGGCGACCTGGGCCGGCATCCCGCTGCCGCCAAGCTTCGAAGACTTCCTCCGTGCCAGCGACCTGATGGGCGTGCAGCGCCACCTGAAGGTGATTGGCATCTTCGCCCGTATCTGTCACCGCGACGGCAAGCCGCGCTACCTGGGTGACGTGCCGCGCTTCTTCCGTTATCTGGAAACCGCCGTGGCGCGCCGTCCCGAGCTGGCCGAACTGGGCGAGCTGCTGGCCTCGCTGCCGCAGGGAGCCGAGGCATGAAGGCGATGATCCTCGCCGCCGGGCGTGGCGAGCGCATGCGGCCGACCACCCTGCACACGCCCAAGCCGCTGATCGAGGCCGCCGGCGTGCCATTGATCGAGCGTCAGTTGCTGGCGCTGCGCCAGGCCGGAGTCGACGACTGGGTGATCAACCATGCCTGGCTTGGCGAGCAGATCGAGGCCTATCTCGGCGACGGTTCGCGCCTGGGCGGGCGGATCGCCTATTCCCCGGAGGGTGAACCGCTGGAAACCGGTGGCGGAATCTTCCGCGCCCTGCCGTTGCTCGGCGAGCAGCCGTTCCTGTTGCTCAACGGCGATGTCTGGAGCGACTTCGACTACTCTCGGCTGCATCTTGCCGACGGCGACCTGGCGCATCTGGTGCTGGTCGACAACCCGGCGCACCATCCCGCCGGCGATTTCCACCTGGATGCCGGCGGACGGGTGGGCGAGACCCGCGAAGCGGGCGGCAACCTTACCTACAGCGGGATCGCCGTACTGCATCCCGCGCTGTTCGAGGGCTGCCAGCCGGGCGCCTTCAAGCTGGCGCCGCTATTGCGCAAGGCCATCGCCGCGGGGCGGGTCAGCGGCGAACACCATCGTGGGCAGTGGGTCGACGTCGGTACCCACGAGCGCCTGGCGGAAGTCGAGCGATTGCTGGCGGAGCACGCCTGAGATGCTCTGGCCCGCTACGCTGATCGGAGCCGGAGCCGGCTGGGCCCTGGCCAGCATCCCCGGCGCCCTGCTCGGCGGCCTGCTGGGGCAACTGCTGGACCGCAGGTTGCGCCTGGAGTCCTGGCGCGGCCTGCTGGCGCGCTTGCGCGGGCGGGCGGTGAACGATGAGGACGACCTGCTGTTTCAGTTGCTCGGCTATCTGGCCAAGAGCGGCGGGCGGGTGGAGGAGATGCATATCCGCCAGGCGCGCGAGGAGATGGCGTTGCGCAAGCTCGATAGGCGAGCCCAGCGGCGTGCCATCGCGTCCTTCGGCAAGGGCAAGGCCGGCATCGCCCATCTGCAGGCGGAGGTCGCGCGTCTGAAGGGCGAACGTGCGGAGGCAGTATTGCTCGCCTGCTGGCGGATGGCCTGGGCTGGCGGCGTGCTCAGCCAGTCGGCGCGACAACTGGTGTTGCAATGGGGGCGCTGGCTGGGTTGGTCGGCGGAGCGAACGGAACGCTTGTCGGCGCGGGTCATGCCGAAGCGGACGCGCGCTGTCGCCCGGGATAGCTACCGTGAGGCCCTGCTGCTGCTCGGCGTGGAGGCCGGAAGCGAGCCGGCGCTGATCAAACGCGCCTATCGCAAGCTGATCAGCCAGCACCATCCGGACAAACTGGCGGGAGCCGGCGCCAGCGTCGAGCGCGTGCGTGCGGCTACCGAGAAAACCCGTGAATTGCAGGCGGCCTACGCCCTGGTCCGAGAGCGTGAGGGGTTTCGCTGATCACTCCGCAGGTTTCTGCGCATCGGCCTGCAGGTGAAGGCTGAGCCAGCCGCGGATTCGTCGGTACAGTTGCTCCTGCTCCGCCTTGGGGTCGGCCGGTAGCGCCTGCATCGCGATTTGTACGTAGGCTGGGTGTTTCTGCCGCTTGCCGGCCTGCATGCGCAGCCTGGCCGCCTCGCGGTCGGCGCGGGCGTCGCGGTAATAGAAGTCGCCGGTCGCCAGTTTCAGCTTCGGCACCATATCTTCCAGCGCCGGGCGAAAATCGCGCGGTACCTCCGCGGCAACCAGCAGCAGGTTGTGGATTTCCGCAGGCTCCTTCTCCGCCAGGTAGCGTGCCGCCCAATAGGCGCCCGTGCCATGACCGAGCAGGACGACGCTTTTCGGTTCGTGCTGCAGGGCCAGGTCGATGCTCGCCTGCAGGCGCGCCATGACCCGTTCGGCGTGCGCCTTGCGCTGCTCGACCGGATCGATGGCTGGGGGAGGGGCCTGGTCCTCGCTCTGCGCCGGTTCGCCGCTGCCGGCTTCGGCGGTGCTTTCCGGCGCCGGCGCGTTGCCGCTTTCGCCTTTCACGTCAGGCTTGCTTGCGCTGTCCGCGGCGCTGGCGTCCTTGTCGGCGCTGGCGCTGGCGGCGGATTCCGCAGGGCGGGTAACCGGCGCGGTGCTCTGCGGGTCGGGCAGGGCCAGGCTCAGGGTCTGCCAGCCGGCATCCGGCAGTTTGCGCCTTAGCGGGCCGATGGCTTGCGGCCAGTCCGGACTTTCGCCATCACCGGGAACCAGGATCACTACACCTTCGGCCTCGGCGGTGTTGGCTGGCAACCAGAGGGTGAGGAAGCTTTCGTCGCCGGCCTTGAGGATCTGCTGGCCGTCCTCCGGCAACTGGCGCTCCAGCCCCTTGGCCTCGTCCTGGCTGCGCTCGCTGACCGCCGGGCGTTCCACGGGGGCCTGCGGCTGGTCCTTGGCGGCCTCCTCTTCGGCATGAACGAAAGCCGGCGGCAGGAAAGCGGCGGCCAATAGCAGCGGCAGCAGGGCGGAGGGCTTCGGCAGTAGAGAGAAGGCCGGCATTGGAAATTCCTGATAGACAATCCAGAAGGCAGCCTAAACCCAGAGCACTTCTTTGTCAGGCCGAGCCTTCGCATGGTTCGCCGGTCGCGCTCGCGGTAAGGTATGCCCGCTTTTCCTTCCGTTGCGGTGTATTCCGTGGAGTGTCGCCGGCATGTTGCGTCGTTGCTGTCTGCTCTTCTTCTGTCTGCTGTTGAGCCTGCCCGTGCGAGCGGAGGAGTCGGTCGCCTTGCCGCTGACGGCGGAGCTACGGACCTGGCTGGCGGAGCATCGGGAATTGCGCGTCGGGGTGGTCACCGAAGCGCCCTATGCCCAGTACGACCGCCGCCTGCAACAGTATTCCGGGGCCAACGTGGAGCTGATGGGCTGGCTGGCCACGGCAATGCAGGTGACCTTGCGGTGGCAGGGCTATCCCGACCAGGCGGCGCTCGACGATGCCCTGCGCGCTGGGCGCGTGGATATCGCTCCCGGCCTCAGCCAGACCCCAGCCGGGCTGCGCTTGTGGCTGTTCTCCGATCCCTACCTGCGGGTTTCCCGGCTGGTGGTGGGGAAGCGCGATGGCAGCGGCAGCGTCGAATTGGAGCAACTGGAGCGCGATACCCGGGTTGCCGTGCGGGCCGGCAGTTCGGTAGCCGACTACCTCAGCAGCACCTATAGCGGCCTGCAATGGGTGTCGGCCGATTCCGAACGCGAGGTGCTGCGCGCCGTGCTCGCCGGACAGGCACGCTACGCGGTGATCGACGAAGCGCAACTCAGCCGCCTGACCCGCGAACCGGAGTTCGCCGAGCTAGCGGTGGTTGGCGATATCGGCTACCCGCAGCTGCTGCGGGTGGCGACCCGTCGCGACTGGCCGGAACTGGCGATGGTGGTCGACCAGGCGTTGCGCTCGCTGCCGCGCAAGTCCCTGGACCAGTTGCACGAGCGCTGGTTGCAACCCAAGTATCCGCGCCTCGGCGAGTCGCCGGGGTTCTGGCAGAACCTGTCGATCCTCCTCGGCCTGCTGCTGGCCGGCGCGCTGGTGGCGGTGTTCCTCCAGCGGCGCCAGCAGCATGCGCTGGAAGCCCGGCTGTACGGCGCCCGCCGCGACCTGGAGCTGCGCCAGGCGGCCGAGGAGGCGCTGCGCCTGACCCAGTTCTCCATCGACAACAGCACCCTGGGCATCCTCTGGGTCAACTGGGACAGCCGCGTACGCTACGCCAACCGCGCCGCCGAACAGATGCTCGGCCATGCCGACGGCCAACTCGTGGACCGTCCGCTGGCCGACTTCGAGCCCGGCCTGGACATGGACCGCTGGTTGAATCTTTGGCGTCGTGCGCGCAATAGCGAGGAGGGCCCGCTCAGCTTCGAGACCCGCTGCCTGCGCGCCGACGGCAGTTGGCTGCCGGCCGACGTCTCGCTTAGCTTCCTGCGCTTCGGCACGTCCGAGTATCTGGTGGTGTTCCTCAGCGACGTCACCGAGCGCCGCCGTGCCCGCGAGGCATTGCAGGAAAGCGAGGCGCGGATGAAGGGCATCGCCTCCAACGTGCCGGGCATGGTCTTCCGCCTGGAGCGCCCGCGGGCCGGCGCGTTTTCCGACTTCGCCTATATCAGCGAGGGCAGCGAGGCGCTGGTCGGCTACAGCGCTCGCGAACTGATCGAAAGCGGCCGCGGCATTCGTGGCCTGGTCCATCCCGACGACCGCGAGCGCTACTGGTCGAGCCAGATGGCTGCCCTCGACGAGAATCGCGACTGGCATTGGCAGGGCCGCATCCTCACCCGCCAGGGCGAATTGCGCTGGGCCGACATCAAGGCTTCGGCGCGCTGTTTCGAGGATGGTCGTGCGGTCTGGGACGGGGTGGTCTGGGACATCACCGCGAACAAGCAGATCGAACTCGAACTCGGCGAGTCGCGCGCCCAGCTCCGCGAGCTGTCGGCGCACCTGGAGTCGGTGCGGGAGGAGGAGAAGGCGCGTATCGCCCGCGAGGTCCATGATGAGCTGGGCCAGGTGCTGACGGTGCTGAAGCTGGAAACCTCGATGTGCGAGCTGGCCTATGCCGATGCCCAGGAGGGCCTGCGCGAACGCCTGGGCAACATGAAAAAGCTGATCGCCCAGTTGTTCCAGCTGGTGCGCGACGTGGCTACCGCACTGCGCCCGCCGATCCTCGACGCCGGAATCGGCTCGGCGGTGGAGTGGCAGGCGCGGCGCTTCGAGGCGCGCACGCAGATTCCCTGCCTGGTGGAGGTGCCGGAGAACTCGCCGCAGTTGGTCGACGCCAAGGCTATCGGCCTGTTCCGCATCCTCCAGGAGGCGTTGACCAATGTCATGCGGCATGCCGAGGCGCATACTGTGCAACTGCGTCTGCTGCGCGAGGGCGACGAGCTGTGCCTGAGCGTCAGCGACGACGGTCGCGGGTTCGATGTTGCCACGGTGGGGCGTGGCAGTTCCTTCGGCCTGGTCGGCATGCGCGAGCGGGTGCTGATGATGGGCGGTACGCTGGACATCGACAGTGCCCCCGGCGAGGGCACCACGCTCAGCGTGAGGATTCCGCTGGGCGTCGCGGGCCCGTGACAAGAACAACCGCCGACAAGGCGGAACAGCGTGAGGCAGCAAAGAGTGGTGATCCGAGTCCTGGTCGCTGAAGACCACACGATTGTCAGGGAAGGCATCAAGCAACTGATTGGCATGGCCAAGGACCTGCAGGTGGTCGGCGAGGCCACCAATGGCGAGCAGTTGCTGGAAACCCTGCGCGGAACGCCTTGCGAGGTGGTCCTGCTGGATATCTCCATGCCCGGCGTCAATGGCCTCGAGGCGATTCCGCGGATTCGCGCGCTGAACGAGCCGCCGGCGATCCTGGTGCTGTCGATGCACGACGAGGCGCAGATGGCCGCCCGCGCCCTGAAGATAGGTGCTGCCGGCTATGCCACCAAGGACAGCGATCCGGCATTGCTGCTCACCGCGATCCGCAGGGTCGCCGGCGGCGGACGCTACATCGACCCGGACCTTGCCGATCGGATGGTCTTCGAGGTCGGCCTGACCGATTCGCGTCCGCCCCATGCGCTGCTCTCCGAGCGCGAGTTCTCGGTGTTCGAGCGGCTGGTGCAGGGCGCCAACGTCAACGAGATCGCCCAGCAACTGGCGGTCAGCAACAAGACCATAAGTACCCACAAGGCACGCCTGATGCAGAAGCTCAACGCGCATTCGGTAGCCGACCTGGTGCGCTACGCGATGGAGCACCGCCTGCTCTGACAGGGGCGTTCGCCCAGGTTTTGCTCGCGGCTTGTGCGCCAGGTCCGGTTTTCGCGATCTGCTGTCTACCTGGCTTCCGCGCGGCAGGGAATGATGCTTGCCGGCCAACACGATAAGGAGAAGAAACGATGTTGCCAGCCATGAGGACGGGCCTGTTGTGCGCCCTTCTCGGAGTTACCGCGCCCGCCTGGGCGGAATACGTGACCGTGATTTCCTTCGGCGGCGCCAACAAGGAAGCCCAGGAAACCGCGTTCTACAAACCCTTCAAGAGCGCCACCGGCAATCGCGTGGTGCATGGCTCCTACAATGGCGACCTGGCCAAGCTCAAGCGCATGGTGGAGATCAGCCACGTCTCCTGGGACGTGGTGGAAGTCGAGGCGCCGGAGCTGGCGCGCGGTTGCGAGGAAGGTCTGTTCGAGAAGCTGGACATGGCGAAGGTCGGCGATCCCGCGGATTTCGTTCCCGGCGCGGTGCAGCCCTGCGGAGTCGGCATCTTCGTCTGGACCACGCTGCTTGCCTACAACCCCGGCAAGGTTGCGGGCAGCCCGCAGGGCTGGGCGGATTTCTGGGACGTGAAGAAGTTTCCCGGCAAGCGCGGCCTGCGCTGGGGCGCCAAGTACAGCCTGGAGTTCGCCCTGATGGCCGATGGCGTGGCGCCGAAGGACGTCTACCAGACGCTGGCGACGCCCGCCGGCGTCGAGCGGGCATTCCGCAAGCTCGACGAGCTGAAGCCCTATATCCATTGGTGGAAGTCCGGGCAGGACCCTGTGCGCGACCTGGCCGATGGCACGGTGGTGATGAGTTCGGCCTACAACGGGCGGATCGCCGCGGCGCAGGCCGAGAAGCAGCGCCTGGCAATGGTCTGGAGCGGCGGCGTCTACGATTTCGACTTCTGGGCGCTGCCGGTCGGGGTTTGGAAGAAGCAGTTGGCCGAGGAGTTCATCCGTTTCGCCAGCCAGCCGGAGCAGCAGAAGGCTTTCGCCGAGAACATCGCCTACGGCCCGGCCAACCGCAAGGCGGTAGGCCTGCTCGATCCGCAAGTGGCTGCCAACCTGCCGACCGCGCCGCAGAACATGCAGAACGCGGTGGGTATGAACGTGGCCTTCTGGGCGGAGCACGGCGAGGCCCTGGAGCAGCGTTTCCAGAACTGGGCCAAGCGCTGAGGAGGCCGTTGCGCGCCAGCCGGAGAGCGCTGGCGCGCAAACCTTTGCTCTTCTCGAAAGCTCCTTCCCAGAGCGGTCTGGCCCATTCCGGGGGGCATCTTTTTTGTAGGGCGATTCCTACAAAGAGCTTTCCTTTCCCCTGATAGAAAACTCTCTTGCCGGCCGATTTGCGTCCTGCGCCGGGTTCTCTAGGCTGTTCGCACAGCATCCATAAAACGAACAAAGGTGCGGTTATGGCCGAGACTCAAGGCGGCGATGTGCTGGTCAGCTTCCGTGGCGTGCAGAAAAGCTACGACGGCGAGACCCTCATCGTGAAGGATCTCAACCTGGACATTCGCAAGGGCGAATTCCTCACCCTGCTCGGCCCCTCCGGGTCCGGCAAGACCACCAGCCTGATGATGCTGGCCGGTTTCGAAACCCCCACCGCCGGCGAAATCCTCCTGGCCGGTCGCTCGATCAACAATGTCCCTCCGCACAAGCGCGACATCGGCATGGTGTTCCAGAACTATGCGCTGTTCCCGCACATGACCGTGGCCGAGAACCTGGCCTTTCCCCTCAGCGTCCGTGGCATGAGCAAGACCGACGTGAAGGAAAGGGTCAAGCGCGCGTTGTCGATGGTCCAGCTCGACGCCTTCGCCGGGCGTTATCCGGCGCAGCTTTCCGGTGGCCAGCAGCAGCGCGTGGCGCTGGCCCGCGCGCTGGTCTTCGAGCCGCAACTGGTGCTGATGGACGAGCCCCTGGGAGCGCTGGACAAGCAACTTCGCGAGCACATGCAGATGGAAATCAAGCATCTGCACCAGCGCCTCGGCGTCACCGTGGTCTACGTCACCCACGACCAGGGCGAGGCGCTGACCATGTCCGACCGGGTGGCGGTGTTCCACCAGGGCGAAATCCAGCAGATCGAGCCGCCGCGCAATCTCTACGAGCAGCCGCGCAACACCTTCGTGGCCAACTTCATCGGCGAGAACAACCGTCTATCCGGGCAGCTTCTCAGTTGCGACGGCGAGCGCTGCGTGGTCGGGCTGCCGCGCGGCGAGAAGGTTGAGGCGCTGGCGGTCAACGTCGGCCAGCCGGGCGAGCCGGTGACCTTGTCGATCCGCCCCGAGCGGGTGCGCCTGAACGGTGCCAGCGAGTCTTGCGTCAACCGTTTCTCCGGCCGCGTGGCCGAATTCGTCTACCTGGGCGACCACGTGCGTGTGCGCCTGGAGGTCTGCGGCCGCGACGACTTCTTCGTCAAGCAGCCGATCGCCGAGCTGGACCCGACGCTGAGCGTCGGTGATGTGGTTCCGCTGGGCTGGCAGGTCGAGCATGTGAGGGCGCTCGACCCTCTGCCGGCGGCGTGAGCGCCGGCAGTCCCGAACCGTACCGAAGCAACCCTGCACTGTGGAGAGAACAATAATGTCGAAATCCCTGAAAGCGGCCAGCCTGAAGTTCGCCACCCTGGCGGCCGGCCTGGCCTGCGCGGCCCAGGCCATGGCGGTGGACCTGACCGTGGTGTCCTTCGGCGGGGCCAACAAGAGCGCCCAGATCAAGGCGTTCTACGAGCCCTACCAGAAAGCCACCGGCAACAGGATCGTCGCCGGCGAATACAACGGCGAGATGGCCAAGGTCAAGGCCATGGTCGATACCAACAGCGTGTCCTGGGACCTGGTGGAAGTGGAGTCGCCGGAGCTGTCGCGCGGCTGCGACGAAGGCCTGTTCGAGGAACTCGACCCGGCGCAGTTCGGCAAGACCGAGGACTTCGTGCCCGGCGCCATCCAACCGTGCGGCGTGGGTTTCTTCGTCTGGTCCACGGTGCTCGCCTACAACGCCGACAAGCTGAAAAGCGCGCCGACCAGTTGGGCGGACTTCTGGGACATCAAGAAATTCCCCGGCAAGCGCGGCCTGCGCAAGGGCGCCAAGTACACCCTCGAATTCGCCCTGATGGCCGATGGCGTGGCGCCGAAGGACGTCTACGGCGTGCTCGCCACCAAGGAAGGCCAGGATCGTGCCTTCAAGAAGCTCGACGAGATCAAGTCGAGCATCCAGTGGTGGGAGGCGGGCGCCCAGCCGCCGCAGTACCTGGCTTCCGGCGATGTGGTGATGAGTTCTGCCTACAACGGTCGGATCGCCGCGGTGCAGAAGGAAAGCAACCTGAAGGTGGTATGGAACGGCGGCATCTACGATTTCGACGCCTGGGCCATCCCGAAGGGGGCGAAGAAACGGGAAGAGACCCTGAAGTTCATCGCCTTCTCGGTGCAGCCCCAGCAGCAGAAGACTTACTCGGAAAACATCGCCTACGGTCCGGCCAACAAGCAGGCGGTGCCGCTGCTGGACAAGGCCCTGCTGAAGGACATGCCGACCACTCCGGAAAACATCCAGAACCAGGTGGCAATGGACGTGACCTTCTGGGCCGACTACGGCGAACAACTGGAACAGCGCTTCAACGCCTGGGCGGCCAGGTAATCCTCGCCTGACCCTCCAGAGAGGGCCGGAGGGGCCGCCGCGCGGCGGCTCCTCCTACCGTTCCACACTTTCCAGGGTCGCCCCGACGGCCCGCTTTTTTTCCGGAGTTCGCTATGGCCACAGCTGTGCCCATGTCCCAGGCCGCCGGCAGCACCCTCAAGCAACGCCTGGCGCGCGCCGAGCGGATGAACCGCCTGAAGTCCCAGGCGCTGATCCTGCCCCTGCTGGCCTTCCTGGTCCTGACCTTCCTGGTGCCGATCGCCGCCCTGCTCTACAAGAGCGTGTCCAACCCGGAAGTGGTTCGCTCGTTGCCGCTGACGGTAGAAGCCATCTCCGCCTGGGACGGCAAGTCGCTGCCGGCCGACTCCGTCTACAAGGCGCTCAGCCAGGATCTCGCCGAGGCTCGTCGCAACCAGACCATCGGCGATCTCTCCAAGCGCCTGAACATGGAACTGGCCGGTTATCGCAGCCTGATGGCGAAGACCGCGCGCAAGCTGCCGTTCAAGGAGGAGCCCGCTTCCTACAAGGACGCCATGGAGCAGCTCGACGAGCGCTGGGGCGACCCCGCCTACTGGCAGGTGATCCGCCGCAACGCCAGCAGCTATACGCCCTATTACCTGCTCGCAGCCCTCGACCACCGGATCGACGATCTCGGCGAAGTGGCGCGCGCCACCCCGGACCAGGCCATCTACCTGGACATCTTCGCCCGCACCTTCTGGATGGGTGCGGTGATCACCGTCATCTGCCTGCTGCTGGCCTACCCACTGGCCTACCTGCTGGCCAACCTGCCGACGCGCAAGAGCAACCTGCTGATGATCCTGGTCCTGCTGCCGTTCTGGACCTCGATCCTGGTACGTGTCGCTGCCTGGATCGTCCTGCTGCAATCGGGTGGCCTGATCAACGGCGCGCTGCTCAAGCTCGGCCTGATCGACCAGCCGCTGCAACTGGTGTTCAACCGCACCGGCGTATACATCGCGATGGTGCACATCATGCTGCCGTTCATGATCCTGCCGATCTACAGCGTGATGAAAGGCATTTCGCCGAGCTACATGCGCGCCGCGATTTCCCTCGGCTGCCACCCGTTCGCCAGCTTCTGGCGGGTGTATTTCCCACAGACCGTCGCGGGCGTCGGCGCCGGTTGCCTGCTGGTGTTCATCCTGTCCATCGGCTACTACATCACCCCGGCGCTGCTGGGCAGCCCGAACGACCAGATGGTCAGCTACTTCGTCGCCTTCTATACCAACAGCACCATCAACTGGGGCATGGCCACCGCCCTCGGCGGCCTGCTCCTGCTCGCCACCCTGGTGCTCTACGTCGTCTACAGCTGGCTGGTGGGCGCCAGCCGCCTGCGCCTGGGATAGAGGGCCTTCCGAGAAGGCCAACCGATTCCCCTCTGCCTTCGGAAAAAAGGTTGCCCGGAGGGCGGGGAGAGGGGGATCCGCACGAAACACATTGGAGAGCGAGTCATGCTGAGTCCCTACATGTCCCCGGTCGAGCGCCTGTGGTTCTACTCCCTGCGCATCCTCTGCGGCCTGGTACTGCTGTTCCTGGTACTGCCGGTGCTGGTCATCGTGCCGCTGTCGTTCAACTCCGGCACCTTCCTGGTCTACCCGCTGCAAGGGTTCTCCCTGCGCTGGTACGCCGACTTCTTCCAGTCCGCCGAGTGGATGCGCTCGTTGACCAACAGCATGATCGTCGCTCCGGCGGCGACCCTGCTGGCAATGGTCTTCGGCACTCTGGCCGCGATCGGCCTGACCCGCGGCGAGTTCCGCGGCAAGGCACTGGTGATGAGCCTGATGATTTCGCCGATGGTGGTGCCGGTGGTGATCATCGGCGTGGCCAGCTACCTGTTCTTCGCTCCGCTGGGGCTCGGCAACAGCTACCTGTCGCTGATCGTGGTGCATGCGGTGCTCGGCGTGCCGTTCGTGATCATCACCGTCTCCGCGACCCTGCAGGGGTTCAACTACAACCTGGTGCGCGCCGCCGCCAGCCTCGGCGCGCCGCCGCTGACCACCTTCTTCCGGGTGACCCTGCCGCTGATCGCTCCGGGAGTGATTTCCGGCGCGCTGTTCGCCTTCGCCACCTCGTTCGACGAAGTGGTAGTGACCCTCTTCCTCGCCGGTCCCGAGCAGGCCACCCTGCCGCGGCAGATGTTCAGCGGCATTCGCGAGAACCTGAGCCCCACCATTGCCGCCGCGGCGACCTTGCTGATCGGTTTCTCCGTACTGCTGTTGCTGACCCTGGAATGGCTGCGCGGGCGCAGCGAGAAGATGCGTACCGCACAACCCGGCGGCTGAGGCGCAGGGCGCGCCCGGCTTGGTCCGGGCGTCGGCTGCTGCGGCGAAAAGTCGTCATTTTCACCGCCAAAAACCGATAACGGCTACAATGCGCGCCTTCCGTGATCCCCTTTGAGGTGCGCCATGCAACCCTTCGCCATCGCTCCGTCGATCCTTTCCGCCGATTTCGCCCGCCTGGGCGAGGACGTGGACAAGGTGCTCGCCGCCGGTGCCGACATCGTTCACTTCGACGTGATGGACAACCACTACGTGCCGAACCTGACCATCGGCCCGATGGTCTGCTCGGCGCTGCGCAAGTACGGCGTGAGCGCGCCGATCGACGTGCACCTGATGGTGTCCCCGGTGGATCGCATCATCGGCGACTTCATCGAAGCTGGCGCCACCTACATCACCTTCCATCCGGAAGCTTCACAGCACATCGACCGTTCCCTGCAACTGATCCGTGACGGCGGTTGCAAGGCGGGCCTGGTGTTCAACCCGGCCACTCCGCTGGAGGTGCTGAAGTACGTGATGGACAAGGTCGACATGGTCCTGCTGATGAGCGTCAACCCCGGCTTCGGCGGGCAGAAATTCATCCCCGGTACCCTCGACAAGTTGCGCGAGGCACGCGCCCTGATCGATGCCTCCGGTCGCGAGATCCGCCTGGAGATCGATGGCGGCGTCAACGTCAAGAACATCCGTGAGATCGCCGCGGCGGGCGCCGATACCTTCGTCGCCGGCTCGGCCATCTTCAACGCCCCGGACTACGCCGAGGTCATCCGCGCCATGCATGCCGAACTGGCCCAGGCGCACCAGTAATGAGCGCTGCGGAGCCGTTCTTCGCCACGCGCCTGCCGCGTCTGGTGATGTTCGACCTGGATGGCACGCTGGTCGATTCCGTTCCCGACCTCACCGCCGCGGTCGACAGCATGCTCGCCAGCCTCGGGCGGCCGCCGGCGGGCATCGAGAAGGTCCGCCAGTGGATCGGTAACGGCGCACGCGTCCTGGTGCGTCGCGCCCTGGCCGGAAGCATCGAGCACGACGGCATCGGTGAGGAGGAAACCGAAGCCGCGCTGGCGTTGTTCATGGAGGCCTATGCCGACAGTCATGCGCTCACCGAGGTCTACCCCGGCGTCGTCGACACCCTCAAGTGGCTCAAGCGCAACGGCGTGGAAATGGCGCTGATCACCAACAAGCCGGAGCGCTTCGTCGCTCCGCTGCTGGATGAGATGAAGCTGGGTCGCTATTTTCGCTGGATCATCGGCGGCGACACCCTGCCGCAGCAGAAGCCCGACCCGGCGGCGCTGCTGTTCGTGATGAAGATGGCCGGCATCGAGCCCGAAGATGCGTTGTTCGTCGGTGACTCGCGCAACGACGTGCTCGCCGCCAAAGCTGCCGGCGTGCGCTGCGCGGCGCTGACCTATGGCTACAACCACGGCCGGCCGATCGCCGAGGAAGCGCCCACCCTGGTCATCGACAACCTGCGCGACCTGCTGCCTTGCGCCGACCAGGCCGCTGAGATAGTGTTGCCGGACGACTCCCTTTCCCCCTCCGACCAGCGAGATCAAGCCGTGGCGGTCAGCAAACTCTGGATGAAGGTCATCAAGGCCCTGGCGCGTTGGCGCTGGCGCGCCTGACATCATCCTCCGCCGGATAGCCGGCGCGCGTTTGCACCCTGTTGACCGTTCTCTCCTCCGATGAGGCTGATCATGAATCGCGAAGAATTCCTGCGGCTGGCCGCCGATGGCTACAACCGCATCCCGCTGTCCTTCGAGACCCTTGCCGACTTCGACACGCCGCTGTCGATCTACCTGAAGCTGGCCGACGCGCCGAACTCCTACCTGCTGGAGTCGGTGCAGGGCGGCGAGAAATGGGGGCGCTATTCGATCATCGGCCTGCCGTGCCGCACGGTGCTGCGGGTCTACGACCATCAAGTGCGGATCAGCATCGATGGCATGGAAACCGAGCGCTTCGATTGCGCCGACCCGCTGGCTTTCGTCGAGGAGTTCAAGGCGCGCTACCAGGTGCCCACCGTGCCCGGCTTGCCACGTTTCGATGGCGGCCTGGTCGGCTACTTCGGTTACGACTGCGTGCGCTACGTGGAAAAACGCCTGGCCACCTGTCCGAACCCGGACCCGCTGGGCAACCCGGATATCCTGTTGATGGTGTCCGATGCCGTAGTGGTATTCGACAACCTGGCCGGGAAGATCCACGCCATCGTCCTCGCCGATCCCTCCGAGGAAAATGCCTACGAGCGCGGCCAGGCACGTCTGGAGGAGCTGCTGGAGCGTCTACGTCAGCCGATCACCCCGCGTCGCGGCCTCGACCTCGAGGCGGCCCAGGGTCGTGAGCCGGCGTTTCGTGCCAGCTTCACCCGCGAGGACTATGAAAACGCGGTAGGAAGGATCAAGGACTACATCCTGGCCGGCGACTGCATGCAGGTGGTGCCGTCGCAGCGCATGTCCATCGAATTCAAGGCGGCGCCCATCGACCTGTACCGCGCGCTGCGCTGTTTCAATCCGACGCCCTACATGTACTTCTTCAACTTCGGCGACTTCCATGTCGTGGGCAGCTCGCCGGAGGTGCTGGTACGGGTCGAGGATGGCCTGGTGACGGTGCGCCCGATCGCCGGTACCCGTCCGCGCGGGATCAACGAAGAGGCCGACCTGGCGCTGGAGCAGGATCTGCTGTCGGACGCCAAGGAGATCGCCGAGCACCTGATGCTGATCGACCTGGGGCGCAACGACGTGGGGCGGGTGTCCGATATCGGCGCGGTGAAGGTCACCGAAAAAATGGTGATCGAACGTTACTCCAACGTCATGCACATCGTGTCCAACGTCACCGGGCAATTGCGCGAGGGGCTCAGCGCGATGGACGCGCTGCGGGCGATCCTGCCGGCGGGCACTCTATCCGGCGCGCCGAAGATCCGCGCCATGGAGATCATCGACGAGCTGGAGCCGGTCAAGCGTGGAGTCTACGGCGGCGCGGTCGGCTACCTGGCATGGAACGGCAACATGGACACCGCCATCGCCATCCGCACCGCGGTGATCAAGAACGGTGAACTCCACGTGCAGGCCGGCGGCGGTATCGTTGCCGACTCGGTGCCCGCGCTGGAGTGGGAAGAAACCATCAACAAGCGCCGGGCGATGTTCCGCGCCGTGGCGCTGGCCGAGCAGAGCGTCGAATAAGACGGCGCGAGGCGGAAGAAAAGAAGGCGGATGGCGTTTGCGTCATCCGCCTTTTTTGTGCCCGGCTGGACCCACGCATTGGCTTCGCCCTACGCGGCACCGCTTTCGTAGGGCGAATATCGCGGCGCGATATCCGCCAGGGAGCAGGACGCCGAACCCGCCTCAAGGTGAAGTGATCGATATGTCCGGTTGGCGGATGACGCCTTCGGCATTACTTGCCCACGCAGAAGGCGCTTTCGTAGGGGGGACATCACCACGCGATATCCGCCAGGCGGAGCATGGTGTCGCTCCCTACGATGCTGGCAACGGCGGGCCGCTCAGGATGCGATGCTATCAGCGCCCGGCTGTGCTCGACGGGCGCTTCCGGCTTGGTTCGCGCGCTGGTCGACGTAGGCGGCGAGGTGATCGAGGGCCACGAACTGCATGGCCTTGTGGCTATCGTCGAGGGTTGTCACCGGCAGGGCGATCCGCCCGCATGCCAGGGCCTTGCTGAAGTTTTCCTTGTTCAGGTTGCGAAACCAGCGTTCGCGAACCTGCTCCAGCGGCACCAGGACGTCGCCGAAGATGCGGTAGACCAATTCCACGGTTTCCTGGCGTGGAATCGGAGTGCTAGGGGCGATGGATGGCTGCATGGTATTCCCTCCTGCGGCTACACGTCGTTGAGGGGAATATAGCTTAGGTTGTTTTTTTATTCAATAGCTGAAGTTGTAGAGCGGGCGAGCGCCAGGCGCTCACCGCACCAGGGACGGGCCGCGCCGGTGGCGTACGGTGGACCACCAGAAGACCCAACCGATCATGCTGATCTGGCGGCTGCGCATGTCCTCCGGCGAGTACTCCTCGTCCGGATATTCCTCGCGGTTGAAGCTGCGCAGGCGAATGCCGCCGCCGGGCAGGCGATAGACGAACTTCACCCGCAGCATGCCGTCATGTTCGAGGGCGTAGATCTCGCCATCGGTGATATGGGTGGTGGCGGTGTCCACGCCGATGGTGGAGCCATCCATGATCAGCGGTTCCATGCTGTTGCCGGTGAGTTGGGCGCAGATCGCCGCCGACGGATCGACGCCCGAGGCACGCAGCGTGGCATAGGAAAAACGCAGCTTGCGCCCCTCTATCTCGCGTACCGCAGTGCGTCCGGCGCCGGCGGACATCTCCACTTCCTTGTACAGCGGCAGTTCCACTTCGTCTTCGTCCAGCGGTGTGTCGCTGTCCCACGGATGCAGCGGTTCCAGCACCAATGGGCTGCCATCGGCCACGGACACGGCACTGCGCGCGGCTGGAGCGCCTTCGCCGGTCTGCAGCCAGACCGGCGAGACGCCCAGGGCCGCCGCGATCTCGATCAGCTTGCGGGTGCTCTGGGCCTTGCCCGAGGTCAGCTTGTGAATGGTGTTCTGCGAAACCCCTGCCGCTTCGGCGAGGGTTTCCTGCTTCAGGTTGCGCATCGCCATGGCCTGCTTGAGGCGAGCGGCGAAGCTGTCGGGCGGGATCTGGGTGCTCTTGTCCATGCTCGGCAATCTACAGACCGATGGATTTTCTGTAAAGAGCCTAGGTGTTGACGATAAATAGCTTTGGTTGTAATTTCTCTTCCGTCAGAAAGCGGAAGGGGTGAGTTCCACAACTTCCCACCCGCCTTTCAGAGATTTCACATGGGTGCAGGGACGCACCCGGTTGTCGGCGACCGACGATGCAGGTGCCGACTGCTTGGGTGCCGGGGCCATGGGAAAGCGCTCCGGCACCTGGAGGGCCGGAGCGCCGTCCATGCAGACGCTCCGTCCCGCTCATTCATTCTGTCGCCGACCTGCTTCAGGTACGGCGGCGTCGTACAGGGAGTCATTGCCATGTCGCGAGATACGCACTCGCCATTTCCGCGCAGAGGAACGCAGGTCGCCGAACCGGCGCCGCGCATCTGTCATGTTCCATCCATTCGGCCGTCGGGCGTCGGGCACGCCAGGGAGGCTTTCCATGGCTGACCTTGCCGATCACGCCAACGAACTGGTCCTGGCTCGCCTCGACGGCCTCCTGGCGGCGCGCCCGGCGCTGGCCATCCGCGAGTCCGCGGAAGACTGCGAGGACTGCGGCGAGCCCATTCCCCAGGCGCGCCGCCGGGCGGCACCGGGCTGCAGTCGCTGCATCGACTGCCAGGACCGCCACGAGCGCCGTTGAACCGACCTCATGCCGAGCCCTCGCGGGCAGTGAAAGGAGACACGACCGTGATCAAAGCCATCGATGAAATGCTCAAGCTCTGGGCCGAGGAAATGCACGCGCCAGGCAGCAACGGAGGCGGCTACGCCGGCGGCAACCTGATCGCCATGCTGATCGCCAGCAAGGGCGAGGTGGTCCGCGGCCACCGTGGCAGCCGGGTGATCCTCGACCGTGTGGCGGAGGTCGATCGCCTGGTAAATCGCCTACCCGAGGAACTGAAGAACGTGGTGGTGGAGCACTATCTCAATCGCGACAGCTTCCCCGAGCAGAAGTACCGCCACTGCGGTTGCAGCCGCAACACCTTCTATCTGCGCCTGCATGTGGCGCACCAGGGTATCCAGGACGGCCTGCTGCGGCGGGTGGCCTGAGTTCCTGGACCGGATACCGTGTCCCCCCTGGAATTTTCCAACCGGCCTTCGAGCCGGTTTTTTTATGCCTGTCGCCCATGGAGGCGGTGAGTCCCATGCACAGCAGCGGACCCTGCACGGTAGAGGCGGATTCGGGCTGGCGTAGCCATCCTTTTCGTCAGTCGATGCCGGGCTTTCCACATCGGAAGTGGGTATGCGCTTGCCCGGATGCCTGGCGAAGGTTCCCAGGGTGGTATATCACCCTCATATCGTGGTGCGTCTCCCTCCTATTGCAGTGGATTGTCGAGAAGGCATTGCCGGGCTGGGAATCGGGCGGTAAAAAGTAGTCATTCTTGTAAAGGTGCGTCCCCAGGGAGGCACTCGTGAAGCACCGGAACCCGGCCCTGGCGCCGGGTTTTTTTATTGCCCGGGAAAACGTTCGTGCGGACGTGCCCGGCGCTGCCTGCCAAGGAGGGACCCATGGGCAACGAACCGCAGACACTGACGGAAATGCCGCTCTGGGTACTGATCCTGCTCGCCGCGCTGGGCGGCGTCAGCGGCGAGATGTGGCGTGCCGACAAGGCCGGTCTCGGCGGCTGGGCCTTGTTGCGGCGCCTGGCGCTGCGCTCCGGCGCGTCGATCGTCTGCGGCGTGGCGGTGATGCTGCTGGCATTGGCTTGCGGCGCCGCGCTGCTGTTCGCCGCGGCGCTGGGCAGCCTGACCGCCGCGGCCGGCGCGGAGATCGCAGTCGGTCTCTACGAACGCTGGGCCGCCCGGCGCCTGGGGGTTTGCGAGCTGCCCGAGGAACAGTCGGACGACCGTGGCCCGCATTGAAACTGATCGAAGGAGTCAACCATGCCTGAACAGGCTGTTACGCTCGAGGCTCTGTACGCGGCCATCGAGCAGGTACTGCGTGAGCGTCTGCCGGAGGCGCAGTTGATCGGCTTCTGGCCAGGCGTGCCGGAAAATACCCCGGCGGTTTCCCTGGAAATAGCCGAGCTACTGCCCGAGCGCGATCCCGGTACCGGCGAGAGTGCCCTGCTGTGCCGCCTGCAGGCGCGGATAATGGTGCCGCCTGGTGCCGATCGCCAGGCGGTATCCATTGCTTGCGGAATCGTTCGGACATTGCGCGAGCAGACCTGGAACCTGTCTCTGCAGCCGGCGCGCTTCGTACGCTCGGCCGTCGACGGCAGTCGCGAGGAGCTGAAGAGCCTGCGTGTCTGGCTGGTCGAGTGGACGCAGTCGCTGCGTCTCGGAGACCCGGAGTGGGCCTGGGAGGACCAGCCGCCCGGCAGCCTGATGCTGGGCTTCGACCCGCAGACCGGCCCCGGCCATGAGCCGGACTACTTCGCTCCGGAGGCGTTGGCATGAGCTATGTCAGTGCGGAGCATGACCGCATGCTCGCCGCGATGATCCTGCCCTGCGTGGTGGTCGCCGTGGACCTGGCAGCGGCGCGGGTACGGGTGCGCTCCGGCGACTGGACCAGCGGCTGGCTGCGCTGGCACTCCCTGGCAGCCGGCAAGGTTCGCCACTGGCGTGCGCCGAGCATAGGCGAACAGGGGGTACTGCTCAGCCCGTCGGGCGGAGTGTCAATGGGCACCTTTATTCCCGGTCTGTACGGCGATGCGGGCACGGCGCCGGACAACAGCGCCAGCAGTGAGACCTGGCGTTTCGACGACGGCGCCTCGTTGAGTTACGACTGGGCTGCGCATCGCTACCGCGTCGAGCTGCCCAGCGGCACCGTGGAAGTGAGGGTCGGCGCCAGCGAGGTGCGGGTCAGCGACGGGGCGGTCAGTCTCAAGGCGCCGAAGATCAGCCTGGAAGGACCGGTGGAGATCGCCGGGACACTGACGGTCAGCGGAGACATCCTCGGCGGCGGCTCGATCATCGACACCGCCGGCAACAGCAACCACCACACCCATTGAACATACGACGGGGCTGCCGAAGGGCGGTCCGTCGAACATTCAACCGGCCCGCGCGAGCGGGCCTTTTCGTTTGCGGAGTTCGCCATGGGCAACACTCACAGCCATTCGGAGCCAGGCGCGGCCTGTCTCTGCCGGAGCGGGAGGGCAGGGCGATGATCGGGATGGATCGCCGTAGCGGGCTACCCCTGTCCGGCCTGGCTCATCTTAAACAGTCCGTCGAGGACATCCTGACCACCCCGTTGGGCAGCAGGCGCATGCGCCCCGAGTACGGCAGCAAGCTGCGGCGGATGGTCGACATGCCGGTGAGCGAAGGCTGGAAAAGCGCCGTGCAGGCCGAGGTAGCCCGTTCCCTGGGGCGCTGGGAACCGCGCATCGGATTGTCTGCCGTGCGAGTCGTCGCGGTCGTCGATGGCCGCGTGGATCTGCTCCTGAGCGGCGTGTTCGAGGGCGAGAACATCAATATGGAGGTCTCGGCGTGATCATCGATCTTTCCCAGTTGCCGGAGCCAGAGGTTATCGAAAACCTCGATTTCGAGACGATTTACCAAGAGCTGTTGGGCGACTTCCGCGAAGCCATGGCTGGCGAATGGACAGCGGAGGTGGAGTCCGATCCGGTTCTCAAGCTTCTGCAACTGGCGGCCTATCGAGAACTGCTGCTGCGGGCGCGGATCAACGATGCGGCGCGGGCGGTGATGCTGGCATACGCCAGCGGTGCCGATCTCGACCAGATCGGTGCCGGCTTCAATGTGCAGCGTTTGCTGATCAGGCCCGCTCAGCCCGAGGCGGTACCGCCGGTGGAGGCGCAATACGAGAGCGACAAGTCGCTGCGCAATCGCATCCAGCTCGCGTTCGAGCAGCTGTCCGTCGCAGGACCGCGGAACGCCTATATAGCCCATGCGCTGGGCGCGGATGGAAGGGTGGCGGATGCCTCTGCGACCAGTCCGGCGCCCTGCGAAGTGCTGATCAGCGTGCTCGGGGTGGAAGGCAACGGGCAGGCACCGGAAGCGGTGTTGCAGGCAGTGCGCCTGGCGCTGAACGCGGAGGACGTGCGTCCTGTCGCGGATCGGGTAACGGTGCGCTCGGCAGGAATCGTTCCCTATCAGGTCAAGGCGCAGCTCTACCTGTTTCCCGGTCCCGAGGCCGAGCTGATCCGTGCCGCCGCCGAGGCTTCGCTGCGCGACTACATTTCCGCCCAGCGCCGCCTGGGCCGCGACATCCGGCGTTCGGCCCTGTTCGCCACCCTGCATGTCGAAGGCGTGCAGCGCGTCGAACTGCAGGAGCCTGCGGCCGACGTGGTCCTGGATGAAACCCAGGCGGCCTATTGCACGGGGTACGCGATCACCTTGGGAGGCGTCGATGAGTAGCCGACTGCTGCCGCCAAACAGGAGTTCTCTGGAACGCTCTCTGGGTGATGTATTGCCTGCCGAACTGCCGGTGCCGCTTCGTGAGCTTCACGATCCGGCACGCTGTGAGGCGGCCTTGTTGCCCTACCTGGCCTGGACGCGCTCGGTGGACCGCTGGGACCCGGACTGGAGCGACGAGGCCAAGCGCAATGCGGTAGCGACGTCCTTCGTCCTGCACCAGCGCAAAGGCACGCTGACTGCGTTGCGCCAAGTGGTCGAGCCGATCGGTGCGCTGAGCGAGGTCACCGAATGGTGGCAGCGAAGCCCGACCGGCGTGCCGGGGACCTTCGAGATCACCGTGGACGTCAGCGACCGTGGCATCGACGAAGGCACCGTACTGGAGCTGGAGCGCTTGCTCGATGACGTCCGCCCGGTGAGCAGACACCTGACCCGGCTGGACCTGCGCATTACCCCGGTAATCCGGTCCCGTCACGGACTAGCCGTGACCGACGGCGACACCCTGGAAATCTTCCCCTGGAAACAGTGACATGACGACCAATACTCCAAAATACGGTGGCCTGCTCACCGACATAGGTGCCGCTGCGCTGGCTACGGCCAGCGCAGCAGGCAAGAAATGGCAGCCGACTCATATGCTGATCGGCGATGCCGGCGGTGCGCCGGGCGACACGCCGGATCCATTGCCTTCTGCGGCGCAGAAGAGCCTGATCAACCAACGCCATCGGGCCCAGCTGAATCGGCTGTTCGTTTCCGACAAGAACGCCAATACCTTGGTTGCCGAGGTGGTGCTGCCAGTTGAGGTAGGTGGCTTCTGGATCCGCGAGATCGGCCTGCAGGATGCCGACGGCAAGTTCGTCGCGGTATCCAACTGCCCGCCCAGCTACAAGGCTGCAATGGAAAGTGGCAGTGCGCGGACCCAGACCATTCGGGTGAACATCGCGCTCTCCGGCCTGGAGAATGTCCAGCTGCTGATCGACAACGGCATCATCTACGCCACTCAGGACTGGGTGAAGGAAAAGGTCGCTGCCGATTTCAAGGGCCGCAAGATCCTGGCTGGCAATGGCCTGCTCGGTGGGGGCGATCTTTCTGCCGACCGCAGCATTGGCCTGGCGCCTTCCGGCGTGACGGCGGGCAGCTATCGTTCGGTCACGGTGAACGCCAACGGGGTGGTCACCCAGGGCAGCAATCCGACCACCCTGGCCGGCTATGCGATCGGAGATGCCTATACCAAGGCCGATACCGACGGAAAACTGGCGCAGAAAGCGAACAAGGCCACCACCCTGGCCGGCTATGGCATCACCGATGCGCTGCGAGTCGATGGCAACGCCGTGTCATCCAGCAGGCTGGCCGCACCGCGCAGCCTGGCAGCCAGTGGCGATGCCTCCTGGTCGGTGACCTTCGACGGCAGTGCCAATGTTTCTGCGCCGCTGAGTCTTTCCGCTACCGGTGTGGCGGCGGGCAGCTATCCGAAGGTGACCGTGGATACGAAGGGAAGGGTGACTGCTGGAATGGCGCTGGCGGCGACGGACATTCCCGGGCTGGATGCGTCGAAGCTGGTCAGCGGGGTGCTGGCCGAGCAGCGTTTGCCGGTATTCGCGCGCGGGTTGGCTACTGCTGTCTCGAACAGTAGCGATCCGAACACCGCGACCGTGCCGTTGATGCTGACCAATCATGCGAACGGACCTGTTGCCGGACGATACTTCTACATCCAGTCGATGTTCTATCCGGATCAGAACGGCAATGCTTCGCAGATTGCAACGAGCTACAACGCTACATCTGAGATGTATGTACGGGTGTCCTACGCGGCCAACCCTAGCATCCGGGAGTGGTTGCCCTGGCAGCGCTGCGACATTGGAGGTTCCTTCACGAAGACGACTGACGGGGCCATTGGAAATGGCGTCAATATAAACAGCTTCGTCAATTCCGGATGGTGGTTGCAATCGACATCGGAATGGGCGGCGGGTGGAGCTAACTATCCCGTGGGGCTGGCCGGTTTGCTGATTGTCTACCGCGCACATGCAGACCATATCTATCAGACCTACGTAACACTCAACGGAAGCACATATTCGCGCTGCTGCTATGCGGGCTCTTGGCGTCCGTGGCGGCAGAACTGGGACGATGGAAACTTCGATCCGGCCAGCTACCTGCCAAAGGCGGGATTTACCTGGGCGGCTTTGCCGGGTAAGCCGGCAACTTTCCCGCCCTCAGGGCATAACCACGATACCAGCCAGATCACCTCCGGCATCTTGCCTCTCGCTCGTGGTGGCCTTGGCGCCAATACAGCGGCCGGAGCACGCAACAACATTGGTGCCGGAGTGCCGGCCACGGCGAGCCGGGCGCTCAATGGTTGGTGGAAGGACAACGATACCGGTCTGATCGTCCAGTGGATGCAGGTGAACGTAGGAGATCATCCCGGTGGAATAATTGATCGTACCTTGACGTTCCCGATCGCATTCCCTAGCGCCTGTCTGCATGTCGTACCGACGGTCAAGGAGGTGGGGCGACCAGCGACGTCCGCGTCGACCGTTACGGTCGCCGATGTCAGCGTCAGCAACACGGGATGTGTGATCGTTTCCTCCGAGTACTACGGACTGGCTCAAAACTATGGCATCAGAGTGATGGCCATCGGCTATTGAGGTGAAAATGATTTTTTTCCATGCCGCCACGGGCGGCTTTTATTCGAAGGAAATTCATGGGTCCCGCATGCCTCTGGAGGATGAAATGCATCCTCTCGAAGACGCCGAGTACCAGGCTCTTCTTCGTGCGCAGAGCGAAGGGAAACGAATTGTCACGGACCACACCGGTCGCCCTATCTGCGTCGATCCGCCGGCTCCGGCCAAGGACATTCTCGTCCAACGGGAACGCATCTGGCGCGACCGGCAGTTACAGCTCACCGACGGGCCTCTCGCTCGGCATCGTGACGAGCAGGACCTGGGAAAAACTACGACTCTGAGCCAGGAGCAGCTTCGTGAGCTAACTCTCTATCGCGCCGTTCTTCGCGACTGGCCTATTGCCGCGGAGTTTCCCGACCTGAACGCAAGGCCCGAGCCGCCTGCCTGGCTCCAATCGCTCATCACCCCCTGAACCCCGCCCCGTGCGGGGTTTTTCATTAATGGAGATCTACCTATGAGTTTCTTCCACGGCGTTACGGTAACCAACGTCGATATCGGTGCGCGCACCATCGCGCTGCCGGCCAGCTCCGTCATCGGCCTCTGCGATGTGTTCACGCCGGGGGCGCAGGCAAGCGCCAAGCCCAACGTTCCGGTGCTGCTCACCAGCAAGAAGGACGCCGCCGCGGCGTTCGGCATCGGCTCGTCTATCTACCTGGCCTGCGAGGCCATCTATAACCGTGCCCAGGCCGTGATCGTGGCGGTGGGCGTGGAAGCCGCGGAGACTCCCGAGGCCCAGGCCAGCGCCGTCATAGGTGGTGTCAGCGCCGCCGGCGAGCGCACCGGACTTCAGGCTCTGCTAGACGGCAAGAGCCGCTTCAATGCTCAGCCGCGTCTACTAGTTGCGCCGGGTCATTCGGCCCAGCAAGCGGTGGCCACCGCCATGGACGGGCTGGCCGAGAAACTGCGGGCCATCGCCATTCTCGATGGCCCCAATAGCACCGACGAGGCGGCCGTCGCCTACGCCAAGAACTTCGGCAGCAAGCGCCTGTTCATGGTCGACCCGGGCGTGCAGGTTTGGGACAGCGCCACCAATGCCGCACGCAAGGCCCCGGCTTCGGCCTACGCCGCCGGCCTGTTCGCCTGGACCGACGCCGAGTACGGCTTCTGGTCCTCGCCGTCGAACAAGGAGATCAAGGGCATCACCGGCACCAGCCGTCCGGTGGAGTTCCTCGACGGTGATGAGACCTGTCGCGCCAACCTGCTCAACAACGCCAATATCGCCACGATCATTCGCGACGATGGCTATCGCCTGTGGGGCAATCGCACCTTGTCCAGCGACAGCAAGTGGGCTTTCGTCACCCGCGTTCGGACCATGGACCTGGTGATGGATGCGATCCTCGCCGGGCACAAGTGGGCGGTGGACCGCGGCATCACCAAGACCTACGTGAAGGATGTCACCGAGGGCCTGCGCGCCTTCATGCGCGATCTGAAGAACCAGGGCGCGGTGATCAACTTCGAGGTCTATGCCGACCCGGACCTGAACAGCGCCAGCCAGCTGGCCCAGGGCAAGGTGTACTGGAACATCCGCTTCACCGATGTGCCGCCTGCCGAGAACCCCAATTTCCGTGTCGAGGTGACCGATCAGTGGCTCACCGAAGTTCTGGATGTCGCCTAAGGAGCGCCCGTGATGATTCCGCAAACCCTGACCAATACCAACCTGTTCATCGACGGCGTGAGCTTCGCCGGTGACGTGCCATCCCTGACCCTGCCCAAGCTGGCTGTGAAGACCGAGCAATACCGTGCCGGCGGCATGGATGCGCCGGTATCCATCGACATGGGCCTGGAGGCGATGGAGGCCAAGTTCTCGACCAACGGTGCCCGCCGAGAAGCACTGAATTTCTTCGGCCTGGCCGACCAGAGCGCTTTCAATGGCGTGTTCCGCGGCTCCTTCAAGGGCCAGAAGGGCGCCAGCGTGCCAGTGGTGGCTACCCTGCGCGGCCTGCTCAAGGAAGTCGACCCGGGCGACTGGAAGGCCGGCGAGAAAGCCGAGTTCAAGTACGCCGTTGCGGTCAGCTACTACAAGCTGGAAGTCGATGGCCGCGAGGTCTACGAGATCGATCCGGTCAACGGTGTCCGTGCGATCAACGGTGTCGACCAGTTGGCCGGCATGCGCAACGACCTCGGCCTGTAAGAGGAGCTCCGGACATGACCCAAGAGAATCGACTGCCGGGCTGGCTGACGCTGGATGCTGACGCCGCCCTCGTTCGTCTCTCGCGTCCGGCACAGTGCAACGGGGTCAGCGTCGACACGCTGACCCTGCGTGCACCCACCGTGCGTGATATCCGCCTGGCCGGCAAGGTGGCCGGCGACGATGCCGAGGAGCGCGAACTGCAACTGTTCGCCTCGCTGGCACAGGTCAGCCGCCAGGACCTGGAGGGGCTGAAGCTGAGCGACTACCAGCGGCTGCAAGGCGCCTACTTTCGCCTGGTGCAAGACGACACGGACGACACCTTCGCGTATGCGTCAACTGGCGAGGCGCCTGGCCATTGAGCTGGGCTTCCAGGCCAGCGAACTGGAGCGCATGACCCTGGGCGACCTGCTCTGGTGGCTCGCCGAGGGCGAGGAGTGAGCGACGGCGCCGTCCGCCAGGCGAGCGGCGCCCGCGCTACTTCAGTAGGTCCGCGGAGGCGGACATCGATAACAGACGAGACGAACCGTCATGAGTAAAGACATGGACCTGGTGGTCTCCATCGGCGGCATCGCCGACCCCTCCTTGGGCAAGGCATTCGAGACCGTCAAGGCACGGCTCGACAGTCTCCAGGAACGTTCCCGCCAGGCGTCCAGCCTGAGAGATGTGCTGGGAGACGCCATACGCCTGGAGCGAGAACTCGCCGATATGCGCAAGGTCGGGGACCGCGGCGTTGCTGAGCATGCCCGGCAGCTTGGCGAACGCCAGGAGCAACTGAAGCGACTCGGCATCGAGGCCAGGGCCGCGGGCGATGCCTACGCTCGACTGGGCGAGATGCAGCGTGGCCTGGATATGCAGGTCCGCGGCCTGCAACGGCTGGAGCAGGCCAGCCAGGCAATGCCATTGGCTAGCGCATTTTCTGGACTGGTCGTGGAAGCCAGCAAGACGGCTGCCGGTTATCAAGCGCGGTTGCGCGACCTGGCGATCCGCAACGGCCTGGACGTCGGCCGGGAGCCAGCCTTGGCATCCCTGATCCAGGACAGTGCCAGCCAGAGCGGCCTGGGACGCACGGCGACGCTGGACATGCTGGAGCACTTGAACGCCACCGGCATGGGGTTCGCCGCCGCGCAAATGAATCTGGGACTGGCGGGCCGCTTCGGCTTTGGCCAAGGGATTGCTTCAGCCGAGGCTGCGGGGCTGGTTCGAGCGTTGCAACTGGCCCAGGGTTCGGACTCGCCAGAGCAATTGTCCGCCTCCCTCGACCGCCTGGTCGTCCTGGGTAAAGGCAGAGTTGGCAGTGAGGCCCTGGCGCGTCGCCTGCCTGTCTTGTTGTCAGCGCTGGGCAATGCGGGAGAGGCCACGGCCGGCGATGTCGGTGCACTGGGGGCCTTGCTGGAGATTCAGGCAAAGAACACCACGCCAGACAAAGCGGACGTGCGGATGAAGGCCTGGCTGGAGTTCGTCAGCAGCGGCAGCTTGAAACGCGCTTATGGCCAGGACTACGACCGGGACCTGGAAGCGCTGCGCAAGGACGGAGCGAGTCTGCTGGAGGCCAACCTGGAGCTGGCTGCGCGCTATCGGGATAAGGGCGGCAAGCTCAGCGCCGGTGCGGCGTCGCCGGCGCTTGAAGCCTATCGAGCGTCGCGCGGCGAGTTCCAGGGCTTGCTCGAATCCCAGCAGTCTTCCGTAGGCTCTTCGGAGCGCGATGCGCAGCGTCGCAAGGGGATGTCCCAGGAGCTGTGGAAGGCTTCCAGCGACAGTTGGGAGAGGGCGCAGACCGCTTTGGGCAGCGCCCTGAATCCATATCTGGACAACCTGGCCAAGGGGAGCGCGGTACTCGGCGAGTCGACTGCGGAGCTGCTCGAAGCCTATCCGCGGACGACGGCCGGTCTTACCGCCGCCGCAGGTGCGGTGTTATCCGGGTATCTCGCCTACAAGGGAGGGCGCGGCGCTATCGACGTGCTGCGTGGCGGTCGGCTCGGTCGGCGAGGGACCGCTGCCGTCGGCGACCTGATCGAACGGGGTGCAGGCCGGGTATCGGGTGGTAGCGAAATACAGCGCGTGTTCGTTACCAACTGGCCGGTGCCGGGAGGCGACTCTACGCTGGAGTCCGCGAGGAGGCCAGCACAACGAAAGCGCGGTCAAACACCACGCAGGAAGAGAGGCAAGGGCGGTGGGCTGAAGGCCCGCTCCCTTCCATCCCTTGGCTTCTCGGCTGGAGGAGGCTTGGGGGCGATGGCAGGAAAGCTGCCGCGCCTGTCGCGTTTGCCCATACGCAACGCGCCGCTGCAAGTGGCCTCGTCGTTGATCGATGTTGCTGAGGTCTACTCCAGCGACCTGTCGGAGAGCGAAAAGACCGTTGCCTATGGCGAGGCAGGTGGCTCCCTGGCTGGTTCCCTGGCTGGCGCCGCTCTGGGAGCGAGCATCGGCTCGGTGGTGCCGGTGGTCGGTACGCTGATCGGTGGATTGGTTGGCGGCGCTATCGGCGCCTGGGGCGGTAGCGAACTGGGGGGGCGCCTGGGGCGCAGTCTGGCTGGCGATCCGCCGGCGGCCTCGGACAACAAGCCGGCGGTGGCCGTACCACAGGCCGGACCCGTCGCGGCTGCGCCCAACTGGACCTTCGCGCCGCAGATCAACCTGACGGTGCAAGGCAACGTGCACGAGCCGCAGCGCCTGGCCGACGAGCTGCTGCCCTACCTGCAACGCATGCTTGTCGACTTCGCCGACGAGCGGCAGCGGCGCAGCCTCTACGACCCGGCGATGGTTTAAGGAGTCCCCATGGCATATCTGGAACAATTGCAGGCCGGCCTGAGGTACCTGGGTCGCGCCGGCGAGTCCGGACGCAAGAGTCTGGACAAGGTGGTCGCTCCGGTGAACGGCGCGATCAGCGAGATCCGCGGCGCAGCCGCGGAGCTGGAGAACCTGCCCGGCGTATCGCCGGAAATGGCTGCCCGGCTGCAGCGTGCCATGCGCGGCATCGGCCAGGCGCAGGGCAAGGTGAACCGCGTGGTCTCCACCTATGACCGGGCGAGCCGGGCGTTGCTTGGTATCGACGAACGCCTGGATGCGCTGAAGGTGCAGGTGAACAGTGCCGCGCAGGCGGTCGGCAAGGTCGCTGGCGACATCAGTCCGACGCTGGCGGGGGTGCTGCCGTCGTGGCTGCTGGCACCCTCGGCGACGCCCCCGAGCGAGGCCGCAGCGCCCTTGCCGCACCTGCTGGTACTGCAGCCGCTGACCGCCAATGCCCAACCGTTCTACTTCAACCTGAATACTGCCGCCTTCGACGCCCTGCAGCGCAACAGTGCCTACAACTGGAGCGGGCAGGTGCGCCTGGGTCGGCGGCCGGCGCTGCAGAGCGTCGGCATGGGCGAGGAGAGCATCCTGCTCAAGGGTGCGGTATTCCCGCTGCGTCGACAGGTAGGTAACCAGGAAAAGGTCGTCGGTCTGGAGCAGCTCGAAGCGCTGCGCCGGTTGGCGGAGCGGCGTGAGCCGCTGATCCTGAGCAGCGGCTACGGCGAGGTGCAGATGGGCCTCTGGTGTCTGGTGCGGATCAGCGAGAACCAGAGCGCCCTACTGGGCAACGGCGCTCCCCGCAAACAAACCTTCGACCTGGAGTTCAAGCGCTATGGCGACGACCTGCCGAACCGCTGACGGCGACATGCTGGACAGCCTCTGCTACCACGTCTATGGCCATCTGTTGGGCTGCGTCGAGGCGACCCTCGACGCCAATCCCGGGCTGGCCGATGAGCAGCAGCCATTCCGCGCCGGCTTGCTGATCAGTTTCCCTGACATGCCGGTGGTCAATGTCGAACAGGTGCGCCTGTGGGATTGATCGACCGCTCACCCGCAACCCCGCCTTGGCGGGGTTTTTCTTTTCTGGAGAAACCAGGTGCAACCGAGTTTCCGTATCGTTGCCGACGGCACCGACGTCACCCAGCGGCTGAATGACCGCCTGCTCAAGCTGACCCTGCTGGACAAGCCGGGCATGGAGTCCGACAGCCTGACCTTGAGGATCGACGATCGCGATGGACAGGTGGCCTTACCCAGGCGCGGTGCGGTGCTGGAGGTTCATCTCGGCTATGCCGGCGAGCCACTGATGCGCATGGGACGCTTTACCGTGGACACCTTGCAGTGGGCTGGTCCGCCGGACTGCCTGACCGTCACTGCCAAGGCCGGCGACATGCGCGGCAGTGGCAAGACGATACGCAGCGGAGGTTGGGAGGGCACTACCCTGGCTCAGGTCTGCCGCGATGTTGGCGCACGCAACGGCTGGCGCGTGGAGTGTCCGTTGCAGGTGGCGATCGCCCGGGTCGACCAGGTCAACGAGTCCGACTACCACTTCGTCACCCGTCTGGCGCGCCAATACGACTGCACCGCCAAGCTGGCCGAGGGCATGCTCATGGTGCTGCCGCGACAGAGCGGGCAGAGCGCCACGGGGCGTCGGATCGAACCTTTGGTGTTGGGACGTGCTGACGTCGGCAGCTTCGACGTTACCTACGACGACCGCAGCCTGATGAGAACGGTGAAGACCCGCTACCAATTGCTCGGCAGCGGCGAGGTCAAGAGCGTCGAGCTGAAGAACCCGAAGGCACCGGCTACGGCTACGGGCGAGCATGTCGACCGGCATCTCTATGCCAGCCGTGGAGAGGCCGAGCAGGCGGCGAAGGCTCGCCTGGCGAGCTTCAGCCGCTCCAGTGCCAGTGTGCGCCTGGAGCTGCCAGGGCGTGGCGACCTGTTCGCCGAGCGCAGCCTGCTGCTCCAAGGCTTCAAGGCGGGAATCGACGGCGAGTTCCTGATCGACTCGGTGGAGCACACCTACAGCTCCAGCGGATGGACCACTGTCGTGCAATGCAACGGCGGCCGAGGCGGCAAGGGGTGACGCCTGAAACCCATCGGAGTGCAGGAGGATCGATGAAACTGACCGAGCAGCAATTGCTGCGCATTTTTCCCAACGCCCGCCTCGTCGCGGGCGTTTTCGTTGCGGCGTTGCAACGGGCCATGGACGAGAGGGAGATCGACACACCGGCGCGGCGTGCCGCGTTTCTCGCCCAGGTCGGCCACGAAAGCAGCCAGTTGACCCGGCTGGTGGAGAACCTCAATTACAGCGCCCAAGGCTTGGCGGCGACCTGGCCGAGCCGCTATCTCGGCCCCGACGGGCAGCCCAACGCGTTGGCCTTGCGGCTGGCGCGCAATCCGCAGGCGATTGCCGACAACACCTACGCCACGCGCAACGGCAATGGCGACGAAGCGTCCGGCGATGGCTGGCGCTTTCGCGGGCGTGGCTTGCTACAAATCACCGGGCGTGCCAACTACCGGTTGGTCGGCGAGGCCCTCGGCGAGCCGCTGGAAGCCGAGCCCTGGCGCCTGGAGCAGCCCGTGCCGGCGGCCCGCAGCGCCGCCTGGTGGTGGGCCGGTCACGGGCTCAACGAGCTGGCCGACCGCGGCGAGTTCGCTGCCATCACCCGCCGCATCAACGGCGGCCTGAATGGCCAGGCGGAGCGCCTGGCGTTGTGGCAGCGGGCCAGGGCGGTGCTGTCATGAGCCGGCTCGCTCTGCTCCTGCCGGCCGTGTTGCTGGTCCTGCTGGCCGGCGCCTTGCTCGGCGGCGGCCTGGTTGCCCGCCATTATCGTCCGCAACTGGAGGAGGCCCTGGGCCAACTGACTGCCAGCCGCGTCGCCAGCGGCCAGCTCGAGGCTTTGCTCGATGAGCAGCAGCGCGCGCTGGCGGCGGTGCGGGCGAGCGCCGAGAGGCGCGCGAAGGATGCCGAGCAGGCACTCGGCGAGGCCAGGGCGCAAGCCGCGGAGCAGTATGCCGCGGCCGTGCGTCTGCTCCAAGAACCCGACTTTGGCACGGACTGCCAGGCGGCAGGTGCGGCGATCGACCGGGAGCTGGGACTATGACTCGTCTCCTGCTGGGGCTTTGTCTGCTTTTCGCGGGCTGCGCAGCCTCACCGACGACACCTCGCCCAGTGCGCGTCGAGGTTCCCCTGGCAGTGCCCTGCCGTGTACCTGACGTGCGCCCGCCGAGCTGGGCCGGCGCCACGCTGAAGGCCGGCGATTCGCTGCAGGCCAAGGTTCGCGCATTGCTCGCCGAGCGCCGCCAGCGGCAGGGCTATGAACTCGAATTGCAGGCGGCATTGCGTGCCTGCCGCTGAGACACTGGGCGCATATGGACGTCGATGGACGTGTGTCCGGCGCATATTGCCGTGTATTGATTCCGCAGCGTTGTTGAGCCGGGAATCGGCCGGTACAACGTAGTCATGCTTGTACAGGTGTGTCCCCCCAAGGGATGTCACCTGCAACCTCAGAGCCCGGCCCGTGTGCCGGGCTTTTTCGTTTGCATCCGACAACGGCTCGGGACGTGGAGGCTCCTCGCCGACCGCGTACCGCGCCACGGCCGACCGTCCTGGGGACGGGGCCAGACGACCCGCCTGGTGCGGGTCTTTTCATGTGCATAAAGGAGAGTTTTCCATGTCCATCCTGACTCAAGGTACCCAGATCTACGCCCTGGTTCCGCCGGTATCCGGTACCGGTGCCGCTACCGTCCTGGAGATCGAAGGCGTGACCTCGTTCAACCCGGGCGGCAATCCGGCCGACCAGATCGAAGACCCGTGCCTGAGCGACACTTCGCGCAAGTACAAGAAAGGCCTGCGCACCCCTGGCCAGGCGACACTCGGCATCAACGCCGATCCACGCCTGGCCAGTCACGTTCGATTGTTCCAGCTGTCCGAGAAAGATGGCGAGACGAGCGTCAAGTGGGCCATCGGCTGGTCCGACGGAATCGACGTAAAGCCGACCGTCAGCACCGAAGGCGACGATTTCGTGCTGCCGCCGGCGCGCACCTGGTTCACCTTCGAAGGCTACGTCAGTGACTTCCCCTTCGATTTCGCCAGCAACACGCTGGTCGCTACCCAGGCCACCATCCAGCGTTCCGGCGCCGGCAAGTGGACGCCGAAGTCGGCTTGAGGAGCGCGTAGATGAATCTCAACGAACTTCGTGCGGCGGGCGGTTTCATCGAGTCGGCGCTGGTGCGCAAGGAGATTAGCTGGACCCGCGTTCCCGCCGGCAGGAAGAAGGCGGTCAGCGACACCTTCCAGGTGTTCGTCCGACGCAACAGTTTTGGCGCGGTGGAGCGCCTGTTCTCCGCCGAAGGCGACCAGCAGAGCCGCAACGCGCGCTACCTCGCCGAATGCATTCGCCTGGGCGAGACGGGAGAGGAAAGCCTGACCTACGAACAGGCCTACGACCTCGACCCGGCGCTGGGCTTCCTGCTGCTGCAGGCGGTCGGCGAGGTCAACCGGGTCGAGGACGCGGAAAAAAACTGACCCCCGCCGACGAGGTTTGGCACGAACTGGTGCTGAACGGCGTCGGCGGGTCGACCATTGCCGAGGCCAAGGAGCGGCTCAGCTACGCCGAGTACCGCGCCTGGGTCGCCTATCTGAACAAGCGCGGCTCGCTCCATCCGGGACACCGGCTGGAGCTTGCGCTGGCTCGGATCGCTGCGTTGCTCGGGCATGCGCTGGGAGCGGACGCCGATCCCGACGCGTTCCGTCCGCATATGGCTCTCCAGCCCCTTTCGCTGCACCAGGCGATGGATCAATGGGCATGACAGGCCACCCCGCTGCGGCGGGGTCTTTTTCTGGAAGACATGAATCATGGCCACGAATACCGACGGCAGCCTGACGCTCGACCTGGTCCTTCGCAGCGAAGGGTACAGGGCCGGGATGGACAAGGTTGGCAGGATCAACGATCAGAAAATGCGCGCCATGGAGGCGCGCGCGGAAAAGGCTGGCAAGGCTATCGGCAAAAGCCTGGACAGTTCGGCACTGATTGCCAGCAGCGTGCTGGACCAGGCGCTGGACATGCTGGGCAGGACCAGTCGCCAGGCGGGTCAGGCCAAGAAGCCTGTGCAGAGCGCCCAGGACAAGGTACTGGCCGAGTGGAAGACCCGGCAGAAGGAGCTGGGCGAAGCCTGGAAGAGCTATCGCGAACCACTCCAGGATCTGTCCAAGCTCAACGAAGCACTACTGAAGAACTCTTCCGACAAGCTCGACAAGGCGCTGCTCAATCTCAGCGAGACCGGCAAGCTGTCGCTTGCCAACGTGGGCAAGGCCGCCTACGCCGATGCTGCGCGCCTCGCCTCGCGGCAGATGACCCTGATGCTGCTGGACGGGCTGTTTGGCTGGGTCGCCAGCGTCGGTACCGAGAAGCCCAAGGTCGACGACAAGGCGGGCAAGGGACAGGCGAAGGCTGGCGACGACGAGAAGGAACAGCCGTCGCTCCAGTCGCAGGTCTTCAAGCAGTGGCTGTTGCAGATGAACAGTGTCTGGGGCGCCTACCGCGCGCCCCTGCAGGATATCTCCGGGATGACCGACGAGCTGTTCAGGAATGCGTCGGAGAAGCTCGAGAAGTCGCTGTTCAATTTCGCCACTAGCGGAAAGCTGTCCTTGAGCAACTTCGCCAAGACGGTGATCGACGATGTCGCCCGGATCGCCGCGCGGCAGCTTTCAATGCTCGCCCTGGACGGATTGTTCGGCTGGATGAATGGCAAGGCCGGCATCACCGAGGCGCAACTGGCCAGCCAGAAGCCCTATACCTCGCTACTGGAAAAGGCCCGCGCAGCTGCGGGACAAGCGGCAGCGGGCGCTCCCGCGGCCCAGGGTGCCGCGCCAATGCCGGCAGCGGCGATGGATGTCGGCGCGATGGTGGCCACTGCTTCCGGGCAGACCGGGGACGGTTCCAAGGTCTCGGCTGGAGGGGCTTCGGCCGCTGGCAAGCCGGTGGGCAGTTGGGTCGAACAGATGGACGCCTCCTGGGCGAGCCTGCGCGACCAGGCGCAGGACGTCTCGGGAATGATGGACATGCTGTTTACCAACGCCTTCACCAATATGGAGAACGCCCTGTTCACCTTTGCCACCACGGGCAAGCTGTCGTTCAAGGATTTCGCCGACTCGGTGATCCAGGATATGGCGCGGATCGCCGCGCGGCAGGCGACGCTGCAGATCATCGGCAGCATCGTCGGTGCGGTCAGCGGGTTCTTCGGTAGCGGCGCAACGGCGGGCTCGCGGATTTCCGACTATACCGGCTCGGACATGGCCAATTGGGTCAGCAAGCAACGCGCCGGAGGCATGCCTGGGTTCGCCAGGGGCGGTGCCTTCAACGATGGCATCCAGAGCGCGCCGGCGCTGTTCAGCATGGCCGGCGGTCGTCCGGCGCTGATCGGCGAGCGTGGGCCGGAAGCCATCATGCCGCTGAGTCGCGGTTCCGATGGCGTGCTCGGCGTGCGCGCGCTCGGCGGCGGCGAGGGGGGCAACGTCTTCAATTTCTCCACCAGCGTCAGCCTGGGCGGTGGCCGCGAGGGCGCGGCGACGGCCAGCGGCGACGACGGTACGGGACAGCAGCTGGCGGGAATGATCAACGATGCCGCGCGCAACGTGGTGGCGCAGGAGCTGCGCCCCGGCGGCCTGGTATGGAGGATGGTGAATGGCTGATCTGGAACGCTTTACCTGGGACATCTCGATCGATTCCGCCGGCCAGGCGAACCAACTGGTACGTCAGGTGCAGTACGGCGGCGGCTACAGCCAGGCGCTCGGCGACGGGCTGAACAACCTCAGCGAGACCTGGCAGGTTTCGCGTACCGGCGATCTCGCGCTGATCGGCCCGATCCGCGATTTCCTCAAGCGCCACGGCGGCTACCGCTCGTTCCTCTGGACCTTGCCCACTGGCGAACCGGTACGGGTGCGCGCCCAGGGCTGGCAATTGCGGCCGCGCGGCAACGGCGTGTTCACCCTGAACACCACCTTCCAGCAAGTCTTCAATCCGTGAGGTAAGCATGACCATCACAGCCGATGACCAGGCCCTCGAGCCTGGGGCGCTGGTGCGCCTGTTCGACCTGGATTGCACCGGGTTCGGCGGCGAGATGCTGCGCTTCCACGGCCACCTGCAGCAGGGGCCGATCCACTGGCAGGGCAACGCCTACCAAGCTTGGCCACTGGAGGCGCGCGGCTTCGAGCAGCGCGGCGACGGCCGGGCCAGTTCGCCGACCCTTAGCGTGGGCAACATCGACGGCAGCATCAGCGCGCTCTGCCTGTTCTTCGATGGCCTGGTAGGCGCGCGCCTGACCGTGCGCGAGACCTATGCGCACTACCTGGATGCGGCCAACTTCGCCGAAGGCAACCCGCAGGCCGACCCCTCCCAGGAGCGCCTGAACATCTGGTTCCTCGAGCAGAAGACCGCCGAGAACAGCGTCCAGGTGACCTGGGAGCTGTCCGCTCCGCCGGATTTCCAGGGCCAGCAGATCCCGGCGCGCCAGATCACCTCGCTGTGCCACTGGTGCATCACCAACGAGTACCGCGGGCAGGACTGCAACTACATCGGTACGGCGATGTTCGATGCCGACGGCAATCCGGTGGACGATCCGGCGCTGGACCGCTGCGGCGGCCGGGTCAGCGATTGCAAGCTGCGCTTCGGCGCGGACAACCCGCTGTCCCACGGCGGCTTCGCCGGCGCCGGCCTGGTCAGGATGTGAGCATGGAACTGAGCCGCAGCCTGCAGCGGGCCATCGCCGCACACGCCGCCCGCGAGCATCCGCGCGAATGCTGCGGGCTGATCGTTCGCGGTGTGCGTCAACGCCGCTACGTGGCCTGTCGCAACGCAGCCGGATCGCCCAGCGAGCACTTCGTGATCGATCACCAGGACTGGTGCGCTGCCGAGGACCAGGGCGAGGTCCTGGCCATCGTCCACAGCCACCCGGACGTTCCGGCCACGCCGAGCATGGCCGATCGGGTCAGTTGCGAACTGCATGGTCTGCCCTGGGTGATCCTGTCCTGGCCGGAAGGCGATGTCGCGCATCTAGCGCCGGAGGGCTATCGGGCGCCGCTGCTCGGCCGCGAGTTCGCCCACGGCGTGCTCGACTGCTGGAGCCTCTGTCGCGACTGGTACCGCCGCGAGGCAGGTTTGGAGCTTCCGGACTATCCGCGCCGCGACGGTTGGTGGGAAACCGGCGAGAGCCTCTACGAGCAGCACTATGCGGCGGCCGGATTCCGGCCGGTGCCGCTGGCCGGAATCCGCCGCGGCGACATGCTGGTGATGCAGGTCGGGAGGGCGCTGCACCCGAACCACGCGGGCATCTACCTGGGCAATGACTGGCGTCTGGACAGCGAGCCGGTCCAGGCGCTCGGCGGCGACGGACCGTTCCTGCTGCACCACCTGTACGGACGGCTGTCGACCCGAGACGTGTTCGGCGGACCCTGGATCGAACGCACGCGCCTGGTCTTGCGGCATACGCGGATGCCGCAGTGAACGACATATTCAAGCGAGCCGTCGGAATCGGCTCTTTACGAGAGGAACAGGTCCATGAATGACACCCTGAGTCAGGGCCTCACCACCATCCGTCTATACGGGGTTCTGGGCAAGCGCTTCGGCCGCATGCACGGCCGGTTGTTGGAAAGCGGCACGGTACGCGAGGCGATGAGTGCCCTGAAGCACACCATGGAGGGATTCGAGACGTTCATGCGCGAGGCGGAATCGAAAGGGCTGACCTTCGCCGTGTTCCGTGGGCGTACCAACCTGTCCGGCGAGCAACTGGACATGCGCGGACGCGAGGATATCCGCATCGTGCCGTTGGTGATCGGGAGCAAGCAGTCCGGATTGTTTCAGACGGTATTAGGAGCTGCACTCATTGCCGTAGGTGTCTTCGCAACGAGTCTTACGCTCGGGACAAGCACGTTTCTGATCTCTGCCGGCGCCAGCATGATGCTCGGCGGCGTCATGCAGATGCTCAGCCCCCAACCCAAGGGTCTGAAGGGCCGAGAGGCCCCCGAGAACGCCCCCAGCTATGCCTTCGGCGGCCCGGTCAACACCATCGCCCAGGGCCATCCGGTCGGCGTGCTCTACGGCAAGCGCCGCATCGGCGGCGCGGTGATCAGCGCCGGCATCTATGCCGAGGACCGGCTGTAGCCGGCAACGCCGTAACAGGCCCGCCATGCGCGGGCGTTTTTTTGCCTGAAGGAACGTCATGAACAAGACCATCACGGGCCACAAGGGTGGCAGCAAGAAGCCGCGCCAGCCGGTGGAGATGCCGGACTCGGTGCGCTCAATCGCGCGGGCGAAGATTCTCCTGGCACTGGGCGAAGGCGAGTTCGACGGTGGCGTCGACGGCCGTTCGATCTACCTGGACGATACGCCGCTGCTGGCGGCGGACGGCTCGGTGAACTTCCCCGGAGTGACCTGGGAGTTCCGTCCGGGCTCGGTGGACCAGGAACACATTGCCGGTGTGCCCGCCGTGGAAAACGAACTGGCGGTCGGCGTCGAGCTCAAGAGTGACGCGCCCTGGGTCCGCGCGGTGAGCAACACCCAGCTCTCGGCGGTGCGCCTGCGCCTGTCCTGGCCGGCCATCCAGCGCCAGCAGGAAAACGGTGACGTGGTCGGCTACCGCATCGACTACGCGATCGACATCGCCGTCGACGGCGGTGCCTGGCAGGAAGCGCTGAAGGCTTCGCTGGACGACAAGTCCACCAGCCGCTACGAGCGCTCCCACCGTGTCGACCTGCCGGAGGCGCGGAGCGGCTGGCAGGTGCGCGTGCGCCGCCTGACGCCGAACCAGAACAACAACCGCATCGCCGACACCATGCGTGTCGAGGCGATCACCGAGGTGATCGACGCCAAGCTGCGCTACCCGAACACCGCGCTGCTGTTCGTCGAGTTCGATGCCAGCCAGTTCCAGAGCATTCCGCAGATATCGGTGGAAGCGCGCGGCCGGCGGGTGCGGGTGCCGAGCAACTACGATCCGCAGACCCGTAGCTACAGCGGCACCTGGGACGGCTCGTTCAAGTCGGCCTGGACCAGCAACCCGGCCTGGCACTGGTACGACATCGTGTTGCACAAGCGCTTCGGCCTCGGTCGGCGGATCGACGCGAGCATGGTCGACAAGTGGTCGCTGTACCGCATCGCCCAGTACTGCGACCAGTCGGTGCCCGACGGCAAGGGCGGCCAGGAGCCGCGCTTCAGCTGCAACCTGTACCTGCAGAGTCGCGCCGAAGCCTGGACCGTGCTGCGCGACCTGGCAGCGATCTTCCGCGGCATGTCCTACTGGTCCGGCGCGGAAATGGTGGCGGTGTCCGACATGCCGGAGGACGAGGCCTACACCTTCTCGCCGTCGAACACCGTGCGTGGCGACGACGGCAGCCACTTCAACTACAGCAGCAGCCGCCAGCGCGATCGCCACACCCTGGCCCTGGTCAACTACGACAATCCGGGCAACGGTTACCAGAGCCAACCGGTAGCGGTGAACAATGACCGCGCGCAGCGCCGCTACGGCATCAGCCAGTTGGAGATCACCGCGATCGGCTGCACCTCCGAGGGCGAGGCGCAGCGGCGTGGCCAGTGGGCGCTGCTGACCGAGGAGCTGGAGCAGGACGCGGTGACCTTCCGCACCGGCATGGATGGCCGTGGGCTGGCGCCGGGGAAGATCATCGCCGTAGCCGACCCGGTCAAGTCCGGCAAGCAGATCGGCGGACGCCTGAGCGCGGTGGATGGCCGCGCGCTGACCCTCGACCGCGACGTCGAGGCCCGACCCGGCGATCGCCTGCTGGTCAACCTGCCGAACGGCAAGGCCGAGGCGCGCAGCGTCCAGTCGGTGGTAGGCCGCGTGCTGAGCGTGACCGCCGCCTATTCGGAGACGCCTCGGCCCCAGGGGCAGTGGGCGCTGCAGAGCAACAGCCTGACCACCCAGCGCTTCCGCATCATGAGCATCACCCGGCCGGAGGACAATCTTTTCGAGATCACCGCGCTGCAACACAACGCGAGCAAGTTCGACGCCATCGACAACGGTGCGCGCATCGAGCTGCCGCCGGTCACCAGCATTCCGCCGGGCGTGCAGGCGCCGCCGCAGAACGTGCGGATCAAGGCTTTCACCAAGGTCGACCAGGGGTTGGCGGTGACCAGCCTGTCGGCCTCCTGGGATGCCGCGCCGAACGCGGTGGCCTACGAGGCCGAATGGCGCAAGGACTCGGGCAACTGGGTGCGGGTGCCGCGAACCTCGGCGCTCGGTTTCGACGTGCCGGGCATCTATGCCGGTCGCTACCTGGTGCGGGTACGCGCCTTGAACGTGATGGAGGTCGGTTCGGTCTACGCCAGCAGTGTGGAAACCGCTCTCGAGGGCAAGACCACACCGCCGCCGGCGCTGGCCTACCTACGCTGCGTGGCCGGCCCCTGGCGCATCGGCCTGGAGTGGGGGTTTCCGGCCAGCGGCGCGGCGGACACCGCTTACACCGAGATCCAGCAGTCCGCCACGCCCGGCGGCAGCGAGGAGACCGCACGGGCGCTGGGCCTGTTCGCCTACCCAGGCAATACCCACCTGGTATCGCCGATACCGGCCGGCGAACGGCTGGCGTTCCGCGGTCGCTTGATCGACCGTAGCGGCAACGTCGGCGCCTGGTCGAACTGGGTCACCGGCACCAGCTCCAGCGACGCCAGCGAATACAACCAGTTGATCACCCAGGAGTACGTCGAGTCGGCGCTGGGCCAGCAGTTCTTCTCCGATATCGAACGGATGCAGGTGGATATCGGGGGCTTGCAGAAGCAGGTCGGCGACCTCGCCGACGTTCTGCTGTACGACCCGGCCAAGGTCTACGCGAAGAACGACATGGTGCGACAGGGGCAGCGGTTGTACCAGGCACTGAAGGCTGTGCCGGCGAAGACGGCGCCGCCGAACGCGGCCTACTGGTCCGATATCGGCCAGTCGCTGGAAACCGCCAACGGGCTGGCACAGCAGGTGGCGAGCCATACCGCTGAAATCAGCGAACTCGACGGCAGGATCGAAGCAGCGGCATCGAATCTGGATGTGCTGCAAGCTGCCGCCCGCGGGGAACCGGCGACCGGAGAGAAGGCGGATGCGCTGAAGGGCTGGGACACCATTGCCCGAGCTGCCACCGAAGTCACCGTGCGGGCGAACGAGGACGAAGCGCAGGCGAAGCGGACGAGCTTGCTTGAGGCGCGGACCGGGACGGCGGAGGGCAGGATCGCCACCGTCGAGTCGGTCGTTGCGTCGAACAATGCCGTAACCGTCCAACGCCTGGATCAGCTATCCGGCCAGGTCGCGAGCAACGCCTCGGCCATCAGCACCGAACAGACCGTCCGCGCCAACGCGGACAGCGCCCTGGGGCAGCGGGTGGATACCGTCAGTGCGCGCACCGAGACCAACGAGGCGAACATCCAGACCACATCTCAAGCGGTTACCTCGCTGGATGGCAACGTCAAGGCGCTCTACAGCGTGAAGCTCCAGGCGCATGCCAACGGGCAGAAGTATGCCGCTGGCTGGCAACTGGGCTTCGACAGCGGTACGAGTGTGACGACCATGGCGTTCCAGGCTGATCGGTTCCTCTGGTTCAACAGTTCCAGCGGGCAGACCGTGGCGCCGGTTTCGATCGTTGGTGGCCAGATGTTCATCAACAACGCGATGATTCAGGATGGGTCAATCACTAATGCCAAAATTGGTAGTTCAATTCAGTCAGACAACTATGTTGCGGGTCAGACTGGTTGGAGGCTGACGAAGTCAGGGCAGTTTGAAATTAATGGAACTGTCCCTGGGCAGGGGCGAATTACTATAACTAACCAGCTGGTTCAGGTTTATGACGGTGATAGTGTTCTTAGAATTAGACTTGGAATTTGGTTTTGAGTGAGGTCTTGCCAAATGTTTGCTGGTCTTCAAGTGTTTAATGGTGCAGGGGGGGTAATGGTTGATACCAATATTCCCTATGCTAAGCTCTTAGGCATCGTCGAAAGTACGGGAACAAACAACGGGCAGGTGACTGTCAGTATGTTCGAAAGTGGTCAGCCTTTCGCTGTTGTACTTCCGTCTGCTTACACACCCCCAGGCTATTGGTCTTTCCCAAACTATCCCATGGTGGAAATTAGTGGAGGAACTCTGAAGTGGGTTTTCTACGACTTCTACGCAGGTACAGGCGGTGGTACTCGCTGGCCTTGTAAGATCGTCTACGGGATTTACTGATATGTTCCAGTGCTTCAATGAAAACGGAAACATCCAGTTCGATGCTAACCTGATGTCTTATGGCTTCAGGGAAAAGCATGAGGTTCTAGGTGTAGCCAATCCTCATACTGGCTTTCTGACCTTCACTGTGGATGTGTTTTCCCCGGTAGCTCCGATGCTCTTCGTGCACCGTTCGGACAACGACCCGTACACGAAAGAGTTTGCCTATTCTCGTGTAGAGTATTTGACTGGTTTGTGGAGGTTCCAATACTACTGTGCCTGGATTCCGAGCATGACTCGTAAGTTGATGGTTTACATCTTTGACCGCATGCAGGTTGGTGGTAATTTTGGCCTGCAAACTTTCGACACAGCAGGCAATATAACCTTCAACACGAACCAGATACCTCTACGTATTGCAGGCATGTACAGCCCTCCGGCTATTGTAAATAGTAACGGTAGTGCGCAACTGCCGACAACTACTTGGACTCTTCCTCCTGGGCGGACTTATGCAGTTAATACCGCGAGTCTACGTATGGGGCTCGATGTACAGGAATATCCTGCTGGTGGTTCCCCACACTCATCTCTTCTGGAAGAGATGGTTTCTATTGACGGCAACATACTGAAGGTGGCGTTCTTCTTCGCCTCTGATGGCCTGGAACTGGGCAATGCTCCCGGACGGTATTACCAGGGTGGTCGTCCTCTATTGACCGTAGCTGACGTAACTGGCTTGTAGCGGTTCTAAATTTTACATTCCCTTCGAAGAGGATATTCCCAATGTCTTGGTACTCCGCTGGCACCGTAGCGGTGACCGCAAATAGCCCGACCGTTACCGGTACTGGCACACAGTTCTCGTCCAATGCCCGGGTCGGCGATGCATTTCGTGGCCCCGATGGTTGTTGGTACGAGGTCACAAACGTCGCCAGTTCGACGGTCATCTCGATCAAACCCAACTACCAGGGCAGCACGGCCAGCGGCCAGCCCTATGCAGTGGCGCCGATCCTGGGCTACGACAAGGACCTATCAGATCGTTTCAACCAGATCGCGATGGACTGGGGGGCGACCCTTGCGGGCATAAAGCCGTGGGCCCTGTCCAATACCGGCACGCAAGCGCAGGCGGACATGGGAATGACGGCGGTGGGGCGGGGACTCAACGCCGCAGCGACTGCTGAGAATGCCCTGAGCTTTATTGGTGGCATGCCGAAGTCGATGTCCAATCTGCGGGCTGTCAGCGACGCCAATAATGTCCCGAACGAATGCGGGTTCTACGGTATCGGAGCGTCGCCTTGGGCGAACTTGCCGCCGGGGGTCGACGGTATCAACCCTATCGGATCCATGCTCTACCACCATCCGTACGATGTGAGCACCGCCGTGCAGATGCTCATTCCGCGAACCTCTGACCTCATGTACTTCCGCCGGAAGCTCTCCGGCAACTGGAGCGCATGGGTGCGGCTACTCTCGGATAAGCAGCTTGTAGGTACGGTATCTGTTGACGGGTCGAATGTTCCGAACGGTGCGGTCATGCAGCAGAACGGGACCACGGCTATCAACGTGGGCACCAGTCTGCGTTTCGCCGACGGCACTCAGATTATCTACGCGAAGCTCCGTCTGGAATTCAGCGCGGTAGACATCTTGACCCGCCAGTACACGTTCCCCATGAGCTTTTTCGAACCCCCGAATGTCACCGCTACTTTAATTCAAGGTCAGCAGTCGGATATCAATCCATTGCAGTTCCAGCAACTCGGTCCGGTATTGGTCGCTGCTACTACTGTTAGCGCGTGCAACGTACGAGTCATGCGCCCTACTTACGTATCGAGTGGCTGGGCTTCTGGGAACTTCATCGACTGTTCTGTCAACGCGGTAGGGAGATGGCGCTAATGAAGTTCTTGCTAAAACCCGACCTGCAAGTCGGATTGCCTGGCCAAGAACGGGTAAGCTCGGTTTCTGTAAACGGATTGCGGTTGACTATCGACGGCGTAGAGTTCGATTTTTCTCCACTTGCAGTGGGTGGGTACTTGCCTCCGGAGGCATACATCAACATAACCCCCCTGCAAGAGGTGGAGGTTCGAAGCAACTTTCTTCTCGTACGCTACATCCACCAAGTGACAGCAGACATTCTGACTGCTTATCGCGCCGAGATTGAACCAATTTTGGTGGAAGTTGACGGACCTGTGGAGCTACCGAAATGAACATTGACTGGAGCCAACTGAGAACCCCCGAGCAGCAGGCCGCCGAACGCTTGCAGGCTGAGTACGATGCCGCAGCCGCGGCGCGGGCAAATGCCTACCGCCTGGAGAGTGACCCGCTCAAGACCGAGGCCGAGTTTGACGCTATCAAGGCCGGCACCGAGCCGGACTACTCTGACTGGATCGCCAAGGTAGAAGAGATCAAGGGGCGATATCCACTTCCTTGAACCCGCCCGCCATGTAAGCAGGCTTCAGCGCCACCCCGAAGCCTGTCTTGACAGTAGCATCCCCTGCGCCGGCCGCTCCGGCCGGCGCTCTTCCCGACATCCCGCTGTTGCACCCATCCTCCCCACTGGGCTATGTTCCCCAACATGGCTCCGTGAGACCGCTATCGTGATCCACCTCAGCAGCATCATCACCTCCCTCATCAAGGCATTCGCCCGTTGGCGCTGGCGCGCCTGACTTCTTCTTCGCCGGCCTGGCCGGTCCGTCTCCCTGCGTCCCCCGTTTTCCATAGGCATAATGCCAACGATCCACTCCCCCTTCCTCCGCGAGCACGCCGGGAAACGGGTGTGGCGAAAGCCGGGTGATGCGATTCGCATAAGAATGAAATCAAGAGGTTACAGCCAGCATGCTGCTGATGATCGATAACTACGACTCCTTCACCTACAACCTGGTGCAGTACTTCGGCGAACTCAAGGCCGAGGTCAAGGTGGTGCGCAACGACGAACTGAGCGTGGAACAGATCGAGGCCCTGGCGCCCGAGCGCATCGTCCTTTCCCCCGGTCCCTGCACCCCCAACGAGGCCGGCGTCTCGCTGGCCGTTATCGAGCGCTTCGCCGGCAAGCTGCCGCTGCTCGGTGTCTGCCTTGGCCATCAGAGCATCGGCCAGGCCTTCGGCGGCGAAGTGGTGCGGGCGCGGCAGGTGATGCACGGCAAGACCAGCCCGATCCACCACAAGGACCTCGGCGTGTTCGCCGGCCTGGCCAATCCCCTGACGGTGACGCGCTACCACTCGCTGGTGGTGCAGCGAGAGAGCCTGCCGGAGTGCCTGGAGGTCACCGCCTGGACCCAACATGCCGACGGATCGCTCGACGAGATCATGGGAGTACGCCACAAGACCCTGAATGTCGAGGGCGTGCAGTTCCATCCCGAGTCCATCCTCACCGAGCAGGGCCACGAGTTGCTGGCCAACTTCCTCCGCCAGCAGGGCGGCGTGCGTGGGGAGGGCAACTGAGATGGATATCAAGGGAGCCCTCAATCGCATCGTCAACCAGCTCGACCTGACCACCGAGGAAATGCAGGCGGTCATGCGCCAGATCATGACCGGGCAGTGCACCGACGCGCAGATCGGCGCCTTCCTGATGGGCATGCGGATGAAGAGCGAAACCATCGACGAGATCGTCGGCGCGGTGGCGGTGATGCGCGAACTGGCCGACGGCGTGCAGTTGCCTACGCTGAAGCATGTGGTCGACGTGGTCGGCACCGGCGGCGATGGCGCGAACATCTTCAACGTATCCTCGGCGGCGTCCTTCGTGGTCGCCGCCGCTGGCGGCAAGGTCGCCAAACACGGTAACCGCGCGGTCTCCGGCAAGAGCGGCAGCGCCGACTTGCTGGAAGCCGCCGGCATCTACCTGGAACTGACCTCCGAACAGGTGGCGCGTTGCATCGACACCGTCGGCGTCGGGTTCATGTTCGCCCAGGTCCACCACAAGGCGATGAAGTACGCCGCCGGTCCGCGCCGCGAGCTGGGCTTGCGGACTCTGTTCAACATGCTTGGCCCACTGACCAACCCGGCGGGAGTCAGGCACCAGGTGGTCGGGGTGTTCACCCAGGAACTGTGCAAGCCGCTGGCTGAAGTGCTCAAGCGTCTCGGCAGCGAGCATGTGCTGGTGGTGCATTCGCGCGACGGGCTGGACGAGTTCAGTCTGGCCGCGGCGACCCACATTGCCGAGTTGAAGGACGGCGAGGTACGCGAGTACGAAGTGCGTCCCGAGGACTTCGGGATCAAGAGCCAGACCCTGATGGGGCTGGAGGTCGACAGTCCGCAGGCCTCGCTGGAACTGATCCGCGACGCTTTGGGGCGGCGCAAGACCGAGGCTGGGCAGAAGGCCGCCGAGCTGATCGTGATGAATGCCGGCCCGGCACTGTACGCTGCCGATCTGGCGACCAGCCTGCACGAGGGCATTCAACTGGCCCACGATGCCCTGCACACCGGGCTGGCACGGGAGAAGATGGACGAACTGGTGGCCTTCACCGCCGTTTACAGAGAGGAGAACGCACAGTGAGTGTGCCGACGGTTCTGCAGAAGATCCTCGCCCGCAAGGCCGAGGAGGTCGCCGAGCGCCGTGCGCGCGTCAACCTGGCCGAGGTCGAGCGGCTGGCGCGTAGCGCCGATGCGCCGCGCGGCTTCGCCAATGCTCTGCTGGAGCGGGCCAAGCGCAAGGAGCCGGCAGTGATCGCCGAGATCAAGAAGGCATCGCCGAGCAAGGGCGTGCTGCGCGAACACTTCGTCCCGGCGGAGATAGCCCGCAGCTACGAGGCGGGTGGCGCGGCGTGCCTGTCGGTGCTCACCGACGTGGACTTCTTCCAGGGCGCCGATGCCTATCTGAAGGAAGCGCGGGCCGCCTGTGCGCTGCCGGTGATCCGCAAGGACTTCATGATCGATCCGTACCAGATCGTCGAGGCGCGGGCGATCGGTGCCGACTGCATCCTGCTGATCGTCTCGGCGCTGGACGACGTGCTGATGGCCGAACTGGCGGCGACTGCCAAGTCGGTCGGTCTCGACGTACTGGTCGAAGTGCATGACGGCACCGAGCTGGAACGTGCGCTGAAGACCCTGGACACGCCGTTGGTGGGCATCAACAACCGCAACCTGCACACCTTCGAGGTGAGCCTGGAAACCACCCTCGACCTGTTGCCGGAAATTCCCCGCGACCGCCTGGTGGTCACCGAGAGCGGTATTCTCAACCGGGCCGACGTGGAGCTGATGGAAGTCAGCGAGGTCTATGCCTTCCTGGTTGGCGAGGCGTTCATGCGGGCCGACGATCCTGGCCTGGAGTTGAAGCGCCTGTTCTTCCAGGAGCGTGGCGGCGTGGTGCTGGGCGCCGATCCTGACTGATCCGCGCTGTCGAATCCCATGAAAAAGGCCGGTTGCGACCGGCCTTTTTCATGGGTGCTGTTCAGCGGGTGCCGAAGACCACCATGGTCTTTCCTTTCACATGCACCAGGCCCTGCTCCTCCAGGCTCTTCAGCACGCGTCCGACCATTTCCCGCGAGCAGCCGACGATCCGGCCGATCTCCTGGCGGGTGATCTTGATCTGCATGCCGTCCGGGTGGGTCATGGCGTCCGGTTGTTGGCACAGGTCCAGCAAGGTGCGGGCGACGCGTCCGGTGACGTCGAGGAAGGCCAGGTCGCCCACCTTGCGGGTGGTCTTGCGCAGGCGGTCGGCCATCTGGCTGCCGAGGGTGTAGAGGATCTCCGAGTCCTGCTGCGACAGTTCGCGGAACTTCGCATAGCTGATCTCGGCGACTTCGCATTCCACCTTGGCGCGAACCCAGGCGCTGCGTTCCTGTTCGCTGCCTTCCTTTTCGAACAATCCCAGCTCGCCGAAGAAATCACCGCTGTTGAGGTAGCCGATGATCATTTCGCGGCCGTCGTCGTCCTCGATGAGGATGGTGACCGAACCCTTGATGATGAAGAACAGCGTTTCGCAGCGATCGCCGGCATAGATGATGGTGCTCTTTGCGGTGTAGCGGCGGCGGTGACAGTGTGCGAGCAGCTTGTCTAGGTGTTTGAGTTTGGGTGTGTGGGTAATAGCTACCATGCCCGAGTCCCGAAAGAATAAAGAATATGCCTGACGTACAAGGCGATGTTTTTTTGAGTTCTTATGGAGAGACCTGCCAGGGCCCGGGAGCTCAGCGGAGAGCTCCCCCCAACCGGGCAGATCAGGAAGTGTGCCAGTAAACCGCGTCCAGCTTAACAGACGGACCATGAAGGTCGATGTGATTTTGCGACGCAGCTATCAGGACTGTGATCCCGTACTGTCCTTGGGCCCTGTGCTAAGCTGGCGCCCTTTGCCGGCGGGAGTCTGAACGATGAAAGCGCGTATCCAGTGGGCGGGCGAGGCGATGTTCCTCGGCGAGTCCGGTAGCGGCCACGTGGTGGTCATGGACGGTCCGCCGGACCATGGCGGACGCAACCTCGGGGTGCGCCCTATGGAGATGGTCCTGATCGGCCTCGGCGGCTGCACCAACTTCGATGTGGTCAGCATCCTGAAGAAGGCGCGCCAGCCGGTGGAGAGCTGCGAAGCCTTCCTCGAGGCCGAAAGGGCCGACGAGGAGCCCAAGGTGTTCACGAAGATCCACGTGCACTTCGTGGTCAAGGGCCGCGGTCTCAAGGAGGCCCAGGTCAAGCGCGCGGTGGAGCTGTCGGCGGAGAAATACTGCTCGGCGTCGATCATGCTCGGTCGCGGCGGGGTGGAGATCACCCACGACTACGAGATCGTCGAACTCGGCTGAGACGACATCCGGTCATCATAAAAGGGGCGCAAACTCTGGCGGAGGCTTGATTGGCTCTGCATAATGCGCCCCTTTTTTCGTGCCGCGCGATTCCGTCGGGCGGCCGTTCAGTTCGGAAGATTCTTCCGCTCTGATAGACGTTTCCCGAGCCATCCCGGTCGGGTGACCAATGGCGCCAGCCGGCGCCCGTGCAACTCAACAAACCACAATCGCCATCGCGAAGAGGTGTTAACCGTCCTACGCAGGTGCGTCGTTCGCATCTGACGGGCATGCCCCAACCCTGCGGCAGAGCCGCAAGCAACCGAGAGAGTTCCCCACGGTGAAAAGCAAACTCAAGCTCCACGGGTTCAACAACCTGACGAAGACCTTGAGCTTCAACATCTACGACATCTGCTACGCCGAGACGCCCGAAGACCTCCAGGCCTACGTGCAGTACATCGACGAAGAGTATGACGCGGAGCGTCTGACGCAGATTCTTACCGATGTTGTCGACATCATCGGCGCCAATATCCTGAACATCGCGCGTCAGGACTACGACCCCCAGGGCGCCAGCGTGACCATCCTGATCTCCGAGCAGCCGGTCACTCCGACCGACAGCCAGATCGAAGAGTCCCCGGGCCCGCTGCCGGACACCATCCTGGCGCACCTGGACAAGAGCCACATCACCGTGCATACCTACCCGGAAATCCATCCGGTGGACGGCATCGCGACCTTCCGCGTGGACATCGACGTTTCCACCTGCGGAGTGATCTCCCCGCTGAAGGCCCTGAACTACCTGATCCACCAGTTCGACTCGGACATCGTCACGGTCGACTATCGGGTCCGCGGCTTCACCCGCGACATCGAGGGGCGCAAGCATTTCATCGACCACGAGATCAACTCGATCCAGAACTATCTCTCCGACGACACGCGCGAGGCCTACCAGATGACCGACGTGAACGTGTACCAGGAGAACCTGTTCCACACCAAGATGCTGCTCAAGGACTTCGAACTGGAGAACTACCTGTTCGGCGACGCTACCCGGACGCTCTCGGCGGAACAGCGTGAGCAGGTCACGGAACGGCTCAAGCACGAAATGCTGGAGATCTTCTACGCGCGCAACATGCCGCGCTGATCGCACACGAGAAAGAAAAAGCCCGCTTCGAGCGGGCTTTTTCATGCGTGCGATTCAGATGCGGTAGGTGCTCTTGGTCATCACCTTCGCCAGCAGGCTCATGCCCAGCTTCACCGGTGCCGGGAAGCGCAGGCCGCCGGCGGCCAGGGCGTTGCTCGAATGCTGTTCCTCGTCGATACGCATCTGCTCGAGGATGGCACGGGATTTCCGATCCTCCTGGGGAATCTGCGCCAGGTGTTCGTCCAGATGCTTGCACACCTGGTCTTCGGTGGCGGCGACGAAGCCCAGGCTGACCCGGTCGCTGACCAGCCCGGCGGCGGCACCGACGCCGAAGGACAGGCCGTAGAAGATCGGATTGAGGACGCTGGGACGGCTGCCCAACTGGCGGATGCGTTGCTCGCACCAGGCCAGGTGGTCGATCTCCTCCTCGGCGGCTTCCTCCATCGCCTCGCGGACCTCGGGCAGCTTGGCGGTCAGCGACTGGCCCTGGTACAGCGCCTGGGCGCAGACCTCGCCGGTGTGGTTGATGCGCATCAGGCCGGCGATATGGCGGGTGTCTTCCTCGCTCAGTTCGCCATCGGGTTCCACGATGGCCGGCGACGGTCGCGCCGGCTGGCCGCTGAACGGCAGCAGGGTGCGCAGGGCGGAGTCGGCCTGCAGCAGGAAACGGTCGATGGGCGAATAGTGGCGGTCGGCGGACATGGCGCACCTCCGGAAACGAAAGATCGCACCAGTTTACCGGAAGTGCGCTGATAGCAGGATGTTGCGGACGGGCTGCGATGTCGCAGCGCCAGCAGGGATTCAACCCGGCGGCCAGTGCATCTGGCGTTGACCCAGCACGTGCATGTGGATGTGGTGCACGGTCTGCCCGCCAAGGTCGTTGCAGTTCATCACCACACGGAAGCCTTCCTCGCAGCCCTGCTCCCGGGCCAGGCGCTGGGCGGTGAAGAGGATATGGCCTGCCAGCGGCCGGTCGGCCTCGGTCAGGTGCTCGAGGGTGGGAATGTGCCTTTTCGGGATGACCAGGAAGTGCACCGGCGCCTGCGGGCCGATATCGTGAAACGCGACAACTTCCTCGTCTTCGTAGAACTTGCGCGCGGGAACTTCCCCCGCCACGATCTTGCAGAACAGACAGTCCATGGGCGATTCCTCCGGCCTCGGGTGCTTTCCCGAGTGTAGCGGTGCCCGTCGCGACCGCCCAAGCGTGAAGGAGCCGCAGTGAAGAACGACATACACGACCTCGGCCTGGTCCTGGATTCCCGGGTCAAGCTGATCCTGATCGAGTCCTGGGACGAGCCGAAGGTGATGGAAACCCTCACCGGCCTGGCGGTCAGGCGCGGCCTTGGCCTGTATGCCTGGTCGGTGACCGAGGGCGTGCAGCGCCTGGGCTTCGGCGGCGAGCCGCTGGGCGGGGAGGAGAGCCGCGACCCGGTCGCGGCGTTGCGCTTGATCAAGCACGATCAGCAGGCGAATCTCTACGTGCTCTGCGACCTGCATCCTTTCCTTGGCGACAGCCCGACCCTGGTGCGCCTGCTCAAGGAAATCGCCATGGCCGAAGGCAATCATCGACCGACCGTGGTGCTGGTGTCCCATGCGCTGAAGCTGCCGGCCGAAGTGCAGCGCTTCGCCGCGCGGTTCTCGCTGTCCCTGCCCAGCGAGGACGAACTGCTCGGCATCGTCCGCGAGGAAGCGACGCACTGGAGCGAGCGCAACCGTGGTGCCCGCGTGCGCACCGACAACCGCACCCTGCAGCAGGTGGTGAAGAACCTGCGTGGGCTCAGCCATGCCGAGGCGCGGCTGCTGGCGCGCAACGTGATCTGCAACGATGGGGCGATCACCCAGGAGGACCTGCCCGAGCTGAACCGCACCAAGTTCCAGCTACTCGACCTGGAGGGCGTGCTGAGCTTCGAGTACGACACCGCGCGCTTCGCCGAGGTCGGCGGGCTTGCCGCGCTCAAGCGCTGGCTCGGCGAGCGTCAGTCGGCGTTCCTCGCCGGCAAGCCTGGCAACCAGCCGAAGGGCATGATGCTGGTCGGCGTACAGGGCGCCGGCAAGAGCCTGGCGGCCAAGGCGGTGGCCGGCCTCTGGGGCTTGCCGTTGCTGCGTCTGGATTTCGCCTGTCTCTACAACAAGTACTTCGGCGAAACCGAGCGCAACCTGCGCGAGGCGCTGCGCCTGGCCGAACAGATGGCGCCCTGCGTGCTGTGGATGGATGAAGTGGAGAAGGGCATTTCTGGTGGCGACCAGGACAACGGCGTCAGTCAGCGCGTGCTGGGTACCCTGCTGACCTGGATGGCCGAGCGCGAGGCGCCGGTCTTCATGGTCGCCACCGCGAACGCTATCGACCGCCTGCCGCCCGAACTGATCCGCAAGGGACGCTTCGACGAATTGTTCTTCGTCGACCTGCCGACGCCGGAGGTTCGCGCCGAGATCTTCCGCATCCACCTGCAACGCCGCGAACTGGAGCCGGCACAGTTCGACCTCCATCTGCTGGCGGCTGCCAGCGAGGGTTTCAGCGGTGCGGAGATCGAGCAGGCGGTGGTGGCGGCACTGTACGCCGGGCAGGCGCGACAGCAGGCGGTGGATCAGGATCTGTTGCTCAGGGAGCTGGCGCGAACCTCGCCGCTGTCGGTGCTGATGGCGGAAAAGCTCGCCGCGCTGCGGACCTGGGCCAAGGGGCGGGCGGTACCGGCAGACTGAGCCAACGGCGAACCTTGCCGCCCTGCGAGGAGAGGCCGGTCAACCCCGTGGGGCGGAGGGTACCGCCGAGGCGTTGATCCGCGCGGCGAGTCGGCGCACCAGCCAGCGTGGCGCCAGGCGTGGGCTCAGCGCCAGCAGGCGATTGCGCCAACCGGGGACGATCAGGGCGCGGTTCTTGTCCAGCCCGCGCAGGGCCAGCAGCGCGACTTCCTCCGGGGTCATCATCAGCTTGCTCCGGTCGAGCCTGCCGAGCCGCATCCCGGCTTCCCGGAAGAATGCCGTGCGGGTTGGCCCAGGGCACAGCACCGAGACCTTGACGCCGCGCTCTTTCAGTTCTTCCCGCAAGCCTTCCGAGAAGTGCAGGACGTAGGCCTTGCTGGCGTAGTAGTTGCTCATCCAGGCGCCGGGCTGGAAGGCGGCCACCGAGGCGATATTGAGTATCTGGCCACCGCCCTGTGCCACCATGCGGGCGCCGAGGGAGTGGCAAAGGCGGGCCAGGGCCAGGATGTTGAGTTCGATCAGTTCCTGTTCCCGCGCCCATTCCTGGTCGATGAAGGGGCCGGAGGTACCGATCCCGGCATTGTTAACCAGCAGGTCGATCTGTCGTTCGCCCTGTTCCAGTTCGTGCAACAACCCTGACAGTTGCAGCGGCTCGGAAAGATCGCAGGTGCGGAACAGCACTTCCACGCCGAAACGCTGCGCCAGCTCATAGGCGATGCTCTCCAGCGCGTCGCGCTGGCGCGCCACCAGGATCAGAGCGCGACCGCGCCGGGCCAGGGCTTCGGCTAGGGCCAGGCCGATACCGCTGGAAGCGCCGGTGATCAGGGCATAACGGGGCATTCGAGACTTCTCCGAAACGGACGGGGAATTGGACCCCGCCCGTCGCGAGGGGTTGCGTGGCTACTGTTGGTCGTCGTCTTCCATGGCCTCTGCCGCCGCCGTGGCGGCTTCATCGGCTTCGGCCGCCGCTGCGGCGGCCTGCTCGTCGGTGGTGTACGGGTCGGCTGGAGCGCTGGCGCCGCCGTCATAGTTCGCTCGCTCCAGGTAACCCTGGTAGGACGGCAGGGCGATGGCGGCGATGATACCGACTATCGGCAGCAGGATGATCAGACTGGCCAGGACTTTCACCCCGGTGCTGTTCGCCGGCGGCGGCGGACCGTAGCGGTTGGCGCCGGTGCTGCCGGGCAGGACCAGCATCAGGATGCCGAACACGCTGCCGACGAAGGGGACGAAGTTGAGCAGCCAGAGCCAGCCCGACCAGCCGAGGTCATGCAGGCGCTGCACGCCGATCATCACGGCGATGACGATGAAGGCGATCGAGGCCAGGGCGGTGACGGCCACGCCGACGGTTTCGCCGAGCAGGAAGCCCAGGCCCATGATGACCAGGAAGCACAGCGTCATCGCCATCGACCAGCCGAGATAGCGCAGGCGTCCGATCCGGCCGTTGGTGGTGAACACGTTCAGCTCGCCGAACTCGGGGAGGGCGTCGCCGACCTGGGCGCTGGGCGGTGTGTAGGGAGACGCGCCCGCAGCCGCGGTGGTCGCAGGCGCGGCGTTTTCGCCGAGCTGCGCCTGGCGTGCCAGGTACTTCTCGATGATGACGCCGCAGGCCGAACATTCCGCTCCGCTGGGCTGTTCATGGCCGCATTTCGGGCAGGTCATGGGAGGCAGGTCTTGCGCTGGGGTGTCCTCCGCGACCTGGGGGTTGTGATCGGGCGTTTCCACCAGGCTCAGGCTGGCCGCCAGGTCGACTTCCTTGTAGGCATTGGCGCCGGCCTGGCGCAAGGCGGTCAGGTAACGCTCCGCCTCGGCCTCTGGAAGTTCGCGTTTCAGCACCACCGGGCGACCGCCGAAGAGGGCGTCGATCTTGCCCGGTTCGCTCTTGAACAGGCGGGCGAGATTGTCCTTCACGGTTTCGAGCGATGCGTCGGGCATCAGCTCGCCGGAGAAGACGATCTTGAAGCGTTGGTCGGTCATGCAGGCATCCTTGTCAGCTGGGGTGAGAGAAATGCAGCCGACAGCCTAATCGGCGGCCTTGGCGCCCACAAGCGCGAGATGAGAACTCCCGCACAAGCCGGGGCGCCGTGACCCGGCGGTTTCAGCGCGGCCAGCGGTTGGCCAGGCGATCCATGTTCCGCAGGGCGGCGCGATATTCCCGGTCGAGGCGGGCGACCAACTCGTCGACGCCGGGCAAGTCGTCTATGTTGCCCGCGCCCTGGCCGGCGGACCACACGGTCTTCCAGGCCTTGGCCTCGTCGTTCACCGGCTTGAGTTTCTCGCCGTAGTTCATGTCTGCCTTGTCGGTCAGGCGCTTCAGATCGTAGCCGGCGGCCTCCAGGCTTTGCCGCATGAAGCTGGCCGGTACGCCGGACACCGCCGGGGTGTGCACGATGTCGGCGGCGCGTGCCTCTAGGATCATCTGCTTGTAGGCGTCGGAAGCATTGCTCTCGCGGGTGGCGATGAAGCGAGTGCCGAGATAGGCCAGGTCGGCGCCGAGCATCTGTGCGGCGAGAATCTCGTGGCCGTGGTTGATGCAGCCGGCCAACAGCAGGGTCTTGTCGAAGAACTGGCGGATTTCCGCGACCAGCGCGAAAGGGCTCCAGGTCCCGGCGTGCCCGCCCGCGCCGGCCGCCACCGCGATCAGGCCGTCGACCCCGGCCTCGGCGGCTTTTTCGGCGTGGCGGCGGGTGGTGACGTCGTGGAACACCAGGCCGCCGTAGCTATGCACAGCGTCTACCACTTCGCGCACTGCGCCGAGGCTGGTGATGACGATCGGTACGCGGTGCTCGACGCAGATCCGCAGGTCGGCCTGCAACCGCGGATTGGTGTTGTGGACGATCAGGTTCACCGCATAGGGCGCGGGATTGTCCAGCGCCTGCAGGCCGGCCCCGATTTCCTCCAGCCATCCCTCGAAGCCGCTGCTCTCGCGCTGGTTGAGCGCCGGGAAGCTGCCGACGATGCCGCTGCGGCAGCAGGCCAGCACTAACTGCGGGTTGGATACCAGGAACATCGGCGCGGCCACCATCGGCAGTCGCAGGCGTTGGTCGAGCAGGGCGGGCAAGGACATGGACAAGACTCCTGGGTCAGAAAGGTTTGAGCACCACCAGTAGGACGATCAGCAGCAGGAACAGTACAGGCACTTCGTTGAACCAGCGGTAGAACACATGGCTGCGCCCCGGCTCGCCGCGGGCGAAGCGCTTGAGCATGGCGCCGCAGGTGTGGTGGTAGCCGATCAGCAGGACCACCAGGGTCAGCTTGGCGTGCAGCCAGCCTTGGCTCAGCCAGCCGGGGGTGAGATAGAGCATCCAGAGGCCAAGGACCAGGGTGGCGAGCATCGAGGGCATCATGATCCCTCGGTAGAGCTTGCGCTCCATGACGCAGAAGCGTTCCCGGCTGGTCTGGTCCTCGCTCATGGCGTGGTAGACGAACAGGCGCGGCAGGTAGAACAGGCCGGCGAACCAGCAGACCACGGCGATGATATGGAAGGCTTTGAGCCACAGGTACATCAGGACATCCTCTTGATCACGGTGCCCCGATAGTAGAGGGATGGCTGGAACGCGTCACCCTGGCGGCTTGCCGCTGTCTGATTTGCCGGCAGATATGGCCGCATAACAGGTAGGAACATTCGGATAGGGCCTCGCAGCAATTTCTGCCCGACGACCCCGGGGGCTAGACTGCCGACCGAAGGGCCGAACCGGTCGCAAAGCCGGACGCCCAGCGCTGTTCATGCCGGCGCTCGGCTCTTATCATTGGCCTCTTTTGGCTAGCTTGCCTCAGCGCGCGGAGTGATGGACAGATGATCAAGGTCGGCATCGTTGGCGGTACGGGTTATACGGGCGTGGAACTGCTGCGCCTGCTGGCGCAGCATCCGCAGGCCCGGGTGGAAGTGATCACTTCGCGTTCCGAGGCGGGGGTGAAGGTCGCCGACATGTACCCGAACCTGCGAGGTCATTATGACGACCTGCAGTTCAGCGTGCCGGACGCGCAGCGCCTCGGCGCCTGCGACGTGGTGTTCTTCGCCACGCCGCACGGCGTGGCGCACGCGCTGGCTGGCGAACTGCTGGACGCCGGGACCCGGGTCATCGATCTGTCCGCTGACTTCCGCCTGGCGGACGCCGAGGAGTGGGCGCGCTGGTACGGCCAGCCGCATGGCGCTCCGGCGCTGCTCGACGAGGCTGTCTACGGCCTGCCGGAAGTGAACCGCGAGAAGATCCGCCAAGCCCGCCTGATCGCCGTGCCGGGCTGCTACCCGACCGCGACCCAGCTGGGCCTGATCCCGCTGCTGGAGGCCGGCCTGGCCGACGCCTCGCGGCTGATCGCCGATTGCAAGTCCGGGGTCAGCGGCGCCGGTCGGGGTGCCAAGGTTGGCTCGCTGTTTTGCGAGGCGGGCGAAAGCATGATGGCCTACGCGGTCAAAGGGCATCGGCATCTCCCGGAAATCAGCCAGGGCCTGCGTCGGGCCTCCGGCGGCGAGGTCGGGCTGACGTTCGTACCGCACCTGACGCCAATGATCCGCGGTATCCATGCAACCCTTTATGCCCATGTCGCGGATCGCTCGGTCGACCTCCAGGCGTTGTTCGAGAAGCGCTACGCCGACGAACCCTTCGTCGACGTGATGCCGGCCGGCAGCCATCCGGAGACCCGCAGCGTGCGTGGCGCCAATGTCTGCCGAATCGCCGTGCATCGCCCCCAGGGCGGCGACCTGGTGGTGGTGCTGTCGGTGATCGACAACCTGGTCAAGGGCGCCTCGGGTCAGGCGCTCCAGAACATGAACATCCTGTTCGGGCTGGACGAGCGCCTGGGCCTCTCGCATGCGGCCCTGCTCCCCTGATGTCCGGCTGGGAACTCCAGTTCCGTGATCCACGGCGGGCCTGGCTGGTCCGCCTCGGGGTGGGTGCGCTGCTGCTGGCGGTTCCGCTGGCGTTTCTCGGCGGTCGCTGGTCGACCGGGGCGGACGCCGCTCGCAGCGAGGCCGATGCGCAACGCCAGGAAACCCTGATCGGCGAGCAGAAGGCCGAGCTGGAGCGCCTGCGTACCGAAATCGAGGTGTTGCGCAGCGGAGAACGCCTCAGCCAGCAGGCCACCGAACAGAGCCGGCAGACCATCAAGCTGCTTGAGGACCAGGTGTTCAAGCAGCAACAGGACATCGCGTTCTACAAGGGGGTAGTCGCGCCGGCCAGCAAGGCGGATGCGCTGGAAATCCGTGCCTTTGAGGTGCAGGGCACGGACGACCCGCAGCGCTTCCGCTATAAGGTGATGCTCAGCCGCCTGGGCAGGGACGACCGCAAGCTGGATGGGCGGCTGAAAGTCCGCATCAGCGGCAAGCTGGCGCGCAAGGACGCTACCTACGACCTCGAACAGCTCTCGCCGGAACTGGGCAAGACAGGGCTGTCGATTTCCCTCCGGCATTTCCAGTCGATCCCAGAAGGGGGGCGTTTCGCCGAGCTGGAGCTGCCGAAGAACTTCATCCCGAAGCTGATCGACGTACGTGCGGAGCTGAATGGCCAGTCCAAACCGCTACAGCGCCGTTTCGATTGGCCGAAGCAGTGAGTGAGCATTATGTGGAGCAAGAACAAAGGCCGGGCCGACGTCCAGCGTTTCACCGGGCAGACCAGCCTGATCGCCAGCGGCGCCGAACTGGTCGGTGACATGAACCTCAAGGGCGCGGTGCAGATCGACGGCACCGTCCGCGGAGCGTTGCAGGCGCACGAAGGGCTGGTGCGGGTCAGCGCCGGCGGTCGTGTCGACGGCGAAATCCGGGCCCCCCATGTGATCATCGACGGTCAGGTGGATGGCGACATCCATGCCATCGAACGCCTGGAGCTGGGGGCCCAGGCCCGGGTGAAGGGCAATCTTCACTATGGGCTGATCGAAACCGCCATGGGGGCCCAGATCGAGGGCCGCCTGTGCCCGATGACCGAGGCCAGTCCGCGCCCGCTGGAACTGCCTGCCAGCGTGGAAACTGTGGATTAGTTGACCATTTTTCTGGGACAAGAGGATAATGGGCGTAATGTTGTAACGCACGGCCTCAAGCCGGGAGATTCGGAAACATGAGCATCGAGACCTTCACCCCTACGCCCCTGCTCTTTACCCCAGGCGCAGCCAACAAGGTGAAGACGTTGATTGACGAAGAGGGCAATCCTCGCCTGAAACTGCGCGTATTCGTCACCGGCGGCGGTTGCTCGGGCTTCCAGTATGGCTTCACCTTCGACGAAGATATCGCCGATGACGATACCGTGATCGAGCGCGATGGCGTGGGCCTGGTGGTGGACCCGATGAGCTTCCAGTACCTGGCGGGCTCGGAAGTCGACTACCAGGAAGGCCTGGAAGGTTCGAGGTTCGTCATCAAGAACCCGAACGCCGCCACGACTTGCGGTTGCGGACAGTCGTTCTCGATCTGACGTCGATGGGGCCGCTACGAAAACGCCGCGCTTATATGCGCGGCGTTTTCGTTTCAGGCGGGATACAGCGCGCCCAGAGTCCTGGGACCGAGCGCACCGGTCACATCAGGGCAGTTGCCGGGCAGGCGCTCGAGAAACCGATGGGCTAGCCAGGCGAATGCCATGCCCTCCATCCAGGCAGGGGGAATGCCGTATTCGTCGGTACTGGCGACCCGAGCTTCGGGCATCAGCATGGCCAGGCGCTTCATCAGCGCCGTATTGAAGGCGCCGCCGCCGCATACCAGCACCTCTTCGCAGTCCGGCTGGGCGTCCAGCAGCGATTCGCTGATGCTGCGCGCGCTCAGTTCCAGCAGGGTTGCCTGGATATCCGCTGCCGGCAAGGCAGGGTGACGAGCCAGGTGCTCCTGCAGCCAGGGCAGGTTGAAACGCTCGCGCCCGGTGCTCTTGGGGCCACGCGCGGCGAAGAATTCATCCGCCAGCAGGCTTGCCAGCAGTGCGTGGTTCACCTGGCCGCTGGCGGCCCACGCACCGTCCCGGTCGAAATGTTCGCCGCGCTGGTGATGAATCCAGGCGTCCATCAGCACGTTGCCCGGGCCGCAGTCGAAGCCGCGTACCGGCTTTCCGGGACTGAGCAGCGAAACGTTGCTGAAGCCACCGATGTTCAGGACCGCCCTGGAGGCGTCATCATCGCCAAACAGCGCCTGATGGAAGGCCGGTACCAGCGGGGCGCCCTGGCCGCCGGCTGCGACGTCGCGGCGGCGGAAGTCGGCGACGACATCGATGCCGGTCAGCTCCGCCAGCAGGGCGGGGTTGCCGATCTGCACCGTGAAGTGGCGAGCGGGTTCATGTCGGATGGTTTGACCGTGACTGCCGATGGCACGGACTTCGTCGGGGCTCATCTGCTGCTGGAGCAGCAGTTCGCGCACGCCCTGTGCTGCAAGGGCGACCCAGCGTTGCTCGACTTCGGCGGCGCGGGCGATTTCATCGGGACCGGGGACGCACAGGGCGAGGATGTCTTCGCGCAGCCCGGCCGGCATGGGTAGGTAATGGGAAGCGAGCAAGGTGGTGCGATCACCTTGCTCGATCAGGACGATGTCCATGCCGTCCAGGCTGGTTCCGGACATCAACCCCAGGTAGCGCGGCACGATCAGCGCTGCTTGTTCAGGGCCAGGAGGGTTTTCTTCTCCTGATCCATGCGCGCGATCATCGGCTGGGTCTGCGCCATGAAGCGCTTGCGATCTGCGCCACCGAGCGGGTCCGCCATGGGCAGCTTGGCGCTCAGCGGATCGACGTGACGGCCATTGATCTGGAACTCGTAGTGCAGGTGCGGGCCGGTGGCCAGGCCCGTCATGCCCACGTAACCGATGATCTGGCCCTGCTTCACGCTGGTACCGGCGCGGATACCCTTGGCGAAGCGGCTCATGTGTCCGTAGATGGTCCGATAGCGCTGGCCGTGCTGGATCACCACGGCGTTGCCGTAGCCCCCCTTGCGTCCGGCTTCGAGGATCTTGCCGTCTCCGGTGGCCTTGATCGGTGTGCCGATGGGGGCAGCGTAGTCGACGCCCTTGTGCGCGCGGATCTTGTTCAGGATCGGGTGGCGGCGGCCCAGGGAGAAGCGCGAGCTGATGCGGGCGAAATCCACCGGCGTACGGATGAATGCCTTGCGCATGCTGGAGCCGTCGGCGCGGTAGTAGCTGGTATTGCCCTGCTTGTTGGTGTAACGCACGGCGGTGTAGGTCTTGCCGCGGTTGACGAAGCGGGCGGCGAGGATATTGCCGGTCGCCACTTGCTTGCCGTTGACCTTGTGCTGTTCGTAGATCACGTCGAACTCGTCGCCCTCACGCAGATCGAGGGCGAAGTCGATGTCGTAGCCGAAGATGTTCGACAGCGACGTGACCAGGTTATAGGGCAGGCCGGCGTTACGACCGGCAACGAACAGCGAGCTGGTGATGCGGCCATGGGCATAGGCGGTATGCAGGTCTATCTGGGCCTTCACGCGTTTGAAGGAGTAGCCCTTGTCGGTCTTGTCCAGGCCGATGGTCTCGAGTTCGCTCTGCTTGACTCGCAGCGCCTGCAGCTCTCCTTTGGGGTCGAGCTTGAGCTTGACCTCCTGGCCGACCTTCAGATGGGTGAAGCGCTTGGCATCCTTGCTGCTGGTCAGCATGTCGTGCATGGCCGAGGTGGAAAGGCCTGCCTTGGTGAATACGGTCGACAGCGTATCGCCACTGGCGACGGTGATGGTCTTCCACTCGGGATCGACGGGCTTGGTGTCGGCATCGGCTACAGATGTGCCCGGTTTGTCCGAGTCTTGCTCGGCGGTGTTGTCGTCGGAGGCGCCTTCTACCTGAGCGAAAGGCGTGCCTTCGTCGCTGGAATTGGTGACCGATTGCGGCAGGAGGTCGTCTTTCTCCTGAAGGAGGCGATCGGTGTTGCTTTCAAGCTCCAGATTGAGCGTGGTCCTCTTGGCCTCGACTTCGCTCGAGGGGAACACCAGTAGTGCCAAACTGAGGAGCGCTGCAACACCGCTGGCGGCCAACAAGTGGCTTTTCGGGTAATACGGCGGCGCTTTCTGATCGGATTGCGTCATGGCGTGATTGGTGTTTTTGGATTGTGAATAAATAACTGCCTAAAATATAACCAAAATCTCCTTGAATCAAGCCAAAAGTCGCGTCTGGCCTGGCTCCGTCCCCCTGACGGTCGGCAAAATTTGTTTTTAGTCTGCGATCTTGTATGGTTGGTTCCCTTTCGATTTTGGCAATTGGGCAGAACCTGTAAATGAAGTCGGTTGAAGAGCAGCTGGCGCTGATCCAGCGCGGTGCAGACGAGATCCTGGTAGAGGCGGAACTGGTGGCCAAGCTGAAGCGTGGCCAGCCCTTGCGGATCAAGGCCGGCTTCGACCCGACCGCTCCCGATCTGCATCTTGGCCATACCGTGCTTATTAATAAGCTGCGCCAGTTCCAGGACCTGGGGCATCAGGTGATCTTCCTCATCGGCGACTTCACTGGGATGATTGGTGACCCCAGTGGGAAAAGTGTTACCCGTCCTCCCCTGACGCGCGAGCAGGTTCTGGAGAATGCGGAGACGTACAAGTCCCAGGTCTTCAAGATCCTCGACCCGGCCAAGACCGAAGTAGCCTTCAATTCCACCTGGATGGACCAACTGACCCCGGCTGACTTCATTCGTCTTGCCTCTCAGTACACCGTTGCGCGGATGCTGGAGCGTGATGACTTTAGCAAGCGCTATGCCAGCAATCAGCCCATCGCTATCCATGAGTTCCTCTATCCGCTGGTCCAGGGCTATGACTCCGTCGCGCTGAAGGCGGACGTCGAGTTGGGTGGCACCGACCAGAAGTTCAACCTGCTGATGGGGCGCGAGCTGCAGCGTGCCTATGGCCAGGAGGCCCAGGTGATCCTGACCATGCCGTTGCTGGAAGGGCTGGATGGCGTGAAGAAGATGTCCAAGTCGCTGGGCAACTATATTGGTATCCAGGAAGCGCCGGGTGTCATGTACAGCAAGCTGGTCTCCATTCCTGACACGCTGATGTGGCGTTACTTCGAACTGCTCAGCTTCCGTTCCCTGGATGAGATCGATAGCTTCCGCAAGGACGTCGAGGCGGGCGCCAACCCGCGTGACATCAAGATCAAGCTGGCCGAGGAGATCGTCGCCCGCTTCCATGGCGAGGAGGCGGCGGCGAGCGCACACAAGTCGGCCGGCAATCGCCTGAAGGAGGGCGAGCTGCCGGAGGACCTGCCGGAGATCGAGCTGTCGTCCCCCGAGGATATGCCCGTTGCCTCTGTCCTTAATAAGGCGGGGTTGGTGAAGAATGCGGCTGCGGCTCGCGATCTCCTGGGTGCCGGCAGCGTCAAGGTGGATGGGCAGGTCGTCGACCGCACCTTCATGCTGGCGCTGGGTGAAACCCGTGTGTTCCAGGCAGGGAAGAAGGCTTTCGCGCGCATCACGCTGAAAGCTGAATAATTCTTTCAAATAAGTGTTGACGCCAGTTTCTATCTCCCTATAATGCGCACCACTCCCGGCGACGACGAAGAGTAAATGCTTGAAAATCAAGGATTTAC
>NZ_JBNPXX010000009.1:0-74822 GCF_050433085.1 Pseudomonas sp. RC10-4-2
CCTGATCCCTTCCCGAACTCAGAAGTGAAACGACGCATCGCCGATGGTAGTGTGGGGTCTCCCCATGTGAGAGTAGGTCATCGTCAAGCTCCTATTCCAAAACCCCTGGTCAGCGATGACCGGGGGTTTTGCTTTTGCGCGCGGAAAAGTGGCAAGCCAGCAGCGCTGCGGACGGTAATCGAAAAACTTCGAGAGCTGCCGGGCGGCGTACTTCCGAGGGCATGGGAGACGCGATTTGCACTGTGCGCTCGTCTACAATAGCCGACAAATCCAGCCGAGCTCATTCATGTCCGATACCGATGTCCGTGGCCTGCAGGATCTTCCCCTGGAAGAACTGGTTGCTTGCCATGAGTGTGATCTGTTGATGCGCCGGGAACCCCTGGGACCGGGCGAGAAAGCCAATTGTCCGCGCTGCGGTTTCGAGTTGGCCGCGCATCGCCATCAATGGAAACGCCGTTGCTTCGCGCTGGTTCTGACGGCGCTATTTCTCTATATCCCAGCCAATTTCCTGCCGATCATGAATCTCAGCCTGCTCGGCCAGACCCGCAGCGATACGGTCTGGACGGGAGTGCTCGGTCTTTACGACAGTGGCATGCAGGGCGTCGCCATCCTGGTATTCCTGTGCAGCATGGTGATCCCGTTGGTCAAGTTGCTCTGCCAGTTGCTGGTGATGATCAGCGTGCGTTTCGGCATCGCCCGTCACATCGGCATGCTGCTCTACCGCGGCTATCACCATCTGCGCGAGTGGGGGATGCTCGAGGTCTACCTCATGGGTATCCTGGTTTCCATCGTCAAGCTGATCGACATGGCCGACCTCAGCCTGGGCATCGGCCTGGCCTGTTTCGTGGCGCTGCTGTTCACCCAGGTCTGGCTGGAGGTCACCATGTCGCCGCACCAGGTATGGGAAGCGCTGGGCGGCGAGGACGACGATGCGCGCGCTTGATGCCGGAATCCTGGTGTGCGGCGAGTGCCACCAGTTGAATCGCGCCGACGGGGACGAGCATTCGCGTTGCAGTCGCTGCGGTGCGGTGCTGCACGCCCGGCGCCCAAACAGCCTCACGCGCACCTGGGCGTTGCTGATCACCGCGGCGATCCTCTACATACCCGCCAACCTGCTGCCGATCATGACGGTCAACCTCTTCGGCAGCGGAATGCCCGCCACCATCATGGAGGGCGTGGTCGAACTGGTGCATGCCGACATGTTCCCCATCGCCATGGTGGTGTTCGTCGCCAGTATCCTGGTTCCTACTTTCAAACTGGTGGGCATCGCCCTGCTGCTCTATTCGGTGCAGCGGCACCAGCCGATGTCGGCCCGCCAGCGTATCCTGATGTATCGCTTCATCGAATGGATCGGGCGCTGGTCGATGCTCGATATCTTCGTCATCGCCATCCTCGTGGCGCTGGTGAATTTCGGCAACCTGGCGAGCATCGAGGCCAACCTCGGCGCCGCCGCCTTCGCCAGCGTGGTGGTGCTCACCATGCTCGCCGCCGTGACGTTCGACCCCCGGCTGATCTGGGACAACACCAATCTGGATGACGAGAATGAGTGATCTGCCAAGTCCGAAGAAACACAAGACCTCGAACTGGTCGGCGATCTGGGTGCTGCCGCTGGTAGCCCTGGCCATCGGTGCCTGGCTGGCGTGGCGTGCCTTCGACCAGGCCGGCGTGGACATCCAGGTTCGCTTCGAGAGCGGCGACGGGATCCAGGCCAACAAGACCGAGGTGCTGTACAAGGGCATCTCGGTGGGCAAGGTGACCGACCTGCATGTCAGCAAGGACATCAAGGGCGTGGTCGCGACCATCGAGATCAAGAAGGAAGCCCAGGAATATCTGAGCAAGGACACCCGCTTCTGGCTGGTCAAGCCGCGGGTTTCCCTGGCTGGCGTCACCGGCCTGGAAACCCTGGTCTCCGGCGTCTACATCGCGGTCGATCCGGTGAAGGGCGAGAAGGAAGAACGCTACTTCACCGCGTTGAAGGAGCCGCCACCCCTTTCCGACAAGCTGCCCGGCCTGCACCTGACCCTCAAGGCCGATCGCCTGGGCTCCCTGGAGCAGGGCAGCCCGGTGTTCTACCGGCAGATCCAGGTCGGCCAGGTGAAGAGCTTCCAGCTGGGCGATGACCAGAGGACCATCGAGATCAAGGTGCACATCGAGCCGGCCTACGCGGACCTGGTGCGCAAGCACACGCGATTCTGGAACGCCAGCGGCATCTCCATTTCCGGCGGCCTGTCCGGCTTCAAGGTGCACAGCGAGTCGCTGCTGACCCTGGTCGCCGGCGGTATCGCCTTCTCTACCCCGGAGAACCGCACCGACAGCCCGCCGACCGATCCGAGCAAGCCGTTCCGCCTGTACGACGACTACGACGCGGCCCAGGCCGGTCTGCGCGTGAAGCTGAAGATGAACGACGTCAGTGGTATCGATCCAGGGCGCACCCCGGTGATGTTCAACGGCGTGCAGGTCGGCCTGGTCAAGTCGATCGACATGGGCAAGGACTACAGCAGCGCCACTGCCGACCTGGCGATGGATCCGCGGGTCGAGGACATGCTGCTGGAAGGCACCGAATTCTGGACCGTCAAGCCAAGCATCTCCCTGGCCGGCATCACCGGCCTCGAGGCCCTGGTGAAAGGTAACTATATCGACGTGCGCTTCGCCAAGAGCGGCGCGCCGAGTCGCGAGTTCACCATCCGCCCGAAAGCGCCGCCGCTGAACACCGACGCGCCCGGCCTGCACCTGGTGCTGACCAGCGACAAGCTCGGCTCGATCGATATCGGCGCGCCGATCCTCTACCGCCAGGTCCGCGTCGGCAGCGTGCAGAGCTACCAGCTGTCGCGCGACCGCCAGCGAGTGGTGGTGGGTGTGCACATCGAGCCGGAGTACGCGCACCTGGTGAATACCTCGACGCGCTTCTGGAACTCCAGCGGGATCACCCTGACCGGCAACCTCAGCGGCGTGCAGGTGAAGAGCGAGTCGCTGCAGACCCTGATCACCGGCGGGATTTCCTTCGACACCCTCGATCCGAAGGCGCCGACCGTGACCAAGGTGCGTCGCTTCACCCTCTTCGACAGCGAGGAGGCGGCGATGGCCCGTGGCGTGGAAATCCAGCTGAGCATCGACAATGCCGACGGCCTGCGCGAAGGCACGCCGATCCGCTTCAAGGGCCTGGACATCGGCAAGATCGAAAGCGTCGAGCTGAACCCGGACCTCTCCGGGGTACTGATGAAGGCCCGCCTGACTTCCGCCGGCGAGCGCGTCGCCCGCAGCGGAACCCGCTTCTGGGTGGTGCGTCCGGCGCTCGGCCTGCTGCGTACCGAGAACCTCGGAACCCTGGTCAGCGGCCCCTATATCGAGGCGCTGCCGTCGAGCACGCCGGGCGAGCGCCAGGCACGCTTCCAGACTCTCGCCGAAGCACCCAACCTGCTGGGTCGGGAAAACGGCCTGCGGCTGACCCTCAGTGCGCCGCGCAAGGGCTCGATCAAGCCGGGCAACCTGGTGACCTACCGGCAGATCCCGGTGGGCAAGGTCGTCGACCTGGCCTTGGGCGAACAGGCCGACCGGGTGCTGATCAGCATCCTCATCGAACCGCGCTACGTACCGCTGGTGCGTACCGGCAGCCGTTTCTGGAATGCCAGCGGCTTCGGCGTCGACGCCAGCCTGTTCAAGGGTCTGTCGCTACGCACCGAGTCGATGGAGGCGCTGATGGAGGGCGGCATTGCCTTCGCCACCCCGAACAATGCGCAGATGGGCGAGCCCGCCAAGCCGGGGCAGACCTTCGCCCTGTTCGATTCGGCCAATGACGAATGGTTGGAGTGGGCGCCGAAGATTCCTCTGAAGGAAACCGCCCGCCGCTGATTGTCGGACCGGCAAAAAGAAACGCCGCTTACCTGGGTAAGCGGCGTTTTCGTTCATGCCTGCCTGCTGGGAAGTGGGTGTCAGTGAGTGCTGAGATGCGCCCGGGTGGTCAGCAGGTACACCGGCAAGCCGGAGATCAGGATCAGCAGCGCGGCGTAGGGTGCGGCGGCAGCGTACTCCAGGTTGGCGGTGTGCACCCAGACCGAGGTGGCCAGGGTCGACAGCCCGGTGGGACCTAGCACCAGGGTGGCGGTCAGTTCCTTCATGGTGTCGAGGAACACCAGCACGAAGCCGGCGCCGATGGCCGGCGAGATGATCGGCAGGGTGATCCGCAGGAAGGCCATCAAGGGCGTCTGGCCGAGAGTGCGGGCGGCTTCCTCCAACTGCGGCGAGGCCTTTTCCAGGGCCACGCGGATCGGTGCCTGGGTCAGCGGCATGAACAGCAGGGCATAGGCGACCAGCAGCAAGCCGGTGGTCTGGTAGGTGGCTGGCAGGTAGTGCAGCGAGAAGTACACCAGCGAGAGTGCGATCACCAGTCCCGGCAACGCTTGCAGCAGGTACGGCAGGCGCTGGGTCCAGCGCGCCAGGGCGCCGGGGTAGCGCACCACCAGGATGCTTACCGGCAGCGCCAGCAGGCAACTGAGCAGGGCCCCGCCGAAGGCCAGCGACAGGGAGGAAAGCAGGGTCGAGGCGATTTCCATCAGCGGGAAGCTGGCCGAGGAGCCTTCGTACAGCCAATAACCGAGCATCACCAGGGGGATACCGGTACCGACCAGCACCAGCGTCGCCAGCAGCGCCTGGAGCGGCCACTTGCCAAGCCCCAGGCGGACCCGTTCGGCCCGCCGCGCGCTGCCCTGGCCGGTGCGTACCAGGCGGCCGCGGCCGCGCATGCGCAACTCCAGCCAGAGCAGCAGGAAGCACAGTGCCAGGAGTACCGAGGAGAGCATCGCCGCGGTGGCGTTGCTGAACTCCAGTTCGAACTCCTGGTAGATGGCTGTGGTGAAGGTCTGGTAGCGCAGGATCGACAGCGCGCCGAACTCCACCAGCATGTGCAGCGCCACCAGTAGTCCGGTGGCGGCCAGGGTCGGGCGCAGCAGCGGCAGGGTGACTCGCAGGAACACCTGGCGCCGCGACAGACCGAGCATCCGCGCCGACTCCTCCAGGGAAGGATCGATGCCGCGCAGGGTCGCTGCTACCGGCAGGTAGACCAGCGGATACTTGGACATGGTCATGACCAGGATGGCGCCGCCGAGGCCTTCATACATCGGGCTCAGCGAAACCCAGGTGAAACTGCTGACGAAGGCGGGGATGGCGAACGGCAGGCACAGCACCACGTTCCAGAAGCGCCGTGCCGGCAGGTCGCTGCGCTCCACGCACCAGGCCAGGGCCAGGCCGAGCAGGGCGCTGAGCAGGGTCACGCCGAACATCAGCCACAGGGTGTTGCCCAGCAAGCGGAATACGTAGGGGCGCCAGAGCAGTTGCCAGGCGGTGTGCCAGCCGGCGTCCCAGGCCTTGGCCGCGACGTAGAGCAGCGGCAGGCTGGCCAGCAGGGCGAGGAGCAGGACCGGCAGGAGCAGCCAGAATGGCGTTCGCCGGCACGAGCCCGTGCGCAGGCGCACGGGCGTGGAGGCGGCGCCGATCAATTCAGGCCAACGTCGCGTTCGAGGCTGAGGGCCTCGCTGGCCTCACCCAGATCGGCCGGGGTCAGTTTCGGTGGGTCCAGTTCGGCGAACGGCTTCAGCGCCGGATCGGCCTGCATCCCCTTGCGCATCGGGTACTCGGCGGACTGGCTGAGGATCGCCTTCTGGCCTTCCTCGCTGAGCATGAAGGCGACGAACTGCTGGGCTTCCCTGGGGTGCTTGCTGGACTTGAGCACTGCGGCGCCGGAGACGGTGACCAGCGCGCCCGGGTCCTGGTTGCCGAAGTAGTGCAGGCGCGAGTTCAACTCGCCCTTTTCCTTCTTCAGGGTGTACCAGTAGTAGTTGTTGATCAGCGCCATGTCGACCTCGCCGTTCTCCACGGCTTTCATGGCGGTGACGTTGTTGGTGTAGATCGAGCCGAAGGCCTTCAGGCCGGTCAGCCAATCCTCGGCTTCCTCCTGGCCCTTGAGCTTGATCACGGCGGCGACCTGTTCGAGGAAGGCGCCACTGGTGGGCACGAAGCCGAAACGGCCGGACCAGGACGGATCGGAAAGATCCATCAGGCTCTTCGGCAGATCCTTCTCGTCGATCTTCTTCGGGTTGTAGGCCAGTACCCGGGTGCGGGCGGTGATGCCGATCCAGTCGCCGTTGCCGCCGGCGTGCTCCGGCTCGACCAGGGCCAGGGTCTCTGGCTCCAGCTTGGCCAGCAGGCCGGCGCTGGCCAGGCGGATCAACGGTGGCGATTCCTCGGTGTAGAGCACGTCGGCCGGCGAGCGCGCGCCTTCCTCGGTGATCTGGCTGGCGAGCTGGCCATCGCCGCCCTTGCGGATCTTCACCTGGATGCCGGTCTTGTCCTGGAAGGCCTTGGCGATGGCGATACCGGTGGCGGCGTGCTGGCCATTGTAGAGGGTAAGGGTGACGGGATCGGCCGCCGCATTGAGGGAAAGCGAACCGAGCAGGCACGCCAGGGCGGCGTGGCGGAAACGGTTGAGAAGTCGAACAGGCATGGATTCTCCCCGTGGGTTACAAATGCGAATGTAACCAATTATATCTTCGTGGGAGCTTCGGGCCTATCGGAAAAGTCCACGGCCCTGTCAGGCAGGGCCGTGGCAGACGCTTCACGCCGGTTCGCCGGCTTCCTCCGGTTCGCTGGCTACGCGGGTTTCGCCGCTGGCGGCGGCATCCCGGCGACGGATGTATTTCCAGTCGGCTTCGTCGATATAGATGCCGTTCGGGCCGCTACCGCCTTCCAGGTCGATCGCCACGTGTGCGGAAACCTGCGGCTTCACGCTCGCCAGGATCGGCACGAAGCCCAGTTGCAGGCTGGTCTCCAGCAGCGCGGCCTGGTTGCGCTCGTCGATGTCCGCCGCCTCGTCCAGGTAGTAGGGCAGGCGCACGCGCCCGGCCTGCTCGCGGTCCATCAGGTGCAGCAACAGGTACATGTTGGTCAGCGCCTTGATGGTCATGGTGGTGCCGTTGGAGGCGGCGCCGTCGATGTCGGTGTGCATGATCGGCTGGCCGTTGACCTTGGTGATCTCGAAGGCCAGTTCGAACAGGTCCTTCAGGCCCAGCTGGTTGTGGTTGGCGGCGACCAGGCGGGCCAGGTATTCCTTGGCCTCCTCGTTCTTCGCGTCCTGCTCGGCGCTCTGGGTCAGGTCGAACACCGAGAGGTTCTCGCCTTCCTCGTACTGGCCGGCGCTGTGGATGATCTGGTCGATGTGCTTGAGCGCATCCTTGTTCGGCGCGAGGACGATGCGGAAGCTCTGCAGGTTGGAAACCTGGCGCTTGTTGATCTCGCGGTTGAACAGGGCCAACTGGTGTTCCAGGTTGTCGTAGTCGCTGCGGATGTTGCGCAGGGTCCGGGCGATGTCGGTGACCGCCGCGCGGCGCGCCTTGGCCAGCGTCAGGGCCTCGTCCTGGCGATGCGCGTAGGCGTTGATCAACAGCTTCAGGCGGCGCTCGGTGTCGTCTTCGCTATCGAACTTGGCGACGCCCTTCAGGCGCACCTGGGCGTACAGCGCCTCGATCTGCCCGTCGATGCGCTGCAGCGCCTGCCAGGTGTCCTGGTAGTCGTTGAGCAGCGGCAGCAGGTTGTCCAGCGAGTCGTCCACCGGCTCCATGAACGGCGTGCCGAAGGGCAGGTCGGCCGGCAGTAGCTGGCGGCGGCGCAGGGCATCTTCCAGGGTGCGCTCCTTGGCCTCCAGGTCGCCCAGTTGCCGGGCCACCAGTTGCAGGCGCGCGGAGAGTTGCTGGACGCGCTCGGCGAAGGCGTCGCTGGAGCGCTTGAGTTCGTCCTGGGACGCCTCCAGCTGGGCCAGTTCGGCGAGCTTCTCGGGCTCCTCGGCGGTCAGCGTCTGGGTGCGGCGGAAGTCTTCCAGGGCCTTCTGCGCATCCAGCACGTCCTGGTACAGCTTCTCCGCCTGGGCCTTGCTCGCGGCGCGGTCGGCAGCGACGCTCTGCTGGGTCTTGAGCTGCTTCAGCTCCTTCTCCAGGCGTTCCTTCTGGTCGCGCAGGGCGGCGCGGTCGGCCAGGGCCTGCAACGCCGGCGGTTCGATGTGCGACAGGTCGATGCTCAGTCCGGGAGCCTCGAAATGCTCGCCCTTGAAGTGGTCGAGGATGGCTTCGACGCTCTTCACCCAGACGTCGCCGTCATCCAGGTTCACCCCGTTCTCGCCGAGCGGCAGGCTGAACAGCGCGCCGTTGAACAGACGCATCAGGCGTTCCACGTCCTGCTGGCTGAACTCCTCGCGCAGGCGTGCGTAGCTGTTGTTGTCGGCGTGTTCGAGCTGCTGGCGGACGTTCTTCAGGCGTTTTTCCAGGTCGCGCAGGCGCTCTTCCAGGTCTTCGCTGGAGAACTGCCGCGAATGGGCCAGGGCGCCGGCCAGTTCGTCGTGGGCATCCTTGGCGGCGAGCAGCTGTTGTTCGAGGACCTTGGCGTCGTCGACCAGGGCGAAGCGGGTCTTGAGCACCGACAGCTCGCCGAGCCAGCGCTGGATGCCGGCGATCTCGCGCTCCAGGCGCATCAGCTCCTGGGTGCCGCCACGCTGTTCGTTCTGCAGGCCGTCCTGCTCGGCGCGGTATTGCTCGTGCTGGATCAGCAGTTCCTCGCGGCGCGCCCCGGCGTAGTCGTGCCAGGTGCCGAGCAGGCTGTCGAGCAGCGGTGAAAGGCGGTGCATCTTGCCGCGCAGTACGTCGCGCTGGGTCACGCCGTTGGCCAGGGCTTCCACCAGCGGGCCGGCGGCGACCAGCGCCTGGTAGTCCTGCTCCATCCGCCGCACGTCGCGGAAGGCCTCCTCGCAGGCGGCGATGTAGTCGACATTACCCGAGCGCAGGCTGTGCTCGAAGGCGTCGAGGAACAGCTGCTTGAGCTTGGCCGCGGTGATCTCGCGCATGTGCAGCAGGTTGATGAACAGCGAGCGGAAGGTCTTCAGGCTCTGCTCGCTGGTGGAGCGCAGCGGGATCATGGTCAGGTCGAGCGGGATCGACGTGTGCCCGCCGACCAGCAGGCGGCGCAGCTCTTCCGGCTTCACCTCGTAGGCCTTGATGCCTTCGCGCTCGAGGTTGGCGAACAGCTCGCGCTGGCGCAGGCAGGTACCGTTCTTCTGGTAGTGGTCCAGGCTCAGCTCGCCGGCGTAGGCGAAGAACTGGTGGCCGAAGCCGCCGCCCGGGCCGCGCCCGGCCACGCCGATCACGTGCGGACCGTGGGGCAGCATCAGTTCGAGGAGGATGTAGCTGGTGTCCGAGGCGAAGTAGAAGCGCCGCGACTGCTCCATGCTGTACTTGCCGAAGCTCATGTCCGACAGGCGGGCAAGGATCGGGAACTGCAGGGCGTTGATCGAGGCGCTCTTGCCCAGGTTGTTGGCGCCGTAGATCGACAGCGGGTTTTCCAGCGGGAAGATACCCAGGCTGTAGCCGGCGGTATTGAGCAGGGCGAAGCGGCGGATGCCGTAGCGGGTCTGGCTCATGCGTCAGCCTCCTGTTGCGCGTGTTCTTCGGCGATGGCGCGGGCGAGGGCGTCTTCCTCGCTCTCTTCGGACAACTCTTCGTCGCTGGCCATCAGCGGTTCGATCTCGCCGTCATCGACCAGCACCGGCGTCTGCAACGGCAGGTCGGCGTGCAGGCTGGCGGACAGGTTGCGGTCCTGCTGCACCGACAGGCAGACGTCGAGGAAACGGTGCATCGGCGGCATGAAGCGGTACACGCCGCTGTCCTCGGAGGCGAAGCCGAGCTGGGTCAGGCGGCGCATGACCTTCTCTTCCAGTTCTTCCTGGGTCTGCACCTCGGCCTGGAGGAACAGGTCGCGGTATTTCTCCAGCAGCGGCGGCAGCTCTTCGCGGCCGATGCTGCCGCCGTCCAGCACGGACAGCGGGTCGCGGCCCTGGTCGGCGAGGTGTTCGACGAGGATGAAGGTGAACAGCGCCAGGCGTTGGGCGGTCTTGTTCACCTGGGCGCCGACCTGCTCCGGGACGAAGTAGTAGAAGCCGCGGGTGTCGCAGACCAGCTCGAAGCCCATGGCGCGGAACAGGCCGCGGTACTGGTCCTGGTGCGAGGACAGCTGGGTGTACAGCTCGGGGTCGCGGTGGCTGATGTGGTAGCCCTTGAACAGCTCGCGGAAGATCGGCGCGAGCTGGGTCAGTTCGGAGAGATCAAGATGCATGGGTTTCGCTCGCGGAAAGGGTGTCTGCGTCCCTGGCCTGGCCCTTGTCCTTGGCGGCGGGGTTCAGGGCGAAGGAGCAGAGGCTGACGCAATGTTCGGTGGTTTCGTACTCGCGGCGTTGCAGGCGTTCGCGCTGGAAGCGCGCGTCGCGCGACAGCCGGGAGAACCAGTAGAGCAACTCGTCGGTGGCGCCGTCCGGTTCCTGGGCCAGCAGCCATTGCATGAGGTCCGGCAGCGGCAGCGCCGCCTGGCAGCGCTCGATCATTTCCCGCGCGGTCCGCGGTGGTCGCGCCGGCCCGTTGCTCTTGCGCGTGCCGCTGGACTTGGGGAACTGCGCCGGCTTCGGCTCGAAGCGGGCGAGGGCGAAGACGTAGCTCTCGACCTGCGAGGCGGTGCCGAGGAAGGTGCTCTGCGGCCGGGTGAACAGCGGCATCGCCGCCTGCGGCACGGCATCCAGGCCCTTGCGCCGGATCGCCGCCAGCGCCAGGGCGGCGCCACGGGTCACCGCGTTGTGCCGGCGCGCTTCCTCGCGCAGCGGCAGCAATAATTCGCGGGCGCGGCGCAAGGTCAGCTGGGCGTTGGTCTGCATCTCGAGGATGCGCGCGTGGGTGCGCAGCACCAGGTCGTCGTCGACCAGGTGGCCGAGGCGCTGCTGTTCGCCGAGCAGGCGCAGCAGGACCTGTTCGACCCGCCGCACGCCCTGCTCGAAGGCGCCGTCGGCGCTGACCAGCTGGATCATCGGCTCGACGTACTCGTCCCAGGTCGCCAGGACCTCCGCGTAGCGCTGCGCCAGGGGAATCTGCCGGTCGCTGGTCTTGGCCCGCTCGGCCACGCCGATCAGTGCCTGCTCGTCATTGCCGAGCTTCTTCAGTACATCGCGCACGCGCATGTCGAGCAGTCGCAGCTGGCGCGCCAGGTCCTGGCTGTCGCGGGTCTCGAAGGCGTCCTGGATGTACCCGGCGAGGCGCTCCAGATGGCGCAGGTAGGCCTCGATCTCCAGGCACAGACCAAGGCGATGCTCGTGGCGCAGGTAGGCGAGGAAGTCGTGGATCTGCGCGTTCAGCTCGAAACGGTTGGGGCTCTTGGCCACCGGGACCAGGATATCCAGGCGGATCCACTGGTCGAGCAGGGCGGTGATTTCCGCCGGGTTGCTTTCCGGTAACTGGGTGTTCAACTGGCTGCGCAGTTCCGCCAGGCTCAGGGTGCCGGCATCGAAGCGCTCGCAGAGAGGCTCGAGCAGGGCCCAGTGTTCGGCAAGCGCACGCAGTACGCGTCGGGGGTCGATCATCGGGAGGGCCGGTCCGTGGAAAAAGCGCCGATTGTACTGCAAAGGCACGGGCGACGCAGACGCCGCCGATGAGTGCGATGCAGGCCGTCGACACGTCTGCGGCGCAGGTACGGGCCCGGTATCGGTGGATGGCATCTGGCTATCACCGAGGTGTCGAAAAGCGGCAGTTTATGACTGCGTAAGGACTTTCCTGCCCCGCCTGGTCCGGGGAATGGGGCTTCCAGGGGCTGGCACGCTTTCTGCTGAAGTCCCCTGGCCTGTCTATTCCAAATGAATGCCGACTCTTGAACGACGCCGCCTACGCCGAGGCCCGCTGGGCCGAACTGCAGAACCAGGGTGACCTTGCCTGGGACCTGGATGCCATCACCAACCGCAGCGAGGCGATCGCCTTCCTCAAACGTTTCGAGAACCGCCTGTGCATCTACTCGGCCTATGTCGAGAAGCTCTACAGCAACTACAGCTTCGTGATTCCCGAGAGCGACCATGGCGGCATCACCATCCTGCCCAGCGAGCAGGCCTGGCACGACACCTTCCACGATATCCCGCTGGCCGCGGTGGAGCCCACCGGGATCCATATCCTGCCGGGCGAGACCATGGGCTATCGCGGGCTCTACCTGAAGATTCCCGGCGAGCACCGCCTGGTGGCGTCGAAGGAATTGCCGTTCCAGGAAGGGTTGAAACTGCTGATCCAGCGTTACCAGGCTCACGACGACGTGTTCCTGCCGATCCTGGTCAAGGGCGACCTGCGCGAGTACGAAGCGCGCATGCCCTCGCTACACCTGCACCGGATCAACCCCGCCCGCCTCAGCGCACACTCCCTGCTCAGCCTCAACGCCATCAAGGGCGCCATCGCCGACCATCTGATCGGCCTGTTCCGCCAGCAGTGAAAGGCTGACGTTACCCCCGTGTGACGATGGGTAACATCCATCCTGGCCGAGCGACCGCTCATCCGCTGCAGCGAGCGCGGCGACCGCGTCGTTCGCCGGTTTTTCTCGACTATGGGTCGGCCCCGATTCGCCCGGGGCTTTCTATAGTGACTACAGGTCGCAGTGTCTCTGCCGTCGGCCACGAGAAGAACAAGAGGTGAGCCCATGTCCCGTCGTCTGCCCTTCCTGCTGCGTTGCGCGCTGTTCTGCGGCGCCGGTCTGCTGGCTGCCACCGCCCAGGCGAGGATGGAGTCGCTGGACGACGACCAGCTTTCCGACGTGGTCGGCCAGGCCTTCATCAACCTCACCACCGACGCCGCCAACGGACTGAACTTCACCCGCATCAACTTCGGCGCCGACATCGAGACCCAACTGAACATGAAGAAGCTGCAGTTGGGCCAGTACAACCGCAGCGGCGAGCTTGCCGGCAGTGCCGACATCGCCATCGACAACTTCGCCCTGGGCACGGTCAACGACACCACCGGCGCGATCAACCCGTTCCTCATCAGCAATCCCTACATCGAGTTCGCCTACGACGGCAGCAAGATGGTCGGCATCCGTATCGGTTTCGGCGAAGCCAAGGGCTACCTCTCGGGCGATATCAAGACCCTCACCGGCAACGTGCCGGTGGACCTGTACGGCACCGGCAGCCAACTGGGAGGCAGCATTTCCTGCGGCCTGCTGGCCCTCGACTGCCTGGCGGCGAAGACCGCCATCACTCTCACCGGCAGCTCTCAGTACACCGCCCAGGCAGAGCTGGTGAACAGCTCCGGCAACCCCGACCCGATCCGCGCTGCCATGATCGGCCTGAAGAACGGCACGGCCCTGGACATGCACGACAGCACCATCATCGGCAGCCTGGTGAACGTCCTGCTGCCCTTCCTGACCTCCAACGACTGCAAGCTGATGGGCGCCCAGACATGCTTCAACCTGGCCCAGTACCAGTCGTTCCCGATCGGCACCGTGGATCCGAACAACGCGCAGAACTTCATCGACTCGTCGAAAGGCTTCTTCATCTCGATGCAGAGCCAGAACGTCCAGTGGCGCGACCAGCAGGATCCCTCCAAGCTGGTCGCCGCGCTGGCCGGTGCCTTCCTCAACATGTCGCGCAACGCCGATGGAACGGCGCCGATCAAGGTCGACTTCGGTCAGGCCTTCAATGGCATTCCACGGCAGGACACCTGCCTGGGCGGCCTGAACAAGGGCTGCTGAGATGAGTCGCGCCTGCCTGCTCGCGGCCCTGCTGGCCGCCCCCTTCGCCCATGCCGAGATGACAGCGCTCGACGACGAGCAACTGTCGGACGTGCAGGGTGCCGGCATCGGCTTCGTCCTCGACAGCGCCATGGTCGACGGCAACAAGGCCACCATCGCGATCAATGGCGTGACCAACACCGCCACCGGGCAGAACGTGCCGATCACGGTAAAGGAGCTGTACGTCGCCGCCACTGGCAGCAACAAGGGCAGCACCCTGGCGCCGGTGACTCTCGGCCGTCTCAATTTCCCGTTCAAGCTGAATCTGGCCAAGGGTTCGGTGCTGACCACCCAGCTCGACGACGGGCGGGTGGTCAGCACCTTGCCGGACACCGCGGACGTGATCGAGCTGGCTTTCCCCAGCCTGGTGAGCGGCGCCGGCGGCCAGCCGTGCATCGCTGGTTACGCCGGTGCCGGCAGCAACTGCTCGAGCCGGGCCAGCGAAAAGGTCGACGCCGGCATCCGCTTCGACTTCGGCGTCACTTCCACGCGCACCGATGTGCTCAACCTGGACTTCTCCGAACTGGCGATGGACGGTTCCTACCTGCGCTTCTGGGGCGCCAACGCGCGCAGCCAACTGGTTGGCGAGATGCGCCTGAACCTCTACGCCAAGACTTTCGAGATCATGTCCTGCGGTGCTGGCTCGCCCAGTTGCGTCAGCGCCGCCGAGCAGGCCGCGCGCACCGTCTACCTGACCAACGCCTATGCCAGCGTCGCGCTTGGCTACGGGAAGTCGCAGCCGTTGCTGTTCTCGGTCACCGCCGACGGCAACTTCACTTTCGAACTGCCCAAGCTGACCCTGGCCAACGCCGCTGACTTCTACGCCAATGCGCCGCGCACCAGCCTGGTGATCGAGAACCTCAACATCGGTGGTACCCGGCCAGGCTACGGGCAGGTACCGACCGGCGGCTACAACATGGGCCGCAACGAGATATCCGGGCTCAGCTTCAACTACCTGAAGGTGACGTCGCACAACCTCTGAGGTGGCGGCGGGAAACGAGGTACGCAGCACATGGCCAAGCAGACTCATCCACTGGCAGGCGGCATCGGCATCCTCGCGGCGCTGGCGCTGCTGTTCAGCGCTTCGGCCGGGGCCGAGTTGCGCTCGCTGGGCGATAGCGATCTGGACGACGTGGTCGGCCAGGCCGGGATCAGCATCAGCGCCTCGCTCAATCTCCAGGAAAATCCTTCGCAGACGCGCTGCGCCGGCGGCTGCGGCGCGCGCCTGGCGATCCAGCCGGCCGGCAGCGGCAACAACTACCTGGTGATCGACGATATCAGCGGCAAGTTCAGCTTCGACGAAGTCACCCTGGACGTGGTGACCATCAAGGACGGTTTCGGCGGCGACGGCGCCGCCTTCAACCGCCCGGTGCTGCGCGTCGGCCTGAAGGACACCAGCTTCCAGGACCTGCGCTTCACCATCGCTGGCGCCAACAAGGCGCGCGGTACCGATCCCGGGCTGGTGCAGACCAACCTGGTCAGCGCACGCATCGACGGCACCCTCAAGCTGCAGGGCAACGTCAATATCTTCACCGTCGCCCCGCGTTGAGGGCGAACCGTCGCATGGCGGGACAAAGCCGCTCCGCCGAGGTCGAAGAACCGCTATCATTGCCTGCCTGAACGCCGGGGGCGAAACCGTCCCCGCGCATCGCCTAATTGCCGGTGCCCGAGATTTGATCGAAGAACAGCGTCGCCGCGCCTTCCTGGGCGCGATGCAGATAACCAGTTGGCTGCCCCGCCAGCCGTTGCCGTTCGCCGCACCCTCGCGGCCGGAGTTGCTGGAGACCCCGCCCCGGGAAGAGCCGGCGGTGCCTGTGCGTGCGCGCGCCGCGATCGATGCGCCGCAGGCCCGCGTCCCGCAAGCCGAGGCGCCGGCCAGCGCGCCGAGCGTGGCTCCCGCCGCGCCCGTGGAAGGCCGCGGGATCCCGATCAGCCTGCCGAAGCCGGGCGCCCCGGCGGCGAAGAAAGCCGAGCCGGTCGCGCCGGTCGAAGAGGCCCCGGCCGAGCCGCCGGCGGTCCAGGCCCCGCCGCCGCGCTTCGCCTTGCAACTGCTGCAGGCGGGCTCCTGCACCCTGCTGGTCGAACTGCCCACCGGCGAACCCTTCGCCAGCCGCGATCCGGGTTACCTGCTGCTGCGCGACCTGCTGCGCGCCGCCGGCCTGCCGGACAGCCCGCGGCTGATCGGCGAACCGGTACGCTGGCCGCTGCTGGCGCGCGGCAACCTCGACCAGGGGCCGCAGGCGGCCCTGGAGTTCGTCCAGAGCTTCGTCGCCGCGCGCATGGAGGAGAGCGAGCGTAGCCGCTGCCTGTGGTTGGTCGGCCTGCCGGCGATCCGCTTCGCCGGCGAGGGCGACGAGGGCAGCCTGTTCCGCGAGCTGCAGGTGGACGGTCTGGGCGCAACCTGGGCCGTGCCAGGCCTGGAAGCCCTCATGGAAGAACCCGCCCTCAAGGGCGAGCTGTGGCGCGCCATGCGCCGTGTCCGTCAGCGCTGGTCGAGCGAGATTCAATGAGCGATGCGATTTCCTTCCGCCCGATGACCGAGGCGGACCTCGATGCCGTGCTGAAAATCGAATATGCCGCCTTCAGCCACCCCTGGACCCGTGGCATCTTCAGCGAAGGCCTGAAGAACTACCATTGCTGGCTGATGTTCGAGGGTAGCCAGCAGGTCGGCCATGGCGTCATCCAGATCATCCTCGACGAGGCGCACCTGCTGAATATCACGGTGAAGCCCGAAAGCCAGGGGCGTGGCCTCGGTCTGCGCCTGCTCGAACACCTGATGCGCGAGGCGGCCGGCCACCAGGCTCGCGAATGCTTCCTCGAAGTGCGCGCTTCCAACCAGGCCGCCTACCGCCTCTACGAACGCTACGGTTTCAACGAGATCGGCCGCCGTCGCGACTACTACCCCGCCGTCGGCGGGCGCGAAGACGCCCTGGTCATGGCCTGTACCCTGTTCGACTGAGGCTTGCTCCGCTTCCCTGCCGGCAACTAGCTATCACTTGGAGTAGCTGGCTGGCCTTCTGGCACCGCCGTACCCTTACCAGCATTCCGATTCTCGCCTGCATACCGCAGGCAGGTCCCTTCATGCGGTAACCCTTCGCGGGAGTGCGAAGTCAGGTCGACAGCGGCCGGTGGCAGGATGCGCAGACTGGAGCCCCCCATGTGCGACACCCTGATCCTTCGCCACCAGGGCCAGACCTGGTTCGCCAAGAACAGTGACCGCGAGCCCGCCGAACCGCAGCGTCTGCTGCGCCTGCCGGCGGTGCGCAACGATCCGGAAGCGCGCTTGCGCACCACCTATCTCGACATTCCCCAGACCGCCCAGCGACATGCGCTGGTGATCAGCCAGCCGAGCTGGATCTGGGGCGCGGAAATGGGCGTCAATGAGCACGGCGTGGCCATCGGCAACGAAGCGGTGTTCACCAAGCTGACCCGTCAGCGCGGCACCGCGCTGCTCGGCATGGACCTGCTGCGCCTGGGACTGGAGCGCGGCGCCAGCGCCCGCGAGGCGCTAGAGGTGATCACCGGGTTGTTGCAGCGTTACGGCCAGGGCGGCCCGGCCGGCTACCGCGACAAGCGCATCCGCTACGACAACAGCTTCCTCATCGCCGACCCCGGCGAAGCCTGGGTGCTGGAAACCGCCGGCAACCTGTGGGCGGCGAAGAAGGTCGAGCGCTGGGCCATCTCCAACGCCCTGACCCTTGGCCACGAATTCGACCTGTGCAGCCGCGACCTCGAGGACCAGGCTCGCCGCCAGGGCTGCTGGGATGGTCGCGGCGACTTCCACTTCGCGCGGGTCTTCGACACCCGCCTGCTACCCTGGGTCGGCGGCGCGCACCGGCGCTGTCGGATCAACCAGCGCTTCCTCGACAGCCTGCCTGGTGAGCCGGACTGGCACGCGCTGTTCGCCGCGCTGCGCCACCATGGCCCGCGCGGGGACCACTTCCGCCGCCACAACAACCGCCAGGTATGCATGCACGCCGGCAGCTTCTGGCGGCCTTCGCAGACCACCGCCAGTCTGGTCGCCCGCTTGCGCGACGACGGCCCGTTGCTGGCCGCCACCGGTACTTCGGCGCCGTGCCTGGGACTGTTCCAGCCGCTGTCCTTCGATCCGGCCTCCGGCGCCGCCGTGCTCAGCCAGCCGCGCGAGGCGGTACAGGAGTCCCCCTGGTGGCGCTTCGAGGCGGTGCACCGCCGCGCGCTCACCGACCGCGCCTTCCGCCGGCTCCTGCGCAGCGGCCGCGATTGGCTGGAACGGGAACTCTTCGCCGACCTCGAACAGCCCGACTGGCCGCGCCTGGCAGAGGATGCCGCAGCCTGGCACGCCTGTTGGCATGATCAGGTCGCCATGCAGCCGCTGGCGCAGCAGCGCTGGTGGCGTAGCCACGCCGCGCTGTGACGCTTGTCAAACGGGCATCGCCTTCCGTAAGGTGCTGCACCGGTCAAACGAGGGGCATGCCATGAGCGACTTGCAGCAACTGTTCGAGAACAACGTCCGCTGGGCCGAAGCGATCAAGCAGGAAGACCCGGACTTCTTCGCCAAGCTGGCCCGCCAGCAGACCCCCGAGTACCTCTGGATCGGCTGCTCCGACGCGCGGGTGCCGGCCAACGAAATCGTCGGCATGCTGCCCGGCGACCTGTTCGTCCATCGCAACGTCGCCAACGTCGTGCTGCACACCGACCTCAACTGCCTGTCGGTGATCCAGTTCGCCGTCGACGTGCTCAAGGTCAAGCACATCCTGGTCACCGGCCACTACGGCTGCGGCGGCGTGCGCGCCTCCCTGCACAACGACCAGCTCGGCCTGATCGACGGCTGGCTGCGCAGCATTCGCGACCTCGCCTACGAATACCGCGAGCACCTGGAGCAGTTGCCGACCGAGGAAGAGCGCGTCGACCGCCTCTGCGAGCTCAACGTGATCCAGCAGGTGGCCAACGTCAGCCACACCAGCATCGTCCAGAACGCCTGGCACCGCGGCCAGTCGCTGTCCGTGCATGGCTGCATCTACGGGATCAAGGATGGCCTGTGGAAGAACCTCAACGTCACCGTCAGCGGCCTCGACCAGTTGCCGCCGCAGTATCGCTTGAGTCCGCTGGGCGGTTGCTGCTGAGAGAGGCGGAAGCTCTTTCCCACGAGTTCCCCTCTCCCTGGAGGGACAGGGGAACTGTCGAGGACGGCTTCAGAACTCCACGCTATACGTCAGGCTGTAGGTCCGCCCCCGTCCCTTGTAGTCGAACAGTCCCGCTGGTGCGAGCCCGCCGTAGTAGACCTGCGCGCGTTGTCCCCAGACCGTGGTGTAGTCCTTGTCCAGCAGGTTCTGGATGCCCGCGGTGAGGGTGCCCACCGGCAGCGCCTGGGTGCCGAGCAGGTCGAACAGCGCGTAGCCGTCGATCTTGTTGCCCGGCTCGTCGTTCAGGTTGAAGGTGCGCACGCCCTGCAGGCGCAGGCTGCGCTGGTCGTCCTTCCAGCCGACGAAGGCGCCGGCCTTGGACGGGCTGGCCGAGGTCACGTCCTGCTTCAGCCAGCGGCCGTCGACCTTCTCCTGGGAGCGGATGGCCAGGCCGTTGACGCCGACCTGCCAGTGATCGTCCAGCCAGTAGGTAGCCTGGCCCTCCAGGCCGTAGTTGCGCTTCTTGGTGTCCTGCTGCAGCACCGCCAGGGTCTTCGAGTCGTACTTGATGCTCTTGTCCGACCAGGAATAGAACGCCGCCACCTGGGTATCCAGGGCACCGTCGGTGTGCCGCCAGCCCAGCTCGACCTGCTTGGTCTTGATCCCGTCCAGCGGCGAGTCGTTCACGCTGACCCCCTGCAACAGCGGGTAGTGGCCATTGCCGTCGGCTGCGCCGTAGCGTCCGAAACCGTAGTACTTGGCCGGATCCGGCAGCTCGAAGCCTTCGCTGTAGTTGGCCCAGACCTGTTGTTGCAGGTTCAGCTTGTAGATGGCGCCGACGTTGACCAGGTTGACGTCGTAGTCCTTGCTCCCGCCCGGAACCGCGTCGGCGGTCTTGCCGAGGCCGTTGGCGATGAGGATCTGCTGGTTCGCCGCAACGAAGTCGCTGACGTCGGTGCTCATCGACTGGCGCCGCACGCCGACGCTCAGGGTCAGGTCGTCGGTGGCCTTCCAACTGCCCTGGAGGAAGAAGGCGCGGCTGTCGGTATCGATGTCCGGGTAGCGGCCCAGCTTGGCCTGTTCACTGGCTACCAGCCCGCCGCTGGCGGCGGCGAGCGGCAGGTTGAAGAGCATCTGGTCGGACGTGAATTTTTCCCGGTCCAGGTCCACCCCGTAGGTCAGGCTGGCGCGCTCCCAGGTCTTCACCAGGGCCAGTTTCATCCCGTAGTAGTCGGTGTCCTGCTGCGAGGCCGAGTAGTAGGAGGTGCCGTAGTTGATCGCGCCGGTATTGCTGTAGCGGATGGTAGGGAAGGGATTGAAGGCCATCTTCTCGTTGCGGTAGTAGGCCTGCAGGTAGAGGTCGTGACCCAGCACTTCCGGCGCGTGGTAGGTGGCGTTGAACTGATGGCGCTTGCTCTCCGGCTCGCGGTCGAGGTCGACGCCGCCCTTGATCGAATAGGGTGCCCGTCCGCGCAGGGCATCGAAGTTGCGCCCAAGATCGAGGCCGCGGTCGCCGTCGTAGCCGGAGTCGTAGTACTGCAGGCCGAGATCGAGGCTGTGGCCATTGGCGAAAGTGAAGCCAAGGCTGCCCATCAGGTCCACCGACCTGTTGTACTGCAGGTCGGTCTGGGTGATGTCCGTCAGTACCTGGTCGCCACTGCCGTCGTAGGCCGCGCCGTTCTTCTGGTAGGCGATGGCCAGGCGGCCGTTGAACAGGTCGTTGCCGCCGCTGATCGACTGCGCCGCGCGCAGGTCGTGGTCCTCATGGCTCTGGAAGCCGCTGCGGGCGCCCAGCTCGGTGTTGAAGCGAGTGTCGCCGCCGACGCCCTTCTTGGTCACGATGTTGATGATCCCGCCGGTGGCGCCGCCGCCGTACACCGCGCTGGCGCCGGACATCACCTCGATGCGCTCGATGTTGAATGGGTCGATGGAGTCGAACTGCCGGCTGATGCCCCGTGAACTGTTCAGCGACACCCCGTCGATCATCACCAGTACGCTGCGTCCGCGCAGGTTCTGGCCGTTGTTGGTACGACCCTGGGAGCCGATATCCAGGCCCGGGATCAATTGTCCCAACGCCTCCTTCAGCGGCACGCCGGCCTGGGTCTGCTGGTCCAGTTGCTCGCGCTCGATCACCCAGACCGTGCCGGGCAACTCGCTGATGCTGGTCGGCGCGCGCGAGCCGATCACCACCATCTGCTGCTCCACCGGATCGGCAGCCAGCGCAGGAGCGGAAAACGAAGCGAAGAGGGACAGGGAAAGCGCCAGGGGAGCCGGGCGCAAAGGGATGGAGCGGGGCATGAGGAGATTTCCGAGTTGCTGTTGTTTTGATGGGCGGCAAAGCTAAACAAATCGATAATGATTATCAAATGATTCGAACTGTTTCAATGAGGCATGCCTGGCATCCAAAGCAAGATGAAATGCCTGACACGGGGCGCTGCGCATGGCGTGGCCCTACAGCGGATCCTCGGGCATTCCTCGATGATGATGCGGTATGCACATCTGTCGCCGGAGCACTTGGAATCGGCGATGCGCTTTTCTCCGATTACTCAGTCTGGCTACAAATTGACCACATGAGGATCTGTGGTAATCTGTAGTGAAGTTAACGCTTAACGTTAAGGGTTAATGAATGATTCTGACCTTTCGCTGCGACGAGACTCGTCAGCTTTTTGAGACGGGTCTTTCGAGGCGGTGGGGAGCGATCCTCACAGTCGCTACGCGTAAGCTCGCAATGCTTCATGCGGCTACGGAGCTTCGAGACCTGCGCTCTCCACCTGGAAACCGGTTGGAGCCGTTGCAGGGAAAGCGGGCGGGCCAACATAGCATCAGGATCAATGACCAGTGGCGTGTCTGTTTCGTCTGGACGGATGCGGGTCCCGAAGAAGTCGAAATAGTTGATTACCACTGAGGAGGTGGACCATGGCTACCAATGGTATGCGCCCCATCCATCCTGGGGAAATATTGCGCGATGAGTTTCTGATGGAGTTGGATATCTCTCCAGCTGCTCTAGCACGCGCTTTGAAAGTCTCCGCTCCGACAGTGAACGATATCGTTCGTGAGCAGCGTGGTATCTCCGCAGATATGGCGATTCGTCTGGGGCGTTACTTTGATACGTCCGCTCAGTTCTGGATGAATCTCCAGAGTGAGTATTCGTTAGCAACTGCTTATGCGGCGAATGGCAAGCAGATCGAACATGAGATTGAGCCGCTGCTTGCTCACGGATAGCAGTGACGTTGATCGTAGAGCCCCGCAGATGCGGGGCTTTTTTATGCGAACCGTAAATCGGTAAAGGGGGGCGTAGACGGTTTGTAGTCTGCCGACCAAAACAAAAAGGGGTTAGCTTGCGCTAACCCCTTGAAAAATATGGTGGCTACACCGGGACTTGAACCTGGGACATCAGCATTATGAATGCTGCGCTCTAACCGACTGAGCTATGTAGCCGAGTGGCGCGCATTTTCCGTATCTCGGGCGGGGCTGTCAACCCCTGGGGCTAGATAATTTTCTGATCTTTCAATCGTTTAGACGGAAGGGGTCGGATCGCCGGAGAGCGGGCGGTGGGGAGGGACGGGAACGAAAAAGCCCCGGCGCTTGGCCGGGGCTTTCCTGGGACGGGAAGGGGATTACACGTTGAAGCGGAAATGCATTACGTCGCCGTCCTTGACGATGTAGTCCTTGCCTTCCAGGCGCCATTTACCGGCTTCCTTGGCGCCCTGTTCGCCCTTGAACTGGATGAAGTCGTCGTAGGCGACCACTTCGGCGCGGATGAAGCCTTTCTCGAAGTCGGTGTGGATCACGCCGGCGGCCTGCGGGGCGGTGGCGCCGACGCGGACGGTCCAGGCGCGGACTTCCTTCACCCCGGCGGTGAAGTAGGTCTGCAGGTTGAGCAGGCCGTAGCCGGCACGGATCACACGGTTCAGGCCGGGTTCCTCGAGACCGAGGGACTCGAGGAACATGTCCTTCTCTTCGCCGTCTTCCAGCTCGGCGATCTCGGCTTCGATCTTGTTGCACACAGGCACCACCACCGCGCCTTCTTCCTCGGCGATGGCCTTTACCACATCCAGGTGCGGGTTGTTCTCGAAGCCGTCCTCGGCGACGTTGGCGATGTACATCACCGGCTTGCTGGTCAGCAGGTGGAAGCTGCGCACCAGGCGCTTCTCCTCGTCACCGAGGTTCTTCAGCAGCGAACGCGCCGGCTTGCCCTCGGTGAAGTGGGGGATAAGCTTTTCCAGCAGGGCCTTCTGGGCCAGGGCTTCCTTGTCGCCGCCCTTGGCGTTGCGGGCGACTTTCTGCAGTTGCTTCTCGCAGCTGTCGAGGTCGGCGAAGATCAGTTCGAGGTCGATGATCTCGATGTCGCGCTTGGGGTCGACGCTGTTGGACACGTGGATCACGTTGTCGTCTTCGAAGCAGCGCACCACGTGGGCGATGGCGTCGGTCTCGCGGATGTTGGCGAGGAACTTGTTGCCCAGGCCCTCACCCTTGGAGGCGCCCGCCACCAGGCCGGCGATGTCGACAAATTCCATGGTGGTCGGCAGTACGCGCTCGGGCTTGACGATCTCGGCCAGGGCGTTCAGGCGCGCGTCGGGCATCGGCACGATGCCGCTGTTCGGCTCGATGGTGCAGAACGGGAAGTTTTCCGCCGCGATACCGGATTTGGTCAGGGCGTTGAACAGGGTGGACTTGCCGACGTTGGGCAGGCCGACGATGCCGCAGTTGAATCCCATGCTATGTCCCTCGCGCTCAGACAGGCGCTAGAAAAGTGGTTCAGGCCTTCTGGCTGTGCAGCTTCTGCATCGCCCGGGTCCAGTCCCCGGCGAGCATTTCCGGCAGCACGCCGAGGGCGAAGTCGATGCTGGTGTCGAGCAGTTCCTGCTCGCTGCGCGGTGCGCGGCCGAGCACGTAACCGGAAACCAGGCTGCTGTGCCCCGGATGGCCGATGCCAAGCCGCAGGCGATGGAAAGAATTCTGATTGCCGAGCTGGGCGATGATATCGCGCAACCCGTTGTGCCCGCCGTGTCCGCCGCCGGTCTTGAGCTTGGCGACGCCAGGGGGCATGTCGAGTTCGTCGTGGGCCACCAGGATGGCGTCCGGGGCGATCCGGAAGAATCCCGCCAGCGCCGCCACGGACTGGCCGCTGCGGTTCATGTAGGTAGTCGGGATCAACAGACGAACGTCCTTGCCCTGGTGGCTGAACTTGCCGACCAGGCCGAAATACTTGCGGTCAGCCACGAGGCTGACGCCCTGGGCATGCGCCAGGCGCTCAACGAAAAGGGCCCCCGCGTTATGCCGGGTCTGGTCGTATTCAGGACCCGGGTTTCCCAGGCCAACGATCAGTTGTACGGCAGTCACGACGGGAGCCCCTCTCTATAAAAAGGCGATCGAGTAATGAATTACTCGGCGGCGCCTTCTTCGCTACCTTCTTCCTTCACCACGCGGGAAGCGTGGATGTTGGCAACGGCCAGATCGTTGCCGTGGGCCAGTTGTACCAGCTCGACGCCTTTCGGAGCCTTGAGGTCCGACAGGTGAACGATCTGGCCCAGCTCGACCTTGGCCATGTCGACTTCGATGAATTCCGGCAGGTCTTTCGGCAGGCAGGAAACTTCGACTTCGGAGATGGTGTGGGAGATCTCGCCACCGGCTTGCTTGACGCCAACGGCTACTTCTTCGTTGATGAAGTGCAGCGGTACGTGGGCGGTCAGCTTGTGGTCGGCGACCACGCGCAGGAAGTCGGCGTGCATCACGAAGCCTTTCGCCGGATGGCGCTGCAGGGCCTTGATCAGTACGGTTTCCTTGGCGCCGCCAACGTTCAGGGCGATCACGTGGCTGAAGGCAGCCTCGTTTTCCAGGAGCTTGGCGATTTCGCGCAGTTCCAGGGTTACGGACTGGGGCTCTTTGTCGCCGCCGTAAACGACAGCAGGAACCAGACCGGCGTTACGACGCAGGCGGCGGCTCGCACCTTTCCCCAGATCGGAACGCACTTGGGCATTCAGAATAAAGTCGACCATTGTGTATCTCCAAAAATAACAATGCGCCCGAACGCTTGCGACCAGCGTTCGGGCGATTTCAAAGGCCCCGCCGGAGCGGGGCGTTTTCGTTCAGGCGCGTTCGCCGAGGCTGGGCCTCAGCGGAACATCGCGCTGATCGATTCTTCGTTGCTGATCCGGCGCATGGCTTCCGCAACGACCGGAGCGATGTCCAGCTGGCGGATGCGGCCACAGGCCTGGGCAGCGGCGGACAGCGGGATGGTGTTGGTCACCACCAGCTCGTCCAGTACGGATTTCTCGATGTTCTCGATGGCACGGCCGGACAGCACCGGGTGGGTGCAGTAGGCGATGACCTTGGCGGCGCCGTGCTCTTTCAGGGCCTTGGCGGCGTGACCGAGGGTGCCGGCGGTATCGACCATGTCGTCTACCAGTACGCAGGTACGGCCTTCGACGTCACCGATGATGTGCATCACTTCGGACTGGTTGGCCTTGGGACGACGCTTGTCGATGATCGCAAGATCCACGCCCAGGGACTTGGCCACGGCGCGCGCGCGCACCACGCCGCCGATGTCCGGGGAGACGATCATCAGGTTCTCGAAGCGCTGGTCTTCGATATCGTCCACCAGCACGGGCGAACCGTAGATGTTGTCTACCGGGATATCGAAGAAGCCCTGGATCTGATCCGCGTGCAGGTCGACCGTGAGGACACGGTTGACCCCGACGACGGTCAGCATGTCGGCCACTACCTTGGCGCTGATGGCCACGCGGGCGGAGCGCGGACGTCGATCCTGGCGGGCATAGCCGAAGTAGGGGATGACAGCGGTGATACGAGTGGCCGAGGAGCGGCGGAAGGCATCGGCCATCACCACCAGTTCCATCAGGTTGTCGTTGGTCGGCGCGCAGGTCGGCTGAATCAGGAATACGTCCTTGCCGCGGACGTTTTCGTTGATTTCGACGCTGATTTCGCCATCGGAGAATTTGCCAACTGAAACATCGCCAAGAGGAATGTGCAGCTGACGCACGACGCGTCGTGCAAGATCGGGGTTAGCGTTCCCCGTGAAGACCATCATCTTGGACACGCTACAGGTACCTGTGTCGACCGAAGGGATCCGGATGAAATACAGAAGAGGAAAATGGCAGGGGCGGCTGGATTCGAACCAACGCATGGCAGGATCAAAACCTGCTGCCTTACCGCTTGGCGACGCCCCTGTGGTATTGCTCGAATGCCGTTTCGGCATTCCTTTCTCAGACCAGAGTTTCCAGCTTCCGGTGCAACATCGAGATGTTGCTTCCTTTGGCGACGAACCTCTGAAGGTGGTCTGGAAGAAGGGCCGAGACTTTATCAGCTTCAGCTTTGTTTGGGAAGCTCCCAAACACACAACCTCCAGTGCCGGTTAATCTAGCTGAAACAAATTTGTTTAGCAAGATCAAAGCGTTACGAACTTCTGGGTAACGCCTCTCGACTACCGGCTGACAGTCGTTTCGGCTGTCCCCCTCGAGAACGGTGCGCACTTTAATGGCGGGAGAATCGCGTGTCAACAGTGGATCTGAAAAAATTTCTGCTGTGCTGACAAGTACTTGCGGAACCACGACGAGATACCAGGGCTCCGGGATGTCCACCGGGGTGAGCTTTTCGCCCACGCCCTCGGCGAAAGCCGCGCGTCCGCGGGTGAAGACCGGCACGTCGGCGCCCAGGCGCAGGCCCAGGGCGGCGATGCGGTCCTCGTCCCAGCCGAGTTGCCAGAGATGGTTCAAGGCCAGGAGCGTCGTGGCGGCGTCGGAGCTGCCGCCGCCGATGCCGCCCCCCATGGGCAAGCGCTTGTCCAGCCAGATGTCGACGCCTTGCGGGCTGCCGGAGGCTTCCTGCAGCCCGCGCGCGGCGCGCACGATCAGGTTGCTGTCGTGCGGCACCCCGGCGATTTCCGTGTGCAGGCGTACCTGGCCGTCCTGGCGGGCTTCGAAATGCAGCTCGTCGCCGTGGTCGAGGAATTGGAACAGTGTCTGCAACTCGTGATAGCCATCGTCGCGGCGGCCGAGGATATGCAGGAACAGATTGAGCTTGGCCGGGGCTGGCAGGCTGAGGCGCACGCTCATGTCAGCGGCCGAGCTGGCGCGGCTGCCAGTCCTTGATCACCAGGGTGACGTCGAGGTCCTGGCCGTGCAGTTTCAGGCGCTCGGGTAGCCAGTAGCCGTTCTGTTCGGCGTAGCGGGTGTATTCGATCTGCCAGCCGTCCTGTTCCAGGCGCGCCAGGCGACTGTCGGCGTCGAGGGTCAGGCGGCTCTTGCTGTCCGGCGCCGGGAGGCCGCGTACCCACCAGAGCAGGTGCGAGACCGGCAGGCGCCAGCCTAGTTGTTCTTCCAGCAGTGCTTCCGGGGACTCCGCCTGGTAGCGGCCCTGACCGGCGACTTCCAGGCTCACCGCGCCTTCACGCCCGGTCAGGCGTGCTGCGCCGCGGCCGAGCGGGCCGGACAGGCGGATGTCGTAGTAGCCCTGGCGCTGCAGCCAGAACAGGGTGCCGCTGCCGGAGTCGCGCGGGGCGCGGATGCCGACCTTGCCGTCGATCTGCCAGGCATCCAGCTCGCTGAGCTGCTGCTTGTGGGTTTTCCAGGTCTGCGCATCGCCCTGGCCTTCCAGGGCTTCGTGGGAGGTCAGGCCGGCGCAGCCGCTGAGCAGGGCCAGCGCGGAGGCGGCGAGGAAAAGACGTAGACGCATGGTTTCAAGGAGTCTCGGCGCCGGTCAGGCGCTTGATGGTGCGGCGCAGCACGTCGCTGTCGGGCTGCTTGTCGAGGTATTCGCGCCAGATGGCCCGGGCGTCGCCCTGGCGCCCCTGGGCCCAGAGGACTTCGCCCAGGTGCGCGGCGACCTCGTGGTCGGGGTAGCGCTGCAGCGCCTGGCGCAGGTAGCGCTCGGCGTCGGCCAGCTTGCCCTGGCGATAGTTGATCCAGCCCATGCTGTCGAGGATCGCCGGGTCGTCCGGGTTCAGCTTGTGCGCCTTGAGGATCAGCTCGCGGGCCTCGCCGTAGCGGGTGGTGCGGTCGGCCAGGGTGTAGCCGAGGGCGTTGAGGGCCATGGCGTTGTCCGGCTCGCGGGCGATGACGAAGCGCAGGTCCTTTTCCATCTGCGCCAGGTCGTTGCGCTTCTCCGCCAGCATCGAGCGGGTGTAGAGCAGGTTGAGGTCCTCCGGGTACTGCTTCAGACCCTCCTGGATGGCCTGCCAGGCCTTTTCCTGCTGGTCGTTGTTGGACAGCGCCTCGGCTTCGATCAGGTACAGCTGGATGGCGTAGTCGGGTTGCTCGCTGCGCGCCTTGTCCAGGCGCTGGGCGGCTTCGTCGACGCGACCGGCCTTGAGCAGGACGTCGGTCTGGCGCAGTTGCGCCGGGAGGAAGTCATTGCCCGGACCGACCTGGCCGTACTCGTCGAGGGCACGCGCGGTGTCCTTCTGTTCCTCGGCGAGGCGTCCGAGGTTGAAGTGGGCGGCGTCGACGTGGCTGTCGCGCTCGACCAGTTCTTCCAGGTAGATCCTGGCTTCGTCCCAGGCCTGGGCTTCCAGGCAGACCAGCGCCAGGGAGAAACGCAGGTCGTCGTCGTCGGGGAATTGCTGGACCAGTCCGGCGAACTCGGCCTTGGCGTCGTCCAGGCGGTTCTGCTCCACCAGCAGGCGCGCGTAGGCGAGGCGCACGCGCTTGTCGTCCGGGTGTTCCTTGATCCCGGCCTTGAGCAGCGGCAGGGCCTCGTCGCTGCGCTTCATGCTCTGCAACAGGCGCGAGCGGAGCAGCAGGGGGGCCACTTCGTGGCGGCTTGCGGAGTTGTCCTCGAGCAGGGTCAGGGCTTCGTCCGGGCGGCCGTCCTGTTGCAGCAGCAGGGCCTTGCCGAACAGCAACTGGCCGTTGTTCGGGTATTTCTTCAACAGGTGGTCGAAGCTCTGCAGCAGGCCGGCGCGGGTATCCGGGTCGGTCTCCGCGGCAGACAGGGCGAGGAAGTCGAAGTGCGTGTCGCCCTGGCCGTTGAGGACCTTCTCCATGTACACCATGGACTCCTCGTAGCGCCCGGCGCGGGCCAACTGGATCGCGGCGGCGCGTTGGGCATCGAGGTTGTCCGGCGCGCTGCGCGCCCAGAGCAGGGAGGTGTCGAGGGCTTCCTGGTCGGCGCCGAGGTATTCGGCGATGCGGAAGGCGCGCTCGGAAACCCCGGGGTCGCGGGTTTTCTGCGCCTGCACCACATAGTTGCTCAGGGCGATGTCGAAGCGGTTGCGCTGCCCGGCCAGTTCGGCCACCAGCAGCGAATACAGGCTGTCCTCGCTGAAGGAGCCGTACTTTTCCGGCTTGGCCTTGGTCTCGACCGCGGTGTCTTCCACCGGCGGGGTGCCATCGGGAGTCTTGTGGATAAGTGACTGGCAGCCGCCGAGCAGCAGCGTGACGGTCAGCAGCGCAAGGGATTTGTTCATAGAGGAAGAAAGCCGGCCTTGAACCTGCGAGGGTGGCGCCATCATGACATAAGCCGTCCGGCAAGCCCAAGGGGGCCGGGACGGGCGTCGACGAAGCTGTCTATGGGGTCAATACATCGGCAATGGTTGTCCTGCCCTTGGCGAAGTAGGAGAATTGCGCGTTTCCCCGATTAGCTCAGCGATCCTGCATGGCCTTCATTGCCCTCGGCATCAATCACAAGACCGCCTCGGTGGCTGTCCGCGAGCGCGTGGCTTTCACTCCGGAACAGATGGTCGAGGCGCTGCAGCAGCTCTGCCGCCTGACCACCAGCCGCGAGGCGGCCATCCTGTCGACCTGCAACCGGAGCGAACTCTACCTGGAGATCGACCATCCGACCGCGGACGACGTGCTCGCCTGGCTGGCGGACTACCATCGCCTGACTCTCGACGAGTTGCGCGCCTGTGCCTATGTGCACCAGGACGAAGACGCGGTGCGCCACATGATGCGCGTGGCCTCCGGCCTCGACTCGATGGTCCTCGGCGAGCCGCAGATCCTCGGCCAGATGAAGTCGGCCTACGCCGTCGCGCGCGAGGCCGGCACCGTCGGTCCGCTGCTCGGCCGCCTGTTCCAGGCCACCTTCAGTACGGCGAAGACCGTCCGCACCGATACCGCCATCGGCGAGAACCCGGTGTCCGTGGCGTTCGCCGCGGTGAGCCTGGCCAAGCAGATCTTCAGCGACCTGCACCGCAGCCAGGCGCTGCTGATCGGCGCCGGCGAGACCATCACCCTGGTCGCGCGCCACCTGTTCGAGCAAGGCGTGAAGCGCATCGTGGTGGCCAACCGCACCCTGGAGCGCGCCAGCCTGCTCGCCGAGCAGTTCGGCGCCCATGCGGTGCTGCTTTCGGAGATACCCGAGGAGTTGGCCAACAGCGATATCGTCATCAGCTCCACTGCCAGCCAGTTGCCGATCCTCGGCAAGGGCGCCGTGGAGCGCGCGCTGAAGCAGCGCAAGCACAAGCCGATGTTCATGGTCGACATCGCCGTGCCGCGCGACATCGAGCCGGAAGTCGGCGAACTGGACGACGTCTACCTCTATAGCGTCGACGACCTCCACGAAGTAGTGGCGGAGAATCTCAAGAGCCGCCAGGGCGCTGCCCAGGCCGCCGAGGAACTGGTCGGCAGCGGCGTCGCCGAGTTCATGCAGCGCCTGCGCGAACTGGCCGCGGTGGACGTGCTGCGCGCCTATCGGCAGCAGGCCGAGCGCCTGCGCGATGAGGAGCTGGGCAAGGCCCAGCGGCAACTGGCCAACGGTGCCGACCCCGCCGAGGTGATGGCCCAGCTGGCCCGCGGCCTGACCAACAAACTGCTGCACGCGCCCAGCGTGCAGATGAAGAAAATGTCCGCCGAGGGCCGCATCGACGCGCTGGCCCTGGCCCAGGAGCTGTTCGCCCTCGACGAGGGCGCGCCGCGCCACTGACCGGTACCTATGCCTGCATGAAAGCTTCTCTGCTGAAAAAGCTGGATGTCCTCAGCGATCGCTACGAAGAACTGACGGCGCTGCTCGGCGACGCCGAGGTGATCAGTGACCAGACCCGCTTCCGCGCCTATTCCCGCGAGTACGCCGAGGTCGAACCGGTGATCCTGGCGTTCCGCGACTACCGCAAGGTGCAGGCCGACCTCGAGGGTGCCCAGGCGTTGCTCAAGGACAGCGACCCGGAGTTGCGCGACCTCGCCGAGGAGGAGGTCGCCGAAGCGCGCGGCCGCCTCGCCGCCCTCGGCGACAGCCTGCAGCGCATGCTGCTGCCGAAGGATCCCAACGACAGCCGCAACGTGTTCCTGGAGATCCGTGCCGGCACCGGTGGCGACGAGGCGGCGATCTTCTCCGGCGACCTGTTCCGCATGTATTCGCGCTACGCCGAGCGCCAGGGCTGGCGGGTCGAGACGCTGTCGGAGAACGAGGGCGAGCACGGTGGCTACAAGGAAGTGATTGCCCGGGTCGAGGGCGACAACGTCTACGCCAAGCTCAAGTTCGAGTCCGGCGCGCACCGCGTGCAGCGGGTGCCGGAAACCGAATCCCAGGGCCGGATCCACACTTCCGCCTGCACCGTCGCGGTGCTGCCGGAGCCGGACGAGCAGGCAGCGATCGAGATCAACCCGGCCGACCTGCGGGTGGACACCTACCGTTCCTCCGGTGCCGGCGGCCAGCACGTCAACAAGACCGACTCGGCGGTGCGCATCACCCACATTCCCAGCGGCATCGTGGTCGAGTGCCAGGAAGAGCGCTCGCAGCACAAGAACCGCGCCAAGGCCATGGCCTGGCTGGCGGCCAAGCTCAACGACCAGCAGCAGGCCGCGGCGCAGCAGGCGATCGCCAGCACGCGCAAGCTGCTGGTGGGCTCGGGCGACCGCTCGGAGCGCATCCGTACCTACAACTTCCCGCAAGGGCGGGTCACCGACCATCGCATCAACCTCACCCTGTACTCCCTGGGCGAGGTGATGGAGGGCGCGGTGGAACAGGTGATCGAGCCGCTGCTGCAGGAATACCAGGCCGATCAACTGGCGGCCCTGGGCGACTGACATGACCACTATCTGTACCCTTCTCAAGGATTCCCAACTGCCCGATTCGCCCAGCGCCCGGCTCGACACCGAGTTGCTGCTGGCGGCGGCGATGGGCAAGCCGCGCAGCTTCCTGCGTACCTGGCCGGAGCGCATCGTGCCGCGCGAGGCCAACGAGCTGTTCGACGACTGGATCGCCCGTCGGCGCAACGGCGAGCCGGTGGCCTACATACTTGGCCACCAGGGCTTCTGGAGCCTGGACCTGGAGGTCGCGCCACACACCCTGATCCCGCGCCCGGACACCGAACTGCTGGTGGAAACCGCGCTGGCGACCCTCGCGGCGGACACCGCTACCGTGCTCGACCTGGGCACCGGCACCGGCGCCATCGCCCTGGCCCTGGCCAGCGAACGGCCGCTGTGGACGGTGACTGCGGTGGACCGCGTGGAAGAGGCCGTGGCGCTGGCCGAGCGCAATCGCCAGCGGCTGCTCCTGGAGAACGTCGAGGTGCGCCGCAGCCACTGGTTCTCCGCTCTCGATGGCCGACGCTTCCGGATGATCGTCGGCAATCCGCCGTATATCCCTGCCAGCGATCCGCACCTGAGCGAGGGCGACGTGCGCTTCGAGCCGAAGAGCGCGCTGGTCGCGGGTAGCGATGGCCTCGACGATATCCGCCAGATCGTCGCCCAGGCGCCGCAGCATTTGCTGGACGAAGGCTGGTTGCTGCTCGAGCACGGCTATGATCAAGGGGCGGCTGTGCGCGAACTGCTCGGCGCCCGCGGCTTCGCCGGGGTACATACGTTGCGCGACCTCGGCGGCAACGAGCGGATCACTCTCGGACAATGGGTATGCTGAGCGACGAGGAACTGCTGCGCTACAGTCGCCAGATCCTGCTGGCGCAGGTCGACGTCGAGGGCCAGCTGCGCCTGAAGCGCAGCCGCGCACTGATCGTCGGTCTTGGCGGCCTGGGTTCGCCGGTGGCGCTGTACCTGGCCGCGGCCGGGGTCGGCGAGCTGCACCTGGCGGATTTCGATACGGTCGACCTGACCAACCTGCAACGGCAGGTCATCCACGATGGCACCAGCGTCGGTGTCGGCAAGGTGGAGTCGGCGATGCGCCGGCTGGGCGCGCTGAATCCGCAGATCCGCCTGGTCAGCCATAGCGCCGCGCTGGACAAGGACTCCCTCGATGCCGCCGTGGCGGCGGTCGACCTGGTGCTCGACTGCACCGACAACTTCGCCACCCGCGAGGCGGTCAACGTCGCCTGCGTGCGCGCCGGCAAGCCCCTGGTCAGCGGCGCGGCGATCCGTCTCGAGGGCCAGCTTTCGGTATTCGATACCCGCCGCGACGAAAGCCCCTGCTACCACTGCCTCTACGGGCACGGCAGCGAGGCCGAGCTGACCTGCAGCGAGGCCGGCGTGATCGGTCCGCTGGTGGGGCTGGTCGGTAGCCTGCAGGCGCTGGAGGCGCTCAAGCTGCTGGCCGGTTTCGGCGAACCGCTGGTGGGCCGCCTGCTGCTGGTGGACGCCCTCGGCACGCGCTTCCGCGAATTGCGGGTGCGTCGCGATCCTTCCTGTGCCGTCTGTGGGCAACGCCATGGCGGTTGAGTCGGCCGCGGTCGGCGTTTTCGATTCCGGGGTCGGCGGGCTCAGCGTATTGCGTGAGATTCGCGCGCGCCTGCCATCCGAATCGTTGCTCTACGTCGCCGACAACGCCCATGTGCCCTACGGCGAGAAGAGCGCGGAGTACATCCGCGAACGCTGCGAGCGGATCGGTGATTTCCTTCTGGAGCAGGGCGCCAAGGCTCTGGTACTGGCCTGCAATACCGCGACGGCTGCGGCTGCGGCGGAATTGCGCGAACGTTATCCGCAGGTGCCGCTGGTGGCCATGGAGCCTGCGGTGAAGCCGGCCGCGGCGGCCACCCGCAACGGTCGGGTCGGCGTCCTGGCCACCACCGGAACTCTGAAGAGCGCGCGTTTCGCCGCCTTGCTCGACCGCTTCGCCAGCGACGTACAGGTCTTCACCCAGCCCTGCCCGGGGCTGGTCGAGCGCATCGAAGCCGGCGATCTCTATGGGCCGCAAACCCGGGCACTGCTGGAACGCCTGCTGGCGCCCATCCTCGAACAGGGCTGCGATACGCTGATCCTCGGCTGTACTCATTATCCCTTCGTCAAACCCCTGCTGGCCGAGCTGATCCCGGCGGAGATGGCGGTGATCGATACGGGAGCGGCTGTCGCCCGGCAGCTGGAGCGCGTATTGTCGGCGCGGGCGCTACTGGCCTCTGGCCAGGCCGCGACGCCGCGTTTCTGGACCAGCGCGCTGCCGGAGGAGATGGAAAGGATCCTGCCGATCCTCTGGGGAAGCCCGGAAAGCGTAGGAAAATTAGTCGTTTAGTCGTTCCTGGCAGACGTGTCAGCGATTTTTTGAACTAAAGCGTTTGGTCTAGTATCTGCTTTAGTAAGTGCGCTCTTATAATGCGCAGCTTGAATGCGGGGGCTTTCATGCAACTTTCGAAAAGGACGTTTCAATGAAGAAACTACTTCCGCTGGCCGTTCTGGCCGCACTTTCCTCCGTCCACGTGGCGTCCGCCCAGGCGGCGGACGTCTCGGCCGCCGTCGGTGCGACCGGCCAGTCGGGCATGACCTATCGCCTGGGCCTGAGCTGGGATTGGGACAAGAGCTGGTGGCAGACCTCCACCGGGCGCCTGACCGGCTACTGGGATGCGGGCTACACCTATTGGGAAGGTGGCGATGAAGGCGCCGGCAAGCATTCGCTGTCGTTCGCTCCGGTATTCGTCTACGAGTTCGCCGGCGACTCGATCAAGCCATTCATCGAGGCCGGTATCGGCGTGGCGGCGTTCTCCGGCACCCGTGTCGGCGACCAGAACCTGGGTTCCTCCCTGAACTTCGAAGACCGCATCGGCGCCGGCCTGAAGTTCGCCAACGGCCAGTCGGTCGGCGTTCGGGCGATCCACTATTCCAACGCCGGCCTGAAACAGCCGAACGACGGTATCGAGTCCTACAGCCTGTTCTACAAGATCCCGATCTAGTCGGCACGGGCGAAAAAAGCCGGGTTCATCCCGGCTTTTTCATGCCTGCGATTCTTCCGCCCCGCCGCACCGCCCTATGGAAAGAGCGAGCCATTTGGCGGGAGGCGATAGCTCGCTGACGCGCCCTACGCGCGACCATCGCGCGGCGGCAGGTTGCGGAAAGCCGCCAGCGCCCGTTCGCGGCTGGCCTTCAGGTCGACCATCGGCCGTGGATAGTCGACCCCGGCGAACAGCCCCAGGCTGGACGGATCGTGGATCGCCTTGCGCTCCAGGCCGGCCAGTTCCGGCAGCCAGTGGCGGATGAACTCGCCGCGTGGATCGAAGCGTTCGGACTGCGAGAGCGGATTGAACAGGCGGAAGTAGGGAACCGCGTCGGTGCCGGTGGATGCGCTCCACTGCCAGCCGCCGTTGTTCGCCGCCAGGTCACCGTCGATGAGGTGGCGCATGAACCAGCGTTCGCCTTCGCGCCAGTCGATCAGCAGGTTCTTGCTGAGGAACATCGCTACCACCATCCGCAGGCGATTGTGCATCCAGCCGGTGGCGAGCAACTGGCGCATTGCCGCGTCGATGATCGGTATGCCGGTGCGCCCCTGTTGCCAGGCTTCGAGTTCCGCCGGGGCCTGGCGCCAGCGCAGGGCTTCGGTCTCCTCGCGGAAGGGGCGGTGCCGGGAGACCCGGGGGTAGCCGACCAGGATGTGCTTGTAGAACTCGCGCCAGAGCAGCTCGTTGATCCAGGTCGCGGCGCCTTGCTGGCCGCCGCTGAACTCGCCGCGGTTGGCAACCAGCGCGGCGTCCAGGCATTGCCTGGGCGAGAGTACGCCGGCGGCCAGGTAGGGCGACAGTTGGCTGGTGCCGGGAAGCGCCGGGAAGTCGCGCCGTTCATGGTAGTCGGCCAGGTGCTGGTCGGCGAAGTCGCGCAGGCGTTCCTGCGCTACCTCTTCGCCTGCCGGCCAGAGGCGGCGCAAGCTATCGGCCGGCCGCGGGAAGGCGGGCACGGCATCCGGCAGCGGGTCGCTGGCCAGCGCGTGCGGTGGCTGGGGCTGCGGACGCGGGCGGACACCCGGCAGGGCCTGGTACAGCCGTTCGTGGCAGACCTTGCGGAACTGGCTGAACACCTGGAAATAGCCGCCAGTTCGGGTCAGCACCGAGCCGGGGGCGAAGAACAGCTGGTCGAGGTGGCTGTGGAAGGCCACGCCCTGTTCACGCAGGCGTTGGCCGACGGCCTGGTCGCGGCGTTCCTCGTTCACCCCGTATTCCTGGTTGACGTGTACCGCGCCGACTCCCAGTTCCCGACAGAGCCGGCCGATGACTTCCGGGGCTTGCCGCCAGTGGCCGCAGTCGCGCACCAGCAGCGGGATGTTCAGCGCGGCGAGCTGGCGTTGCAGCTCGCCCAGGTTGCGCAGCCAGAAGTCGACCTTGCAGGGCGCATCGTCGTGTTCCCGCCACTGCGCCGGGCTGAGCAGGTAGAGAGCCACGCAAGGGCGCCCATCGGCGGCGGCGAGGAGCGCGCTGTTATCGGTGGTTCGCAGGTCGCAGCGAAACCAGATCAGGTTCATCGGAAGTCCGTTCATGGGTTCAACAGACCTCGTTCGCCGAGCAGGCGGCGGGCTTCCAGGGGCGTGCTCGCCAGCAGCAGGCCAGTTAGCGCCAAGGTTTCGAAGGCTTCGCGCTGGATCTCCACGGCCGGTCCGACCAGCACCACCGGGCAGCTCACCCCTGCCAGCAGGCGCGGCAGGTGCTCCGGATTGAGGCGATGACTGGCGTACAGCAACACGCCGCGAGCTTCCAGGCGTTCGCAGGCCAGGGCCAGTTCGGCCGGTGGCAGCGGCCAGTCGAAGACCTGCAGCGGCACCTCGCCGCTGCCGAGCAACCAACTGCACAGCCAGAGGTTCGGTTCCAGCGACAGCTCGGACTGGTTGACCAGCAGCAGCGGCGCGCCCTGTTGCAGCCGTTGCTGGTGATAAAGGCGGGCGCCCAGCTTGCTGCGCAACCAGGAGAAGAAGAAGGCCCGCTCCATGCGCGCGCCGAACTGTCCCTGCCAGCGTCGTTCGAGGTGCTGCAGCAAGGGTTGCAGAAGCTTTTCGCAGAGGGTCGCTACCGGATAGAGCGACGCGGCCTGGTTGAACAGATCGTCGAGGCGTCGCTCGGCCAGCGCGGCGATGGCGTCCAGCAGCTGTTCGTGCAGGCGTTCCCAGGGGGATTCGACATCCGCCGCCGGGGTTTCCTCCGGACGCTCCAGCAGCGCGCGCACCTGGCTGATGGCGACGCCACGCTCGAGCCAGACGAGTATCCGGCGGATGCGCTCGACCTGCCCTTCGCTGTAGAGCCGGTGCCCCTTGCCGGTGCGTTGCGGCACCACCAGGCCATAGCGGCGCTCCCAGGCGCGCAGGGTGACCGGATGGACGCCGGTCAGACGAGTGACTTCGCGGATCGGCAGGCCGCCGCGTTCGAGGTGGGGCGAGTTCATCGGGAAATCCTAGAGCGCGTTGCGCAGGCCGAGTTCGGTCGGGTGCGGTTGCAGGTAGGCCTGCTGGGCGATGTATGCATGCGGGTGGCGACGGAAGTGGTGCTTTAGCAGGGTCAGCGGTACCACCAGCGGCACGCTGCCATGCCGGTATTGCTCGATCAGCTCGCGCAATTCACGCCTGTCTTCGGTTGCGAGGTCGCGTTTCAGGTAGCCGCTCAGGTGCAGCAACACGTTGCCATGGCTGCCGCGGGTCGCGCAGCGGCGCAAGCCCTGCATCAGCTCGCCGAAGTAGCGAGTGCCGAGGGCTTCCGGCTGGTAGTGGCCGGCATCGCCGAGCAGGCGGCCGAGGCTGCGGTAGTGCTCCGGCGAATGGGCCAGCAACTGGTACTTGTAGCGGCTATGGAAGGCGACGATGGCCGAATGGCTGAGGCCGCGCTGGCGCAGGGCCTGCCAGTGGGCATGGGCATACACGCGGGTGAGGAAGTTCTCCCGCAGGACCGGATCGTGCAGCCGGCCTTCTTCTTCCACCGGTAGCTCCGGCAAGGCTGCGCAAAGGGCTGCGGCGAAGCGTCCACGGCCTTCGGCGCGCGGCGCGCCGCCGCCTTCTGGATAGACCTTGACCCGTTGCAGCCCGCAGGACGGCGAACGTTGCATGAAGATGAAACCGTCCAGCGTATCCGCCCGTTGCGCCACCCTCCGCGCATATTCGGCGAGCGCTCCGCCGACCGCCAGGCCGTCGCGGCTCCGCGCCTCGGCGGCTTCCGGAGTGCCTTCCAGGCGAATCGCCGGGCGCGGCGTGCCCAGGCCGATGGCCTGTTCCGGGCAGAAGGAGACGAACTCGACGTGTCGCGCCAGTTCCTCGCAAAGCGCGGATCGCTTGTGGCCGCCGTTGAAGCGCACCGGTTCGCCGAGCAGGCAGGCGCTGATGCCGAGTCGGGGCGTCAGGGAAGGGTGAGATTCGTGCATCGGTGTCGTCTCCCGAGGGGAAAGGAGGTTCGCGCGCAGCTCGACAGCCAGGCGGTCATACGACACATCCTAGAACTTATCTTGTACAGGTCAATGTATTTGTATAGATATTTTCTTGTCACATCGGGCCGCCAGGCGACGGCCCGATCCCCTCAGAGATGTTCCAGCAGGCGCCGCGCGGCTTCCTGGCCGCTGAGCCAGGCGCCTTCGACGCGGCCGCTGGAGCACCAGTCGCCGCAGGCGTAGATGCCCAGGTCGGGATCGCCGAGGGCGCCCCACTGGTGGGCCTCCGCCGGGCGTGCATAGAGCCAGCGGTGGGCGATGCTGAAGGCGGCTTCCGGTACGGCGCAGCCGATCACTTCGGCGAAGGCGCAGCGCAGGTGCTCGACCACGTCCTCCTTGGCCATGTCGATGTGCTGCCGGCTCCACTGGCTGGTGGCGTGCAGCACCCAGGTGTCGAGGGCGGTGTCGCGCCCCGGCTTGCTGCGATTGCAGGCCAGCCAGGCGATCGGACTGCCGTGCACGAAGCAGCCCTGCACCGGGGTGTCGAGTACCTCGCGGAAGCCTAGCGCCACCGCCCAGGTCGGCTCCATGACCACGCTCGCGGCGGTGGCCGCCAGTTTCGGCACGCTGGCCAGCAGCGGCGTGGCCTGGGGAGCGGGGATGGCGATCAGGACCTGGTTGAACGGACCGTGGTTCTGTCCCTCGGCGTCCTGCAGGTGCCAGTGCTGCTTGCCGCGGAAGACCTCGGTGATGCGGCAGGAGAAGACCACTTGCAGATCGGTGAGCAGGGCGCGGGTGATCGCACTCATCCGTGGGATGCCGACCCAGCGTGGCTGCTCGTCCGGGGAGGGGCTCAGTTGGCCGTCGCGGTATTGGTAGAGAGCGGGTTTCCACTCGTCCACCCAGCCTTCCTCGCGCCAGTGTTGCAAGGCGTCGAGGAAGCGCCGGTCGCGGGCGGTGAAGTATTGCGCGCCGAGGTCCAGCGTGCCGGCCTCGCTGCGCTTGCTGGCCATGCGGCCGCCGCTGCCGTGGCCCTTGTCGAACAGTTGTACGGTCTGGCCGGCGGATCTCAATGCGTGGGCGGCGGAAAGCCCGGCGATGCCAGTACCGATGATGGCGATGGGGACGCTCATGACATGCCTCTCTGGTTGTGTAGCGTCTGGACAGGCGAATCAGGTTTCTTGTACAAGTTTGATTTAATGTACAGTGTTGCGCGTGCTTCGAGGCGCACCTTGCGTCGCGCCGATGGCGCGCTTGCGGCGCACGGCTCGCTTCCTGGCCTGTCGAACCTTCAGACGTTCCGTTCGGAAGTATCAACCGAGTTATCTGAAGAATAGACGGCTGGCGCCGTTCACTAAGGCACCAATGCGATGCAAGCCCTGTTCCTTGGCTGAGTCGAAAACGACGCCAGGGTTCCCCGGCCGGAGCCGACGGATCTTCCATTCACAGGATAACGCCGGAATGGGGGGAGGATGCACGGTCATCGGGCAGATCGATGTCCAGGGTCCAGACTGAAAGGGCACGCAGGCAAAACGAGGAGACAGCCATGCACATTCTCTTGACCGGCGGTACCGGCCTGATGGGACGCCGCCTGTGCGCCCGCTGGCGACAGGCCGGGCACCGGCTGACCGTGTTCAGCCGGCGGCCGCAGCAGGTGGAATCGCTGTGCGGCGCCGGCGTGCGCGGCATCGATCGTTTCGACGAGTACGGCGACCAGCCGCTCGACGCGGTGGTCAACCTGGCCGGTGAGCCGATCGCGGACAAACCCTGGAGCCACAAGCGCAAGGCGCTGCTGTGGGAAAGCCGGGTACGCCTTACCGAGCGCCTGGTGGAATGGCTGGACGCTCGCGAGCAGCGCCCGGACCTTCTGTTATCGGGTTCTGCGGTGGGTTGGTATGGCGACAGCGGCGAGCGCCCGGTGACCGAGGAGGGGGCGGCGGCCGGCGAGGATTTCGCCAGCGAGCTATGCCTCGCCTGGGAGCAGATCGCCCGCGAGGCGGAGAAGCTCGGCACCCGTGTCGTGCTGCTGCGCACCGGCCTGGTGCTGGCCCCCGAGGGCGGCTTCCTCGGGCGCCTGTTGCCGCTCTACCGGCTCGGCCTGGGTGGACCGCTGGGTGACGGCCGGCAATGGATGCCGTGGATTCATATCGAGGATCAAATCGAGCTGATCGATTTTCTTTTGCGGCGGCCCGATGCCAGCGGTCCCTATAATGCGTGCGCTCCCAACCCGGCGCGCAACCGCGATTTCGCCAAGGCCCTGGGCCGGGCGCTGCACAAGCCGGCGCGGATACCGACCCCCGGGTTCGTCCTGCGCCTCGGGCTGGGAGAAATGTCCGGATTGCTGCTCGGCGGCCAGCGAGCCTTGCCGCAACGCTTGCAGGACGCCGGCTACCGTTTTCAATTCACCGACCTGGACGTGGCGCTGGCCGATGTCCTGGACGCCCGACGAAAGGATCAGGCATGACCGAGAATGCCCTGCTGTTGCTCAACCTGGGCTCCCCGGATTCGACCCGGGTGGAGGATGTTCGCCGCTATCTCGACCAGTTCCTCATGGACCCTTACGTGGTCGACCTGCCCTGGCCGCTGCGGCGCCTGCTGGTGTCGCTGATCCTGATCAAGCGTCCGGCTGAATCGGCGCATGCCTACAGCTCGATCTGGTGGGACGAAGGGTCGCCACTGATCGTCCTCAGTCGTCGCCTGCAGGAGGCGATGAAGCCGCACTGGCCGCATGGGCCGGTGGAACTGGCGATGCGCTACGGCCAGCCGGCCATCGAGAAGGTCCTGCTCGACCTGGCGCGCCGCGGTATCCGGCGGGTGACCCTGGCGCCGCTGTATCCACAGTTCGCCGACAGCACCACGACCACCGCCGAACAAGAGGTGCGCCGGGTGATCGCCGCCCATCGCCTGGAGCTGGAGGTCAGCACGCTGCCGCCGTTCTACGACCAGCCGGTCTACCTCGATGCCCTGGTGGAAAGCGTGCGTCCGTACCTGCAGCAGCCCCACGACCATCTGTTGCTGAGCTTCCATGGCTTGCCCGAGCGGCACATCCGCAAGCTGGTGAAGGATCCTGCCCACGACCTGCTGGCCGAGAACAGCCGCAACGTCAGCCCCGAAGCCCTCGCCCTCTGCTACCGCAGCCAGTGCCTGCGCACCGCCGAGGCCTTCGCCGAGCGCGCCGGCCTGGAGCAGGGGCGCTGGTCGGTGTCGTTCCAGTCGCGCCTGGGGCGCGCCAAGTGGATCGAGCCCTATACCGACGCCAAGCTCGACGAACTGGTGCAGCGCGGGGTGAAGCGCCTGCTGGTGATGTGCCCGGCGTTCGTCGCCGACTGCATCGAGACTCTGGAGGAAATCGGCATGCGCGGCCGCGAGCAGTTCATCAGTGCCGGCGGCGAGGATCTGGTGCTGATTCCCTGCCTCAACGACCATCCCGCCTGGGTCGGCGCCCTGGCCGATATGAGCGGGCGCCTGGCCAGGCCGCTCTGAGAGCCTGTTCATGATCCGCTGCGCGGCGCGGTATGACGGCTTTGAAGTGCTCATTTGCCGCTCGTCAGCTCCGCTTCCCCGCCCAGCTCGCGAGATGCTGAACAGGCTCTGAGCGCACGCGGCGGCGAATGACCTGGCGGTCATTCGCCGGAACCCGCTTCCCGCATTCAGCAGTTCTATAGTCCCTTGCCCTGGGTATAAGCCCGGATGTTGCCGGCTTATCCTGCCTGTCGACCCTCCCTTCGCATCCGCCGCTTCGGCGGCGTCCAGGAGTTCGGCATGCATAACAACAATAACGGCTACCCCTCCAACCTTGCGGCCTGGACCACGGTGGCGATCCTCATGGTCGCCTATGTGCTGTCCTTCATCGACCGGCAGATCCTCAACCTGCTGGTCGGCCCGATCCGCCGCGACCTGGCCATCAGCGATACGGAAATGAGCCTGCTGATGGGCTTGTCCTTCGCCCTGTTCTACACCCTTTGCGGTATCCCGCTCGGACGCATGGCCGACAACCGCAGCCGGCGCGGTCTGATCCTGTTCGGCGTGCTGGTGTGGAGCGCGATGACCGCGGCCTGCGGTCTGGCGCGCAGCTATTGGCAATTCCTCACCTTCCGGGTCGGCGTCGGGGTCGGCGAGGCGGCGCTGTCGCCAGCGGCCTATTCGCTGATCGCCGACAGCTTCCCGCGCGAGCGTCGGGCGACGGCGATCAGCGTCTACTCGATGGGCATCTACCTGGGCTCGGGGCTGGCCTTCCTGCTCGGCGGGCTGGTGATCAAGTTTGCCTCGGCCCAGGGTGACGTGCATCTGCCGCTGTTCGGCGAGGTGCGCCCGTGGCAACTGATCTTCCTCATCCTCGGCGCCGCCGGCGTGCTCTTCTGCCTGTTGCTGCTGGCGATCCGCGAGCCGGCCCGGCGCGGAGTCGGCGCAGGCGTGGCGGTGCCGCTGGGCGAGGTCGGCGCCTACCTGCGGGCCAACCGCAAGACCGTGCTCTGCCACAACTTCGGTTTCGCCTGCCTGTCCTTCGCCGGCTACGGCAGCGGCGCCTGGGTGCCGACCTTCTTCGTCCGCACCCACGGCTGGGACGCCGGTCATGTCGGAGTGGTGTACGGCAGCATCGTCGCGGTGTTCGGCTGTCTCGGCATCGTCTTCGGCGGGCGCCTGGCCGACTACTGGGCGAAGCGCGGGCGCAGCGACGCGAACATGCGCGTCGGGCTGCTCGCCGCCTGGGCGGTGATTCCCTTCACCCTGGTCTATCCGCTGCTGGACAACGCCAATTGGGCGGCGGCGCTGATGGCGCCGACGGTGTTCTTCCTGAGCATGCCGTTCGGCGTGGCCCCGGCGGCGATCCAGGAGATCATGCCCAACTCGATGCGCGGCCAGGCCTCGGCGATCTACCTGTTCGTGGTCACCCTGTTCGGTCTCGGCGTGGGCCCGACGGCGGTGGCGCTGGTCACCGATTTCGTCTTCGCCGACGACATGGCGCTGCGCTACTCGCTGCTGCTGGTGACCCTGGCCGCGGTGCTTGGTGCGGTGGTCCTGCTGGGGATCGGCCTCAAGCCCTATCGCGCCAGCCTGGAGCACCTGAAGGACTGGAGCCTGCGACGGGAAGGCGAGGGCGGCGAGGATTGGAAGGCGTCCCGGCAGCCGGCCTGACTCAGTAGGTGAGGATCACCCGCACGGTATCGCTGTAGGTACCGGCGGGGACGTTGCCCTGGGCCGGGTTGACGATGGCCCGGTACGGCACGTTCTGCGCGGCGCCGCTACCGGTGCCTGCCTGGGTGTTGCTGGTGGTCCAGACCGTCGAGTCTCCCGGTTTGTAGAGGTTGTACTGGATCGCGTTGGCGCCGCTGAGCATTCGCCGCCAGCCGCCGCTGAAGTTGTTGCCGTTGTCGAAGCCGATGGTATAGGTGGCGTTCAGGGTGCAGCGCACGCCAATGTTCTGGTTCACCGCGGTGAAGGCCGAGACCAGCGCGGCGCTGCCGAAGCTGAGGTCCGGAGCGCTGTCGATGAAGCAGTCCTTGAGCACCGTCAGGGTAACGTTGACGCTGCTGCTGGCGGTGCCGTCGTCGTATACGCAGACTGGGCCGATGCCCGCCGCGCACAGGTGCCAGGCCCAGTTCAGGCCGATGGTATCGGTATAGGTGCCGGCCGGCAGGGTCACCCCGGTGGCGGTGCGCAGGTACAGCGGCAGGCTGCCGTCGGTGGCGTTGAACAGGCCGAGGATGCCGAGGAAGGTGGTGCTGCTCCAGCGTACCGTCGAGCCGACGTTGTAGACGGTGCCGCAGCCGTTGTCCTTGCAGATACTGTAGGGCAGGTAGGTGCCGCTGGCGGCGTTGTACAGCCGCGGCGTGGTGCCCAGCGGATTGGCGGTGCTGGCGATGGTCGCGTCGATGGTGTTGGTGCTGAGGATCGACAACAGGCTGCCGGTGCACTTGAAGCCGGTGGTGCCGGTGATGGTCTGGGCGGTGCTGGCCACGGTGAACGAGCTCAGGCTGCCGAAATTGCCGGTGCCGGAGCTGGTGGTGCAGGCGGCGAGCAGCAACGGGCTGGCGCAGAGCGTAGCGAAGCCGAGCAGGCAGGCGGACGTGGAGTGGCGGCTCATGGCGTATCTCCGATCGGGGCCGAGCAGGTCAGCGGGCCGACCTGGCTGACGGTGGGTTTGCGCGTGTCCAGGCGGAAGCGTGCCTGGCAGGCCCGGCCGTCGGGGCGGACCACGCGTAGCTGGTTGTCGCTTTGCAATCCTTCGAAATAGACCTGGCCGTCCCAGCCGACGCTGGCGCGCTGGCCGCTGCCGGTTTCTTCGGCCTGGCTGCCCAGCGGCAGCGGTTCGCCGCGCTCGTCCACCAGGCTGATGCTGGCGGCGACTACGGCACGGATCGGGAAATCCAGCAGCAGGCCGCTGCCCTGGCGTACCGCCACGCGCTGCTCGACTTCGGGCGCGCTGACGTTGGCCGGAAGGTCCAGCGGCTCGATCTGGAACTTCGCCGGGTAGTAGGCCGCGACCCAGGGCACCAGCAGGTGGCCGTTGTCGTCGGTGCTGCCCATCAGTTGGTTCTCGTAGCGGATCGGCACCTGTGGATAACCCTTGGTGCTGACCAGGACGAAGGCGTCGTTGATCCGGTTGCTGGCGAACACGGCGTTGTCCATCCATACCAGCGAGCCGCTGAGATCGGCCCAGCGCGTGTAGTTGCCGGTCTCGCCATAAAGGCCGCCCTGCAGTTGCACGTTCTGCATGCGCCAGGTCAGGTCGGCCTGCTGGTAGCGGCTGGCGCCGCCGCCATAGCCGAGGTTCCAGCCGAGGCCGCCCTGGCTCGGCGTGGAGCGGCTCCAGATCACCCGCTCGCTGTAGCGCCGGTCGCTGTCGCGGGTGACGCCGATGTTCAGCAGGCCGTTGATGTCGAAGGGAATCACCAGTTGCATCAGCGCGCTGTAGCCGTCGCCGTCGAGATCCTTGTTCAGCGCCAGGTAGAAGCTGCTGCGGCTGCCGATCGGGCGGCTGTAGGAGAGGTTGGCCAGGCGCGTGCGGCTGCCGTCGCGGGCGCGGATGTCGAAGTAGCCGGTACCGATGGTGCCCTGCTCGTCGAAGGTCAGGCTGGCGGTAGCCTGGTCGGTGCGCCGGCTCAACTGGTACTCGCCGTCCAGGGTGCCGAGGTCGCCATAGCCGGCGCTGCGCTCGATGTGTTGCAGGCTGAGGCCGAGCCGTCGCGAATAGTAGGAGTAGCCGAGCAGGTATTGCTGGCCGCTGTCGCCCTGGCCGTCGCTGCCGCTGGCCGCCAGGCTGAGGGTGCCGAAGGTGGCCACGGCGATGTCGCCGCCGATGCCGAGCAGGCGCAGGTCGCTGGCGGCCTCGGCGTGGGTGGAGAGGGTCAGGCGGTCGCTGACGCCGTAGCGGTAGATGCCGCTGGCGGCGTTGTCGGCATAGGAGAAGTTGCGCAGGCCGTAGTCGTCGCGCAGGCGCCCGACGGACAGGTCGAAATCGCTCAGGCCGCGCGCCAGCAGGGTGTTGGATACGTAGAACGGCAGGCTGGTCACCACTTGTCGACCCTGGGCGTCGGTGGTCACCACCGTGGCTTCGCCGGCTCCGTTGATGTACGGCACGTTGCTGATGGCGAAGGGACCGGGTTGCAGGTCGGCGCTGCTGGCCTTGTAGCCGTTGATGAACAGGTCGACGGTGCTGGGTACGGCGGCCTGGCCGTCGAAGCGCAGCAGCGGATAGGTGACCAGGTCCGGACGTACGCCGAAGTTGCGGGCGAAGCGAAAGCCGCCCATGCGTACCGGGGTGGTCCAGTTCAGCGCGCCGTTGACGTAGTCGCCCAGTTGGTAGCTGTGCATGTTGCGTTCGTCGTTGTACAGCCAGTAGGTGTCGTAGCGCAGGTAGCGGCTGTCGAGGTTGTCGGCGTCGCCGAAATAGCGGGTGTAGACGCCGGTGTTGGAGATCACCCCGAAGCCGTCGAACAGGCGTTGCTCGAGCAGCGCGGAAAGCCAGGGCGTGGCGCCGTCGGCGGGGTCCGAGTAGTACAGGTCGTAGTTGAACAGCGCGCCGAGGCTGCTGCGCGCCGGGGCGCGGGCGACCAGTCCGGGATCGTCGAAGCGCTGCTCCGGCAGCCAGTCCGGCGGCACTTGCAGGTGCAGTTGCTGGCTGGCGCTGTCATAGTCCGCCCGGACCTCGGGCAGGGCGTCCACCGCGACCTGTCCGGCGGGGTTGCCAGGCAGGCGCACGCCGGCTTCGCGCAGGGCCGCGGCGTCGAGCAGGTAATGGCCATCGGCGGCGTTGACCGGCACCACCTGGCCGCTGTCGCGGCCGTTGATCACCAGTTCCAGGTAGTAGAGGGCGTTGCCGCCGCCGGACGGAGCGGGTTGCGGCGGCGGCAGTCCGGCCAGGTAGTCCGCCGCATGGACAGGGGAGAGCAGCGCCAGGCCGATCAGTAGCGAGCGGTGGCGGCGAGAGCGCCGCTGACACGGGCGAGGCACGGGACCGACGTCCGCCTCAGTACCCGGGAACGCTGATCGGCGCGTCGTTGTCCGCCAGTTGCAGTTTCAGGGTCATGCCGGCGTCCGGCAGCAGCCCCGGCGGCAGCGGCCAGCGCATCTGCCGGCCGGGCAGCACGTAGCCGAGCAGGCCGTCCAGCAGCGCCAGGCTGCGGCCGTTGCCCTCCCAGCGGACATGGCTGAGGCGGGCGTGCACGCTACCCTCGTTGCGCACCTGCAGGTAACGCTTGCCCTGTTCCTCGACCAGCCGCCAGGCCAGTTTCGGCCGGGTCGCGTCGGCCGGGTCGCGCTCGACATCGCTACGCGGCTGGGTCCAGACGCCGTCGGCGCTGACGAACAGCGGTACCGAATAGCGCATCTGGAACTGCAGGGCGAGACCGGGGCTTCGTTGCGTCTGCCCCGCGTCGCCGTCGGGCACTTCGTCGATCAGCACCCGGTAGGCGTCCTCCGGCGTGCTGGGCTGGCCGCCCTGGCGGATCAGCCGGACCAGTTGCCGGCGGCCCGGCTCGACCTTGACGAAGGGCGGGCTGGGAATCACTGCCTGCTGGTTGCGATAGACGTCCTGGAAATCCGCCTGGGACCAGCCGAGCACGCGCACCTGCAGGGTCACCGGTTGCTTGCCGCGATTCTCCAGCCACAGCGCCGTGGCCGGCTGGTCGGCTTCGATGGCCGGGTTGATCGGCCAGATCAGCACCGCACTGGCGGCCTGTGCCGGGCCGCCCAGGAGCAGCGCCAGCAGCGCCGCAAGCCAGCGGCCGGGGCGGAGAGGTAGGTGTGGACTGGGCATGTGATCCTCCATGACGGCTCAGAACGAAAGGGTGACGGTGACGGTATCGCGGTAGTTGCCGGCGGACGGCAGGTTGCCGACCGCGAACAGGCGCGCGTATACCGTGTAGGTCTGGGTGCTGGCGGGAAAGTTGGCGATGGTCCGCGCGAGTGCCCCGTTGCCCCAGACCTGGGAGTAGGCGGCATCCTGGTAGAGCTGGTAGGCGAGGGTCTCGTTGCCGCTCACCCGCTTCAGGTAGCGCTGGCTGCTGCTGCCGCCATTGACCCCGTAGTCGAGGGCGACGGAGACGGTCATTCCCGGAGTGCAGGTCAGGACGATGGAGCCGGCCCCGGAGCTGCTGGCGACGTTAACCGGACTGGCCAGGTTGCCGAGGGTGCCGAAGCTCAGGGTGCCGAGGTCATAGGCGTTGTCGCTGATGGCGGTGCCGAAGGCGCAGCCGTTGGCGACCACCGCCTGGACCTGGAAGGCGCGGCTGATCGGCGATGGATCGGCATGCGCGACCAGGCTCGGCAGCGGGAGCAGGAGAAGCGGCAGGAATAGACGCCGGCTGGACATCGGCATCACCAGCTGATGGTCACGTTGACGGTGTCGCGGTAGGTCCCGGCGACCGGCGTGGTCTGTGCCGGCACCAGGCCGTAGATGGGATACCACTGGTCGTTGCCGTTGCCGGTGGCGGCAACGCCGGTGGTGTTGTCCCAGACGATGCCGCCGGGGCGGTCGCTGTACAGGTTGTAGGTCAGGGTGAGGGCGGTGTTGGCGATGTTCGCCATGCGCCGCGTGGCGACGCTGCCGTAGAGCCCGCCGTCGAGCGTGATCGCATAGGTCTGGCCGCTGACGCACTTGACCCGGATGGAGCCTGCGCCTTGCTGGCTGGTGGCGCTGATGGCGTTGTTCAGGGAGGCGTACTGGCCGAAGTCGAGGGTGCCGAAGGTGATCGCGCCACCGCTGCCGACGCTACCCGCTTCGCAGGCCGGGAGCAGCGTGGCGCTCAGGACGATGGTGGCGGTCTGCGCGTTTGCCGGGTTGCAGCCGAGCAGGCAGAGCAGTCCTCCGGCGAGGTAGCGGTTCAAGCTCATCGGTCCCCCCAGGACCATGCTGCCCGGCGCCGCGCCTGGCGGCGCGTCTTACCAGGCGATGGTGACCAGCAGGGTGTCGGTGTAGGTCCCCGCCGTCGGCGTGGGCGTGCTTTGCCCGGTGGGCACCACGCGGCCGTAGAGGGGGATGTTGACTGCGGTGCCGGTGGAGACCGAGGAAATGTCCACCGGTGTGTTGGCCTGGATCAGCGCGCTGCGCGCGGCGTCCGAATAGATGTTGTAGGCGATGGTGCTGCTGGTGGTGGTGGTGTTCTGCATGTAGCGCTGGCCGCCGCTGGCGTGCAGGCCTGCGTTCACCGTCAGGCTCGGGGTCAGGCCGGTGCTGCACTGGATCTGGATATTGCCGCTGGTGCCGACGGTCTGCGCGTCGACCACGTTGGTAAGGTCGGAATGGCTGCCGAAGTCCAGGGTTCCCCACTGGTTGATACCGCCGCTGACGCTGCCGTTGATGATGGTGCAGCCGGCACCGATGACCATCTGCACGCCGACCTGGCCGATCAGCGTACCGGCGGCCTGGGCGGTGCCCAGCAGGCTGGCGCAGGCACAGAACAACAAGACTGCCGGAGTGCGTTTATTCATCTCTAACTTCCTGTCGATAACGAATGTCGGTGGCGCAGGACGATGTTGGCGGATAAATAAAGTTCCCACGACTTTAAATGATCGGCCTTATATATCCGCCAAACTCGAAGTTCATGGCTGGCGACGCGCCGGGTGCGGCGCAGAGCGGCTCTGCCAGTCATGCTTGACTGGCTATATAGCAGCGCGAATAAGCCTCTGCCAGTTAGATGACGTGATTATTTGGAAAATACAGGGAAGTTTAATTACAAAGTAGTAAGCGATTGGCTACATGCTTTTGAAAATAACGTGGCGGGTGGAAAATGGACGGAACAGCGAAGTGTTCCGTCCGTTGTTTTCAGTGTGAATCCTTGTGTTGTTCGTCGAGCGCCTTGTTCTGCCAGCCGTCGTTGCCCGGCAGCAACAGGTTGAGGACGATGGCGACGATGGCGCACAGGGCGATGCCCTTCAGGCCGATGTCGTCGGGGCCGGTACCGCTGCCGATCAGCACGCCGCCGATGCCGAACACCAGGGTCACCGAGACGATCACCAGGTTGCGTGCTTCCGAGAGATCGACCTTGTGCCGGATCAGGGTGTTCATGCCGACCGAGGCGATGGTGCCGAACAGCAGGCAGAGGATGCCGCCCATCACCGGTACCGGGATGCTTTGCAGGATCGCGCCGAACTTGCCGACGAAGGCCAGGGTGATGGCGATCACCGCCGCCCAGGTCATGATCTTCGGGTTGTAGTTCTTGGTCAGCATCACTGCGCCGGTGACTTCCGCGTAGGTGGTGTTGGGCGGTCCGCCGAACAGGCCGGCAGCCGAGGTGGCCAGGCCGTCGCCGAGGAGAGTGCGGTGCAGGCCGGGCTTCTTCAGGTAGTCCTGGCCGGTGACGCCGCCCACCGCGATGACCCCGCCGATATGCTCGATGGCCGGGGCCAGGGCCACCGGGACGATGAACAGGATCGCCTGCCAGTTGAATTCCGGCGCGGTGAATTTCGGCAGTTCCAGCCAGGGTGCGGCGACGATCGCGGCGGTGTCGACCACGCCGAAGACGAACGACAGGGCGAAGCCGACCAGCACGCCGGCGATGATTGGCACCAGGCGGAAGATACCCTTGCCGAATACCGCCACCACCAGGGTGGTGAGCAGCGCCGGCATCGAGATCATCATCGCGGTGCGGTACGGCAGCAACTCGCTGCCGTCGCCGGCCTTGCCCATCGCCATGTTCGCCGCGATCGGCGCCATCGCCAGGCCGATCGAGATGATCACCGGGCCGATCACCACCGGCGGCAGCAGTTTATCGATGAAGCCGGTGCCCTTGATCTTCACCGCCAGGCCCATGAAGGTGTAGACGAAGCCGGCGGCGACTACCCCGCCCATGGTCGCGGCCAGGCCGAACTGGCCCTTGGCGAGGATGATCGGGGTGATGAAGGCGAAGCTGGAGGCGAGGAACACCGGTACCTGGCGCCCGGTCACCAATTGGAACAGCAGGGTCCCGAGGCCGGCGGTGAACAGCGCGACGTTGGGATCCAGACCGGTGATCAGCGGCATCAGCACCAGCGCGCCGAAGGCGACGAACAGCATCTGCGCGCCTGACAGCACCTGGCGCCAGAGCGGCTCCTGGAAGGCATCGCCCATGTTCAGGCTTCCTTCTGCTTGGTACCGAAGATCTTGTCGCCGGCGTCGCCCAGGCCCGGAATGATGTAGCCGTTCTCGTCGAGCTTCTCGTCGATCGAGGCGGTATAGATGATCACGTCCGGGTGGGCCTTGCGTACCGCCTCGATGCCCTCGGGGGCGGCGACCAGCACCATGGCGCGGATTTCCTTGCTGCCGGCCTTCTTCAGCAGGTCGATGGTGGCGACCATCGAGCCACCGGTGGCGAGCATCGGGTCGATGATCAGCGAGCGTCGCTCGGCGATGTCCGGCGCCAGTTTTTCCAGGTAGGTGCGTGCTTCCAGGGTCTCTTCGTTGCGGGCGACGCCGACCGCGCTGACCTTGGCGCCGGGAATCAGGCTGAGCACGCCGTCGAGCATGCCGATGCCGGCGCGCAGGATCGGCACCACGGTGATCTTCTTCCCGGAGATCTTCTCCACCGTCACCGGGCCGGCCCATCCGGGGATTTCGTACTGTTCCAGGGGCAGGTCCTTGGTCGCCTCGTAGGTCAGCAGGGCGCCGACTTCCTGGGCCAGTTCGCGGAAGTTCTTGGTGCTGATATCGGCGCGGCGCATCAGGCCCAGTTTGTGGCGGATGAGGGGGTGGCGGATCTCATGTACGGGCATGGGCGACTGTCTCCAACGGGGGCGGGCAAAAAAATTGCGCTAGCGTAATGCATTCCGCACAGTCTGGACCATTATTCTGATTCGCACTCGACCGCCGGGGGTTGCCCGATGGCGACCGGATGAGTACCTTTGCCGACTTTTTCTCAGCCCAGCCAGGGAGAAGCACCATGTCCGTCGATCTCGCGCACATCCGCCAAGTCAGGGCGGAAGCCGACTGCCTGTTCAACAACGACGAGGTCGAGGCAGCCATCGGTCGCGTCGCCGAGGCGATCAACCGCGATCTCGGCGAGACCAACCCGGTGGTCTTCTGCGTGATGAACGGCGGCCTGATCTTCTCCGGCAAGCTGCTCCCGCTGCTCGACTTCCCCCTCGAACTGTCCTATCTGCATGCGACCCGTTACCGCAACGAGACCTCCGGCGGCGAACTGTTCTGGAAGGCCAAGCCGGAAATCTCCTTCATCGACCGTGATGTGCTGATCATCGACGACATCCTCGACGAAGGGCACACCCTCTCGGCGATCATCGACTTCTGCAAGCATGCCGGCGCACGCGCGGTGCACACCGCCGTACTGGTGGACAAGGAACACGAGCGCAAGGCCCGGCCTGACCTCAAGGCCAGCTTCACTGGCCTCTACTGTGCCGACCGCTACGTGTTCGGCTACGGCATGGACTACAAGGGCTACTGGCGCAACGCCGCGGGCATCTTCGCGGTCAAGGGGCTCTGAGATGGCCGGACCGCGCTACCTCGACCAGCAATTGTTCGCCGAACTGGCGAGCGGGGCGGGTAATGCGCCGCGTGGTCGCCAGCATCACAACTTCCACCGCATGGAGGAGCCCTGCCATCGCATGGCGGTGGGCCTCCAGCCGAATACCTACATCCCGCCGCACCGGCACCTGGATGCGGGCAAGGCCGAGGCGCTGATCGTGCTCAAGGGCCGTCTCGGCCTGCTGGTCTTCGCCGAGGACGGGGAACTCCTCGACAAGCGCGAGTTGAGCGCCGCTGGGGACTGCCCCGGTGTCGACCTGCCGCCCGGGGTGTTCCATGCCCTGGTGGTGCTGGAGCCGGACAGCATCCTGTTCGAATGTAAGGCCGGGCCTTACCGCCCGCTTGGCGAAGGCGAGTTCGCCAGTTGGGCGCCTGCCGAAGGCAGCGCCGATGCGCCGGCCTACCGGGACTGGATGCGCGCCCAGTTCGCCTGAGCGCTTCGCTTCGGCGGCGGGTCGGCAGCCATGCTAGAGTGCCGGCTCGCCCTGTCCGGAGGTCCCGATGTTCGCCCGTAGCCTGTGCGGCTCCCTGCTCCTGTTCGTCAGTCTGGCCGGCCTGGCCGCCGAGAATCCCCCGATGCACGCGCGCTTCCTGCCGCCCGACGACGGCCAGTTGCGCCAGGAGGCGCCGGAGCAGCAGCAACTGATCCAGATCACCGAGTACAGCGTGGTGCTGGGCAACCAGCGGCAGTCCAACCAGCAGCCGATCCCGATCACCACGCCGACCCTGCTGCGCCTGAAGGGCAAACCGCTGAGCAAGGGCGCGACCCTGGCCCAGGTGCTGATCCAGTTCGACAGCGAAGGCAAGAGCCTGAAGAAGCCGGTCTACGATGCCGGGACCCGCACCCTCACGCTCAACTACCCGTTGGCGCAGTACCCGGCGTTGCTCGACCTGCTGCGCAACCAGACGGTCTATTGCCAGTTCCTCGCCTATCCCAACGGCCATGTCTGGGCGGACCTGCACACCGGCGCGGTACGCGCGCGTTGAGCCTCGCCGCGCGCCGGGAGTAAACTGCCTGGCCTTATCCCGCGCCGGGCGAGCCCGGCCCCAGAGCCGTTGAGAGAAAGCGATGCGCAAAGACAAGAAACAGATCATTGGCGAAGAGATCAGTGACGAGTCGATCAAGCTGTTCCTCGGCGTCGAGCCGGCCGACGACACCCCCCCCTCGCTGCACAAGCTGATCAAGGCCTATCGCGGTCTGCGCATCGACGACTTCGAGCGCTTCCTCACCTTCTTCCGCGAGGCCGGCTACGATCTCGACGCGCGCGACGCCAAGGGCAACGACTTCGTCGCCCTGGTCGCCGACCAGCGCCAAGCCGTGCCCTACATCGAAGCGCTGCAGGCGGCCAAGGGCGCCTGAGCCGGCCATGCAGCGAAAAGCCCGCCCTTCGGCGGGTTTTTTCGTTGCGCGGTCCGCTGAGTCACGCCCGTCGGAGAACGCCAGCGTCCGAATGGCGGCTGGTGGTGGCAAGGGTCGATAGACGCCGCGCGGGCCCCGCCGCGGTCGCGGATCGCCAGGGCGGCGGGGAAGGGCGAATGGCCAGGACTGCGTTATTCGCTCTGCGAGAGGCTGCCTGTCGGCTGCTGCTTTTCTACACTCACAGGAAAAACAGCCTGCCGAGGTTCCCATGTACGTCCAGCCCTACGTCTGCTTCAACGGCCGTTGCGAAGAGGCCCTGCGTTTCTATGAACACGCCATCGGTGCCAGGGTGAGTTTCCTGTTCCGTTTCGACGAGGCGCCCGGTCCGGTGGTGGTGCCCGAAGGCTGGTGCGACAAGGTGATGCACGCCAACCTGCAGATCGGCGACAGCCAGATCATGGCCTCGGACGGGCACGGGCCGGCGTTGCAGCCGATCTCCGGGATTTCCCTTTCACTGAATACCCGCGACCCGCAGCAGGCGCGGCGCTGCTATGACGCCTTGCTGGAGGACGGCGGGCGGGTCGAGCTGGAGTTGGGCAAGACCTTCTGGTCGCCCTGTTTCGGTACCCTGGTGGACCGTTTCGGGGTGTCCTGGATGATCAATTGCGAGGCCGGCGCCTGACTCCACAAATGAAAAAGCCGCCCGAAGGCGGCTTGTTCCATAGCGCGCGGCTCACTCGGCGTTGACCGGGGCCTGCACGTCGTTCTTCGCGGTCAGTTCCAGCACCTCGCTGCAACGGCTGCTGACGCTGCGGTACAGCTCGGCGTCGCTTTCCAGCTCTTTCTCGCGAGCCGGGAAGATTTCCTTCAGCTTGGCGCTCCACTCCGGCGAGCGGGCCTGCTCCGGGAAGCAGCGCTCGATCAGGCCGAGCATGATCGAGACGGTCACCGAGGCGCCCGGCGAGGCGCCCAGCAGGGCGGCGATGGAGCCGTCGTGGGCGGCCACCAGCTCGGTGCCGAACTGCAGGATGCCGCCTTTCTTCGGATCCTTCTTGATGATCTGCACGCGCTGGCCGGCGACTTCCAGGCGCCAGTCCTCGGCCCTGGCTTCGGGGTAGAACTTGCGCAGGGCTTCCAGGCGCTGTTCCGGCGACTGCATGACCTGGCCGATCAGGTAGCGGGTCAGGTCCATGTTGTCGCGGGCCACCGAGAGCATCGGCAGGATGTTGCCCGGGCGTACCGACAGCGGCAGGTCGAGGAACGAGCCATGGCGCAGGAACTTGGTGGAGAAACCGGCATAGGGGCCGAACAGCAGGGATTTCTTGCCGTCCACCACACGGGTGTCCAGGTGCGGCACGGACATCGGCGGCGAGCCGACCTCGGCCTGGCTGTAGACCTTGGCCTGGTGCTGCTTGACGATTTCCGGGTTGTCGCAGCGCAGCCACTGGCCGCTCACCGGGAAACCACCGAAGCCCTTGCCTTCCGGGATGCCGGAAAGTTGCAGGAGCGGCAGGGCGCCGCCGCCGGCGCCGAGGAAGACGAAGCGTGCCTGGATCTCGCGGTCGCCGCCGTTGCGGGTGTCCTTGACGGTGACCCGCCAGCCGTTATCGGCGCGGCGCAGGTGGGTGACCTTCTGGTTGTAGCGGATCTGCGCGCCCGGCTGTTGCGCCAGGTGTTGCAGGAGCTGGTTGGTCAGGGCGCCGAAGTTGACGTCGGTACCGCCCTCGACGCGGGTCGCGGCGATCGCTTCGTCGGCCGGACGACCCGGCATCATCAGCGGCATCCACTCGGCGAGGGTGGCCTTGTCCTCGGAGTAGACCATGGTCTCGAAAGCGTGGTGCTTCGTCAGCGATTCGAAGCGCTTCTTCAGGTAGGCGATGCCTTCGCTGCCGCGCACGAAGCTCAGATGCGGTACCGGGTTGATGAAGGTCTTCGGCGAGCCGAAGGTGCCCTTGGCGACCAGGTGCGACCAGAACTGCTTCGACACCTCGAACATGGTGTTGATGCCCACGGCTTTCTTGATGTCGATGCTGCCGTCGGCCGACTGCGGGGTGTAGTTCAGCTCGCACAGGCCGGCGTGGCCGGTGCCCGCGTTGTTCCACGGGTTGGAGCTTTCGATCGCGCCGGACTCCTGGAGTTCGACGACTTCCATCTTCAGGTTGGGGTCGAGTTCCTTGAGCAGGACCGCCAGGGTCGCGCTCATGATGCCGGCGCCTACCAGCAGCATGTCGACTGTTTCGTGATCGTTTTGCGCCATTAACGCTTCTCCAAAATCTTCAGCACCAAATTGACGACAGACGGGGCGGGGCCGAGGCCGGTACGGGCCGGCAGGCAGCGGCGGAGGGAGCCGTCATGTCCGATTCTTCGCAACAACGGCGGGACGCCGGGCGTCATCGCCTATGGATGCCGGGCGCGGGGCTGGCGATCTGGCAGCCTGGCTGGCCCATGCGGGCATCCGGTCGTGCAAGCACATTCGCGACGGAACGGGCCGTCAGGCTCTGGTCATGAGGTATCCGCTGCGGTCGCGTCTGCGGGGGGCTGTTTCAAGCGCTAATGGCGCACTTACCGACGCAAAACTCTTCATTGCTCGCCACACTCTCGTGAAGTAGTGAAATACCTTCGATCCACGCTCTTTTGGAGACATGGGCCGGAAGGGCTCGTCTGTCGCGGGCATGCCTTCGCAGAATCGTGCGGGGTCATGCGGCATTCCTTGCCGAAAAACTCGCTACAGGCGTTTCAGGGCGTCTGCCTCATGGGGCAGCGCTCTACTGGCGGCTCTCTGTGGGGGGATGGCGCGGGGGCCGGAACCCGATCAGGAGGCGTCCTTATAATCGGGGGGCGATTATAACGGTGAAAATCAAAAAATACCCCGCTCCTTAGACTTTTTTCCCATTCCCGGTCACGAAGTGCCCGCCGGCGAAAGCCCCCTGGGACAATCCGCCGCGCCGTATCTGCCAAACGCCGGGCATGCGTGCCCTGCGCCACCTGCCACAGGCGAGGAACCGCGCCCCGTGGCGAACGTCCAAGGCAATGCTGCGGTGCCTTCGCGGCGCCGTTATACTGCCGGCCATTCGTGCCCAACCCATGGAGAGATGAGCATGCTGCATCGCCTGTTGCTCAGCCTGATGACCGCAAGCGCCCTGGTTCTCGGCGGCTGCGCCCTGAGCCCGCAACAACTGGACCCGCAACCGGTCCTTAAAGGACCGTTGACCGCCGTCGGCCATGGCCAGCCGGTGGTGGTCAAGGTGGTCGATGGCCGTCCCGGCCCGTCCCTGGGCACTCGCGGCGGCCTCTACGCCGATACCAGCACCCTGACCGTCCGTAGCGAGGACGTGGTGCCCAAGCTCCAGGCCCAGGCCGAGACGGCCGTGCGCCTGCTCGGCTACACGCCTTCGGCCAACGCCTACAACGCGCCGCAACTGACCCTGACCCTGGCCGAGCTGAAGTACCAGTCGCCGAAGGACGGCGTCTACGTCACCCAGGCCGACATCACCGCGACCTTCCGCGCCGACGTGCAGAACAGCAGCCGGCGCTACACCGGTCGCTACGGCGCCTCGCTGAACCAGCGCTTCGGCATGGCGCCGAACCAGGCGACCAACAGCAAGCTGGTCAGCGAGGTGCTCAGCGACGCCCTGACCCGCGTATTCAAGGACCCGACCATCGCTCAGACCCTCGGCCAGCAATGAGCCGGCGGTAACGAGAAAGCCCGGCGGATGCCGGGCTTTTTCATGCGCTCGGGAAACTCAGGCGGCCTGGTGGAACGGGTCCGGCTCGCCGATGCTGATGCGTTCGTCGGTCTCAGGCAGGTCGAGGTGTTCATGGCCGCAGGCGGTGCAGTACACCAGCCAGCGGTCGTCCTGGACATTGAAGGAAAGATCGACGATCACGGCCTCGATCTCGTCCAGGTGGTCGATCAGATAGTTATGTTCGTGGGGTGCGGTTTCCAGCATGACGACTCTCCTGTGTTGTCGTTTGCCTGGGTGGGGTTCTGTGACCGGCAAAGCACTTTCAGACTAGTCGGTCACTCTGGCGAGGCCGCGCCTTTTTTAGACGGATTGCTGCTAACCGCTGCGCTTCGTCGCGACAACCCGGGTGCCGCTGGCCGTCGCTCATGCATTCTGGATAGAATTCGACCAGTCCTTCCCCGCCGTCCCCGACGGTCCGTCCTGTCATCAGCTCACCCAAGGCGTTATTCGGTAGCCCCGGCGTGTGGTCCTGTTGCGGAGGTTATCGATGTCCTTGCAAGCCTTGTGGGCGCTGTTCCTCGCCCATCCCGCCCAGGCCATGAACGGCCTTGCGCTGTTCTTCGGTGTCGCCGGCGCCTGGCTGCTGCTGGCCACCCGCGCACGCGAGCGTCGCGCCCTGGCGCGCTGGGCCGCGGAGGGCGAGGCGGGGGAGGCGGCATTGCCGATGGACGAGGCGACCCTGCGGATCAACCTGTTCTTCTACCGATTCGGCACCGCCTGCCTGGGCCTGGCGCTGCTGGTCAGCTGGGCCAGCACGCGGCTCTGAGAGCCCTGCTCGGCGAGCCGAACCGCACGCGGATAAGCGTATCGCGGTTATCCGTCCATCGCCTGCGGGTTCGAAGCCGTTGTCCGATGGAGAAGCCCGGCGGCGCCGGGCTTTCGTCTTCAGGATTGCTGCTTGATCCGGTATTGGTTGAGCACCGGGTTGGCGTATTGCAGCACCAGCCAGGGGCGCTGCTCGGCCGGGCATTGCTCCAGGCGGCGGTTCCATTCCTTGCGCGCCTTCTCCAGCTCCTCGCTGCCGAACAGGCTCTCGGCCGTGGGGACGGCGAGGCCCGGGTCGCGGTTCTCGCTCATCTCGTAGGCCAGGTAGTGCACCGGGAACAGACGGTAGTTGCCGAGGATCTGCCGGTCCAGTTCGGCGGCCAGCTGCTTGGCGTCGCTGAACTCGCCCTCCAGCTCGGCGCCGAAGTTGATGTGCACGCGGCCCTTGTAGCCGGTGATGCCCAGGGCGATGCTGGCATCGTCCTCGCCCGGCGCCTTGCGGTACTCGCCGGTGCTGGCGCGGGTGTGCAACTCGCGGGCCTTGGCCAGATCGCAGGGGTCGTATTCGTAGCTGATCGACACCGGGATGAAATGCAGGGCGCGCACCATTTCGGCGAAGGGTTCGTCCTTGCGGCTCATGTGGAACATCTTGAGGATCGCCGAGTCGGTACGGTCGTCGCCGTCCTTGGCCCGCCCTTCGGCCTGGGCGATCCACACCGACTGGCGGTCCTCGCGGATCGAGTGGTTGATGTAGGCGGAGAGCGTCTGGTAGGCGGCGAGCTTCTCGCGCCGGCCGCTCAGCGAACGGTGCACGATGAAGCTCTTGTTCAGGCGCATCAGGTCGCTGACGAAGGATTTCTGCAGCAGGTTGTCGCCGATGGCGATGCGCGGGGTCGGCAGGCCGGCGTGGTACACGGCGTAGTTGACGAAGGCCGGGTCCATCACGATATCGCGGTGGTTGGCGATGAACAGGTAGGCGCAGCCTGGCTTGAGGCGATTGACCCCGGAGTAGGTGACGCCATCGGTGGCCTTCTCGATGGTGTGGTCGACGTAGGGCTCGAACTTGTCCTGCAGCGTGGCGACGCTGCGGATGCCGGTGACCTCGCGGGCCAGGCGATGGGCTATAAGAGGTTTGAGCAGCCAACCGAGGGGACCGGCCAGGCGCGGGAAGCGGTAGCGGACCAGGGCGCCGAGGAAGGCGTCGTCGCTCAGGAGGCGTTGCAATACCGCGGGGACTTCGGCGTCACTGTAGGGTCGGATGGCTTCGAACTCGCCCATCATGCTTTCTGGTTCCATATGGATGCTGCGAAGGCCGCCCAAGGGGGTGGCCGAAAATTGAACCGCGCGATTATAAACGGAACTCATAGGGGGTGCAGCGATGCTCGAAAGCCAGGCCTATAGCTGCCCTTACTGCGGGGAACCGGCCGAGGCGCTGCTCGACCTGAGCGCCGGCGACCAGCAGTACTACGAGGACTGCCCGGTGTGCTGCCGGCCGATCCTGTTCGACCTGCGCACCGATGGGCAGGACTGGTCACTGAACGTCCGCCGGGAGGATGACTGATGCAGCGCGTATATGAGCCGGCCGACCTGCTGGAGGCCGAGATGCTGGTGGGAATGCTCGCCAGCGAAGGGATCGCCGCCCATGTCAGCGGCCGCCACCTGGTCGGCGCCATCGGCGAACTGCCGCCTGGCGGACTGCTGGCGTTGTTGGTGGCGGACGGGCAGACGGAGCGGGCGCGAGAACTGATCCTCGCCTACAACGCCGCCGCCCCGTTGGCCGAGGAGCCGCCGGAGCCCTGCGGCCCCGGCAGCCTGTTGTGTTGAGGCGGCCGCCGCTCAGTCGGCCGCCAGTTCGAAGACCTGCCAGCGCACCGAGCTGACGCCCTTCTCCAGGCTGACCCGGCTGACCAGGCGTTCCAGCTGCGCCGGAGCTTCGGGGGTGCCGAGCAGTTCGGCGCGGACTTCCAGCTTGGCCGGGTTGTCCAGATCCTCGCTGTGCAGCGATTGCAGGCGCAGGTCGCTGCTGCCGAGGCTGTGCAGCATCAGGCTGCGAACCTGGATCTCGTCCTCGGCGCGGCAGACGATCTGCACTTCGTAGCGTTGCTCGGCCTCGCTGGCCGGCAACACGTCCTGGCGGTTCAGGCGTTGGGCGATGTCGCGCAACAGGATGTTGGCGCAGAGCACCACCAGGCTGCCGAGCGTGGCCTCCAGCAGCAGGCCCATGCTGCACAGGACGCCGATGGCGGCGGTGCACCAGAGGGTGGCTGCGGTGTTCAGGCCGCGCACGTTGAGGCCGTCGCGCATGATCACGCCGCCGCCGAGGAAGCCGATCCCGGAGACTACATAGGCGGCGATCCGTGAAGCGTCGCCGGCCAGGCCGGGCACGCCCTGGGTCATCAGCACGAACAGGCAGGCGCCAGTGCTGACCAGCGCGTTGGTGCGCAGGCCGGTGAGGCGTTGGCGCAGCTGGCGTTCGGCGCCGATCAGGGCGCCCAGGACCAGCGCGACCGCGACGCGCAGGAGAAATACTTTCCAATCCATGTTTCACCTCGTTGCCGGCCGACGGCCGGAGCTGGCGCGGGCCGACGGTCCGCGCGGATAAGGGACGATGGATTGCGCAGGACCGCGGCTTCCCGCTGCGCGGTTGGCGCGAGGGAAGGGACACGAAGGGAAAATGGGGATGCGTCATCCCGGACGGGATGCGGATCGCCACTGTCCGCCATGTTCGGCGAGGCAGTGGCAGAGGGTTCTGCTGGACTAGCTCGCCGGATGGACCTGTCGCAATCGACTAGGGCTGTTGTCCAATGCAGGACTCCTGTGTGGGTTACAGAATGCGGGCGGCACCTTAAGCCTGGAGGATAGGCGCGTCAAGTTAAGATTGGGTTTCATTCAGCTTGCGTTCGGCAAGGCCAGTGTGGCGCTTCGGGTTACACTGTGCGGCTTTCCCTCACCAGGCAGTGCCAAGCATGAGTGGTCGTTACGCCCTGTTCCGCTGGAATCCGTCGCTGGCGGCCCTGCCGGGCTTTCCGGCGGATTGGCGGGCGCAGTGGAACATTTCTCCGGCGAACCAGGTGCTGATGGTTCGCGAGGACGCCGGTGCGCGCCGCGCCGACCTGGCGCGCTGGGGGCTGACCCCGGCCTGGCTCACCGACCTGTCGCGTACGCCCAGCCACGCACGGGCGGAAACCCTCGCCGAGCAACCGATGTTCCGCGAGGCGTTCCAGCAGCGCCGCTGCCTGCTGCCGGCCAACGGCTTCTATGAATGGCGCGGGGTGCGCAAGCGTCCGTACTGGGTCTCCACCGGCGAGCGCCTGTTGTTCTTCGCCGGCATCTGGGAGGCCTATCCGGTGCATGGACAAACCTGGCTCAGCGTGGCCCAGGTATCCCAGGCGGCCGCCGAGTTCCGCCGGCCGCTGCTGCTCGACGAGGCCGAGCAGGATACCTGGCTGGCTCCGGACACGCCGCTGCCGGCGCTGATAAGCCTGCTCGCCAAGCCCCAGCCGAACCTGCGCAGCGTGGCCCTGGCCGGCTTCGTCAACAAGCCTGAAACCGACGGGCCGGAGTGCCTGACCCCGGCCTGACGCTAGACCCTGAACTGATTCACCAGGCGCCGCTGCTGCTCGGCCAGGCGGGTCAGCTCGGCGCTGGCCTGCGAGGCCTCGTCGGCGCCGCCGGCCACCTGGTTGGCGACCTGGCCGATGTTGGCGACGTTGCGGTTGATGTCCTCGGCCACCGCGCTCTGCTCCTCGGCGGCGCTGGCGATCTGGGTGTTCATGTCGTTGATCACCGATACCGCCTGGGTGATCGATTCCAGCGCCTCGGCCGCCTGGCGCGCATGGCGCACGCTGTCGTCGGTGCGCTCCTGGCTGTCCTGCATGACTTTCACCACGTCGCGGGTGCCCTGCTGCAACTGCTGGATCATGCTCTGGATTTCTTCGGTGGCCTGCTGGGTCTTCTGCGCCAGGTTGCGTACCTCGTCGGCCACCACCGCGAAACCGCGACCCTGCTCGCCGGCGCGGGCGGCCTCGATGGCGGCGTTGAGGGCGAGCAGGTTGGTCTGCTCGGCGATACCGCGGATCGCCACCAGGATCGCGTTGATGTTTTCGCTGTCCTTGGCCAGGTTCTGCACCACTCCGACCGCGCGGCCAATCTCGCTGGCCAGGGCCTGGATCGCCGCCGAGCTGCTTTCGACGATCTGCTTGCCCTGATGCGCGGCCTGGTCCGCGTGGTTGGCTGCCTCGGCGGCGTGGGTGGCGTTGCGCGCCACGTCCTGGGCGGTGGCGGTCATCTCGTGGACCGCGGTGGCCACCAGTTCGATCTCCGCCAGTTGCTGCTGCACGCCCTGGTTGGTGCGGATGGCGATGTCGGCGGTGTGCTCCGAGGAGTCGCTGACCTTCTGCACCGATTGCACCACCTGGCCGATCATGTTCTGCAGTTTGCCAAGGAAGGTATTGAAGCCCTTGGCGATGGAGCCCAGCTCGTCGGCGCGCTCGCTGCTCAGGCGGCGGGTGAGGTCGCCTTCGCCCTGGGCGATGTCGTCGAGCATGCCGACCAATTGGCGCAGCGGCCGGGCGATGCCGTAGCCGACCAGCCAGACCACCAGCAGGCCGAGGGCCGCTACCACCAGGCCGGCCAGGCTCATGCCGAGGATATCCTGCTGGCGCTGGTCGCTCAGCTCGCCCTGGAGTTGCTGCAGTTCGCCGAATACCGCCGCCTGGGGAATCTGCAGCATGAGGGTCCAGCGCACGCCGCTGTCGGCGATGGTGAAAGGCAGGAACAGCTCGATGTGGCCGTGCTCGGCGTCGATGTCGTAGAGCGGCTGGTCGACCGTGAGGTTCTTCAGGTTGTCCACTTCGTTGCCGTCGAGGACGCTGCCGGCGGGCTCGCCGAGCTTGCTGTCGTCGCGGGTGTAGGCCACCAGGCGGCCGTTGCTGGCGATCAGCGCCATTTCCCCGGCGCCATCGTAGAGCTGCTGGTCGGCGCGCTTGAGCAGGTCCTGGATGAAGGCCAGCGAGAGGTCGGCACCGACTGCGCCGCGGAACTGGTCACCGACCATGATCGGCACGTTGAAGGACGACATCATCACGGTCTTGCCGCCCATTTCGTAAGGGGCCGGGTCGATGATGCAGGGACGCTTGTTCTCTTTCGGACAGGCATAGAACTCGTTCTCGCGCACCCCGGTGGGCAGCAGCTTTTCGCTATCGATGCTGTCGGCCATGGCCTCCACGATCGGCTTGCCGTCGGCGCCGCGATACCACCAGGGCAGGTAGCGGCCGTCCGGGCCGTAGCCCTTGCCGGGTTGCCCGGCGAAGGCGGCATCGGTATCGAAGGCATTGGGTTCCCAGGCCATGAAGGTGTCGAGCAGCTTGGGGTTGTTCTGCACGGTGCTGCGCAGCAGCGCGGAGATTTCGTCGCGGCTGGCGTTCAGCTGCGGCATGCCGTCGGCGCCCGGCTCGCCGAGCAGGCGGGTGCTGTTGGCCAGGCCGTGGACCACCGTCAGCGGATACTCCAGCTCGCGCTGGATCTGGCTGACCTGGGCGCGGGCCAGGGCCACCAGGCGCTCGTTGATGACCTTCTCCAACAGGCCCTGGGTGCGTTGCTGCACCAGCTCCTGCGTTCGCGCGCCGGCGAACAGGGCGTACAGCACCAGCACCACGACGACGCTTAGAACGCTGGCGCCGGCGAGGGCGGCGACAGAAAACTGGATCGACTTGAGCTTCATGATGGGACTTCTGACCCTTGTTGGAATTGTCTCTGAGGAGCTTATCGGCAGGAGGACGGCAAATCCTTAATCGGCCGTCGGAGATTTCCTCGCCAACGGCTGTTGCCGGCGTTCGAGGCGCGGCCTACCATGCGCTCGGCCTTCAGAGGAGAACAAAGGACCATGGCTCATCCCTTCCGATTCGCCACCCTCGCCGGCGCGCTGCTGCTCGCCGGTTGCCAGGCAGTGAACACCACCAGTGGCGGCGCCGTCGGCGTCGACCGCAAGCAATACATGTTCAGCATGTTGTCCAGCCAGGAAGTCGACCAGATGTACGCCCAGTCGTACCAGAAGACTCTCGGCGAGGCGAAAAGCGCTGGCGTGCTCGATACCAGCAGCGCCGACGCGCGGCGAGTCAAGGCGATCGCCCAGCGGCTGATCCCGCAGACCGCCGCCTTCCGCCCGGACGCCACCGGCTGGAACTGGGAAGTCAATGTGGTGAAGAGCGACGAGCTCAACGCCAACTGCGGTCCCGGCGGCAAGATCATTTTCTACACCGGGCTGATCGACAAGCTGAAGCTCACCGACGACGAGATAGCCGCGGTGATGGGCCACGAGATCGCCCACGCCCTGCGCGAGCATGGGCGCGAGGCCATGTCCAAGGCCTACGGCGTGCAGGTGGCCAGCCAGATCGGCGCCCTGGCCGGCCTCGGCCAGGAAAGCCTGCAACTGGCCAATACCGGCGTCGACTACCTGATGACCCTGCCCAACAGTCGTGCCAACGAGAACGAAGCCGACCTGATCGGTCTCGAGCTGGCCGCCCGCGCCGGCTACAACCCGGAAGCGGCGATCACCCTCTGGCAGAAGATGGGCAGGGCCAGCGGCGGCGCCAGCCAGCCCGAGTTCACCAGCACCCACCCCTCCGACAGTTCGCGGATGGCCAATCTCCAGGCCGCGATTCCCAAGGTGATGCCGCTGTACCAGCAGGCCAGGCGCGGCAAGTGAGGCCAGGGCGCGCGGTCGCGGGGGGCGGCCGGCGCGCCGACAGGCTTACCATCGGAAACGCCTGTTGTGTATTTCCGTAACCTGCTGTTTGGTATCTCGCCGGTGTTCGGCCTAGACTGCTGGCCGACCCGCTTGCGGGACCCGTGGACGAACAGCCACTCTCACGCCCTGGAGCTCATGTGAAATACGCCGTACTCGGAGCCACCGGCCTGCTGGGACATCACGCCGCGCGCGCCATCAGGGCCGCCGGTCACGATCTGGTGCTGATCCACCGTCCTTCTTCGCAGATCCAGCGTCTCGCCTATCTGGAGCCCGAGTGCCGGGTCGCCGAGATGCTCGACCACGCCGGCCTGGAACGCGCCCTGCGCGGCCTCGACGGGGTGATCTTCAGCGCCGGCTACTATCCTTCGCGGCCGCGCCGCTGGCAGGAGGAAGTGGCCAGCGCGCTGGGCCAGACCAACCCGTTCTATGCCGCCTGCCTGCAGGCCAGGGTGCCGCGCATCCTCTATGTCGGTTCGGCATATGCCATGCCCCGCCATCCCCAGGGACTACCGGGCCACGAAGGGTTGTTCTACGACAGCCTGCCGAGCGGCAAGAGTTCCTACGTGCTGTGCAAATGGGCGCTCGACGAGCAGGCCCGGGAGCAGGCGCGCAACGGCCTGCCGGTGGTGATCGGGATTCCCGGCATGGTACTCGGCGAACTGGACATCGGCCCGACTACCGGGCGCGTGATCACCGCCATCGGCAATGGCGAGATGACCCACTACGTCGCCGGCCAGCGTAACGTCATCGATGCCGCCGAAGCCGGGCGCGGACTGCTGATGGCCCTTGAGCGCGGGCGTATCGGCGAGCGCTACCTGCTGACCGGGCACAACCTGGAAATGGCCGACCTGACCCGGCGCATCGCCGAGCTGCTCGGCCAGCCTGCGCCGCAGCCGATGTCGATGGCCATGGCTCGCGCGCTGGCCACCCTGGGCCGCTTGCGCTACCGGGTCAGCGGCCAGTTGCCGCTGCTCGACGAAACCGCCATCGAGGTGATGGCTGGCGGGCAGTTCCTCGATGGACGCAAGGCCCGCGAGGAACTCGGCTTCTTCTCCACCACCGCCCTCGACGACACCCTGCTGCGCGCCATCGACTGGTTCCGCGACAACGGCTATTTCAATGCCTAGGACGGTTGGCTAGGGCAGCGCTTTTTCCGCGAAGGGTCGGGTCTGCAGTCCCAGCTGGGCGCGAAAGCTCTCCATGTCGAACATGGTGCACAGCTCCTGCAACTGGCCCTGCGGGTTGAACACCCAGAAGCCCATCGCGGAAATGCTCAGCACCTTGTCGCTGGCCGGATAGCCCAGGGTCGGCCGGACGATGGTGCCGATCAGCGTGCTCCAGGTGAACACCTTGCGTTCCTCGCCGATGCAGTCTTCGACCACGACCTCCAGGTCCGGCATCGCCGTGCGGATGTCCTGCAGCAGGCGGATATAGCCGGCGGTATCCAGGGGACGGCCGATGAACGAGCTTTTGTAGAGGAAATCCTTGCTGTGCAACTGCTCCACCAACGCCATGCGGCCCTTGTTCCAGGACAGCTCGATGTGATGGCGGGCGAGTCGTTTCAGGTCGTGTGAGGGCATCTCCGGCTCTCGAGGGCGAGTGGTGGGGCAGGCATCCGGTGCCTGCCTGAACTGTAGCCGTTCCTATGCATTTTGCATTGGCCGCCCAGCCATCCCGGGCCCGGCGGCGCAGTCCTTCAGAGCCAGCCGGTCAATTGCGCGGCGTGCCAGGCGGCGTACAGGCCAAGTGCGGCGAAGGCGGCCGCGGCCAGGCGGCGGATCAGGGTCAGCGGCAGCTTGTCGGCGGCCAGGTTGCCGATCAGTACCACCGGTACGTTGGCGATCAGCATGCCCAGGGTGGTGCCGATCACCACCAGCCAGAAATGCGGATACTGGGCGGCCAGCATGACCGTGGCGACCTGGGTCTTGTCGCCCATCTCGGCGAGGAAGAACGCGATCAGGGTGGTGAGGAAGGGGCCGTATTTCTTCAGTCCGGACTCTTCGTCGTCGAGCTTGTCCGGTACCAGCGTCCACAGGGCGACGGCGATGAAGGAGGCGGCGAGGATCCAACTGAGGGTGGCTTCCGAGAAGAAGCTGGCGACCCAGGCGCCCACCGCGCCGGCAGCGAAATGGTTGGCCAGGGTGGCGGCGACGATGCCGGCGATGATCGGCCACGGCTTGCGGAAACGCGCCGCGAGCAGGAGTGCCAGCAACTGGGTCTTGTCGCCGATTTCCGCGAGGGCAACGATGAGGGTAGGGACGAACAGCGATTCCATCAGGCTTCCTAAGGGGCGGGTCGACCAATCACCATGACACGCGCCATCTGCCCGCCCCGGGTCAGATCGTGCGTGTCATAGGTCTTGTCAAACCCTTGGCCTGTCTGGGCAGGCTTGGGTCGCGCGCGCCATGGTCTGCGGACCAAGTGTGTTGACGCGTGCCGGGCGAGGCCGGTGCGGCGCTCGCGGGAGACTACTCCCCTAGGACGGGGCGCATTCTGCCCAAGCCGGGCGGCTTGGGCAAGCCCGGGACGGAAACTTTCGTCCGGGAGGGCGGCGAGGGAGCCTGATCGCAAGGAAACGTGCCGGCATCCGCAGCGATCCGCGAGGAATCGCTGGGCGGCAGGGTGAGTCAGGTATTGGTCGGGCTGACGTCCATTTCGTGGTAGCGAACGAAGCGTGCGCGCTTCTTCCAGCGGTATCCCAGCCAGATCGCCAGGAACAGCGGCAGGCTGATATAGGTGGCGAGGAGGCCGATCCAGTCGATGCGTTCGCCCACCAGCGCCTGGTAGTTCTGCCCGAGGGTGATGACCATGCACAGGGCGAAGGCGAACAGCGGCCCGAAGGGGAACAGCTTGGCCCGGTAGGGCAGGTCTTCCAGGCGGCCGCCCTGGGCCAGGTAACCCTTGCGGAAGCGATAGTGGGAGATGGCGATGCCCAGCCAGGCGATGAAGCCGCACATGCCCGAGGTGTTCAGCAGCCATGTGTAGACGGTGCTGTCGCCGAAGGCCGAAGTGAGGAAGCACAGGGCGCCGACCAGGGTAGTGGCGTACAGCGCGTTGCGTGGCACGCCGCTGCGCGAGACGCGGGAGAACAGGCGCGGTGCCTTGCCCTCGAGGGCGAGGTTGTAGAGCATCCGGGTCGAGGCGTACATGCCGGAGTTGCCGGCGGAGAGGATCGCCGAGAGGATCACTGCGTTCATCACCCCGGCCGCCGCGGCGAAGCCGGCGCGCTCGAAGAGCAGGGTGAAGGGCGACACGCTGATGTCGCTGGCATCGTTCTTCAGCAGGTTCGGGTCGGTGTAGGGAATCAGCATGCCGATCACGAAGATCGCCAGGATGTAGAACATCAGGATGCGCCAGAACACCTGGCGAATGGCGATCGGGATGTTCTTCCGCGGATTTTCCGATTCACCGGCGGCGATGCCGATCAGTTCGGTGCCCTGGAACGAGAAGCCGGCGATCATCGCCACCCCGACCATCGCCTGGAAGCCGCCGACGAAGGGCGCGTCGCCCATGGTGAAGTTGCTGAAGCCGGGCGACTCCACGCCATGCATGATGCCGAAGATGGTCGCCAGGCCGACGCCGATGAAGATCACCACCGTGACTACCTTGATCAGGGCGAACCAGAATTCGCTCTCGCCGAAGCCGCGCGCGGAAATCACGTTGAGGCCGAACATGATGCCCAGGAAGATCGCGCTCCAGTAGATGCCCGGCACCTCGGGGAACCAGAAACTCATCACCAGTTGCGCCGCCACCAGCTCCGCGGCGATGGTCACCGCCCAGTTGTACCAATAGTTCCAGCCGAGGGCGAAACCGAAGCCATCTTCGACGAACCGGCTGCCATAGGTACAGAATGAGCCGGAAACGGGCATGTAGGCGGCCATCTCGCCGAGACTGGTCATGAGGAAGTACACCATCAGCCCGATCAGTGCGTAGGAAAGCAGCGCACCGCCGGGCCCGGCGGTGGCCACTGTGGCCCCGGAGGCGACGAACAGCCCGGTGCCGATGGAGCCGCCGATGGCGATCATGTTCAGGTGGCGCGGCTTGAGCACCCGCCGCAATTGCTGGCCCTGGCTGGTGTTCAGGTCAGTCATCGGCAGCCTCCCGGCGGGTGGCCACGGAAGGGTCTGGCTGCGGGCGTGCGGGCAGGGAGAGGAAAAGCTTCATTCACAGGGTTCCAGGCAGAAATCAGGAGCGACGGGCGGAGTAGATGCGGAAACCGTCGCCTTCGGCGAGTGTCCGGCAGGGGCCGAGGTGGCGTTCGATCAACGGCGGGTACTTCAGGAAGCTGTTGGCGACCAGGCGCAGTTCGCCGCCCGGCGCCAGGTGTTCGGCGGCGCGTTGCAGCAGGCGCTCGGAGGCCTGGTAGTCGGTGTGCACGCCCTGGTGGAAGGGCGGGTTGCTGACGATCGCGGCGAGTTCGCGCGGCGCGCCGTCGATGCCGTCGGCGGTGATCACTTCGCCGTCCAGGCCGTTGGCGGCGAGGGTCAGTCGGCTGCTCTCGACAGCGAAGGCGTCGACGTCGAGCAGGCTCAGGCGACTGGCGGGGTAGCGACGCTTGAGGACCGCCCCGAGTACCCCGGCACCGCAGCCGAAGTCCAGCAGATGGCCGCCGGGCAGGGCTTGCAGTTGCCCCAGCAGCAGCGCGCTGCCGCGATCCAGGCGGCCATGGCTGAACACCCCCGGCAGGCTCACCACCTGCAGCTCGCCATCGGCCAGCGGCAGGCTGTAGCGCTGGGCCAGGGCGTGCAGGTCGGGCTCGGCCGGCGCCTGTTCGATACGCACCTGCCAGAGCTGGCAATGCCGCGCGCTATCCAGTTTGCGGGGCTTGCCGTAGGCGGCCAACTGCTTGCTCGCGCGCTCGATCCCGCCGCGCTTTTCGCCGACCAGGAAGAGTTCGCCGCCGGGCAGGCGGGCGGCCAGGCTGGCCAGCAGGTAGTCGGTCAGTTCGCGGGACTTGGGCAGGAACAGAACGGCCGAAGTCCAGGCGCCAGTCGGCGCGCGCGTGTCGAAACGGCTACGGCCGGGGAAGCGGGCGTCCAACTGCGCCTGCTCGCCGGCGTGCCAGCTCCAGCCCTGGGCCTGCGGTAGCTCGGCGAGCAGGTCGTCGGCGGGCAGGCCGGCCAGCAGCAGCGGGGTCGCGAAGAGGTGGCGCTGGCGCAGCAGCACTTCACTGCGAGGGTCCATGCGGGCTCCGGAAAAAATGGGAAATCTTAACAGGCTTGGGCCTGGCATACCCGCATGGATTGTCGGCGAGGATCGCCGTTCATCCGTGCGCGGTGCCCGCAGCGCCGTATCAGCCGGCGTTGACTACCCGCAGGGCGCGCCCGGCCTTCCATGCCTCTGCGTTTTCCGCCAGTTGGCCGACGATGCGCTGCCGCGCCTCGCGACTGCCCCAGGCGTTATGGGGGGTGACGATCAGGCGCGGGATGTCGGGGGCCAGCAGCGGATTGCCGTTTCTCGGCGGCTCGACGCTGAGCACGTCGGTGGCGGCGCCGCCCAGGTGGCCGCCGCGCAGGGCGTCGGCCAGCGCCTGTTCGTCGACCAGGCCTCCACGGGCGGTATTGACCAGGAAGGCGCCAGGCTTCATCAGCGCCAGTTCGGCGGAGCCGAGCATCCCGCGGGTGTCCTCGGTCAGCGGGCAGTGCAGGGTCAGGGCGTCGACCCGTGGCAGGAGTTCGCCAAGCGGCAGGCGGTCCGCCCGGGCAGGCCGTCCTGGCAACTGACCGAGCAGCACACGCATGCCGAACGCCTCCGCCAGCCGCGCCACCGCCCCGCCCAGTTCGCCATGGCCGAGCAGGCCGAGGGTCTTGCCTTCCAGTTCGACGATGGGGAAGTCCAGCAGGCAGAACTGGCTGGATTGCTGCCAGCGACCGCCGCGTACCGCCTGCTGGTAGTCCGGCAGGCGCGTAGCCAGGGCCAGCAGCAGCGCGAGGGTGTGCTGGGCTACCGAGGGCGTGCCGTAGCCATGGCAGTTGGCGACGACGATACCGCGCTCGCGAGCGGCAGCGAGATCGATGTTGTTGGTGCCGGTAGCGCTGACCAGGATCAATTCCAGCTCTGGGCAGGCGGCGATGCATTGCGCGTCGATCGGCGCCTTGTTGCTGATCGCGACCCGCGCACCGTGCAGCCGCGCGGCGACTTCCTGCGGCTGGCTGGCGGCATGCAGTTGCAGCTCGTCGAAGGCGGCGTGCAGGGGACGCATGTCCAGATCGCCGAGGTCGAGGGAGGCATGGTCGAGGAAAACGGCGCGCAGGGCATGGCTCATGGACGGTTCCTTGGCGGCAGCGGACGGGGGCTGCCTAGCCTAGCAAACCCGCGTGCCAGGGAGGTCTTCCGGTTTTCTTGACAGTGATTATCCAGAAAGTATTGTCGGTTTTTTGACGGTATTACATATTTAACCTCTGTAGTGTCATTTTTGAGTCACTCCGACGAACGGTCGCCCTTTCAAGTGGACAATTTTTGATCTGAAAGGCATTTTTTTGGCACACAAGGCGCAATGTGAATTGCTTCTCAGATTTTCGTCATTTAACTGACGAAATGCAGTGCTGGAAAACTGACGTGCGCCACGCAGATAGGGAGATTTTCATGGTCCGTCCGGATAGCCAGCGCGGCAAGCGCACCTCTTCGAAAGCTGGTAGGGAAGGGCGTTTCGTCCTTGCCGCCAGCAGCACCCTCATGTTCGCCATCGCCAGCATCAACGCGGCCATGGCGGCACCTACCGGTGCCCAGTTCAACCCCAACGAGATCAAGATCAGCCAGCAGGGCAAGACCACGCTGATCGACCAGAGCACCCAGCGCGCGATCATCAACTGGAAGGGCTTCGACGTCTCCGCCGACGAGGCGGTGCGCTTCAACCAGCCCGGCGTGACCTCGTCGACCCTGAACCGGGTCACCGCAGGCCAGGAAAGTGTGATCGCCGGGCGCATCTCCGCGCCCGGCCAGGTGATCATCTACAACTCCAACGGCGTGGTATTCAGCGGCTCGGCCAAGGTCGACGTGGGCTCCCTGATCACCACCACGGCGAACATCAGCGACGAACACTTCCGCCAGGGCAAGCTGATCTTCGACCAGCCCGGAAACCCCGACGCGCGGATCGTCAACGACGGCAGCATCAGCGTCGCGGAGAAAGGCCTGGCGGCCTTCGTCGCGCCGTCCGTGGCCAACAACGGCGTGATCAACGCCCGTCTCGGCACCGTGGCGATGGCCGCCGGCAACGCCGCGACCATCGACCTCTACGGCGATGGCCTGGTGTCCATCGCCGTGACCGACCCGGTTACCCGCAAGCCGCAGGATGCCCAGGCGCTGGTCAGCAACGGCGGCGCGATCCAGGCCGACGGCGGTAGCGTGCTGATCACCGCCGAGCAGGCTTCCCGGGTGGTCGACAACGCGGTCAACCTGTCCGGCGTGATCCTCGCCCGCGGTACCGAGGTGCGCGAGGGCAGCGTGGCGCTGGTAAGCAAGTCCGGGGACATCCAGGTCGCCGGCAAGATCGACGTCAGCGGTCCGAAGAGCGGCGGCGACGTGCTGGTCAGCGGGCAGCAGGTGGCCCTGGCGAGCACCGCCAGCATCGACGCCCGCGGCGCCGCACAGGGCGGCAGCGTGCGCATCGGCGGCGACTTCCAGGGCCGCGGCGAGTTGCCACGAGCGAAGAACGCTACGCTGGCCAAGGGCGCCAGCATCGACGTCTCGGCTACCGGCAAGGGCAATGGCGGCCTGGCGGTGGTCTGGTCCGACGGCAATACCCGCATGGACGGGCGGATCCTCGCGCGCGGCGGCGCCCAGGGCGGCAACGGCGGCCTGGTGGAGACCTCCGGCAAGGTCAACCTGAGCATCGCCGACAGCGCCTACGTCAGCGTCGCCGCACCCTACGGCAACGGTGGCACCTGGCTGCTCGACCCGACCACCCTGCGCATCGTCGCCTCCGGCGGCACCTCAGGTTCGGTGGGGGGCGCCAACGGCGCCAGCGGCGACGCGACGGTGAATGCCTCGGTGGTTACCGGGGCGCTGGCAGGCGGCAAGGTGACCCTCAGCGCCAGCGACCGGCTGTCGGTGGAAGCGCCGCTGATCACCAGCAACCTGGGCGGCGCCAGTCGCGGCCTGGAGCTGATCGCCACCGGACCTGCCGGTGCGGTGGATATCTCTGCGCCGATCCTGTTCCGCAACGGCAGCCTGGCAATCCGCGCCGGCGGCAACATCAGCTTCCTCAGCGGCGGCACGCCGCAGACCAGCGGCATCGTCGACCTGGGCAGCGGCACCCTGTGGATGCAGACCAGCACCGCCGGCAAGATCAGCCAGCAGGCCGGTACCGCATTGATCGCCGCCAACCTCGCCGGCCGCGCCGGTAGCATCGACCTGGCTTCCTGGGACAACTACGCCGGCAACCTGGCGCTGCAGACCTTCAACGGTACGCTCAAGTACCGGCAGAGCAACGCCACCGGCGTGACCACGAGCGGCACGGTGTTCGATCCGTTCATCAACCAGAGCATGACCGGCACCGCGCAGAACATCGTCTCCAGCGTCGGCACGCGGATTCTCGAGGCCAACAGCGTTGGCACCACCGGCAACTACACGCTGACTGCCGACGGCAACAGCGAGTTCGACCGCCTGGTGTTCACCGCGCTGCCCTATCGGCGGGTCAGCGGTTCCGCCAGTTTCCCGACCAACGACTCGTCGGACTACCTGGTGACCAACCTGCGCTACCAGGTCAACGGCAGCAACGTCACCGCCACCCCGAACGGCGGTGCGCCCAGCGGGTTCACCGTCGCCGCCGGCAACGGCAGCGTCACCACCTGGACCGGAAACTGGGGCACCAGTTGGGGCGTCAAGGGCTTCGGCGGCGTGATCGGCGTGACCGACGAGCTGCAGTACGACGTCGGCACCGGCCTGACCGAGGAACTGATCTTCGGCCTCGGCGGCAAGACCAGCCGCGTCGATACCCGCCTGGACCTGTTCATGCGCGAGGGAGCGTTCAACAGCTTCGCCGAGCGCGCCCAGGTGGAGATGTTCAAGACCACCACCACTGCCGGCGACATCCTTTCCCGCCAGCAGACCGCCACCCTGACCGCCAATGACGCTACCCGCGTCTACGGTGATGTGAATCCGACTCTGACGGCCACGATGTCCGGCATCAACGCCATCGACGCCTACGTCAACAGTCAGTTCAACGACCTCTACCAGGCGACCGCCAGCACCACGGCGACCCAGGCGTCGAATGTCGGGCAGTACGCGATCACCGGTAACGCCAATGGCAGCGAGTATTTCAGCCAGCGTTACCAACTGGTGCGCCAGGACGGCAAGCTGACCGTCACGCCGGCGCAATTGATCGTCAGCGCCGACGCCAAGACCAAGGTCTATGGCGACGCCGATCCGACCCTTACCTACCAGGTCAGTGGCCTGAAGAACAGCGATACCGCCGCTGGCGTGCTGAGCGGCAACCTCGGCCGGGTGGCCGGGGAGAACGTCGGCAACTACGGGATCCTCCAGGGCGGGCTGGGCCTCAACACGGCCAATTACACCCTCAGCTACGTCGGCAACGACCTGCGCATCACCCCGGCACAACTGAACGTGATCGCCGATGCCAAGACCAAGGTCTACGGCGACCTGGATCCGGCGCTGACCTACCAGGTCTCCGGTCTCAAGCGCGGCGATACCGCCGGTGCCGTGCTCAACGGCGGCAGCCTGAGCCGCGTGGCTGGCGAGAACGTCGGCGTGTACGGCATCCACCAGGGTGGACTGGGCCTGGTCAGCAGCAATTACACCCTGAACTACCAGGGCAATAACCTGACCATCACCAAGGCACTGCTCAATGTGATCGCCGATGCCAAGACCAAGGTCTATGGCGATGCCGATCCGGCACTGACCTACCAGGTGTCCGGGCTGAAGAACGGCGACACCGCCGGTGCCGTGCTCAACGGCGGTAGCCTGAGCCGCGTGGCTGGCGAGAATGTCGGCGTGTACGGCATCAACCAGGGTGGACTGGGCCTGCTCAGCGCGAACTACGACCTGAGCTACCAGGGCAATAACCTGACCATCACCAAGGCGCTGCTGAATGTGATCGCCGACGCCAAGACCAAGGTCTACGGCGATGC
>NZ_JBNPXX010000010.1:0-68629 GCF_050433085.1 Pseudomonas sp. RC10-4-2
GGGGTCTCCCCATGTGAGAGTAGGTCATCGTCAAGCTCCTATCCCAAAACCCCTGGTCAGCGATGACCGGGGGTTTTGCTTTTGCGCGCGGAAAAGTCTGCGAAAATCCGGGGAAAAGGCAGCTATACGGCAGGGCTTTTCGTAGGCAAAGCGCAAGTGCCTCTATATGATGCGTGCCTGGCTAGTGTGGGGCGTCTATGCAGACCTTGCTGAAACTACTTCAAGACGGGCGATTCCACTCCGGTGAGGAGTTGGGGGCAGTACTGGGCATCAGTCGCAGTGCAGTCTGGAAACGCTTGCAGCACCTGGAGGCTGAACATGGCCTGCAGTTCCACAAGGTGCGTGGCCGGGGTTACCGCCTGGCGAGTCCCCTCAGTCTCCTGGATCCGCGGAAGATCGACAGCCTCTGGCCGGTCGAGATCATGCCCACCGTCGATTCGACCAATAGCGAGGCCATGCGCAGGCTCGCGGCTGGAGCCTCGACGCCTTTCGTTATCGTCGCCGAGCAGCAGACTGCCGGGCGTGGACGTCGCGGCCGAGCCTGGGTCAGTCCCTATGGAGAGAACCTCTATTATTCTCTGGCCATTACTGTCAGGGGGGGCGCTCGGGAGCTCGAAGGGTTGAGCCTGGTTGTCGGTCTCGCGGTGCTCCGGGCCCTGGAGTCTTTGGGCGTCCGGGACGCCGGGTTGAAGTGGCCGAACGACCTTCTGCAGGGAGGCAAGAAGATCGCCGGAATTCTCCTGGAGCTGAGTGGCGACCCCGCGGATCTGTGTCATGTCGTTATCGGCATAGGGATCAACGTCAACATGAAGACCGCCACTGATATCGGCCAGCCTTGGACCTCCCTGCGCGAAGCGCTGGGGGAACTGGTGGATCGTTCGCGGCTGCTTTCTGCTCTCAATCGGCAGTTGGCCGATTATCTCGATAGGCATTCGCGCGAAGGCTTTGCTGCAAGTCGCGAGGAGTGGGAGTCCTGCAATCTCTGGCAGGGTGCCCAGGTCATTCTCTCGACTGCTCTGAGTTCCATCGAGGGTCGTGTGCTGGGTGTCGATAGCCGAGGAGCGCTGCGTCTCGAGGTGGATGGCGTGGAGCAGGGGTTCAGTGGAGGGGAGCTTAGTTTGAGGTTGCGTCAATGATTCTTGAGCTCGACTGTGGAAACTCGCTGATCAAGTGGCGGGTCATCGAGGGCGCGTCACGGTCGGTCGCCGGTGGCCTTGCGGAGTCCGATGATGCCCTGGTCGAACAGTTAACGTCGCAGCAAGCGTTGCCAGTGCGAGCCTGTCGCCTGGTGAGCGTTCGCAGCGAGCAGGAAACCTCGCAACTGGTCGCACGGTTGGAGCAGCTGTTCCCGGTTTCGGCGCTGGTTGCATCATCCGGCAAGCAGTTGGCGGGTGTGCGCAACGGCTATCTCGATTACCAGCGCCTGGGGCTCGACCGCTGGCTGGCCCTCGTCGCGGCTCATCACCTGGCTAAGAAGGCCTGCCTGGTCATCGATCTGGGGACCGCGGTCACCTCTGACCTGGTCGCGGCGGATGGAGTGCATCTGGGGGGCTACATATGCCCGGGCATGACCCTGATGAGAAGCCAGTTGCGCACCCATACCCGACGTATCCGCTACGACGATGCAGAGGCCCGTCGGGCGCTTGCCAGTCTCCAGCCGGGGCAGGCCACGGCCGAGGCGGTTGAGCGGGGTTGTCTGCTCATGCTCAGGGGGTTCGTTCGTGAGCAGTACGCCATGGCGTGCGAGCTGCTCGGTCCGGATTGTGAAATATTCCTGACGGGTGGGGATGCCGAACTGGTTCGCGACGAACTGGCTGGCGCCCGGATCATGCCGGACCTGGTTTTCGTAGGGCTGGCACTGGCTTGCCCGATTGAGTGAGAGGATCTATGCGCTGGTTCTTCCTGTTTCTCCTGGCCCTGAACGTCTTCTACTACGTCTGGCACCAGCAGCAATCCCCGCTACGGGCCAAGGAAATCGCACCGCTGGAACTCTATAAGGATGGGCAGAAGAACATTCTGCTGTTGGCCGAGAGCAACCTTGCTTCCAGGGCGCGCTCGGGATCGCAGGTGCCGGCGCCGAGTGTGCCTCCGGCTGCCGAAGAGTCGATCGCATCCGAGTCGGCCTGTCTCTATCTTGGCGGAGGCGGTGAGGAGGCGGATGCCCGAAGGTTGCAGCAGCGCCTGCTGGGCCTGGATATCGAGGCGGAGGTCGAGGCCCGTGGGGAGATGAGCGTCGATTACTGGGTCTATCTTCCTCCGCTAGCCTCGCGGGAGGCTGCGCTTCGTCAGTTGAAGGAGCTTCAGGCGCGCAATATCGACAGCTACCTGATTGGCGAGGGAGTGCTGGCCAATGGCATTTCTTTGGGGATGTTTTCCGCGCGGGATTCGGCTGAAAGTGCGCAGGCCCGTCTCAAGACGGCAGGTTACGAGGCGGAGCTGAAGGAATTGCCCCGCGGGCAGCGTGATTTCTGGGTAAGGGTGGCACCCGGCAGCCGGCGTCTGGTGGATGAGCAACTGCTCCAGGAGCTGGCTCGGGACTTCAAGGGATTGCAGCATCAAATAATGTCGTGCAAAGGTGTTGCATCCCCCTGATGGTTTGCATAGAATGGCGCCCGCTTCGCAGGGGGAAGGCTGAAAGACTCCTACCATGAAGTTGCTGTTGAAACCTAAGTTCAGGTTTTTTAAGAGAAAACTCTTGACAGCAAGGTGGCAGACGTAGAGAATGCCGCCCACCAGTTTGGAGGGATTCCCGAGTGGCCAAAGGGATCAGACTGTAAATCTGACGTCATAGACTTCGAAGGTTCGAATCCTTCTCCCTCCACCAGTTTAAAAGCGTGAGCTTCGGGCTCCGCGGGTATAGTTCAGTGGTAGAACCTCAGCCTTCCAAGCTGATGATGCGGGTTCGATTCCCGCTACCCGCTCCAGTCAAGTTGCTTGTGTTTCGCTCATGTAGCTCAGTTGGTAGAGCACACCCTTGGTAAGGGTGAGGTCAGCGGTTCAAATCCGCTCATGAGCTCCATTTATCCAGGGGCAGATATGAAAATATCTGCCCTTGTTCTAATGGTAGCGTGATCCGCTCAATTCCTTGAAGGGGATGGTCTCCATGGCTAAAGAAAAATTTGAACGGAACAAGCCGCACGTCAACGTCGGCACCATCGGTCACGTTGACCATGGCAAGACCACTCTGACCGCTGCACTGACCAAGGTCTGCTCCGACACCTGGGGTGGTTCCGCTCGTGCTTTCGATCAGATCGACAACGCGCCGGAAGAAAAGGCCCGCGGTATCACCATCAACACCTCGCACGTTGAATACGATTCCGCTGTTCGTCACTACGCCCACGTTGACTGCCCCGGTCACGCCGACTACGTGAAGAACATGATCACCGGTGCTGCCCAGATGGACGGCGCGATCCTGGTTTGCTCGGCTGCCGACGGCCCCATGCCGCAGACCCGCGAGCACATCCTGCTGTCCCGCCAGGTAGGCGTTCCCTACATCGTCGTGTTCCTGAACAAGGCCGACATGGTCGACGACGCCGAGCTGCTGGAACTGGTCGAGATGGAAGTTCGCGATCTGCTGAACACCTACGACTTCCCGGGCGACGACACTCCGATCATCATCGGTTCCGCGCTGATGGCGCTGGAAGGCAAGGATGACAACGGCATCGGCGTAAGCGCCGTGCAGAAGCTGGTAGAGACCCTGGACTCCTACATTCCGGAGCCGGTTCGTGCCATCGACCAGCCGTTCCTGATGCCGATCGAAGACGTGTTCTCGATCTCCGGCCGCGGTACCGTGGTAACTGGTCGTGTAGAGCGCGGCATCATCAAGGTCCAGGAAGAAGTGGAAATCGTCGGCATCAAGGCGACCACCAAGACCACCTGCACCGGCGTTGAAATGTTCCGCAAGCTGCTCGACGAAGGTCGTGCTGGTGAGAACGTTGGTATCCTGCTGCGTGGCACCAAGCGTGAAGACGTAGAGCGTGGCCAGGTACTGGCCAAGCCGGGCACCATCAAGCCGCACACCAAGTTCGAGTGCGAAGTGTACGTGCTGTCCAAGGAAGAAGGTGGTCGTCACACCCCGTTCTTCAAGGGCTACCGTCCGCAGTTCTACTTCCGTACCACCGACGTGACCGGTAACTGCGAACTGCCGGAAGGCGTAGAGATGGTAATGCCGGGCGACAACATCAAGATGGTTGTCACCCTGATCGCTCCGATCGCCATGGAAGATGGCCTGCGCTTCGCGATCCGCGAAGGCGGCCGTACCGTTGGCGCCGGCGTGGTTGCCAAGATCATCGAATAATATCGGTTGATCTTCCCCTCTCAGGCTGGCATAATGGTCGGCCTGATTTTGCTTCAGGCCAGTAGCTCAATTGGCAGAGCGGCGGTCTCCAAAACCGCAGGTTGGGGGTTCGATTCCCTCCTGGCCTGCCAGATTTCCCAAGTAAATCTGGCTTTTCTTCACGAGATTCCTAACAGATGAATGCCAAGGCAGAAGCCAAAGAATCACGTTTTGATCTCTTGAAATGGCTCTTGGTTGCCGTTCTGGTTGTGGTTGCCGTTGTGGGCAATCAGTACTTTTCGGCTCAACCAATCCTGTATCGCGTTCTCGGTATTCTCGTTCTGGCGGTGATCGCTGCTTTCCTGGCTCTGCAAACGGCCAAGGGGCAGGCCTTCTTTAGTCTTGCTAAGGAAGCGCGCGTCGAGATTCGCAAGGTCGTATGGCCGAGTCGTCAAGAAACAACTCAGACCACGCTGATCGTGGTCGCGGTAGTGCTGGTAATGGCGCTGCTGCTGTGGGGGCTCGATTCCCTGCTGGGTTGGTTGGTTTCCATGATTGTAGGTTAAGGGTGCGCCGTGGCTAAGCGTTGGTACGTTGTGCATGCATACTCGGGCTACGAGAAGCATGTCATGCGCTCGCTGATCGAGCGTGTCAAGCTTGCTGGCATGGAAGAAGAGTTCGGCGAGATTCTGGTTCCCACCGAAGAAGTGGTGGAGATGCGGAACGGCCAGAAGCGCAAGAGCGAGCGCAAATTCTTCCCTGGCTATGTGCTGGTTCAGATGGAAATGAACGAAGGTACCTGGCACCTGGTGAAGGATACCCCGCGTGTCATGGGCTTCATCGGCGGGACTGCCGACAAGCCGGCTCCGATCACCGATCGTGAGGCTGATGCAATCCTGCGTCGCGTGGCCGATAGCGGCGACAAGCCCAAGCCGAAGACCCTGTTCGAGCCGGGCGAGACCGTTCGTGTCATCGATGGTCCTTTCGCCGACTTCAATGGTGTCGTCGAAGAAGTTAACTACGAGAAGAGCCGGATCCAAGTGGCCGTGCTCATCTTTGGCCGCTCTACCCCGGTGGAGCTGGAGTTCAGTCAGGTCGAAAAGGTCTAGCTGAAAACGCATCCCTCACCCCGCAGCCCAAGGCTGCGGGGTTTTGTCGTCACTGGGATAAACGCGAAAGCAACCGGGGAGCCTTCAGGCGCTTGTACCCGAATTTGGAGTAGCAAATGGCTAAGAAAATCCAGGCTTATATCAAGCTGCAAGTAAAGGCCGGTCAGGCCAACCCGTCGCCGCCGGTCGGCCCTGCCCTGGGTCAGCACGGCGTGAACATCATGGAATTCTGCAAGGCGTTCAACGCCAAGACCCAAGGCCAAGAGCCGGGCCTGCCGACTCCTGTGATCATCACCGTTTACAGCGACCGTAGCTTCACCTTCGAAACCAAGAGCACCCCGGCTGCCGTCCTGCTGAAAAAAGCAGCTGGCATCACCAGCGGCTCCGCTCGTCCGAACTCCCAGAAAGTCGGCACCGTTACCCGTGCCCAGCTGGAAGAGATCGCCAAGACCAAGCAGGCTGACCTGACCGCTGCTGATCTGGACGCTGCTGTACGTACCATCGCTGGCTCCGCGCGCAGCATGGGCCTGAACGTGGAGGGTGTGTAATGGCTAAGCTGACCAAGCGCCAGAAGGCGATTGCCGAGAAAGTAGTTGCCGGCAAGCAGTACAGCTTCGAAGAGGCCGCCAAGCTGCTGGCCGAGCTGTCCACCATCAAGTTCAAGGAGTCCGTGGACGTTGCCGTGAACCTCGGCGTCGATCCGCGTAAATCCGACCAGGTCGTTCGTGGCGCCACCGTCCTGCCGAACGGCACCGGCAAGAGCGTCCGCGTTGCCGTCTTCACCCAGGGTCCGGCTGCCGAAGCCGCTCTGGCTGCCGGCGCCGACAAGGTGGGCATGGACGAGCTGGCTGCCGAAATGAAAGGCGGCGACCTGAACTACGACGTCGTCATCGCTTCCCCGGATGCCATGCGTGTCGTCGGCCAGCTGGGCCAGATCCTCGGCCCGCGTGGTCTGATGCCGAACCCGAAAGTCGGCACCGTGACTCCGGACGTCGCTACCGCCGTGAAGAATGCCAAGGCTGGTCAGGTACGTTTCCGTACCGACAAGAACGGCATCATCCACAGCTCCGTCGGTAAGGTCGATTTCGAGCCGGCCAAGCTGCAGCAGAACGTTGAAGCGCTGCTGGCCGACCTGAAGCGCCTGAAGCCGTCCTCGTCGAAAGGCGTGTACGTCAAGCGCGTGACCCTGAGCACCACCATGGGTCCGGGCCTGCAGATCGACCTGGCTTCCCTGGAAGCCTAAGTGAAATCGTGCAGCGGGTTCTGCCCGCTGCACAGGTATTGGGGTCCCTGCCTGGCGGGGGCTATCCAAGACCGTAGGTGGCGCAAGCCTTAAACCACAAGCCTACGCAGATGGTGCTCCCGATTCGGTTACCGAATCAGACACCAAAACGACGTCCGGCCCCGGCTGGACGAAACGGTAACATCCAGGAGTAAACCCGTGGCAATTAAACTCGAAGACAAGAAGGCCATCGTCGCTGAAGTCAACGAGGCTGCCAAAGCTGCCCTGTCCGCTGTCGTGGCCGATGCCCGTGGCGTGACCGTAGGCGCCATGACCGGACTCCGTAAAGAGGCCCGCGAAGCTGGTGTGTACGTGAAAGTCGTACGTAACACCCTGCTCAAGCGCGCCGTTGAAGGCACCCAGTTCGACGTGCTCAACGACGTGTTCAAAGGCCCGACCCTGATCGCTTTCTCCAACGAACATCCGGGCGCTGCCGCTCGTATCTTCCGTGAGTTCGCCAAGGGTCAGGACAAGTTCGAGATCAAGGCGGCTGCCTTCGAGGGTCAGTTCCTCGCAGCCAATCAGATCGACGTACTGGCAAGCCTGCCGACCTACGACGAAGCCGTATCGCAGCTGATGAGCGTGATTCAGGGCGCTACCAGCAAGCTGGCTCGTACTCTGGCGGCCATTCGCGACCAGAAAGAAGCTGCTGCCGCCTAAGTCGGCTCGCAAGCGCTTTCAATCTTATTTGTTTAATACGATGGCCGCAGGCCGTCCCCCAATACAGGAATTAGAGTCATGGCTCTGACCAACGAAGACATCATCAACGCCGTATCCGAAATGTCCGTCATGCAAGTGGTCGAACTGATCAAGGCGATGGAAGAGAAGTTCGGCGTTACCGCTGCTGCCGCTACCGTTGCCGCTGCTGGCCCGGCTGCTGCCGCTGCCGAAGAGCAGACCGAGTTCACCATCGTCCTGGCCGAAGCTGGCGACAAGAAAGTGAACGTGATCAAGGTCGTTCGCGAACTGACCGGTCTGGGTCTGAAAGAAGCCAAGGCCGTCGTAGACGGCGCTCCGGGCGTGGTGAAGGAAGGCGCTTCGAAAGAAGAAGCCGAAGCCGCCAAGAAAGCCCTGGAAGAAGCAGGCGCCAAAGTCGAGCTCAAGTAAGCGACGACCTTGCGTCTACAGCCCGAGCGTCAAGCGAAAGGCTGATGGCTGGTGGCTTTTGCCACCGGCCTTTTTCCGTTCTGGGTGGACTCGCCTCGGGCGTTCCACCCAAGACGTGAAAGTGCCCCGAGTGGGCAATGCAGGCCAAGGGGTCTGCAAGATTTTCCGGCTGCTCCCGTCGGAGACGCCAAACAAGCAGGTGACCAAGCTGGGGAACGCTGATGGCTTACTCATACACTGAGAAAAAACGTATCCGCAAGGACTTTAGCAAGTTGCCGGACGTCATGGATGTGCCGTATTTGCTGGCCATCCAGCTGGATTCCTATCGCGAATTCCTGCAGGCTGGCGCAACCAAGGAGCAGTTCCGCGATATCGGTCTGCACGCGGCCTTCAAGTCCGTTTTCCCGATTATCAGCTATTCCGGCAATGCTGCCCTGGAATACGTCGGCTACCGTCTGGGTGAGCCGGCATTCGATGTCAAGGAGTGCGTGCTGCGCGGCGTGACCTTCGCCGTACCGCTGCGCGTGAAAGTTCGCCTGATCATCTTCGACCGCGAGTCGTCGAACAAGGCGATCAAGGACATCAAGGAACAAGAAGTCTACATGGGGGAAATCCCCCTGATGACCGAGAACGGTACCTTCATCATCAACGGTACCGAACGTGTCATCGTCTCCCAGCTGCACCGTTCCCCGGGCGTGTTCTTCGACCACGACCGTGGCAAGACCCACAGCTCCGGCAAGCTGCTGTACTCCGCGCGGATCATTCCTTACCGCGGTTCCTGGCTGGACTTCGAGTTCGATCCGAAGGACTGCGTGTTCGTCCGTATCGACCGTCGCCGCAAGCTGCCGGCCTCGGTACTGCTGCGCGCGCTCGGCTACAGCACCGAAGAGATCCTCAACGCCTTCTACGCGACCAACGTCTTCCACATCAAGGGCGAGACCCTGAACCTGGAACTGGTCCCGCAGCGCCTGCGCGGTGAAGTCGCGAGCATCGACATCAAGGATGGCAGCGGCAAGGTGATCGTGGAGCAGGGGCGTCGTATCACTGCCCGCCACATCAACCAGCTGGAAAAGGCTGGCGTGAGTCAGCTGGAAGTGCCGTTCGACTACCTGATCGGCCGTACCATCGCCAAGGCGATCGTGCATCCGGCTACCGGCGAGATCATCGCCGAGTGCAACACCGAGCTGACCCTCGACCTCCTGGCCAAGGTGGCCAAGGCCCAGGTCGTGCGCATCGAGACCCTGTACACCAACGACATCGACTGCGGTCCGTTCATCTCCGACACCCTGAAGATCGACAACACCAGCAACCAGCTGGAAGCCCTGGTCGAGATCTACCGGATGATGCGTCCGGGCGAGCCGCCGACCAAGGAAGCTGCCGAGACCCTGTTCGGCAACCTGTTCTTCAGCGCCGAGCGTTACGACCTGTCGGCCGTAGGCCGGATGAAGTTCAACCGCCGTATCGGTCGTACCGAGATCGAAGGTCCGGGCGTCCTGAGCAAGGAAGACATCATCGATGTGCTCAAGACCCTCGTCGACATCCGTAACGGCAAGGGCATCGTCGATGACATCGACCACCTGGGCAACCGTCGCGTCCGTTGCGTCGGCGAAATGGCCGAGAACCAGTTCCGCGTGGGCCTGGTGCGTGTCGAGCGCGCGGTCAAGGAGCGCCTGTCCATGGCCGAAAGCGAAGGCCTGATGCCGCAGGACCTGATCAACGCCAAGCCGGTGGCTGCCGCGATCAAGGAGTTCTTCGGTTCGAGCCAGCTGTCGCAGTTCATGGACCAGAACAACCCGCTTTCCGAGATCACCCACAAGCGCCGCGTCTCCGCGCTCGGCCCGGGCGGTCTGACCCGTGAGCGTGCGGGCTTCGAGGTTCGTGACGTACACCCGACCCACTACGGCCGCGTGTGCCCGATCGAAACCCCTGAAGGTCCGAACATCGGTCTGATCAACTCCCTGGCGACCTACGCCCGCACCAACAAGTACGGCTTCCTCGAGAGCCCGTACCGCGTGGTCAAGGACAGCCTGGTAACCGACGAGATCGTGTTCCTGTCGGCGATCGAAGAAGCCGACCACGTCATCGCCCAGGCTTCGGCGACCCTCAACGAGAAGGGTCAACTGGTGGACGAGCTGGTGGCCGTGCGTCACCTGAACGAATTCACCGTGAAGGCGCCGGAAGACGTGACCCTGATGGACGTGTCGCCGAAGCAGGTCGTTTCCGTCGCTGCCTCGCTGATTCCGTTCCTCGAGCACGATGACGCCAACCGCGCACTCATGGGCTCGAACATGCAGCGTCAGGCCGTGCCGACCCTGCGTGCCGACAAGCCGCTGGTGGGTACCGGCATGGAGCGCAACGTGGCGCGCGACTCCGGCGTCTGCGTCGTGGCTCGCCGTGGCGGTGTGATCGACTCGGTCGATGCCAGCCGTGTCGTGGTTCGCGTGGCGGATGACGAGGTCGAGACCGGCGAAGCGGGTGTCGACATCTACAACCTGACCAAGTACACCCGTTCCAACCAGAACACCTGCATCAACCAGCGTCCGCTGGTGAGCAAGGGTGACGTGGTTGCGCGCGGCGACATCCTGGCCGACGGTCCGTCCACCGACATGGGCGAACTGGCCCTGGGCCAGAACATGCGCGTAGCGTTCATGCCCTGGAACGGCTTCAACTTCGAAGACTCCATCTGCCTGTCCGAGCGCGTGGTCCAGGAAGATCGTTTCACCACGATCCACATCCAGGAACTGACCTGCGTCGCTCGTGACACCAAGCTTGGCCCAGAGGAAATCACCGCGGACATCCCGAACGTGGGCGAGGCCGCGCTGAACAAGCTGGACGAAGCCGGTATCGTCTACGTCGGCGCCGAAGTGCAGGCCGGCGACATCCTGGTCGGCAAGGTCACTCCGAAAGGCGAGACCCAGCTGACTCCGGAAGAGAAGCTGCTGCGCGCGATCTTCGGTGAGAAGGCGTCCGACGTGAAGGACACCTCCCTGCGTGTGCCGACCGGCACCAAGGGTACCGTCATCGACGTTCAGGTCTTCACCCGCGACGGCGTCGAGCGCGACTCCCGCGCGCTGTCCATCGAGAAGATGCAACTCGACCAGATCCGCAAGGACCTGAACGAAGAGTTCCGCATCGTCGAAGGCGCGACCTTCGAGCGTCTGCGTGCCGCCCTGGTCGGTGCCAAGGCTGAAGGTGGCCCGGCGCTGAAGAAGGGCACGGAGATCACCGACGACTACCTCGACGGTCTCGAGCGCGGCCAGTGGTTCAAGCTGCGCATGGCCGACGACGCCCTGAACGAACAGCTGGAGAAGGCCCAGGCCTACATCAGCGATCGTCGCCAGCTCCTGGACGACAAGTTCGAGGACAAGAAGCGCAAGCTGCAGCAGGGCGACGACCTGGCTCCGGGCGTGCTGAAGATCGTCAAGGTCTACCTGGCGATCAAGCGTCGCATCCAGCCGGGCGACAAGATGGCCGGCCGTCACGGTAACAAGGGTGTGGTCTCGGTGATCATGCCGGTGGAAGACATGCCGCACGATGCCAACGGCACCCCGGTCGACATCGTCCTCAACCCGCTGGGCGTACCGTCGCGTATGAACGTCGGTCAGATCCTCGAAACCCACCTGGGCCTCGCGGCCAAGGGGCTGGGCGAGAAGATCAACCGCATGCTCGAAGAGCAGCGCAAGGTCGCCGAACTGCGTAAGTTCCTGCACGAGATCTACAACGAGATCGGCGGTCGCGAGGAAAACCTCGACGAGCTGGGCGACAACGAGATCCTCGCGCTGGCCAAGAACCTGCGCGGTGGCGTACCGATGGCGACCCCGGTGTTCGATGGCGCCAAGGAACGCGAGATCAAGGCCATGCTGAAGCTGGCCGACCTGCCGGAAAGCGGCCAGATGCGTCTGTTCGACGGCCGTACCGGCAACCAGTTCGAGCGTCCGACCACCGTCGGCTACATGTACATGCTCAAGCTGAACCACCTGGTGGACGACAAGATGCACGCCCGTTCCACCGGCTCGTACAGCCTGGTTACCCAGCAGCCGCTGGGTGGTAAGGCACAGTTCGGTGGTCAGCGCTTCGGTGAGATGGAGGTGTGGGCGCTGGAAGCCTATGGCGCGGCGTACACCCTGCAGGAAATGCTGACGGTCAAGTCGGACGACGTGAACGGCCGGACCAAGATGTACAAGAACATCGTGGACGGCGATCACCGCATGGAGGCCGGCATGCCCGAGTCCTTCAACGTTCTGATCAAAGAGATCCGTTCGCTCGGCATCGACATCGAACTGGAAACCGAATAACACGTGACGCTAGACGGTGCGGCTGGTCAAGGCCGGTCGCACCGGGTCCGTGAGGAGGAAAGGCCTTGAAAGACTTGCTTAATCTGTTGAAAAACCAGGGTCAAATCGAAGAGTTCGATGCCATCCGTATTGGCCTGGCTTCGCCCGAGATGATTCGTTCCTGGTCTTTCGGCGAAGTTAAAAAGCCGGAAACCATCAACTACCGTACCTTCAAGCCGGAGCGCGACGGCCTGTTCTGCGCCAAGATCTTCGGCCCGGTGAAGGACTACGAGTGCCTGTGCGGCAAGTACAAGCGCCTCAAGCACCGCGGTGTGATCTGCGAGAAGTGCGGCGTGGAAGTCGCCCTGGCCAAGGTGCGCCGCGAGCGCATGGGCCACATCGAGCTGGCTTCGCCGGTTGCCCACATCTGGTTCCTGAAGTCGCTGCCGTCCCGTATCGGCCTGCTGCTGGACATGACCCTGCGCGATATCGAGCGCGTGCTCTATTTCGAGAGCTACGTGGTGATCGATCCGGGCATGACCACCCTGGAAAAGGGCCAGCTGCTGAACGACGAGCAATACTTCGAGGCCCTCGAAGAGTTCGGTGACGATTTCGATGCTCGCATGGGCGCCGAAGCCGTTCACGAACTGCTCAACGCCATCGACCTGGAGCACGAGATTGGCCGCCTGCGCGAAGAGATTCCGCAGACCAACTCGGAAACCAAGATCAAGAAGCTGTCCAAGCGCCTGAAGCTGATGGAAGCCTTCCAGGGCTCCGGCAACAAGCCTGAGTGGATGGTCCTGACCGTTCTGCCGGTGCTGCCGCCGGACCTGCGTCCGCTGGTTCCGCTGGATGGCGGTCGCTTCGCGACTTCCGACCTGAACGACCTGTATCGTCGGGTGATCAACCGTAACAACCGTCTGAAGCGCCTGCTCGACCTGGCCGCTCCGGACATCATCGTGCGCAACGAAAAGCGCATGCTGCAGGAAGCCGTCGACGCCCTGCTCGACAACGGCCGTCGCGGTCGCGCCATCACCGGCTCGAACAAGCGTCCGCTGAAGTCGCTGGCCGACATGATCAAGGGCAAGCAAGGTCGCTTCCGTCAGAACCTGCTCGGCAAGCGCGTGGACTACTCCGGTCGTTCCGTGATCACCGTGGGCCCGACCCTGCGCCTGCACCAGTGCGGTCTGCCGAAGAAGATGGCCCTGGAGCTGTTCAAGCCGTTCATCTTCGGCAAGCTGGAAGGTCGTGGTATGGCCACCACCATCAAGGCCGCCAAGAAAATGGTCGAGCGCGAGCTGCCCGAGGTCTGGGACGTTCTCGCCGAAGTCATCCGCGAGCATCCGGTTCTCCTGAACCGTGCGCCGACCCTGCACCGTCTGGGCATCCAGGCGTTCGAGCCGGTCCTCATCGAAGGCAAGGCGATCCAGCTGCACCCGCTGGTCTGCGCCGCGTACAACGCCGACTTCGACGGTGACCAGATGGCCGTCCACGTTCCGCTGACCCTCGAGGCCCAGCTGGAAGCGCGCGCGCTGATGATGTCCACCAACAACATCCTGTCGCCCGCCAACGGCGAGCCGATCATCGTTCCGTCGCAGGACGTGGTAATGGGTCTGTACTACATGACCCGTGAAGCGATCAACGCGAAGGGCGAGGGCATGGCCTTCGCCGACCTGCAGGAAGTCGACCGCGCCTACCGCAGCGGCCAGGCGTCCCTGCACGCTCGCGTGAAAGTGCGCATCAACGAAAAGATCAAGGGTGAAGACGGCCAACTGACCGCCAATACCCGTATCGTCGACACCACCGTCGGCCGCGCGCTGCTGTTCCAGGTCGTTCCGGCCGGCCTGCCGTTCGACGTGGTCAACCAGTCGATGAAGAAGAAGGCGATCTCCAAGCTGATCAACCACTGCTATCGCGTGGTGGGTCTGAAGGACACCGTCATCTTCGCCGACCAGCTGATGTACACCGGTTTCGCCTACTCGACCATTTCCGGCGTGTCCATCGGCGTCAACGACTTCGTCATCCCGGACGAGAAGGCGCGGATCATCAACGCCGCCACCGACGAAGTGAAGGAGATCGAGAGCCAGTACGCCTCCGGCCTGGTAACCCAGGGCGAGAAGTACAACAAGGTGATCGACCTGTGGTCGAAGGCCAACGACGAAGTGTCCAAGGCGATGATGGCCAACCTCTCGAAAGAGAAGGTCGTCGATCGCGAGGGCAAGGAAGTTGACCAGGAGTCCTTCAACTCCATGTACATGATGGCTGACTCGGGTGCGCGGGGCTCCGCGGCCCAGATCCGTCAGCTGGCAGGTATGCGTGGCCTGATGGCCAAGCCGGACGGCTCGATCATCGAGACCCCGATCACCGCGAACTTCCGGGAAGGCCTGAACGTACTCCAGTACTTCATCTCCACCCACGGTGCTCGTAAGGGTCTGGCGGATACCGCGCTGAAGACCGCGAACTCCGGTTACCTGACCCGTCGTCTGGTCGACGTGGCCCAGGATCTGGTAGTGACCGAGATCGATTGCGGTACCGAGCACGGCCTGCTGATGTCGCCGCACATCGAAGGCGGCGACGTGGTCGAGCCGCTCGGCGAGCGCGTGCTCGGCCGTGTGATCGCGCGCGACGTGTTCAAGCCGGGCAGCGACGAGGTCATCGTGCCGGCCGGCACCCTGATCGACGAGAAGTGGGTCGACTTCCTCGAAGTGATGAGCGTCGACGAAGTGGTGGTGCGTTCCCCGATCACCTGCGAAACCCGTCATGGCATCTGCGCCATGTGCTACGGCCGCGACCTGGCCCGTGGCCATCGCGTCAACATCGGCGAGGCGGTCGGTGTCATCGCTGCCCAGTCCATCGGTGAGCCGGGCACCCAGCTGACCATGCGTACCTTCCACATCGGTGGTGCGGCCAGCCGGACCTCCGCGGCCGACAACGTCCAGGTGAAGAACGGCGGCACCATCCGCCTGCACAACCTGAAGCATGTGGTTCGTGCCGACGGCGCGCTGGTCGCGGTTTCCCGTTCCGGCGAACTGGCGGTTGCCGACGACTTCGGTCGCGAGCGCGAGCGCTACAAGCTGCCGTACGGTGCGGTGATCTCGGTCAAGGAAGGTGACAAGGTCGACCCGGGCGCTATCGTCGCCAAGTGGGACCCGCACACCCACCCGATCGTCACCGAGGTGGACGGTACCGTGGCCTTCGTGGGCATGGAAGAGGGCATCACCGTCAAGCGTCAGACCGACGAACTGACCGGCCTGACCAACATCGAAGTGATGGATCCGAAGGACCGTCCGGCTGCCGGCAAGGACATCCGTCCGGCCGTGAAGCTGATCGATGCCGCGGGCAAGGACCTGCTGCTGCCGGGTACCGACGTACCGGCGCAGTACTTCCTGCCGGCCAACGCCCTGGTCAACCTGACCGACGGCGCCAAGGTGAGCATCGGTGACGTTGTCGCGCGTATCCCGCAGGAAACCTCGAAGACCCGTGACATCACCGGTGGTCTGCCGCGCGTTGCCGACCTGTTCGAGGCTCGTCGTCCGAAAGAGCCTTCGATCCTGGCGGAAATCAGCGGCACCATCTCCTTCGGCAAGGAGACCAAGGGCAAGCGCCGCCTGGTCATCACGCCGAACGATGGCAGCGATCCGTACGAGGAGCTGATTCCGAAGTGGCGTCACCTGAACGTGTTCGAAGGCGAACAGGTGAACCGCGGCGAAGTCATCTCCGACGGTCCGAGCAACCCGCACGACATCCTGCGCCTGCTGGGCGTGAGCTCGCTGGCGAAGTACATCGTCAACGAGATCCAGGACGTCTACCGTCTGCAGGGCGTGAAGATCAACGACAAGCACATCGAGACCATCCTGCGTCAGATGCTGCGCAAGGTCGAAGTCAGCGAGTCCGGCGACTCCAGCTTCATCAAAGGCGACCAGGTGGAACTCACCCAGGTGCTGGAAGAGAACGAACAGCTCGGTACCGAGGACAAGTTCCCGGCCAAGTACGAGCGGGTTCTGCTGGGTATCACCAAGGCCTCCCTGTCGACCGAGTCGTTCATTTCCGCGGCGTCGTTCCAGGAGACCACCCGCGTCCTCACCGAGGCGGCGGTCACCGGCAAGCGCGACTTCCTGCGTGGTCTGAAAGAGAACGTGGTCGTGGGTCGCCTGATTCCGGCCGGTACCGGTCTGGCTTACCACAGCGAGCGCAAGCGTCAGCGCGACCTCGGCAAGCCGCAGCGTGTGAGTGCCAGCGAGGCGGAAGCCGCACTGACCGAAGCGCTGAACTCGAGCGGTAACTAAGCATCAACGACAAGCCCCGGCTATCCCGATAGCCGGGGCTTTGTCTTGACGGTGTACAAGAACCTCTTTACTATTTTGTACCCCGAAAATTGGCAGGGCGCATGCTCTGTCATTTCGTTTGTGTGTCGTAAGACAATCAGTGGAGCTATAGATGGCAACTATCAACCAGCTGGTGCGTAAGCCGCGCAAGCGCATGGTCGACAAGAGCGACGTGCCTGCGCTGCAGAACTGCCCGCAACGTCGTGGCGTATGCACCCGCGTATACACCACCACGCCGAAAAAGCCGAACTCGGCACTGCGTAAGGTATGCCGTGTACGTCTGACCAACGGTTTCGAGGTTTCCTCGTACATCGGTGGTGAAGGTCACAACCTGCAAGAGCACAGCGTAGTGCTGATCCGTGGCGGTCGTGTAAAGGACCTTCCGGGTGTGCGTTACCACACCGTGCGCGGTTCGCTGGACACCTCGGGTGTCAAAGACCGTAAGCAGGGTCGTTCGAAGTACGGCGCCAAGCGTCCGAAGTAATAGCGTTTTTATATTTATCTGAGTCGATAAGAGTAAGGTCGGGCGTAACTTGACTGTTATGGTCCCGGGCTAACCTGAAGACCGTTTGAGGGCTTATCAATGCCAAGACGTCGTGTAGCGGCCAAGCGTGAAGTGCTGGCTGATCCGAAATACGGAAGCCAGATCCTGGCCAAGTTCATGAACCACGTGATGGAAAGCGGCAAGAAAGCCGTTGCCGAGCGTATCGTTTACGGTGCGCTGGACAAGGTGAAGGAACGCGGCAAGGCCGATCCCCTGGAAACCTTCGAAAAAGCTCTCGATGCCATCGCTCCGCTGGTCGAAGTGAAGTCCCGCCGCGTAGGTGGTGCGACTTACCAGGTTCCGGTCGAAGTCCGTCCGTCCCGTCGTAATGCCCTGGCCATGCGTTGGCTGGTGGACTTCGCCCGCAAGCGTGGCGAGAAGTCCATGGCTCTGCGCCTGGCTGGCGAGCTGCTGGATGCCGCTGAAGGCAAGGGCGCAGCAGTCAAGAAGCGTGAAGACGTGCACCGTATGGCAGAGGCCAACAAGGCCTTCTCGCACTACCGGTTCTAATCGCGCTGCCCAACCCCCGAGGACCTTATTGTGGCCCGTACTACACCCATCAACCGCTACCGTAATATCGGTATCTGTGCCCACGTTGACGCGGGCAAGACCACCACCACGGAGCGGGTTCTGTTCTATACCGGCGTCAACCACAAGCTGGGCGAAGTGCATGACGGCGCTGCGACCACCGACTGGATGGTGCAGGAGCAGGAGCGCGGTATCACCATTACCTCCGCTGCCGTTACCACCTTCTGGAAGGGCTCGCGCGGTCAGTACGACAACTATCGCGTAAACGTCATCGACACCCCCGGCCACGTAGACTTCACCATCGAGGTGGAGCGTTCCCTGCGTGTATTGGATGGCGCTGTCGTGGTGTTCTGTGGCACCTCCGGCGTAGAGCCGCAGTCGGAAACCGTATGGCGTCAGGCCAACAAGTACGGCGTACCGCGCATCGTCTACGTCAACAAGATGGACCGCCAGGGCGCGAACTTCCTGCGCGTCGTCGAGCAGATCAAGAAGCGCCTGGGTCATACCCCGGTTCCGGTCCAGCTCGCCATCGGCGCTGAAGAGAACTTCGTCGGTCAGGTCGACCTGATCAAGATGAAGGCCATCTACTGGAACGATGACGACAAGGGCATGACCTACCGCGAGGAAGAAATTCCTGCGGAGCTCAAGGACCTGGCCGAAGAGTGGCGTTCCAGCATGGTCGAGGCTGCGGCCGAAGCCAACGAAGAGCTGATGAACAAGTACCTCGAAGAGGGCGAGCTCTCCGAAGCCGAGATCAAGGAAGGCCTGCGTCTGCGCACCCTGGCGTGCGAGATCGTTCCGGCCGTCTGCGGTTCCTCGTTCAAGAACAAGGGCGTTCCGCTGGTTCTCGATGCCGTCATCGACTACCTCCCGGCTCCGACCGAGATCCCTGCGATCAAGGGCGTCAGCCCGGACGACGAGACCGTCGAAGACGAGCGTCATGCCGACGACAACGAACCGTTCTCGTCCCTGGCGTTCAAGATCGCTACCGACCCGTTCGTCGGTACCCTGACCTTCGCCCGCGTTTACTCCGGCGTCCTGAGTTCCGGCGACTCCGTCCTGAACTCGGTGAAAGGCAAGAAAGAGCGCGTCGGTCGGATGGTGCAGATGCACGCCAACCAGCGTGAAGAGATCAAGGAAGTGCGCGCAGGCGACATCGCTGCCCTGATCGGCATGAAGGACGTCACCACCGGTGACACCCTGTGCTCGATCGAGAAGCCGATCATCCTCGAGCGCATGGACTTCCCCGAGCCGGTAATCTCGGTCGCTGTAGAGCCGAAGACCAAGGCTGACCAGGAGAAGATGGGTATCGCCCTCGGCAAGCTGGCCCAGGAAGACCCGTCGTTCCGTGTCAAGACCGACGAAGAGTCCGGTCAGACCATCATCTCCGGCATGGGCGAGCTGCACCTGGACATCATCGTCGACCGCATGAAGCGCGAGTTCGGCGTTGAGGCCAACATCGGCAAGCCGCAGGTTGCCTACCGTGAGACCATCACCAAGGACAACGTGGAGATCGAAGGCAAGTTCGTTCGCCAGTCCGGTGGTCGCGGTCAGTTCGGTCATTGCTGGATCCGTTTCTCGGCCGCGGACGTGGACGAGAAGGGCAACATCACCGAAGGCCTGGTGTTCGAGAACGAAGTCGTGGGCGGTGTGGTTCCGAAGGAATACATCCCGGCGATCCAGAAGGGTATCGAAGAGCAGATGAAGAACGGCGTCGTTGCCGGCTATCCGCTCATCGGCCTGAAGGCTACCGTTTTCGATGGTTCCTACCATGACGTCGACTCCAACGAGATGGCGTTCAAGATCGCTGCTTCCATGGCGACCAAGCAGCTGGCCCAGAAGGGCGGCGGCAAGGTGCTCGAGCCGATCATGAAGGTAGAGGTGGTGACTCCTGAGGACTACATGGGTGACGTGATGGGCGACCTGAACCGTCGTCGTGGTCTGATTCAGGGGATGGAGGACACGGTTTCCGGTAAGGTTATTCGTGCCGAGGTTCCGCTGGGTGAGATGTTCGGTTATGCGACCGACGTGCGTTCCATGTCCCAGGGTCGCGCGAGCTACTCCATGGAATTCTCCAAATACGCCGAAGCTCCGTCGAACATCGTCGAAGCGCTGGTTAAAAAACAAGGTTGATTCAGCCCTTTAAGTAAGAGGTTTACTGTCGTGGCTAAGGAAAAATTCGAACGTAACAAACCGCACGTCAACGTCGGCACCATCGGTCACGTTGACCATGGCAAGACCACTCTGACCGCTGCACTGACCAAGGTCTGCTCCGACACCTGGGGTGGTTCCGCTCGTGCTTTCGATCAGATCGACAACGCGCCGGAAGAAAAGGCCCGCGGTATCACCATCAACACCTCGCACGTTGAATACGATTCCGCTGTTCGTCACTACGCTCACGTTGACTGCCCCGGTCACGCCGACTACGTGAAGAACATGATCACCGGTGCTGCCCAGATGGACGGCGCGATCCTGGTTTGCTCGGCTGCCGACGGCCCCATGCCGCAGACCCGCGAGCACATCCTGCTGTCCCGCCAGGTAGGCGTTCCCTACATCGTCGTGTTCCTGAACAAGGCCGACATGGTCGACGACGCCGAGCTGCTGGAACTGGTCGAGATGGAAGTTCGCGATCTGCTGAACACCTACGACTTCCCGGGCGACGACACTCCGATCATCATTGGTTCCGCGCTGATGGCGCTGGAAGGCAAGGATGACAACGGCATCGGCGTAAGCGCCGTGCAGAAGCTGGTAGAGACCCTGGACTCCTACATTCCGGAGCCGGTTCGTGCCATCGACCAGCCGTTCCTGATGCCGATCGAAGACGTGTTCTCGATCTCCGGCCGCGGTACCGTGGTAACCGGTCGTGTAGAGCGCGGCATCATCAAGGTCCAGGAAGAAGTGGAAATCGTCGGCATCAAGGCGACCACCAAGACCACCTGCACCGGCGTTGAAATGTTCCGCAAGCTGCTCGACGAAGGTCGTGCTGGTGAGAACGTTGGTATCCTGCTGCGTGGCACCAAGCGTGAAGACGTAGAGCGTGGCCAGGTGCTGGCCAAGCCGGGCACCATCAAGCCGCACACCAAGTTCGAGTGCGAAGTGTACGTGCTGTCCAAGGAAGAAGGTGGTCGTCACACCCCGTTCTTCAAGGGCTACCGTCCGCAGTTCTACTTCCGTACCACCGACGTGACCGGTAACTGCGAACTGCCGGAAGGCGTAGAGATGGTAATGCCGGGCGACAACATCAAGATGGTTGTCACCCTGATCGCTCCGATCGCCATGGAAGATGGCCTGCGCTTCGCGATCCGCGAAGGCGGCCGTACCGTTGGCGCCGGCGTGGTTGCCAAGATCATCGAGTAATCGCTGATCCTGCCATCAGAAAAGGGGCCCTCCGGGGCCCCTTTTTTCGTTCGTTGGTTAAATATTGACACCCTGTGGGGGCATCCGTACAATTGCGCCTCCTTTTAACGGGCGTAGTCCGTCCGTTGGGAATGGTAAATTGGAGTCTGAGGTCAAATGCAAAACCAACAAATCCGGATTCGGTTGAAGGCTTTTGACCATCGCCTGATCGATCAATCAACCCAGGAAATCGTGGAAACCGCGAAACGTACTGGTGCTCAGGTGCGTGGTCCAATCCCTCTGCCGACCCGCAAGGAACGTTTCACCGTGCTGATCTCTCCGCACGTCAACAAAGATGCGCGTGATCAGTACGAAATTCGTACACATAAGCGTGTACTGGACATCGTCCAGCCGACGGATAAAACCGTCGATGCGCTGATGAAGCTCGATCTTGCTGCAGGCGTTGAAGTACAGATCAGCCTCGGCTAATGCCTTCGGCATTGGTCGTGTAACGCTCTGAAATGGGCGGCCATAGCGGGTGAAAGCCCCGTACACTCAAGAGGTTTACAACATGACAATTGGTGTTGTCGGTCGTAAATGCGGCATGACCCGCATTTTCACCGAGGAAGGTGTCTCTATTCCGGTTACGGTCATCGAGGTCGAGCCGAATCGCGTCACCCAGTTCAAGACTGAAGAAACCGATGGCTACCGTGCAGTGCAAGTCACCGCCGGCGAGCGTCGTGCTTCTCGCGTTACCAAAGCGCAAGCTGGTCACTTTGCCAAGGCGAATGTCGCCGCCGGTCGCGGCGTGTGGGAATTCCGTCTGGGCGAAGAGCAGTATGCCGCTGGTGACCAGATCACTGTCGATCTGTTCCAGGCAGGCCAGATGGTAGACGTTACCGGCGAGTCCAAGGGTAAGGGCTTCGCGGGCACCATCAAGCGCTGGAACTTCCGTGGTCAGGATAACACCCACGGTAACTCCGTTTCCCACCGCGTCCCGGGTTCCATCGGCCAGTGCCAGACTCCTGGTCGAGTGTTCAAGGGCAAGAAAATGTCCGGTCATCTGGGTGCGGAGCGGGTAACCGTTCAATCCCTGGAGATCGTGCGCGTCGATGCTGAACGCAATCTGCTGCTGGTCAAGGGTGCCGTTCCCGGCGCTACCGGCGGTGATGTGATCGTGCGTCCGGCAGCCAAGGCTCGCGGTTAAGGGGGAAGCTGAGATGCAATTGAATGTGAACGGCGCTCAGGCTATCGAAGTCTCCGAGCGTACCTTTGGTGGCGAATTCAACGAGACTCTGGTGCACCAGGCAGTCGTGGCCTACATGGCTGGCGGCCGTCAGGGCAGCAAGGCGCAGAAGACTCGCTCCGAAGTCTCTGGTGGTGGCAAGAAGCCGTGGCGTCAGAAGGGCACCGGTCGTGCTCGCGCTGGCACCATCCGTAGCCCCATCTGGCGTGGGGGCGGCACCACTTTCGCCGCTAAACCGCGTAGCCACGAACAGAAGCTGAACAAGAAGATGTACCGCGCAGCACTGCGCTCCATCCTTGCCGAGCTCGTTCGTCTGGACCGTCTGGTCGTCGTTGCCGACTTCGCTGTCGATGCACCGAAAACCAAGGGCCTGGTTGCCAAGCTGGACACCCTGGGTCTGAAAGACGTGCTGATCGTGACCGATGGTGTCGACGAGAACCTGTACCTCGCTGCGCGCAACCTGGCGCACGTCGATGTACGTGATGTCCAAGGTTCCGACCCCGTCAGCCTGATCGCCTACGACAAGGTGCTGGTCACCGTGTCCGCCGTGAAGAAGTTCGAGGAGCTGCTGGGATGAACCAGGAACGCGTATTCAAAGTGCTGCTTGGTCCGCACATCTCCGAGAAAGCCACGGGTCTCGCGGACGGCAAGAGCCAATTCGTTTTCAAGGTTGCCACCGATGCAACCAAGCTGGAAATCAAGAAGGCCGTAGAAAGCCTGTTCAGCGTGAAGGTACAGCGCGTCACTACCCTGAACGTCAAGGGTAAGACCAAGCGCACCGCTCGCGGTCTGGGCAAGCGTAACGACTGGAAAAAAGCGTACATCGCTCTCCAGCCGGGCCAAGATCTCGATTTCGCCACCAGCGCTGAGTAAAGGGGTGCATCATGGCAATCGTTAAGTGCAAACCGACTTCCGCTGGTCGTCGCTTTGTCGTCAAGGTGGTGAATCAGGAGCTGCACAAAGGCGCTCCCTACGCACCGCTGCTGGAAAAGAAATCCAAGTCTGGCGGCCGTAACAACAACGGTCGTATCACCACCCGTCATATCGGTGGTGGTCACAAGCAGCACTACCGTCTGGTCGACTTCCGTCGCAACAAGGATGGCATCCCTGCCATCGTTGAGCGCGTCGAATACGATCCGAACCGCACTGCACACATCGCTCTGCTGAAGTATGCAGACGGCGAGCGTCGCTACATCATCGCCCCCAAGGGCGTTGCTGCAGGTGACCAGCTGATCTCCGGTATCGGTGCGCCGATCAAGGCAGGCAACAGCATGCCTCTGCGCAACATCCCGGTGGGTAGCACTGTTCATGGTATCGAGCTGAAGCCGGGTAAAGGCGCTCAGATCGCTCGCTCCGCTGGCGCTTCTGCCCAGCTGGTCGCGCGTGAAGGTGCGTACGTAACCCTGCGTCTGCGCTCCGGTGAAATGCGTAAAGTCCTGGCTGAGTGCCGTGCGACCCTGGGCGAAGTCTCGAACTCCGAGCACAGCCTGCGTTCGCTGGGTAAAGCCGGTGCTACGCGCTGGCGTGGTGTTCGCCCGACCGTTCGCGGCGTGGCGATGAACCCGGTCGACCACCCGCATGGTGGTGGTGAAGGCCGTACCTCTGCTGGTCGTCATCCGGTATCGCCGTGGGGTCTTCAGACCAAGGGTAAGAAGACTCGCTCGAACAAGCGTACCGATAACATGATCGTCCGCCGCCGCAAGTAAATAGAGGGATACCACAGTGCCACGTTCACTGAAAAAAGGTCCGTTTATCGATCTTCACCTGTTGAAGAAGGTCGAAGTCGCGGTGGAAAAGAACGACCGCAAGCCGATCAAGACCTGGTCGCGTCGTTCGATGATTCTGCCGCATATGGTTGGTCTGACCATCGCCGTGCACAACGGCCGTCAACACGTACCGGTTCTCGTCAACGAGGACATGGTCGGCCACAAACTGGGCGAGTTCGCCGCTACCCGCACCTACCGCGGGCATGCTGCGGACAAGAAAGCCAAGCGTTAAGGGGTAAGGAAGATGGAAGTAGCCGCTAAGCTGTCGGGCGCTCGTATCTCCGCCCAGAAAGCCCGCTTGGTCGCCGACCAGATCCGCGGGAAGAAGGTGGGCGAAGCGCTCAACCTCCTGGCTTTCAGCAGTAAGAAAGCCGCCGAGATCATGAAGAAAGTGCTGGAGTCGGCCGTTGCCAACGCTGAGCACAACGAAGGCGCCGATGTGGATGACCTGAAGGTCTCCACCGTCTTCGTCAACGAAGGTCGTTCGCTCAAGCGCATCATGCCGCGTGCCAAAGGCCGTGCTGATCGCATCGTGAAGCGGTCTTGCCATATCACGGTCAAGGTTGCGGACAAGTAACGGAGTCGACAGATGGGTCAGAAAGTACATCCCAATGGCATTCGCCTGGGTATCGTCAAGGAGCACACCTCCGTTTGGTACGCAGACCGCAAGAACTATGCGGATTACCTGTTTGCCGACCTGAAGGTGCGTGAGTACCTCCAAGACAAACTAAAAAGCGCGTCCGTAAGCCGTATCGATATTCATCGTCCGGCTCAAACCGCACGCATCACCATCCACACCGCTCGTCCCGGCATCGTGATCGGCAAGAAAGGTGAAGATGTTGAGAAACTGCGCCAGGACCTGACCAAGCAAATGGGTGTGCCCGTGCACATCAACATCGAGGAAATCCGCAAGCCGGAACTCGATGCCATGCTGGTTGCGCAGAGCGTAGCCCAGCAGCTGGAGCGTCGCGTAATGTTCCGTCGCGCCATGAAGCGCGCCGTACAGAACGCCATGCGCATTGGTGCCAAGGGCATCAAGATTCAGGTCAGCGGTCGTCTGGGTGGGGCTGAAATCGCCCGTACCGAATGGTATCGCGAAGGTCGTGTGCCCCTGCACACCCTGCGCGCCGATATCGACTATGCCACCTACGAAGCGCACACCACTTACGGTGTGATCGGTGTCAAGGTTTGGATCTTCAAGGGCGAGGTCATCGGTGGCCGCCAGGAAGAGCTGAAGCCGGTAGCACCCGCTCCTCGTAAAAAAGCTGCTAGGTAAGGAGTACGCAAATGCTGCAACCCAAGCGTACGAAGTTCCGCAAACAAATGACCGGCCACAACCGTGGTCTGGCTCATCGTGGTAGTAAGGTCAGCTTCGGTGAGTACGCACTGAAGGCCACTAGCCGTGGCCGCCTTACTGCTCGTCAGATCGAGTCCGCGCGTCGTGCGCTGACCCGTCACGTGAAGCGTGGCGGCAAGATCTGGATCCGCGTATTCCCTGACAAGCCTGTCACCAAGAAGCCCCTCGAAGTTCGTATGGGTAAAGGTAAGGGTGGGGTCGAGTACTGGGTAGCCCAGATCCAGCCGGGCAAGGTCCTGTACGAGATCGAGGGTGTTTCCGAAGAGCTGGCGCGTGAGGCTTTCGCCCTGGCTGCTGCAAAGCTGCCCCTCGCCACCTCCTTTGTTAAGCGGACGGTGATGTGATGAAAGCGAATGAACTTCGTGAAAAATCCGTTGAGCAGCTGAACGAGCAACTGCTCGGCCTGCTGCGCGACCAGTTCAATCTGCGCATGCAGAAAGCAACTGGCCAGTTGGGGCAGTCTCACCTGCTCTCGCAGGTTAAGCGCGACATCGCTCGCGTTAAAACTGTGCTCAATCAGCAAGCAGGTAAGTGATCATGGCTGAAGCTCAGAAAACCGTCCGTACGCTGACCGGCCGCGTCGTCAGCGACAAAATGGACAAGACCGTCACCGTACTGATCGAGCGTCGCGTCAAGCACCCGATTTACGGCAAATACGTCAAGCGTTCGACCAAACTGCACGCACACGACGAATCCAATCAGTGCCGCATTGGTGACCTGGTCACCATTCGCGAAACCCGTCCGCTGGCCAAGACCAAGGCCTGGACCCTGGTTGATATCGTTGAACGCGCGGTGGAAGTCTAAGGACTAGGGGTCGGAGAAATTATATGATTCAGACTCAATCCATGCTCGATGTCGCTGACAACAGCGGCGCGCGTCGTGTGATGTGCATCAAGGTGCTCGGCGGTTCCCACCGCCGTTACGCCGGCATCGGCGACATCATCAAGGTCACCGTCAAGGAAGCGATTCCGCGCGGCAAAGTGAAGAAGGGCCAGGTCATGACTGCCGTGGTCGTTCGCACCAAGCACGGCGTACGTCGTACCGACGGTTCCATCATCCGCTTCGACGGCAACGCCGCCGTCCTGCTGAACAACAAGCAGGAGCCGATCGGCACCCGTATCTTTGGGCCAGTGACTCGTGAACTCCGTACCGAGAAGTTCATGAAGATCGTCTCGCTCGCCCCCGAAGTGCTGTAAGGAGTAGCCGTCATGCAAAAGATTCGTCGTGACGACGAAGTAATCGTCATTGCCGGCAAGGACAAGGGCAAGCGTGGCAAGGTGCTGAAGGTTCTCGCTGACGACCGTCTGGTCGTCGGCGGGGTGAACCTGATCAAGCGCCACACCAAGCCCAATCCGATGCTCGGCCAACAGGGCGGTATCGTCGAGAAGGAGGCGCCTCTGCACGTCTCCAACGTCGCCATCTTCAATACTGAAACCAGCAAGGCTGACCGCGTTGGCTTCAAGGTAGAAGACGGTAAGAAAATTCGTGTCTTCAAGTCGACCCAGAAACCGGTTCAGGCTTGAGGCTGCTAGGTAGATCACCATGGCACGATTGAAAGAAATTTATCGGAAGGAAATCGCGCCCAAGCTGAAAGAAGAGCTTCAGCTGGCGAACGTGATGGAAGTTCCGCGCGTTACCAAAATCACCCTGAACATGGGTCTTGGCGAGGCGGTCGGTGACAAGAAGATCATCGAGAACGCCGTAGCCGATCTGGAAAAGATCACTGGTCAGAAGCCGGTCGTGACTTACGCTCGTAAGTCCATCGCAGGCTTCAAGATCCGTGAAGGCTGGCCGATCGGCGTCAAGGTCACCCTGCGTAGCGACCGGATGTACGAGTTCCTGGATCGTCTGCTGTCCATCTCCCTGCCGCGCGTGCGTGACTTCCGCGGCCTGAATGCCAAGTCCTTCGATGGTCGCGGCAACTACAGCATGGGCGTGAAAGAGCAGATCATCTTCCCGGAAATCGATTACGACAAGATCGATGCGCTGCGTGGCCTGGACATCACCCTGACCACCACCGCTCGTACGGATGACGAAGGTCGCGCCCTGCTGCGTGCTTTCAAATTCCCGTTCCGTAACTGATTGGAGTAGGAACATGGCTAAAGAGAGCATGAAGAACCGCGAGCTGAAGCGTCAGCTGACGGTAGCCAAGTACGCCAAGAAGCGTGCCGAGCTGAAAGCGATCATCGCTAATCCGAACTCCTCTGCGGAAGAGCGTTGGAATGCCCAGGTCGCCCTGCAGAAGCAACCGCGTGACGCCAGCGCCAGCCGCCTGCGTAACCGTTGCCGCCTGACCGGTCGTCCGCACGGCTTCTACCGCAAGTTCGGCCTGAGCCGTAACAAGCTGCGCGAAGCCGCCATGCGCGGCGACGTACCGGGTCTGGTGAAAGCCAGCTGGTAATCGCAACGAACGGTGTCGCCAGTCGGCACCGTTGATCGCGACATCGAATCAAGCCCCTCATGGGGCTTGATTCGTTTTGGCGTGATCTCTAGAATACCCGGCTCCCCTGAGCCTGGGTTTGTTTCGCCTGGCGTTTATGGGCGAATTGAAGTTGAAGGCTTATTCTTTTGTATCAGGAGCGTTAAGCCCATGAGTATGCAGGACCCGTTAGCAGACATGCTAACTCGCATCCGTAATGCCCAGATGGCTGAAAAGACCGTCGTAAGCATGCCGTCCTCGAAACTGAAAGCGGCGGTAGCCAAAGTCCTGAAGGACGAAGGCTATATTGCGGATTTCCAGATCAGCTCGGAAGTAAAACCCCAGCTGTCCATCGAACTGAAGTACTTCGAAGGCAAGCCTGTCATCGAAGAGGTCAAGCGCATCAGCCGTCCTGGCCTGCGTCAGTACAAATCCGTTGAGCAACTGCCGAAAGTTCGTGGCGGCCTCGGTGTGTCGATCGTCTCCACCAACAAAGGTGTGATGACCGATCGTGCTGCCCGTGCTGCTGGTGTTGGCGGCGAAGTGCTCTGCACTGTGTTCTAAGGGGAATCAGCATGTCTCGCGTTGCTAAGAACCCCGTCAAGCTGCCTGCCGGCGTTGAAATCAAACTGGCTGGTCAGCAACTGTCCATCAAGGGCGCCAAAGGTGCTCTGGAGCTCAAGGTCCATCCTTCGGTCGAAGTGATCCAGGACAGCGGTGAGCTGCGTTTTGCTGCGCGTAACGGCGACCAGCAGACTCGCGCCATGGCTGGTACCACCCGTGCTCTGGTGAACAACATGGTAGTCGGCGTCAGCCAGGGCTTCGAGCGCAAGCTCCAGCTGGTCGGCGTTGGTTACAAAGCGCAGGCCAAGGGCCAAGTGCTGTCCCTGTCCCTCGGCTTCTCCCATCCGGTTGATTACGAACTGCCGGCCGGCATCGTCGCTGAGACCCCCAGCCAGACCGATATCCTGATCAAGGGTATCGACAAGCAGCTGGTCGGTCAGGTTGCTGCCGAAATTCGCGACTTCCGTCCGCCGGAGCCTTACAAAGGCAAGGGCGTGCGTTACGCCGACGAAGTCGTCCGTCGTAAAGAAGCCAAGAAGAAGTAGGGCATAGCAAATGAGCGTCAAGAAAGAAACCCGTCTGCGTCGCGCTCGCAAGGCACGCCTGAAGATGCGCGAGCTGGAAACCGTACGCCTCTGCGTGTACCGCTCTTCCCAGCACATTTACGCCCAGGTCATTGCGGCCGACGGCGGCAAGGTCCTGGCCAGCGCCTCGACCCTGGACAAAGACCTGCGCGAAGGTGCCACCGGCAACATCGATGCAGCCAAGAAAGTTGGTCAACTGGTCGCCGAGCGCGCCAAAGCGGCCGGCGTCACCCAGGTGGCGTTCGATCGTTCTGGCTTCAAGTACCACGGCCGTGTGAAAGCGCTGGCTGATGCCGCTCGTGAAGGCGGACTGGAGTTCTAAGTTATGGCAAACAACGAGCAAAAGCGCGACGAAGGCTACATCGAGAAGCTGGTTCAGGTTAACCGCGTCGCCAAAACCGTAAAAGGTGGCCGTATCTTCGCTTTCACCGCACTGACCGTGGTGGGTGATGGCAAGGGTCGCGTTGGTTTCGGTCGTGGCAAGGCGCGTGAAGTGCCGGCCGCCATCCAGAAAGCAATGGAAGCCGCTCGCCGCAACATGATCCAAGTCGATCTGAACGGCACCACCCTGCAGTATCCGACCAAGTCCGCCCATGGCGCCTCCAAGGTGTACATGCAGCCGGCTTCGGAAGGTACCGGCATCATCGCCGGCGGCGCCATGCGTGCCGTTCTGGAAGTGGCTGGTGTGCAGAACGTCCTGGCCAAGTGCTATGGCTCCACCAATCCGGTGAACGTGGTTTACGCCACCTTCAAGGGCCTGAAGAACATGCAGGCTCCGGAAGCAGTAGCGGCCAAGCGTGGCAAGAGCGTCGAGGAGATTCTCTAACCATGGCAACTGTCAAAGTCACTCTGGTCAAGAGCCTGAACGGCCGTCTGGCCAACCACAAGGCTTGCGTCAAGGGTCTCGGCCTGCGTCGCATCAATCATACCGTCGAAGTTCAGGACACTCCTGAGAACCGCGGCATGATCAACAAGGCCTACTACCTGCTGCGTGTGGAGGGTTAATCCATGCAACTGAACGATCTGCGTTCCGCGCCGGGTGCCCGTCGCGAAAAGCACCGTCCGGGCCGTGGCATCGGTAGCGGTCTGGGCAAGACCGGTGGCCGTGGTCACAAAGGTCTGACCTCCCGCTCCGGTGGCAAGGTCGCTCCGGGCTTCGAGGGTGGTCAACAGCCTCTGCACCGTCGCCTGCCGAAGTTCGGCTTCGTTTCCCTGAAGGCCATGGATCGTGCTGAAGTACGCACCTCCGAGCTGGCCAAGGTCGAAGGCGACGTCGTCAGCCTGCAGACCCTGAAGGATGCCAACCTGATCAACCAGCACGTACAGCGCGTCAAAGTCATGCTGTCCGGCGAAGTTGGTCGTGCGGTCACCCTGAAAGGTATCGCCGCCACCAAGGGTGCGCGTGCGGCTATCGAAGCAGCTGGCGGTAAATTCGAGGACTAAATGGCTAAGCAAGGTGCTCTCTCTGCGCTAAGCAACGGCGGTCTGTCCGAGCTCTGGGCACGTCTGCGTTTCCTGTTCCTGGCGATCATCGTCTATCGGATCGGCGCGCACATCCCAGTTCCGGGCATAAACCCCGATCGCTTGGCGGCACTGTTCCGGCAGAACGAGGGGACCATTCTTAGCCTCTTCAACATGTTTTCCGGCGGCGCGCTGGAGCGCATGAGTATCTTTGCACTGGGGATCATGCCGTACATCTCGGCTTCGATCATCATGCAGCTCATGACCGCTATCAGCCCGCAGCTGGAGCAGTTGAAGAAAGAGGGTGAGTCTGGGCGTCGCAAGATCAGCCAGTACACCCGCTACGGTACTGTAGTCCTGGCACTGGTCCAGGCCATCGGCATGTCCGTTGGCCTGGGCAGCCAGGGCGTAGCCTTCTCCAACGACTTCGGCTTCTACTTCGTGGCTGTCACCACCTTCGTGGCTGGTGCCATGTTCATGATGTGGCTGGGCGAGCAGATCACCGAGCGCGGTGTCGGCAACGGCATCTCGATGTTGATCTTCGCTGGTATCGTTGCAGGCCTGCCGCGCGCCATCGGTCAGTCTTTCGAGTCTGCCCGTCAAGGTGACATCAACATCTTCGCCCTGATCGGCGTCGGCCTGCTGGCCGTGGCGATCATCGCGTTCGTGGTGTTCATCGAGCGTGGCCAGCGTCGCATCGCGGTGCATTACGCCAAGCGCCAGCAAGGCCGCAAGGTGTTTGCAGCGCAGACCAGCCATCTGCCGTTGAAGGTGAACATGGCGGGTGTGATTCCCGCGATTTTCGCCAGCAGTATCCTGCTGTTCCCGGCGTCCCTGGGCTCCTGGTTCGGTCAGTCGGAAGGCTTGGGTTGGTTGCAGGACGTCGCGCAAGCGATCGCTCCGGGGCAGCCGCTGAACATCTTGCTGTTCACTGCAGGGATCGTTTTCTTCTGCTTCTTCTATACAGCGCTGATGTTCAACCCGAAGGACGTGGCGGAGAACCTCAAGAAGTCCGGTGCATTTATTCCGGGCATCCGTCCGGGCGAACAGTCCGCTCGCTACATCGATGGCGTGCTGACCCGTTTGACCATGTTCGGTGCTCTGTACATGACGGCTGTCTGCCTGCTGCCCCAGTTCCTGGTGGTTGCGGCGCACGTGCCGTTCTATCTTGGCGGGACCTCGCTGTTGATCGTGGTCGTGGTTGTCATGGACTTTATGGCCCAGGTGCAATCTCACCTCGTTTCTCACCAGTATGAATCCCTGATGAAGAAAGCCAACCTGAAGGGCTACGGCAGCGGCATGCTGCGCTGATAGACCCGTAAGGTTCGAGGAGTTGGTGATGAAAGTTCGTGCATCGGTCAAGAAGCTGTGCCGTAACTGCAAAATCATCCGTCGCGATGGCATCGTGCGGGTGATCTGCAGCGCGGAACCGCGTCACAAGCAGCGCCAAGGCTGATTGTGATCCACGCGTGATAACCCGGCAGCTAGTGTGCTGCCGGGTTGATTATTTGCTATTACAGCGCTAATATCCGCGCCCTTTCTTGGCTTCCTGGGCGCAGGGTAGCTGTCAATTGGAGTTTTTCTGAATGGCCCGTATTGCAGGCGTCAACATTCCGGATAACAAGCACACTGTTATCTCGCTGACCTACATCTATGGTGTTGGTCGCACTACTGCTCAGAGCATCTGCGCAGCCACCGGCGTAAACCCGGCTGCCAAGATCAAGGACCTGAGCGACGAGCAGATCGATCAGCTGCGTAACGAAGTCGCGAAGATCACCACCGAAGGTGACCTGCGTCGCGAAATCAACATGAACATCAAGCGTCTGATGGACCTCGGTTGCTACCGCGGTCTGCGTCATCGTCGCGGTCTGCCGGTTCGCGGTCAGCGTACCAAGACCAACGCGCGTACCCGCAAGGGCCCGCGTAAGCCGATCCGCAAGTAATCGCGTAGGAATCTAGTCATGGCAAAACCTGCTGCTCGTCCCCGTAAGAAAGTCAAAAAGACAGTGGTCGATGGGATCGCCCACATCCACGCGTCTTTCAACAACACCATCGTGACCATCACCGACCGTCAGGGCAACGCACTGTCCTGGGCGACCTCCGGTGGTTCCGGTTTCCGCGGCTCGCGTAAGAGCACCCCGTTCGCTGCCCAGGTAGCGGCCGAGCGTGCCGGCCAGGCTGCCCTGGAATACGGTCTGAAGAACCTGGACGTCAACGTCAAGGGCCCGGGCCCGGGCCGCGAGTCCGCCGTTCGCGCTCTGAATGCTTGCGGCTACAAGATCGCCAGCATCACCGACGTAACCCCGATCCCGCATAACGGCTGCCGTCCGCCGAAAAAGCGTCGCGTGTAATAGGAGACAGTGAGAAATGGCTCGTTACATTGGTCCCAAGTGCAAACTGTCTCGCCGTGAAGGCACCGACCTGTTCCTGAAGAGCGGCGCCCGCGCCCTCGACTCGAAGTGCAAGGCTGAAAACGTTCCTGGCCAGCATGGCCAGCGTCGTGGCCGTCTGTCCGACTACGGTCTGCAGCTGCGTGAAAAGCAGAAAGTACGTCGCATCTACGGCGTGCTGGAGCGTCAGTTCCGCGGTTACTACCAGGAAGCTTCCCGTCGCAAGGGTTCTACCGGTGAGAACCTGCTGCAACTGCTCGAGTGCCGCCTGGACAACGTCGTATACCGCATGGGCTTCGGTTCCACTCGTTCGGAATCCCGCCAGCTGGTATCCCACAAGGCCATCACCGTCAACGGTCAGACCGTCAACATCCCTTCCTACCAAGTGAAGGCCGGTGACGTCGTAGCTGTTCGCGAAAAATCGAAGAACCAGCTGCGTATCGCTCAGGCTCTGGAACTCTGTGGCCAGCGCGGTCGCGTCGAGTGGGTCGAAGTCGACCTCGACAAGAAGGCTGGTACCTTCAAGAGTGCTCCGGCTCGCAGCGACCTGTCCGCTGATATCAACGAAAACCTGATTGTCGAGCTCTACTCCAAGTAAGGGCTAGAAAATAGGTGCATCCATGCAGAGTTCGGTAAATGAGTTCCTGACCCCCCGCCACATCGATGTGCAGGTGGTCAGTCAAACCCGCGCCAAGATCACGCTCGAGCCTCTCGAGCGTGGTTTTGGTCACACCCTGGGCAACGCGCTGCGTCGCATCCTGTTGTCCTCCATGCCTGGCTGCGCAGTGGTCGAGGCCGAGATCGACGGCGTACTCCACGAGTACTCGGCGATCGAAGGTGTGCAGGAAGATGTAATCGAGATCCTGCTGAACCTGAAAGGTCTGGCCATCAAGCTGCACGGTCGTGATGAAGTGACGCTGACCCTGGCTAAGAAGGGCTCGGGTGTTGTGACTGCTGCCGATATTCAGCTGGATCACGATGTTGAGATCATCAACGGTGACCACGTTATCGCCAACCTGGCAGACAACGGCGCGCTGAACATGAAGCTGAAGGTAGCTCGTGGCCGTGGCTACGAGCCTGCCGACGCACGTCAGAGCGATGAAGACGAAAGCCGCAGCATCGGCCGTCTGCAGCTCGACGCATCGTTCAGCCCGGTCCGTCGTGTCTCCTACGTGGTGGAAAACGCCCGTGTCGAGCAGCGCACCAACCTGGACAAACTGGTCCTGGACCTGGAAACCAACGGCACCCTGGATCCCGAAGAGGCTATCCGTCGCGCCGCTACCATCCTGCAACAGCAGCTGGCAGCGTTCGTGGACCTCAAGGGCGACAGCGAACCCGTCGTTGAAGAGCAGGAAGACGAGATCGATCCGATCCTCCTGCGCCCGGTCGATGACCTGGAACTGACCGTACGTTCGGCCAACTGCCTGAAGGCGGAAAACATCTACTACATCGGTGACCTGATCCAGCGCACCGAAGTGGAGCTGTTGAAAACGCCGAACCTGGGCAAGAAGTCCCTGACCGAAATCAAGGACGTTCTGGCTTCCCGTGGTCTGTCCCTCGGTATGCGCCTCGATAACTGGCCGCCGGCAAGTCTTAAGAAAGACGACAAGGCCACTGCCTGATCGTCGTAACTACCGAACGTAAAGTTTGGAAAGGAATTGAACCATGCGCCATCGTAAAAGTGGTCGTCACCTGAGCCGCACCAGCGCGCACCGCAAGGCTATGTTCCAGAACATGGCGGTGTCGCTGTTCGAACACGAACTGATCAAAACCACCCTGCCCAAGGCCAAGGAACTGCGTCGCGTTGCCGAGCCGCTGATCACCTTGGCCAAGGAAGACAGCGTCGCCAACCGTCGCCTGGCTTTCGACCGTACCCGTTCGAAAGCTGCCGTTGGCAAGCTGTTCAACGACCTGGGCAAGCGCTACGCCAACCGTCCGGGCGGCTACCTGCGCATCCTGAAGTGCGGTTTCCGCGCTGGCGACAACGCCCCCATGGCGTACGTCGAGCTGGTTGATCGTCCTGTCGGCGGTGAAGTCGTAGAAGCTGCCGAATAAGGCATCTGCTGCACAAGAAACCGGGCCTAGGCCCGGTTTTTTTATTACCTGCCTTAAAGTTTTTATCTATCGGATCGCTTTCTTTAATAAATTGGATTGCGGGAGGGCTGTCATTCATCCTTAACCTGCTTTTACGAAAAGCTACGTTCGGATAAGCGAGATCAATGCAAAGGGCGCTTGGTTCAGCCGACAGGTTGTCCTCCGCCAATCCCTGGTCCACGCTGATGATTTCCGTGTAGCCGCTTCGCTTCATAGCACGTTAGCCGTTGAGGAGAGAGTAAATGGAAGAGAAGACCCGCCTGACCACTGCCGCTGGCGCACCGGTGGTCGATAACCAGAACGTGCAGACCGCCGGTCCGCGTGGCCCGATGTTGCTGCAGGACGTGTGGTTCCTCGAGAAGCTCGCCCACTTCGATCGCGAAGTGATCCCCGAGCGACGCATGCATGCGAAAGGCTCCGCGGCCTACGGCACCTTCACCGTCACCCATGACATCACCCCCTACACCCGGGCGAAGATCTTCTCCCAGGTCGGCAAGAAGACCGATATGTTCCTGCGCTTCTCCACCGTCGCCGGTGAGCGCGGCGCGGCGGATGCCGAGCGCGACATCCGCGGCTTCTCCATGCGTTTCTACACCGAGCAGGGCAACTGGGACCTGGTCGGCAACAACACCCCGGTGTTCTACCTGCGCGACCCGCTCAAGTTCCCCGATCTCAACCACGTGGTGAAGCGTGACCCGCGCACCAACCTGCGCAATGCGACCTTCAAGTGGGACTTTTTCTCTCACCTCCCCGAGTCGCTGCATCAGTTGACCATCGACTTCAGCGACCGCGGCCTGCCGAAGAGCTATCGGCACATCCATGGTTTCGGCAGCCATACCTTCAGCTTCATCAATGCGAACAACGAGCGCTTCTGGGTCAAGTTCCACTTCAAGACCCAACAGGGCATCGAGAACCTGACCAACGCCGAGGCTGCCGAAGTGATCGCCCAGGACCGCGAGAGTTCGCAGCGCGACTTGTACGAGAGCATCGAGAAAGGCGACTTCCCGCGCTGGAAGATGTACGTGCAGATCATGCCCGAGAAGGAAGCGGCCACCTATCGCTACAACCCGTTCGACCTGACCAAGGTCTGGCCCCACGGCGACTACCCGTTGATCGAAGTGGGCTTCTTCGAGCTGAACCGTAACCCGGACAACTACTTCGCCGAGGTCGAGCAGGCCGCTTTCACGCCGGCCAACGTGGTGCCCGGTATCGGTTTCTCGCCGGACAAGATGCTCCAGGGCCGTCTGTTCTCCTACGGCGACGCCCATCGCTATCGCCTGGGCGTCAACCACCACCAGATCCCGGTGAACGCCGCGCGTTGCCCGCACCAGGTCTACCACCGCGACGGCGGCATGCGGGTGGACGGCAACAACGCCCATCAGCGCGTCACCTACGAGCCGAACAGCTTCAACCAGTGGCAGGAGCAGCCTGACTTCTCCGAGCCGCCGCTGAGCCTGGAGGGCGCGGCGGACCACTGGAACCACCGGGTGGACGACGACTACTACAGCCAGCCCGCCGCGCTGTTCCATCTGTTCACTGACGAGCAGAAGCAGCGGCTGTTCGCCAACATCGCCGAAGACATCCGCGATGTACCGGAACAGATCCAGCGTCGCCAGATCGGCCTGTTCCTCAAGGTCGACCCGGCCTACGGCAAAGGCGTCGCCGACGCCCTCGGCCTGAAGCTGGACTGATGGCCTGATGAGGCCCCCGGCCCCCTTCCTAGGAAGGGGGCTTTTTTATCTGCATTGGCTTGACCCGGATCAGGCGGAGCCGGGAGCATATGCGGCTAGATTCCTAGTTTTCTCCAGGGAGAGCCCCCCGATGCAAGGCCATCCGGAAGTCATCGATTACCTCAACACGCTGCTGACCGGCGAGCTGGCCGCGCGCGACCAGTACTTCATCCACTCGCGCATGTACGAGGACTGGGGCTTCAGCAAGCTCTACGAGCGCCTCAACCACGAGATGGAGGAGGAGACCCAGCACGCCGATGCCCTGCTGCGCCGTATCCTCCTGCTCGAAGGTACGCCGCGCATGCGTCCCGACGATATCCACCCGGGCACCACGGTGCCGGAGATGCTCGAGGCCGACCTCAAGCTCGAGCGCCATGTCCGCGCCGCGCTGGCCAAGGGCATCGCCCTCTGCGAGCAGCACAAGGACTTCGTCAGCCGCGACATCCTCAAGGCCCAACTGGCCGACACCGAGGAAGACCACGCCTACTGGTTGGAGCAACAGCTTGGCCTGATCGCCAGGATGGGCCTGGAGAACTACCTGCAATCGCAGATCTGACCCTACCCCGCGGATACGAAAAAGCCCCTGCGCCTCACGGTCGCAGGGGCTTTTTCATGAGCGCCCGGCAATCAGGCGCGATCGCGTTCCAGCAGCGGCTTGAGGAAGTGGCCGGTGTGCGACTGGGGCATCTCGGCCACCTGCTCCGGCGTACCGTTGGCGATGATCTGGCCACCCTTGGAGCCGCCCTCGGGGCCGAGGTCGACCAGCCAGTCGGCGGTCTTGATCACGTCCAGGTTGTGCTCGATCACCACCACGGTGTTGCCGTGGTCGCGCAGGCGGTGGAGCACGTCGAGCAGTTGCTGGATGTCGGCGAAATGCAGGCCGGTGGTCGGTTCGTCGAGGATGTACAGGGTCTTGCCGGTATCGCGCTTGGACAGCTCGCGGGACAGCTTGACCCGTTGCGCCTCGCCGCCCGAGAGGGTGGTCGCGCTCTGGCCCAGCTTGATGTAGGACAGGCCGACGTCCATCAGCGTCTGCAGCTTGCGCGCCAGGGCGGGGACGGCGTCGAAGAACTCGCGGGCTTCCTCGATGGTCATCTCCAGCACCTCGTGGATGCTCTTGCCCTTGTAGCGGATCTCCAGGGTCTCGCGGTTGTAGCGCTTGCCCTTGCAGACATCGCAGGGAACGTAGATGTCCGGCAGGAAGTGCATCTCCACCTTGATCACGCCGTCGCCCTGGCAGGCCTCGCAACGGCCGCCCTTGACGTTGAACGAGAAGCGGCCGGGACCGTAGCCGCGCGAGCGGGCCTCCGGCACGCCGGAGAACAGTTCGCGGATCGGCGTGAACAGGCCGGTATAGGTCGCCGGGTTGGAGCGCGGGGTACGACCGATCGGGCTCTGGTCGATGTCGACCACCTTGTCCAGGTGCTGCAGGCCGTCGAACGAGTCATACGGCGCCACTTCCAGGGTAGTCGCGCCGTTCAGCGCGGTGGCGGTGATCGGGAACAGGGTGTTGTTGATCAGCGTCGACTTGCCGGAGCCCGAGACCCCGGTGATGCAGGTGAACAGGCCGACCGGGATTTCCAGGTTGACGTTCTGCAGGTTGTTGCCGCGGGCGCCTTTCAGCTTCAGCAGCTTCTTCTTGTCGCGCGGGGTGCGCTTGGCCGGAACCGCGATTTTCTTGCGCCCGGAAAGGTACTTGCCGGTCAGCGAGTCGGGGTGGTTCATCACCTGGTCGGGCGTACCTTCCGCCACTACCTGGCCGCCGTGCACGCCGGCGCCCGGACCGATGTCGACGACGTAGTCGGCGAGTCGGATCGCGTCCTCGTCGTGCTCGACCACGATCACCGTGTTGCCGAGGTTGCGCAGGTGGGTGAGGGTGCCGAGCAGGCGCTCGTTGTCGCGTTGGTGCAGGCCGATCGAGGGTTCGTCGAGGATGTACATCACTCCCACCAGGCCGGCGCCGATCTGGCTGGCCAGGCGGATGCGCTGGGCTTCGCCGCCGGACAGGGTGTCGGCGCTGCGGTCGAGGGTCAGGTAGTCGAGGCCGACGTTGACCAGGAATTGCAGGCGGTCGCGGATTTCCTTGAGGATCTTCGCCGCGATCTCGCCACGGCGGCCGGTCAGGCTGAGTCCGGCGGCATACTCGCAGGCTTCGCCGACCGGCATCGCGGTGATCGCCGGCAGCGTCCGGTCGCCGACCCACACATGCCGCGCCTCGCGGCGCAGGCGGGTACCGTGGCAATCCGGGCAGGGCTGGGTGCTGAGGAACTTGGCCAGCTCCTCGCGGACCGTGGCCGACTCGGTCTCGCGGTAGCGCCGCTCAAGGTTCGGCAGGATGCCTTCGAAGGGGTGCGAGCGCTTGACGATGTCGCCGCGGTCGTTGAGATAGCGGAAGTCGACGTTTTCCCGGCCGGAGCCGTAGAGCACCACCTTCTGGTGTTCGGCGCCGAGTTCGTCGAAGGGTTCTTCCAGGCTGAAGCCGTAATGCTGGGCCAGCGAACCGAGCATCTGGAAGTAATAGACGTTGCGCCGGTCCCAGCCGCGGATCGCGCCCTCGGCCAGGGTCAACTCGCCGTTGACCACCCGGCGCGCGTCGAAGAATTGCTTCACGCCGAGGCCGTCGCAGGTCGGACAGGCGCCGGCCGGGTTGTTGAAGGAGAACAGCTTGGGTTCCAGCTCGCTGATAGAGTGGCCGCAGACCGGGCAGGCGAAGCGCGCCGAGAAGATGATCTCCTCGACATCCTCGTCCTCGTCCATCGGTGCTACCAGGGCGATACCGTCGGCCAGGGACAGGGCGGTCTCGAACGACTCGGCCAGGCGTTGCTGGAGGTCCGCGCGAACCTTGAAGCGGTCCACCACCACATCGATGCTGTGCTTCTTCTGCTTATCCAGTTTCGGCACTTCGTCGAGTTCGTAGAGCTTGCCGTCGACCCGGGCGCGGACGAAGCCCTGCGCGCGCATCTCGTCGAACACCGCCAGGTGCTCGCCCTTGCGCTCGCGGATCACCGGCGCCAGCAGCATCAGCTTGCTGCCTTCCGGCAGGGCCAGGACCTGGTCGACCATCTGGCTGACGGTCTGCGCCTCCAGCGGGATGTCGTGGTCCGGGCAGCGCGGGGTACCGACGCGGGCATAAAGCAGGCGCAGGTAGTCGTAGATCTCGGTGATCGTACCCACGGTGGAGCGTGGGTTGTGGGAAGTGGACTTCTGTTCGATGGAAATCGCCGGCGACAGCCCTTCGATGGTGTCCACGTCCGGCTTCTCCATCATCGACAGGAACTGCCGGGCGTAGGCCGAGAGGGATTCCACGTAGCGCCGCTGGCCTTCCGCATAGAGCGTGTCGAAAGCCAGGGAAGACTTGCCGGAACCGGAAAGACCGGTGATCACGATCAGTTTGTCGCGTGGCAGTGTGAGGTCGACGTTCTTCAGGTTGTGGGTACGCGCCCCACGAATCAGGATCTTATCCACAGCGGCCTCGCATGGCGGGCGAAAACCGCTGATTATACGGCTGGCCGCTAGCGCGCGGCAAAGTGGCGCGCCTGTGCCGCGAGGGGGCGGACTGGTAGAATGCGCGGCATTTTTCCGGCGCGGGCATTGCCCCGGCCGCCCAGGAGCGGGCGGCGGCGCCATCGGCAGGGGCATGAGGCCTTGCCCTGCAGCGGTTTCTTCCATGAGGGTGTTATGCACGACTCACATACTGAGCGGATGAGCGGTACCGAAACGCGAGCGGCCGTCGGGCTGTCACTGGTATTCGCCTTCCGCATGCTCGGCATGTTCATGGTCCTGCCGGTGCTGGCCACCTACGGCCAGGACCTGGCCGGCGCGACCCCGGCGCTGATCGGCCTGGCCATCGGCGCCTATGGCCTGACCCAGGCGATCCTGCAGATTCCCTTCGGGACCATTTCCGACCGCATCGGCCGGCGCCCGGTGATCGTCGTCGGGCTGCTGATCTTCGCCGCCGGCGCGGCCCTCGCGGCCAATGCCGACTCCATCTGGGGGGTGATCGCCGGCCGCGTCCTGCAGGGCGCCGGGGCGATCTCGGCGGCGGTGATGGCGCTGCTCTCCGACCTCACCCGCGAGCAGCACCGGACCAAGGCGATGGCGATGATCGGCATGAGCATCGGCGTCTCCTTCGCCGTGGCCATGGTGCTCGGCCCGGTGCTGACCCATCTGTTCGGCCTGCATGGGCTGTTCTGGTTCACCGCCGGGATGGCGCTGGTCGGCCTGCTGCTGATCCTGTTCTTCGTCCCGCAGCCGGACCACATGACCCAGCACCGCGAATCCAGCGTGGCGCGCCAGGCCCTGCTGCCGACCCTGAAGCACGGCGACCTGCTGCGCCTGGACGCCGGCATCCTGATCCTCCACGCCATCCTCATGGCCAGCTTCGTCGCCTTGCCGCTGGCACTGGTGCACGAGGGTGGCCTGCCCAAGGAGCAGCACTGGTGGGTCTACCTGACCGCGCTGCTGGTCGGTTTCTTCGGCATGGTGCCGTTCATCATCTACGCCGAGAAGAAGCGTCGCATGAAGCGCGTGCTGACCGGCGCGGTGGCGACCCTGCTGGCCTGCGAACTGTTCTTCCTGGTCTTCGGTCACAGCCTGGCCATGCTGGTGGTCGGCACGGTGGTGTTCTTCACTGCCTTCAACCTGCTCGAAGCCTCGCTGCCGTCGCTGGTCAGCAAGGTCTCGCCGGCCGGCGGCAAGGGCACGGCGATGGGGGTGTATTCCACCAGCCAATTCCTCGGCGCGGCGCTGGGCGGCATCCTCGGCGGCTGGATGTTCCAGCACGGCGGGCTGAGCATGGTGTTCATCGGATGCGCGGTGCTCGCTGCCCTCTGGCTGGCGATTGCTGTTACCATGCGCGAACCGCCTTATGTGACCAGCATTCGCCTGCCGCTCGCGCCCGCCGCGCTGCAGGACGCGGTGCTGGTCCAGCGATTCAGGGCGTTGCCCGGTGTGGCAGACGCCGTGGTGGTGGCCGAGGAGGCCGCCGCCTATGTCAAAGTGGATACCCAACAAGTGGATCGCACCGCCCTCGAGCGCCTGGCCCAGGCCGCGCCGGGCGGATGCTGAACCTTAGGAGAACGTCATGGCCCGTGGGGTTAACAAAGTCATTCTGGTTGGTAACGTCGGTGGTGACCCGGAAACCCGCTACATGCCCAACGGCAATGCGGTGACCAACATCACCCTCGCCACCAGCGAGAGCTGGAAGGACAAGCAGACCGGCCAGCAACAGGAGCGCACCGAATGGCACCGCGTGGTGTTCTTCGGCCGCCTGGCGGAGATCGCCGGCGAGTACCTGCGCAAGGGTTCCCAGGTCTACGTCGAAGGCAGCCTGCGCACCCGCAAGTGGCAGGGCCAGGATGGTCAGGATCGCTACACCACCGAGATCGTGGTCGACATCAACGGCAACATGCAGTTGCTCGGCGGCCGCCCCTCCGGCGACGATTCGCAGCGCGCCCCGCGCGAGCCCATGCAGCGCCCGCAGCAGGCCCCGCAGCAGCAGTCGCGTCCGGCCCCGCAGCAGCAACCGGCGCCGCAACCGGCCCAGGACTACGACAGCTTCGACGACGACATTCCGTTCTAAGCGACGCCCTTGCGGCGCGGCCCGTCCGCGCCACGGGCAGACCTTCGAAGACCCCCTGCCGCCCTCGGGCCGCAGGGGGTCTTCGTTTTCAGGCGACGCCGCGCTGCAAGGGCACTTCGTCCAGGCCGCCTATGGCGGATAGAGCTTCCCGCATGGCACTGAGCTTAAGGCAGGTTTCGCGATACTCGTGGGCCGGTTCCGAATCGCCTACCAGACCGCAGCCGGCGAACAGGTAGCCCCGGCCCGGCGTGAGCAGGGCCGAGCGCAGCGCCACCAGGAAATCGCCGTTGCCTTCGCCGTCGAGCCAGCCCAGCGGCGCGGCGTACCAGCCGCGGTCCATCCCTTCGTGCTGGCGGATGTAGTCCAGCGCCGCGCTGCGTGGGTAGCCGCCCACCGCGGGGGTCGGATGCAGCGCCTGCAGCAGCCGCAGGATGCCGCCTGCGTCAGCGAGGCGGGCGCGGATCGGCGTGTTCAGGTGCTGGACTCGCGCCAGTCGTTTCAGGCCGGGCGCATCGGGGATTTCCAGTACCTCGCTGAAGGGTTCCAGGGCCGTACGGATCGCCTCCACCACCAACTGGTGTTCGTGCCTGTCCTTGGCGCTGTCCAGCAGGGCCTGTCCGAGCCGCGCATCTTCCTGGGCATCGCCGCCGCGGGCGATGGTCCCGGCCAGGGCATGGGTGAGTGCCTCGCCGGCGCGAATGCGGACCAGGCGTTCCGGGGAGGCGCCGAGGAAGCAGGCGTTGCCGCGGCGACAGGCGAACAGCTGGGCGTCGGCATGTTGCAGACGCAAGTGTTCGATGACCTGCCACGGCTCGATGTCGCCGAGAGGCCGGGCCTGGGTGCGGGCCAGCACGACCTTGCCGAAGCGTCCCTGGCGGACACTGCTTACCGCGTCGCTCACCTTGGCTTCCCATTGCCTGCGCTCCTGCGCCGAAGCGTCGCCCTGCGCGCCAGCGGTCGGCCCCGAGGGCCGGCGTCTGGCCGGCTGCCTCAGGCGCAGTAGCGCCGAGCAGTGGTAGGCGGCCAGGGCCAGGGCATCTTCGCCGGGCTTGGCCAGGTGTTGGCAGAGTACCCGGTAGCGTTCGCCCTCGCGCAGCACGGTGATGCCGGCGAGCATCAGGCTGGCATCGGCGAAGGCTTGCCAGTGTTCCTCGCGCGGGCCGCGCGGATCGAAGCGGAATCCGCCGCACAGGCGCGGCGCCAGCGGGCCCTCGACCACGGCGTCGGCGCAGAGCAATTGCCAGTTTTCCTCGATCCGGGCGAAGCGCTGTTCGCCGTGGCCTTGCAGCTCCAGGGCGCAGCCCCAGGCGAAGAACGCCAGCTCGGGCTGTTCCCAGTACAGGCAGGGCGTTTGCCGGTCGTCCCAGGCACCGAATACCTGCAGCGGGTCCAATGGGTCGATCTCGAACGACGCCGCCACCAAGACCGGACGATCGAGCGCCTGCGCTTGGCCGATGGCGCGCTCGAAGGTGCCGCGCAAGGCGTGCAGGCACTGGCTCAGGGGCGCCAGCCGGCTCATGCGGCACCCCGTGTCTGGCGCCAGTACTTGATCTGCTCGGCGATGTACCAGTGGATGATCTGCGCGAACAGTCCCTCGACGAAGGGCGCGTCGAGTCCGTTTTCCTCGGCCCAGCGGGCGCGCTCGGGGAGCATCGCGGCGACCCGCTCGGGCGCCGGAATCGCCGCCTCGCTGGCCTTGAAGCGCGACGCCGCCTTGACGTAGTCCATGCGGCGGCCGAGGGCCTGGACGATATCCAGGTCGATCCGGTCGATGGCCTCGCGGATGTCCGCCAGGCCGGTGCAGTCTTCGGGAGTTTTCATCATGCAACCTCTCGGGAAAGGGCGTCGGGATGTGCGAGGCGGCGCAGCAGGTGCTCGATCACCGCGTCGCGCCCCTCGCTCAGGTAGAAGTGGCCGCCAGGAAAGCGCCGCAGCCTGGCGGGGGGCCGGCTGGCGTCGCTCCAGGCCTGCGCCTCGGCGGCGCTGACTTCCTCGTCGTGCTCGCCGAGGAGGACGTCGAGGGCGCAGGCCAGGGCGATGGGCTGCGCCCGTCGGTAGGTCTCGATCGCCTGGTAGTCGGCGCGCAGGATCGGCAGGAACAGCGCGCGCAGGTCGGCGTCCTCGAGTAGCTCGCTGGCGCCACCCTGGCGGCGGACGTCCTCCAGCAGCGTCGCCTCGTCGCCGCGGTGCAACGCGCCGCCGCGTTGCCGGTGCGGTGCCGGATGGGCGGAGACGAACAGGTGGCGCAGCGGCGCGCCGGCGCTTTCCAGGCGCAGGGCGGTTTCGTAGGCCAGCGCCGCGCCGAGACTGTGGCCGAACAGCGCCAGGGGCGCGTCGGCGAAATCGCGCAGGGCGAGGGCGGCGCCGTCGGCGAGGTCCTCCAGGCGGGTGGCCGGCGCCTCGTTGAAGCGGTCCTCGCGACCCGGGTACTGCAGGGCAAGCAGGTCGATGTCTGGCGGCAGGCGTTCGCTCCAGCTACGGAAGAAGCTGGCGCTGCCGCCTGCATGGGGGAAGCAGGCCAGGCGCAGGTGCGGCATCGGCGTCAGGCGGAACGGCCGGACCCAGGCGGCGCTCATGCGCGGGCCTCCAGCTCGCGGCGCAGGCGCTCGCGCAGGTCCTTCTTGCTGATCTTGCCGATGCCGGTCTGGGGGAAGGCCGGGACCAGCTCGATGCGGTCCGGCACCTTGAACGCGGCCAGCCCGCAGGCGTGCAGGTATTGCTTCAGCTTCAGCGCCGAGGGCGCCGGTTGGCGCGGGATGACGAAGGCGCAGGTGCGCTCGCCGAGCAGGCTGTCGGGCATCGCCACGACGGTGGCGTCGTGCACCTGCGGATGGGCTATCAGCAGGTTCTCCACCTCTTCCGCGGCGATCTTCTCGCCGCCGCGGTTGATCTGGTCCTTGTCGCGGCCCTCCACCACCAGGTAGCCGTCCTTGTCGCGGCTGACCCGGTCGCCGGTGCGGTAGAAGCCGTCCGCGCTGAAGGCCTTGGCGTTGTGTTCGGGCAGGCGGTAGTAGCCGCGGATGGTGTAGGGACCGCGCACGGTCAGTTCGCCCACCTCGCCGGGGCCGACCTCGCGGCCCTCGGCGTCGACCACCCGCACTTCGTCGTCCGGCGACAGCGGCCGGCCCTGGGTATGCAGCACGCGTTCGGGCGGATCGTCCAGGCGGGTGTAGCAGATCAGCCCCTCGGCCATTCCCAGCACCTGTTGCAACTGGCAGCCGAGCACCGGTTCGACGCGTTGCGCGGCACTGCTGCCGAGCCTGGAGCCGCCGACCTGGAGCAGACGCAGGCTGGATAGATCGGCGCGGCGGCTTTCCTGGGCATCCAGCCAGAGCATCGCCAGCGGCGGTACCAGGGCGGTGTGGGTGACCCGTTCACGGGCGATCAGGGCGAAGCAATGCTCGGGATCGGCGCGCTGGCTGACCACCACGCGGCCGCCGGCCAGCAGCGTGCCGATCACTCCGGGGCAGCAGAGAGTGAAGTTGTGCGCCATCGGCAAGCCGGTGAGGTACACCGTGTGCTCGTCGAAGCCGCAGACCTCGGCGCTGGCGCGGACGTTGTAGAGATACTCGCGATGACGCCGGGGAATCAGCTTCGGCGTGCCGGTGGTGCCGCCGGACAACTGGAAGCAGGCGATATCCTCGGCGCGGGCGGCGCAGTCTTCCAGCGCGTCGGCCTGGTACAGCGGTGCCAGCGCTTGCAGCGGCGCCTCGGCCTCGCCGTGGATCAGCGCCATCCGGCAGGCGCCGCTGGCGAGCAGCTCACGGACCATCGGCCGTGGGTCGAAGCCGTCGATCCGTTCGGCGCCGATGTAGGCCTTGGCCTCGGCGAAGCGACAGAAACCGCTGATCTCATGCTGGCGATGGGCGGGGAGGGCGAGCACCGGGCGTACGCCGAGCTGGAACAGGGCGAAGCAGGTCTCGACGAAGGCGATGCCGTTGGGCAGGTGCAGCACTACCGTGTCGCCATGTGCGAGGCCGGCCTGGCGCAGTCCGGCTGCCAGGCGGCGGCAGCGCTGGAGCAGGTCGGCATAGCTGAGCCGCTGGTCGTCGTCGCAGAGCGCGATCCGCCGCGGATGGCGCGCGGCGCTGGTGGCCAGGGCTTCGGCGAAGCTCTGGTCCTGCCAGTGGCCGGCGTCGAGATAGCGGCGGACGAAGGCGGCGGGCCAGTCGGGGGCGTCGTCGACGGCCGATGGGGTGACGGGCGAGGAAGTCATGCGATCTCCGTGGATGCGGTCGATTGCCATTGCTGGGAAATGAGATTTATTATCATTGGCGGGCGGCAGGGACCGCGCAAGCCCGCGCCTTTCGATTGCGGGGCTTTTTCATTCGCTGCAGGGGCGGAGTGCAGGGCGCTTTGTCCATCTCCGCTAAAAAGTCCCCCTGCCCCCACGTATCCAGGAAGGCGTCGCCGCGTCGGCAGCGCCCGGGCTACAGGAAAACCTGATGACCATCACCATCATTGCTCCGCCACAGGCCGATGCCGCCGCGCCGGCACCGGGCAACCGGCCCGGCGTCGCGCACATCGATCCGAACATGAAGCTGGTGACCGGAACCTTCTGTTCGGCCAGCGAGGACTGGTTCGAGGAACCGCTGGAGCGCGGCCTGCGCCTGATCCTCGTGCAGAGCGGCCAGTTGCGCTGCCGGATTCCCGGCCAGCCCGAGCACCTCATCGAGGGGCCGAGCCTGTGCACCATCGCCAACGATGGCGACTTCACCTCGGCGCAGATCTACGGCACCGACAAGCCGTTGCGCTACACCATCGTCCAACTCGGCGTCGAAGCCCTGGACAGCCGCCTCGGCTGGCTGCCCGAGCAACTGATACGCCGCCCCGGCGGCGATCCGCGAATCATGAGCTGCCCGGCGCCGCGGGCGATGCAGGCGTTGGCCTCGCAGATCGCCACCTGCCAGATGCTCGGTCCGACCCGCGATCTCTACCTCGGCGGCAAGGCCCTGGAGTTGGCCGCGCTCAGCGCACAGTTCCTTTCCGGCGAGGGGCGCCCCGTCGAGGAGCCGCGCATCACCTGCTCGGAGGTCGAGCGCATCCACGCCGCCCGCGACCTGCTGGTCGGCGCCTTGCAGGAGCCGCCGTCGCTGGACACGCTGGCCAGCCGCGTGGGCATGAACCCGCGCAAGCTGACTGCCGGCTTTCGCAAGGTGTTCGGCGCCAGCGTATTCGGCTACCTGCAGGAATACCGCCTGCGCGAGGCGCACCGGATGCTCTGCGACGAAGAGGCGAACGTCTCCACGGTGGCCTACCGGGTGGGCTACAGCCCGGCGCATTTCTCCATCGCTTTCCGCAAGCGCTACGGCATCTCCCCCAGCGAGATCCGCTGAGTCTCCGCGACGACCCCCGACCCGGCCACGGGAGGGGTGTCGCCGCTGCGGGATGACGCTGCATCTAACGAAACAGTCCGGCTGTCTAAAGCATTGCCGGCCAGGCCTCCCAGGCAAGTGAGATAAGGTCGCATTTGATAATCGTTGCCAGGAACTGGCAACCGACCTCAGATGCTTGCCCTAGGGAGCCCCCATGGATCTGCCCCCCGATTCCCGTACCGCCCTGCGCGACTGGCTGACCGAGCAGCTCGCCGACCTGCTCGGTGAACCGCTTGCCGACGTGCGCGCCCTGGCGGACGACGACGACCTGCTGGGCTGCGGCCTCGACTCGATCCGCCTGATGTACCTGCAGGAACGCCTGCGCGCGCGTGGCTCGACGCTGGACTTCGCCCAGTTGGCGCAGCGCCCCTGCCTGGGGGCCTGGCTCGACCTGCTGGCCTGCGCGGACCGGCTGTCCGCCCCGGCAACGGTCGCGCTGCCGACGGCGCAGGATCGCGACCAGCCGTTCGAGCTGTCTTCCGTGCAGCAGGCCTACTGGCTGGGACGTGGCGCCGGCGAGGTGCTGGGCAATGTCAGCTGCCATGCCTTCCTGGAATTCCGCACGCGGGATGTCGACCCGCAGCGCCTGGCCGCGGCGGCGGAGTGCGTGCGTCAACGCCACCCGATGTTGCGGGCGCGCTTCCTCGACGGTCGCCAGCAGATCCTTCCGACGCCGCCGCTGTCCTGCTTCGACCTGCAGGACTGGCGCACCTTACAGGTGGACGAGGCCGAGCGCGACTGGCAGGCGCTGCGCGACTGGCGCGCCCATGAATGCCTGGCGGTGGAGCGCGGCCAGGTGTTCCTGCTCGGGCTGGTGCGCATGCCGGGCGGCGAGGATCGCCTCTGGCTGAGTCTCGACCTGCTTGCCGCCGATGTCGAAAGCTTGCGCCTGCTGCTGGCCGAACTGGGCGTTGCCTACCTGGCGCCGGAGCGCCTGGCGGAGCCGCCGGCGCTGCATTTCGCCGACTACCTGGCACACCGTGCGGCGCAACGCGCCGAGGCCGCGGCGCGGGCCCGCGACTACTGGCTGGAACGCCTGCCGCGCTTGCCGGACGCGCCGGCCCTGCCGTTGGCCTGCGCGCCGGAAAGCATCCGCCAGCCGCGCACCCGGCGCCTGGCATTCCAGCTTTCCGCCGGCGAGAGCCGGCGCCTGGAGCGTCTTGCCGCGCAGCATGGCGTGACCTTGTCCAGCGTGTTCGGCTGCGCCTTCGCGCTGGTCCTGGCGCGCTGGAGCGAAAGCGCGGAATTTCTCCTCAACGTGCCGTTGTTCGATCGGCATGCCGACGACCCGCGTATCGGCGAGGTGATCGCCGACTTCACCACCCTGTTGCTGCTGGAGTGCCGGATGCAGGCCGGGGTGTCCTTCGCCGAGGCGGTGAAGAGCTTCCAGCGCAACCTCCACGGAGCCATCGACCACGCCGCATTCCCCGCCCTGGAGGTGCTCCGCGAGGCGCGCCGGCAGGGCCAGCCACGCTCGGCGCCGGTGGTGTTCGCCAGCAACCTGGGCGAGGAGGGCTTCGTCCCGGCGGCCTTCCGCGACGCTTTCGGCGATCTCCACGACATGCTCTCGCAGACCCCGCAGGTCTGGCTCGACCACCAGCTCTACCGGGTGGGCGACGGTATCCTGCTGGCCTGGGATAGCGTCGTCGGCCTGTTCCCCGAAGGTCTGCCGGAAACCATGTTCGAAGCCTACGTGGGGCTGCTCCAGCGTCTCTGCGACAGCGCCTGGGAGCAGCCCGCCGATCTGCCGTTGCCCTGGGCGCAGCAGGCGCGCCGGGCCCTGCTCAACGGCCAGCCGGCATGCGCCACGGCGCGCACCCTACATCGCGACTTCTTCCTTCGCGCCGCCGAGGCGCCGGATGCCGACGCGCTGCTCTATCGCGACCAACGTGTCACCCGCGGCGAACTGGCCGAGCGTGCGCTGCGCATCGCCGGCGGCCTGCGCGAAGCCGGGGTGCGCCCTGGCGACGCGGTCGAGGTCAGCCTGCCGCGCGGACCGCAGCAGGTCGCGGCGGTATTCGGCGTGCTCGCCGCAGGCGCCTGCTACGTGCCGCTGGACATCGACCAGCCGCCCGCACGGCGGCGCCTGATCGAAGAGGCCGCCGGGGTATGCCTGGCGATCACCGAGGAGGACGATCCGCAGGCCTTGCCGCCGCGCCTGGATGTCCAGCGCCTGCTGCGCGGCCCGGCGCTGGCCGCCCCCGTGCCGCTGGCGCCGCAGGCGAGTGCCTATGTGATCTACACCTCGGGCTCCACCGGGGTGCCCAAGGGCGTCGAGGTCAGCCACGCGGCGGCGATCAATACCATCGACGCGCTGCTCGACCTGCTGCGGGTGAACGCATCGGATCGCTTGCTGGCGGTCTCCGCGCTGGACTTCGATCTGTCGGTCTTCGACCTGTTCGGCGGCCTCGGCGCCGGTGCCAGCCTGGTCCTGCCGGCCCAGGAACAGGCGCGCGATGCCGCTGCCTGGGCGGAGGCTATCCAGCGGCATGCGGTGAGCCTGTGGAACTCGGCGCCGGCCTTGCTGGAGATGGCCCTCAGCCTGCCGGCGAGCCAGGCCGACTATCGCAGTCTGCGGGCGGTGCTGCTGTCCGGCGACTGGGTGGCCCTGGACCTGCCCGGCCGCCTGCGCCCACGTTGTGCCGAAGGCTGCCGCCTGCATGTGCTGGGTGGCGCTACCGAAGCGGGCATCTGGTCGAACCTGCAGAGCGTCGATACGGTGCCGCCGCACTGGCGTTCGATTCCCTACGGCCGGCCATTGCCGGGACAGGCCTACCGGGTGGTCGACACCCACGGGCGCGACGTGCCGGACCTGGTGGTCGGCGAGCTGTGGATCGGCGGCGCCAGCCTGGCCCGCGGCTATCGCAACGATCCCGAACTCAGCGCCCGGCGTTTCGTCCACGATGCCCAGGGCCGCTGGTATCGCACCGGCGATCGCGGTCGCTACTGGGGCGACGGTACCCTGGAATTCCTCGGTCGGGTCGACCAGCAGGTGAAAGTGCGCGGCCAGCGCATCGAGTTGGGCGAGGTGGAGGCCGCGCTGTGCGCCCAGGCTGGCGTGGAGAGCGCCTGCGCGGCGGTGCTCGGCGGTGGCGTGGCGAGCCTCGGCGCGGTGCTGGTACCGCGCCTGGCGCCACGGGCCGAAGGCTCCATGGATCTACCGGCCGCACAGCCCTTCGCCGGCCTGGCAGAGGCCGAGGCGGTACTCACCCGGGAAATCCTCGGCGCGCTGCTGGAGGCGCCGCTGGAGCTAGACGACGGTTTGCGCCGGCGCTGGCTGGACTGGCTAGCGGACTCCGCCGCCAGCGCGCTGCCGTCGCTCGACGAGGCGTTGCGCCGGCTCGGCTGGCAGGCCGCGGGGCTGACCGCGATGGGCAACGCTCTGCGCGGCCTGCTCGCCGGCGAACAGGCGCCGGCCGCGCTGCTCCTCGATCCCTGGCTGGCGCCGCAGGCGGTGGCCGCGCGCCTGCCGGACGGCCGCGAGGCCCTGGCGCGCCTGCTCGAAGCGCTGCCGACGCCGGCTGCCGGCGAACGCCTGCGGGTGGCGGTGCTGGATACCCGCGCCGGGCTCTGGCTCGACCAGGGCATGGCCTCGCTGTTGCGCCCGGGGCTGGAACTGACCCTCTTCGAACGCAGCCGCGTCCTCCTCGACGCCGCCGCCACCCGCTTGCCGGAACGGATCGTGGTGCAGGCGCTGGACGACGGCCTGCTACCTGCCGAGCACCTCGGTCGCTACGACCGGGTGATCAGCTTCGCCGCGCTGCACGCCTACGAGGCCAGCCGCGAAGGCCTGGCGCTGGCGGCGGCGCTGCTGCGCCCGCAGGGCCGCCTGTTGCTGGTGGACCTGCTATGCGAGTCGCCACTGGCGCTGCTCGGTGCGGCCTTGCTCGACGACCGGCCGCTGCGCCTGGCGGAGTTGCCGAGCCTGCTGGCCGATCTCGCCGCTGCGGGACTGGCGCCGCGTTGCCTGTGGCGCAGCGAACGGCTCGCCCTGGTCGAGGCGCTGGCGCCGGGACTAGGGCTCGACGCCGCCGCGCTCCAGGCCGGCCTGGAGCAACGCCTGCCCCAGGCGATGCGGCCCGAACGCCTGTGGTGCCTGCCAAGCCTGCCGTTGAACGGCAATGGCAAGGTCGATCGTCGCCGCCTGGCCGAGAGCATGACCCGCGCACTCGGCGAGTGTCGTCACGAGCCCTCGGCGGAGGAGCCGCTGGAAGCCCATGAGCAAGCGCTGGCCGAGTGCTGGGAAGCGGTTCTCAAACGCCCGGTGCGTCGTCGCGAGGCGAGCTTCTTCAGCCTCGGCGGCGACAGCCTGCTGGCGACCCGCCTGCTGGCCGGCATACGTGAGCGTTTCGGCGTACGCCTGGGCATGGCCGACTTCTATCGCCAGCCGACCCTGGCCGGTCTTGCCCGCCACTTGCAGGCGCAGACCGTCGAAATCGAGGAAACCCAACTGGAAGAGGGCGTGCTATGAGCCTCGGCGAACTGCTGGAAACCTGCCGCAGCCGGCGCATCGAACTCTGGAGCGAGGCGGGCCGCCTGCGCTATCGCGCCCCACAGGGCGCCCTCGACGCCGGCCTCGCCGAGCGCCTGCGGGCCGAGCGCGAGGCCCTGCTGGAACACCTGGAAGGCGGCCCTGGCTGGCGCGCCGAACCCGACCTGGCCCACCAGCGCTTCCCATTGACCCCGGTGCAGGCCGCCTACGTGCTGGGCCGCCAGGCGGCCTTCGACTACGGCGGTAACGCCTGCCAGCTGTACGCCGAGTACGACTGGCCGGTCGACACCGATCCGGCGCGCCTGGAGGCGGCCTGGAACGCCATGGTCGAGCGCCACCCGATGCTGCGCGCGGTGATCGAGGACAACGCCTGGCAGCGCGTGCTGCCCGAGGTGCCCTGGCAGCGGCTGACCGTGCATGCCTGCGCGGGGCTCGACGAGGCCGCTTTCCAGGCGCACCTGGAGCGGGTCCGCGAACGCCTCGACCACGCCTGCGCGGCACTCGACCAGTGGCCGGTCCTGCGCCCCGAGCTGAGTATCGGCCGGGATGCCTGCGTACTGCACTGCTCGGTGGATTTCACCCTGGTCGACTACGCCAGCCTGCAATTGCTGCTTGGCGAATGGCGCCGCCGCTATCTCGATCCGCAATGGACGGCGGAACCGCTGGAGGCGACCTTCCGCGACTATGTCGGCGTCGAGCAGCGCCGACGCCAGTCGCCAGCCTGGCAGCGCGACCGCGACTGGTGGCTGGCGCGTCTCGACGCGCTACCGGGGCGTCCCGACCTGCCGCTGCGGGTGCAGCCGGACACCCGGTCCACGCGCTTCCGGCACTTCCACGCGCGCCTCGACGAGGCCGCCTGGCAGGCGCTCGGCGCGCGCGCCGGCGAACACGGCCTGAGCGCTGCCGGCGTGGCCTTGGCGGCCTTCGCCGAGACCATCGGTCGCTGGAGCCAGGCACCGGCGTTCTGTCTCAACCTGACGGTACTCAACCGGCCGCCGCTGCATCCGCAGCTGGCGCAGGTGCTCGGTGACTTCACCGCGCTCAGCCTGCTGGCAGTGGACAGCCGCCACGGCGACAGTTTCGTCGAGCGTGCCCGACGCATCGGCGAGCAGATGTTCGACGACCTCGACCACCCGACCTTCAGCGGCGTCGACCTGCTGCGCGAACTGGCGCGCCGGCGTGGTCGCGGCGCCGATCTGATGCCGGTGGTGTTCACCAGTGGCATCGGCAGTGTGCAGCGCCTGCTCGGCGATGGCGAGGCGCCGCGCGCGCCACGCTACATGATCAGCCAGACCCCGCAGGTCTGGCTGGACTGCCAGGTCACCGACCAGTTCGGCGGCCTGGAGATCGGCTGGGACGTACGCCTCGGGTTGTTCCCCGAGGGCCAGGCGGAAGCCATGTTCGACGACTTCGTCGGGCTGCTCCGGCGCCTGGCGCAGAGCCCGCGCGCCTGGACCGACGGCGATGCCACGGAACCCGTCGAGGCGCCGCCGCAGGCGTTGCCCGGTAGTGCCCGGAGCATCGCCGCCGGTTTCGCCGAGCGTGCCCTGCTGACCCCCGACGCCACGGTGATCCACGATGCCGCCGGCAGCTACAGCTACCGCCAGGTCGCCCAGCACGCCAGCGCCCTGCGCCGCGTCCTGGAAGCGCACGGCGCGGGCCGTGGCCGGCGGGTCGCGGTGATGCTGCCGAAAAGCGCCGCGCAATTGGTCGCGGTGATCGGCATCCTCCAGGCCGGCGCCGCCTATGTGCCGGTAGACATCCGCCAGCCTCCGCTGCGGCGCCAGGCGATCCTCGCCAGCGCCGAAGTGGTCGCGCTGGTCTGCCTGGAAAGCGATGTCCCGGACGCCGGCTGCGCCTGCGTGGCCATCGACCGGCTGGCCGCCGACAGCGACTGGCCGCCACCGCCCGCGGCGGAGGTGGCGGCGGACGACCTCGCCTACGTGATCTACACCTCCGGCTCCACCGGCACGCCCAAGGGCGTGATGCTCAGCCATGCAGCGGTGAGCAACACGCTGCTCGACATCAACCAGCGCTACGGCGTCGACGCCAACGACCGCGTCCTCGGCCTCGCCGAGCTGAGCTTCGACCTCTCGGTCTACGACTTCTTCGGCGCCACCGCGATGGGGGCCCAGGTGGTCCTGCCGGACCCGGCGCGCGGCAGCGATCCTTCGCATTGGGCGGAACTGCTGGAACGCCACGCCATCACCCTGTGGAACTCGGTGCCGGCCCAGGGCCAGATGCTCATCGATTACCTGGAGAGCGAGCCGCAACGCCACCTGCCGGGACCGCGCTGCGTGCTCTGGTCCGGTGACTGGATTCCGGTCAGCCTGCCGACCCGCTGGTGGCGGCGCTGGCCGGACAGCGCGCTGTTCAGCCTGGGCGGCGCCACCGAGGCGGCGATCTGGTCGATCGAGCAGCCGATCCGCCCGCAGCACACCGAGCTGGCCAGCATCCCTTATGGCCGTGCCCTGCGTGGGCAGAGCGTGGAAGTCCTGGATGCCCGCGGGCGGCGCTGCCCGCCGGGCGTGCGCGGCGAGATCCATATCGGCGGGGTTGGCCTGGCGCTCGGCTACGCCGGCGATCCGCAGCGCACCGCCGAACGCTTCGTCCGTCACCCCGATGGCCGTCGCCTGTATCGCACCGGCGACCTCGGCCGCTACCTGGCCGACGGCAGCATCGAGTTCCTCGGCCGCGAGGACGACCAGGTGAAGATTCGCGGCCACCGCATCGAACTGGCCGAACTGGACGCCGCGCTGTGCGCTCATCCGCAGGTCAACCTGGCGGCCACCGTGGTGCTCGGCGAGACCCACGAGCGCAGCCTGGCCAGCTTCGTCACCCTGCATGCGCCGGTGGAGGCTGGCGAGGATCCGCGTACGGCGCTCGACGCGGTGCGCCAGCGGGCGGCCCAGGCCTTGCGCCGCGACTGGGGCAGCGAGGAGGGCATCGCCGCGGCGGTGGCCGCACTCGACCGTGCCTGCCTCGCCTCGTTGGCCGCCTGGCTGGCCGGCAGCGGTCTGTTCGCCAGTGCGACGCCGCTGGACTTCGCCACCCTGTGCCAGCGCCTGGGTATCGCCGAGGCGCGCCAGCGCCTGCTGCGCCACTGGTTGCGCCAACTGGAGGAGGGCGGCTACCTGCGCGCCGAGGGCGAGGGCTGGCTGGGCTGCGCCGAGCGTCCCGCGCAGAGTCCGGAGGACGCCTGGACGGCGTTCGCCGGCTGCGCGCCGGCGGCGCTCTGGCCGGCCGAGCTGGTCGCCTACCTGCGTGACAGCGCGCAATCCCTCGGCGAGCAACTGGCCGGGCGGATCAGCCCGGCGGCGCTGATGTTCCCGCAGGGCTCGGCGCGCATCGCCGAGGCCATGTACAGCCAGGGCCTGCATGCCCAGGCGCTGCACGAGGCGATGGCCGAGGCCATCGCCGCCATCGTCGAGCGCCAGCCGCAACGGCGCTGGCGCCTGCTGGAGCTTGGCGCCGGCACCGCCGCCGCCAGCCGCGCGGTGATCGCCCGGTTGGCGCCGCTGGTGCAGCGAGGGGCGGAGGTGGACTACCTGTTCACCGACGTTTCCAGCTACTTCCTCGCCGCCGCCCGCGAGCGCTTCGCCGACCAGCCGTGGGTACGCTTCGGCCGCTTCGACATGAACGGCGATCTTCTCGACCAGGGCGTGGCGCCGCACTCGGTGGATATCCTGCTCAGCTCCGGGGCCTTGAACAACGCGCTGGACACCCCGGCGCTGCTGGCCGGCCTGCGCGAGTTGCTGAGCGCCGACGCCTGGCTGGTGATCCAGGAACTGACGCGCGAGCACAACGAGATCAGCGTCAGCCAGAGCCTGATGATGGAAAACCCGTGCGACCTCCGCGACGAGCGCCGCCAACTGTTCGTCCACACCGGGCAATGGCTGGAGTGGCTGGCGGCACAGGGTGGCGACCTGGCTTGTGGGGTGGTGCCGCCGGGCAGCGCTCTCGACCTGCTTGGCTACGATGTCCTGCTGGCTCGCTGCAAGACCGACCGCGCCCGCCTGGAGCCGGCCGAGCTGCTGGCCTTCGTCGAAGCGCGGGTGCCGCGCTACATGCTCCCGGCGCAGTTGCGCGTGCTCGAACGCCTGCCGGTCACCGGCAACGGCAAGATCGACCGCAAGGCCCTGACCGGCTTTGCCCGCCGGCCCCAGGCGGACCTTCGGCATGGCGTCGCGCAGGCACCGGCCGACGAACTGGAGAATGCGCTGCTGGCACTCTGGAGGGAGGTGCTGGACAACCCGTCGCTGGGCGTCGAGCAAGACTTCTTCGGGGCTGGCGGCGACTCGCTGTTGATCGCCCAGTTGATCGCCCGTTTGCGCGAACGACTGGAAAGCGCCCGCCGGCATCCGTTCGATCGCCTGCTACGCTGGGCGCTCAGCCAGCCGACGCCGCGCGGCCTGGCCGAACGCCTGCGCAGCGCGCCGGACGAGGGCCGTGGGCCAGCCCTGGCCGCGGCGCGCGGCGTCGCCCCGGCGCCGGCCGGCATGTCGCGCGCACCGCTCGCCGAGGGCGCGGTGGCGCTCGACCCGCTGGTGCGCCTGGTGCCCGGCGAGGGCGTGCCGCGGGTGCTGGTCCACGAAGGCCTCGGCACGCTACTGCCGTACCGCCCGCTGCTTCGCGCCCTGGGTGAGGGGCGGCCGTTGCTGGGCCTGGCCGTGCATGACAGCGACGCCTACCTGGCGATCCCCGCCGAGTATCTCAACGCCTGCCTCGGCCGCCGCTACGCTGAGGCGCTCCATGGCGCCGGGCTGCGTGAGGTTGACCTGCTCGGCTACTGCTCCGGCGGGCTGGTCGCCCTGGAGACCGCCAAGTCCCTGGTCCAGCGCGGGGTGCGCGTGCGCCAGCTGGATATCGTCTCCAGCTACCGGATTCCCTACCGGGTGGACGACGAGCGCCTACTGTTGTTCAGCTTCGCCGCGACCCTCGGCCTGGATACCGCGGCGCTCGGCTTCCCCGCGCCGGAACGTCTCGGCCAGGCGGTGCAGGCGGCGCTCGCGCAGACACCGGAGCGCCTGGGCGCCGAGGCGCTGGCGGAGCTGCCGGGCCTGGCCGATCTCGTCGCCCTGCGCGGCCGCGTGCTACAGGCGGCCAGCGGTAGCGCCGACGCCGTCAGCGTCGAACGCGACACCCTCTACCGACTGTTCTGTCACTCGGTGCGTGCCAGCCAGGCCGCGGCGCCGGAGCCCTACGTCGGCGCGCTGCGGCTGTTCGTGCCGGACGCCGGCAACCCATTGGTGCCGCGCTACGCCGAGGCCCTGGAGACCCAATGGCGGGCCGCCGCGCTCGGCGCGTGCGGCATCCACGAGGTGCCCGGCGGGCACTTCGACTGCCTGGGCGAAGCCCTGGCGCAATCCTTGTCGAAACCCATGCCAGAGGAGGCGAGCCGATGAGCGACGTCCGTTCCGTGGTGGTCGCCGGTTCCCGGTTCGGCCAGTTCTATGCCGCCGGCGTCGCCGCCGATCCGCGCTTCGTCCTGCGCGGCATCCTTGGCCAGGGCAGCCGGCGTTCGCGGGCGTTGGCCGAGCGCCTCGGGGTGGAGACCTGGTGCGAGGTCGAGGCGTTGCCCGACGATGTCCGCATGGCCTGCGTCGCGGTCGGCGGCGCGGCACGCGGCGAGCAGGGCCCGGCGCTGGCCGAGGCGCTGATGGCGCGTGGCATCGACGTGCTGATCGAGCATCCGTTGCTGCCGCGCGAATGGCAGGACCTGCTGCGCAGCGCCGAGCGCCTGGGCCGGCGCTGCCTGCTCAACACCTTCTATCCGCAGTTGCCGGCGGTGGCGCGTTTCATCGAGCTGGGCCGCCAGTTGCATCGCCGGCGCGGCATCCGCCACCTGGACGCGGCCTGCGGGGTGCAGGTCGGTTTCGCCACCCTGGACATCCTCGCCGCGTTGCTGGAGGGCGTCGGCCCCTGGTCGCTGGAGTCGCCCTCGAACGACCTGTCGGCGATGCGCGGGCTGTCCCTGGTGTTGGCGGAAGTGCCGTTGAGCCTGCACGTGCTCAACGAAATGGCGGCCGCCGACGACGGGCGCATGACCTTGTTGCAGCGCGTCAGCCTGACCACCGATCGCGGCACGCTGAGCCTGCTCAGCCCCCATGGCCCGTTGTTGTGGACGCCTGCGGTGGCGGTACCGGCAGAGGATGACGACGGCCTGTTCGCGCTGTTCGACGAGATAGCCGGCGAACCGCTGCCCAGCGCCCAGCTCTGGTATGCCGAACCGTGCAGCTGGGCCCAGGTGCACCAGCGCCTGTGGCCGGCGGCGGCGGCCGAGGCGCTGGCGCTGCTCGCCGACGGCGACGAGGTGCGTCGGCGCAACCAACGCAGCCTGGAGGTCGCCGCCCTGTGGCAGCGGATCGGCGAGTGCCTTGGCTTCCCTGAGGCGCCGCCGGCGTCGCTGGCGCCGGCGAGCCTGGAACAGGTGCTGGAGCAAGCCTCGTGACCCCGGTGCTGTGGCGCCTGCTGCGCACCTATCGCTGGCGGCTGGCGGCGGCCATGGGGTTGCAGGCCCTGGCCGGGCTCTGCTCGCTGTTGCCCTGGATGCTTCTCGCCTGGCTCGCCGAGCCGCTGGCGCGCGGCCAGGCGCAGCCGGCCCTGCTGGCCCTGGTGCTGCTGGCGGTGCTGGCCTGGCTGGGCTGCCAGGCGCTGGCCGCGCACCTGGCCCACCGGGTCGACGCGGACCTCTGCAACGACCTGCGCCTGCGCCTGCTGGCGCACCTGCAACGGCTGCCGCTGGACTGGTTCGGTCGCCAGGGCCCGGACGGCGTGGCGCGCCTCGTGGAGCAGGACGTGCGGGCCCTGCACCAACTGATCGCGCACGCTCCCAACGATCTCAGCAACCTGTTGGTGGTGCCGCTCGTCGCGTTGCTCTGGCTGGCCTGGCTGCACCCCTGGCTGCTGCTGTTCTGCCTGCTGCCGCTGGTGCTGGCCGCCGCCGGCTTCCTGCTGCTGCGCTCGGCGCGCTACCGCGACCTGGTGCTGCGGCGCAATGCCGCGCTGGAAAGGCTCTCGGCGGACTATGGCGAATTCGCCCACAACCTGCTGCTGGCCCGACAGTACCCCGGCGCCGGCATACAACAGGGCGCCGAGGCGTCGGCGGCGGCCTTCGGCGAAGCGTTCGGCGCCTGGGTGAAGCGGGTCGGCCACCTCGCCGCGCTGGTCTACGTGCAGTTGTCGACGCCCTGGCTGCTGGCCTGGGTCCTGCTCGGCGCGCTGGCCCTGGATGCCCTCGGCGTGCCGCTGGCGCTCGGCCAGGCCTGCGCCTTCCTGCTCCTGTTGCGGGCCCTGGCCGCCCCGGTACAGGCGCTCGGCCACGGCGGCGACGCGCTGCTGGGCGCGCGCGCCGCCGCCGAGCGCCTGCAGCAGGTGTTCGACCAGGCGCCGCTGGCCGAGGGCCGCTCGACCCGCGAGCCGGTCGATGGCGCGGTGGCGCTGCACGGCCTGGGCCATGCCTATGAAGGCGTGGAGGTCCTGGCCGATATCGATCTGGAGCTGGAGGATGGCAGCCTGGTGGCCCTGGTCGGTCCCTCGGGCTCCGGCAAGAGCACCCTGCTGCACCTGCTGGCGCGCTACATGGACGCGCAGCGCGGCGAACTGGAGGTTGGCGGCCTGGCACTGAAGGACATGCCCGATGCCGTGCGCCATCGGCATATCGCGCTGGTCGGCCAGCAGGCGGCGGCGCTGGAGATATCCCTGGCCGACAACATTGCCCTGTTCCGCCCCGATGCCGATCTCCAGGAGATTCGCCAGGCGGCCCGTGACGCCTGCCTCGACGAGCGCATCATGGCCCTGCCGCGTGGCTACGACAGCGTGCCGGGACGCGACCTGCAACTGTCCGGCGGCGAACTGCAACGACTGGCCCTGGCCCGTGCGCTGCTATCGCCGGCGCGCCTGTTGCTGCTCGACGAGCCAACCTCGGCGCTGGATCCGCAGACCGCCCGGCAGGTCCTGCGCAACCTGCGCGAGCGTGGCGGCGGCCGGACCCGGGTGATCGTCGCCCATCGTCTGGCCGAAGTCAGCGATGCCGACCTGATCCTGGTGCTGGTCGCTGGCCGTCTGGTCGAACGCGGCGAGCACGCGGCGCTGTTGGCGGCGGACGGCGCCTATGCGCGCTTGTGGCGTGAACAGAACGGCGCGGAGGTGGCGGCATGACCCTGTTCGAACGAATGCGTGCGCTGCCCGAAGACTGCCGTGCCGCGTTGCGCCGGGCGAGCGCCTGGGCGGTCCTGGCGGCGCTGCTGGACGCCGCTTGCGGCGTATTGCTGGTGCCGCTGGTCGAGGCCTGGTTCGCCGAAGGCGCGTTGCCCTGGCGCTGGGTCGCCGCGTTGCTCGGCTTGAGCCTGGCGCAGGCGCTGTTGCAGTACCTGGCCCTGCGTCGCGGTTTCGCCGCCGGCGGCTCGCTGGCGGCTGGACTGGTGCGCAGCCTGGTGGCGCGCTTGCCGCGCCTGGCGCCGCCGGCGCTGCGCCGGGTCGCGCCGGCCGAAGGCCTGCTGCGCGGTCCGGTGATGCAGGCGATGGGCATTCCGGCGCACCTGCTGGGGCCGCTGATCGCCGCATTGGTGACGCCGCTCGGGGTGATCCTCGGGCTGTTCCTGATCGACCCGTCCATCGCCCTCGGCCTGCTCGTTGCCGGTGCCGTCCTCGCTGCGCTGTTGCGCTGGAGCGGGCGGCGCAATCTGGCGGCGGAGGATGCCCGGCTGGCCGCCGAGCGCGACGCTGCACGGCAGTTGCAGGCGTTCGCCGAACGCCAGCCGCTGCTGCGCGCGGCGCAGCGCGAAAGCGTCGCCCGCCAGGGGCTGGAAGAGGCCTTGCGCAGTCTCCACCGCAGCACCCTGGATCTGTTGCGGCGCAGCCTGCCCAGCGGCCTCGGCTTCGCCCTGGCGGTGCAGGCGGCGTTCGCCTTCGCCCTGCTCGGCGGCGCCTGGGCGGTGGAGCGGCAATGGCTGGACGGCGCTCGGCTGGTGGCCGTGCTGGTGCTGCTGGTGCGCTTCATCGAGCCGCTGGCCCAGCTCACCCATCTCGACCAGGCGTTGCGCGGCGCCTGGCAGGCGCTGGATACCCTGCTGCGGGTTTTCGCCCTGGCTCCGCTGCGCAGCCCCGAGCCGGGCGAGCGGCCGCACGACGCCAGCCTGGCGGCCGAGGCCGTGGAATTGCGTCTGGAAGATGGCCGCGCCTTGCTCGAGGACATTTCCCTGAGGCTGGAGCCGGGTTCGCTGAACGTCCTCGTCGGACCCTCCGGGGCCGGCAAGAGCAGCCTGCTGGCGCTGCTCGGGCGGCTCTACGACGCCGACGCCGGGTGTGTCCTGCTGGGTGGCGTGGATATCCGCCGGTTGAGCGAAACGACCCTCGCCGCCAGTCGCAACCTGGTGTTCCAGGACAACGGCCTGTTCCGCGGCAGCGTTGCCTGGAACCTGCGCATGGCGCGAGCGGACGCCGATCTCGAAGCGCTGCGCGAGGCGGCGCGGGCGGTTGGCCTGCTGGAAGAGATCGAGGCCTGGCCGCAGGGCTGGGACAGCGACGTCGGTCCCGGCGGCGCGCTGCTGTCCGGCGGCCAGCGGCAACGCCTGTGCCTGGCTCGCGGGCTGCTCTCGACGGCGCCGTTGCTGCTGCTCGACGAGCCCACCGCCAGCCTCGACGCCGCCAGCGAGGCGCAGGTGCTGCGCAGCCTGCTCGGGTTGCGCGGCCGGCGCACCCTGCTGGTAGTGACCCACCGCCCGGCGCTGGCGCGTCAGGCCGACCAGGTACTGCTGCTGGAGGAGGGGCGCCTGCGCCTCAGCGGACGTCACGCCGATCTGCTCGTCCGGGACGACTGGTATGCCGGTTTCGTCGGGCTGGCGGGCGAGGAAAGTTCCGCGACGGTCGTGGATCGATAGAGAAAGACCGGCAATCGAAAAAGCCCCGGAGACGATTTCTTCATAATGATAAGCATTATCAAATCGTATATCCCCCGAGGCTGTTCGAACGATGAAAACGGAGACGAAGGTGATCAAGGGACGCCAGGGCATCGCCCGCAATCGGCACACCCCGTTGTGCCTGGGCCTGCTGCTGGCGCTGAGTCCGCTGGCCGCGGCCGTGGCCGACGCGCGCAAGGACGGCGAGACGGAACTGCCGGACATGGTGATCAGCGGAGAAAGCACGTCTGCCACCCAGCCGCCGGGGGTGACTACCCTGGGCAAGGTGCCGCTCAAGCCGCGCGAGCTGCCGCAGTCCGCCAGCGTCATCGACCATGAGCGCCTCGAACAGCAGAATCTGTTCAGCCTCGACGAAGCCATGCAGCAGGCCACCGGGGTCACCGTGCAGCCGTTCCAACTGCTGACCACCGCCTACTACGTGCGCGGCTTCAAGGTCGACTCCTTCGAGCTGGACGGGGTGCCGGCGCTGCTTGGCAATACTGCCAGTTCGCCGCAGGACATGGCGATCTACGAGCGGGTCGAGATCCTTCGCGGCTCCAACGGACTGCTGCATGGCACCGGCAACCCGGCGGCCACCGTCAACCTGGTGCGCAAGCGGCCGCAGCGCGAATTCGCCGCCAGCACTACCCTCAGCGCCGGGCGCTGGGACCGCTACCGCGCCGAGGTCGACGTCGGCGGCCCGCTGAGCGCCAGCGGCAACGTGCGCGGCCGAGCGGTGGCCGCCTACGAGGACCGCGACTACTTCTACGACGTGGCCGACCAGGGCACCCGCCTGCTCTACGGGGTGACCGAGTTCGACCTGAGCCCCGACACCCTGCTCACCGTCGGTGCGCAATACCAGCACATCGACTCGATCACCAACATGGCCGGGGTACCGATGGCCAAGGATGGGTCCAATCTCGGGCTGTCCCGCGACACCTACCTCGATGTCGACTGGGACCGCTTCAAGTGGGACACCTACCGCGCCTTCGGCTCCCTCGAACAGCAACTGGGCGGCGGCTGGAAAGGCAAGGTCAGCGCCGAATACCAGGAAGCCGATTCGCGCCTGCGTTACGCCGGCTCCTTCGGCGCCATCGACCCGCAGACCGGCGACGGTGGCCAGCTGACGGGCGCCGCCTACAAGTTCAAGAGCATCCAGCGCAGCCTCGACGCCAACCTCAATGGGCCGGTGCGACTGTTCGGCCTGACCCACGAACTGCTCGGTGGGGTCACCTACGCCCAGGGCGAGACCCGCCAGGACACCGCACGCTTCCTCAACCTGCCGAACACCCCGGTCAATGTCTACCGCTGGGACCCGCACGGCGTGCCGCGCCCGCAGATCGGCCAGTACACTTCGCCGGGCACCACCACCACCACCCAGAAAGGCCTCTATGCCCTGGGTCGGATCAAGCTCGCCGAGCCGCTGACCCTGGTGGTCGGCGGCCGCGAAAGCTGGTGGGACCAGGACACCCCGGCCACCCGCTTCAAGCCCGGTCGCCAGTTCACGCCCTACGGCGGGCTGATCTGGGACTTCGCCAGGGACTGGTCGTGGTATGTCAGCTACGCCGAGGTCTACCAGCCGCAGGCGGATCGCCAGACCTGGAACAGCGAGCCGTTGAGCCCGGTGGAAGGCAAGACCTACGAAACCGGGATCAAGGGCGAACTGGCCGACGGCCGCCTGAACCTGTCGCTGGCGGCGTTCCGCATCGACCTGGAGAACAATCCGCAGGAAGACCCGGACCATCCGGGGCCGCCCAACAATCCGTTCTACATCAGCGGCGGCAAGGTGCGCAGCCAGGGCTTCGAGCTGGAAGGCACCGGCTACCTGACGCCCTACTGGAGTCTCTCGGCCGGCTACACCTACACCAGCACCGAGTACCTCAAGGACAGCCAGAACGACTCGGGGACGCGCTACTCCACCTTCACCCCGAGGCACCTGCTGCGCCTGTGGAGCAACTACGACCTGCCCTGGCAGGATCGGCGCTGGAGCGTCGGCGGCGGACTCCAGGCGCAGAGCGACTACAGCGTCGACTACCGCGGCGTGAGCATGCGCCAGGGCGGCTACGCACTGGTCAACATGCGCCTGGGCTACAAGATCGACGAGCACTGGACGGCGGCGGTCAACGTCAACAACCTGTTCGACCGGACCTACTACCAGAGCCTGTCCAACCCCAACTGGAACAACCGCTACGGCGAACCGCGCAGCTTCAACGTCAGCCTGCGGGGCGCGTTCTGATGCCGCGCCAGTCGGGCTTCGGCTGGGCCTGGCGGGTTCCGCTGGCGCTCGCCGGCAGCCTGGCGGCGGCGACCGCCAGCGGCTATCTGTTGACTCGCGGGCTGCCCCTGGACGACCCGCTCGAGCGTCTCTACGCCGGGCTCTTCGGCGCGCTCGGGGTGGGCTTGTTGCTGCTTGTCGGCGGGTTGCTGGCGCGTGATCCGGGCAACTTCGCCTGGCGCCTGGGCGGTAGCCTGCTGGCACTGGGCCTGGCGTTGTGGCTGCTGGCGGGGCGCGGTTGAAGTGGCGGCGCGTCCTCTCCTGCTCTCGCTGCACGGTGGCGCCGGCGCGCTGTTCGGCGTGCTGCTGTTCGTGGTGCTGTTCAGTGGCGCCTGGAGTCTTGGCCACGACGACCTGCGCGAGTGGCTGCGGGCCCCGGCGCAGGCGGGAGGAGAAGCCCTTGCGCTGGAGCGCCTGCTCGAACGGGCGGGCGAGGAAGGCGTCGACATCGGCGATGCGACCCTGCTGCTGCCCGCTCCCGGCCATGCCGCCTTCAGCGTCTGCGATGCGCGCCTGGACTGCCGGCTGGACCTCGACCCGGCCAGCGGCCGGGTGCTGCCACCGACGCCGGCGCTGGACCTCCTGCTGAACCTGCACAAGAGCCTGTTCGTCGGCTTCCCCGGGCGGGTGCTGGTCAGCCTGTTCGGCGTATCGCTGTTGCTGCTGTGCCTGGCCGGCGTGCTGCTGCACAGCCGCCGCTGGCGCGACCTGCGGCGTTGGCGGCGGGATCGCGGGCTGCGCCTGGCGCTGTTCGACCTGCATGGCCTGATCGGCATCTGGGGACTGCCCTGGCTGCTGTTGTTCGGTTTCACCGGCGCGCTCAGCGGGCTGGGCGCGCTCGGGACCCTGCTGCTGGCGCCGGTGGCCTACCCGCAGGAACCGAACCGGGTGTTCGTCGAGTTGATGGGACCGCCGCCGCCCGCCGCCGAGGGGCGGCCATTGGCGTCCCGCATCGATCTCGACCGCCAGCTTGCCGGCGATGCCGTGCGGGCGCCCGGCTTCGTTGCCCAGCGTTTGAGCCTCAGCCATGCCGGGGATGTCGCCGGCAGCGTGGAGATCGCCGGTATCCAGCGTGGCCTGCCGAGTACCGCGAACTTCGAGCGGCACCGCTATCGGCTGGCCGACGGCGCCCTGCTCGACGAGCGCAGCTCGGCGCAGCGCGGGTTCTGGCTGCGCGCCTTCATCGCCGTGCAGCCGTTGCATTTCGCCCAGTACCAGTGGCTCGGGCCGGGCTGGTCCGCCGCGTTGCGCGGCCTGCACCTGGCGATGGGCCTCGGCGCCTGCCTGCTCTGCGCCAGCGGCCTGTACCTGTGGCTGCAACGACGCGCCTCGGCGCCGGACGCCCGCGTACGGCTCTTGCAGCGCCTGAGCCAGGGTTTCTGTGCCGGCCTGGTGGCGGCGGCCGCGTTGCTCCTGCTGGGGCTGCAACTCGCGCCCTCGGAGCTACTCGCCGGACCCTGGCCGGGGCGGCTGTTCCTTGTCCTGTGGGCCGCCGCTGGCCTGGCGGCGTTGCTGCTGCCGGGCGACTGGCCGCTGGCGCGCGGGTTGCTCGGCGTCGCCGGGCTGGCCTGCCTGGCGGCCGCCGTCGCGCACCTGGCGCCCTGGCTCATGCGCGGCCGGCTGCCGGCCCTGGGCCCCGACCTCACCCTGATCCTCTGCGGCGCGCTGCTCATCCGGCACGCCTGGATGCAGGCGCGCGCCGCCGCGCCACCCGCCCACCCCCGTGTCACCGGAGACCACCATGCTTGAGCTGTATCGCCACCGCCGCCTGGTCATCACCCTGGCGTTGCTCTACCTGTCCCAGGGCATTCCCATCGGCCTGGCCATGGACGCCCTGCCCACCCTCCTGCGCCAGGATGGCGCGCCATTGCAGGCGCTGGCCTTCCTGCCCCTGGTGGGGCTGCCCTGGGTGGTCAAGTTCCTCTGGGCGCCCTGGGTCGACAACCATTGGTCGCGCCGTCTCGGCCGGCGGCGTAGCTGGATCCTGCCGATGCAATGCATCGTCCTCGCCTGCCTGCTCGGCCTGGCGACGCTCGGCCTCGGCGTGGCCAGTGCCGGTTGGGCGGTCGGCCTGCTGGCGCTGGCTTCGCTGGCCAGCGCGACCCAAGACATCGCCACCGACGGCATGGCGGCGGAGCACTTCAGCGGCGAGCTGCTGGCCAAGGTCAACGCGGTACAGATCGCCGGGGTGATGATCGGCTTCTTCGGCGGCGGTGCCGGCAGCCTGATCCTCGCCGGGCATTTCGGCCAGCGCGCGGCGTTCCTGGTCATGGCCTGCGTGCCGCTGGCAAGCCTGTGCTGCGTGCTCGCCCTGGGGCGCGGCGACCCCCACGAACTCCCCCCGGCACCGGCCGCCAAGGCCAGCCTGCTGCGCTTCCTGCGTCGGCCGCTGGCGCCTTCGCTGCTGGCGCTGGCACTGCTGTCGGCGATGACCGCGGTATCCGGCTTCGGCCTGTCCAAGCTGTACCTCAGCGATGCCGGCTGGGCCTTGCAGGACATCGGCCGGCTGGGCATGAGCGGTGGCCTGGTCACGGTATTCTTCGGCTGCGGCGGCGGCGCCTGGCTGGTCAGGCGGATCGGCCTGTGGCGCGGTTTCGCCCTTGGCGTGGTGCTCGCCGGTTGTTCGGCGCTGCTCTGGTATCTGCAGGCCGGTCGCTGGTTGGCACTGAGCGAAGGATTGGCGTGGACCTGCGTGCTGATCGGCTCGCTGGCTACCGGCATCACCTCGGTGGCGATCCTCACCGCGGCGATGCGCTTCGCCGGCCAGGGCGGCCAGGCCGGCACCGATGTCACCGCGGTGCAGAGCACCCGAGACCTCGGTGAGATGCTGGCGTCTTCGTTCCTGGTCAGCCTCACCGCGCAGATCGGCTATGCCGGCGGCTTCCTCACCGGCAGCGCCCTGGCGGTGCTGGCCCTGTTGCTCGCCCTGCGCCTGCAGGCCGGCGAGGGGCGCGGGGAGTGGAAGGGGCGGGCGGAAGAGGCCTGAGGCGCTGCCGATAGGCGCGCAGCGCCCGGCACCCGCACGGATGCCTCCTCTCCCGCGGACGGGAGAGGCGGGAGAGGGCAGGCGCGGTGGCCTGCCCGGTGTTGCTAGCGTGGCCGTTCCACCTGGTTGCGGTAGCTGCCGGTGATCGCTTCCAGCGCCGCGCTCTTCTCGGTCTTCGGTCGCGAAGCGGCGGCCCATTCCTCTTTTTCCCGTTCTCGGTTGGCCAGGATGATCTTGTTGGCGGTCGGCCGCCGCGCTTCTTCGTATTCGCGCAGGGCTGCGGCCACGTCGGCGTTGCGCGCCAGCGCGGCGGCCAACTCGATACCGTCGAGGATTGCTTGCGAAGCGCCGTTGGCGCCCATCGGATACATCAGGTGGGCGGCGTCGCCGAGCAGGGTGATGCGTCCCCGGCCCCAGTGCGGCAGCGGATCGCGGTCTACCATCGGGTACTGCAGGATCAACTGGTTGCGGGTCAGCAGGTCGCGGATGTCGAACCAGCCCAGGTCCCAGTCGGCGAAGAACGGCAGCACGTCCTCCAGGCGCCCGTCGCGGTTCCAGTCGGCCTCGTTGTCGAGCTGGCCGACGGCGGCGCTCGGCACCATGCACACCCAGTTCACCAGCGACTTGCCTTCGGCCGCGTGACGCGCCGAGATCGGATAGGCGACCAGGCGCGACCAGTGCTCGTCGTTGGCGACGATCATGGTCTTGCCGTCGAGGAAGCGGTCGAACTCGGTGACGCCGCGCCACATGGTGATCCCACCGTGGGACAGCGGCCCCTGGTCGGGATGCAGGTGCGCGCGGACCGCCGAATGGATGCCGTCGGCGCCGACCAGCACATCGGCACCGAGCGCCTGGGGCTTGCCGTGTCCGTCGCGGACGCCGATCAGCACGCGGCCGTCGCGCTCCTCGATACGCTCCACGCCGAGACCGGTGCGTACCGCCTGTTGGCCGAGGCGCTCGCGCACCGCGGCGAGCAGGATCATCTGCAGCTCGCCGCGATGGATCGAGTACTGCGGATAGGCGTTGCCGGCTTCCACCCCGCGCGGCTCGGACCATACCGTGGCGCCGCTCTGGTCGATGTAGCGCAGCTCGTGGGTGGGGATGGCGGTGGCCGCCAGCGCCGGGCCGAGGCCCAGTTCGGCAAGGGCCTCGACCGCCGCCGGCTGGATATTGATGCCGACGCCAAGGGGGCGTATCTCGCTGCTGCTTTCCAGCAGCGTGACCTTGCCGATGCCGGCCTGGTGCAGGGCCAGGGCGCAACTGAGGCCGCCGATGCCGGCGCCGGCGATGAGGATATCGATGGGTTCGCTCATGGGTGCTTCCTTTTCTCGAGTGTTCGAATCGATGGGGGTTCGGCTGGGATGGATGACCGTTTACCGCGATGAAACGTCGGCGCAGCGGCGGATAACGCCGGTGGCGTTATTCGCCCTACGGCCCGACTCCGGGGCCGCGGGACGCATGACCGCGTGCGGTTGGGTGGGCTTCGAGGCCGCGTAGGGCGAATAACCGCTTGCGGTTATCCGCCATGAAACGTCGGCGCAGCGGTGTCGTCACGGTTGCAGGTAGCGGTGCTTCCAGCCTCCTTCGTCGCGGTCGTAGCGCAGGCGCTCGTGCAGCCGCTCGGTGCCG
>NZ_JBNPXX010000011.1:0-54133 GCF_050433085.1 Pseudomonas sp. RC10-4-2
GACTTCGTGCTCGGGGCCTGGGGAGCTCTTCACCCCCCGGCTACCGCCCGTCGGCTGGATGTCCACCTGCCGCTGCGGCAGGTGCAGGCGCAGCGCGCCGCCATGCTCGGGCAACCAGGCATCGTTGAGGTAGAGAACCGCGGAGACGGTGCGTGCGTCGTCGTCGCGGAAACGATCGACATGCTTCTGGTAATAGGCGCCCGGCGGGTACAGCGCGAAGTGGCACTCGAAATCCTCGAGGCCGAGGAACAGCGAGGCGTTGAGCGCCTGGCGCAAGCTGTCCATCACCCCCAGGTATTCGTCGCAGGCCACGGATTCTCCGGGCTCCAGCCATTGCGTGAGGTCGCCGCGGATGCCTTCGCGGATCACCTGGCCGTCGCCGCGGCCGATCGCCGCCGGGGTCAGGTCGCCCGCGACCGCACGGATGCGGCACTCTTCGGCCAGTCTGGTGGTCAGACGCTCAGGCATGAAGATGCTCTGGTGCGACCAGCCCTGGTCGACCAGTTCATCGACGATGCGATGCAGGAGTGGATGATTGACGTTGATGTGCATTGTCCATTGTAGCGTGCCGCCCCGGTGTCTCGACAAGCGGTCCGCCGCATGTCGACAATAGCGCCCCATGGACGGCACCACCCGAACGACGAGGCTTTCGCCGCCAAAGGAGTATCAATGCGCGCTTTGCTCGCCTTCGCTTTACTGCTGGTTGGTCTGCCCGCCCTGGCCGACCCTTATCAACGCCTGTACCAGGCCGCTGGCTGGCCCGACCAGCGCGCGCATTTCAGCGATGCCCTGGACGCGGCGCAGAAGCGCTACCAGGACAAGCTGCCACCCGCGCTCTACCAGACCCTGGTGGACAACAGCAATCGCCGCTTCGCCCCGGCCGAAGTCGACCAGCGCGCCCTCAACGGCCTGCGCGAGAACCTGCCGGACAGCGCCAGCCCGCTGAATTTCTTCGAGTCGCCGCTGGGACGCAAGGTGGTCGCCGCCGAGGTGCTCGCCACCCGCCGCGACCAGTTGCTCCAGCACAGCAACGGCCTGCCGCGGCAGACCGCCAGCGAGCCACGCCGGGCCCTGGTCAAGCGCCTGGCCCAGGTCCTTCCGGCCCGAGAGGCCGGTGCGGAAGTCAGCCTGGCCCTGGCCGGGGTCGCCGCCGACAGCCTCAGCCAGATGCTTCCGGGCCTCCCCGGCCTGCTTGGCGGCGGACAGACCGGCCAGTTGCTGGAAGGCCAGCGCCAGCGCCTGGTACAGCAGATCGGCGCGGACCTGGAGAACACCCTGCTGTATGTCTACCGCGATCTCTCCGACGCGGAACTCACCCAGTACGTGAACTTCGCCGAGTCGCCGGCCGGCCGCAGCTACTACCAGGCGGCCCTGGCCGCGCTGAAAGCCGGCCTGGCGGTGGACCAGGCGGTCGCCCCCTGATCGCCGCGGGGCCTGGAATTCAGGCCCCCAGCGCGTCGCTCAGGAAATCGAAATAGCGCCGCCGCAGCCCCTCGCTTTCGTTCGCCAGGTGATGGCGCGCCTCTTCCAGCAACAGTATCCGCGGCTCGTCGAATTTCTCCCGCAGCACCTTAAGGCCATGGCGCCAGTCCACCGTCTCGTCGGACTCGCCCTGCACCACCAGGGGGCTCAGGGCACGCCGAGGCGCCCGCTCGATGCGCGGCACCCAGCGGGTCAGCGCGCCGACCCAGGCGGTCGGCAGGGTGCGTGGCTGCAACGGATCGTGCTCGCGGAGGAAGTCGAGGAACTGCGGATCGCTGGAGTTCTCCGAGAAGCGCCGCGGGATCGAGTCGACGAAGGGGCTCAGCAGGCGGTAGCTGAGCTTCGACCAGCCCCAGGCGCGCGGGCGCACCAGCGGCGCCAGGAGAATCGTCTCGCCCAGCTCGGGACGTTCGCCGCCGTGCAGCAGGTAGTCCAGCAGGATCGCCCCACCGGTGCTTTGTCCGCAGAGGTGCCAGGGCGCCGCCAGGTCGAGTTCGGCAGCCTGGCCCAGCAGGCCCTTGAACACCGCCTGGTATTCGGCGAAGTCGCGGATGCTGGCCCGCTCGCCTTCGGACAGGCCATGCCCCGGCAGGTCGCAGGCGAGCACCGAGAAGCCCATGCCCAGCGCCCAGTCGACCACGTGCCGATACAGTCCCATGTGGTCGTAATAGCCATGCATCAGCAACAGGCTGCCGCGCGCTTCCGGCAGCAGCCAGGCCTGCACCGCCAGGCGGCGCCCATCGACCGCCATGCTGCCGAGCCGCGCTTGCAGGCGCGGATGGCGGGAGCGCAGGTCCAGGCCGTAGTAGGCCTGGTAGGCGAGGACGGCGGCGTCCGCCTCGGCCGCGGCCAAGGGTCGCAGGTGCTGGCGCAGGTAATCGGGGTTGAAGGCTTCTGACATCGGCGGTTCCGGGCTGCAATCGATTCGTGGCCGGGCCACGGGCGAAACCCAGGGATATTCAGCTGCGCGCGAACACATGGCAAGCTTGGCACCCGTTTTCCGTGTGAATGCCATGACTCCCCGCCGCAAGACGCTCCTCGTCAGCCTGGTCGGCCTGCTCTGGGCCGGCGGCCTGCTCGCCGCCTACTGGTGGTTCGAGATCCGCTACATCCGCCCGTTCAGCGAGCAGACCACCCTGTTCTCCGGCGACAGCCTGCGCCTGCCGGCCGAGCTGGCCGGGCCGGGGCCGATCCGCCTGGTGCATTTCTGGGACCCGGCCTGCCCCTGCAACGTCGGCAACCAGCAGCACCTCGGCGAGCTGATCGAACGCTTCGCCGGCAAGGGCGTGGAGTTCCATGTCCTGCAGAAGCCTGGCAGCCAGGGCCGCCTGCCGGACAACCTGGCCGCCCTGCGCCCCCTCGCCGGTCTGCCCGGTTCCGAGCAGTTGCCGGCCAGCCCGGCCGTGGCGATCTGGGACCGCGACGGCCGCCTGGCCTACTTCGGCCCCTATAGCGAGGGCGCGGTATGCACCTCCAGCAACAGCTTCATCGAACCGATCCTCGAAGCGCTGCTGCAGGGACGTCCGGTGGATGCCACCCATACCCTCGCCGTGGGTTGCTACTGCCCCTGGACCCCGGAAAAAGGCTGACCTGGCTCAACACCGGGCCTTCCGGAGGGGGCGCCGGACGGCGTAGCGGCTACACTGCCCGGGTCGGCCCACGAGGGGCCGTTGCCGAACCAAGGAGTCGCTGCATGTCCCTACGTCCCACCCTCGCCCTGCTCGCCCTCGTCAGCCTGCCGCTGATGGCCGCCCAGAACGACCCTCAGCCCAGCAGCAAGGAACTGATGAAGGAGCACCAGGCGCAGATCCAGAACGACCTGGCCGACGTCGACTACAAGCGCAAGCGCATCGTCGAGGCCAACATGAACCTCACCGACCAGGAAGGCGAGAAGTTCTGGCCGATCTACAACACCTACCGCACCGAGTCGGACAAGCTCAGCAAGGAAACCCTCAAGCTCCTGCTCGACTACGCCCAGGCCTACAACAGCGGCAACGTCAGCGACGACCAGGCGAGCACGCTGATCGAGCGTGTCGACGACCTCCAGGAGGACCGTCTGGAACTGCGCGACAAGTACGTCAAGCGCATCGCCAAGAACGTCTCGCCCAAGCGCGCCATGCGCTTCCTGCAGATCGAGATCCAGCTCGACGCCATCGCCACCCTGGAGATCGGCCGTCAGGTACCGCTGGTCGAGTAACCCTCTTCCCGCTTCGCCAGCCGCGCCCTGTATTGCTCCGGGGGCGCGGCGTGCCAGCGGCGAAAGGCCCGGTAGAACGGCGACAGCTCGGCGAACCCGCAAGCCTTGGCCACCTCGCGGATGGCGCGACCGGCCAACAGCATCTCGCTCGCCCGCTGCCGGCGAACCTCATCGCGAACCTGCCGGAAACTCGCTCCGCCAGCGGCCAGCGCACGCTGCAAGGCGCCGCTGCCAAGGCCCAGCTCCGCCGCGCACTGGCGCAAGCCATAGCCCTCCCCGAGGCGCAGCTCGATCAGGTAGCGCACGCGATTGAGCAAGCGGTTCTCGCTGAGTTCGCGGGTCTGTTCTTCCGCGTGGCGGGTCAGCACGCCATGCATGTCCGGATTGGCGTTGCGCGAAGGACGCCGCAGCAAGGCGGCGGAAAACACCAGGGCATCGTGCGGCCGCGAGAACAGCGGCAGCCTGCCGAACAACCGGCGGTGTTCGCCCAGCCGCGGCGGGGCTCGGTGGCGGAACTCGATGCGCTCGGCGACGAACTCGTCGTCGCTGATCAGCGCCAGCAGCTTGAGGAACAGCAGCATCAGGCATTCGATCTGCTGGCGCAGCGAGGCATAGCCCAGGTAGTTGATGTCGAGGATCAGCCTTGCCGTTTCCCCTTCGACCTCGAGGCGCGCGGCGAAACCGCCGGAGAGAATGTGCTGGAAACGCACGAAGCTGCGCAGCGCCTCCTCCAGGTCGCGCGCGGACAGCAGCAGGTAGCCGACCACATCGAGCAGGCGCGGCTTCATTGCCTCGCCCAGGTGCAGGCCGATGTCGGCATCGCCGGTCACCGCCGCCAGCTCGCTCCAGAACAACGGGGCGTTGTCATGCACCAGGCGGCCGCCCAGGGTCGGCGGCGGCAGCGGGATACGCCGGTAGACGCTGCGGTAGACGCGGGTGGGGTCGAGCCCGAGGGCGTCCAGGGCTTCATACAACAGACGCCGCAACGTGGCGGAATGGGTCAGGGGGCTGGTAGACGGGTCGTCCTGCATGGCGGCTCCTCGCGATTGACCAAAGATTTCCAGGGTCCGAGCCTTCGGTCAATGCCGCGGGCCGGCGGCATCCGCAGAATGCTCGGCACTACAACAAGGAGAAAGGATCGATGAAACGCACCCTGACCGTGATCGCCGTGGCGGTCGCCGCCGCGGCTGCCGGCGGCGCCTGGTACCTCCATGCCAAGCAGCCGCTCCGCAACGGCTCGCTCGCCCTGGCCCACCTGCAGGCGCCGGTCGACGTGCGCTACGACGAGCGCGGGGTTCCGCACCTGTACGCGCAGAACCAGACCGACCTCTACCGCGCCCTCGGCTACGTGCACGCCCAGGACCGCCTGTTCCAGATGGAAATGCTGCGGCGCCTGGCGCGCGGCGAGCTGGCCGAAGTGCTCGGACCCAAGCTGGTGGATACCGACCGTCTGTTCCGCACCCTGCGCATCCGCGACCACGCCGCCGAATACAGCGCCCGCCAGGACAAGCAGTCGCAGCCCTGGAAGGTGCTGGAGGCCTACCTGGACGGGGTCAACCAGTTCCAGGAAAACAACCCGGCGCCGCTCGAATTCGACCTGCTGGGCATACCCAGGCGTCCCTTCACCCCCGAAGACACCCTGAGCATCGCCGGCTACATGGCCTACAGCTTCGCCGCCGCCTTCCGCACCGAGCCGGTGCTGACCTACATCCGCGACGAACTGGGCAGCGACTACCTGCGCATCTTCGATCTCGACTGGCATCCGCAGGGCGTGCTGACGCCCTCCGGCGCACTGGGCGCCGGCGACTGGAAGGACCTTGGCGCCCTCGCCCGTCTCAGCCAGCAGGCCCTGGAGGACGCCGGCCTGCCGCAGTTCGAGGGCAGCAACGCCTGGGTCGTCGCCGGCAGCCGCACCGCCAGCGGCAAGCCCCTGCTGGCCGGCGACCCGCATATCCGCTTCGCCGCGCCGGCGGTATGGTACGAGGCCCAGCTGAGCGCGCCCGGCTTCGAACTCTATGGCCACCACCAGGCGCTCAACCCCTTCGCCTCGCTGGGCCACAACCGCGCGTTCGGCTGGAGCCTGACGATGTTCCAGAACGACGACCTCGACCTGGTCGCCGAGAAGGTCAACCCGGACAACCCCAACCAGGTCTGGTACCAGGGCAAATGGGTCGACCTGCAGAGCGAGGAGCAGGAAATCGCGGTCAAGGGCGCCGCCCCAGTGAAGCTCACCCTGCGCCGCTCGCCCCACGGTCCGATCGTCAACGACGCGCTCGGCGCCAGCTCCGGCAAGACCCCGATCGCCATGTGGTGGGCTTTCCTCGAGACCGAGAACCCGGTGCTCGACGCCTTCTACCAGCTGAATCGCGCCGATACCCTGGCCAAGGCCCGCGCGGCGGCCTCGAAGATCCATTCGCCAGGACTCAACCTGGTCTGGGCCAATGCCGCCGGCGATATCGGCTGGTGGGCCTCGGCGGCCCTGCCGAAGCGGCCGGAGGGAGTGAACCCGAGCTTCATCCTCGACGGCAGCAAGGGCGAGGCGGACAAGTCCGGCTTCTATCCGTTCGCCGACAACCCGCAGGAGGAAAACCCGGCGCGCGGCTACATCGTCTCCGCCAACTTCCAGCCGGTCCCGGCCAATGGCCGGCCGATTCCCGGCTACTACAACCTGGCGGACCGCGGCCAGTGGCTGGATACCCAACTGGCCGACCGCGGCACCAAATGGAACCTGGACAACAGCCGCGCGCTGCAACTCGGCAATCGCACCGGCTACGCGCCGCGCCTGCTCGCACCCTTGCTGCCGGTCCTGCGCGAGGTGGTCGACGACGCCGAAGGCAAGCGCCTGGTCGAGCAACTGGCGGCCTGGAAGGGCGACTACCCGGTCGACTCGACCGCCGCCACGCTGTTCAACCAGTTGCTGTTCCAGATTGCCGAGGGCGCCTTGCACGACGAACTGGGCGATGCCTTCTTCGACAGCCTGATCGCCACCCGCGCCATCGACAGCGCGCTGCCTCGGCTGGCTGCCGACGCCGACTCGCCCTGGTGGGACGACCGCCGCACAGAGCGCCGGGAAACCCGCGCGGATATCGTCAGGACCGCCTGGAACGCCTCCCTCGCGCATCTGCGCGGCACCCTCGGCAACGACCCGTCCGGCTGGCTGTGGGGCAAGGCGCATACCCTGACCCACGAGCACGCCCTGGGCCAGCAAGCGCTGCTCAAGCGCCTTCTCAACGTCGGTCCGTTCGCCGCCCCCGGCACCCACGAGGTACCGAACAATCTGTCGGCGAAGATCGGCCCGGCCCCCTGGGCGGTCACCTACGGTCCATCGACCCGGCGCCTGGTGGACTTCGCCGACCCGACCCACAGCCTCGGCATCAACCCGGTCGGGCAGAGCGGCGTGCCCTTCGACGGCCACTACGACGACCAGGCCGAGGCCTACATCGAGGGCCACTACCTGCCGCAGCACTACGAGGAAAACGAGGTGAAGGCGAACAGCAAGGGCGTGCTGGTGCTGGAACCGAAGCGCTGAGCCGGCCGGCGTGGGGTCGGGCGAGTAGCCGCATGGTGGTTGTCCGCCGGATACAACGGGGTATCGGCGGATAACGCCTCGGGCGTCGCCCTACGGAGCGTAGCCAGGCATTTCCCGCCACCGACGCGCCAATGAAAAAGGCCACCCGCAGGTGGCCTTTTCTTTTCGGCGGAGGGCTCAGGCCGGGGTCGGCGAGCCTTTCTGCCAGTCGGTCGCGGTCTCTTCCATCGCCTGCTGGATCGCCCGGCGACGCCGCTCCTCGGCCTGGCGGGTGAAGTACCAGGCGAAGAAGGTGAACAGCGAAACGCTCAGCAGGATCAGGCTGGCCACCGCGTTGATCTCCGGCTTCACGCCCAGGCGTACCGCCGAGAACACTTCCATCGGCAAGGTGGTCGAGCCGGGTCCGGAGACGAAGCTGGCCAGTACCAGGTCGTCCAGCGACAGGGCGAAGGACATCATGCCGCCCGCCGCCAGCGAGGGCGCGATCATCGGGATGGTGATCAGCAGGAACACCTTCCAGGGCTTGGCGCCCAGGTCCATCGCCGCTTCCTCGATCGACAGGTCGAGTTCACGCAGGCGCGCCGACACCACCACCGCCACGTAGGACGAGCAGAAGCTGGTGTGGGCGATCCAGATGGTCACGATACCCCGCTCCTGCGGCCAGCCGATCAGTTGCGCCATGGCCACGAACAACAGCAGCAGCGACAGGCCGGTGATCACTTCCGGCATCACCAGCGGCGCGGTGACCATGCCGCCGAACAGCGTACGACCGCGGAAGCGCGGGATGCGGGTGAGGACGAAGGCCGCCAGGGTGCCGAGGAGCACCGAGGAGAACGCCGTATAGAAGGCGATCTCCAGGGAGCGTCCGACCGAACTGACCAGTTGGGTGTTGTCCAGCAGGCCGACGTACCACTTCACCGACCAGCCGCCCCACACCGTCACCAGCTTGGAGGCGTTGAACGAATAGATCACCAGGATCAGCATCGGCAGGTAGATGAAGAGCAGGCCGACGATCAGCATGACGTTGGAGAAATTCCAGCGCTTCATACCTTGCCCTCCAGTTCTTTGGCCACGCTTCTGGATGGAGAGCCTGTTGAACGGGATACGGAGCGGGATACGCTGTGCTGGCTCATACCTTGCCCTCCAGTTCTTTGGCCTGGTTCTTGTTGAACAGGATGATCGGGATGATCAGGATCGCCAGCATCACCACCGCCAGGGCGGACGCCACCGGCCAGTCGCGGTTGTTGAAGAACTCCTGCCAGAGCACCTTGCCGATCATCAGGGTCTCGGGGCCGCCGAGCAGTTCCGGGATGACGAACTCGCCCACCGCCGGGATGAACACCAGCATGCAGCCGGCGATGATGCCGTTCTTCGACAGCGGCACGGTGATCTTCCAGAAGCTGGTGAAGTTACGCGCGCCCAGGTCGGAAGCGGCCTCCAGCAGGCTCGGGTCGTGCTTCACCAGGTTGGCGTAGAGCGGCAGGATCATGAACGGCAGGTAGGAATAGACGATGCCGATGTACACCGCGATGTTGGTATTGAGGATGGTCAGCGGCTCGCTGATGAGCCCCAGCCCCATCAGTACGCTGTTGAGCAGGCCGTTGTTGGAAAGGATGCCCATCCAGGCATAGACCCGGATCAGGATCGCCGTCCAGGTCGGCATCATGATCAGCAGCAGCAGGACGGTCTGCGAGGACTGGCTGGAGCGGGCGATGGCGTAGGCCATCGGGTAGCCCACCAGCAGGCAGATCAGGGTACTGATGAAGGCCATCTTCAGCGAGCCGAGGTAGGCATCGATGTAGAGCGGGTCATCGGTCAGCATCAGGTAGTTGCCGAGGTTGAGGAGCACCTGCAACTGCTGGTCCGCGTAGGCGAAGATCTCGGTGTAGGGCGGGATGGCCACGTCCGCTTCCGCCAGGCTGATCTTCAGCACGATGGCGAAGGGCAGCAGGAAGAACAGGAAGAGCCACAGGAACGGCACCCCGATGACCGCATGCCGCCCGGTGGGCATGCGCTTTTTCAGGCTGTTGGCGAATTTCATGACTGCAGTACCACGCCGCTGTCGTCGTACCAGCTGATGTACACCGACTGGTCCCAGGTCGGCCGGGCGACGTGGCGCTCGGCGTTGGCCATGAAGGCCTGGACGATCATCCCGGAGGCCAGCTTGATGTAGTACACCGAGTGGCCGCCAAGGTAGGCGATGTCGTAGACGGTGCCCTGGGCCCAGTTGTGCCCGGCGTGTTCCAGGTTGTCCGGCTTCTGCGCGCTGATCATCACCTTCTCCGGCCGCAGCGCGTAGGTGATGCGCTTGTCCTCGGCGCGGGTGCTGATGCCGTGGCCGATGTAGATCGGGTTCTCCAGCTGCGAGCAGGCGATCACCGCATGGTCCTGCACGTCCTCCACCAGCACGCCGTCGAACAGGTTGACGTTGCCGATGAACTCACAGACCAGGCGGCTCGCCGGGGTCTCGTAGATGTCCATCGGGCTGCCGATCTGCTCGATGCAGCCCAGGTGCATGATGGCGATGCGCTGGGCCATGGTCATGGCCTCTTCCTGGTCGTGGGTCACCATCACGCAGGTCACGCCGACGCGCTCGATGATCTCCACCAGTTCCAGTTGCATCTGCGAGCGCAGCTTCTTGTCCAGCGCGCCCATCGGCTCGTCGAGCAGCAGCAGCTTCGGCCGCTTGGCCAGCGAACGGGCCAGGGCCACCCGCTGGCGCTGGCCGCCGGAGAGCTGGTGCGGCTTGCGCTTGGCGTACTGGGTCATGTGCACCAGCTTGAGCATCTCGGCCACGCGCTCGTCGATCTCGGCCTTGGGCAGGCCGTCCTGCTTGAGGCCGAAGGCGATGTTCTGCGCCACGCTCATGTGCGGGAACAGCGCATAGGACTGGAACATCATGTTGATCGGTCGCTCGTAGGGCGGCAGGTCGGTGATGTCCTGGCCATCGAGGAAGATCCGCCCCTCGGTGGGCCGCTCGAAACCGGCGAGCATGCGCAACAGGGTGGATTTACCCGAGCCGGAGCCGCCGAGCAGGGCGAAGATCTCGCCCTTGTTGATGGTCAGGGACACGGTGTCCACCGCCAGCGTCTCGTCGAACTGCTTGGTTACCCGGTCGATCTTTACCAGCACCTCTTTCGGCTGCTGGTTGCCCTCTAGGGCTTTCTTGTAGGCACCGGAGGCTATCGCCATTACCACAACTCCCAAGTCGTTGAGCCCGGTCACGCTACCGGGCGGAATTTGAACTTATTTGCCGGTCTTGATCCGGGTCCAGGTACGGGTCTGCAGGCGCAGCACCTTGGCCGGCAACACGGCGGAAACGTAGAGCTTGTCGAGCACGGCCTGCGGCGGATACACCTCCTCGCTGTCGCTGACGCTCTTGTCCATCAGCGGGCGGGCCCCCGGTATCGCGTTGGCGTAGCCGACGTAGTCGCTGACCTTGGCGATCACCTCCGGACGCAGCAGGTAGTCGATGAACGCATAGGCGTTATCGGCGGCCTTGGCATCGGCGGGAATCGCCATCAGGTCGAACCACAGGTTGGCGCCTTCCTTGGGAATCACGTACTGGATGTCGATGCCCTTGCCGGCCTCTTCGGCGCGGGCAGCGGCCTGGAAGACGTCCCCGGAATAGCCGAAGGCGACGCAGATGTTGCCGTTGGCCAGGTCGGAGATGTACTTGGAGGAGTGGAAGTAGCTGACGTAGGGGCGAACCTTGGTCAGGACTTCCTCGGCCTTCTTGTAGTCCTTCGGGTCGTGGGTGTTGGGGTCCAGCCCCAGGTAGTTGAGGGCGGCGGGCAGCATCTCGTCGCCGCTGTCCATGAAGGCCACGCCGCACTTGGCGAGCTTCTTCATGTTCTCCGGCTCGAAGAGGATGGCCCAGGAGTCGATCGGCTGGTCGCCGAGGACTTCCTTGACCTTGGCCACGTTGTAGCCGATGCCGTTGGTGCCCCACAGGTAGGGAACTGCGTACTGGTTGCCCGGGTCGCTGACCTCCAGTTGCTTGAGCAGCGCCGGATCGAGGTTCTTCCAGTTCGGCAGCTTGCTCTTGTCCAGCTTCTGGAAGGCACCGGCCTGGATCTGCTTGCCGAGGAAGTTGTTCGACGGCACCACGATGTCGTAACCGGAGTGGCCGGAGACCAGCTTGCCCTCGAGGGTCTCGTTGGAGTCGAAGACGTCGTAGCTGACGTCGATCCCGCTCTCCTTGGTGAAGTCCTTGAGGGTGGTGGGAGCGATGTAATCGGTCCAGTTATAGATGTGCAGGCTCTTCTTCTCCGCCTGCACGGGGCCCGCGATCGCCGTAGCCAGAGCGGCTACCAGCAGTGTCTTGCCAATGGAATGTTGCATGTCCGACTCCTGTTCCGGGCCTTTTCACGGCAGCACCCTGCCTGTTCGACCCGTGTTCTTCAAGTGCCGATGTAAGCCCAGATCACTCGGGTTTCATGACAACCCGACGATTCCGCCGGGAAACATGAGTGAGCTGGGTTCCCTACCGGCGTGTTGGTTTCAGGTTTTCCGGGCCCTCGGCCCCGGTGCGAGCGACACGACCGGCCCCGGCGCGGCAGATTGGCGCAGCGCCCATGGCAGCGTCTTCGTCGTCGATACTGCGTCCGGTCGTCGGGCCCCCAGGAGGAAGCGTCTGGACGAACGGGCAAAAGAGTCGAACCTCTTCGCAGGGGAGCGTGGCCGGAGGAAACCCGGCCGCGTTCCGGTTCTCTCGTGCCGGAGCGCCGGCGGCTTCAGGCGCCGCCGGGCTCCTCGCGGATCACTTGCCGGACTTGATCTTGGTCCAGCTGCGGGTCATCGCCCGCTGGGTCTTGGCCGGCAGGTCGGGGAAGGTATACAGCTTCTTCATGACCTCTTCGCTCGGGTAGATGCCCGGGTCGTTGCGGATCGCCTCGGACACCAGCGGGGTGGCCGCCGCGTTGCCGTTGGGGAACTGAACCACGTCGGTGATCTCGGCCATGATTTCCGGCTTCATCAGGAAGTTGACGAAGGCCAGGGCGCCCTCGGTGTTCTCGGCGTCCTTGGGAATGGCGACCATGTCGAAGAAGCTGCCGGCGCCTTCCTTGGGAATGTTGTACTTGACGGTGACCTTGTTCTTCGCCTCTTCGGCGCGGGATTTGGCCTGGTAGATGTCGCCGGAGTAGCCGATGGCGACGCAGATGTTGCCGTTGGCCAGGTCGGAAATGTACTTCGACGAGTGGAAGTAGGTGACGTAGGGACGGATCTTCAGGAACAGCTCTTCGGCCGCCTTGAGTTCCTTGGGATTGTCGGTGTCCGGCTTGTAGCCGAGATAGTGCAGGGCCGCCGGGAGGATCTCGGTCGGCGAGTCGAGGAAGCTGACGCCGCACTGCTTCAGCTTCTGGATGTTCTCCGGCTTGAATACCAGGTCCCAGGAATCCACCGGCGCGTTGTCGCCGAAGGCCGCCTTGACCTTGTCCGGGTTGTAGCCGATGCCGATGGTGCCCCACATGTAGGGAATCGCATGCTCGTTGCCCGGGTCGCTGACTTCCAGGGTGTGCATCAGGTCCTTGTTCAGGTTCTTCCAGTTCGGCAGCTTGGACTTGTCGAGTTTCTGGTAGACCCCGGCCTTGATCTGCTTGGCGAGGAAGGAGTTGGACGGCACCACCACGTCGTACCCGGACTTGCCCGCCAGCAACTTGGCTTCCAGCACTTCGTTGCTGTCGTAGACGTCGTAGACGACCTTGATCCCGGTTTCCTTGGTGAACTTCTCCAGGGTGTCCGGCGCGATGTAGTCGGACCAGTTGTAGACGTGCAGTACCTTGTTGTCCGCAGCCTGCGCCATACCGGCCACAGAGCCCGCCAAGGTCAGGGCGAGCAGGGTCTTACCGAAACGTTTCATCATGCGGGGTAGCTCCATTTTTGTTGAAGTATCCGGGCGGTGGCGCAACCGATCGCGTCACCACCCGGTGAGCCTGGCCAACGCACTGGCGCAGTCTGGCAAAAGTCCGCTCAGGGACTCAAGCCAAGACGGCGGCGGCGGTCTGATCGAGGCACTTGCGCGCCAGGGTGATCAACTCATCGATCTGCGACGGATCGATCACCAGCGGCGGCGAGATAATCATAGTGTCGCCCACCGCGCGCATGATCAAACCGTTGCGGAAACAATGTTCCCGGCACAGCATCCCGACGCCCTTGTCGGTGAAACGCTCGCGGGTCTTCTTGTTCTTGACCAGCTCCAGGGCGGCGACCATGCCGACCCCGCGCGCTTCGCCCACCAACGGGTGGTCGGCCAGCTCCTGCCAGCGTTTCTGCAAATACGGTGCCGTTTCCGCCTTCACCTTCTCGATGATCTTCTCTTCGCGCAGGATGCGGATGTTCTCCAGGGCCACGGCGGCCGCCACCGGGTGACCGGAATAGGTGAAGCCGTGGTAGAACTCGCCGCCCTGGTTGAGCACTTCGACGATCTCGTCGCGCACCACCACCCCGCCCATGGGGATGTAGCCGGAGGTGAGGCCCTTGGCGATCGGCATCAGGTCCGGGGCGTTGCCGTAGTACTGGCTGCCGAACCACTCGCCGGTACGGCCGAAGCCGCAGATCACTTCGTCGGCGATGAACAGGATGTCGTACTTGGCGAGGATCTCGCGGATCTTCGGCCAGTAGGTGTCCGGCGGGACGATCACGCCGCCGGCGCCCTGGATCGGCTCGGCGATGAAGGCGGCGACGTTTTCCTCGCCCACTTCGAGAATCTTCTTCTCCAGCTGCTCGGCGGCCCAGACGCCGAATTCGTCCGGCGACATGTCGCCGCCCTCGCCGTACCAGTAGGGCTGGGCGATGTGGACGATGCCCGGGATGGGGAAATCACCCTGCTCATGCAACGCCTTCATGCCGCCCAGGCTGACGCCGGCGACGGTGGAGCCGTGGTAGCCGTTCCAGCGGCCGATCACCACTTTCTTCTGCGGCTGGCCCTTGGTCGCCCAATAGTGACGGACCATGCGCAGCACGGTGTCGTTGGCCTCGGAGCCGGAGCCGGTGAAGAACACGTGGTTCATGCCTTCCGGAGCGACGTCGGCGATCGCCTTGGCCAGCTCGACCACCGGCGGGTGGGCGGTCTGGAAGAACAGGTTGTAGAACGGCAACTCGCGCATCTGCCGGGTGGCGGCCTGGACCAGCTCCTCGCGGCCGTAGCCGACGTTGACGCACCAGAGGCCGGCCATCGCATCGAGGATCTTGTTGCCCTCGCTGTCCCAGATATAGACGCCTTCGGCCTTGGTGATGATCCGCGCGCCCTTCTCGTTCAACTGCTTGTAGTCGGTGAACGGCGGCAGATGGTGGTCGCGGCTCAACGCCTGCCACTCACGGGTCTTGGCGTTGGTGATTTGGCTGTTCATGTCACACCTCTTCTATTCAAGACTGTCCGGGAGCGGCGGACCACGCCGGCCGCCCCCGTCAGGATCAAACGGAAAGCAGGAGGAATTCCCGCTCCCAGGAGCTGATTACCCGCTTGAAATTCTCGTGCTCCGCACGCTTCACCGCGACGTAGCCGCTGATGAACTTGCTGCCGAGATACTGCTCGAGGGGCTTGCAGTTCTCCATGCGCTCCAGCGCCGCTTCGATCGTCAGCGGCAGGCGCAGGTTACGGCGTTCATAGCCGCGACCTTTGACCTGGGCGCTCGGCTTGATGCCTTCGACCATGCCGATGTAGCCGCACAGCAGGCTGGCAGCCAGCGCCAGGTAAGGGTTGGCGTCGGCGCCGGCGAGACGGTTCTCGACCCGGCGGTTCTCCGGGCTGGAATCCGGCACGCGCAGGCCGACGGTACGGTTCTCTTCGCCCCACTCGACGTTCACCGGCGCCGAGGTATCGGGCAGGAAGCGGCGGAACGAGTTCACGTTAGGCGCGAACAGCGGCAGCACTTCCGGGATGAACTTCTGCAGGCCGCCGATATGGTGCAGGAACAGCTCGCTCATGGTGCCGTCGGCATTGGAGAAGATGTTCTTGCCGGTCTTCACGTCGACGATGCTCTGGTGCAGGTGCATCGCGCTGCCCGGCTCGCCGGTCATCGGCTTGGCCATGAAGGTCGCGGCGACGTTGTGCTTGAGCGCGGCCTCGCGCATGGTGCGCTTGAACACCAGAATCTGGTCGGCCAGGTCGAGGGCGTCGCCATGACGGAAGTTGATCTCCATCTGCGCGGTGCCTTCCTCGTGGATCAGCGTATCCAGGTCAAGGCCCTGGGCCTCGCACCAGTCGTACATGTCCTCAAACAGCGGGTCGAACTCGTTGGCGGCGTCGATGGAGAACGACTGGCGCCCGGTTTCCTGGCGTCCGGAGCGGCCCACCGGGGCCTGCAGCGGATAGTCGGGGTCGTCGCTGCGCTTGGTCAGGTAGAACTCCATCTCTGGCGCCACGATCGGCCGCCAGCCCTTGTCGGCATACATCTTCAACACGCGCTTGAGGATGTTGCGCGGCGACAGCTCGATGGGATTGCCGAGCTTGTCGAAGGTGTCGTGGATCACCATCGCGGTGGGCTCGATGGCCCAGGGGACGAGGAACACGGCATTCTCGTCCGGGCGGCAGACCATATCGATGTCGGCCGGGTCGAGCAGGTCGTAGTAAATGTCGTCTTCCACGTAGTCGCCGGTGACGGTCTGCAGCAGAACGCTCTCCGGCAGGCGCATGCCCTTTTCCGCGATGAATTTGTTGGTCGGCGAGATCTTGCCGCGGGCGATGCCTGTCAGATCGGAAATCAGGCATTCCACTTCGGTGATCTTGCGTTCCTTCAGCCAGCTGGTCAGCTGGTCTAACTTGGTAGTCATAAAGACCTCAGGGTTGAGAGTCCGGCCCCAACAGCCGGACTCAACGTTGCCCCGCCCTCTTGCTGCAGGCCTTACCGAAAGCCTGGAAGATAGCGAGATAGTTGGGGTTCGTCAGAACCTGCCACTCCGGGTGCCATTGCACACCAAGAGCGAAGGCTTTTGCACCTTCTACGGAGATGGCTTCGACCAACCCGTCAGGCGCCAGTGCTTCTACTCGAAGGCCCGGCGCCAGACGATCAACGCCCTGGCCATGGATGGAATTGACCTGGAACTCGCTCGGCAAGCCGATACCGGCGAGCACTCCGCCCGGCTGCACATGCATGGCATGGCGCGGCGCGTACTGAACCTCGAGCGGCTGGTCGGCCGGCTCGCGGTGGTCCATGAAGGTTCCGACCTCGTGCACCTTCTGGTGCAGGCTGCCGCCGAAAGCCACGTTCATTTCCTGGAAACCGCGGCAGATGCCGAGGACCGGAATGCCGGCGTCGATGGCGGCGCGGACCAGCGGCAGCGTGGTGGCGTCGCGGTCGGAGTCGTGGAGGGTGCCGGGCTCGCTCGCCGGTCCACTATAATGACGGGGCTCGACGTTCGACGGCGAGCCAGTGAAGAGCAAGCCGTCGACGCTGTCCAGCAGGGCTGCCTGGTCGATCGACTCGCCCAGCGCAGGAATGATCAGCGGGAGACCGCCAGCGCCGTTGACGACGGCACGCAGATATTTGTCGCCGGCAATGTGGTAGGGATGAAGACCGATCTGCTTGGTGCAGGCGGTGACGCCGATTAACGGCAGGCGAGACATGAGACACCCGTTGTTTGTAGATGTTATGGGGTTTGACCGAGCTTAGCGTTGTTCATTTTTTTACACAATAGGCCTGTAAAAAATTGAACACGCACTCCTGAACACCCTTCGACGCGAGGTTTTTTTCGGCTTTTCGTCCGGCGAAAATGCCCTGAAAACGGCCTCAACGCCCCACAAGAGGGCGTTTTTGGCGGCTATTGACATCCCACAGGCTTTCGGATTGACTCATAGCCTACCCCCCGCATGATTGAAATTTTTAACAAAAAAGGTGTTGCATCATGTCGGTACCCCAGCGTGCCGTTCAGCTCACTGAACCGAGCGAGTTCCTCAAGGAACATCCCGAGGTCCAGTTCGTCGACCTCCTTATTGCAGACATGAATGGCGTGGTTCGCGGCAAGCGGATCGAACGCAACAGTCTGAACAAAGTCTTCGAAAAAGGTATCAATCTCCCCGCTTCCCTGTTCGCCCTCGATATCACCGGCTCCACCGTAGAGAGTACCGGCCTGGGTCTCGACATCGGCGACGCCGACCGGATCTGCTACCCGATCCCCGGCACCCTCTCCATGGAACCCTGGCAGAAGCGCCCGACCGCGCAGTTGCTGATGACCATGCACGAACTGGAAGGCGAGCCGTTCTTCGCCGACCCCCGCGAAGTCCTGCGCCAGGTGGTGGCCAGGTTCACCGAGATGGAACTGACCATCGTCGCCGCCTTCGAGCTGGAGTTCTACCTGATCGACCAGGAGAACGTGAACGGCCGGCCGCAACCGCCGCGCTCGCCGATCTCCGGCAAACGTCCGCAGTCGGTGCAGGTGTACTCCATCGACGACCTCGACGAATACGTCGAGTGCCTCCAGGACATCATCGACGGCGCCCGCGCCCAGGGCATCCCGGCCGACGCCATCGTCGCCGAATCCGCACCGGCGCAGTTCGAGGTCAACCTCAACCACGTCAACGACGCCCTCAAGGCCTGCGACCATGCGGTGCTGCTCAAGCGCCTGGTCAAGAACATCGCCTACGACCACGAGATGGACACCACCTTCATGGCCAAGCCCTATCCGGGCCAGGCCGGGAACGGACTGCACGTGCATATCTCGCTGCTCGACAAGCACGGCAACAACATCTTCACCAGCGAGGATCCCGAGCAGAACGCCGCATTGCGCCATGCGATCGGCGGTGTGCTCGAGACCCTGCCGGCCTCCATGGCCTTCCTCTGCCCGAACGTCAACTCCTACCGCCGCTTCGGTTCGCAGTTCTACGTGCCGAACGCGCCGAGCTGGGGCCTGGACAACCGCACCGTGGCCCTGCGCGTGCCCACCGGCAGCCCGGACGCGGTGCGCCTGGAGCACCGCGTGGCCGGCGCCGACGCCAACCCCTACCTGCTGCTGGCCTCGGTGCTGGCCGGCGTCCACCACGGCCTGACCAACCAGGTCGAGCCGGGCGCGCCGATCGAAGGCAACTCCTACGAACAGATGGAGCCGAGCCTGCCGAACAACCTGCGCGACGCCCTGCGTGAGCTGGACGAAAGCGAGATCATGGCGAAGTACATCGACCCGAAGTACATCGACATCTTCGTCGCCTGCAAGGAAAGCGAGCTGGAGGAGTTCGAGCACTCGATCTCCGACCTCGAGTACAACTGGTACCTGCATACCGTCTGAGGTAGCGGTATCGGCGCGCCGGCTCCGGGCCGGCGCCGTACGCAGCGAAATCCGGGGCGGTTTCGCAGACACTCAACGCGGGGGCGTCTGTGTCTGGGAAACCGCCCCGGTCCTTTTCTCGGAACCGGGAAATGTGCGCCACGGCACAGCCTGCCGCCACGCCTCCCGCCAGACTCGATGCTGGCCTGCATCAATGCCGCTGCCGCGTGGCTCCGGCACCATCGTCCGCTCCGTTCCGTCCAGCGAGAAGATTCCATGCCCCGCCTTTCCGTCCTGCTGTTCCTCGCCCTCGCGCCCTGGCTGGCCCAGGCCGAGGAGACCCTGCGCGTCTACAACTGGAACGACTACATCGACCCGCAGGTGCTCGAGTCCTTCCAGAAGGACACCGGCATCCGCGTCGAGTACCACACCTTCGCCACCGCCGAGGAACTGGACAAGGCGCTGCGCAGTGGCGAGGCGATCGACGTCGCCGTCCCCTCCCACGACACCCTGCCGGCCCTGCTGAAGGACAACCTGCTGCGGCCGCTGGACTTCACCCAGCTGCCCAACCGCAGCCATCTCGACCGTCAATTGCTGAGCAAACTGGCCGCGGTCGACCCTGACAACCGCCACGCCGTCCCCTATCTATGGGGTGCCGTAGGCCTGGCCATCAACACCCCGCAGGCCGAAGCCGCCTATGGCGGGCCGCTGCCCAACAGCTGGAGCCTGCTGTTCGACGCCAGCCAGAGCCAGCGCCTGAAAAGCTGCGGCATCAGCCTGCTGGACGCGCCGGACGAAACCCTGGCGATCCTCCTCAACTACCAGGGCCGCAACCTCGGTCGTACCGCTCCGAGCCAGGTACGCCGCGCCGCCGAGGCGCTGCACGGACTGCGACCGAACCTGCGCTACGTCGACAGCGAGCGCTACATCGCCGACCTCGAAGGCGGTCGCCTCTGCCTGGCCATGGCCTGGGTCGGCGACGCCCTGCGCGCGGCCAAGGCGGGCCAGCCGGTAAGGTTCGAGGTACCGCAGGAAGGCTCGGTGCTGTTCATCGACAACCTGGTGATTCCGGCCAGCGCCCAGCATCCACGACAGGCGCACCGTTTCATCGACTACCTGATGCAACCGAAGATCGCCGCACAGATCACCGCCGCCACCCTCTACCCCAGCGGCAACGCCGACGCCGCCGGCTTCCTCGATCCCGCCCTGCGCCAGCAACCCGGCCTGTATCCGGACCGCGACACCAGCCGCCGCCTGTTCGCCCTGGAAACGCCGCCGGAAAAACTCCGGCCGGTGGTCGACGAGATCTGGAAGGCCTTCCGCGGCGCCAGCCACTGAGCGGCTTGCCCCGGTCGCGTGAGCTGGCGTCCAATAGCCGCTCACGCCCGGAGACCCGCCACATGCAGCCCACCTCGCCCACCCGCAAGCCCCGCGCCAGCAGCCAGGCCCGGATCGCCGCGATCCTCGACGCCGCCCGCGGCCTGCTCGCCGACGAAGGCATCGGCGGCCTGTCCATCTACAGCGTGGCCGAACGCGCGGAAATGCCACCATCGTCGGTCTACCACTTCTTCCCCAGCGTGCCGGCCCTGCTCCAGGGGCTGACCGGCGAGGTCCACGCTGCCTTCCGCGCGTGCCTCGAACAGCCGGTGGACCATGCAGGCCTGCGCTGCTGGCGCGACCTGTCGCGGATCGTCGAGGAGCGCATGCTGGCGGTCTACGCCCGCGACGCGGCGGCCCGCCAACTGATTCTCGCCAGCCACGGCCTGGCCGAAGTCACCCAGGCCGATCGCCAGCATGACGTGCAACTCGGCCAGGCCATGCGTGCCCTGTTCGAGCGGCATTTCCTGCTGCCACCGCTGCCGACCGATATCGAGATCTTCAGCCTGGCCATGGAGCTAGGCGATCGCGTCTACGCATTGTCGGTACAGCGTCACGGGATCATCGACGCACGCCTGGCGGAAGAAGGCATGCGGGTGTTCGACGCCTACCTGGGGCTCTACCTGCCGCCGATCCTGGAAAAGCGTAGCGAACCATTAGCCGGATTTATATCCGATTTAAATCGATAGAAAATCCATAAAATCCTCTTAAACCGCTTCACAGTCCGATTTTTATCGGATATAAATCCGCCCATCACTCGATCGGGCGCGACACCCCGTTCCCGCCCGCCCGACCCACAACCGGCCGCCGCCAAGCCCGGCAGCCATCCGAGCCAGCACACGAGGTGCTCCATGACCCGCAACGTCACCGTCGCCGCCACCCAGATGGCCTGCTCCTGGGATCGTCCGGCGAACATCGCCCGCGCCGAGAAACTGGTGCGCCAGGCCGCCGCCAGGGGTGCGCAGATCATCCTGATCCAGGAACTGTTCGAGACCCCCTACTTCTGCCAGAAGCCGAACCCGGACTACCTGCAGCTGGCCACCACGGTCGAGGAGAACGCCGCCATCGCCCACTTCCAGGCCCTCGCCCGGGAGTTGCAGGTGGTATTGCCGATCAGCTTCTTCGAACGCGCCGGGCGCGCCCGCTTCAACAGCATCGCGGTCATCGACGCCGATGGCGGCAACCTCGGGGTCTACCGCAAGAGCCACATCCCGGACGGCCCGGGCTACCACGAGAAGTACTACTTCAATCCGGGCGACACCGGCTTCAAGGTCTGGCAGACCCGCTACGCACGGATCGGCGTCGGTATCTGCTGGGACCAGTGGTTCCCCGAATCGGCGCGCAGCATGGCCTTGCTCGGCGCGGAACTCCTGTTCTACCCGACCGCCATCGGTAGCGAACCGCACGACGCCAGCATCAGCTCGCGCGATCACTGGCAGCGCGTGCAGCAAGGCCATGCCGGAGCCAACCTGATGCCGCTGGTGGCTTCCAACCGCATCGGCCGCGAGGAGCAGGATGGCTACGACATCACCTTCTATGGTTCTTCGTTCATCGCCGACCCGTTCGGCGAGAAAGTCGAGGAGCTGAACCGCACCGAGGAAGGTATCCTTGTCCACACCTTCGACCTCGATGCGCTGGAGCGCACCCGCAGCGCCTGGGGCGTGTTCCGCGACCGCCGGCCGAACCTCTACGGTCCGCTGAAGACCCTGGACGGTTCGCTGGAGTCCTGAGGCCTCGGGAAACGATCCGCGCGGGGACGCCCCGCGCATTCCGCGCCGGCGTCCGCCGCGCATAGCAACGATTTCAGGAGCAGCGATGAGCAACCCGACCAGCACCCCACGCGCCGACGGCTTCCGCATGCCCGCCGAATGGGAACCCCACGAGCAGACCTGGATGGTCTGGCCGGAACGCCCGGACAACTGGCGCAACGGCGGCAAGCCGGCCCAGGCGGCCTTCGCCGCGGTGGCCAAGGCCATCGCGCGCTTCGAGCCGGTCACCGTCTGCGCCAGCGCCGGGCAGTACGAGAACGCGCGCGCACGCCTCGACGACGGCAACATCCGCGTCGTGGAAATCAGCAGCGACGATGCCTGGGTCCGCGACACCGGCCCGACCTTCGTCATCGACGACAAGGGCGATGTACGCGGCGTCGACTGGGGCTTCAACGCCTGGGGCGGCTTCGAAGGCGGCCTGTACTTCCCCTGGCAGCGCGACGACCAGGTGGCACGCAAGATCCTCGAGATCGAACGGCGCGCCCGCTACCGCACCGACGACTTCGTCCTCGAGGGCGGCTCGATCCACGTCGACGGCGAAGGCACGCTGATCACCACCGAGGAATGCCTGCTCAACCACAACCGCAACCCGCACCTGAGCCAGGCGGAGATCGAGCGGACCCTGCGCGACTACCTTGCGGTGGAGAGCATCATCTGGCTGCCGAACGGCCTCTACAACGACGAGACCGACGGCCACGTCGACAACTTCTGCTGCTACGTGCGTCCCGGCGAGGTGCTGCTGGCCTGGACCGACGACCAGGACGACCCGAACTACCTGCGCTGCCAGGCCGCCCTCCGCGTGCTGGAAGAAAGCCGCGACGCCAAGGGACGCAAGCTGGTGGTACACAAGATGCCGATCCCCGGCCCGCTGTACGCGACCCAGGAAGAGTGCGACGGCGTGGATATCGTCGAGGGCAGCCAGCCGCGCGATCCCTCCATTCGCCTGGCCGGCTCCTACGTGAACTTCCTGATCGTCAACGGCGGCATCATCGCGCCGAGCTTCGACGATCCCAAGGACGCCGAGGCCAGGGCGATCCTCCAGCGCGTGTTCCCCGAGCACGAGGTGGTGATGGTCCCGGGGCGCGAGATCCTCCTCGGCGGCGGCAACATCCATTGCATCACCCAGCAGCAACCGGCGCCGCGCAAGGCCTGACGGGCATCCCGCAGGGCGGATGGCCAGCCGCGGCGCTGTTCGCCCTGGCCGGCCCGGCACGCCGAGTGGCGCCGTGAATGAAAAAAGCCCGCGTCCTCCTGGAGGCCGCGGGCTTTTTCCTGTCCGGCCGGAGCTTACAGCAGCGGCAGGGTGTAGCTGACGATCAGGCGGTTCTCGTCCTGGTCGCGCTGGTTGTTGCTCGAACCGGCAGCCGGCAGGCCGCTGCGGAAGGAGGCGTTCTTCCAGGTGAAGCCCAGGCCCTTGAAGGTGCCGTCCGGGATCACGTAGGCCAGGGAGATATCGCGTTCCCACTCGCTCTGGTCGCCGCGGGCGGTCTTGATCTTGTCGCCGCTCAGGTAAATGGTGTTGAAGGTCAGGCCCGGCACGCCGACGGTGGCGAAGTCGTAGCCGTAGCGGACCTGCCAGGTGCGCTCGCCGGCACGCTGGAACTTGCCGATCTGCACGTCGGTGATCAGGTACGCGGTAGAACCTTCGCCATCGCCACGGTTCAGGAACGGGAAGTCACTGTCGCCGTTGAGGATCTGGTAGCCGGCGCCGATGCTGTGGCCGCTGACGGTATAGGTGAAGAGGCCGCTGAAGGCGCGGTTGTCGACTTCGCCCTTGGTCACGCCGCTGCCGTAGTAGCCGCTGCTGACGTAGCCGTCGGCACGGCCGGAACGGCTGCCGTTCTTGCCGTCGGAGCTGCTGTCGAAGGCGCGCAGGTCGGTCTTCAGGACGCCCGGGCCAATCTGCCAGTTGTGGATCAGGCCGAGGAAGTGCTGCTTGTAGAAGTCGTCCAGGTTGCCGTAGTAGTACTGCAGGGTCAGGTCCTTGTTGACCTTGTAGTCGCCACCCGCGTAGTAGAACTTGTTGCTGTCGCGCGAACTGGCGCTGCTGCCGTTGGCGCCGGCGATGCTCAGGCTGCGGTTGTCGGTGGAGTTACGGCCCTTGGAGTGCTCCAGTTGGCCGGCAACCAGGGTGAAGTCCTTGAGGTCGGTCGAGGTGACCTGGCCGCCCTCGAAGGTGACCGGCAGCAGGCGGCCGTCGTTGTAGGTGACCACCGGCAGCTTCGGCTGCAGGGTGCCGTAGCGGAACTCGGTGTTGGACACCTTGGCCTTGGCGGTCAGGCCCAGGCTGGCGAAGTCGTGCACCGGCTCGCCGTTGCTTTCCAGCGGGAACACGGTGCCCGGCTGGCGGTCCAGGCCGCTCTTGCCGGCACGGCCGCCGCCGTCCAGGCGCACGCCGAGCAGGCCCAGCGCGTCGACGCCGAAGCCGACGGTGCCCTGGGTGAAGCCCGACTGGTAATTCAGGATGAAGCCCTGGCCCCACTCTTCCTGCTTGCTCGGCGAGGCGGTGCCATTGCGGTTGTCGGTATTGATGTAGAAGTTGCGCAGGGTCAGCGATGCCTTGCTGTCCTCGATGAAACCGGCGGCGACCGCCTGTTGCGCCAGGGCACCGAGGGTACCGGCAGTGATGGCCAGGGCCAGTCGTGACTTGTTGATCTTGCGACTCTTCATTGGTCTTTTCCCCATTGGTATTGCTAATTGTCTTCCGGTCGGGGGAAGTGGAACGCGTGGGCCCGACCGGTCGTTGAAACACTGAGCGCCGTACCATCCCGGAAGATGGCGCGCGCGAAACTCGGCATTCGATGGATCAGGAAACGGCGCAACCCGCGACGATGGAACGACGGGGCAGGCAAGCAGGCAGGGAGGCAGCGAACGGAAGCGTGTGCATGGGCGTACTCGTGTCTTGTTATTGTGCGGCGGGTGTCTCGACCCACCGCCAGTGAAGGCAATTTGTAAGCCAATCTTTCCATCGGGCTCCGCCTTCGCGTCCTCTCGGGCTTCCTGCCCTTCTCCCGGCTGACGGGCCGAAGGGTGTCGGCAGAAAACCGCCTATTACAGCTTCCTTTCTGGCGAGTTACCGCCACGTTTCAGAAATCGTTATTTCCCGCGCTTTATAGCGCGTGGGTAATAAACAGTAAAATATCCGCAATAAACCTAAAAAGAATTAATTATTCATATTTAATAGCTTTAAGGAATATTGTACCGCAGCCGCGACCTGCCGGTCGCCTCCCCAAAGAGGTATTCCGTGGCGCCGTCGACAAAACGGAAACGTTTGCCCAGTGGTCAGCCCACGACGATGCAGTCCTTGCCCTGGCGCTTGGCCGAGTACATCGCGGCGTCGGCCCGGCTGTAGAGGGCACCGAGTCCCTCGTCATCGGCCTGGAGGACCGTCAGGCCCTGGCTGACGGTGATCCCGAAGCTGTGCTCGCCCTCCTGGAAGCGCAGGCGTTGCACCTCGCGCTGCAGGCGTTCGCCGATCTGTCGCGCGGTCTGCTCGTCGCAGCCGGGCAGCAGCACGGCGAACTCCTCGCCGCCGATCCGCCCGAACAGGTCGCCACGGCGCAGCGCGGCACTGCCGCTCTGGGCGATACGCTGGAGGACCTGGTCGCCGACCTGGTGGCCGAAGCGGTCGTTGATCTTCTTGAAGTCATCGACGTCCAGCAGCAGGAACGCCAACGGTATCCCCTCGCGGCGACACTCCTTGAAGGCCGCCTCGGCACTGTCGAAGAAATAGCGACGGTTGCTGCTCTGGGTCAGCACGTCGGTGGTGGCCAGCCGTTGCAGCTCGCTCTCCATGTGCTTCTTGTCGGTGATGTCCTCGGCGATGCCCACCACCATCAGCGGCAGTCCCGCCTCGCCCTGGCGGCTGACGAAGCACTTGTCGTTGAGCCAGCGGACCTCGCCGTCGCCACGCACGATGCGGTATTCGCGTTGTTCCACGGCGCCACGTTCGAGCACCTGCAGCAGGCTGCTGTCGGCGTAGTCGAGGTCGTCCGGGTAGATGCTGTTGCGCCATTCCTCGTAGTCCGCCAGCAGCAGCGCCGCGGAACGGCCGAAGATTTTCTCGTAGGCGGGACTGACGTAGACCATTCGCCGGTTCTGCCAGTCGTAGGCCCAGAGCACCGAGTTGACGCTGGCCAGCAAGGCGCTGAAGAGTTGCTCGCGCTCCTTCAGCCGGGCCACTTCGGCACGGCTGTGCAGCAAGGCCAGCGCGGCCTCCTGCGGGTCTTCGGGAATGCCGGTTAGGTCGTCCATGGATCGTCGCTCTGCTCGCGGAACGGGTTCGACCGCCAACTTAGCGCAGGGGTCGCGGCGATACAGAAATGCCCGCCGAACGGCAGGGAAAGGCTCCAGCCAGTGCGCTTGATCACAATTGCCGAGCGATGCCGTTCGTATTCGCCGGAGCCTGCACGCCCAGTTGTTTCTGCGCCTCGAACAGCGAGCGCAGGAACAGGGTCAGGGTCGGTCGTTCTTCGTGTCCCTGACGGGTAATGCAATGGAATTCCGAGTCGTAGGCCAGTTGCCGTGGCCGGATCGCCCGCATGCGCCCTTCGGCGACCCAGGTGGCGGCATAGTGCGTCGGCAGGTAGCCGATGTAGGTGCCGCTGAAGACCAGGGTAGCGATGGCCTCCATGGTGTAGGCGTCGGTCCCCTGGTTGAAGCGCAGGTCGTGCGGGCGATGGTTTTCCGCCATGTAGCCGCGGCCGACATAGTCGGCGGCGCAGATCTCGTCCAGTGTCGGCTCGTCGTCCGCCCGGGCGAAGAAGGGGTGCGCGCTGCCGCAATAGAGGTTCTGCTCCTCGCGGAACAGGGGTTGGTAGTAGAGCCCGGACAACCGGTGGTGAAAGGCCCCCACCGCCAGTTGCAGGCGCTCTTCCAGCACCGCGTGCTCGAGTTCGTCGGGACGCCGCGTGTGCAGCTTGAGCAGCACCTCCGGGGCGCGCTGGCGAAACAGCCGGATGGCCAGCGGCAACGGCAGGCAATGCTGGCCGATGACGCCATCGACGCAGCCCAGGTGCAACGCCTCGCGATCGCGCCCGCCGAGGCCGCGGACCTGCTCGCGGAAACGGGCGATGTCGCTGAACAGGCCGAGCGCGGCGTCGTAGAGCTCCTGCCCCTCCTCGGTCAACTGGAAACCGCCGTTGCCGCGCCGGCACAGGGAATAGCCCAGGCGCACCTCCAAGTCGCGCACCAGCACGCTCAGGCGCGACAGGCTGGTGTTCAGGCGCGCCTGGGCGGCAGTGAAGCCGCCGGCCTCGACGATGGCGCAGAAGGTGCGCAGCATGCGCAGGTCGATGTCGTTGAGGTTGCCCAGCATTCCCGCCCCCATGGCGTTCGGTCCGCCTTCGTTATAGCGCCAAAGCCAGGCCGGCGGAACGCCGTCAGGCGCTTCGCGCGGCCGACTCGGCAAGCAGGCAGAGCAGTTCGAACATCATGGTCGCCCCCACCAGCGCCGTGGCGCCGCCGACATCGAACGGCGGCGAGACTTCCACCACGTCGGCGCCGACCAGGTCCAGCCCGCGCAGGCCGCGGACCAGTTGCTGGGCCTGGAGGCTGGTCATGCCGCCGATCTCCGGGGTGCCGGTGCCAGGCGCGAAGGCCGGGTCGAGCACGTCGACGTCGAAACTCACATAGGTCGGCCCGTCGCCCACCACCCGCCGGGCTTCGGCCAGGGTCGCCTCGACGCCCAGTTCGACGAACTCTTCCATGTGGATCACGCGGATGCCGCACTCGCGGGCGAAAGCGTCGTCGTCCGGCGAATACACCGAGCCGCGAATGCCGATCTGCACCGTGCGCAGCGGGTCGAGCAGACCTTCCTCGATGGCCCTGCGGAATGGCGTGCCGTGGGTGTAGGGGTTGTCGCCGAAGTAGCGGTCGTTGGTATCGGAATGCGCATCGAAATGCACCATGCCCAGCGGCCGCTCGCGACCCAGGGCGCGAAAGATCGGCAGGGTCACCAGGTGGTCGCCACCGACCGACAGCGGCAGGGTACCGGCGGCATGGACCTGGCGATAGAAGCCTTCGATGCGGCGCAGCGAATCGAGCAGGTCGATGGGATTCACCGGCGCATCACCGAGGTCGCCGACCCGCACCAGGTCGTAGGGCGCGATGCGGCTGACGTGATGCACCTTGCGCATCAGGCTGGACAGGTTGCGCACCTCGCGCGGGCCATGGCGGGCACCGGCGCGGTTGGTGGTGCCGCCATCCCAGGGCACGCCGATCAGGCCGACCTGCAGCGCCGCCGGGTCGGTGAACGCCGGCAGGCGCATGAAGGTCGGGATGCCGGCGAAGCGTGGAATCTCGGCGGCGTCGAGGGGCTGCGGATGGTCGTTCGACATGGGGCGTCTCCGTGTGGCGGGAAGAAAGCGCCGGGCGCCGCCCGGCGCGGTGGGTTCATTCCGGCTGGGCTCGCAGGCTGGCGGCAGGACGGGTAGCCAGGCTGACCGCGACGAAGGTCGCCAGGCTGGCCAGCAGGCCGTAGACGATTGGCGAGTTGGCGAGCAGGCCGTCGCGGGCCATGCAGGCGATCACCGCCAGGCAACCGGCGACGATGCTGGCGATCGCCCCCTGCGGACTGGCCCGGCGCCACAGCAGCGCGCCGACGATCGGCACCAGCAGGCCGCCGACCAGCAGGTTGTAGGCGATGCTCAGGGCCGCGATGACATCGTTGACCAGGCACGCCAGGACCAGCATCGCCACGCCCATCAGCAGGGTGATGCAACGGCTCAGACGGATGTCGCTGGTGGTACCGGGGCGCAGGAAGCGCGCGTAGATGTCTTCCTGCAGCACGGTGGCCGCTGCCAGCAGGCACCCGCTGGCGGTGGACATGATCGCCGACAGCGCGGCCGCCACCACCAGGCCGCGCAGGCCCGGCGCCAGTACCTCGCGGGTGATCTCGGCGTAGGCGTTCTCCGGCACCGCCAGGTCCGGCAGGAGGACCCGCGCCGCCGCGCCGATCAGCGCGCAGGCGGCGCCGTAGAGCATGCAGTAGACGCCGGCGCCAAGCCCGGCGTAGCGCACCACCGTCTCGCTGCGCGCGGTGAACACCCGCTGCCAGATGTCCTGGCCGATCAGCGCGCCGAAGAAGTACAGGAGGAAGTAGGTGAGGATGGTATCCAGGCCGATGTGGCCGAGGACGAAGAAGCCCGCCGGCAGCACCTCCTGCATGCGCGCCAGGCCACCGGCGCCGTCGATCGACAACGGCAGCAGGACCAGGAAGATACCGACGGTCTTGATCACGAACTGGATGATGTCGGTCAGCGTAAGGGACCACATGCCGCCGATCACCGAATAGACGATGACGATCCCGCCACCGCAGAGGATCGCCGGGATCCGCGGGATGCCGAATACCACCTCGGTGACCGAGCCGATGGCGATGGTCGCGGTGACCGCCACCATCAGGTCGTAGGCGACCATGACCACCCCGCCGATCAGGCGCGAGGAGGCCTGGTAGCGCTGCTCCAGCACCTGGGTCACGGTGAACACCCGCAGGCGCGCGATCTGCCGCGAGAACACCAGGCTGAGGACGATGATCCCCAGGCCGAGCATGAACACCAGCCACAAGCCGGACAGGCCGAACTGGTAGCCGAGCTTGACCGTACCAATGGTCGACGCGCCGCCGAGCACCACCGCGGCCATGGTTCCCAGGTAGAGGCCGGGGCCGAGGCGGCGTCCGGCGACGAGGAAATCGCTCTGGCTCTTCGCCTTGCGCATTCCGTACCAGCCCAGGCCCAGCATGGCCAGGGCGTAGACCAGCATGATCAGGTAATCCAGCAACATCGCCCGCGCTCCTTTTCTTGTTGTTCTGCGTGACGCCCGGCGTGGCGCCTGGGCACGCCGAAGATAGGCCGGGCGCCGCCCGGGCTGAATCCCGGATCGGGCAAGTCGACTTGCGGAGGAAGAGAAGTATCGGCGGGGCGTCGCACTGGCGACGCCGAAACGCAACGCGCCGGCAGGAGCCGGCGCGTTGCAGAGGCGGCTGACGCACCCGCGAGGGCGCGCCAGGCGTCAGGCGGGACGCAGCGAGTAGGTCTTCAGTTGCGCGGCGAACTCCTTCAGCGACTGGATACCGCTGGCTTCCGCCTCATGCACCCAGTCCTTGATCGCCGCCAGCATGTCGTGGCCGTTGGCGCTGGTCTTGGCCCAGATCTGCTGCAACGCCAGGCGCTTCTCGTAGATCACCTTCAGCGCCTGGCTGTGGGCGAGCATCGAGTCGATGCGCACGTGGTGGCGGTCCTGCAGCAGGCTGGTCTCGCGCGACAGCAGGCGCTTGGCGCGGCGGAACAGGTGGCGCACCGACTCGTCGGCCTTGGCCACTTCCTGCTTGACCAGCGGCGCGATCACCAGCTTGCGGTACTGCGCCATGATCTGGAAGCGGTTGTTGAGGATCGCCATGGCGGTGTCCATGTCCAGGCTGTGCTTGCCCTCGACCCGATGGGCGATCGGCGCGACCCGGGCGACCCTGGCCAGGCGCAGGAAGCTGAACAGCTTGATCCAGGCCCAGCCCAGGTCGAATTCCCACTTCTTCACCGACAGCTTGGCCGAGTTCGGGTAGGTGTGGTGGTTGTTGTGCAGCTCTTCGCCGCCGATGAGGATGCCCCAGGGCACCAGGTTGGTGGCGGCGTCGCGGCATTCGAAGTTGCGATAGCCGACCGCGTGGCCGAGGCCGTTGACCACGCCGGCGGCCCAGAACGGAATCCATACCATCTGCACGGCCCAGACGGTCAGGCCAAGGGCGCCGAACAGGGCCAGGTCGATGAGCGCCATCAGCACCACGCCGCCGATCGGGAAGCGCGAGTAGAGATTGCGCTCGATCCAGTCGTCCGGGCAGTTCTTGCCGTAGATGCGCAGGGTGTCCTGGTTCTTCGCCTCGGCCTTGTACAGCTCCGCGCCTGCGCGCAGGACGGTGAACAGGCCCTTGTGCACCGGGCTGTGCGGATCCTCGACGGTCTCGCACTTGGCATGGTGCTTACGGTGGATCGCGGTCCATTCGCGCGTGTTCATCCCTGTGGTCAACCACAACCAGAAACGGAAGAAGTGCTGCAGCGCGGGGTGCAGGTCGAGTGCACGGTGGGCGGAATAGCGATGCAGGTAGACGGTCACGCTGACGATGGTGATATGCGTCAGCACCAGGGTAACTGCCACCAGTTGCCACGGCGACAGGTCGAGAAAACCGTTGAACCACATAGGCGGTACTGAACCTCGGGGGGACTTGGGAGTGATGAGGGCCTTGTCTGACAAAACCTGGGGGCATTATCACCAAGCGGCTGGGGATTACCATCCGTTCTTTTAGATATGAACAGGGCCGGATGGCCATCATTTATACTGCCCGGCCAATAATTGCCCACTGAAAATCCCATGAGCCCCCGCCTGAGTGCCCTTCGCCTGAGCCTGGCTTATCTCGCAATCGCCATCGCCTGGGCGTTCCTGAGCGATCATTTGTTACAAAACCAGGTCCAGGACCACGACCAACTGGTGTTCTGGATGACCGCCAAGCGGCTGTTCTTCTTCGCCGCAACCGGCCTGCTCCTGTACCTCTACCTGGTACGCCAGTTCCGCCGCAAGGCCCAGGCCTACGACGAACTGCACGGCAGCGAGCAGCGCCTGAACCGCGCCCTGGAAGCGGTGCGCGACGGACTCTGGGACTGGGACCTGGTGACCGACCGGATGTTCGTCTCGCCGGGCTACGCCGCGCTGATCGGCCTCGCTCCGGAGGAACTCGGCGACCCCATCGAGACCTGGAAGAAGCGCCTGCACCCCGAAGAGTACGCCACCGTGCTGGAGGCCCACCGCAACCACCTGCAGGGCCTGACCGACAATCTCGACCACATCTACCGCCTGCGCCACAAGGACGGCGACTACCGCTGGATCCACTCGCGCGGCCGGGTCCTCCGCGACGCCCTGGGCAAGCCGCTGCACTACACTGGCGTGGCCCGCGACATCACCCTGCAACGGCTCAAGGAAGACCACCTGCGCCAGGCCGCGGCGGTATTCGACAGCACCCGCGAGGGCGTTCTGGTCACCGATGCCCAGGCGGTGATCGTGCACGTCAACCCTTCCTTCGAGCGCATCACCGGCTACCGCTCCGAAGACGTGCTCGGCAAGACCCCGGCGATCCTCCGCTCCGGCCGCCAGGACCAGGCGTTCTACCAGCGCCTGTGGCTGGCCCTGCGCGAGCAGGACGTCTGGAGCGGAGAAATCTGGAACCGGCGCAAGAGCGGCGAGATCTACCCGCAGTGGCTGCACATCCGCGTGGTGCGCAACGACCAGGGCCAGCTGACCCACTACGTCGGGGTGTTCTCCGACCTGAGCAGCATCAAGCGCTCGGAGAACGAGCTGGACTTCCTCGCCCACCACGACTCGCTGACCGGCCTGCCCAACCGCGTGCTGCTGCGCGAGCGCATCGAGCAGGCGCTGGAGAACGGCAAGGACCGGACGGTGGCCGGGGCCCTGCTGCTGATCGACCTCGACCACTTCAAGCACATCAACGACAGCCTCGGCCATACAACTGGCGACATGCTCCTCAAGGAGGTCAGCAAGCGCCTGCAACACCAGCTCGACGAGCGCTGCCTGCTGTCGCGACTGGGCGGCGACGAATTCGCCATCCTCGTCGAGAACGACGACCCGGAAGCCGTCGCGCGACTCTCGCAGCGCATCCTCGACGGTTTCAACGCGCCGTTCGACATCCACTGCCAGCCGATCTATATCAGCGCAAGCCTCGGTGTCAGCCTCTACCCGGAAGACGCCAGCGACGTCGACCACCTGATGCAACACGCCGACGCCGCGCTGTTCCAGGCCAAGGACAGCGGGCGTAACGCCTACGCCTTCTACACCCGCGTGCTGACCGCCCGGGCCCGCGCCCATGTCCAGGTGGAATCGGCCCTGCGCCATGCGCTGGATCACGACGAACTGCGCGTCCACTACCAGCCGGTGCACGACCTGGCCAGCGGGCGGATCGTCGGCGTCGAGTCGCTGGTGCGCTGGCAGCATCCCGAGCGCGGCCTGGTGCCGCCAGGCGAGTTCGTCCCGGTGGCGGAGGAATGCGGGCTGATCGCCGCGCTGGACAACTGGGTGCTCAAGCGTGCCTGCCGGCAGATGCGCGAGTGGCAACAGCGCGGCGTCGAGCTGGAGTTCGTCGCGGTCAACGTCTCCAGCCGGCTGTTCAACCGCGGCGGCCTGGAGGAAAGGATCGCCAATGCCCTGGAAGAGTCCGGACTGGAGCCCCGCTACCTGGAGCTGGAAGTCACCGAAAGCGCGGTGATGGAGGACTTCGAGCAGTCCCTCAACCTGCTCTGCCGCCTGCGTATCCTCGGCGTGAACCTGGCCATCGACGACTTCGGCACCGGCTATTCCTCGCTGATGCGCCTCAAGCGGCTGCCGGTGCACAAGCTGAAGATCGACCAGGGCTTCGTCGCCGGCCTGCCCGGCGCGGTGGACGACGCCGCGATCGCCCGGGCGATCGTTGCCCTGGCGCAAAGCATGGGGCTGCGGGTGGTTGCCGAGGGCATCGAGCATCAGGACCAGGCGCTGTTCCTGCGCGAACATGGCTGCGACTTCGGCCAAGGCTACTGGTACGGACGGCCGCAACCGGCGGAAGCGCTGCGCTTCGACCTGCCGCCCGTGGCGCTGCCGGAAGACTGAGCCTGGCGGCGAAGCCGGGCCGCTTCGCCGTCTTATAACCACTTTACCTATAAAGATTCTTAAACAATATTTTTAAGAATATTGCCCACTGCTTACTATGCGCCTCACGCCGCCTCCACTTCGTCGAGCAACGCGGCACCTCGAGCCACAGGAGCAGAGACCCATGAGCGCAACCCTCAGAAGCCTGGATGGCCAGGACGAAGCCACCATCCTGCGTGAAATCCAGAGTGCCCTGCGCGGCCTGCGCTTCGGCGCCGTCGAGATCACCGTGCACAACGGCCAGGTGGTGCAGATCGAGCGCAAGGAAAAATTCCGTCTGCAGCAACCGGCCGTCAAGCAGGCCTGAAGCACACGACCCGACTGGACCACCGGAGGCGTCTCGCCATGAACATCCGTTCGATACCCCATCCGCACCGGTACTGCAGCTGTCGGCCGCGAATGCGCGCCTGACGCCCCGTGTTCCCGTCGTTCCGCCAACACCCCATTAGAACAATCGAAACAGCACACACCTAGGAGCTGCACATGTCCCTTCGTCGTTTCGCCCTGGCCGCACTCGCCAGCGCCCTGGTCTCCGGCCCGGTTGCCGCAGCCACGCAACTGCTGAACGTTTCCTACGACCCGACCCGCGAGCTGTACCAGGCCTACAACGCGGCCTTCATCAAGCACTGGAAGGCCCAGGGCGGCGAGGACCTGACCGTCCAGCAGTCCCACGGCGGCTCCGGCAAGCAGGCCCGCGCGGTGATCGACGGGCTCAAGGCCGACGTGGTGACCCTGGCCCTGGCCGGCGACATCGACGAACTGCACAAGCTCGGCAAGCTGCTGCCGGCCGACTGGCAGGCACGCCTGCCGGACAACAGCACCCCCTACACCTCGACCATCGTGTTCCTGGTGCGCAAGGGCAACCCCAAGGGAATCAAGGACTGGGGCGACCTGACCAAGGAAGGCGTGGAAGTCATCACGCCGAACCCGAAGACCTCCGGCGGCGCGCGCTGGAACTTCCTCGCCGCCTGGGCCTGGGCGAAGAAGCAGTACGGCAGCGACGAGAAGGCCAAGGACTACGTGCAGGCGCTGTACAAGCACGTACCGGTACTCGACACCGGCGCCCGCGGCTCGACCATCACCTTCGTCAACAACCAGATCGGCGACGTGCTGCTGGCCTGGGAGAACGAGGCGTTCCTGGCGAAGAAGGAACAGGGCGGGGAAAACTTCGAGATCGTCGTGCCCTCCATCTCCATCCTCGCCGAACCGCCGGTCGCGGTGGTCGACAAGGTGGTCGAGAAGAAAGGCACCCGCAAGGTCGCCGAGGCCTACCTGCAATACCTGTACAGCGAGGAAGGCCAGCGCATCGCCGCGCAGAACTTCTACCGGCCGCGCAACCAGAAGGTCGCCGCCGAGTTCGCCACGCAGTTCCCGAAACTGAACCTGGTCACCGTCGACTCCGATTTCGGCGGCTGGAAGACGGCCCAGCCGAAGTTCTTCAACGACGGGGGCATCTTCGACCAGATCTACCAGGCGCAATGATCGCGACGGCAGACCCGTCGCCCGAACCACGGCCCCTCTCCCAGACCCTCTCCCGGACGGGCGAGGGGGCTAGCAGGCCCGGTCCCGTACCGGGCCCACTGCCGGAAGGAACCGGCACCGGGAGAGCCACCAAGCGTTCCAACGCAGAGTAAGGACAGAACATGTCACGACGCATTTCCCCGGTCATACCCGGCTTCGGGCTGACCCTGGGATACACCCTGGTGTACCTCAGCCTGCTGGTCCTGATCCCGCTGGGGGCCATGTTCCTCAAGACCACCCAGCTAAGCTGGGAGCAATTCTGGGCCATCATCAGCGCGCCGCGGGTGCTCGCCGCGCTCAAGCTGAGCTTCGGCACCGCGCTCGCCGCCGCCGTGCTCAACGGCTTGATCGGTACGCTGCTGGCCTGGGTCCTGGTGCGCTACGAATTCCCCGGACGGAAGATCATCGATGCCATGATCGACCTGCCCTTCGCCCTACCCACCGCCGTCGCCGGTATCGCCCTCACCGCGCTCTATGCGCCGGCCGGCCTGGTCGGCCAGTTCGCCAGCGACCTCGGCTTCAAGATCGCCTATACCCCCCTGGGGATCACCCTGGCGCTGACTTTCGTGACCCTGCCGTTCGTGGTCCGCACGGTGCAGCCGGTGCTCGCCGACATTCCCAAGGAAGTCGAGGAAGCCGCCGCCTGCCTCGGCGCCAGGCCGCTGCAGGTGTTCCGCCATATCCTCGTGCCGGCGCTGCTGCCGGCCTGGCTGACCGGTTTCGCCCTGGCCTTCGCCCGGGGCGTCGGCGAATACGGCTCGGTGATCTTCATCGCCGGCAACATGCCGATGAAGACCGAGATCCTGCCGCTGCTGATCATGGTCAAACTGGACCAGTACGACTACACCGGCGCCACCGCCATCGGCGTGCTGATGCTGGTGGTGTCCTTCATCCTGCTGCTGCTGATCAACCTGCTGCAGCGCCGCATCGAAACCCCGTAAGGAGGGCGCCATGTCCAGTGCAAGCATTTCCGCTGCCACCGCCAGCGCCTCCCGCCGCGGCAACGCCGGCGGCCGCCAGGCCCTGATCGTCCTGGCCTGGCTGGTCTTCGCCCTGTTCCTCCTGCTGCCGCTCTACGTGGTCCTGAGCGAGGCGCTGAAGCAGGGTTTCGGCACCTTCTTCGAGGCGATCCTCGAACCCGACGCGCTGGCCGCGCTGAAGCTGACCCTGATCGCGGTGGCCATCTCGGTGCCGCTCAACCTGCTGTTCGGTGTCGCCGCCGCCTGGTGCGTGAGCAAGTTCGAGTTTCGCGGCAAGAGCATCCTGGTGACCCTGATCGACCTGCCGTTCTCGGTCTCGCCGGTGATCGCCGGCCTGATCTACGTGCTGTTGTTCGGCGCCCAGGGCTACTTCGGCGAATGGCTGAGCGACCACGACATCCAGATCGTCTTCGCGGTGCCCGGAATCGTCCTGGCGACCCTCTTCGTCACCGTGCCCTTCGTCGCCCGCGAACTGATCCCGCTGATGCAGGAGCAGGGCACCCAGGAGGAGGAAGCCGCCCGCCTGCTCGGCGCCAACGGCTGGCAGATGTTCTGGCACGTGACCCTGCCGAACATCAAGTGGGGCCTGATCTACGGCGTGGTGCTCTGCACCGCGCGGGCGATGGGCGAGTTCGGCGCGGTGTCGGTGGTTTCCGGGCATATCCGCGGTGTCACCAACACCCTGCCGCTGCACGTCGAGATCCTCTACAACGAATACAACCATGTCGCCGCCTTCAGCGTCGCCAGCCTGTTGCTGCTGATGGCGCTGGTCATCCTTCTGCTCAAGCAGTGGAGCGAATCCCGCATGTCCCGACTGAAAAGCAATGCTGACGAGGAATGAACCATGAGCATCGAAATCCGTAACGTCAGCAAGAACTTCAACGCCTTCAAGGCCCTGGACAACATCAACCTGGATATCCAGAGCGGCGAGCTGGTGGCCCTGCTCGGCCCCTCCGGGTGCGGCAAGACCACCCTGCTGCGGATCATCGCCGGGCTGGAAACCCCGGACGCCGGCAACATCGTGTTCCATGGCGAGGACGTCTCGCAGCACGACGTGCGCGACCGCAACGTCGGCTTCGTCTTCCAGCACTACGCGCTGTTCCGCCACATGACGGTGTTCGACAACGTCGCCTTCGGCCTGCGCATGAAGCCCAAGGGCGAGCGGCCGGGCGAGTCCGCGATCAAGGCCAAGGTCCACGAGCTGCTCAACATGGTGCAGCTCGACTGGCTCGCCGACCGCTATCCAGAGCAACTCTCCGGCGGCCAGCGGCAGCGTATCGCCCTGGCCCGCGCGCTGGCGGTGGAGCCGAAGATCCTGCTCCTCGACGAACCCTTCGGCGCCCTCGACGCCAAGGTACGCAAGGAGCTGCGCCGCTGGCTGGCGCGCCTGCACGAGGAGATCAACCTGACCTCGGTGTTCGTCACCCACGACCAGGAAGAAGCGATGGAAGTGGCCGACCGCATCGTGGTGATGAACAAGGGCGTGATCGAGCAGATCGGCTCGCCCGGCGAGGTCTACGAGAACCCGGCCAGCGATTTCGTCTACCACTTCCTCGGCGACTCCAACCGCCTGCAACTGGGCAACGACCAGCACCTGCTGTTCCGCCCCCACGAAGTGTCGCTGTCGCGTTCCGAGGTGGCCGAGCACCGCGCCGCCGAGGTCCGCGACATCCGTCCGCTGGGGGCGATCACCCGGGTAACGCTAAAGGTCGACGGCCAGGACGAACTGATCGAAGCCGAAGTGGTGAAGGACCACGACAGCCTGGCCGGCCTGGCCCGCGGCGAGACCCTCTACTTCAAGCCGAAGGCCTTCCAGCCGGTGGCCAATCTCTGATCCCGCGGCGGGTTCAGCCCGCCGTGCGCTCCGCCAGGCCGCGCAGTCCCGCGCGGCCCTTCGACGACACCTGCAACGCCCGCGAGCCGTCCTGCGGCCGCAACCAGCCCTGGCGCAGACAGGCCTCCAGCAACGCCGCCCCCAGCGCGCCGCCGAGGTGCGGCTTGCGTTCGCTCCAGTCGGGGCAGGCGCAGGCGAACTGCCGACGGCGGCGGCGGACCTCCGCCAGGTCGATTCCCAACCTGGCCAGCCCGGCCTCGCCGGTCGCGCTCAGGCGCAGCGTCCTGCCCTCCTGCTCGATCCAGCCGGCATCCAGCATCCGTGCGAACACACCGACCGCGAGTTCGCCGGCCAGGTGGTCGTAGCAGGTCCGCGCCTCGCGCAACGCCGACGGCGTGCCGTGGCTCGGCGGCAGGCTACGCCGCTGCGGCTGCAGGGCCAGGGAGGCGCTGGCCAGCGCTTCCACCGCCTGTCCCACTTCCGGCCCGGCCAGGCGATAGAAGCGATTGCGCCCGCGCGCCTCCAGGCTCAGCACGCCGCCCTCGACCAGCCGTCCCAGGTGGCCGCTGGCGGAGGACGGCGAGACGCCCGCCAGCAGCGCCAGCTCGCTGGCCGGACGGGCGCTGCCATCCATCAGTGCCCAGATCATCTGCGCGCGGCCGGGATCGGCGAGCAGCGCCGCCAGCGAACTGAAGCCGGGATTGAATTGCATGCTTCACCTCCGGATGAAACATTGCCTGTCGACGACGAGAGATACTGGCCGCCATCGCCCGTTCGCGCCAGCCCGAGACAAGGAAGAACCCGCATGTCCGTCGACCTCCACGCCCTGATCCCACTGATCGCCCTCACCTTCCTTCTCGCCGGCTTCGTCAAGGGCGTGGTCGGCCTGGGCCTGCCGACGGTCTCGGTGGGCCTGCTCGGCCTGGCCATGCCGCCGATGCAGGCGGCGGCGCTGCTGATCGTACCGTCGATGGTGACCAACCTCTGGCAGCTCGCCTGCGGCCCGCGCTTCCTCGGCTTGATGAAGCGCCTGGCCGGCCTGCTGCTCGGGGTGATCGTGGGCACCCTGCTGGTCGGCGCATGGCTCGGCGGCGACGCACCAAGGCAGGCCACCGGCGTGCTCGGCCTGGCCCTGGCGGCCTACGCGCTGCTCGGCCTGGCCGCGATCCCGCTGCACCTGCCGGCACGCCACGAGCCCTGGGCCGGCCCGCTGGTCGGGCTGGCGACCGGCGCGCTGACCGCGGTCACCGGGGTTTTCGTGATTCCCGCGGTGCCCTACCTGGGAGCCCTAGGATTGCAGCGCGACGAACTGGTCCAGGCCCTCGGCCTGTCGTTCAGCGCCTCGACCCTGGCCCTGGCGGTCACTCTCGGCGTGCATGGCGACCTGCTCGAACCGCAGATGCTCGGCGCCTCGCTGCTGACCCTGGTCCCGGCGCTGGGCGGGATGCTCCTCGGCCAGTGGCTGCGCCAGCGGATCAGCGCGACGCTGTTCAGGCGCTGCTTCTTCGTCGGTCTCCTGCTGCTCGGCGCCGACCTCGCCTGGCGCGGTTTCCACTGACGCCAGGGACGCGTTGCGCACCCGCCAGGGCGGGCCTGCGGCCTTCGCGGGACTTCCGACGAACGGCACAAGTCGCTATCATCCGCCGCCGCGCGACCCCCACCGGGCGCGCGGCACCGGGCGGAACACGCCCGTCCGGCACGGAACGCCACCTATCGCAAGGAGCACACGATGAAGACCCGTCTTTCCCTTTCCGCCCTGGCCCTCGCCTGCGCCACCCTGGCCGGCTGCCAGAACCTGCCCCAGGGGGACCTCATGCAGCACGGCATGATGGCGGTGAAGGCTGCAACCCTGAGCGACGCCGAGGTCCGCCAGGTCGCCGACCAGGCCTGCGCCGAGTCCGACCAGCAAAACCGCATCGCCCCGGCCAACAGCAAGTACGGCCAGCGCCTGGACAAGATCGCCAAGGCCCTGGGCGACCAGATCGACGGCGTGCCGGTGAACTACAAGGTCTACCTCACCGAGGAGGTCAACGCCTGGGCCATGGCCAACGGCTGCATCCGCGTCTACAGCGGGCTGATGGAGCTGATGAGCGACAACGAGATCGAAGGCGTGCTCGGCCACGAGATGGGCCACGTCGCCCTCGGCCACACCCGCAAGGCCGCCCAGACCGCCTACGCGGCCGCCGCGGTGCGCGGCGCCGCCGGCGCCTCGAAGAGCGGCGCGCTGGCCGCCCTGTCCGGCTCCCAGCTGGGCGAACTCACCGAATCGCTGGTCAACGCGCAGTTCTCCCAGTCCCAGGAATCCGACGCCGACGATTTCTCCTACGAGCTACTGAAGAAGCGCGGAGTGAACACCCAGGGCCTGGTCACCGCCTTCGAGAAGCTGGCCAAGCTGGGCGGCGGCGACAGCAGCATGTTCGATTCGCACCCGGGCTCCCAGGCCCGCGCCGATCACATCCGCCAGCGCATCGCTGCGGATCGCAAGTAACGCTCCCACCCCGGTCTCCCGCGCTCGCGGGAGACCGCCTCACGCCGCCCGCTTGTGCTCGCGAATGCAGGTCGGGCCGGCGCGCTCCTCGACCTCGCGCTGCACGTCGCCGCGCAGCCCCAGCAGAAAGGCCAGTTCCGCCAGCACGAAGAGCGGACCGACGATCAACCCGCTGAGATCGTCGACGAAGGCCGGCTTGCGCCCTTCGTAGTAATGACCGACGAACTGGATGATCCAGCCGACCACGAACAGGCCGACGCCCCAGCCCAGCCAGGCCGCGGTAGTCCCCGCCGCCAATTGCGCAGCGCCCCACACCGTCAGCGCCAGCAGCGCCGTCATGGCCACGCCGAAGCGCAGGTCCAGGCGCAGGTAGAACAGCGCCGCGGCGAGCGCCAGCAGCAGCGCCGGAGACAGGCCGAACCCCAGCGCCGGCCGCGCCAGCAACACGGCGATGGAGAGGACGATCATCGGAATGCCGATGAAATGGCTGAAGATGTTGCGCCGGTCGCGGTGGTAGGCGGCGTATTGCGCAAGGTGATCGACTAGGGTTTTCATTGTTGTGGTCTCACGCCAGGGTTCTCGCATCATCGCGCCGCCCCGGTTTTCCACTCTGTCAGCTAGACGACAAACATGAACGAGCGTACCGACTACCGTTCGCAACTCCAGGCCGGCCGCTGGTTCCAGGGTTTGCCGGAGGCCTTGCAGACGCACCTGCTGGCACTCGCCCAACCGCGCCAGTTGCCGCCGGGCCAGCGCCTGTTCGCCCGCGGCGACGCGCCCTGCGGACTGTACTGCGTGGTCGAGGGCGCGATCCGTATCAGCGCGGTCAGCGAGAACGGCAAGGAGGCGCTGCTGATCCTGGTGGAAGCGCCGCACTGGTTCGGCGAGATCGCCCTGTTCGACGGCCAGGCGCGCACCCACGACGCCTACGCCGAAGGCCACACCCAGCTACTCCAGGTGCCGCAGGCGGCGCTGCTCGAACTGCTTCGCCGCGAGCCGCACTACTGGCGCGACGTGGCCCTGCTGATGAGCCACAAGCTGCGCCTGGCATTCATCGCCCTGGAAGAGATGGCCCTGCTGCCGGCCGCACAACGCCTGGCGCGGCGCCTGCTGATGCTCGCCGAGGGCTACGACAACAGCCGCAGCCGGCAGGTCCTGCACCTGCCGCAGGAGCAGTTGGCATTGATGCTGTCGCTGTCGCGGCAGACCACCAACCAGATCCTCAAGGACCTCGAAGCCCAGGGCATCCTCCAGCTCAGCTACGGCGGCATCGAGATTCTCGACCTCGCCGGCCTGCGCGCGGCCACCCACGGCTGAGCGCGAATCACACTTTCGAACGCTTGCAGGCGCGCCATGGCCGGCTACCGTGTGCAGGGCACCTGCCCTCGGTGCGGATATCCATAACGACAACAACAGGATCTCCCCATGCTCCGTCCCGCGCTTCCCGCTGTCCTCTGTCTTTACTGCCTGCTGCTGGTGCTGCCGGCGCGCGCCGCCCTCGACGACCAGCAACGCGCCCTGCAACAACTGCAGGTCCAGGCCTGTCGCGCGGTGGGCAGCCTGTTGTTGCTGCGCGGCGAGGGTTTCCAGGAACAGCACGCGGCGCAACTGGAGAAGGACCTCGCCAGCCTCGACCGCGCGCTCGCCGCCGCCCCCGAGGGGGTGCTCCTGCGGCAAGACGAAAAGACGCTGGTGGCGCACATCCGTGAAGGCGCGGCCTACGGCCCCCGCGAAGAGGACCTGCCCTGGCGCTACCCGCAGCAACTGAGCCGCGCCCTGCGTGACTTCCTCAACCTGGTGGAACGCCAGGTGCCACCGCCCCCGCCAGGCCAGCCCCTGCCGCTCTGGCAGTTGCCGGTGCGGGTCGAGTACCTGTCCCTGCAATACCTGGCGCGCGCCTACCTGGGCGGGCTGGAGACTGCCCGCGAGCAGCCCCGGGACTATCTCGGCCAGGACGAGAGCGTGCTGGTCCCGCTGATCGACCGGCGCATCGCCCTGCTGGTGGCGCAAAGCGCCAACCCGGCGGGACTGAAGAAACTGGAAAACCGCTGGGAGTACCTGAGCCAGGCCCTGCGCGACCTGAACAGCAAGAGCAGCGCGCTGGTCAGCGCTTCCGGCAGGCCCTGGGCGCCGATCATCGTCGACCGCCACGCGCGTGCCCTGAGCGAAAGCCTGATGCGCTTGAGTGCGGAGTGAGGCCACGCGCCGCACGGGGCGGATAACCTCGCGACTCGCAACGTTGCGCCAGCGTCCGCCCCGACTCCCTGGCCAGCGCATTTTTTCGAATCCGCCCTGCGGATTTTGATTTGCCGCCACGCCCTGGCGCAGGCGCAATGGTGCTCCCGAAAGGAGATCGCCATGCCCACTGCCAACCCACCCGGCCGCACCCTCTGGCTGATGGCCGCCATCGTCCTGGTCGGCCTCAACCTGCGGCCCTCCATGGCCGCCGTCGGCCCACTGCTGAACGCCATGCGCGGCGAGATCGCGCTCAGCTTCGGCGACGTCTCGCTGCTGACCGCCCTGCCGGTGCTGACCCTCGGCCTCGGCATGTTCTTCGGCCTGGGCATCGCCCGCCGCGTCGGCGAGTGGCGTTCGGTGGCCCTCGCCCTGCTGCTGATCGGCGCCGCCAGCGCCCTGCGCCTGGGCAGCCGAGGCCTGCCCGACCTGCTCGGCAGCGCCATGCTCGCCGGTCTCGGCATCGCCCTGATCCAGGCGCTGATGCCGGCCCTGATCAAGGCCCGTTTCGGCGCGCGCACGCCGCTCTGCATGGGGCTCTACGTCACCGCCATCATGGCTGGCGCGGCGCTGTCCGCCAGCGCCGCGCCGACCCTGGCGGAGCACGCCGGCTGGCGGCTCGGCCTCGGTGCCTGGGCGGCGCTCGCCGCGCTCGCGCTGCTGGCCTGGTGGCTGCAACCCGGCACCCGCCTGCTCCTGCCCGACGCGCAGCCGGGCAGGAGCCTCCTGCGCTATCCACGGACCTGGCTGCTGGTCCTGTTCTTCGGCCTCGGCACGGCCTGCTACACCTGCGTGCTGGCCTGGCTCGCGCCCTATTACCTGGAGCAGGGCTGGAGCGCCCAGGAATCCGGGCTGCTGCTCGGTTTCCTGACGGCCATGGAGGTGCTCTCCGGGTTGCTCGCGCCGGCCCTGGCCAGCCGCTCGCGGGATCGCCGCCCGGTGCTGGTCGGGCTAACGGCGCTGATGCTGGCCGGCTTCCTCGGCCTCGCCTGGGCGCCGGCCAGCCTGCCGCTGCTCTGGGCGCTGTGTCTCGGACTGGGCATCGGCGGGCTGTTCCCCATGGGCTTGATCGTCTGCCTCGACCACTTCGACGCGCCGCAACGCGCCGGTCAACTGGCTGCCCTGGTACAAGGCGCCGGCTACCTGATCGCCGGGGTCTCGCCATGGATCGCCGGGCTGCTGCGCGACAGCCTCGGCAGCTTCACCGGCGCCTGGCTCGGGCTGGCCACGGTGGCGGCGCTGCTGCTGGGACTGGGCCTGCGCTTCGACCCGCGGCGCTATGCGGCACTGTTCGCCGAGCGGCAGGCGCGAGGCGTCGGCGCCGAAAGCTTGCGCTGAGGAAAGGGACGGGTTCTGATGGCGCTCCCGACGCCGTCAGGACGCCCCGATGCTGATCGCCAACGGCCTGCGCAAGGTCGACATGCAGGACCTGCTGGTCTTCCTACAGGTCCACCAACGACAGAACCTCGTCGAGGTCGCCGAACACCTGAACCTCAGTCCGTCGACGGTCAGCTACTGCCTGAAGAAGCTGCGCCAGGCCTTCGACGACGAGCTGTTCATCGCCACCCGCGGCGGCATGCAGCCGACCCACAAGAGTCGCGCCATGCTGCCCCACGTGGAGGAAATGCTCGCCCGCATCAACGCCTGTCACGCCGCCCAGGGCAGCTTCGACCCGCGTGGCGAGCCGCGGACCTTTACCCTCTGCGCGCCGGAATACGTCGAGCTGCTGATCCTTCCGGCACTCCTGCGACGGCTCGCCGCCAACGGCCCGAGGATCGGCCTGGACATCCGCCGCCTGGGTCCCGAACTGCCCACCGAAGCATTGCTCGACGGCCAGGTCGACCTGGTCTTCGACTTCGGTCCCGAGTACCACCGACCGGCACCGGAGCTACAGGCGCTCGCCCTGTTCAGCGACGAGCTGCTCTGCGTACAGGATCGTGCCCAGCCGCGCCACGAGCGCCTGGAACTGGACGAGTTCTGCCGGCGCCGCTTCGTCTTCCCGACCCCGCTCGACGCCAGCAACGCCAACCTGGTGGACACGTGGCTGCGACGCCAGGGCCGCAGCCGCGAGGTCGCCGCGCGCGCCAACAGCTACGTCGCCGCCCTGCAACTGCTGTCGGGCAGCGACTTCGTGCTGATGCTGCCACGGCGTATCCATGCACTGCTCGACGATGGCCGCCATCACGCCTGCCTCGCACCGCCCGGGCTGCCGCCGTTCGCCCTGCACCTGTCATGGAGCCGCGCCGCCGACCAGGACCCGGCGAACCTCTGGCTGCGCGAGCAGGTACTGATCGTCTGCGCCGAGCTGGGTTTGCTCTAGCCTGCGTCATCCTGCACTTCGAGGCTCGCCGCCAGGGAGCGCCAGAGCACTTCGGCGAATACCTGCTGGATGCCGCCGGCCAGGTAGTCGAACATCTGCTGCGCTTCCCGCCACTGGCTGCACACCAGCCAGAGATCCGGCTCGAGGGCGTCCCTGCGCACCTGGTACTCCAGGCAACCCGGCGCCTCCAGCCCCGGTTCGACCAGTTGTTGCAGGCGCAGGCCAAGCCGTTCCGACTGACCGTTGCGCGCGCGAATACGGATGACCTGGCTGGCGCTCATGACGGACGCTCCTCCGGGCGAACGAGCGACGCCTCAGTGGGCGCCGCGCTCCAGTGGCTTGAGGATCGGGTCGCCCTCCTTGAGCAACTCCCAGACCAGCAACTTGGCCGGCTTCATCGGATCGGGATTGCGTGCCAGCAGGTGCGGCACGTTCGCCGGCTCGTACCAGCTCTGGCCCACCGTGTAGGTCTCCACCGGGCCGCCTTCCAGTTGCGTCTGCACGGTGCCTTCGAGCACGTAGACGAACACCGAGCCGGGATGCACATGGGGCGCGGAGACCTGGCCGGGCTTGAACGACACCGTCAGCATCAACCCACGATGGCCGGGAATCTCGGCCAGGGCCTGGTCGTGCAGGGTTTCCACCTTCTCCGCAACATGGGCGCTGGCCAGCGTCGGCAGCGCGGCGAGCAGCAGGCAGGCGATTGATCGATTGGCCTTCATCGCCGTCCACCTCATTCCGGTTGCATGCCCATGCCGACGCCGAAGCGGTTCCAGGCGTTGATGGCCGAGACCGCCAGGGTCAGTTCGGCGATCTCCTTGTTGTCGAAGTGCTCGCGCAGTTCGTCGAGCAGGCCGTGCGGCAACGCCCCCTGGCTGAGGCGGGCGAGTTGCTCGGTCCAGGCCAGGGCAGCGCGCTCGCGCGGGGTGAAGTAGGGGGTTTCCCGCCAGACGCAGAGCGCTTGCAGACGCTGCTCGGTCTCGCCGGCCTTGCGCGCGTCGTTGGCATGCATGTTCACGCAGTAGGCGCAACCGTTGATCTGCGAAGTGCGCAGGTAGACCAGTTCGATCAACGGGCGCTCCAGGCCGGCCTTGGCCAGGGCCTTTTCCAGGCCGAGCATGGCGGCATAGGCGTCGGGGGAGGCTTTGGCCCATTCGAGGCGGGTGGTCATGGCGAATCTCCTTGGCTGATTGGCAGCCGCGAGAGTGGAAAGCGGCGCGGCATGGGGTAACACTAAGCCTGCCTTTGGCTTCCACGAAGAGCCAATTACCAGAAATACCAGGTAGCCAATTTCGCCATGGAACTGCAACTGATCCTCGACGGCCGCCACGACCTGGTCGGCCAGCTCTATCGCCAGCTGCGCGACGCGATCCTCCATGGTCGCCTGGCCACCGGCGATCGCCTGCCAGCCACGCGCTACCTCGCCGAACGCCTGGAAGTGTCGCGCAAGACCGTCAGCGAAGCCTACGAGCGCCTCGCCAGCGAGGGCTTCCTCGAAGGCCGGGTCGGCAGCGGCACCTTCGTCGCCCGCGGGCCCGCCGGGGAAGCGCCGCCGCAGCGCGCCGACGGTCCGTTGCGGCCGGCCGCGCGCTGGGCACGCATCGAACCGCAGTCCGGTCTGATGGACCAGCGAGCACCGCTCCGCTACAGCTTCGCCGGCGGCACGACCGACAAGCGCCGCTTTCCCTTCGATACCTGGCGTACCTGCGTGCTCCAGGCGCTACGCCTGCAACAGCGCTCGCCGGCGTTCTACAAGGAAACCGAAGGCGACCCCGAGCTGCGCCTGGCGATCTCCCGCTACCTGGCGATCAACCGCGCCGTGCAGTGCGACTGGAACGCCCTGATGGTCACCCAGGGCGCCCAGCAGGGACTCGACCTGCTGGCCCGGGTGATGCTCGACCCCGGCGACCTGGCGGTGGTCGAGGAACCCGGTTATCCGCCGGCCCGCGCCAGCCTGCTGGCCACCGGCGCCGAGGTGCGCGGAGTGCCGGTGGACGCCGAGGGGCTGCGCGTCGACCTGCTGCCGGACAACGCCAAGCTGGTCTACGTCACCCCGTCGCACCAGTTCCCGCTGGGCATGCCGATGAGCCTGGAGCGGCGCCTGCAGTTGCTGGACTGGGCGCAGCGCCACCGGGCGCTGATCATCGAGGACGACTACGACAGCGAGTACCGCTTCGACGGGCGTTCGCTGGAGTCGCTGCGCAGCCTCGACCGGAACGGCCAGGTGGCCTACCTCGGGACCTTTTCCAAGACCCTCTTCCCCGAGCTGCGCCTCGGCTACCTGCTGCCGCCGGCAAGCCTGCGCGAAGCGGTGCTGGCGGCGCGCAAGCTGGTCGACCGGCACAGCGAGACCTTGCAGCAACGCGCCCTCGCGCTGTTCATCCAGCGCGGCGACTTCGCCCGCCATACGCGCCGCCTGCAACGCGAATACGCCCAGCGTCGCGGGCGCCTGCTGGAACGCCTGCACGGCGACCTGAGCCCCTGGCTCGAAGCGCTGCCGGCGGTGGCCGGGATCCACCTCGCGGCGCGCTGTCGCGAACCGCTGGATGTGCTGCGCATCGCCCGTCATTTGCGCCAGCAAGGCCTGGAGGTCGGCACCCTGCCGCCCTTCTACGCGGAAACCCCGGCACAGGCCGGCTTCCTCTTCGGCTTCGGCTGCATCGAACGGGACGACATCGACCCGGCGTTGGACCTGTTGCGCGCCGAGCTGCGGCGCTAGGCGCGCTTCCGCCCATCCACGGCCGGCAACTCGGCGGCGCGCAGGTAGGTGCCGATCTCCCCGGCCAGAGGCTCGATTGCAACCGCGTCCCATGCCCAGCGGCGCATGACGCGTCGCGTTATCCGCCCTACGGGAGGCGCCGCCCCTTGCAAAAGCCCAGCGAGGACGGCTCAGGGCTGCAGCAGTTTCGCCAGTCGTTCGCCGTCCATGCCGAGCATGCGGGCAGCCTTGCTCTCGGCCAGTTGCTCCGCGTCGTCCTCGGGCAGGCTGGCGGCCTGGGTCGCCAGGCTGAGGATCAGCTCTTCGCGGGAAAGCACGCCACCGAACTGGTACGCCGCAGCGATCAGCCGGCGCAGCTCCAGCGGCAGCCGCCAACGCGCCCGCAGGGCCGAGCCGAAGCTGGCGCCGAAACGCCCCAGCAGCTCGTCGAGCCGCGCCTCGTCCAGCGCGCCGCCGCCATCGCACCAATCCTGCAATGTCCGCAGCAGCGCCAGGTCGCCCAGGCGATGCAGCAGCCCTGCGGTATAGCAGCGCTCGACGTCCGCGCCGAGGGCGTCGGCCAGTTCCCAGGCGATGTCCGCGCAACGTTGCGAAAGATCCCAGAAGTGCATGGCGCGCTCGGCCAGCAGCGGCTCGCCGAGCTGGATGGCCCGCTGCAGACTGAAACCGAGCACCAGGTTCAGGCTGTGCCCGAGTCCCAGCCGCCGCAGGGCCTGGCCCAGGGTCTGGCAGGCCGGACCGACGTGCCGGGCGGCGCTGTTGGCGGCGGCGATCAGGCCAGCGGTGATCTGCGGATCGCGGCCGAACTCATCCTCCAACACGCGCAGCGGATGCTCCTCGGCGCTCAGGCAACGATCGCTGGCGGCACGCACGTCGGCCAGCAACGGCGCCCCCTCCGCGGAGTCGCGCGCGCGTTCGAGGAAAGCCTCCAGGTTCTCGCCCGCGTCCCGCTCCGGCAGCGGACAGGCGACCACTTCGTCGCCCTTCAGCAACAACCCTCGCAGGCGTTGCATCAGGTTCTCGGCCTGGAACGGCTTCACCAGGTAGGCGGTCGGCGCCAGTGCCACGGCGGCGCGCACGCTGGCCTGGTCGGCGCGGTCGCTGATCAGGATGAACGGCTGCTCGGCGACCGAGCGGCGCAGGCGCGCTTCGCGCAGCAGCTCGAAGCCATCCACCTGCGGCAGGTTCAGCTCGGCCAGGATCAACGCGAAGCGCCGGCGCCGGCAATGCGCCAGCGCTTCTCCGCCATCGCCGCAGAGGACCAGCCGGGCATCGCAACGCACGCCGAGGACCAGTTGGCCAAGCAAGTCGCGACTCCAGGGGTCCGGGTCGGCAATCAGGATGACGGGGGCCTTTTTCGCGGCACTCATGGCGTTCCTCTTCGAACCTGGCGAACCGAGCGGGACGCACCAGGCATGACAGGCGGGCACGACACGGCCCGCGGGCACACAAGGGTATGACGGACGAACACGGCGCGCCTCTAGGACCTGTCCTAATCGCCACGAACGGAACGACCGGAGGAATGCGGGAGGATTCGTATGCGCCAGGCGCCCAAGGGTAACAGGCGAAAACCGTTCGTCGGGCGTTTCGCGGAAAACCCTGGCAGAAAAAAGAGGCTTCCGTTTCCGTGAAGCCTCGGAAAGAAAGGCCCGCGCGGACGCGCGGGCCTCGGGGGTATCGCTTTGCCGGTGCAGCTTAAGCGAGTTCGTCGAAGCACTCGGCCAGGATGGCCAGGCCCTTCTCCAGTTGCGCGTCGGGGATGGTGACGGGCATGAGGAAGCGGATGACGTTGTAGTAGGTGCCGCAGGAGAGCAGGATCAGGCCCTTCTCGCGCGCACGGACGACGATCTTGCTGACCAGCTCGGCGGCCGGCTTGTGGGTATCGCCGCCCTCGAACAGCTCGATGGCCACCATCGAACCCAGGCCACGAACGTCGCCGATCACCTTGTGCTTGGCCTGGATCTCGCGCAGGCCGGCCTTGAGGCGCTCGCCGACGGCTTGCGAACGTTCCAACAGCTTCTCTTCCTCGAACACCTTCAGCACGGCCAGTGCCGCGGCGCAGGCGATCGGGCTGCCGGCATAGGTGCCGCCCAGGCCGCCGGGCGCAATGGCGTCCATGATCTCGGCCTTGCCGGCCACGCCGGAGATCGGGAAGCCGCCGCCAACCGACTTGGCGAAGGTGGTCAGGTCAGGAACGATGCCCAGTTGCTCGGTAGCGAAGAAGGTGCCGGTACGGCCGGCGCCGGTCTGCACTTCGTCGGCGATCAGCAGGATGCCGTGCTGGTCGCACAGGGCGCGCAGGCGCTGCATGAAGGACTTGGAGTTGACGTAGAAGCCACCCTCGCCCTGCACCGGCTCGATGATGATCGCGGCGATGTCCTGGGGCTGGGCATCGTTCTTGAAGATGCGCTCGATGCTGGCGATGGAGTCGTCCTCGCTCACGCCGTGCAGCTCGCAGGGCGCCAGGGCGCGGAAGATGCCGCCCGGCATCAGGCCCATGCCGGCGGAGTACGGGACCACCTTGCCGGTCAGGCCCAGGGTCATCATGGTGCGGCCGTGGTACGCGCCGGTGAAGGCGATCACGCCAGCGCGGCCGGTGGCGGCGCGGGCGATCTTGACGGCGTTCTCCACGGCTTCGGAGCCGGAGGTGACCAGCAGGGTCTTCTTCGGGAAGTCGCCCGGCACGCGCTTGGCGATTTCCTCGGCCAGCTCGATGTAGGGTTCGTAGGCCAGCACCTGGAAGCAGGTGTGGGACAGCTTGCCCAGTTGCTCCTGGACCGCGGCGATCACCTTCGGATGCAGGTGGCCGGTGTTCAGCACGGCGATGCCGCCGGCGAAGTCGATGTACTCGCGGCCTTCCACGTCCCAGACGGTGGAGTTCTCGGCGCGCTCGGCGACGACCGGGTGGATCTGGCCCACGCCGCGGGGTACCGCGGCCTGGCGACGCTTCAGCAGGGATTCGTTGGTCTTGCTCATGGCTTCCTCAGTGGCCGCTCATCGGGTCGGCCGGGTCAAAGGATGAAGGCGGGAAGGAAGCTCCCCAAGGCAGCATGCGATGATCGACTGCCTCGGGACTTGCAGGCCCGCCAGGGCTCGGAGCCGCTTCGCGATCGGCGACCGCGTCTCCCGGTTCGTCCGGTGCCACCACCGGCAACGTCGACACCGGACGGCGCAGCTCTTGCCTGCCGTCCGGCCCCTCCGGATGCGTTCCTCGCCGGGCTCAGATACCGCCCAGGCAGAGGTACTTGATCTCGAGGTAGTCCTCGATCCCGTACTTGGAACCTTCGCGGCCCAGGCCCGAGGCCTTGATGCCGCCGAACGGCGCCACTTCGTTGGAGATCAGGCCGGTGTTGATGCCGACCATGCCGTACTCCAGTTGCTCGGCGACGCGGAACACGCGGGCCAGGTCGCGGGCGTAGAAGTAGGACGCCAGGCCGAACTCGGTGTCGTTGGACATGGCGATGACCTCGGCCTCGTCCTTGAAGCGGAACACCGGCGCCAGCGGGCCGAAGGTCTCGTCCTTGGACACCAGGGCGTTCTTCGGCACGTCGACCAGGATGGTCGGCTCGAAGAAGGTGCCGCCGAGGGCGTGCGGCTTGCCGCCGGAAACCACCTTGGCGCCCTTGGAGACCGCGTCGGCGATGTGTTCCTCGACCTTGGCCACGGCCTTGGCGTCGATCAGCGGACCGGTGGTCACGCCGGCTTCCAGGCCGTTGCCGATGTTCAGCTTGGCCACGGCGGCCTTCAGCTTGTCGACGAAGGCGTCGTACACGCCGTCCTGCACGTACAGGCGGTTGGCGCAGACGCAGGTCTGGCCGTTATTGCGGTACTTGGAAATCAGCGCGCCCTCGACGGCGGCGTCCAGGTCGGCGTCGTCGAACACGATGAACGGCGCGTTGCCGCCCAGCTCCAGGGACACCTTCTTGATGTCCTGGGCGCACTCGGCCATCAGTTGGCGGCCGATTTCGGTGGAACCGGTGAAGGTCAGCTTGCGCACGATCGGGTTGCTGGTCAGCTCGCCGCCGACTTCGCCGGCGCTACCGGTGACCACGCTGAACACGCCCTTCGGAATGCCGGCGCGCTCTGCCAGTTCGGCCAGGGCCAGGGCGGAATACGGGGTCTGCGAAGCAGGCTTGAGCACCATGGTGCAGCCGGCGGCCAGGGCCGGGCCGGCCTTGCGGGTGATCATCGCCGAGGGGAAGTTCCACGGCGTGATGGCCGCGGTCACGCCGATCGGCTGCTTGATCACGATGATGCGCTTGTCCGGCTGGTGGCCGGGAATGGTGTCGCCGTAGATGCGCTTGGCTTCTTCGCCGAACCATTCGAGGAAGGAGGCGGCGTAGGCGATCTCGCCCTTGGCCTCGGCCAGCGGCTTGCCCTGCTCGATGGTCATCAGGCGGGCCAGGTCGTCCTGGTTCTCGATCATCAGGTCGAACCAGCGGCGCAGCTTGTTGGCGCGCTCCTTGGCGGTCAGCGCACGCCAGGCCGGCAGGGCCTTGTCGGCAGCCTCGATGGCGCGGCGGGTCTCGGCGGCGCCCATCTTCGGCACGCTGCCGATGATCTCGCCGGTGGCCGGGTTGTTCACCTTGATGGTCTGGCCGTTGTCGGCATCCACCCAGGCGCCATCGACGTAGGCTTGTTGACGGAACAGCTTGGCATCTTTGAGTTGCATGACCTGTCTCCTTCGAGGAATGCCGTGAGCAGCGGGTCTACCTCGACTACCCCGCGTGCCTGGTTGTCTGGTTCGGTTGTAACCGGAAAGTGTTGCCTGCTGGTTATTCGAAAGGGCCAGCGCCCCGGTGTTCCATTTCCTGCGCCCTGTGCCAGCGGCGTCGCCGTTACCGGCCGGCCACCATGCGCAACGGGCGGACGCGGACGAACGCGACCGCCGGCAGGCGTCGGGGAGGATACGAAAGGCTCGTGCGGAAAAGGGATCGCGGACGAAACGCCACGCCGGCACCACGGCGGCCCGGCAGCGCGAAAGGCCGGACGAGCGACGGGCAGGTCAGAAAGAGGTCATTCCAGGGGCACGCGGCCGGCTGAACTGATGCCAATTCCCCGGTCTCCTGTTGTTGTGGCTTTGGGGGCGTTTGAAATCTCAAACGAATCCTAGGGCCACCACTGACAAAGGGCAATACCCGTTCGATAAAATCAACGAAAGTCGGAAAATTCTGCTGCTTTTCTGAGCACATCCTCGACGGACGGTCGTTTTCGTTCGAAATCACGAACGTACGCACATGGAATGGACTCCCGCCGACGAGATGCGTATGATTGCGGCCTGCCGCGCGAGCCGCGGCGTTGCATCCGTAGCTCAGCTGGATAGAGTACTGCCCTCCGAAGGCAGGGGTCGTGGGTTCGAATCCCGCCGGATGCGCCATACAGATCAAGCGCTTACCAAAAGTCATTAGCCACAAGCCACCTCTCATGGGTGCATGGTGGGTGCAGTAAGCCTAAAGGAAAGCCCCGTCCTGAATCGCTCAGGCGGGGCTTTTTTATGCCGGCCAGCTCAAATGTCTGTCGTCATTTCCAGCAGGGCAACCGGGTGGCCTGCGTCGCTCCCGGTAAGTTCGATCCCCTGGCGATTGGTCAGGCAAGGTGGGATTTCCTCACTTCCCCCATTGGTGGTTGTGAGATAGCGCCGCGTTAGCCCATGGCTCAGTTCGGAGCCATCGCTGGTCGCGCCAAGGGGCGCACTTGAAATGCGCCCCTTCCCGGTAACGCGATCAACGTTAGTCCACCGTTAGCCAACGTTGCTCCAACGTTAATGCCCGAGGCCGTAACTCAGCGGGGTCGCCGTCTCCACAAAATTGCGGCCACGGTCGCGCGATCATCTCCTGAAAAATCAGGGCATGTTCACTACGAATATTTTGTAGTGGCGGCTTCAGCCGGTGGCTGGAGTGAGAGTTTTACGAGACTCTCGTAATACCCCGAATCTGGGGGATTTTGTGCGTCCGAAATTCGGACGCACAAAACACCGACTGACGACGAATTTCGTCCGCAGTCAAAAGGACGTTTTGCGTACTTTTGAAGCCGGGTTTTCAAATGCGGGATATTCCCGTATTTGCGCTTGAACGCAGCGAGCCTTTGTCTGCAATGCAGGAGATCCAAAACCGGCGATTTGCCGGTTTTGAGGTCAGACTATCCGACTTCAAGCCGGCCACCCGCATTTGAACGGCGGTTCGCCCCCATTGGGGGAATACCGGCTGAGGGAGAGGTCACGCATACGGTGGAAAGGTGAGCTTGTACCGGCTGGGCTTGGTGAACGTTTGGACAATCAGACTACGCGTGCTGAAGCGTTGTTTGGATAGGGGCAGAGGCAGAAAATACTCCGACCATTCAGCCTCACAATCCAAAAGCCATTGTGCAACTTTTTGGTGGATAAAGCTGTGGATAGAACGCTAGGGAACAAACACCCAAAGGGCTCCGAGAGAATGCGCAACTTTTTGCAAGCGGTGTGCAAAAAGTTGCGCAATTTTCAGTGTTCTTCCCATGAGAATCGCCAGCGAATTTTTGGCTTCCCCCAATAACGCCTTGATGGAAAAGAGTTTTCAAGACTAGTGGCACGGTTCTTGTCTAGCACCGATGCCCCCGGCATATCGCCTGGGCACTTTCAACGACAAGGAACGTATCCATGGCAACCCCCGCCTACATGTCCATCACCGGCACCAAGCAGGGCCTGATCACCGCCGGCGCCTTCACCGAGGACTCGGTCGGCAACACCTACCAGGAAGGCCACGAGGACCAGGTGATGGTCCAGGGCTTCAACCACGAAGTGATCATCCCGCGCGACCCGCAGTCCGG
>NZ_JBNPXX010000012.1:0-3523 GCF_050433085.1 Pseudomonas sp. RC10-4-2
GGCGCGCGCGGCGAAGGTGTTGTAGAAGCCGACGCGCTCGGCGGCGCCGAACAGGTCGATCTGTTTCTGCACGCCCTGGTTGGGCTCCTGCCGGCGTTGCAGGTCCAGGCCCAGGCACAGGCTCAGCACCTGGTGGCTCAGGCACACGGCGAGGAACGGCCGGCGCTCGCTGAGCAGCGAACGGATGGCCAGGTGCAGGTGGCCGATCTTCGGCTGGCCGATCTCGGTGGGGTTGCCCGGGCCGGGGCCCATGATCACCAGGTCGTAGCCGTCGAACGAGTACGGCTCCTGGAAGCCGCGCACGGTCACCGTCAGGCCCAGCGACTTGAGCTGCTTGGCGATCATCGAGGTGAAGGTGTCCTCGGCATCGACGATCAGCACCTCGCGTCCGGACAGGTCGGCCTGCAACTGCTGGCGCTCGCTGGCGCCGCGCAGCCAGAAGTCGGCGATCGGCGCGTTGCGGCTGGCCAGCGCCGCCACCACGTGCGGGTGCGAGCCCAGGCGCTGCGGCGCCTGGCTCTTCAGCGCGGCGATCAGCCCGGAAGCCTTGGCCCGGCTTTCCGCCGCCTCGCCCAGGGGATCGGAGTGACGCACGATGGTCGAGCCGACGCCGATGCGCAGGCGGCCGTCGCCCTCGATCTCGGCGGTGCGGATCAGGATCGCCGAGTCCAGCGTGCGCCCGCCCTGGCCATCGCCGCCGATCAGCGCCGCCACCCCGCTGTAGTAGCCGCGACCCTGCGGCTCGTAGCGGCGGATCACCCGGCAGGCGCTTTCCAGCGGGCTGCCGGTGACGGTCGGGGCGAACAGCGTCTCGCGCAGCACCTCGCGCACGTCGCGGCTGGTCTGGCCCTCGATGAAGTACTCGGTGTGCGCCAGGTGCGCCATCTCCTTGAGGTAGGGACCGAGCACCCGGCCGCCGTCCTCGCAGATCCGCGCCATCATCTTCAGCTCCTCGTCCACCACCATGTACAGCTCGTCGGCTTCCTTGCGGTTGTCGAGGAATTCCATGACCTCGGCCAGGTTCGGCCCGGCCGGCGGGTAGCGGTAGGTGCCGCTGATCGGGTTCATCACCGCCAGGCCGTCGCGCACGCTGATGTGTCGCTCGGGCGAGGCGCCGACCAGGGTGCGTTCGCCGGTGTGGACGATGAAGGTCCAGTAGGCGCCCTTCTCGCGCAGCAGCAACTGGCGGAAGAAGCTCAGCGCGCTGGCCGTGGCGTAGCCGTCGATGCGCGCCTGGAAGCGCCGCTTGATCACGAAGTTGGCGCCTTCGCCGCGACCGATCTCGTCGGCGATGACCCGCCCGACCACTTCGGCGTAGGCCTCGTCGTCGAGGTCGAAACCTTCCTCGCTCAGTTCCAGCGCCTGGTTCGGCAGCAGCGCCAGGGCCTGCTCCAGCGGCAGCAGCTCCTGCTCCAGGACCTTCAGCGCCAGCAGCGGCGTGCCGTCGTCGAGCGCCTCGAAGCCGCGCTCGGCGATCTGCCGGTAGGGAATCAGCGCCAGCAGGTCATGGCGCGGCAGGCCCGGGCCGGGCTCGTCCAGCGGCAGGTCGGCCAGGCCGTGCAGTTCGAGCGCCTCGCCGCGGATCACGTCGAGCAGGCCCGGGCCATTGCTTTCCGGGCGGTAGAGCAAGGCGAACGGCGCCGGCCGTTCGAGCAGGCGCTGCAACAGCGATGTGGGCAGGGCGTTCATTCCAGCACCTCGTCGGTGGTGACCACCATCGCGCAGCGGCTGGCGGCGTATTCCAGGGCCATGCGGTGGTGCGCCTCGCTGAAGTCGGCGATGGCGTCGGCCACCAGGAACGGCTGGATGTCGTTGGAGTAGGCGTCGACCGTGGAGATCAGCACCCCGACGTGGGCGTATACGCCGCACAGCACCAACTGGTCGCGGCCGGCGGCGCGCATCCGCTGGAGCAGGTCGGAGTGGAAGAAGGCGCTGTAGCGCCACTTGGTCAGCAGCCAGTCGTCCGGCCCCGGCGCCAGCTCCTCGACCACCTCGCGGTCGGCCGGACTGGCGCGCATGCCCGGCCCCCAGAAGTCCTTGAGCAGGCCGCGCTGCTCCTCGGTCATGCTGCCCGGCTGGGCGGTGTAGGCGATCTGCACGCCCTGCTCGACGCACCAGCGGCGCAGCCGCGCGGCGTTGGCCACCAGCCCGGCGCGCAGGCTCTCGGGCAGCGGGCGCAGGAAGTAGCGCTGCATGTCGTGCACCAGCAGCACCGCGCGCCGCGGCTCCAGGCTCCAGCGCGCCAGGTTGGCCGGCAACTGCTGGGCGGTCGGCAAGGGATAGGCGGTGATTTCGGGAATGCCGCTCATGCCACGGTCTCCAGGGGGAAGGTTGCGCTCGGGATCGCTTCTGCGCCGGACCAGGCCATCACCGCGCTGAGCGCCTGCCAGGGGTTCAGCCGCGGATCGCAGAGGCTGGTGTAGTGCCGGCTGACCTGGTGCAGGCCGCTGGAATCGGCGACGCACTCGGTGACGTCGTCCGGGGTGGTCTCCAGGTGCAGCCCGGCGGCCACGCCGCCGGAGCCGGACACCGCCAGGCGGAACGCCGCCACCTCCTCGGCGATGCTGCGCACCAGGCGGGTCTTGTTGCCGCAGGGCGCGACGATGGTGTTGCCGTGCATCGGGTCGCTCAGCCAGATCACCGGGTGCCCGGCCGCGCGCACCGCCTCCACCAGCGGCGGCAGGCGCTCGCCGACCTTCTGCGCGCCCATCCGCGCGATCAGCGTCAGGCGCCCCGGCTCGCGGCGCGGGTCGAGGCGCTCGCAGAGCGCCAGCAACTGGTCGCGGCCGATCTCCGGACCGACCTTGCAGGCCACCGGGTTGAGCACCTCGGCCAGCAGCGCCACATGGGCGCCGTCGACCTGGCGGGTGCGCTCGCCGATCCACGGCCAGTGGGTCGAACCGAGATAGACCCGGCGCTGCTCGTCCTCGCGCAGCATCGACAGCTCGTAGTCGAGCAGCAGCATCTCGTGGCTGGTCCAGACCGGCGAGGCATTCGCCTCCTGCCCGGACGCGGCGTCCCAGCCCAGGTGGCGCATGATGTTGCGCGCCGCCGCGTAGCCCTTGAGGATCCGCTGCGGATCGGCCCGGCGCTGCTCGGCATGGGCCTCGCGGCCGTTGACCATGTCGCCGCGATAGACCGGCAGGGTCTGCTCGCCGACCTGCTCGTGCGGCTTGGAACGCGGCTTGGCGTACTGCCCGGCGATGCGCCCGACGCGGATCACCGGCCGCCGGCCGGCCAGGCGCAGGGCGCCGGCCAGCAGTTCCAGCACGGCGGCCTTGCGCGCCACGTTCTCGGCATGGTGGTCGTCCATGTCCTCGGCGCAGTCGCCGCACTGCACCACCAGCGCCTCGCCGCGGGCGACCCGCGCCAGGGTCGCGCGCAGGGCCAGGATGTCGCCGGCGCGGATCAGCGCCGGACTGCCGCGCAGGTACGCCTGCACGTCGCGCAGGCGCGACGGATCGCCCCATTCGGGTTGCTGCAGCGCTTCGCAGCGCCGTACGCGTTGCAATAGATCGTCCAT
>NZ_JBNPXX010000013.1:0-1114 GCF_050433085.1 Pseudomonas sp. RC10-4-2
CCAGGAACAAGGAACGATCCATGCGTCAAAGGGACCTGAAATTCACCTTCGTCGTCGGCGAAGGGAAACTCGCGTTCGATGTCGTCGAGTTCGAACTGGAAGAAGCGCTCTGCGAGCCTTTCCGCCTGAACCTGAAGCTGGCCAGCGACAAGAACGCCATCGATTTCAGGCAGGTACTCGACCAGCCGGGCACCTTCACCCTCTGGCAGGACGGCCGTCCGGCCCGCTACGTCCATGGCATCGTCAGCCACTTCACCCAGGGCAGCTCGGGTTTTCGCCGGACCCGCTACGAACTGCTGCTGGAACCGCAGTTGGCGCGCCTGGAGCTGTGCTGCAACTGGCGGATCTTCCAGGAGAAGAGTGTTCCGGAGATTCTCCAGGCGCTGCTCAAGGAGCACCGGGTGCTCGACTACGAACAGCGTATCTACCACGAGCACCTGCCACGCGAATACTGCGTGCAGGCCGGCGACAGCGATCACTACCTGCACGACCGGCTGGCCTTCGAGGAAGGCCTGGTCTACTACTTCCGCTTCGACGAACACCGCCACACCCTGGTCTGCAGCGACCGGCTCTACGTCCAGGAGCGTATCGCCGGCGGCCCGGTACTGTTCAGCGCCCAGCCGGAGGGCGACAACCCGCAGCCGGTGCTTCATTCTTTCCGCTACAGCGAAAATGTTCGTACGGCTCGACAGACCCAGCGGGACTACAGCTTCAAGCGCCCGACCTACGACCAGGAGCATCATCTCGCTGGCGAGGCGCTCGAGCATCAGGGCTCGTCCTACGAGCGCTACGACTACCCCGGTCGCTACAAGCGGAGCGGCGCCGGCCGGCCTTTCACCGAAAGCCGCCTCAGAGGGCACCGGCGCGATGCGCGGGTGGCATCGGTCAGCGGCGACGACCCGCGGCTGATCCCGGGCCACGCCTTTGCCCTGGAAGGTCATCCGCGTGCCGACTTCAACGCCTGGTGGCGGCCGGTGCGGGTGGTCCATCGCGGCACCCAGTATGCCGGCCAGGAGGAAGAGTCCGCCGACGCCCCTCTGGGGGTGAGCTACGACCTGCGCGCCGAACTGGTACCCGAGGACGTCGAATGGCGTCCCGCACCGCTGCCTCGGCC